>NZ_CP039727.1:4154229-5436472 GCF_005154805.1 Bacillus sp. S3
CAGTTTACCAAACGGTTCACGGAGTTCCGCATATCCCTGACAATTCGGACATCCTCAAAGCGAAGCAAGGCATTATGGGCACCGACAATATTGAGAAACTCGGTTATTTTCTCGGCTTCCTTTAAGTAGGTGATAAAGCCTTTTTTACGCTCAAGCGTTTTACTATTAAGTCCAAATGTATTCATCAATTCGCATAAAGAATCATTATGTTCTTTATAAAGCGAAGCAATTTCCAAATGATAGGAAGACGTTTCCGGATTATTAACGGATCCACCGGCAAGGAAGGCGCCGCGTAAATAAGAACGCTTACAACACTTCTTTTTAATAAGTCCCGGTGAAATATCATGAATGATGGTAAATCCTTCACCCAAAATTTTCGTATCCTCAAGAATTTCCTTTGCCTGCTCGGCTAAGCGAACAATGTAAACATTGTTTTTCTTTAGGCGCATTTTTTTTCGAACTAAGAGCTCTACTTGCACTTGGTAGCTCTTTTTCAATAATGTATAAATTCTTCTGGCAATCGCAGCATTTTCGGTTTGAATATCAACAACTAGCTTACGATTGGAAAAGGAAAGGGAACCGTTCATGCGAATCAAAGCTGATAACTCAGATTGAAGGCAGCACGTTTTCACTTCCAAGTTTGTTAATTCCTTTTTCGTCTCCGAAGCGAAAGACATCCCCTCACACCCTTTTTTCATTTCCAATAAAACACTCGCACTTATTTAAGTTTCTAACCGTACATACTATCTACGCTTCATATCGCTTTTTGGTTTCATCAATTAGCAAATTATATAAAATATTTGCTACCTTTTTGGGATCATGTCTTAACGCGCCATTTTCCTGGTAGGCAATATCCGCATGCACGACTTCTAGCCCAAGCTGGAATAGCTGCGGTAAATCATATAGAACAGGGTCAGCCAATTCTTCATTATAACGGAGCTGTATATGCTGTGGGATCTCTTCATTATTGACAAGAATCGTATTCATAAAGGCACAGCTCATATGATCATAAATAGCTTTCACATGGTCACTGGCTGCATAGCCATGTGTTTCCCCGGCCTGTGTCATCAGGTTGCATATATACACCTTTTTCGCACGGGAGCGGCATACTTCATCACCTAAACCCGGGACGAGCAAATTGGGCAGGATACTTGTATACAAGCTTCCAGGTCCGATAATAATTAAATCTGCCTGCCGAATCGCATGAATTGATTCCGGCAATGGGCGGATTGTACTTTTTGATGTTAAATACACACGCTTTATTTTTTTTCCCGAATAAGGGATTTTAGATTCGCCTGAAACGGTCGTTCCGTCTTCCATCTCCGCATGCAAAACGACGCTCTGGTTAGCAGCCGGCAATACCTTGCCCCGGACATTTAGTATTTTGCTCATTTCTTGAATCGCGTGAACAAAATTTCCGGTAATCGAGGTCATCGCGGCCAAGATTAAATTGCCTAGTGAATGCCCGGAAAGTTCATTCGACGTTTTAAAGCGGTGCTGAAACATTTCCTCTACAAGCGGTTCTACATCTGACAAAGATGCTAACACATTTCGAATGTCCCCTGGTGGAGGAATATGCAGGTCCTCGCGCAAGCGTCCTGAACTGCCGCCATCATCCGCGACAGTCACAATAGCGGTGATATCCACAGGATACTGTTTTAATCCTCTTAGTAAGACAGGTAATCCTGTGCCTCCGCCAATGACGACAATACGAGGCTGTCCTAACTCTCTCATGTTGTTTTATCCTTTCTCCTCTCAATGTCACGGTGGGTGACGCATGTCTTATAATCATTTTGGAAAAATCGTCCGAGATACTCGGCTAACGTAACGGAACGATGCTGCCCGCCGGTACAGCCAATCGCAATCACTAGCTGTGCTTTCCCCTCTCTTTTATAATGAGGAAGCATGAAGGTGAGCAAATCCGTTAATTTTTCCAAAAATTTATTGGTTTCATTCCATTTCAAAACATAGCTTGAGACCTCTTCATCCAAGCCTGTTAATGGCCGCATGTGTTCGATATAAAAAGGATTTGGCAAGAAACGCACGTCAAATACTAGATCCGCATCGATTGGAATCCCATGCTTAAAGCCAAAGGACATGACATTGACAGTAAAGATTACTTGGTTATTCGCGGTAAATTCCGTTAATATTTTCTCACGTAATTCACGAGGTTTCATCCGGGAAGTATTGTAAATCAGTTGTGCCCGGCCTTTTAATTCCTCGAGAAGTTCACGCTCAAGCGTGATGCCTTCAAGTGGCAGGCCTGAATGGGCAAGCGGATGAGACCGCCTTGTTTCTTTATATCTGCGTACCAGTGTAGCATCATCCGCATCTAAAAATAAAATTTGCGGATTTACCCATGATGTTTCAGCAAGTTCATCAAGCGCTTTAAAAAGATGGTCAAAGAATTCTCTTCCCCTTAAGTCCATGACAAGGGCAACTTTATTCATTTTATTCCCGGATTCCTTCATTAGTTCAAGAAATTTTGGAAGTAATGTAGGAGGCAGATTATCAACACAGAAGAATCCTAAATCTTCAAAGCTTTGAATGGCTACAGTTTTTCCAGCCCCAGACATTCCTGTAATAATCACCATCTGAGTTTCGCTTGTCGAACCGGTACTCATTGCAATTCCCCCTATTTCATATTAACTTGGATCTAATCGATAACTAATGAGTTGAAAATCTTTTGTGTAAGTGAAAGTACCGTAAATGATCCCTTTTCCATGAACCATATAATCGATGATATGTAGATCACCGGCAGCCATTGGCAGACCTTTAATTTGGTCAATCGGCTGCCACGCGAGCTTGCCCTCTTCCGATTCCTCTAAATCCATGCCATCTGAATCGGTTGCCACAAAGGTAAACATCATCCATTCGGAAAGCAGTTTATCGCCTTCCTTCATAATCATCGTAAAAATCCCTTTTAATTGTGGGTTTTTCAAATAGATGCCCGTTTCTTCCCGGTATTCCCTGATGCAGGAGTCGCGAACAGACTCACCGGGCTCCATTTTTCCGCCTGGGGCAACCCACCAGCCGCGGCGCGGTTTTTGCAGCAATAATATTTGATTGTTCCTGATCAATACACAATTGGTCACACGCTGCATGTTTTCACCCTCTTTAGAAAACAAAAATCCATTTTTTATATTCTTTTCATTATACTATTTTTAGGAAACAGTCACAATGAATACAAAATCAATAATTCTGCTAAATATTTTGGGTGCCTGACACCCTTTTTCCAATTACCATCATGCAATTGCAGAAAATGGTGCCTGACACCCTTTCTCCGATTACTATCATGCTATTGCAGGAAATGGTGCCTGACACCCAAAAAAAAAGAGCACAAGCTGCTGGGCCTGTGCAAGAAAGATATATTTTTAAAGGGGGTCAATTTCTCTTATCATACCCTATCAATATTTCACCACTGTTACAGGAGAATTACTTTTTTGTGAATTGTTTTGGGGATCCATTTTACAAATAGCTCCCTTGTACTCATCCTCATCTTATTTCTTTAATTTCATCTCTTCTTTAAGTTCCTCGACAAAATGCTGGGCACTTTGGGCGGCGATACTGCCGTCTCCGGTTGCCGTTACAATTTGGCGCAGTGTTTTTTCGCGAATATCACCCGCTGCGAAAATCCCAGGCACCTTGGTTTCCATGAGTTCATTCGTCTCAATATAGCCATTTTCGTTGGTAATGCCAATGCTTTCGAATGGTTTAGACAGCGGCACCATCCCAATATAAATGAAAACGCCATCTGCCGGTAATGTTTGTTCTTCGCCATTTTCTGTCGAGACAAGGGTAATACTGCCTACCTTGCCATCTTTATCATTAATCGATTTAATCGTATGGTTCCAGATAAAGTCGATTTTTTCATTGGCAAAGGCACGATCCTGAAGAATCTTCTGTGCCCGAAGCTGATCGCGTCGGTGAACAATGGTCACCTTAGATGCAAAGCGAGTTAAATATACGCCCTCTTCAACAGCAGAGTCCCCGCCGCCAATGACATACAATTCTCTCCCTTTAAAAAATGCACCATCACAAACCGCACAATAAGAGACGCCGCGGCCGCCAAGCTCTTTTTCGCCTGGGACACCGACTTTCTTATACTCAGCACCTGTTGAAATAATAACTGAACGGGCTTTATATTGTTTAGAACCGGCAGTTATGAGTTTGTAGTCGCCGTGATCAACGATTTCCTTAATATCCCCATAGGCATATTCAGCACCAAACTTTTTGGCATGCTCAAACATTTTCGTTGATAAATCAGGGCCTAAAATGCTCTCAAAGCCTGGATAGTTTTCGACATCCTCTGTATTGGCCATTTGTCCGCCCGGCATCCCGCGCTCAATCATGAGTGTGGAAAGGCTCGCGCGTGATGTATACACGGCAGCTGTCATTCCTGCGGGACCAGCTCCGGCAATAATTACGTCATAAATTTTTTCTTCTGTCATGGTTTTCACTCCTAACTAGAAAAGCGGAACGCCATGTCTTGACGCCGGCTTTACTAAATTAAAAAAATACGATTAAGCAATAGTATTCCCTACTTAATCGTATAAAACAATTGGATTATAGTCCATTTTTCTGCTTAGTTTAAATAGTTATTCACTAATTTTACATATTTACCGATGGTTGCTGAGGAGAGTCCGTAACGTTCCGCAACTTCCTGCTGGGAAACCTTTTCACTGCGCAGCTTATGCCATAAGTACTCGACAGCCCCAGCCCATGCCCGTTTATTCTTCAAGCGGACGTTGGTTTTGGAAAGTTCGGCAAACACCGAGAACCACATCAAGTACAACCCCGACTCAACCGTGCCAATCGGCTGATAATTTTCATAAAAAAGCTCAGCAATTTCCTGTGCATCTGCCGTCAGGGAAGGTTTCCCTGATCTAATTAGAGAAATATACTCTTTTTCCAAAGTAGTCAATTTTGGATTCTGGAAAAGCCGTTTTGAAGTGATGATTTCGTCTTTTTTACTGGAAACAGACGTCAGGAAAAGGGCAAATAACCGTTCTTCCACATAGTCACTTTCAAGCTTTTGAAAAATCGAGCCCTTATAATCCTCAAATCCGTTTGCAGCTGGATCTTTGTCATTCCATGGTTCTGAGCCTTCCTTTTCGGGATTCATTTCGAGCACTACTTTCCAAATGGCATGTGCAAATTGTTCATGTCCCGTGAAATATGCCGAATAGGCGAGCCAGTAATAAAATGGTCCATCTCCATTAAAACCATGTTTATATAACTTTTTCAACCATAAATAAGCAAGCTCATTTTCTCCAACTAATGCAAAGGTGGCTCCCAGCTTAAATTGATATTCACTGTGGAGCGGCTGAATTTTTTTCAATGAGTTCACCAATTGTGCAACACCTTCTGACTGACCTTGATAATAAGCAAAGATCAGTTGGTTGCACAGTGCATGAAGATTGCCCGGATTCCGTTCGAGCACATCCACTAAAATTGATTCCGCCTTTTCGACTTTACCTAAATAAAAGTAAGCGAGTGCTAAATTGTTGTAAGCAGACCAGTATTCCGGATAATCCTTGACGACATCTTTTAACAATTCGATCGCCTTAGGAAAGTAGCCGGACTCGAGCAGCTCACGAGCCTGCTCTTGTTTGAAGATCAGATCATCTTCTTCATATAACTCTTCCTCTAAACCCTCTGATTCTAAGGTGAGCACTTCAAGCAAATCCTCGGTGTCTTCCGAAAAGTCACCGTCAGGATCGAGCTGCAGATATAGCTTACTGTGATGATAAGCATCTTTAAAAAATCCCATATGGGCATAATTATTCGCTAAAAAGTAATGGCATTCCGCCATATCTGGGTCAAGCTCTTCAAGGATGAGATGCAAGAGTCGGTTGGAATGTTCAAACTCGCCAAGTTCTGTTGACACGACCGCCAACTGGCATGTAATCATCGGTTCACCCGGCTCAAGCTGAATCGCCCGCTCAAGATATTTTTTTGATTTAATAAAATCACGTCGATGGTATGCCTTTAAACCTTTCGTGAAATAATATTCCCCCGTAGGAACAAATGTTAATAGTTTTCCTTTTTGCATTCTTGCCATCAAGTCTTTCACCATGAAGTCCTCCACATTTTTCAACATAACTTATGTATTATAACACATTTGGGAGTTGTTCGAGAAGGGGCACCCGGCAATATTTCCCCTTCCAACATTTGTAGAACGAATTCCAAGCGGAACAAAAAAAAAACCGGTTCATTTAAGACCGGTCTTTGTGTCTTTCTTCTAATGTTCGCAATACTTCTTTAAAGGGAAGTCCTTGTTCAACTAAAAGGACTTGCAAGTGATAAAGCAAATCCGCCGCTTCCCATCTAAGCTCCTCATGGTCACGGTTCTTGGCTGCGATAATCACCTCTGCCGCTTCTTCCCCCACCTTTTTCAAGATCTTATCGACGCCTTTTTCAAAAAGGTATGTGGTATACGCACCTTCCGGCCGCTCCTGTTCACGCCTGGTAATTACTTTTTCAAGGGTTTGCAGGATTTGGTAATCCGCCATATTCGAGGTACCCTCGACAATCCGTTCTGAAAAACAGCTTACGGCACCCGTATGGCAGGCGGGCCCTTTTGGATTGACAAGCACTAATAACGCATCTTGGTCGCAGTCATAGTTGATATTCACAACCGTTTGTGTATTGCCGCTTGTTGCGCCCTTGTGCCACAATTCCTGGCGCGAACGGCTGTAAAACCACGTTTCACCGGTTTCAATCGTCTTTGACAGAGATTCCTCGTTCATATAGGCGAGTGTTAACACTTCTTTCGTTCCCGCATCCTGGATAATGGCAGGGACTAGGCCCTTTTCATCAAATCGAACGTTCATCGTACGCTCACTCCTTTTTCCCGCAAATAGCTTTTGACTTCATGGACAGAGGTTTCTTTATAATGAAAAATCGAGGCAGCTAGTGCAGCATCTGCCTTTCCTTGTATAAATGCCGCTTCAAAATGTTCAGCGTTCCCAGCACCACCAGATGCAATGACCGGAATGGGAACAGCTTCACTAACCGCTTGTGTAAGGTTTAGGTCGAAACCATTTTTCTCGCCGTCGCTGTCCATGCTGGTTAATAAAATTTCTCCTGCACCAAGTTCGGCAGCTTCCATCGCCCACTCGACTGTGGTTTTTTCTGTTGGTTTTCGACCGCCGTGAGTATAAACGCGCCAGGTTCCAAGCTCGGGATCGTATTTGGCGTCAATGGCAACAACGATGCACTGCGAACCAAAGTAATTGGCCCCTTCACGGATTAATTCCGGGTCCAAGACCGCCGCCGTATTCAATGACACCTTGTCCGCACCTGCCCGGAGAATTTTCTTCATATCATCTAATGAATTGATGCCGCCGCCAACGGTAAAGGGAATCGCAAGTTCAGAGGCCACAGCCTTAACGACTTCAATCATCGTCTTTCTGCCCTCCACCGATGCAGAGATGTCGAGGAACACCAGCTCATCTGCTCCCTGCTCATCATAAAAACGGGCAAGTTCAACAGGGTCCCCGGCATCGCGCAGCTGGACAAATTGAATGCCTTTTACCACCCTGCCGTCCTTCACATCAAGGCAGGGAATAATTCGTTTGGTTAGTGTCATCAGCGTTTCCCCTCTTCCAATGCTTCTTGCAAGGTAAAACGATTTTCGTAGAGCGCCTTTCCAACAATGGCCCCGCTTATACCCTTTTCGGCTGCAAGGGCTTTTAAATCCGCGAGACTGCTTACGCCGCCGGAGGCAATGACGTTTTTCCCGGTTACTTCTGCCATATCACAAACAGCGGCAATATTCGGCCCTTTTAAGGTGCCATCCGTTGCAATATCCGTAAAAATAAATGTTTCAGCTCCGGCATCCGCAAACCGTTTTCCCAGATCTACCGCCTTAAGGGCAGATGTTTCAAGCCAGCCGTGGGTAGCAACATAGCCATTTTTCGCATCAATTCCGACTGCGATTCGTGCACCGTACTTTCTAATCATCTCGATAGCAAATTCAGGATTGGAAACTGCGATACTACCAATAATGACGCGATCAACACCATTTTCTAGATAGTGGAGGATATCCTTCTCAGAACGAATGCCGCCGCCGATTTGAATGTTTGCTTTAAGCTTCCCCGCCGCTTCAATCACAAAACGGTCATTGACGCGTTTTCCGTCCTTTGCCCCATCGAGGTCGACCATGTGAATCCATTCGGAGCCGGCCCCCGCAAAGCTTTGAGCCATATCAAACGGGGAATCCCCGTAAATTGTTTCTTGATTATAATCCCCTTGAAGGAGGCGGACGCAATTGCCGCCGCGCATATCAATTGCCGGATAAATTGTGAAGCCCATTTTACCGTATCCCTTCCTCAACCAATTGTAAAAAGTTGTTTAATAAAGCCATTCCAAGTCTGCTGCTTTTTTCCGGATGAAATTGCATCCCGTATATATTGTCTTTGCCCACTACAGCTGAAACCTGTTCATGGTAATCTGTTTTTGCGAGAAGTACCTCTTCGGAGTGTTCTGCGTCTACAAAATAAGAATGCACAAAATAGACGTAGTCCTCGGTAAGGTTATTTAATAGGGACGACTGTTTGACAAATGTTAGCTTGTTCCAACCCATGTGCGGGACCTTGTAGGATTCGCCTTGCTGGGTGCGGCCCGGAAAACGGCGGACACTTCCTGGCAGCAACCCCAGCCCTTTGGTCGGCCCATTTTCCTCGCTAGATTCAAACAGCAGCTGCATACCGAGGCAGATGCCAAGCAGAGGTTTCCCTGTAGCGGCAAATTCCTTTATCATTTCTGCAGGCAAACGTTCCATTGCATCACGAAACGAGCCCACCCCCGGAAGAATCAATGCATCTGCTTGCAGTAATTTCGTTTGATCAGCGGAAATGAAATAATCGGCGTTTAATCGTTCAAGTGCCTTACTCACGCTGAAAAGATTTCCCATTCCATAATCGACAATACCGATCATCGTTGTGCCCTCCTTTGGATTGTTCCCGTCATAGCCCAAAACATATCTTCTGTATTCACAGTGCCAGACGTGAAATTGGTGTCAGGCACCAATATGAATTTCTAGAGCATGCCTTTTGTTGATGGAATGCCTTTGATGCGCGGATCGATGGTTGTGGCTTCATCGAGTGCTCGTCCTAATGCTTTAAATACAGCTTCAATCATGTGGTGTGTGTTTTTTCCATAGTGAACGATGACATGGAGGTTCATCCGTGCCTCAAGGGCGAGCTTCCAGAGGAATTCGTGTACGAGTTCAGTATCGAAATTACCTACTTTCTGTCCCGGGAATTCCGCACGCATTTCTAGGTGCGGGCGGTTGCTAAGATCCACAACTACCTGAGCCAAAGCCTCATCCATTGGAACAAACGCATTTCCGTATCGTTTAATACCTTTTTTGTCTCCTAATGCTTCACGAAGCGCGTGCCCTAAGCATATACCGATATCTTCAGTCGTGTGATGATCATCGATTTCAGTATCACCTTTGGCGTCGACAGTTAAGTCGAATTGACCATGTTTGGTGAATAAATCTAGCATATGGGTTAAGAATGGGACACCTGTTTCAAGCTGTGATTGGCCTTCGCCATCGATTGCCAGCGATAGTTGGATCTTGGTTTCATTTGTATTCCTTTCAATACTTGCGGTTCTTTCCATGAAAGGGACCCTCCTTAAAATAACTTGCTACTTGACTCTTTATATTTGCCTGTATTCACAGTTCCCCTTTTGAGGATTTTTCCTCCTCGACGGGCACTCTGGACTCTTCACAGTTCCCATGCGAGGGCCTTTTCCTCCTCGACGGGCACTTTGGGCTCTTCACAGTTCCCGTGCGAGGGATTTTTCCTCCTCGACGGGCACTCTGGACTCTTCACAGTTCCCGTGCGAGGGCTTTTTCCTCCTCGACGGGCACTCTAGGCTCTTCACAGTTCCCGTGCGAGGGCTTTTTCCTCCTCGACGGGCACTCTGGGCTCTTTAATGTAACCAAGTAAAGCTTTTCTGAGCGGATTATGCTACTTATCGTTTGTAAATCTCATTTCCACTGCCCGGGCATGTGCCTCGAGCCCTTCCTGACGGGCAAAAGCGGCGATTTTGGCGCCGTTTTCCTTTAATGCACGCTCACTGTAGACGATCACGCTTGATTTTTTTTGAAAATCGTCAACATTCAGCGGACTTGAGAACCTTGCTGTTCCATTCGTCGGAAGCACATGGTTCGGGCCGGCAAAATAATCGCCAACGGGCTCTGAACTATAACGGCCGATAAAAATTGCTCCGGCATGGCGAATTTTTCCGAGAAGCTCCATTGCATTTTCTGTGATAATTTCAAGATGTTCCGGCGCTAACTGGTTCACCGTTTCCACTGCTTCGTCGAGGTCAGCTGTTACATAAATGGCCCCGTAATCCGCAATCGAACGAGCGGCAATTTCCTTGCGCGGCAGCATCGCCAGCTGCTTTTCGACTTCCGCCGACACCTGCTCGGCTAACCCCAGTGACGGGGTAACCAAAACACTGCATGCCCGAGGGTCGTGCTCTGCCTGTGATAGCAGGTCTGCGGCGACTTCGTCCGCCCGTGCTGTTTCATCTGCTAAAATGGCAATCTCACTCGGGCCGGCAATCATATCGATATCGACATCGCCGAATACCTCCCGTTTCGCCAAAGCGACAAAGATATTCCCAGGACCGGTTATTTTATCAACTGAAGTGATCGATTCCGTTCCGTATGCAAGCGCGGCAATTGCCTGGGCTCCGCCAATTTTATAGATTTCCTCCACGCCGGCTTCCTTGGCTGCAACGAGCACCGCTGCCGGTAATTTCCCGTCACTGCCAGGCGGTGACACCATTACAATCCGTTTGACTCCTGCTACTTTCGCCGGAATCACGTTCATCAGCACTGATGACGGGTAGGCAGCCGTTCCGCCCGGCACATACACGCCAACTGAATCCAGCGGGGTTATTTTTTGACCAAGAATCGTTCCATTCTCTTCGGTCGTCATCCACGACGGCCGAAGCTGCTTTTCATGGAAAAAGCGGATATTTTCTGCGGCTTCGCGAATAATCGTTACCAATTGCTCTTCCACTTCGCCGTAGGCTTCCTCTATCTCTGCTTCAGTAACGGAAAAAGAGGCAAGGCTGACCCGGTCAAATGTCTCTGTAAACTCTCGTAATGCCTCATCACCGCGCTGTCGAATTTCAGTAATTATTTTTTTTACAATCGTTTGCTGCTCGGAGGTACCCGCTTCAATCGAGCGTTTAATTGAAGCAAGTTCATCAACCTTTAGTATTTTCATGAAAAAATCCTCCTAAACTACTTCACTAAGCCGGGTTACCATTTCATCAATCTGTTTGTCCTTCATCCGATAACTGACTCGGTTCACAATGAAACGCGACGTCACGTCTATAATTCTTTCGTATTCGACAAGCCCGTTTTCCTTTAATGTCCGGCCAGTTGAAACAATGTCAACAATCCGGTCCGATAAGCCGATTAACGGCGCGAGTTCGATTGATCCGTTTAATTTGATAATTTCCACCTGTTCGCCTTGCTCTCTGAAATAAGCCTCGGCGATATTTGGATATTTCGTTGCGACTCTTGGGGCCACTTCGTTCATTTTTGTATCCGGAAGGCCGGCAACTGCTAAATAACAATGGCTGATCTTAAGGTCAAGGAGTTCGTACACATCGCGCTCTTCCTCGAGCAGCACGTCCTTCCCGGCGATTCCAACGTCCGCCACACCATGCTCGACATACGTAGCCACGTCCATTGGCTTGGATAAAATAAACCGGAGCCCCTCTTCCTCCACGTCAATGATCAACTTTCTTGAATCATCAAATTCCGGCGGCAGTTTGTAGTCTGCTTTACGAAGCAATTCCACCGCTTCTTCAAAAATTCGCCCCTTCGGCATCGCAATCGTTAGGATATTACTCATCTCCGCTTCCTCCGATTAAATAGGTGGTCTCGGCAAATCTTTTCGTAAAAGCATCAAGATTTTTGACCCCGGTTATATCTTGAATGACGGTCTTTTTCCCTTGCTCATGCATTTCAGCAGCCAAATCAAAGGCTTCTTTACGGCGCTCCTGACTGAAAAAGATGCAATGGGTTGTATTTTCTACCTGTAAATCTCCCAGTGCCTCAAGCAGCATATCCACTCGAATCGCAAATCCGGTAGCATTTGCTGTTTTTCCAAACTTTTCAATTAAACTATAGCGCCCGCCATTTCCGATTGGAAAGCCGACCTTCCCGGCATAGGCCTCGAATAAAATACCGGAATAATAGCTCATATGGCTGACGATGGTAAAATCAAACTTAACAAATCTTTCGACACCATAGTCCTTAATGACTTCCCAAAGCTCTTTCAGCTCAAGGATGGCTTGCTTGCCTTTATCATTTTCAATAATGTCAAGTGCCTGGCCGATGACTTCTTCCCCACCTCTTAATTGAAGAAGCTGCAACAATCTTTGCTTATCAATCGATGATAGCTGGAGAGAATTCACATGCTCGCGGTAGCCGACATAATTTTTTTCATATAAAAATTTCCTTAATGCACGGGCCCGGCCGTTTGTCCCGAGGATTTGCATGAATAGCTCTTGTGCAAACCCAACATGACCGACTGAAACTTGAAATTCTGTGAGTCCAGCCTTTTGTAAAGAGGAAATCAGCAGGGCAATGACTTCCCCGTCGCATGAAACGGTATCTTCATTCAAGCATTCAATACCGATTTGCTCAAACTCTGCCGGCCGGCCCCCTTCGCGCTGCTGGGCTCGGAATACATTGGCGGAGTAGGCTAATCTAACAGGCAGATCCTCGTCTAGCAGTTTTGATGCTGCTACACGGGCGATTGGTGAGGTCATGTCCGGCCTGAGCACAAGTGTATGACCTTCTTTATCAAGCAATTTAAAGAGCTGCTGGTCAGCAATGGCTGATGCCGCTCCAACGGTTTCGTAGTATTCAAGCGCCGGAGTTTCGATAAATTGGTAGCCCCAAAGCTTCATCGTTTCTGCCATGACAGAACGAACGCGATGTTTCTTCTCATATAATTCCGGCAGCGTGTCACGCATCCCTAAAGGCTTTTCAAACATAAACAAGCGACTCAATGTGTTCACCCTTTTCCATTTTGCTTTAGTCTGCTAAATTGGTAGTGAGTTAAAGTTAATAATTAGTAGTTTACCCCTTGGTGATCGTTTCGTCAATGAAAAAAACTTCCGATGACAGGTGTCGTTAAATACAGTCGGTGGATTCCGCGTACTTTTAGCATTATTCCGCGAGAATTTGAATTTATTCCGCGGGTTTTGTCAGGAATTCCGCTAATCCAAGCAACAATTCCGCCAACTTCCCAAGCCGGTCCGCTAAACCGGTTACATGACCTTTTTAAAGGAAACCGCTTTATCATATAAAAAAAGAACCCAGTTTAATAAAAAACCGAGCTCAAGTAATTTCTTTTTCTACGCCATATATCGGATCATCCGCCCAGCGCTCAGCCATTTGTTCCTTCGTGTAGATGACACGCATGGGATTTCCGCCGACGAACGCCCCAGCTGGAACATCCTTATGAACAAGCGTCCCGGCCGAGACAATCGCGCCATCACCAATTGTCACCCCGGGGAGAATCGTTGAGTTGGCGCCGATCATGACTTCGCTGCCAATCGAGACTGGACCAAGCCGGTATTCTTTAATCAAATACTCATGGGCAAGAATCGTCGTATTGTAGCCGATGACCGTGTTGCGGCCGACAGTGATTTTTTCCGGAAACATTACATCGAGCATGACCATTAAGGCAAATGAGGTATGCTCCCCAACTTTCAGTCCTAAAAACACACGGTAAAGCCAATTCTTCATTCCCAAAAAGGGTGTATAACGGGCGAGCTGGATGACTATAAAATTTTTCACTACTTTCCAAAACGGCACGGTTTTGTAAACGTGCCATAAGGAGTTCGCTCCTGTGACCGGGTAACGGGTCGTATTCCTCATATTCTCACTCTCCGAGGATATTTAATAAGTCTTGCATGTGGTCAAGGATGTAATCGGGTTCGTATTTTGCAATATACTCTCGGCCTTTGATGGACCAAGCGACACCAGCTGTTTTCGTGCCGGCATTTTTTCCGGCTAATATATCATGGTAATTATCGCCGACCATGAGCGTTTCCTCTGGTGCAGCATCTATTTGCTCAAGCGCATGAAAAATTGGCTCCGGATCAGGCTTGAACTTTGTTACATGATCAAGAGCAACCACAACCTCAAAAAACTGATCAAGATTTGTCAGACGCAGCCCCTTCAAGGCGACGTCATGACGTTTCGTGGTGACAATGCCAAGTTTGTAGCCTTTTTCGAATAAAGTTTGAATTGTCTCAAACACACCTTCAAATTCTTTCACGAGTGCATCATGGTTAGCGAGATTAAATGTGCGGTACTCGACAATCATCTCCTCCACACGATCCGGATCAACGGTACTAAAGGCTTCATGGAGGGTCGGACCCATAAACGGCAAAACATCCTCGCGGCTGTACTTGCTAGGGTAATATTTTTCAAGTGTATGCAAATAAGTCGAAATAATTAATTCATTTGTATCAATTAACGTCCCATCTAAATCAAAGAGTATTGTCGTAATTTTGTTGTTCATAGGTTGCATCCTTTCTTTTCACCAGCCCCGAGCGTTTCCAAATCATACCTACCACTAAAGTTAACACAATGGCTACCCCGAGACGGATTAAAAACAGCGGCAGGACGGGGATGCCAAGCGGCACAAAAATTAACGTATCTTCAACCACCGCATGACAGGCCATTAGAAAAATAAACGCCAGGGTAATATCCTTTTGGCTGACCCCATCTTCTTTCACGGCTTGGATCATGACACCTGCACCATAGGCCAGGCCAAATAATAAACCAGCAGCCATCGTCGTCGAGGTATTTTCCTTCATCCCAAGCGTTTTCGTGACTGGAGTCATCGTTTTTGAAAATTTGTTTAACCAGTGTAAATCTTTTAATATTTGTATCACAACCATAAGCGGGATGACAATGATGGCGAGCTGAAAGATGCCAAGCCCCGCTTTTTGCACTGCCTCTACAATGATGCCGGCGACTCCCTCTGGTTGGACAGAACTTGATTGAATCAAGCCATACTTTGCTTTCTCCCCGCCTCCATGCCAGACAAGATTAATGACGATCGCGGAAAGGAGTGCCAGCCCCGGCCTTGTGACCAAGACGACCCACAGCTTCACGCCAGCTTTCATCGCCACAGAGGATTCGATGAATAAATTATGGGAAAAGGACAGCATCACGGCTAAGATAAATACTTCTTTTACTGAGAAATCTAGCGTGAGAATCGCACCAATGCCGGCGTAAAGGTTAAGGAAATTTCCGAGGACGAGCGGTATTGCCGCATCTCCTGGAAGACCAATCAGTTCCATTATCGGGGAAATCATTTTCATCACCCATGGCAGGACTGGTGTATATTGCAGCACAGCCACAATCAGGGTAACAGGAAAAATCACTTTTCCTAATGTCCAGGTTGTCTTTAGACCGACAAGTAACCCCTTTTTTATTGAGTTTACTAACATTTCCCCATACTCCTTTTTAAAATATAAGAATTAATAAATTGCGGCTTTGAAAATTGTCCAGCTACAACGCCCTAGCGGCTAGTGTCCTTCGCTCTCCGCCCTACGATAAGTCAACATCGGTTCGCTTTCGCTCGCCGTGTTTCCTTTATCTCAGTTGGAGGGCTCCAGGCCATACGCCGCTGACCAGGGCGCTTACGCTTTTCTTAATTACTCTGATCTAAATAGCGCACTGCTGAGGGCTGTTTCATCCGGCGATAGATAATAATCGCCGCTGCCACAACAATTAAGGCAATCGAAATAGTCTGCGCCATCCTCAGACTGCCAAGCATTAAACTATCCGTCCGCAGTCCTTCAACGAAAAAGCGGCCGACAGAATACCAAATGACATAGGATAGAAATAGCTCGCCGCGGCGGAAATTCACGCGGCGAAGGAAAATTAATAGGAAAAAGCCGATAAAATCCCAAATGGATTCATATAAAAAGGTTGGATGATAATAGGTTCCATTGATATACATTTGATTGATAATAAAGTCCGGTAAATGCAAGTTTTCGAGGAACGACCTCGTGACTTCCCCACCATGGGCTTCCTGGTTCATAAAATTGCCCCAGCGGCCAATCGCCTGACCCAGAATGATACTTGGGGCGGCAATGTCGGCAATTTTCCAAAAAGAAACGCCGCGCTTTTTTGCAAAAATAATCGTTGTTATAACGGAACCAATCAATGCCCCGTGGATGGCAATCCCGCCGTTCCAAATCTTCGGTATGTCTGCCGGATGACTGACATAATACTCCCATTCAAAAATCACATAATAAATCCGCGCCGAAATAATCGCAATCGGAATCGCCCATAACATCAAATCAGCAAACGTATCCTTCGGGAGCCCTCTGCGATTTCCTTCTCTAATGGCCAAAAACAGCGCCAACGCTAAACCTGAGCCGATAATAATCCCATACCAGTGCACATCAATCGGACCAAGTGAAAAGGCAATTGGGTTTAGCGGCTGAATCGTTTCGTTCATTCTATCTTCTCCCCCTTACAGTTCTTCGCGTTCTCCATCTTCAATCACATCAGCAAGCCGCTCGGTAAATTGCTGCGCTGCATTCACACCCAGTCCTTTGAGACGGAAATTCATCGCTGCTACTTCGATTATTACAGCCAGGTTTCGTCCTGGACGGACAGGCACGGTCAGCTTGGTGACCTCCGTGTCAATGATCTTCACTTTCTCCTCATCAAGGCCAAGGCGGTCATATTGCTTTTTGGAATCCCAGATTTCCAAATCCATTATCAGCGTGATCCGCTTATTGCTGCGGACCGCACCCGCTCCGAACAATGTCATCACGTTGATAATCCCCAAGCCGCGGATTTCTAATAAATGCTCGATTAAATCCGGTGATGTTCCAACTAATGTATCTTGGTCTTCTTGACGGATTTCCACGCAATCATCGGCAACGAGGCGGTGGCCGCGCTTTACAAGTTCCAACGCCGTTTCACTTTTACCCACACCGCTTTTTCCAGTAATGAGTACGCCAATGCCATACACATCGACCAAAACGCCGTGAACCGCCGTTGTTGGGGCCAGTTTACTCTCTAAATAATTGGTAAGACGGCTTGAAAAACGAGTCGTCTTCATGCTTGTCCGTAAAACAGGCACAGATTCCCGCTCTGCCGCTTCGACTAACTCCACCGGCACTTCAATATCCCTAGTGACAATAATCGCCGGAGTGATATCCGTACATAACCGTTCCATTCGTGAAATGCGTTCCCCTTCAGGAAGCTCATCGAAAAATGAAAGTTCTGTTTTTCCCAACAGCTGGATTCGTTCTGCAGGATAAAATTCAAAATAACCTGCTATTTCAATTCCCGGCCGGGATATATCACTTGTGGTGATTGGACGATCAATTCCCTCCTCACCACTGACCAATTCAAGCTTAAATTTCTCCAATATATCTTTGGTACGTACTTTAGACAAGAAGCTTCCTCCTCAACGGATTTTATCATCTAAAAAATTCATTTCCTCTTATTTTAGCATTTTTTGAAAAAGAACCAAATGGAAGTTGTTCAAAAAGTGAAAAAGGTGCAGACCACATGGAAATGGTGTGCACCTTTTTGTGTTAATTCTTCTTGTTCCTTGACGGCTCCAGAATCGTTTTTTGAATCATGATGTTGACGAGTGACATCAAAACAGCGAAAAATAGTGCCATGCCAAAGCCGTTGATTTCAAAGGCATCGCCCATCAAATAATCGGTCAATTCAAGTGTAATCGCGTTGATCACAAACAAGAACAGCCCCAATGTTAAAACCGTTACAGGCAGGGTTAATAAAATGAGGAGCGGGCGCACAAGTACATTTAAGATCGATAATAAAACGCTTGCCTGAAGTGCGGCCCAAAATCCTGTTAATTGAAAGCTGTCGTGAAAATAGCCGGCAAGTGCCATGAACAAAACAGCATTTATCAAACATCCAATCAGCCATCTCATCTTTTAAACGTCTCCTATTTAGGCATTGTGTGATTTGTGAACCGTGATTGAGCCTGTTTTCGTATCGGCATAGATTCTCATCATTTTATCAGGATGGTTAACCGATTGGAAGCGAAGCAACTTCTGAATCATTTCACTCTTCTCCTCAAGCACCTGGACACCGGTTAGATTGAGATTAAAACCGCCAAGATTTGTCTTGAGTTCACCATTAACCGGTGCTGCCTCTGGGACAAATAAGTCAATGCCTCCCGTGGTCGCTTTTACTTGAACCCATTCGGAACGATTTCCCTGCAGGTTTGCGCTGATATTTCCGTTGAACGACTCTGCTTCTAGTTTTCTAAAGTCGCCATCAAGTTGAATTGCACCGTTAATGGTCTCGGTTTCCACCTCATCAATTTGACTGCCGACAACCGATATTTTCCCGTTTGCCGTTTCCACCTCTGCCTTTTTTCCATTAATCTGATGAAGGCTTATTTTTCCATTTGCGGTTTTTACCCGAAGGTCATGGACATTCATTCCTTCACCGGTAATACCGCCATTAAACATGCGAATGCGGACGCGTTCGTATTGCGCTTTTGGCACATAAATGATAGCCTCCACCTTCATCCATTTTTGCTGTGTGCTAAACCGCAATTTTTGGTGTTCAACTGTAAAGTGTACATCGCGGAGAAAGTTTTGCCGCGCCTGATCCTGATTGTCCACCCGGTATACCTTTGCCTGGCACTCTATCCTTACGTCCGGCTGCTCCCAGGAAGCGAGCTTCACGGAACCATTGGCTACATCGATGTCCATATCTTTTAAATCCACTTCGCCATGTTGGAAAATATGGGAGATATCAACGGATTGGCCGAAGTTTAAGTCAAAATCAAAGTCTTTAATTTTTTTCAATGCGGAATCAACAAACTCAAAAATCTTATCCTTAGTAGATTGGGTTTTCGTTTGGAATGGGTCTTCTTTTTTTGCTTCATCAAACTGTACAGCGGTTGAAAGCTCGTTCACCATTTGTTCCTGCTTTTGCTCCATCGTTTGCTGTGCCTTTTCCAGTTCATCGAGCAGCGCTAACGCCTCGTCAGCTCTAAGTTTTCCTTCTTCAACCATTTGCAGAATCCGTTTTTTTTCCTCTTTCATCTTTTCCACCTCAGATTTAATTTTTTCCTTCTACTAGCTTATTCAGCCAGGAGGACCTTTACGCCTTTGACAATGTTCCAAATCACAACAACCATCCAAATGATGACAAGAACAACAATGCTAATGACCGTAAACGCCGAAACTGTATCTTGAATATTGGTAAAGTCATAAAACACTGCAAATACAATCAGCGGTGTCGGGATCATCGGAATTAAATGGGATAATAACGATTTCTTGGCGTGCACTTTTGTCGCCTCATCACCGGTAGCAATAAAGACGGCAAGCGGAAAAATAAATCCGGCAAAAAAAATGCTGAAATAACACAAACTTGAAAGGACTTTTCTTGTTTCCATTTCGTTCATCACCTCTATCTCATATCTACGAACTGAGAAGGAAAAAGTTTCTATAATATTAAAATAGCCAAAAAAGACCTATTTTTCTACTCCATATGAAGTAAAAAAGAGCCGGATTTCATCCGGCCCTTCTCCTAAATTTATGCTTTTACGGCACTTTTATCAGCAACTAGCTGTTTCATTCGCTCTCGATCCCGATCAAGGATTGGCTTTAGGTATTTTCCCGTATATGACGCAGGGGTTTCTGCAATCTTCTCCGGTGTTCCGGTCGCGACAATTGTTCCGCCTTTGTCTCCGCCTTCAGGACCAAGGTCGACGAGGTAATCGGCTGCCTTAATGACATCAAGATTGTGCTCAATGACTAAAACAGTGTCGCCATTTTCCACTAGACGCTGCAACACAACAAGCAAACGAGAAATGTCATCCACATGCAGCCCGGTTGTCGGCTCATCCAAAATGTAGAAGGTCTTCCCGGTCGAACGGCGATGAAGTTCTGAAGCAAGCTTCACGCGCTGGGCTTCGCCTCCGGACAGTGTCGTTGCCGGCTGGCCGAGTTTCACATAGCCAAGCCCGACATCCAAAATCGTTTGCAGTTTGCGGCTGATTTTTGGAATGTTTTCGAAAAATTCAACTGCTGCTTCTACAGTCATATCGAGAATATCGGAAATGCTTTTCCCTTTGTATTTTACCTCTAGTGTTTCACGGTTATATCGTTTCCCATGGCATACTTCACACGGAACATAGACATCAGGCAAAAAGTGCATTTCAATCTTGATAATCCCATCACCGCGGCAGGCTTCACAGCGTCCGCCCTTGACATTAAAGCTGAAGCGGCCCTTTTTGTACCCGCGGACCTTTGCTTCATTCGTTGCCGAAAACACATCACGGATATCATCAAATACACCGGTATACGTAGCCGGATTGGAACGCGGTGTTCGCCCGATTGGCGACTGATCAATATCGATGACTTTTTCTAAATGTTCAATTCCCTTGATACTCTTGTGTTCCCCCGGCTTTGTTTTAGCACGGTTAAGCTTTTGCGCCAGCGATTTATGAAGTATCTCGTTAATGAGCGTACTTTTTCCAGAGCCAGACACACCGGTTACGGCGGTGAAAACGCCGAGTGGAAATTTCACGTTCACATTTTTCAAATTATTTTCCGCTGCGCCCTTGATTTCAATATAGCGGCCATCTGGTTTGCGGCGTTCAAGCGGCAGTGGAATAAACTTCTTCCCAGACAAATATTGGCCTGTCAGCGAATTCGGGTCCGCCATTACTTCTGCAGGTATTCCGGCAGAGACCACTTCTCCACCGTGGATACCTGCACCAGGGCCGATATCAATCAAATAATCGGCGGCGAGCATCGTATCTTCGTCATGTTCAACGACAATCAAGGTGTTGCCAATATCACGCATGCTTTTCAGTGTTCCAATTAACCGGTCGTTATCACGCTGATGAAGACCGATTGATGGCTCATCCAAGATATACATCACGCCTGTTAAACGCGAACCAATCTGCGTTGCTAAACGAATCCGCTGTGCTTCCCCGCCTGATAAAGTACCGGCCATTCGGCTAAGCGTTAAATAATCAAGACCGACATTGATTAAGAAGCCAAGGCGCTCCTTGATTTCACGAAAAATCAGCTTGGCAATTTGCATTTCTTTTTCCGACAGGTGTAATTCCGAGAAAAATTGATAGGCTTCTTCGATCGAAAGGTCCGTCACTTTGGCAATGTGGCGGCCGTCAATCAAAACAGCTAACGTTTCTTTTTTCAAACGAAAGCCTTTGCAGGTTGGACATGGCTTCTGGCCCATGTATTTTTCCATTTGTTCACGGATATAGTCAGAGCTCGTCTCTTTAAACCGGCGCTCAACATTGCGGATGACGCCTTCAAATTCAATATGCCCCTCGCGGATTTGTCCGAAGTCGTTCTCATAGCGGAAATAAATTTTTTCACGCCCGGAGCCGTAGAGCACTTTTTCCAAAAGATGCTCAGGAATATCCTTGACAGGTACGTCCATATCCACTCCGAAATGGTTACAGACCGCCTCCAAGAGCTGCGGGTAATATTGTGAACTTGTCGGCTCCCATGGGGCAATCGCATGCTGCTTTAGGGTTAAATCCTTATTTGGTATCACAAGATCGACATCGACTTCAAGCTTGGAACCGAGCCCGTCACACTCCGGGCAGGCCCCGAATGGACTGTTGAAAGAAAACATCCGCGGTTCAAGCTCACCAATGGAAAAGCCGCAAAGCGGACAAGCATGATTTTCACTAAACAGCAGCTCTTCCTCACCAATGACGTCGACGATGACCTTGCCTTCGCCCAGCTTCAGTGCTGTTTCAAGTGAATCCGCCACTCTGGCAGCGATTCCTTCCTTAACGACAATCCGGTCAACTACGACTTCAATCGAGTGCTTTTTATTCTTTTCCAGTTCAATCTCATCGCCAAGATCCATCATTTCCCCATCAACGCGAACCCGGACAAAGCCTTGTTTCTTCACATCTTCGAAGACTTTCACATGCGTTCCTTTTCTCCCGGATATAACCGGGGCTAGGATTTGCATTTTCGTTCGTTCCGGGTATTCAAGAATCCGGTCGACCATCTGCTCAATCGTTTGTGAGGAGATTTCGATATGGTGAATCGGACAGGTTGGATGTCCAACCCTTGCGTATAGTAATCGTAGGTAATCATAGATTTCTGTCACCGTTCCGACGGTTGAACGCGGATTGCGGCTTGTTGTTTTCTGATCTATCGAAATCGCCGGGGAGAGGCCCTCAATCGCATCGACGTCGGGCTTATCCATCTGGCCGAGGAATTGCCTTGCATATGCCGAAAGTGATTCGACATAACGGCGCTGGCCTTCCGCATAAATGGTATCAAACGCAAGCGAGGACTTTCCTGAACCGGAAAGTCCCGTTACAACAACAAGCTTATCTCTCGGAATGGTGACATCAATATTTTTCAAGTTGTGGGCTCTGGCGCCTTTTACAATTAAATTCTCCATCGCCATCTGTACGTCATCCTTCCGCTTTTAATTCCAAAAGTAAGTCACGAAGCTCGGCAGCGCGTTCAAAATTAAGCGCTTTGGCTTCGGCTTTCATTTCTTTTTCCATTGTCGCAATAAGTTTTTCTTTCTCTTTCTTGTTCATCTTGCTGAATGATGAAGCCGGTGTATACTCTTCCTGCTCCTCGGCAGCATGTGTCGCGCGAATGACATCGCGGATTTCTTTTTGGATCGTCTGAGGGGTTACGCCGTGCTTTTCATTATATTCCTCTTGAATCTCGCGGCGCCGCTTCGTCTCGCTGATCGCCTTTTCCATCGAATCGGTTATGCGGTCGGCATACATGATTACATGGCCGTTAGCATTCCGGGCGGCCCGGCCAATCGTTTGGATCAGGGAACGCTCGGAGCGGAGGAATCCCTCTTTGTCCGCATCAAGTATGGTAATTAGCGAAACCTCTGGTATATCCAGGCCTTCACGGAGTAAGTTGATTCCAATGAGAACGTCATATTTCCCAAGGCGGAGCTCACGGATAATTTCAATCCGCTCAAGCGTCTTGACCTCCGAATGTAAGTATTGCACTTTAATACCGATTTCCTTCAGATAGTCGGTTAAGTCTTCAGACATTTTTTTCGTCAGCGTCGTAACAAGTACCCGTTCATTTTTCTTCACACGTTCCTGAATTTCACCGATCAAGTCATCGATTTGACCTTCAATTGGACGGACTTCGATGGTTGGATCAAGAAGGCCGGTCGGGCGGATGATTTGTTGAATCATATCCGGAGTATGCTCCAGCTCATACGGACCAGGTGTAGCAGATACAAAAATGGCATTGTGTACGTGCTTTTCAAATTCATCAAATGTGAGCGGCCGGTTGTCTAGTGCTGACGGCAGACGGAATCCATGGTCCACAAGCACCTGTTTCCGCGCTTGGTCCCCATTGAACATTCCTCTGACCTGAGGCAGGGTGACGTGCGATTCGTCGATAATCATCAGGAAGTCTTCCGGAAAATAATCCAGCAAGGTATACGGTGTGGAACCGGCAGGCCTTAATGTCAGGTGGCGTGAGTAATTCTCAATCCCTGAACAGAAACCCATCTCGCGCATCATTTCCAGATCGTAGCGGGTGCGCTGCTCAATCCGCTGTGCTTCAAGCAATTTATCTTCTGCTCGAAGCACGGCCAGTCGTTCTTCGAGTTCTTTTTCAATATTCTCAATCGCGACACGCATTTTCTCTTCCCTTGTAACGAAGTGGGATGCTGGGAAAATGGCCACATGTTCGCGTTCACCCATAATTTCACCAGTAAGGGCATCGACTTCGCGAATGCGGTCAATTTCATCACCGAAGAATTCGACACGCATGCAATGCTCATCACGGGAAACCGGGAAAATCTCGACGACATCGCCGCGGACGCGGAAGGTTCCCCGTTTGAAATCAATATCATTTCGTTCATATTGGATATCGACGAGGCGGTGCAGCAGCTTATTGCGCTCAATTTCCATGCCAGTCCGGAGGGACAGCACCATTTCGCGGTATTCTTCCGGCGAACCGAGACCGTAGATACAGGAAACACTGGCGATGATGATTACGTCTTTCCGTTCAAATAAGGAAGAGGTGGCCGAGTGGCGCAGTTTATCAATCTCGTCGTTGATGCTGGCATCTTTTTCAATAAATGTATCTGTCTGTGGCACATAGGCTTCTGGCTGATAGTAATCATAGTAGCTGACAAAATACTCGACCGCATTGTTCGGAAAAAATTCCTTGAACTCGCTATACAGCTGACCGGCCAGCGTTTTGTTATGGGCAATGACTAGTGTAGGTTTGTTTACCTCTTTAATCACATTTGAAACGGTAAATGTCTTACCCGTACCAGTGGCGCCAAGCAGCGTTTGATGGCGTTTATTCTGCCGGATACCTTCCACTAATTGGCGGATGGCCTCTGGCTGGTCACCTTGCGGCGTGTATTTTGAAACTAATTCAAATTGGTCTTTCACCATTCATTTCCTCCCGTTATAAAATCACTTTACAGCTGGAAAAACTTTGTATTGGACGGGATGACAACCGAAAAGTGTATTCTCTTAATTTCATATTCATATTCTACCACATTCAGACAAAAACAAACCAACAATATGCGAACTAGTATTCGATTTTTTTAGACTTTGTTAAATATGTCTGTTGATTGCGCTCCAATCAACAGAACTAAAAAAACAAAAAGCCTGCCAATTAATGGACAGACTTGAAAGGGATACTAGCTGCCTTTCACGGCTCGCGGTTTCATCTTTGCCGCCAGCCAGAAGCCAGCGGTTAAGGAGAAGGCATCGATGACGATGAGCACCAAGGTATTTGTATATCCTTTATAGGCAGACGCTGCAATCAGGGCAATCGTTAAGGCAAGACCGATCAGACGATTATAGGTGACACGTGTAAAAAGTAAGACTAGTATCCCTGGTAAAATTAGCGCCGATAAAAATTGCATAACTCCTATCATTGGACACCCACCTTATTTAAAGATTTCTGTTCATTCATTCTAGAAATTTATCAATAAAATTGCAACAAAAATATCATTGAGCGGGTGTACCTTTCAAGTTGGATCCTGCTTTTTGGGACATTAGACTAACCGCAATAAATCCTAGAAGTGATAGAACAATCGGCATGACAACGGTATGAACCCCGAATGGATTAGGATAAAAACGATCCAATAGTATATAAGACCCCATTCCTAGAATCATCGAAGTAATCGCCCCGTATTTATTTCCCTTACTCCAATACAATCCTAACACGACCGGCCAGATAAAGACGGACTCCAGACCGCCAAATGAGAATAAATTTAGCCAGACGATTAGATCAGGCGGACTCAACGCCAGCAGGATAACCAGAATACCAATAATGGCTGTTACACTAAAACTGACTTTTTTGACATGGTCCTCTTTCGCATCAGGCTTGATGTAATTTAAGTAAACATCTTTAACAAGTGCGGAGCTTACTAAAATCAGCAGGGCATCAACTGTCGACATAATGGCGGCCATCGGTGCAGCTAGCACAATTCCAGCGACAAACGGCGGCAGCACCTTCATCGATAACAGCGGCATGACAGTATCACCGATTTCAACTCCAGGAAGGACCGGCCTTGCAAAAACGCCAATCAGATGCATCCCCAGCATGATGAAACCGACCACAATCGTTCCAATAATGATGGCGCTGTGCATTGCTTTCGAGTTTTTATAGGACATCGCTCGTACCGTTATTTGCGGCAGGCCAACCACCCCGATTCCCACTAAAATCCAAAAGGAAGAAACATAGGCGGGAGTAAGCTCCCGATCAGCACCAAAGGGAGTGATTAAATTAGGATTTTCCGCTGCCAAATCGGAAATGATCTTCGGGATTCCGCCGCCGGCTTTAATGGTAGCAATCAGCAGAATCAGCGTTCCCACGAACATTACGACACCCTGGACGGCATCGGTTAAAGCGACAGCCCGGAAGCCGCCGACAATAACAAAGACGAGGACGGAAAAAGCAAAGATCAATAAGGCAGTCGTATACGGCAGGCCTGTTAACGATTCAACGAGCCGCGCTCCGCCAATCCACTGGGCAGTCATCGATGAAAAAAGGAAGATGATGATACTTGCCGCAGATACGATGACAACCGTTTTACTTTTATAGCGCTCCTTCAAAAAGTCAATGAGCGTAATCGCCTTGTATTGCCTCGCCACAATGGCAAACTTCTTTCCCAACACCATTAACGTAAAATAACCGGTTGCCAGCTGGGCCATGGCCAGCAGAACCCAGCCTAATCCTTTCGTATAGGCGATACCCGGACCACCGATAAAGCTGCTGGCACTGCCATAGGTTGCCACCATGGTCATCGCCAGAATAAACCCGCCCATCTGCCGTTCACCTAAGAAGTATTCTTCGATGAACGAATTGGATTTAAGGACAAATTTATGCGACCAAAAGCCTACAGCAAAAATAATAAATAAGAAAATGAGTAACGGGGTAATCACAGGCCAATTCACTTGTTGTCCCCCTCTTCCTCTTCAAAAGGAACTTCTTTAAATAAAAATTTCACCGTTAGAATCACGAGAATTATCATAACGATTGATCCAACGACACAGCTGTAAAAGAACCAGGCTGGTAACCCAGCGATATATGTATAATTTTTAACTTGATCCGAACCGAGACCATATGCAAAACCATACCACCAGATGAAATTGATGATGACAAGGACCACTCCAATAAGAGCCTCCCTATGCGCGATTTTAAAACGCTTGTCCGGCGGATTGACTGTCTTTTTCAACAGGTTTCCCCCTCAAAATTGTTGTTCATTTTATTTTTAACGAATAAAGAACATTTTACCAAACAATTATGAGAGATAAAGAAAAATGCATAAAAAAACCTGTCAGGATGTGTACGATAAGTCGCCGCATCCTAATAGGTTTTCTAGCGTATCCATGCTCCATTCGCGCCCAGTCTATAGCCGCCGATTTTTGTGTTATAGGCCATGGCACCGGTGCTGTATAGGTAGTACCAGTCTTTCCCTAATTGGAGCCAGCCGGTTTTCATCGCGCCGCTGCTGTTTAGATAATACCAAGTCGTACCTAACTTTAACCAGCCTGACTTCATCGCGCCGCTTCCGTCTAAGTAATACCAAGTTGTTCCTTGTTTTAACCAGCCCGTTTTCATCGCACCGCTTCCGTCTAAGTAATACCAGGTCGTTCCTTGTTTTAACCAGCCCGTTTTCATCGCACCACTGGCATCCAGGTAATACCAAGTAGCACCTAATTTCAGCCAGCCTTTTTGCATCGCGCCACTGCCTGCAAAGTAGTACCAAATACTATTTATCTTTTGCCAGCCCATTAGCATTTCGCCTGCATGGTTAAAATAGTAGCGGGTTCCTGAAATGTCTTTCCAGCCTGTGGCATAATCTCCGATAGCCGGGTCATAGAAATGCCACTTACCATTGTAAAATTCCCAGTTAGAGGCAGTTGTAAACTTGATAATAATATCATTTGCTAAGCTTTGTCCTTGAGGACCAGATAAGGCATCCTTCTTAATAGTAAGGGTGTAGGCTGTAGTCCCATTTAAAACGTCAGCAGCAATGAATAAGCCATCATCGGAAACCCAACTAAATGTGTCAACAATGCCACCTGGTCCTTTAATAATTATTCCTGATTCGTCATTCACTTCCACATTTTGATCAAAGTGAAAGCCGAAGATACTGCCTAAAGGCACTTTTTGGACGCCATCTGTCAAATGATCATAATAGTCGAATTCCTCTATTTCATCATTCCACGTGAAGATTGCACCTTCCAGATATTGTACTGCCTTTGGTGGTATAGGTGTGCTTGGAGTTCCCGGGTCAGTCGGTGTCCCTGGGTTACTTGGTGTATCCGATGTCCCTTGGGTTTTTGTATCCATGGTAATAATATAATATTTTCCAGAGCTATCAGTAGAAACAGCCGTCAATTTCCCGTTTTGAAGATGAAGTTTTTCCACAGTTGCCTCTTTTTTAATCGTATACAAATATTTATTCGTATTATATTCATAGACATCGATTCCTCCGTCTACTCTAGCAGCAAATGTCAATTGGTCCTGTAAGCTGAATTCATAATCAGTGTATTTTCTTCCTAGTTTAAAGGCATAGGTCAAATCACCCGTCTGATACATCGCAAGGTCAAAGACAACACCGCTATTATTGTACATCCTTTGACCATCTGGTGTTATTTTGGCAAAAGGATCTAACGGATAGTCGCCATGATAGGGAGAATCGTAGTTCTTCTTTATTATCCCATTTTCCACTTCAAATGCATTCACATCCCTTGGGCTTGTATCCGTTGAAATGGAATAAATCTTGGATGTTTCAGGATTGAAATAGAGGTAGGACCATGCCCGCATATTGGCAATATACGTGTTTGGTATTTCTCCTCCCGTTGCCAAAGAATAAACTTTCATATCCTCCCACTGATCGGAACCTGGCGCGATATAAATATAGCCATTTTGATCAATTGCAATATCATAAGGGTCCGCGTCAACATCGATGACCTTAGTTAATTTAAATGTTTGTATGTCAACCTCAGCGATGGCTCCGATTAGTTTAGAGGCTACATATTGATGGGTCATTTTATGTTGTGTTACATACAGTTTATTTTTATAAAGCTCCAGCCTTTCTGCAGGGTATGGAAGTGCTAATGATTTGATTTCCCCTGTAGAAATATTAACCGCATAAACCGTTTTACTTCCCATTTTAGTCATATAAATTACCGGATTGTTCGGATCCATGGCCGTATCATTTGGTTTAAAACCAAGATTATTAAGGGTTCCCACCGGATCCGGGACACCAGGTGTTTCCGGTACACCTGATGATGGCGGCGTATCCGCATTCATTGTCTCGATAAAATAATTTCCACTGCTATCTTGATTAATAGTTACCAAAATGCCGTTTTGAATATGAAGCTTTTGGACATTTAAATCTTTCCTTAAGGAGTATAAAAACGTTTTTGTATCATATTGATAGACGTCAATTCCGGTGGTCGTACTGGCGGCAAAGGTTAATCCCTGCTCTTGACTAAACTCATAATCATTGTATTTTTTCCCGAAAGAAAAACGGTAGTTCATGTCCCCTGATTTATACGTAGCTAGTTCAAATACAACCCCGCCAGTATTGTATATGCTTGTTCCATCAGGAGAAATTTTACCGGTAATACCGAGATTATAATCCCCATGGTAAGGAGAGTCATAGTGATTTTGGATGACCCCATTTACGACTTCATATGCCTCAATATCTAAAGGACTTCCGGTTGTCTCATTTGAGTAAATTTTCGATGTTTCTGCATTAAAAAAGATATTCGTTCTTTCATACATGGATGTAGCTGGATAAGGTGCAGTTTGAACAATCTCTTTTTTATCCTTCATCGAATATACTTTTAAATCATCCCACTGTCCTGATCCAGGTGAAATATAAATATATCCATTGTTGTCTACGGCGATGTCGTATGGGTCTTGATTAATATCCAATACATTACTTATGGTAAAATTACTAGGATCTACCTCTGCAATAGCGCCAGAATAAGGGCCTTGATTGTAGGTATCATGGCTCATTTTAAGCTGAGTAACATAAAGCTTATTATGATTAAAATCTAATCTTTCTGCCGGGTATGGCAGGTTAAGAGATTTAATCTCTCCTGTGGAAAAATTAACTGCATAGAGTGTCTTACTTCCCAGTTTTGTCGCATAAATCACAGGTTTATTCGGGTCAATGGCTGTATCATTCGGCTTAAACGGAAGGGTAATAGATCCTTTAACAGCCATCGCTGCGTAAACAGATTCCCCATGTAGGAAAGACCCAACACTAGAAAATAGCAGTAAAAAGACTAGCAAATAGCGAGACAACGCTTTCAAAATAACAATCCTCCTAAAATATTAAAATCATTCTAACACGCACATACCTTCGCAATCTACAATATTTGGATATTAATTGTGAAATTTCTCCTATTTCAAAATAGCTCTCTATTAAATCATATCTAAATTTAATGGAAACTGAAAAAAAGACATCTCTTTTGAGGATGTCTTTTTCCTTTGCTTTGTTAGTTGCATGTACCGAGCGGACTTGGGCAGCCGTTTGTTTCTTTTTCGACTTGGATGGTGCTGTGTTCGATATGGAATTCGTCATGAAGAATACGCTGCGATTGCGACAAGATTTCATCATGAACTCCTTCATCAGAGATGGTAAGATGGCAGCTTAAAACTGGATATCCGGAGGTAATCGTCCAAATATGAAGATCATGAACTTCCTTAACAAGCGGTATCCTGCCAAGCGCCGCTTTCACTTGATCAATATCGATTTGCGTTGGGGCACCCTCCATTAGAATATGGAAGGAATCCTTCGTGACGCGGTACCCGCTGATAAGGATCAAGGCGGCAACAATAACGCTCGCAATCGGATCGGCAATGCCCCAGTCGAAAAACATAATGAGCAGTGCGGCAATAATGGCGCCGACTGACCCGAGCATATCACCGATAACATGTAAAAAGGCACTTCTTATATTCAGGTTATCATCCTTGTCACCCTGCATAAGAATCCAGGCAGCGATGATGTTGACGACTAACCCTGTGACCGAAATGATCAGCATCCCCGTGCTTTGCACTTCCGGCGGAGCGAAAAAGCGCTGGATTGCTTCGTAAAAAATAAAGAAAGAAATGACCATTAAGGTTAACCCATTTAGGGCAGCAGCAATGATTTCAAATCGTTTGTAGCCATAGGTCTTTTCTTGAGACACTTGTTTTTCACCGAGTTTAATGGCGAAGAAGCTCAGCCCCAGGGCCGCGGCGTCACTGAGCATGTGGCCGGCGTCGGAAAGCAGCGCCAAACTATTTGTCAGGAGTCCGCCAATGACCTCGACAACCATAAATGCAGCAATTAGAATGAAAGAACTCATTAACGCTTTTTTATTGCCTGTATGTGAATGGCCATGCGAGTGGCCGTGTGAATGACCGTGATGGTGGTGATGATGACCCATGTTGATCCCCCCAAGAACCCTAATAATGCAGGTACTTTATTTTTGTCTTTCTAAACCGAAATTGTTACGAATAAGGCTAGTTTTTTCCAAATGTGACGTTGTTATTCTTTTACCCACAACAGTCTTAAACCACTTCCTTCATTCAAATGCTCGTTTGATTATATCATATTCAAACAGCAGTTTGAATGTCAATTGTTTTTATCATTTTACACACAAAAAAAAGAGAACCCAATCAGTTCTCCCAGATTTCCTTTATATTTTCGCTGCTAACCATCTTTTTGCTTCATCCAATCGAATTGGCATCTCCTCTTTCTTTCCTTTCCAAAGAGAGGTCATTAATTGGACAATCGGCGGCAGCGTCAAATTCGCCTGCTTCATAATATCATGGCGGCCGAAGAGTTCTCTTGCCTGGAACGTCCCCAGGCACTGGCCTTGATGAATCACGATTACATCCTCCGCCCATTCTGCAACAAATTGCATATCATGTGTAGTCACAATCACTGTCTTGCCCTGCTCTTGCAACAACTGCAAAATCGACGCCATTCGTTCTTTTCCTAATGGGTCGAGAAAGGCCATTGGCTCATCTAAAATAAATACGTCAGTCTCCATCGCAAGGACACCGGCAACGGTGACGTGCTTTTTTTGCCCATAGCTTAGCTCGGATGGATTGTCGGACAGTAAATGCTCAATTCCTACTAATTTAATATATTTTTCTATCCGTTTCTTAATTGCTTCGCCGGTAATACCCATCTGAACAGGGCCAAATGCAATATCATCTGACACCGTTAAAGAAATAATCTGGTCGTCAGGATCTTGAAAGACAATGCCGACTTGCTTATATAACTCACGCCGTAATTTCTTATCAAGTTTCTGCTCACGGAAGAAGATCTCCCCTTGCTGCTGGGCATACAGGCCATTCAAATGAAACAAAATTGTCGACTTTCCCGCTCCATTTGCACCGACGATTGCTGTCTTTCGGCCTTCACGGATTGAAAAGGAGATGTCGCGCAATATGGGCTTGTCCTTGGTATAGCCGTATGAAACCCCATTAAATCGAAAAATATCCATTATTGCTTTCCTCCTACAAAAAACAAGCAGAGAACACAGCCGATCCACAATACACAATGAAGCCATTCGGTTCGAGGGACCATTTCTGGTTTCAATGATGTACGTTCTCCTTTATAGCCCTTACTTAACATGCCTAAATATATTCGTTCAGAGCGTTGAAAAGAACGCAGCAGCAGGCTTCCTAACAGTCCGCCTAGTACCCGGTACTTATTTACTTGAAACCAGTTTCCTGTATAGAAACCTCTACTCCTAAGACTTAAAAGCATTTGCCGAACTTCCGTACGAAACACGTCCATAAACCTTAAGGTAAACATCATCAGCTCGATAAAAATCGACGGAACCCTTATTTCTGCCAACACCTGTAAAAAGGCAGGAACACCCAAGCGGTAAAATACAAAGGTAAGCATCTGAGCAACAAACAACAAACGGCCGCTGTATTGAAGTGCCTTTATCCAGCCTTGGCCTCCTTCATAAAGGGGGAAAAAGAGAAACGTAAACAACATAAAAAAAGCGATTGGTTTTAGTTGTTTGATGAACGCGTGAAACGGAATTCGATAAATAAAGAGAAGCGTTGTTCCGATAAAAAGGTTTCCCCCAATAATGATAAGATCCTTCGGTAAAACCCCAAGAATAATCATCAAAAGTGCCAATACTACTTTTACCCTTGGTTTCGGCAGTGCCATCATTTGCGTTTGCCAGCCAATTTACCAATCATGAGAAAGAACAGGAATGTCAAGGCAACCCCAATGATCCCGGCAAGACTGGATGACATCCAAGAATGCACGCCTGGAATGGCATAATCAGGCAGTGGGGATTGCAAATACGTCGTTGCCCGATCAATAAAAGCCAGTTGTTCTCCTGCCTTTTCATAGCCATCAGGGTGTCCCGAGGCAAGTAAAGATACAGCGCCGGCAATCACTAACGATCCGATAATCCAAAAATAGATTCGTTTTTTCATCAAGAATGCTCCTCCCCTCTCCTAAGGAAAAAGGAAGACCTGTGGGCAAACGGAACGACTGCGACCGTGATCAAACCTTCTCCAATACCAATAATTGCATGCCATAGAATAAGTGTTTGCAGTGCCAATTGATAGGAAACAACATGTGATGCACCGAGCTGCAGAGCGGCAAAGACGGAGGTAATCACAACCGATACCCAACCGGCAATAAAGACCATGACCGAAACCGGCAGCTTACTTTTTCGAAACATTTTATAAACCAATGATGCGGACAGCGGGGCAAGAATCGCCATATTTAGGATATTGATACCAAGGACGCTGATTCCTCCGTCCTGGAACACGACGGCTTGAATCGTGACCACGGTCGTCATAATGAGTGTCGTCGGCCAGAAGCCAAACAGGTAGGCCGCCAGTGCTCCCCCCATCAAATGGCCGGAAGCTGCTGCCCCTAAAAGGGGGAAATTCACCATTTGTGCAGCAAAAATAAAGGCTGCCATCACGCCCATAATCGGAACTGCTGTCTGTTCAAGGTTGTTTTTCGATTCTCGAACGCTTTTGGCAAGTACAGCAACAGATACAACGGCACCTGCCGCTAAAATAGTGGGACTTAGAATCCCGTCAGGAATGTGCATAATCGATTCTCCTTTTCACTTTTTCTATCAAAATATTTATGATATTGTTACATTATCAGGAAGGAGGCTTAGTGCTTTGACTTCGAAAAATTTAAGCCGGTTTGGCGTATCCATGGAAGAAGGCTTACTTGAAAGCTTCGATCAATTAATCGAAGAGAAAGGGTATAAAACCCGCTCGGAAGCTGTCCGTGATTTGGTCCGTGAAAAGCTGGTCAAAGATAAATGGGAACAAGATGATCTCCAAGTGGCTGGCTGTCTCCTCATTTTTTATGACCATCATCAACGCCGTCTAATAGGAGAACTGACCGCGATTCAGCACGACTACCACGATGCGATTCTTGCGACGACCCATTTTCACCTTGATCACCATAATTGCCTCGAGATGATTGTCGTTCGCGGGAATGCCCAATCAATCCGTACTTTACGAGATAAATTACTTAGTTTAAAAGGGGTAAAGTATGGTAATTTATCCGTTTCTCCTATAAACGAGCCTTAATCGTGTTACTTTTTAAATAAATCGTAACACCATTTTATGTTATTGAATAAAGATATATGTGTCAATTTATTTAATTATGAAGTAAGAAAAGACGTGTGCGGGCACACGTCTTTTCTTACTTTTATTTTACGGGTTCGGTGTTACCTTATTTGAACCTTTATTTTTTCACTGCATCATCTTTTCGTGCAGCCCAGAATGCCGCTAGAATGGATGCGATCAGCACCAGAAACGGTGCATAGAACATGAGGAATTTATCCAGCTCCAACATAGTAATGCCTCCCTTTAGGCATGATCATTTCGATTCCCTTGTACATAGGCCTTGTTAAACAAGAACAGTCTGAGCAACAGATACAGCGACGGCAGCAGCAAGCAAAGTCCGGCAATAAACGCAATCACCAGCGCGGTTGCCATCGCCTCATTCGTGAAGCTGTCATAAATCGTTAAGTACGGATACATTAAATATGGATAATGGGAAATGCCATAAGCCAAAAAGGCGAGCGTGAACTGGCCGGCTAGCAGCCAAAAGGCAAATCCATAGGCAATCCGCTGCCAAAGTAAATAAACGGTTCCTGCGAAGAAAATCAGCGACAGCCCAAACAGCCACCAAAGATCAACTAAACGCTCATAATGTTCCGGATTATGATTCTTCATTTCAATAATAATGCCGGCAGCGGTGATGATCGCCGGCCCCGCCCAGACAAGTGCATATTTCCTCAGCAGGTTTGCTGCCTGCCTGTCTTTCGCTTTTTGCGCATACCAGGTTAAAAACACAGCGGAAATATATAAAACAGATGTTAAACTGAGGGCAACAATACTCCAAGATAAGGGGCTCGTAAACAATGCCCAATAATCAAGTAATGGCCCAGCATCCTCCAAGGTAACAAAACCGCCCTCGGAAATTACTAAAACGATGGATAACGAAGCAGGGATAAATAGTCCCGTCAGACCGTACAGAATGGTATATCGTTTATGCTTCAAGCCGCCATACGTGGTGAATGCGTAATAGGCACCGCGGATCGCCAAGAGAATAATCGCGATGCTCGCCGGGACAAGCAATGTCGAGCCATAATAATAAGCTGTTTTTGGAAAAAAACCGACAATCCCGACAAAGAAGAAGACAAGAAAGACATTGGTGACTTCCCAAACAGGGGATAAATAACGCTGAATCACCTTCGTTAAAATATGCTCCTTGCCCGTCAAGGTACTGAAGGCATTAAAGAACCCAGCACCAAAGTCTATCGAGGCTACAATAATATAGCCGAATAGAAAAATGCCCAATACCGTAATTCCGAGAATCTCTAGCGTCATTTCATCTCACCAGCCCTATCCGCTGCCCGATCAGCTAATTCCTGTTCCACCGGATTGTTACGGAACATCCGCCATAGGACGAATACACTGCCAATACCGAGGATGATGTAAAGACTTGCAAACAGCCAGAGCATCGTATCCACTTGACCACTTGTTGTGGCAGCATCCTTTGTGCGCATTATCCCTCGCAATACCCATGGCTGGCGCCCTACTTCATCAAGCCACCATCCCGCTTCAATTGCGATAATTGACAAGGGGCCGCCGAGTACCATCAGCCATCTAAACCATTTTGTTAATATAAACCGCCACTCACGCCATGTTCCGACCACATACACCAATGATATAAAAACCATCCACATACCGATCGTCACCATTAAGTCAAACATGTAATGGATATATAGCGGCGGCTGGTCGGCTTCTTTAAATCGATCTAACCCAATCACTTCCGCATTTGGGCTGCTATGTGCCAAAATGCTAAGTCCATATGGAATTTTCAGCGCATATTTCACTTCGCCGTCCTTAAGGACACCGTAGAGAATCAGCGGTGCCCCTTTTTCTGTTTCAAAGTGCCATTCGGCTGCCGCTAATTTTTCCGGCTGATATTCTGCTAAATACTTTCCGGAAAAGTCGCCGATAATGGCGGTGGCAATCGAAAAAATGAGCCCGAGCTTCATCGTTAAAAAGAGCGCCTTTTTATGGTACAGATGATTGGACCCCTTCAACAGTCGAAACGCACCGATGGAAGCAAGGACAAACGCTGAAGTCATGTAGGCTGTGACGACAACATGTGCTACCTTCGTCGGCATCGCCGGATTAAACATTGCTACGAACGGACTTACATTGACTAGCTCCCCATTGACGAGGTCAAAGCCTTGCGGTGCATTCATAAACGCATTGACAATAGTAATAAACACGGCGGAAAAAGAGGCACCCAACGCGACGGGAATCAGCAGCAGCAAGTGCTTTTTCTGATTTTCAAATCGATCCCACGTATATATGTATATTCCCAAAAAGATTGCTTCAAAGAAGAAGGCGAAGGTTTCCATAAATAATGGCAGGGCAATCGTATTTCCCGCAAGCTCCATAAATCTTGGCCATAGTAGTGAGAGCTGCAGGCCAATCGCAGTTCCAGTGACCACCCCAACCGCAACGGTAATCACGAACCCCCGTGTCCACCTTCTCGCCAGTAAAATATAATGCTCGTCATTCTTTTTAATCCCGACCCATTGGGCAATCATGATCATGAGTGGAATGCCGACACCAATGGTTGCATAAATAATATGAAAGGATAAGGTCAATTCGGTTAAAACACGGCTGAAAAATACTGTTTCTTCATTTCCCATTTGCTGTCTCTCCAATCTTAGCCCGAAACGATCCGTCCAACGATCGCCAGCCCTAAAATGGCCGCTACCATAAAGGTCAGCCAAATCAACTTCCGTTCTTGTTTTTTATAAATAGGAATTCCCCCTTATACTCAGATTGAAACACTCCGTTATACTATACCCAAATTCATTTGGTAATATATTTAACTGCATAAGAGGCAAGCTGTACCCTGTTTTCAAGACCGAGCTTTTCCAGCAGATTTTTAATATGATTTTTTACTGTATTCTCAGCGATAAACAGATTCTCGGCAATCTGCTTATTGGTTCGCCCCTCTGAAACTAAGAGAAGGATTTCTTTCTCTCTCGGAGTCAATGAACTGATTGCCGGAGTATTCTGCAAATCGCGCTCCCGAAATTGATAGAGCAATTTTCCAGCCAAATCCCTTGTAGCCTCGTTTGACCCATCAACAATAGAATGAAGGTACTGGAGCCAATCATCGGGATCCATACTTTTTAATAAATAGCCCTGTGCCCCATACTGAATACTGGTAAATAAATCTCCGACATTATCGGATACACTTAAGATAATCACTTTGATAAACGGATATTTCTCTTTGATGATTTTCGTTGCCGCTAAACCATCTAAAACTGGCATTTCAATATCAATTAATAAGATGTCGGGAAGATGTTCACCGCACAGCTCGATCGCTTCCTTGCCATTCTTCGCTTGACCGGCAATGGTAAACAGCGGATCTTCTTCCAGAATGGCCATAATTGCCTGTCTTGCATGGGGGTGGTCGTCAGCAATCAAAACCCGATAAGGAACCATCAACTATCGCTCCCTTTTACCATTATTTTTGTCCCATGATTCTTTTCAGAGACGATTTCAAGCACCGCGTCGATTTTTTCAGCTCGCTCATTTAACATGATAAGACCATATTGGTTCAGACCGCGTTCATTTTTCATAAACCCCTTGCCATCGTCTGAAATATTCATTTCCCATCCATTAGGGATGGGCTGCAGAAGTAAACGGGCCGATTGAGCCCCGGAGTGCTTTCGGATGTTCGTAAATGCCTCCTGGATTATGCCGAACAGCTGCACCTCTTCAGATGGGCTAAAATAGCCTTCCGTGATCTGTATGGTAACCTTTGTTTCAATCCCGGAGACGGTACTCCAATCATTCAGCCAATTCTCCACCCGTTTCGAAAAAGAAACGGCCTCAAGCGGGTTCACGCGCAGGTTATAAATCGCCTGCCTGAGGTTGGCATCAATGGAATTGACGAGCCCGCTCGCTTCATTAATTTTTCCCTTTTTTAAATTTACCTTTAGTAAAAATAAAGTCTGGGCAATGTTATCATGTAATTCTTTTGCCAGCCGTTCTCTTTCTTCATAAACGGCGCGCATTTCCCGTTCTGTGGTGAGGCGGTGATTTTTTTCCTCAATCATCTTAAACATCCAGGTGGTAAATACATAGGAAACGGCCCATGTTAACAGGATAATCACGTAATTTCCTGCTTCCATCGACAGATTATGCAGTAACCCCGTATTATGCCGGATAAGCTCAAAGCCCCCTATCAACAAGGGTGGGATTAAAATCGCAATAATTTTCAACGTTCGGTATGACATTCTGACCGCCCCTCTATTTCCTTCTATCTCCATTAAAGCATATACGTCCCGATTATACTTCTTTTTGACGATAGCGGCTGAGCAGTTTTACCATAAATGGTTTCGATTCTGTGTCGTTATTTTTCAGTACTTCAATCATTCTTCCATTTTCCATGAAGATGACTCGGTCAGCCACTTCAGCTGCCACATCCATCATATGGGTTGAAAAGATAATCGTCGTGCCGCTCTGCTTTATTTTTTTCAGGAATCCTATAAATACATCAATCCAATAGGGATCAAGGCCATTTGTCGGTTCATCGAGAATTAGCACAGTTGGGTTTGCCAGCCATGCCTGGCCAAATAACAGCCGCTGGCGCATCCCCTTTGACAGGTGTTTCACCATTTCATCTTTTTTTGCCGCTAACCCTAGGAGGTGGATCACATCCTCCACCCGGGCTGGCGCTGTCTTTCGGAATATTCCATAAAAAGTTAAAAACTCTTTGACCGTTAGTGTTTCTTGCGCAAAAAATTCATCCGGCATGTAACCGATTAACGAAACATATTGCTGTCTATTTTGCTTGATATCGACTTGATTGATCGTAACCGTGCCATCGTTAGGTGCAGAAATACCGGCAATAATATTCAGCAGTGTGCTCTTTCCAGCACCGTTTCCACCGCAAAGAACGATGCACTCACCATCCGCTGCTGTTAATGATAAGGGGTAAAGCGCCGTCTTATGTTTAAATACCTTGGAAACATTTTTTATTTCAATCATAGAAATCTCCTTTTTTTTAGGAACAGGATCGCGGGGGTGAGCACAATCAGCAGGTAGGCCATCATGTAGCCAATTAGGATGCCCCAGCCTGCAGCTGATTGGAAAAGGTGAACAACCGCATCATATGACGCACCAAAGATTGCGCCGCTATCCCATTGAATGATTAAAAAAATTCGCAAAAACTCTGCAGGATTTACGACCATCGCCAGTTTCATTAATGGGTCAACCATCGAATAAGGAACGAGACCCAAAATCGCAATTAAAGCGGTTGGCCAAATCATAATCAGGAAGAACCAGACGGCAACAGCAGCCATTAATGCCTTCCACGATGGTAATATTGTCGGAAAACATCACATGCAGCCCATACCGCGAATTGCTGATGGTGTTGCCGCTAAAGGTGTTATTGCTGCTATTCTCCATATAAAAACCATCTTGGACATGCTCGACCTTGATTTCTTCAAACGTATTATGATGGGAATCCCACAGTTCAAACCCATTCTCCTTGCCGACGCCTGCCAGTCTAAGATTTCGGAAACTCGTTTTTTCCACATTTTCGAGGTAAATTCCGGATTTCCAGATTTTCAAAGTTAGATCTTCAAGGTGATGATTCTTTCCGCTCATTTTAATCACTGCCGCGCTCTTATCTTTTTTACAGCTTATTATCTGAATCCCTTTTACTGTCACACTATTCCCCTTGATGGTAATAGCTGGTTTAGAATTGCAGGCTTTGAGAATCGTTCCTTTTTCAGCCTCTATTACGATTGGCTTTTTTAAAACAATCGGTTCTTGATAGATACCGGCCGCTATTGTTAGTATGCCGCCTGCTGGAACCGCATTGATTTGTGATTGAAGGGATCCGTCTGCGGATGTCTCCTTTCCCCCAACGAAACTAATGATCCCCACCAATAAAATCAGCTTCAGTAAACCTTTCATATTCTTAATTCCTTCCTGCGAACCTTAAAGATTACTTCATGGTCAAATAAACCCTTTTCATGAGTTGAAATCTGTAACAAGTTTAAAGTAAACGATTCGGCGGGTATTTCCTATGACTCAGAGGGGCTATTTTTTCGTTCATATTTGAAATTTTTTTGGCAGGAACCTTTTCGCGGAATGGCAGCATAGAAAAAAGGGGAGCTGGTTTGTTAACCCATTCTCCCCCATTCATACACTCGAGCTTTTTTTCCGGTACGTACTGCTATATATAACGCAAATTTATGCATAAGGATCATAAGAATTCCGGCCATCATTTGGTCTAAACCCGTATTGAACGGAGGTGGAAGGATATGGAGAGAACTTAACGTCAAGGGGGAAATGCACAGATTACTAGTCATTTGCGCAAGGAAAGGATTATTCAATCCGCCAATCAGGCCGGTTATGATGAATAGAATGCAAGCAGGCATTAATAACAGGCCGCTTAATACCGCAAATCGTTTATTCTGGTCCATAACAATTGGACGCCACATACTAAATGACAACGAAAATAGCACGACTAGATATCCATTATGAACAAGCGAATGTTTTAAGAGAAATGATAACATTACCGGCAAATGATACATCAAGAAGAGGAGGGAAAATGAGTACAAGGCAGCCAATGGAGGCAGGAACAGTTTATTTATTCCTTTCATTATTTGTAGGAAGGATTCGGGAACTCCTATTAAAAGTAGTGGCGGGATCATGAAGTATAAAATACTCATTTGTATCATGTGAAAACTGAATGATAAATGGCTGAGAGAAGATAAAGGGCTGCCAATGGTTACGTATAATAGGGTTAGGCTGAGGAAGAAAAGCAGGGGCTTTTGATGATAGATTTTTATATTCGTATAAAATGTGACGAAGCAGCCGTAGATGATAGCGATACAAATGAGCCCCGTTAATAATGGGATATTCCACACCAATTGACCCTCTAGCCATACAACAAAGAACATGGATAGCCATTCCCCCTTTACGGCCGATTCACTAACCTTAGATTATATGTCAGAATAAGTGATTTATGACCAAAAACGGGAATGGACAGAAATAATACCCCCTAAAGAAAATTGCAAAAACCCCCTCTTTTCATTATAGAATGAGTGCATTTAGTGCAAATGGTGTCAGGCACCATGCTTCGGCAGGGGGTCCATGGTTCTTAAGATCCGCAGAATTTCGAGGAGAAGGATGTTGATTCCCAGCCAGACTGCGCCGAAGACGTAGCCTGCGGCAACGTCGCTTGGAAGTTCGATTTGAAAATACAATCGGCTGATGGCGATTAGAACGAATAAAGCCAAAGCTGCTATTGGAACAAAAGTATGAACCCACACCCTTCTCGAATGGCGAACAAAGAGAAAGACAGCAAAACCGTAAATCACAATCGTCATTAGCAGTTGTTCGCTCGGAAAAGAATAAAACAGCTGCTCCATGAGTGTTTGCTTAACAGGTGAAAGTTTGTGAAAAATCCTCCGTAAACTTTCCTCATAGAGTTCGCCGCCGCCCACCGTCAGACCGAAAGACAAACATTCAAGCAGCTTATCCCTGCCTTTCCATGCAATCCAAAACAGCGAAAGAATAATAATCACGATTTGAATCTGCCTAGAGCCCATGAATGAAAAAACCTGCATAATGCCGGCCCAATTTTTATTAAACGTTAATGGCACTAACATTCCGACAATTTCATTAAAGTCTGAGAATTCTCCTGCAAGAAAATCTTGGATCATCCCTATCATTAAGACGATTAGGCCTATGGTTAGTGCCATCGTAATCGCTAAAAGAAGTCCAACCCGTTTTCGTGAATGGAATAACTTCATCGTGAAATTCAATCCGCTTACTGCCGCATCTTTCAATTCCACTCGGAACTTTTTAACAATCAAGTAAGCAATGATCAATATCGCAGCAATGATTCCCGCGATAATGAGGTATTTTTTAATCGAACTGTGAAACTGTTCCCACTGGGGACCTAAAATTTTGCCAAGCGTGATAAATACCGTCACCCATATAAATGCACCACTATAGGCAAACAGCGCAAACGTCCGAAACGGAAGCCTTGTTATCCCTGAAAAATATCCAGTTATGTGTCGGACACCGGGGATAAAATACGCGATAATCAGCAATTTATTGCCATGCTTGCTAAACCATTGTGAGGTTTTTTCAATCCGATCTGGACCGAGATGTAGTCGGTGACCGTGTTTTTCAAAAAATGGCGTACCTAATTTTAATCCAATCCAGTAGGAAATAGTCATCCCCAAACAGGCTCCGATACCCGCGGTCAAAATACTTAAGACCCAATTTAAATGACCTTGAAAAACTAAAAAACCACTATAACCCATAAGGACTTCTCCAGGTAATGGGAGAGCCAGTAATTCAAGTAATAATGCTGCAAAAAGGACAATATATCCAAACTGATCAATGTAAGCTGTCAGATTACCCAAGATTAGTCCTCCTTTTTGTTCCTATTATGCCCTAGCACTATGAAAAAATTTGGACTGGATTACGAATCTGGACGTCACGCTTTTACTTGGTTGGAAAAGAACTTCCTTGATTAAATCGACCATATCTTCCTTGGCTTTCAGCTCTATTCCCTTTTGATAGGAATCAATCGCCTGCTCCCAGCGATTCATTTTGTCGTCATCCTTTAACACTGTTATCAACTGCTTTTCTATGGATGCGTTTTGGTCAAGTTTAAATACCAGCTTTTGATCTGTTAAATAGCGTAAATTCACTTTTTCCTGACCTGGCAGCATTGTATGCACAAAAATGGGGAGTCTCTTTTGTAAGGCTTCACTAATTGTGACGCCGCCGGGTTTTGTCATGATAGCATCAACCGCTTCATAGAGCGTGTCCATATCTGACCTTGATGATAGGTAGGGCAATGGTTTAATGTGCTTAATATTCCAGGAAAGGATTTCTTCATACAGCTTTCGGTTCTTTCCGCAAAGAACGATATAATCCACTTCAGTAGACTGTTTTAACTCAGCTGTGAACTTTACAATTCCGCTTAAACCACTATTCCCTCCTGCTATTAAAATTTTTGGCCGTCCATTATTCGTTTTACGAATAGCTGCATTCCTGGTAATTTCTTTATGGACAGGAATACCTGTGACAATCATCTGCTGTTTTGGAATGTGATCCTTCTCAAATAACGTTTCTTTCACCTGCTGACTTGGAAGAAAATGAAGGTCAATTCCATCCTTTCCCCAAACATTATTAACAAAGAAGTCCGTATACACATTGATAATTGGGATGTTGCATTTCCCCTTCCTCTTTAATTTGCTAAGAAGATAAGAAGGGAATCCATGCGTACAAACAAGTAAATCCGGTTTTTCCTCTGCCAGCAATTGTTCCATTTTCTTCAAAAAGAATGGTTGGTACCATTTAAATGTGTGTTCTTTAGCTGCTGGCATGTAAAAAAAGCTTTTGTAAGCAAGATTGTACGTTTCCGGTGCGTAGCGGATCCAATTTAAATAGCCTTTGGTAATCATTTTTTCAAGTGATTTATTGGAATAGCTTAGTAAGTCGACTTTTTTAACCATAATATCGTCGGTATGATTTTTCAACAGGTCCATTAAGGCCTCAGCAACCTGGTGATGGCCTGACTGCATTTGTAAGAGTGGTAAAAACAAAATCTTTTTCATTTGTTCCATCTCCTGTTCATTTAGAAATCGTTCATTGAAAAGGGATGCTGTCTGCTTTCCATTTCAAATGTATCACTGATTCCCTGAAAAACGCGGTTTTTAAGAAATTTTTAATCATACCTTCAGTGTTTTTTCAGTAAAATAAAAAACCCGATGTATCACGTTTCGGGTTTTGACTAATTTGATCTATTTACGTTTTTTCCCTTTAAATACTTCATTAAAACATATAGAAAAAATAGAACTAAAAAGACGATGCCTAAATAAGGAACATGGTTTGGATTAATACGGAATATCCTTCCAGTAAAATATCCTGCCAAAATAAAGGGGACTGTCCACAGCAGTGTACCCAGCAGGGAAAAAAGGGAAAATCTCGTGAATGGAATGTGTACAATTCCGGCAAAGTATGGGCTAATTTGCCTGATCCCGGGAAGATAAAAACCAAACACGATGCTTTTACCGACGTTTTTCATATATTTACTGCTTACTTTTTCCAAGCGCTCATCGGTAATTCCTACATATTTGCCGTATTTTTTGATAAAAGGGGACCCTGCGTAACGTCCGCAAACATAGGCTGTCAACATGCCCGTAAACGCCCCGAGAACGGAAGATACCATGACCAATTCTAACGAGAGCTTATGATGAATACACAGTACTCCGACAAGAAAGAGCAGCGATTCTTCTGGAGCAGGAATGCCGACAACACCAAAGAATAAAAAAAGAAAAATGACTAGATACCCATATATATGAATATAATTTACGATTGTCTCTACGTTCATGGTGCCCTCATATCTCTTTTAGATTGATAAATTTTGTTCCCTTATTTTTGTTTTCCTGTAAATAGATTTCTAAGCATTTCAGCATATAGCTTGGAGCTTCCTTATCCGCACCCAGCGTTTCACCGCAGTCATGGAGCAATAGAATCGAACCAGGTTCTGTAGCGGTCCGTAATTCCTCAAGCAGTCCATTCTTACCTTTTGCAACTTTCCAATCCCCAAAAATGTGTGACCAGATGATTACTTTATATCGCTTACTCAAACAAAGACTAAAGAGATTGAAATGCCCCCATGGCGGCCGGTAAAAGGTAACCTTTTCCCCCGTGCATTCCCTGATGGCCTGTTCTGTCATTTGAAGCTGTTTTTTAAATCGAGATGGTGAGAGAATCCAGCTAGAAATATGTTCAAAATGATGAATGCCAATCGTATGTCCCTCCTGGCTCATCCGTTTTATGATAGCTGGATAGGATTTTACCTTACTGCCGACGACAAAAAATGCCGCCTTCACATCATATTTTTTCAACAGATCAAGCAATTGCGGTGTATATTCGGGATTGGGACCGTCATCAAATGTTAAGGCGACGCCGCCAACAGTTGTTCTTTTGGTAATACCCCAACTGAAAACACGAATCATTACTGTTGGCAATACAGCATAAACAAGAAATAGACTAAGTAAAAGAATGAAACTAACAATGATGATTTTGATCACTCAAAGATCAGTTCCTTTCTCTTCGGTAAGTACAATTCCACTTCAGTCCCGACTCCCTCCGTACTTCTTACTTTAATTTCCCCGTGATGCTGTTTAATAATATTTTTGGCAATCGACAGCCCCAGTCCTGTTCCCCCTGTCTCCCGGCTCCTTGCCTTGTCCACCCGGTAAAAACGTTCAAAGATATTGTCGATTTCGGACTCAGGTATACCAATCCCGTAATCTTTCACCCTTATGACCTTATATGATTCCTTTTCCTCCAGATACACATCGATTTTCTCTGAACTGTATTTAATGGCGTTGTCCATTAAAATGATGATGGCCTGTTTTAGCTTTAACTCATCAGCCATAACGGTCATTGCATGTTCCGGTAAATGGAGGTCAATTTCCCTCTTATAAGCACTTTTCAACTGTTTACGGATATTCTCGCACAAGGCCGCTACATTGATTGGTTTTGTTTCTAACAAATTACCGGATTCTGTATCGGCTAAATCAAGAAACCGTTCTGTCATTCTTTGGATTCTCGTGGCCTCTGAATGAATTGATTCAATGGCATCATGGGCAACCTCTTCGTTTCGGATCCCCCGTCTTAGCAAAAGATCGGCATAACTTTTGATCACTGTAAGCGGGGTCTTTAACTCATGAGACGCGTCTGAGATAAATTGCTTCTGTTTTTCCAGGTTTGACTCCAATCTTTCTATCATTCGATTAAAGGTCACCGCTAATTTTTGCAATTCATCCTTTGTTTCATGCTGGATGACAATTTTCTTCGGGATCCCGCTTTGTTCAATGTCCTCCATCGTATTAATCATATTTGAAATCGGCTTCATAATCAGATTGGACAGCCACCTGCCGCCAAGCAGTGATAATAACGCTCCTAAAAACGTACAAAACCCCAGAATAGAAAGTAATAAATCCTTACCTAATTCCAATCCCTTTAACTTCTCTCCAAACTCAATCGTGCCGGTAACCTGCCCATCCGCTTGGATTGGAACCCTGACAATGGCAATTTGTTCTTCTTGATTTTTTAGTCTAATCGTACTCCTCATCGTCCCTTTTTCACTGGCAAATTGCGGTTTTATTTTTGCAGCCAAGTTCGGATCATTTGTTACTTGATGGACAATTTTTCCATCTGGTTGAATGATTCTAATAAACGAATGAGGTGTTAAATATGGGGTTAATTTTGCTTTAGTAACTGCAGGAGTACCTTCCTGATTTAGCTCCTTTCTCAATTGACCCGCCTTTTGAAAAAGGGCATTATCCTCCATATTGACGGTAATTTTCATAAATGAAAAAAAGACCACTGCGTTTACGGCAAGTAACACGACTAGGATCCATGCGGTTGTGATTAGATTAATCTTGGTCGTAATCTTCATTTGCTTACTTCTCCCTTATTGTGTATCCAATTCCCCTGATTGTCTGAATAATAGTGGGGTCAGAAAAGCCTTCTTCGATTTTCTTTCGTAAATGTCTGATAAACACATCGATGACATTTGTTTCCCCTTCATATTCATAGCCCCACACATGAAGAATGATATTTTCCCGGGTGACAATTTTATTTTTATTAGTAAGCAAATAAGCTAACAAATCAAACTCTTTGGGAGTTAGCGTAATCGATACCTCTCCGCGGATTACCTCTCTCGTATCAAGATTTACAGTTAAATCCCTTATGGAAAGTACGGTTTCCTCGGCTTGCGCAGCCTTAGCAGCAATGGAATTCTGCCGAAGACAGGAACGAATTCTTGCTAATACTTCCTCTAATTCAAAGGGCTTCGTAATATAATCATTTGCTCCCTGATCAAGTCCGGTTACTTTATCCATCGTCATGTTCCTAGCAGTCAGCAGAATGACAGGCAGCATGTTGTTTTCAACTCGTATTTTTCTTAAAACCTCAATCCCGTTCATTTCAGGCAGCATGACATCCAATAGGATTAAATCCAATTGATCGTTCAAGGCGGCTTGCAATCCCGCCTTTCCGTCATAGGCAATCACCACTTCATAGCCTTCAAACTCCAGTTCAATCTTTAATATTTTGGCAATCTGTTTTTCATCCTCAACAACCAAAATTCGCTTTTTCATCATAAGCCCTCCTCTTTAACGATGATCCTCAGGCGGCAAATCTAAATAGTTTGTTCGTGTAAAAGCCACATCTACAATGTAGCACTATTTTCCCCTAGCTTTCATATTTTCATGGATTTTTAATCTTTAATGTACACAGCGCTTCAAAAGCCCAAAATTGCACCAGATAAAACAAAACTCCTTCTTTCTACTACAGAAGGAGTGCAAAGGGTGTCGGGCACCATTTGTTAAATTTTGTAAAGTGTGTTTTCGAATTGCAAGGGATAGGTCAGCGAGGAAGTATAGTCCTGTTGCTGCCCAGCCCCATATCCAATAGGGTTCTATGGGTTCATACAAAGCGGCGATTGCCGGATGAATCCATTTTACACATGCGAGGGATAGGAATACCCAGCAGATGGAGAAAGGCAGACATATATGCCCGTGAAGCTGCAAGGGGGTGTCGGAATAATCCCACCATTGTTTATGGAAACATTTCTGGAGCAATGCCCCGCTTACATATTCGACTAGTGTTGGAATAAAAAGGCATAAGAGAATCACCATCACCCAATTAGTTCCAGGGGTAATCAAATAAACCAAGAGAACCGGGGCAAAACCGTACATCGGTTTAAAGGGGCCGAATAAAAAGTTTTCCTTAAAAAACTCACGCTTTGTGAAGAAGCTATAGCTATTTTCCAGCAGCCAGCCAATGAACGAATACACTGTGAAATAAAACATGATGGCCGCCGCACCTTCAATAGTCGTAATTTCCTGGGTTTGATACGTAATGCCTTGCAACAAGCTTAAAATCATCGCTTAACCGCCTTTCACAAATGTAAAATTTCCCACTTTATGTTTCACTTTTGTCCTTCTAAATATTCGTATTAATGGATATCTTATACACATTTTAATCAACACTCTGTTGAACATCACGTCGAAACCTTGTTATTATTTTGATAACAGGATGATCAATAATCCATCACTGCTGAGATATTAGGAGGGATACATGTGTCCGAAAATGTAATCGACAAACGGGTAATCCGAACAAAAAGGATGATTCGTGACGCACTCACAGAGATTATGGAGGAAAGGGGCTTCGAAGGGGTTACTGTCCGCAATTTAACTGAAAAAGCTCAAATTAACCGTGGAACCTTCTATTTGCATTATCGGGATAAATACGATTTGCTAGAGCAGAGTGAAGAGGAGATTCTAACCGGCATCAATAAGATTGTTAACGAAATTAATCCAATGGATGCTGTTAACTATACAAGTCATGATGAACCATTTCCCATACTTATTAAATTGTTTGAATGTTTCGAAGAACATTCCTATTTTTTGAAAGTTATCCTAGGTCCCAAAGGGGACGCTTCATTTCAAATGAGGCTGAAAGAATTGATTAAACATACCTTTTTAGAAAAAGTAGCAGATGAAATTAATACAGAAGATATGCTGGTTCCAATGGATTTTTTAATTTCCTATGTCAGCGCAGCGCATCTTGGTGTTATTCAACATTGGCTGCAAGGCGGTATGGTAAAATCGCCTCGAGAAATGACCTTAATACTTGCGAAAATGACCCTATTAGGACCTGGATATGTAGCAGGGTTAAAAAAATAAAATGGATGCGGTGAGGTCATTCAACACATTCTATTTTGTTGCACGGAGAAACAATGAACACTTTTTACTATATTGTTCATTGTAATTCATCGCGGACCATCTTAATATTATCGTATAGAGATGGTCAACACGCTGTTCATTAACGGCACGAATTAGAGGGGGTTTTCAAATGAATCCAACCATTCAGGTGGTGGAAGTCAATAAAAGCTTTGGGAAAAAACCCGTTTTGAATGAAGTAAACCTAACCATACCGAAAGGCCAATTATTCGGGTTAATTGGGCCTTCTGGCGCCGGTAAAACGACGCTTGTCAAAATGATTGTCGGCATGGAAAAAACGGATACTGGTACGATTCATGTGTTGGATCAAAAGATGCCGAATCTAGGCTTGCTGCAGGAAATCGGCTATATGGCGCAATCCGATGCCTTGTACGTGGAGTTAACCGGGGAAGAAAATCTGAAGTTTTTTGCATCTCTTTATAGGTTAAGTAAAAGTGAACAGAAAAAGCGGATTGCTTACGTAGCCAGTTTAGTAAACCTGACGGACGACTTAAAGAAACGCGTATCTGCCTACTCTGGGGGTATGAAACGGCGCTTATCCCTGGCGATTGCCCTCATTCAAGACCCAAAGGTGCTAATTTTAGATGAGCCCACCGTCGGAATCGATCCGGAATTAAAACTGTCCATCTGGAAAGAGTTTTTACGACTAAAAACAGAAGAAGAAAAAACGATTATTGTGACCACACACGTCATGGATGAAGCGGTGAAATGTGACCACGTCGCGATGGTTCGCGATGGCCGTATATTAACTAGCGGGTCTCCGCAGGAATTAAAGACGCTTTACGAGACTGACAATTTTGATGAGGTATTTTTAAAGGCAGGGGTGAAGCAGGGATGAGAACGACAGCGTTAATCAAAAGAATTATTCAGCAAATGCTTCGTGATAAAAGAACCCTGGCGTTAATGTTTATAGCACCGCTATTGATTCTGACCCTGATGTACTTTTTGTTTAATGGTAATACCGTTACACCGAAATTAGGTGTCGCGGGCGTTGATTCCAATCTCGTAAAAGCCTTTGAAGATGCAGATATAAAGATTAAAGAATATGAGAGTGTAACGAAAAGTACCGTGGTAAATGATGATCTAAATGGGCTGCTGCAACAGGAAAATGGACAAATGACATTAACACTTCAGAATGATGACCCAAGTTCTGCAAAGGGCTTGCAAGCGAAAGTTAACCAAACAGTTTCAGCTCTGGCACAATCGAAACTCATCCAGCAAAATCCGGCATTGGCAGGCATGTTGCCTAAAAAGATTGAAACAAACTATGTGTATGGAAATAAGGATACGGTGTTTTTTGATGTATTAAGCCCTATTTTAGTAGGTTTCTTCGTCTTCTTCTTTGTTTTTATCATTTCAGGAATTGGATTATTACGCGAACGGACGACGGGAACATTGGAGCGATTACTATCAACCCCGATTCGCAGAGGGGAAATTGTCACGGCCTATTTGGCCGGCTATGGCCTATTTGCGGTTATTCAAACGGTGATTGTCGTTTTTTATGCTATTAATGTTTTAGATATTGTTTTAGTTGGTTCGATATGGAATGTCCTTTTGATCAATCTGCTATTAGCACTGGTTGCCTTATCATTAGGAATATTGTTATCAACATTTGCAGCTTCCGAATTTCAAATGATGCAATTTATCCCAATTGCAGTCATTCCCCAAATATTTTTTGCCGGAATCTTCCCGCTTGAAGGGATGGCCAATTGGCTGCAGGTAGTTGCGAAGGTGTTCCCAATGTATTATGCAGGGGACGCACTAAAGGGCGTTATGTATAAAGGAGAAAGCTTTAGTCAGATCAGCGGCGACCTGTTGGCATTAGTCATTTTCGCTGCCATATTCATCGTGCTGAATATTCTCTCTATGAAAAAATATCGCACTTTATAAAATGAAGAGGGAATGCAGGTAAGCATTCCCTCTTTCATTATTTTATCGAATTGTTTTTAATGCTCCGCTCCATGTCACTACTTCGTCAAGCATTGCATTTACATTTGTTAGATGCAATTCAGCTGGTTTGAAGTCACTTCCGTTTTCAAAATCTGTAAATAAAGATAATGTTGGATGTGTGCGGACGTCAGCAACCTTTAATTCACCTAGGATTCCACGTAAATGTTCGGCTGCACGGGCACCACCTGTTGAACCATAGCTTACAATACCAGCAGCTTTGTCATTCCAAGCTTCACGAGCAAAATCAAGAGCATTTTTTAATGCGCCAGTGATACTGTGGTTGTACTCTTGAACAACGAATACGAAACCATCTAAGTTAGCAAGTTTTTCGTTCCATTTGGCGATTCCTGGTTCTGTACCATCAGTTGTACCTAAGAATGGTAAGTTGTAGTCTGCAATATCAACGATTTCGTAATTTGCGTCACCACGTTTGTCAGCAATTCCTTTTACCCATTCTCCTACTTGTGGACTTACTCTTCCTTGACGTGTGCTTCCTAAAATAATTCCAATGTTTAATTTTGTCATTTTTGTTTCCTCCTCATGTGTTTTTCCAAATAATTTATCTATTAAACCCATTACAAACACCACCTTATTTAATTCCTAATTCAGATATTATGAATTAAAATATTTTAATTCCGAGATAATAATATAATATAGCTCCACCTTTGTCAACCATATTAAACTTTTCGTACTCAACTAGCCGAATCTCCCCAATAAAAAAACCACAAAGCCAATTTTGACTTAGTGGTTATCTTAAAAAGGGTGTCAGGCACCATTATCCAGTTTTCTCCTCATACTTATGCGGGTCTTGGACAAAGAGGACCCCGAGTTCGTGGTGGTCGCCTTCGTAGAGGGCGCGTTGGACGAAGCGGATTTCTCCCTTGGTATCATAGACTTCGAGTTTGCAATGGGCGCGATTCTTCTGCAGCGCCTCGTAAAAGGTATGTTCATCATGAACCAATACGCCATTGGCCTTTGTAATCAGCTCACCAACCTGCAGTCCCATTTTACTTGCGGGTGATTCGGGTATGACGCCAATGATCATGACCCCTTGATTTCTTTTCGAAAAATAAGGCGGACGACTGTCATCCTTCATATAGGCCAGTAATGCTAATGATTCACGTCCGATGACAGCGAGGGCGGCAGCAACAATTGAAATGAGCGGATACCAATAGCCGGCTACGGAAATAAGCGTGATAAACGCTCCTAGGACAATGACCCTCCGGCCGTGCAGCTGAATCGCTTCGACAGGAAGCGTCCCTTTGATTTGCTGATGGAAGCCGACTGCAATCGGAACAAGGATGAGCGAATACTTGTCTGCACCCAAATGGAAAACCGGCCACCAATCAAAAGGCAGCTGTAGTACATTCCCAGGAATCAGCAGGAACACTGGCAGCAGCCAAAGCCTCTTTACTTCATGGGCACCAACGCTTTGACCTCGTTTACTTTTTGTTACTTTAGGGGAAGTCCCCTTACTGCCGTTCTTAAAAATAAGGATGCCTTCTGCTATCAATAGCAGGCCAAGTACAACGACAACGGAAGGGTACACCTTATCACTAATCGAATCAAAGGCTCCAGAAAGTAGTGGAATCGTCCAATTATTTTCTGCGAGTACAATCATCGTGAAAAAGGCTGCTCCCACCGTATATGCCGGTGACATCAAGCGGATATTTGTTGTCAATGACCACAATAGTGTAAATCCTGCAATTAGAAGAACAGCCGTGAATGGGACAGTGATCCCTGCTGCAATGACGATGATGGAAAGCACTAGTCCAATCAGAAGTCCCCGCGGAAACACCTGCCTGAGTTCGAAATAAGCATCATGTGCCCGTATATGGAAATTTTTCCGTTCGCGTTTTACCCTCATCACACCTAATATCCCTGCAAGGAAAACGAGATAGTATAAAACAGGATGAAGAAATAATTTGCCTGTCCCTTTTAGAAGCTCCACAAGCCATATTTGTACCATATCCTGCCACCTGCCTCTATTAATATTTCTAGTAAACTAGTATGTAAAAGACCCTTAAAGATTATTTTACCAAATTAGGGCGATAAAACATATTGCTAGTTTTTAGAAAAAGGCAAAAATGTCGGACATCCTTAGGTTCTGCCATGAAAAATAAAAACAGAGGCCGCGGCCTCTGCAAGGTAATCATTTCGTAATCAACTTCAATGCCATTTTCAGCTGTAAATCATTTTTTTCTTTCTTCATTTCTTTCACCACGGCTTCTTCGAGCTTGGCTGCGGTTTTCTCATCAATTTTCCCTGTAGGGTCCAGCTTATTGTCCTCCTGAAAGCCTTTCACCGCTGTTTTGGTCTCTGCACTAAAATATCCATCTGTCCGACCCGGTGCAAATCCTAGGGCATCTAAAATTTCTTGGGCATTCTTCACCTGTTCGTTGTTCATGTCCGCTACAAGCGGTTTCTTTACCTGGATCGGATGCGTGGTAAAGATGGCTGGCTGTTTGATCGCTACATCCGGTTTGATCCCCTTTTTATGAATCCAATTGCCATCGGGAGTCAGCCATTTCGCCAATGTCAGCTTAATATTGCTGCCATCCCCCATTGGGACTGCCTGCTGGACAGTTCCTTTGCCAAACGTTGTTTCACCAACAAGCTGGTAGCCTGCCGCCTCCTTCAACGAACCTGCCAATATTTCCGATGCGGAAGCACTGCCCTTGTTGACAAGGACTACTACAGGATATTCTTTTTTCTTAGATATAGTGGAGAAGAATCGCCGTTTTTCTCCGCTCCGTTCTTGAGTCTGTACATACGGCTTATCCTTTGGCACAAATTCTTTTAAAATTTCCCCAACGCTGTCCAAAAGACCCCCAGGGTTTCCGCGTACATCAATAACCAACCCTTTAATATCATCATTTTCCTGCGCTTTTAATTCCTTTTTAAAATCGGCAGCCGTGTCTTCAGAAAAAGAGGTGATCTCAATATAGCCGATCTTTTTGCCGTCTTGATTTTTAATCGAGGCATGAACGGTCTCAAGCGGAATCTCATCGCGCTTCACATCAATGGACAGCGGTTCTTTTAGGCCCTTTCTGGCAATCTCTAAATTAACCGTTGTTCCTTTTTTTCCGCGAATCTGAAGGGTCGCTTTATTGAGGTCTAAGCCCTCGACACTTTTTCCGTCTACCTTCAAAATTTGGTCATTCGGCTTGATTCCTGCTTTTTCTGCTGGGGAATTTTTAAATGGAGAGACAATGACAATTTTTCCATCGACCATCCCGACCTCGGCACCGATGCCTTCAAAGGACGATTCCAAAGTTTGCGTGAATTGCTGGGCCGTTTCCTTATCCATATAAACGGAATATGGATCTTTTAAAACAGAAAGCATTCCTTGAATCGCGCCTTCAACCAGCTTTTCCTGGTCTACCTTTTCCACATAGCTGCTTAGTATAAGATCATAGGCCTGCTCTACTTTCTCAAGATCCTCCGTATGATCTTCTGAATTTATTACTTGTTCTTTAGGGGGTGCCTTTACTTCAGGTTTAGGGGCTGCTTCCGTTCGATCAAAGACTTTCATTCCAGCATAGGTGCCCCCCGCCCCCGTTAGTAGTGAACCCGTCATCAACAGGGCAATCCATTTACGATTCATCAGAATCCTCCTCAAGTTAAATATCTGTCATATTCATTTTATAAAAAGGCACCGAATTCCTGCCCGTTTATAAACTTATATGTGAGAAGTGGACGAGTTATGAATGGGGGATGAACAAAAAGTGAAACTTCCACCAGCCGGGTTTGACTGCTTGTCTAAAAGGGTAAAAAAAAGGAGAAGCGCTTAGGCTTCTCCTCTTTATTATGGCAGTGGTACAATGCCCACAGGATTGATCGCATAACGTTTATCCGGTGTCCATGGACCTTTATGAAGTTCAAAGTGTAAATGCTGCCCCTCTGAGGCACCAGTATTACCCATCACACCAATTTGCTGGCCTTTTTTCACTACTGCACCACTGGCGGCTATACGTGAGGACATATGGGCATAGACAGTTGTATAAACTTGTCCATTTATCGAGTGAGAAACAAAAATACAGTTTCCATAACTGCTAGAATAATAGGATTTAATGACGACACCATCAGCAGCAGCAACAATCGGCACCTGCGTACGATTTGCTATGTCAACGCCCCAATGATTTCCACCGCCGCGGCCTCCAAAACCTGAGCTCAATCGTCCGACCGCAGGCTGGGTCCAATAGCCGCTTGATACACCCGGTGTTGATCCGGAACTGGCTCCACCGCCGCCACCGCTTGCTGAAGCTGAAGACGTATTATTTGCCGCTGCCTTAGCTGCAGCCTCTGCAGCTGCTTTAGCTGCCGCCGCCGCTCTGGCTTGAGCCTCCTGCTCCATCTTAATTGCCTGTTGAATCGCAGCCTCTTGCGCAGCAAGGAGTTGTTCCTCTTCCTTCAATTCCATGGCATGTTCATGTTCTTCATTTTCTTGCTCAACCAAGTTTGCCAATAATTTATCTTTCTCAGCTTTTTGTGCATTCAATTGCTGGTTCAGTTTTTCTAATTCAGCCTTCATGTTTTCCAGGCTTTCAAGGTCTTTTTCAACTTGTGCTTGTTTTGAAGCAAGCTCCTTTTTGTCAGCCTCATGCTGTTTCAGTATATCCTGATCTGCCTGCATAATCGTTGCAACTGCATTTGCACGGTCAACGAAGTCACTAAAGCTGGTGGATCCCATTAATACATCCAGGTAATTGACCATCCCGCCTGTTTCCTGATAGCTTCGGGCACGTTCCTTCAACAGTACATTTCGCTTTTCAATCCGCTCTTTGATGACCTGCGTTTCTTCTTGAAGTTTCACAATCTCAGCTTTTGTCTTTTCGATTTCAGCTGTTTTTTCATTGATTTTTGCTGTTGCATCACCAATTGCATAATCGATCCGTTTCATCTCGCTCTTCACATTAGCCTGCTGATTTTGGAGATCGCTAATTTTATCATTCGCTTGATTAATACCTGATTTTAAATCGGAACGCTTCTCCTGAATTTTATTTTGTTCACCTTTTAAACTTGAAATGGATGCAGCCTCAGTTTTAACAGATGTTCCGCCAAAAACTGTTCCAAATCCGACCGCTGCCACAACGGCAAGCGTGACCACTGACTTCTTCATATTCGGTGATTCCCCTCCCACTCTCTATGTACAGGTAAACCGTTCTTTAACTGTATAAATCTAAGAATATCTTTTTCTATTACATACAAAATCGAGGAAGGACACGAGCGTGGTCCTCCCCGATAAAAGTTAAACCTTTAAGAACTTCCTAACGGACATCATACTGCCCCAAACCCCGATTAAGGCTCCCATTAAAATCAAAATACCTGAGAGCTGATAGACAAATGGTTCGAATGGCAGCACTTTGATAAAGGTGCCTTCAAGCTTCGGACCAATATAATCGTAGGCACGATAATAGGCAATCGAAATCAGGATAATTGGTAAAATCGATCCTAAAATTCCGAGCCATAGACCTTCCAAAAAGAATGGCCAGCGAATAAAGCCATTGGTTGCTCCTACTAATCTCATAATCTTAATTTCTCGTCGTCTTGCAAAAATGGTAATTTTAATCGTATTCGAAATTAAGAAAATCGCCGTGAAGAACAAGCCAATAATGAGAACGACTCCTACGTTCCTGCTCGCTTGAATAAACTTAAATAATTTTTCAACCTTGCCCTGCCCGTATTTTACTTTCGAAACATAATTAAGTTTCTCAACCTTATCTGCCACTTTCATAGTGTCTGCCGGTTTTTTCGTTTTTACGATAAATACATCGTTAAGTGGATTATCTTGTTCAAAAAGTTTAAAAGCCTTTCCGTCCTCACCCAAACTCTCGACTAAATTATCAAGTTCTTTCTGTTTAGGAGAAAATGTTACACCTTTAACTTCAGATATTTTCTCTATCTCACTTTTTAATGCTTGCTGATCTTCTTTATTCGCAGCAACGTCGATGTGAACGCGGATTTGCACGTCCTCCTCAATGGTCTCTGCCACACGATTAAGATTCATCATAATAACGAAAAAGACGCCGACTAATATCAGGGTTACGGTAACAGCACTAACAGATGCAAAGGTCATCCACCCATTTCTGCTGATGCTTTTTAAACTTTCACGGGCGTGACGGCCAATCGTTCTAATTTTCATAACCGTAATCACCTCTTTGTTCATCGCGAACAATCTTTCCGCCTTCAATGGCAATGACGCGATGCTTTAATGTATTTACAATCTCTCTGTTATGTGTTGCCATAACAATCGTTGTGCCTCTGGCATTAATTTCTTCAAATATATTCATGATTTCCCATGATGTTTCAGGATCAAGGTTACCCGTCGGTTCATCGGCAATCACTACTTTTGGCGAGTTGACGATTGAGCGTGCAATGGAAACACGCTGCTGCTCACCGCCTGATAGTTCAGTAGGAAGCATTTTGATTTTATGCTTTAATCCAACAAGATCGAGAACTTCCATTACCCGTTTGCGGATAAACTTCGGCTGTGCTTCAATGACCTCAAGGGCAAATGCTACATTTTCATAGACAGTTAGTGACGGCAGCAGTTTAAAGTCTTGGAACACCACGCCAAGATTCCTTCTGAATAAGGGAACCTTTTTCATTTTTAGTTTGGCGAGATTCACGCCATTCATCGTAATCGTACCCGAAGAGGGTACTTCTTCCCGGTACATCATCTTAATAAAAGTGGATTTCCCCGCACCGCTGGGACCCACGACATAAACAAATTCGCCCTGGTTAATCCGGACGTCTATTCCATTAATAGCTGTTACGCCATTAGGATACTTTTTATAGACCTCTTGCAATTCTATCATTACTATCACCTATAGTTTTAGAGTTATTTAGAATAGTATCATAACCATTCGACAATAATCGACATTTATTTGCAAAACTATCCAGAATCACAAACAATATGTGCATAATTTCGCATAGCTTTATTATAACATCAACAATCGCTAATAAAAGCGGTAAAAATATTACAGTTTCTTTTCAAACAATACAAAATCTGACAAGATTAGCCACATATCGAAACATCTCGACAACAATAACTAAAATATCTTCCTGATTTCGAATATATATTCCAAAAAATAAAAAAAAACGTACTGCCTGTAAGAAGCAGAACGTTTTCTCCTCTTTTATTTTTTAGCAGCTAGCCAATCAGCGACTTTTTCAGCGTCATCGCCGGTAACAACGTTTGCCGGCATTTGGCCTTTACCGTTTTTCAAGACATTTAAAATGTCATCCTTAGAGAGTGTCGCGCCCACCTTGGTTAAGTTTGGGCCAACACCACCGGTTAAATCACCGCCATGGCAGCCAGAGCATTTTTGATCAAAGATCTTTTGTGCGTCCCCTGCTGAAGCAGTTTCGGTGCCGCCGCCCTTATCCTTTGTGTTATCATTGCCGCCTCCGCATGCAGCAAGTCCCATTACTAGGGACGTTCCCATTAACAATGCTAGTAGCTTCTTCTTCATCGCCACTACCCCCTTCAGAAAATAATACCATCAGAGTACTATTATACCAATCCTACGCACGTTTGAAACCCTCGCCTAACACTTCTGCCGCATCCATAACAACGACAAACGCTGTTGGATCAAGGGTTTTGACCAATTGTTTCAATTTTGTGAACTCCGTTTGGTCAACCACACACATGAGAACCGGCTTTTCATGGTCTGTAAAACCACCATATGCTGATAGTTTTGTCACACCACGGTCAATTTTATTCAAAATTCCTTCACGAACTTCCTCTTGTTTACTAGTAATGATCATCGCCATCTTTGATCTGCCAAAACCAACCTGGATAAGGTCAATCGTTTTGCTTGTCACATAAAGGGCAATTAACGCGTACAGCCCCTTTTCAATATCAAACACAATGGCTGCAGTGAGGACAATTAATCCGTCGATTATCACGACACATCTCCCAAGCGTAAAACCTGTATACTTATTGATGATTTGAGCCGCAAGGTCCGTACCTCCGGTGGATGCCTTGCCGCGAAACACAATCCCGAGTCCTAATCCTACACCAATTCCCCCAAACAAAGCACCTAGCAGGGCATCATGTGTCCAAGGCTCCAAATCTTTTGTCAAAAAAACAACAAATGGCAAAAAAATCGTTCCTGCTAACGTTTTGACCCCAAATTGCTTCCCCAAAAAAATGACACCTGCAATAAAAAGCGGAATATTAAATGCCCATTGGACATATGCCGGTTCCCAGCCAAGTACTGTTTTGAGTATCGTACTAATCCCGCTTACCCCGCCTGAGGCTACCTGGTTTGGCAGTAAAAACACGTTAAACGCTAAGGCAATAATCGCTGCACCAATTAAAACTAAAATATAATCAATGGCAATCCTCGTTTTTGGATAGGTTTGAGTCAAATTGCTTAAAATATTCATACAGATTTTCTCCTCTATCATTCCTTCTATGGTATAACCGAAAGTGAGTATAGCATGTGATAAATGTAGTGTAAATGACAGTAAAGTGACGCAATAAAGGGCTAAAATATTTTATAGTATCTGCTTAGGATTTGGTTTTCATGAAAGACAATAATAAAAGCCCCTGCCGAATTTTTTCGACAAAGGCTTTTGATGATCTTACGATATTCTTGAACGAAGATACGCATTGATAAACTGGTCTAAATCTCCATCCATCACGGCTTGCACATTTCCGCTTTCGGTACTGGTCCTGTGATCCTTAACCATTGAATAAGGATGGAAAACGTAGGAACGGATTTGCGAGCCCCAGCCGATTTCCTTTTGCTCACCGCGGATTTCCAATAACTCCTGCTCCTGCCGCTCAATCTCCCGTTGATATAGTTTCGCTTTAAGCATTTTCATGGCCGCTTCCCGGTTTTTAATTTGGGAACGCTCCGACTGACAGGTCACGACAACACCAGTTGGAAGATGCGTAATCCGGACAGCTGAATCCGTGGTATTTATATGCTGTCCACCTGCCCCAGTGGCACGATACGTATCAATTTTTAAATCCTCTGTCCGGATATCTACCTGAATTTCTTCATTAAATTCCGGCATGACTTCACAGGATACGAATGAGGTATGGCGGCGGCCGGAGGAATCAAACGGAGAAATCCGTACGAGCCGGTGGACACCCTTCTCAGCCTTCAAATATCCGTAAGCATTATGTCCTTTAATTGCCAGCGTCACACTCTTAATCCCCGCTTCATCTCCAGGGAGATAATCAAGTGTCTCTACCTTAAAGCCTTTTTTCTCGGCCCAGCGGGTATACATCCGAAGGAGCATTGAGCCCCAGTCCTGTGATTCGGTACCGCCTGCACCCGGGTGCAACTCGAGAATGGCATTGTTTTTATCATACTCCTCACTCAAGAGAAGCTGCAGTTCAAATTGATTCAAGCGGACTGTCAGCTGCTGAAGCTCATCCTCAAGCTCTGCCCGTAATTCCTCATCATTTTCTTCCTTCACAAGCTCATAGGTTAATTCCAGGTTGTCATAAGAGTCATTTAATTCCATGAACTCATTCACCTGGTCCTTTAAGCCATTTGCTTCACTGATGATAATTTGTGCCTTTTCCTGGTCATTCCAAAAATCAGGCTGAAGCATCGTATCATCTAGTTCTGCAATTTTGGCTTCCTTATTCTCAAGGTCAAAGAGACCCCCTAAAGTCCGCTAATGTCTTAGCTGTTTTTTCAAGCTCATTCCGAATTTCTGCTAATTCCATTTCCTTCACCTCTATAAAAAATAAATGACATTCGTTTCGTTTCGGTTAAAGTTCCTTTTCCATTATAGCGTGTTAACAGAGAAAAATTCAAAGTTTGGGTTAAAAATAAGGGAAAGCAATTAGTAATTACATCCCTGGCTTCCCCAAAATCCCAAAAATCTCCTTAGTATTTATATATTTCACTCTGTCAAAAATGGTACTATTAAGGAAGAAAAGAGTTTAAGTTATACATAATTTTTTTACAAAACCTGGCTTATAGAGATTACCATTAGAGGAGTGAGTGAGATGGAGAATATAAACCGGAATGATTCTTGTCCGTGCGGTAGTGGGAAGAAATATAAAAAGTGCTGTGGAGCAAGTGAGGCTGTATCCATTACCCAAATTATTGAAAATGAAATCGATGAATTGCAAAAGCAGCTCCTTCATTTTGCTTATTACCACTATGGGCATGAAATACATGAAGATTTTGAAATTCTGCAAACGATGATTGACATCGAAAATGAACAGGAACTAGAATTTTATGAACTGATTCACTCCATTTGGTTTTCTCTATTTGAAGGGTTAGATGATGGGAAAACCATTATCCAAAAATTTATCGCGGTTGAAGCAGCAAAGATCAAACGTCCTAAACTGAGGCAAATTTTACAAACATGGGCATATGCCAAAACGATTGCCGGAAGGGTGCTGGAAGTTGAGAATAACAAGTTGACGGTTGAAGACGGCTTCACATTAGAACCTCTGGAGGCTGTTATTACCAATATGCCCATTACCATTGAGAAAGGCTCTTTCTTTATTGGAATCTTGTTGCCCTATGAGCATAGCTATGCCTTTTTCCCAACGCCATTTGTTTTACCTGGCCTTAAACCTGAACATGGCTTTTCTTATATCGAAGACAGCAGTCTTGACGCCGATTATGACTCCCCCCAAGAATTTTTGACTGATTTTTTCATGGAGGTCTTAAGTGAGCTTCCCATGATAGGGGGATTGCTTGAAATCAATGATTTGGCCTGGCCTGCTCCTATATACAAAGAAGTGGCGGACCTCTTTAAGGAGAAAATGGAATTGCTTTTCCCACCGCCAGTCGTGGACGCAGTCGTTATTCTCTGGTTAGACTTTAGCCACAAAAGGCCAAAACGGATCAAAAATCCATATCTTTATGTAGCAGCACTTCATTATCTGATGACAACGCTTGCGCCGATGGAAGCAGCTGTTACGCAAAAGGAACTGGCAAAACAATACGGTGTTTCCGCCAGCAGTATTTCCTCGATTGTATCCGAGCTTGAATCAGAGTTAGAGGAGGAAATTTCCGATTTAATTGGACTTTTGAATGGTATAGAGCAGATTTCCGATCAGTTGCCTGCCGAAAAAGCACCTGTTATCCCATTTCCTGATATCCGGGGATCCCTAATAGAAGAAAAACATGAAGGAACTGGTCCCATAGTTCAGACAATGGCCAGTATGGATCAAACTCCTAAGAAAAAGGTGCGGAAGGTTTCAAGACGAGATGAAGAACGAGCAAGGAACTTAATTTACGACGCCTTTCAGTCTGAAGGGAAACAGCGTTATAAATTTGCGGAAGAAGCATTAAAGCTGAATCCCAACTGTGTCGATGCGTATGTCATTCTGGCTGAAAAAACAAACAGTCTCGAAGAAGCAATATTACTTTATGAAAAAGGAATTCAAGCCGGGAAACGGGAATTGGGCAAAGACTTCTTTCAAGAAAATACCGGCTCCTTCTGGGGATTAATAGAAACAAGACCGTTTATGCGGGCAAAAATCCACTATGCTGAGGCACTCTCTCTGTTAGGAAAAATAATGGAAGCTGCCCGGCAATATGAAGAACTTCTCGAATTAAATCCAATGGATAACCAAGGGGTTCGTTACTCTTTGTTTGTTGCTTACGTAGATTTAGAAGAATACAAAAAAGCCGGACAACTTCTTCAACAGTATGAGGAGGCTTCGGCCCAGCACGTATATAACAAGCTGCTGCTTGAACTATCCGAAAATGGTTTCTCTAAGGAAGCCCAAATGCTTCTAAAAGCAGCAAAAACAGTGAACAAGCACGTGATTGCCTACTTGACCGGCAAAAAACGGCTCCCTGCCTACCCGCCAGACTTTTATCACTATGGTGACGAAAACGAAGCAATCGTTTACGCGGATATGCACCTGCATTTATGGCGGAAGATTAATGGACTGCAGGAGTGGCTGAAAGGGAAATAAGAAAAGCGCAAACGCCATGGTTAGCGGCGTTTGGCCTAGAGCTGGACAATTCTCAAAGTCAAAATTCTTCCATTTCTAAACAAAAAACGAGCGGAGAAGAAGTCCCGCTCGTTTTTTTATGGATTGGATACCTTTTTAGGTGCGTGTGCCGCCTCGACAAAGGAATTATTATCGCTATGGCATTCCGAACATCTTCTTCCACTATCCATCATATGACCAGGATTGGTTGGATCAATGGCCGCTCCAGTGGATTTATCAAAGATTACTCTGGCTGTTTTACCGTAAAGCACGGTTTTGCTATTGTGACATGACAGACAGAACTGACGTTCAGAAGAGGCATCCCAATCCCCACTAGTTTTACTGAAAGTAGTATTATCTGCCTGGGCATTGCCAAGCTCATGTCTTAACATCTTAATATTATTAGAACCGTGTGTTTCATGGCATTCCGCACAAGGAAGCTGTCCGTTTAGCGAACTGCCGCTATCAATAGTCGCTGCTATTTTATGACCCGATTGTCTAATGAACGTTTCATTTTTATAATATTGTTCAATATTCGAAATCTGTTTACCTGTTTTGGCATCTACTTTGCCATTATGACAGCTTAAACATAATGAAAAGTCGTTGGCATCGCCTGTGGCTGTACTTGCTTTCTTATACGTGTAAAATGGATTTTCACTCGAAGCTGCTGCCGGGTTACGATGCATGCTGTTTGGATTTTCTTTCGTTCCTGGAGTATGCGGATTATGGCAGCTTGTACATGAAACATTGGAATCTTTCACATGTTGATTGTTATCATTATTGCTCTCAAGCTTTGGTGAACCATTCGTTCCATCATGACAGGCCATACACAAATGATCTGCTTCAGCACCATAATTACCGCCATCAAGTGTTGGAGTAGTACCCGTATGGGTGCTATGGCAAAAGGCACAAGCATTTGTTACATTTGAAAACGGACCATGAATATAGTCATTATCCCGAAAATCATTCCCTTTGTCGGCGGGAAATTGATAGCGTTCATAATTTCCACTGACAGTAGTAAATTTAAGGAATCTAGGAAGAATTTCATACCCTAAATCATTTGAGAACTTTGGATTTAAATAAACATAGTAGCTTACGCCTGAATCCAGTCTCTTATTAGGTGTAAAGGAATAAACATAAGCGTTGATCTCATCAGATAACTTAGTTTCCTTCACTAACTTTTCCGTTCCTGTAATATCTCCAAAAAACGTTATCAAAGGTTGAGTGTTTGATAATGGCTCAATACTTCTTACATCGATTAATATTTTATAATCCAATGGAACCCGAGTCATATCTTCAGCTGGAAGAAAGCTGCTTGGTACAGCATTTCCTGGCGTATATTGGTCCTCAGCACCCTTTGGAATCAGATACATTTTCTCCATATAGGGTCTTTTACCTGTTTCATCATCAGCTGGTTGACTCATCGCAGCGGCTTCAATGGATGGTTGATTTGGAGAGATTTCTTCAGCAGCAGACTTTTCTAAATTTGTGGCCTCATCTATAACGTCCGTTGAAGTATCAAGTTTCTGTTCAGTTCTAGTATTCTTAACTGAAAAGGAGTGATCAACTTTATTGCTGGTTCCATCGCTATCGGTGACAACAAAGGTTAGGGTATGAGCCCCTTCACTGAAATCTTTTGAAAATGAGAAATCAGCATATTGATCCTGAGCCAATAGCGACAGCTTTCCCTCACCTGTAATATCAATCGGCTGCTGTACATTGCCCAGCTGTTCGAAAATCCTGACTGACAGTTTGTCAGGAGTTGTAAGATCGTCGGAAATTATTCCTGTAAATTCAACCGTTGAAACATCGAACACTGCCTCTGAATCAGGCGTTAAAATCTTTATTTCTGGTACACCTGATGCTGAAAGTACGTGTGTTTTAGGAGAATATGAAAGGAGCGAACCGATAAAAACACTCCATATCACAACGTATGAAATTAATTTTCGTTTGGAGTTCATCCTTTTCATGATATTCATCCTTTTCTCTTTACATTTAAACATGCAAAAGGGGCTTTCTTTACATTATATCAACTGAATAAACATTAATTTTCTTTGTTAAGTTAAAACTTTTTGACAATTGGGCAGCAAGAGGCAATAATAAAACAAGGCAGTAATAATTACTATTACTACCTTCTTTATCTTCTATAGCACAAGACTTTCTAAGTTAACGAATAGTGGGGCTATTTGTTAACTTTTTTATTTGATTTCGGATTTTCCTTTGAATATCTTAATTGGATTGCCGTATCTGTCAACCCCATCTACTAAGAATTCATTAGCAGGCTGTTGAGTATCAAGGGCATGTGATGATTGGTGACATGTCCAGCATACAGCCATATTTGTGTATTTCTTAAGCGAAGAAGTACCGCTGCCGCTTACATCTTTCATGTAGCCTTTAGCTTTTGCTTCAGTCCAGCCATTTCCGCCTTTGTCAACTGGTTTCATATAATCAGCAATCGTTTTTCCTTGTGTATCTTTAAGGAGTGTAATGTCAGTACCATGTGCAAAGTGACACGCTGCACAGTTTCTACCGGCCGAACTGCTGTTTGTTGTATGTGTGTAATGTCCGTCAGCACGAAGTTTGCCGCTTGATTGGATATAATCATCATGGCAGGTCGAACAGAATTTTGAATAGTTTACTTTAGATGCATTGTTAGGGCCTGTTGATTTTGTAATGACTAATCCAGAATTCGTTGTGCTCGCATTAATATCGGCAAAAGCAGGATCAGGTGTTAAATCAAGTGTTATTGCTTTTGTTCCCTTAGGTACCTCTGGAGCAAATGGTGCTGTTCCGAGAACAGCTTCTTTTAGCAATCTGTCATTGACAGATCCGTGTGGATTATGACAACTGGAACATTCTAATTCTCCTGTTGACTTATTTGAGAATGCACCAGGGGCAGAACCAATTTTGACTCCTGAACCTACATTGTGCATTGAAGCACTATCATGGGACGTGCTGAAAGTACCAGCACCGGAACCTTCTAATACATTATAAAAGCCCATTGTTCCATCATGACATGTTAAGCACATATCATATTCCGAACTTTGGAATTTAAGTAAAGTTGCACTGCTGCCGTTATGGGTACTATGACAGTTAGCACATGAGTTTGTATTATTTTGAAAATTACCATGTGTTTTGTGCGTATTCGGGTTACCATAGCTATCAACGTCACCCACATTAATTCCAGGTGCTGGATTTGTAGTATTTCGATCGAAAGCTGTTGATCCTTCTGCAGATGCAAACGCAGCAAACACGCTTAATAAAACAAGCGTAAGCAATGCAGAAAAGCCTAATTTGATCTTACTCATATCTAAAACCTCCCAAAATTTTCTCTCTCTCTCTTTAGTCTCTCTTAACCTTGAAACTTGAAGCACGAAAAACCATAATCCTACTTTCAGGCATCACCTCCCTTAAGTGAAATTAGAACTTAATAGAAGACCTGGATTCTTTGGTTGATTGTATCCGTTACATATAATGCATCTCGTTCATCAATAAACAGTCCATTCGGCAGATAAAGCTGTCCATTATCTGTTCCCATGCCTCCCAGAACTTCTAATTCATTTCCATCCTTATCATAAGCATAGATGTTATGCGACATATTGCTTACAATATAGACACTGCCTTTTGAATCGACGGCAACCCCTCTTGGATTAACAAATATCGGGGAACCCTCTCCATCCTTTGAACCGTTGATTATTTTAATAAACTTACCGTCTTTAGTAAAAATCTGAATACGGTTATTACCAGAATCAGTTACATAAATATGGTTTTCTTTATCAACAGCCACTGCGTTAGGAGCAATGAATTTGCCCTCTTCTTGCCCAGGCCCTCCAATTTCCATTAATTTTTTGCCTTCCAGATTAAAGACAAATAGTTTATTTTCTTTTATATCTGTAACGAATAATTTATCATTATTAATTCTAAGACCTCCCGGAGCTTTGATAACTTTTTCTTGATCTGGGAAGAATTTAATAAATTCCCCTTTTGGGTTAAAAATTGAAATGTTCCCATTATACAGGTCAGCCACGTAGATATTTTCGTTTTTATCGCCTGCTATTCCATACGGAAACTGAAACTGCCCTTTTTCTGTCCCTGCTTTGCCAAATTTCAGCACATTATTTCCTGATTGGTCAAATACCTGTACTTGATTATTTTTTGTATCCGTTACATATATCAGCTCGCCAATCTTTGCAACATCCATTGGTTTATTAAGAGGATCCTCAAAGCTTCCATAGAAAGACTGTCTAAATTCAGGTTCTCCGCCAGTGGGATTTGCTGCAGCCACAATTGGTTTTAATGTTGACCCTAAATCCAAAAAGGTGATGCCAGAGAATAGGGCTACAGAAAGTACAACCATTGCACTCATCCATAAATATACAGTGGTCTTTTTCAATTCTAGTCATCTCCTTTTAATTGTTGTCCTTATCTTTACCAGCCAATCTAGTTAGCGCTTCTGATGCAGGTTTATAAAGAGGATCATAACTTAAGGCCTTCTTGTAGAGCTCTTCTGCGTCCTTAACTTTACCTTGATCCTCAGCTACTCTTCCAATCTCAAAAATAATATCATTATTTACTGGCATAAGATTATCTGCTTCCTGTAAGGAGGCTAATGCCTCTTTATACATTTTAAGTTTTCGATAAACCATTCCTTCTAATAAATATCCTTTATAGTCTTTTGGGGCAAGCTCTACTGCCTTTTTAGATTGCTTCAAAGCGTCATCGTAGCGCTTTTGATCGTTATAAACAAGTCCTAAGTTGAAATATGCCCCGACATTCTTTTTATCTAAATCTATAGCAACTAATAATTGTTTAACAGCATCTTCATTTTCGGCATTTAAATGATAAGCATAACCGAGATTAACCCTGTGTTCAGGTTTATTCGGTTCCTTACTAACCAAGCTCTCATAATAGGCAATTTGTTCACCTACTCTGCTTTGATCTTTATTAGACCAAATAAATTTATCGCAGATAATATAGCCGCCAATCAAGCTAATAATTAATGCAGCAATAATGAGCGATAGCCCTTGGAGTTTAGTAAAGGTGTCGTTCCTTTTCTGTGTTCGTGTTTCCTTATTTGATTTAGGCTTCTCAATAATCGGGAGTTCTTGGGCCTCCATAAGTATCCTCCTCACAGTTCATCATTTTTTCGTAAGATTCCTAGAAAATAGGGTTTGAAGATCGAGACCTACAAAAGCTCAAACTCTAAATCTTTCACTTTCTATATTACTCCACCAAATAGACCTTAGACTGGATCTACTAGTCCTTATGGCAACTTGTGCAAGTTTTTTCTACATGACAGGTATAGCATCTTGCTTCCGGTTTTTTTACATTTTCCGCCGGTATAGGGTGACCCTTCCGCCAATTATTTTGATGCTTCTTCGAATGACAGGTCGAACAATTAACAGTATTATCACTCGAAGTATTTGTTCGGTTTGAACTGTGACATGTATAGCATTTTTCTGCGTCTTTGTCAGCCTCCACTCCATGATTGCCAATAAATGTGCTTGTATGACTTACTGGACGTGCTTTATGACAACCCTGACAAAAGGTATTTTCTTTTGCATATGCTTGCTCGTTCTTGTTTGAATTGATTCTATCCCCCTGATTTAAATACTTGTCAATGGTTGACGCTTTGTCATACCCTTCCAGTGCTTCGGATGACATATACTTATGACAGGAATTGCAATCGTTTAAATCTGTCTTTGCAGCCGCACCGTGGGTTTTGGTCTTGAAATCAGCCTTTTTATGGCTCTTTGGAAACATTCCAGTCGTATGGCACGCACTGCATTCGGTTGTAATTTTTCGAGCAATATGGCAATCCATGCAGGTATCCATAGTTGGCCGGGTAAATTTCAAATCTGCCATTGCCGCTTTTCCAACTGAAGCATCCCACTTGGAATAATCTGTGTTAAACGTCATGTTTCGATCGGCAATTTTTCCATGGGCCACACTGCTGTGACATTGGGTACAATTAATCTTTTTATCTGAATGCTGATCATGGGGAATAATGATATCCCCAGATGCAGAAACAATACGATTTGACATATTATGGCACTCTTCGCAAGTACTATCGGGAATTTCCTTTGTCATTCGAATAATGGCTGCTGCAGTGGTTTTTTCTTTTTTGATCTTCTTTATGACTTCGTCTGCTTGAACCTTCGCTATCTGTTGAACCCCTGGGTCTTTATGACAGTTAACACAATCCACTTCGCTGTGTGTCGAGGCTTTCCACGTAAAATACTCAGGCTTCATTTCATGACAGGATGAACAATATTTTGAGCCTGAGGCTGCTTCTAGCCCGAAGAAGCCAATGAAGAAAAAGATGGCTAGAAGCAGCAATGTTATAGTTGCAACCTTAATTAACATATAGCGATAACGGGGAGGGGCCGATAACTGTTTGTGTTCTTCATCCATAAAGCGTCCCTCCAGTTTAGAATTTCTTAATTTTTAACATCATCTTTAAATCCTGTTCTATGGCAGTATTGGCAATAAACGTCTGTTGGTGCTTTCTCATTTGCAGCGTCAGCTTTTGGTTTATCACGATCATGACAGACAAAGCATTCTGCCTTCATTTCATTTGTTTTTGCTTTGTCAGCGTGACTTGTCAGCCATTGGTTGCTGTCTCCGTGTCCATCAGGCCGTTCAGAGTGACAGGCACTGCAGAATTTATTGATGCGTGATTCTTCTTTTGCAAGAGTCATATTCGGTGTGTATTTGCCAGTTGTTTGTTTAGCATCTTTCATTTTTAAAAGTGTGATCAGATCTTCTTTAGGTATTTCTTTAATCCACTTAGAATCCTGGTGGCAGTCCATACATGTATCTAGCTTCGCAACAGCGGTGTCCCCATGTTTTTGATTCCAGTCGGCTGTTTGGTGGCTTTTAGGAATATCCACTTTCTTGTGGCATGTCTTACATTCCATGGATATCTTAACGTCTTTCTTTTGTTTTCCTATTGCCTGCAAGATAATTTTTTGCGTTTTTTCATCATGAGCTTCCGCAGCCGCTTCTGATTTTTCAACTGATTCTTCTGTTGCTTCACCAGCAGTTGTTTTCGCTTGCTCTTGTTCTTCCAGCTTCTTATCAACGTGTTCTGGATTTGGTGGAACTAGGTAGGATACTTCTTCCCATGGTTTTTCACCGTTGTTTACCTTATCGTGACAATCAATACATGTACCCATGTTTGGTGCCATATATTTCTTTTCCATGAGCTTTTGTGCTGTTTCCTCTGTGTAATGACCGCGGACTTCCTCGGTATTAATACCGCGTGCAACAATTTTCGCGTGAACAACTCCAGCATGACAGCTGATACACGGAACCCCTTCTTCAATATGACCTTTATGGTTTACCTTCAGATCTCCGGATGCGGTAACAAGACGATTCTTGGAGTGACATTGCAAACAGTTTTCATTGGAAATCGCTTCGTCCTCGGTTTGAACAATTTGTTTAGGCACACCGGTCACATGATAGTAGACCTCTTTCATCGATTTCATTTTGTGGGTTACCATATTGACGAACCCAGGCTTGATATGACACTGGACACATGTGATATTGTTGTGGGCGCTGGCAGTATACGTTGAGTACTCAGGCGCCATTTCATGACAGCTGGCACAAAATGACGGCGAATTGGTTAAGGAAAGCACACCGTACCCGCCTCCGAAAACAACGATACAGCCAACAAGAGAAGCGAAAAGCAACTTCCACCTGTTAACTGGATTTTTCCAGTCTATCCCTCTGAATTTTTGCCAAAGTCTGCGAATTAGGCCAGCTTTTTTTCTATCTTCTCTTGTTTCGGGATCTTTATCTTTATCTTTCTTTTTTCCCCAAATGGCCACTTAACTCACCCTTCCCATTTTGGATTCATTCTCTCTATTTATTTTCCATATTTACCTCTCTAAAGGTAGTATCTAACATTGTAAGAGTATATTCCAATGTACAATTTGTGAATATTTTTTCATAAAGACAAAAGTCCTATTTTACCCTAAAAACAACATACAAACGTTGTTATCAAAGAGTTCTATTAACACTGTTTATATAGTATTAACAAACATTTGATTGAATTTTTATACACCATTCGAAGTTATTATTCATTCAATATTCATTTTTATCAGTACGAACTTCCATTGATATGGATTCGCGGTTAAACTGCCATCAAACTGTTATAATTGACAAAAAAATGAACATCCGGCAGAAATTTATTCGCTGTTTATAATCTGGCTCCTATTAAATAGGAGCCACCATTTTTTGCTCCCTGCTAACATTGTTGTCACTGTTTGAAGGAAATGGTAAGATAAATAAGAAAATTATCGAATTGTTTGGCATGGATTTTTTTGAAAAATTGTTATTTTAGTCTCGATAAGAAGGAGCGTTCATCAGATGATGGGGATTTTAAATAAAGTATTTGATCTGAACAAACGCGAGCTGAAGAGGTTAGACAAGCTTGCAACGAAAATTGATGCCCTTGCTGCGGAAACAGAAAAGTTAACAGACGAGCAGCTTCGGGAAAAAACGGAGGAGTTTAAGGCTCGTTATCAAAAGGGTGAAACTCTTGACGATTTACTAGTGGAAGCATTTGCGGTAGTCCGCGAAGGCGCCCGCCGTGTGCTAGGTTTATATCCGTACCATGTTCAGCTGATGGGGGGTATTTCTCTCCACGAAGGGAACATTTCGGAAATGAAGACTGGGGAAGGTAAAACGTTAACCGCAACGATGCCGGTTTATTTAAACGCCCTGTCTGGAAAAGGTGTTCATGTTGTTACCGTCAACGAATATTTGGCAAGCCGTGACGCCACTGAAATGGGGGAGCTGTATCAATTTTTAGGACTTACAGTTGGCTTGAATTTGAACAGCATGGATAAGGATGAAAAGCAAGCATCCTATGCCTGCGATATCACCTATGGTACAAACAACGAATTCGGCTTCGATTATCTCCGGGATAACATGGTTTTGTATAAAGAGCAAAAGGTACAGCGTCCTCTCTTTTTTGCTGTCATTGATGAAGTTGACTCGATTTTAATTGACGAAGCGCGTACCCCGTTGATTATTTCCGGCTCAGCACAAAAATCAGCTGTTCTGTATATTCAAGCAAATGCCTTTGTCCGTATGCTCGTAAAGGATACTGATTACACGTATGATGAAAAAACGAAAGGCGTTATGCTGACGGAAGAAGGAATCAGTAAAGCCGAAAAGGCCTTCGGAATTGAAAACCTTTTTGATATGTCGCACGTAACGCTGAACCATCATATTAACCAGGCGTTAAAGGCAAATGTCAGTATGCATCTCGATGTTGATTATGTTGTGCAAGAGGGCGAAATTGTGATCGTCGACCAGTTTACCGGCCGGTTGATGAAGGGCCGCCGCTATAGCGAGGGCTTGCACCAGGCCATTGAGGCAAAAGAAGGTCTAGAAGTCCAAAACGAAAGTATGACAATGGCAACGATTACGTTCCAAAACTACTTCCGAATGTATGAAAAATTAGCCGGTATGACAGGTACAGCGAAAACAGAAGAAGAGGAATTCCGCAACATCTATAATATGAATGTTATCGTTATTCCAACTAACAAACCAATTGCCCGTGACGACCGCCCGGATTTAATTTACTCATCGATGGACGGCAAGTTCCGCGCGGTTGTAGAGGATATTGCCGAACGTAATCAAAAGGGACAGCCGGTCCTCGTTGGTACGGTTGCAATTGAAACGTCTGAGCTGATCTCAACCTATTTATTCAAAAAACGAATCCATCATAATGTCTTGAATGCGAAAAACCATGAACGTGAAGCAGAAATCATTGCGGAAGCAGGTCATAAGGGGGCCGTTACCATTGCAACCAACATGGCTGGCCGTGGTACAGACATTAAACTTGGTGAAGGGGTTATTGAACTAGGCGGATTAGCGGTTATTGGCACCGAGCGCCACGAAAGCAGACGGATTGATAACCAGCTCCGCGGACGTTCCGGTCGTCAAGGGGACCCTGGTGTTACCCAGTTTTATTTATCAATGGAAGATGAATTAATGCGCCGTTTCGGCTCTGATAATATGAAATCAATGATGGAAAAGCTTGGAATGGATGATACTCAGCCGATTCAAAGTAAGATGGTATCCCGTGCAGTTGAATCAGCACAAAAACGTGTGGAGGGCAATAACTTTGATGCCCGTAAACAACTGTTGCAGTATGACGATGTTCTCCGTCAACAGCGTGAGATTATTTACTCTCAGCGTGATGAAGTGCTGGAATCTGAAAACCTTCGCGACATTGTTCAAAAGATGATTGTAAATTCGCTTCAGCGCAATGTCGAGGCACATGCTTCCCGACATGAGGATGAAGAAGAATGGAATCTCCAAGCGATTGTGGAATATGTTCAGGGAACCCTGCTTCATGAGGGCGACATTACCATTAATGACCTTAAGGGCAAAGATCCAGAAGAAATCGTCGATGCCATTTATACGAAAGTGAAAGAGCGATATGAGGAAAAGGAACAAATTCTTTATCCTGAACAAATGCGTGAATTTGAAAAGGTGGTTACATTAAGAGCGGTTGACTCCAAGTGGATTGATCATATTGACGCCATGGATCAGCTGCGCCAAGGTATCCATCTACGTGCCTACGGACAAATCGACCCTCTTCGTGAATACCAGCATGAAGGCTTCGCCATGTTTGAGACGATGATTCAATCCATCGAGGATGAAACAGCTATGTACATCATGAAAGCTGAGATTCGCAACAATCTCGAACGTGAGGAAGTCGCCAAAGGCCAAGCGGTAAATCCGAAGGAAGACGGCGAGCCCGTTAAGAAGAAACCAAAAGTGAAGCAAATTGATGTCGGCCGCAACGACCCATGTATCTGTGGCAGCGGCAAGAAATATAAGAACTGCTGCGGTGCGGCGAAATAACGAAATAGTAAGAGGGCTGACGAGTTGAATCGCCAGCCCTTTTTTTACGTATACATCCATCATTAACTATTAAAAAACGCCCCTCCTGTTATCGGAGCGGCGTTCTCGTTCATATTATTGTGCTTCAATTAAGCCGTAGCGGCCGTCTTTACGCTTGTAAACAACATTTGTACGGTTAGTATCTGAATTAGTGAATACATAGAAGCTATGACCAAGCATGTTCATTTGCAGGATTGCTTCTTCACTGTCCATTGGTTTCAGGTCGAAACGCTTTGTCCGGACTAATTCAAGATCATCCTCATCTACTTCGTGTGCTTCCGGGCTTTCAGTAGTAGCAAATGTAATCGGAAATTCGCCCTTTTCACGGAATTTACGGTTCACCTTTGTTTTGTGTTTGCGAATTTGGCGCTCCAGCTTATCCGTAATTAAATCAATTCCTGCATACATGTCAATATTTGTTTCTTCAGCACGTAAAACTAAATGCGGCATCGGGATGGTTACCTCTACCTTTGAAGTTTTATCTTGATTGAATCTAAGATTCACATTTACCTTTGCATCGGGTGCTTCAGTAAAATAACGCTCCAATTTAGCAATTTTTCTCTCTACATACTCTCTAATTGCTGGAGTAACCTCAATGTTTTCACCACGAACGTTATATTTCATATGTGGACTCCTCCTTTAGTTAAGGCTTGTGTATACATTTCTATTTTACCCTATGATTATCCTGCTAAATCAGTACAAAAATTTTGTCGATTTATTGACAAATCCATCAGGCAAATAGTAACAATGTTTGACACCACCTTTGACTTCAATAGATATTTTTCGCTAAAATGAATGGTTATTCATATTTATTGTACTATTAAACGGGACAATTTACCATCAATATGCTTACAGAATAGGCTAAATGGATGTGAAAACGAATGGAGGATTTCACCATATGGAACATGAAGAACGTAAATTACTCGCCTGGCATGAGACATTGGAGTTGCATGAATTAGTGGCCTTCCAATCGATGGGATTAATGAAACTGAAAATGTCGTTTAAAAAGGTAACGGACAATGAGCTAAAAGAACTATACAAAATGTGCATTCACGACCTGGAAGGTAACATAAAAGAGCTGCTTAAATTTTATCCAATGGCACAGGGTCACCAAACCAGGGAAGAAGAAGAATTACGCGAAGATATGGGCTTTTTCGCAGCAGATCTGCTGGGACTTTCGAAAACATTAGTGCGGAACCTCGCTGCAGCAATTACCGAAACTGCCACACCGGCGTTACGGAAAACCTTCACCAATCAGCTGATAGCAGCAATCCACGGCCACGAACGAGTTTTTACTTATATGCATAAACACGGCTATTATCCTGCATATGATTTGGGGCTCTTGTTGGGACATGATATAGAAAATGCACAAAAGGCACTTCGGATGAAGTTATGATTGAGGTTGGCGGGCAGGGATTGTTGCCCCCGCCACCACGATTTTGCATGTGTCAGATAGTGTATTCAAATTGATTGGGATACCTGTTGTATATCCTTCGTCTTCTCCTATTTCTACCTTGCTATTGTTAACGACTGGATCCTTTCAGCTCCAGCTGCTTTCAAAAGTTTTGCTGCATGCCTTAGTGTGGAACCGGTTGTGTAAATATCATCAACGAGGACGACCCTTTTTCCTTGTACATTGGTTTCAGCTGCGAGTTTAAATACTTGGGGAAGATGAATACGCTCTGACCTTGATTTTTTCGATTGTTTTTCTGAGTGGACGCGGGTGAGTATTTCTGAAGGAGCTAAGCCGGATTCTATTATCAGAGCTCCGGCCTGATTAAAGCCGCGCTCATATAGCCGTTCATCGCTTAATGGAATCGGCACAAGTACATCCGGGTTTATTTTTATCAGTTCAATCTTAAAAAATTGTGCGAAAACCTTTGCTAATACATAATCACCGCGAAACTTAAATTTGGCAATAACCTCTTTTAAAAATTCATTATACAAGAAAATCGAATGATTTTTTTCGAGAAATCCACTCCATTCCGAATCCTCCTCCCAGCGGAAGCAATCATTGCACATATCCCCCTTGCGAAATTTCTCATCAAGTCGGGTTAGGGGGCGGCAGCATATCCGGCATGTCTCGCCTACAATTTTTTCAAGCCTCCCCGCACATTTGGTGCAAAGAAAAGGCTCCTTCTCAATCGAGAAAATAGCTCTCCACCCTATTTCCGGCTGAATGGCGTTATGGCAGACAAGACAGCGGTCTTGTTGAAATAGATTCATTTTACTACTCCTTTTTAAATATGGGACCGAGCGCTTTAACCCATCTTACGCAATCAAACTCGTGTAAATATTTTTTCGCAATTTGGTTCTGCACCTGCTTTCACGAATCAAGCAGCCCTTGTTTCATTCCTTCCCGGTTCATTGCGATAACCTGACTCCTCGCCTTTATCATCTCGGAGGTTTTTCCATAATGGAAAAAGGTTACCACCCCCTTTGGATAATCCTTACTCCTGCCTGCTCTTCCGGCAATTTGCACGAGGGCACTTTCGGTGAAAATGGGATCTTCCGCACCGACGACGGCCACATCGATATTAGGAAAGGTAACCCCCCGCTCAAGGATGGTTGTTGTTAGCAATAAGGGAATTTCCTTCGCCCGCATTTTTTGTACCTTGTTCTTCCGGTCAGGGTCTTCGGCATGGACGGCTTCAATGTTTGAGGCAAACTGGCGGAGAATGTGGAGTGCTTTTTCCATCAAAGGAATATGAGGGAAAAAGACTAGCGCCTGTTTGTCAGACTTGATCCGTTTTTGTATCCAGTCGATGACGATTGGCGGCAGTTTGTTCTTCTGGAGACACTTTTGCCAATTGCCGCACCAAACAAATTCAGGTACTGGCAGCGGGTGACGGTGGAAACGTGCCGGAATGGTTGTATAGGACCTTTTACCGGTTCCACATTCTCTTTGCCACTTTTGGTTCGGTGTTGCAGTTAGATAAATCATCGCTGATTTTGGTTTCCGGGCCTGTTTGGCTGCATACTGAAGCGATTCCTCCACTGTATAAGGAAAGGCATCGACCTCATCTAATATAATTGCGTCGAAGGCTTCGTAAAACCGGAGCAGCTGATGGGTGGTGGCAATCGTAAGAGGTGCAAAAAGATGACGATCCTCGCTGCCGCCATACAGGGTTGCTATCGGAATATTAGGGAATGCTTCCTTAAGTCTTGGTGTCAGTTCAAGGACTACATCCGTTCTTGGTGTGGCGATGCAGATTCTTTTTTGGGCATTCAACGCGGCTTCGATGCCCGCAAATAGAACTTCCGTTTTCCCAGCGCCGCAGACAGCCCAGATAAGATGCTCTTGATTCTGCAGAATGGCCTCCACCACTTTTTGCGACGCTGCCCTTTGCCCGTCCGAGAGCGTCCCTTGCCATTCCAATATCTTCGTAGGGTAAAGGGTGTCAGGCACCGGGCCATTCCAGCCCAGGAGCGGTGTACAGGCACTGATCCTCCCCATCATGAGGCAATGACGGCAATAGAAGCAGGTTTCGCCGCAGCGGGAGCAGGGAAAGGCGGCAAACCACTGTGGATCCTTGTTTCCGCAGCGGGCGCAGTTGGGCTTATTCCCGTTATAGACAATCCCTTTGCGATAAGTAACATATCCATTTTGATAATGTGATTGAATTTCATTAAGGGTGAATGGGATATCCTCTAAGAGTAGTTGTTTTCCGGTAAGAAGCTTTTGCAGGTCTAAATTGTAGGTGAAGTTTCGGTTTAGCGGCGGCTGCGGGATGGTTGGGATTTTTGAGATGGGGAGAGAATTTTCTACGATGTGGTCTGGCATTATCATTCCATTGTTTATGATAAAGCGCATGGCGTCACCTTCTTCGGGAAAAGATGAGAAATCCGATTTTTCGTTTTACCAGTGCCATCTTCAATAGGACGAATTAGCTGTTTAAATACATCAAAAATATGGCGGACGTCAATTCGTCCTTTTAAAATCTCGGTCAAAAATAATCTTTGCGGAGGGGTTAGGTCTTTCATTTTCAATTGCTTCTACACTCCTTTTTCTTGTAATATTTCTTACTTTGAAATGATTCTGCAATTATTAGAGAATTTCCTACTTATTTGTCGAAGATCTTGTGAAATCTTTGTGTCAGCACTATTACTTGGGAGGGGATTCCGCCAACTTTGATCAGATTTCAGCCAAACTCACACTTAATTCCGGTAAACTATTTTAGTTACCTTTTTCAGTCCAATGCCGTTAAAAAATAAAAACCATTCCGGCCCAATGGCCGGAATGGTTTTTATTTTTTCATCCAGCCCATGCCCATGGAGCCTTCACCAAGGTGGGTGCCGATGACGGCACCGAAGTAGCCTATGGTGAAATCGACATTGGGATACATGGCTGATAACTCCTTCCGCCACTCCTCTGCTTCCGCTTCGCGATTGGCGTGAATGATGACAGCTTGATAGGCATCACCGCTCACAGCATCTTCAGCAAGCAGGTCGACGATCCGTTTCATTGCCTTCTTCCGTGTGCGGATTTTTTCAAAAGGGACAATAACCTTGTTTTCGAAATGCAACAGCGGCTTGACCTGCAGCAGGCTGCCGATAAAGGCTTGAGCGCTTGAGAGGCGGCCTCCGCGCTGCAGGTGGGAAAGGTCATCAACCATAAAAAAAGCACGGGCGCTTTTCTTCAGCTCTTCAAGCCGTTGCATAATTTCTTCAGGACCCTCTTTTCTTACAGCCATTTTAGCGGCCTCAAGGGCATAAAACCCTTGAACCATGCAGCTAATCTCAGAATCAAATGGATAAACGTTAATTCCGTCAACCATCGTACTGGCGGTTACAGCTCCTTGAAATGTGCCGCTGATTCCACTTGAAAGGTGAATACAAATAACGGCATCATAGTCTTTGGAAAGCTGCTCAAATAATTCAACAAATTGGCCAATCGACGGCTGGGATGTCTTTGGGAGTTCTTTCGTTTTCACCTCTTCGTAAAAATGGCTCCACGTAATATCAATTTCTTCCTGATATGCCTCATTCCCGAAAATAACATTTAGCGGGATCATATGTATATTCCAATTTTCTCGTAATTCTTTCGGTATGTACGCGGTACTATCCGTGACAATTGCCGTTTTCATAAATTTTACCATCCTTATCTTTTTACCAACCCTATATATTCTATCTGAAACAGCCGTAAATTGCATTTTTTATAATAAAGCGACAAAAAAGAACACGCTCATAAGCGTGCTCTTAACTATTTTTCCAAAAGGATTATCGTACTTCCACCCAGCCGTTTTTAATTGCGACAACAACTGCCTGTGTACGGTCATTGACGTTCATTTTTTGTAAAATATTTGACACATGGTTTTTAACAGTTTTTTCACTGATGAATAAGGATTCGCCGATTCCTCGATTACTTTTTCCATCAGCAAGCATTTGCAGTACTTCGCATTCGCGGCGTGTTAATAAATGCAATGGACGACGGATTTCGACTGTTTGAACGTAGCCGCCGCCGCGGGCAACACCAGCTGCCAGTTTGCGGTATTCATTGACCAAATTATGGGTGACTTTTGGATGTAAATACGATCCGCCCTCAGCCACCACCCGAACGGCTTCTATCAAAGCATCTGCATCCATTTCCTTTAATAAATAGCCACATGCACCAGTTTTTAATGCGTGGGTCACATAGTTCTCATCGTCATGAATAGATAAAATGATGACCTTTGTATTGGGAAATTTTTCAATTAACTCACGGGTTGCCTCAACCCCATTCATTTGCGGCATATTAATATCCATGATAACAACATCTGGCTGGTGCTCTTGAACAAGTCCTAATGCCTCGCTACCGTCATCGCCTTCTGCCACGACTTGGAACGCTTTTTCAAATTCTAGTATTCTCTTAACGCCTTCTCTGAATAGTTGATGATCGTCTATTATCACAATTTTAGTAGTCAATTGCACTACCCCCTAATTCTTCAATTTCAAATTTATTATCGGTTGCGCAAACATCTTTTCTTTAGTTGATTAATGGAACTCGGATTGATACAACGGTTCCTTTGTTAATTTTTGAATCGAACGTAATTTCTCCTTCAAGCAGTTCGACACGCTCCCGCATGCCAATCATGCCAAAAGACTCAGGTTTCTTTTGAGAAGTATCAAAACCAATGCCGTTGTCCTTAATCATAACGGTAATAGCGGCATCAGTTATTTCTAAACTCACCTTGATTTCACAGGCATTTGCATGCTTGAGTGCATTTTGGACGGACTCCTGAATGATACGGAACAGCGCGACCTCATACTTAGCTGGAAGCCTGCACTCCTTGCCGCTATTCACAAAGTTAATCTTCGATTGGTTATGATATTCTTCGATCGTTTGTAAATATTTTCTGAGGGTAGGAACAAGCCCTAAATCATCTAATGCCATCGGACGCAAGTCATAGATAATTCGGCGGACTTCATAAAGGGCAGAACGGACCATTATTTTATAATTATGGATTTCGGTAAAGGCCTCATCTGGCCCCTTATCCCGATACACACGTTCAATTAAATCTGAACGCATGATGACATTCGCCAGCATTTGCGCCGGACCATCGTGAATCTCCCTTGAAAGCCGCTTTCTCTCTTCTTCCTGCGCTTCAATAATTTTTAAACCGAAGTCTTGTTTGGCTTTAGCATTTTCCAATGCTTCACCGACTTGTTTCAAATCGCTTGTTAAATAATTCATTACCACGGAAATTTGCGAGATGAGCTGATCAGCACGGTCTATGGTTTTATCTAACCCGATTAGCCGCCGTTCGAGATCGTCTCTCTTGTCCAAAAGCTGTTTTTTGTACTGCCAGTTGATAGAAAGATCCATTTGCAGCTGGTGGGCCCTTTCATAGGCTTCGCGGACCTCTTCTTCCGTGTACTGTTTAAAATTCATACTGACTTCTGACAGCATGACCCGGGCTTCCAGGACCTGTTCTTCCAGCTTGTTGCCCTCTTCAATTAGCTTGACCATCATTTGCTTGATATTTTGAAGCTCTGTCGTCATGCTATCATAGTCTTGGCGACATTGCTCACCAATTCGAAAAATATCACTTTTACTGCATGTTACAGTATCAATCATTTCCTCGCGAATTTCATCAATTGACTTCATATTAATCTTTTTCATATCATTCCTCCAGGAGGGGCTCAATTTCCCTTATTCCTTAAGGCCTCACTAACATATTTTACCTTAGATACTATTAATTTGCTAATCAAACAGACAGGGTTGGCCTCATACTTTGGTGAAAAGTAGTATAATAGTAATATTTCATCCTATTCCTCTAAATGTATCTCGTTGAACCATGTCTATTATATCATTCGAACGTTACTGCCATATTAAAGGTATATTACATTATTTTTTTAAAATAGAAAGGAGCTTTTTATGCTTTCTAAATATCTTACCGTGAAGCGGACCGGGGAAAATGAAATCAACATCCAAAGGTCCCGGTTTATTGCACACATTAAAAGAGCCGAAACGGAAAACGAAGCCCAGGAATTCATTCAAGCAATCAAAAAGCAGCATTGGGATGCTACCCATAATTGCTCTGCCTATCTTATTGGTGAGCATGACCAGATTCAGAAAGCCAATGATGATGGCGAACCAAGCGGAACGGCCGGGATCCCAATCCTTGAGGTGTTGAAAAAAAGAAAGCTAAAGGACACAGTTGTTGTTATCACCCGCTACTTTGGCGGGATAAAACTTGGTGCAGGCGGCCTAATTCGTGCATACGGCAAAGCAACATCAGAGGGCCTGGACGCAGTTGGAATTGTTGAAAGAAGACTCACGCAAGTTATTCACGTGAAAATAGACTATACCTGGCTTGGGAAAATTGAAAAAGAACTGCGGTCCTCTGAATATACAATCAAAGAAATTCATTACTTAGATACTGTTGAAATTGAAACCTTTGTAGACGAAAGTCATGTTCAGTCATTTAATGACTGGATGGTAGAGCTGACAAACGGCCAATGTACATTAGATAAAGGTGCAACCGTTTATCTTGAAATTGATTTTTGTAGGTAAATCGCAGTATATCTTGAGGATGATTATAGTAGGTATTCTAAGAATAAACAATTGGGAAAAAAATAGAAAAGCGGAAGCACCCTGGTCAGCGGCGTATGGCCTGGAGTTCTCCGACTGAGATAAAGGAAACACGGAGAGCCGGAGGCGATTCGATGTTGACTTATCGTAGGGCGGAGAGCGAAGGACACTAGCCGCTAGGGTGCTGGAGCTGGACATAGAGAAAAGGGGCTCAGTTCACATTGTTGAGTCCCTTTGTTTACGGAAATGGAGTTAAGAACGGTCTTTCGCTGTGGTTGTTTTCAGTGTACGGACGATATTTAACAATGGCCGATGGTCTTTTCCCATTAAGCCAATTTTTTCAGCAATGATTTCAATGATGAGAATCACGAAACCGATTAAGAAAAGTGCTCCGCCGATTCTTGCCTGGGAGTAAATGACGGCGACAAGACCAAAAAAGGCAGCCATTGCATAAATAAGCAACACAGTCTGACGGTGGGAATAGCCCATTCGCAGCATACAATGATGCAGATGGGATTTGTCAGGTGCAGATAACGGCTGTTTGTTAATGATCCTTCTTATGATTGCGAAAAAGGTATCGGAAATGGGTACCCCTAGAATGATCACGGGAATAACGAATGAAATAAAGGTAACATTTTTAAATCCAAGAAGCGACAAAACGGAAATAATAAAGCCCAAAAAAAGTGCTCCCGTATCCCCCATGAATATACTGGCCGGATGAAAGTTGTAGAATAAGAACCCCAGCGTACTTGCCAGCACAATCGACCCAACCGCAACAACGTAAAAATTCCCTTGAATAATAGCCATCCCTGAAATCGTAATTAAGGCAATCGAAGACACTCCGGCAGCCAATCCATCTAGCCCGTCAATTAAGTTAATTGCATTGGTGATGCCAACAATCCAAAGAATGGTAAAGGGAATACTAAATAAGCCAAATTGAAGCTGTCCTCCAAACGGCAGGTTGATAAATACCATTTGCAGATCACCCAAAAACACAACACAACAAGCTGCAGCTAATTGTCCAAGAAGTTTCATCTTTGCCGGCAATTCAAATAGATCATCACAAACGCCGGTAATGACAATGATCAAACAGCCAATCATGATGGCAAAGGAAGAAGTGTTTTCAGGTCTTAATAAGAAAATGCCTGCCATAAAGCTAATAAATATGGCTAAGCCTCCAAGTCTGGGCATAATCGACTGATGGACTTTGCGTTGATTGGGCCTGTCAGTTGCACCAATGACAAAGGCTAATTTTTTTATTAGTGGTGTGATAAGAATAGAAACAAGAAAACATACTATCAAGGTAAGATAAAGCATCAATCTTCCTCCTTGTTAGTCAGTTTGTCCATTAAAGAGGAAACAAAAACAAAGGAATGAATAGTAAAAAATAGAAAATGCATTTTTCCAAGCATTTTTCAAAAAAAAGAGGCAGGCCCATTATATAAGGGCTTACCTCTTTCCAAAACGTCTTCGCATTTAGTTAATCCATGCGCCGTCTTTACCTACTTTGTATTTGCCGATTGAAGTGTTTGCAGCCATGCTTCCATCATTGTATAGGAAGTACCATTTACTGCCCACTTGAACCCAGCCTGTTTGCATTGCTCCAGAGGATTTAAGGAAATACCATTTGTTATTTACTTTCACCCAACCTGTTTGCATTGCACCGGAATTTGTTAAGTAGTACCAGGTATTACCGTCTTTAACCCAGCCGGTCAGCATGGCACCGGACTTATTAAAGAAGTACCACTTGCCATTGACATTTACCCAGTTCACTTTCATATCTCCGTTAGCTTTGTCAAGGAAGTACCACTTGCCGTTTTCTTGGTACCAGCCTGTTTGCATTGCACCAGACTTGTTAAAGTAGTACCACTTGCCATTGACATTATACCAGTTAACCTTCATATCTCCGTTCACTTTGTCAAGGTAGTACCACTTGCCGTTTTCTTGGTACCAGCCTGTTTGCATAACCCCTTCTTCATCAAAGAAGTACCATTTACCTTTGATATTGAACCACTCAGTTACTGGCTCACCAGTTTCAGGGTTGAAGTAATACCAGTCCTTTTCCCCGTCCAATTGCTGCCAGCCTTTTAACGCTTCTTCCACAATAAATTCAGCAGAAGTATAGTTGCCAAATAAATCAGTTGTTTCCACAACAACAGTTGTACCACTAGCTTGTTTTGGAATATCAATAGAGAAGTAGCCATAGTTATCAGCTTTTCCTTCACCAATTACTTTCCCTTTTACTTTTGCAACGACTGTTGCATATGGATCTGTTTCACCTTCAAGAACAGTTGTTAAATCGCTTAGATAGTATACGGAAGTTTCCGCAATTTCTTTATCTGCTTTTAAGAATCTGTTTTCATACCCAGCATTGATGGCGCCATCATAATTCTGAATGTAATTAACAAGCGCATCTAGGTCTGTTGGTCCTTGAACCTTGTCTGTACCTTTAAGAAGTGCTCCATAGCCATCTCCGCCGCCAGCCATGAAGTTGTTTACTGTAATTGTGTACTTGCTGTCTTTCTTAATTGGTGTACCATCTTCTTCATAGATATCAAGGATTCTGCTCATGTATGGTTTTGAATCATCATACGTATAGTATAATCCTGAGATTTGCAGCATTTTTGCACGAGTTGGGTCAGCCCATTGCTGGTTTAGCAACTCTTTTAGAACATCACCTGTTACAGTCATTTTGATAAGGTCGTTACCAAACGGCTGTACATTGAATAACTCACCCCATGTAATTTCTCCAGCGTTGATATCGTTACGAATACCCCCTGGGTTCATGAACCCCATTTGTGTATCCATTTGCCAGCGCATAGAATCGGCAATGATGTTTCCTAAAACTTGCTCGCCGCTTGCATTTGGAGTTCTCGTTAATTCAACTTCAGTTTCACCAATTTTTCTGTTAAGGATTGGTGCAATAGCATCTTTGTATTCTTTAAGCTCTGCTTGAATTTTAGCATCTGGCTGAATCTTAGAATGTAAAGTATCTACGACTTCTGCTTTTGTTTGATCCTTAATAACGTCTCCAGTCAGTGGATCAATTGTTAAGTCAATATCAGAGAATGCCGTACCATATGACCAAGATTGGACAACAGTGATGCCATTTACGACAGATCGTAAATATTTATGGTCGTGCGCACCATAGATGACGTCAACCTGAGGGTCAACTTTTTTCGCAAATTCAACAACTTCCCCAGCTGCACCAGTACCGTCTGTCTTTGAGCTTCCTGGGTTATGGGCAAGGACAACAATAGATTTAACTCCTTTAGCTTCTAATTCTTTCGTGTATTTATTGATCGCCGTTACTTCATCAGTGAACTTAACATTTTTTACGGCTGATTTAATAACGATTTCTGGAGTTAACGTTGTAACAACACCGATAATTCCAATCTTAACACCGTCAACTTCTTTAATCACGTATGGGTCTAGAATCAGCTTACCAGTATCTTCATACTCGACGTTTGCAGCCACCACAGGGAAATCAGCACCTTCAAATGCGCCATACTTGTCAACTGTAGCAGGGTGTGAACCGCCGTTGATTAAGCGAAGCATTTCTGGCACGCCTTCATCAAATTCGTGGTTACCGATTGTTGCAGCGTCAAAGCCAATTTCGTTCATGAAGCGAATCGTTGGCTCATCTTGTAATAATGCTGAAACCGGAGCACTTGCCCCTACTTGGTCACCAGCAGCAAGCATTAATGTATTTGAAGGGTTAGTTGCTTCTCTTTCCTTCAAGTAACCTGCAAGGTATTCAATACCGCCAGAATGATCGACAACTTTACCATCTTTATCCTTAATATCTCTCCAAGTATCAAGCTGACCATGGTAGTCGTTAATACCTAATAACTGAACGTGTACGTTTTGGTCTAATTCAAATAACTCATATCCTGCTTTTGTTGATGATGTTCCAAGATCTTTAACATTTGGTTGCTGATCAAGGTATGGTAATGCCTCAGGAGCAGAGTGGAATACTAATTTTGCAACTCCGCCAACCGGTGCAATTTTCCAGTTATTATCTGCTACTGGATTGATTGTACCTTTTGAGCTGATATAATCCATTAGGATTTGGCGGTTTTCAAATGGTGAGTCCACCACAACTTTAGAATTTTTTAATTCAGCTAGGCCACCGCTGCCGCCAGCACGGTAGTTATTTGTGGCAATAATGAATTTTTGATCTGCTTTAACAGGTGTTCCATCCATCATCGTTAAGTTAATGACTCTCTCTCCAACAGGTTTCGTTACATCAATTTGGTATTTAACCCCATCAACGACGTCATAATTGTATGGACGGAAGTCGTAATTAAGTAATTCTTGATTTCCTTCTTTATTCGGGTCAATCGTATTAAACTGTTCCGCTGACTTTTCAATCCATCTCTTTACTTGATCACCAGTCACTTCAAGAGCTTTTAATGTATTATCAAATAAATACAAATCAGCTGCACTCTTGATCGTCACATCACCTTTAGCAATGTTTGTATAATCAGCTACACCACCGCGGCCGCCTTTAAAAGGAGCGGCTGCAGAAAGAACTGGAACATCCTTATATTCCGGTGCATTTGTTTTAATCCAACTTTTCACGTAATCCATCTGGGCCGCGTTCACAATTTGTGTAGATGCATCATCCATTACACGGGTAAAGAAGCTGTGCATTGGAATATCTGTTTCGCCAATTTTTCCGCGAACATAATTAAGAGTACCATCATGTACTCCTTTTACATCGGCAACAATTTTTTCGTCCGTAGGAGTGTCAGCAGTAACAGCACGGTTTACTGATTTTGAATTGGACTTATCAACGGTCCATTTACCCTTTTCATCTTTTACAAGCGCTAAATCTAGAACCCCAAGGTTATTTCCCCAGAAGCCTGCTTCAATCGCTTGTACACCGTTAATCGTACCCTTTGCTACATCGATTCCATTTTTATCTTTGAAAGATGCGTCTTCAGGGAACTTCAAGTGGGCATGTCCAAAAAGCATTGCATCGATGCCAGGAACTTTGGTTAAGTCATAAACAGCATTTTCTGCTTCTTCTTGTCCTTCTTCGGCAATATCACAGCCAGAATGGGCAATTGCGACAATGACATCTGCCCCTGCTGCCTTCATTTCAGGAATAAATTTCTCTGCTTGTTTCTTAATATCCTTCGCAATTACTTTTCCAGTAAGATTGTCTTTATCCCACTTCATAATTTGCGGCGGTGCAAAACCGATTACCCCAACTTTGATAGTAGACTCTTTACCTGAGTTATCCTTAATCGTTTTATCAATAATTTTGAATGGAGTAAAATAATTTTTATCATTATCAGGATTTCCATCTTTGTCATCATGATAAATGTTTGCGTTTACAATTGGAAACTGAACTTCCTCCATAACATCTTTGAGGTAGTCTAAGCCATAGTTGAACTCATGGTTACCAACAATCCCTGCATCATATTTCAAATAATTCATGGCCTTAAAAATTGGGTGCGTGTCATTTGGACCAAGTTTATTTACTTTTGCTACATAACTGGCAAGCGGATTTCCTTGAATCGTGTCACCTGCATCAAAAAGCATTGAATTGGAAACTTCAGATCTAGCTTGTTGGATTAGAGTTGCAGTCTTTGCTAATCCATAATCTTTAACTGCTGCATCTTTGAAATAATCATACGGCATGACATTTGAATGTAGATCCGTAGTTTCTAAGATACGTAGTGTTGCCGTATTTGTACCGGTACTTTCTGCTTTTGCTGCACTTGGGAAAATATTCAACGGAATCGTTGTAAGCGCTAACACAGCAACTAGAGAACTATTGAGCATTTTTCTTTTCATGCTTCTTTTTATCTTTCTCTTCACACTTTTACCGCCCTTCGACAATATATTTTGCATTGCATGACTATTCTACTAATTTTTTTAATAGAATCATAGCCTTTTTTGTAAAATTTTTATTGGGACTATGTAGAATGTTTGTAAATATATCAGACTCAGAATCTTTTAAATATTCCTGAATTACGAAGGGATTTGTCTGCTTATTTTTAAAATTTAAATTGTAACATAGACAAAAAAGAAACCGTCTATTAGGTGGAGGAGTGGTGCGGAATTAGTAGAATAATGGAGAAATGAAACAATTTAATTTTCGACATAAAATTTCAATTTACGTGGCAGGGAAAAACCTGTAAAATGGAAACTAGTCTTTTACTAATTGCCTGAATGATATTTATATTTATATTTATATAAAGGAGAAATAATATGTCCGAATTTCAACGCTCACAGCGAGTGAATCAGAAGAAAAAGGGTCGTAAAAAGCGGATCTTTATGTGGATTTTTGTTCCATTATTAATCGTTGCCTTAGGCGGAGCGGCCTATGCGAACTTCCTACTGAAAAAGGCAGAATCAGTTGTTAATAAATCGTATAAGCCGGTAAAAACGGTTTCTAAACGCACTACCCAGGTAAATCCCGATTTGGACAATATCTCCATTTTACTCATCGGTGTCGATGAAAGTAAAATCCGGGCAAAACAATATGGGGAAGCCGTTCGATCTGACGCCCTGTTAGTTGCTACATTCAATAAAAAAGAGAAATCAGTAAAACTATTAAGTATTCCACGTGACTCCTATGTTTATATTCCTGGAAAAAATAAAAAGGACAAAATTACTCATGCCCATGCTTTCGGTGGTCCAAAGATGACAATTGAAACTGTCCAAGAGCTTCTCGATATCCCGATTGATTATTATGTAAAAATTAACTTTTATGCATTTATGGATGTAGTCGATGCCTTAGATGGAATCGACGTTGATGTTCCTTATGCCTTATCTGAACAGGATTCGGAAGATCGTCCAAACGCAATCAATTTAAAACCTGGTTTTCAAACTTTAAACGGTGAAGAGGCATTGGCACTTGCAAGGACAAGACACCATGATACAGACGTGATGCGTGGAATGAGACAGCAGGAAATCATTAAAGCACTTATGAAAAAAGCACTGTCTATTCAATCATTTTCAAAACACACCGACATCATTAAAGCTGTTGGTGACAATATGCAAACAAACATGTCATTTACTGATATGAAATCTTTAATTGATTATGGCCTTTCCGGCAGCGGTTTAAACATTGATACCTTAAACCTTAATGGTGAAGATGCGTATATTAATAAGATTTACTATTATAAGCTTGATGAGACAAGTCTTGACGAAACCAAAACAATCTTGAAGACGCATCTAGGATTAAATGAAAATACTGCTCAACGAAACCAGACCGATACAGAAATAGATTCAGACAGCACTGAGGATTCATCTTCAGACAATTAAACAAATTATAAGGACCGCATTCCTTAACGTGATGCGGTCCTTTTTATATAGGGTCAGAAACCTTAAATGTCCATTTCCTGTTTAAACCATAATTAATGAGCAATCCAAAACCAGTGGAAATAATCTGAGCAATTGATAAATGAAAATATTGGTGCCCTACTAAAATGAAGAGCAAAATGGTAGTAAATCCTAGTGTGATTAGATTTACTGCAATAAATTTCCCACACATTAAAAGCAATCCTGTATTTGCATTTGTTTGAAACACCCAATTTTTATTCCAAATAAAGCTGTTGATCATGCCAAGCATGTAGGCAATTATGTTCGCGGTGATATAGTTAATCCCACTATACACTAAAACTGTAAAACACCCGATGGTAATAAGGGTATTGATCATCCCGACTACGCCAAATTTTAGGAATTCTTTCATGTATCGTTCCCCTTTTATTTATTAAAAACAGTATGCCCTAAAAAAGCGTACAAAAAAAGCCTGTCCCCATGGGGGCAGGCTTTTCAGTCATTATCTGTTTCTTACCGTTGTAACAAGAAGAACGCGCATCATTTTGATTAGCGGTCTATAGTTCTTTCCGACAAGTCCTATCATTTCAGCAAATAATTCAATCATAATCAAAAGAATGACAATGAATAAAGAACCGCCCAAGACCTTTGCTTGTGAAAAGATAATTGCCGCTAATCCGAAGAAGGCTGCCATGGCATAGATAATCAGCACTGTCTGGCGATGGGTAAACCCGGACCGAAGCAGGCAGTGATGTAAGTGTGATTTATCAGGTGCTGATAAAGGCTTCTTATTAACAATTCGGCGCAGAATCGCAAAGAATGTATCTGAAATTGGAACACCGAGAATTATAATCGGAACGATAAAGGAAATGATCGTGACATTTTTAAAGCCAAGTAATGATAGTACTGAAATCATATATCCAAGGAATAAGGCACCGGTATCACCCATGAATATTTTTGCCGGGTGGAAATTGTAAATTAAGAATCCAAGTGTACTTGCCAGCACAATTGATGCAATTACTGTTACAAATCCGTCTCCCATAATCATCGCCATTCCCGAAATGGTAATTAAAGCGATGGAGGAAACACCTGCAGCCAATCCGTCAAGACCGTCGATCAGGTTGATGGCATTGGTAATCCCAACAATCCAAATAATAGTTAAAGGAATACTAAAATATCCGAATTGAATTTGACCGCCGAATGGCAGGTTGATAAATTCGACATCTACACCGCCCCAGACGACAACGACAGCCGCCGCAGCAATCTGAGCAATAAATTTAACCTTAGCAGAAAGCTCCAACATATCATCTAGCATTCCAGTAATAATGATGATGATACTTCCAATAATGATTGGCAGTGCATAAGGACTGTCCGGGCTAAGAATGAGCATGCCGATGATAAAGCTGAGATAAATAGCAAGTCCGCCGAGACGCGGCATAATTTTCTGATGAACTTTTCTTTGATTTGGTTTATCTGTTGCCCCAATTTTAAAGGCTAGTTTTTTTACTAAGGGAGTCAGAAGAATTGAACTAATAAAACATAAAAACAGGGTGATATAGAACATTGTGTTCCTCCTCATAACGATAAGCCTATTCTCTATTCAGGCATATTTGAGCAGCATACATGGCTGCTAAAAAGTTAGTTATCTATTTAACAATCATTTTCATTCAATGTGAACAGTCATACCACAGTGGATTATAACATAGCCAATGTCATTTTTAAATAGATTTTACAAATCATGTGAATTACTTAATATTTCATATATTCTTAAATCAACATATTACCAATTTAATAGAGGTACATTCAAGTAATATCATATTGTTTTAGTTTTTATTATACCCATCGGCATCAATCTTACTCTTACTACTATAACATGAATTTTGACGAAGAACACATTACAAAGGTTACAATTTCGCCACATTTATCCATTAAAATACCTTTTACACTAAAATTCCGACAAAGTTTGCCTTTATCCTTGGAATTGTCATATTTGCCAAGAATTCAATTGAACGTCTAAACAGTTTTAAGCCAAGCTATCGCTTAGCTGCGTTTATTAGTCTTATTGCGGTTGTATCCTTACTTTACTTAAGCAGAGTCAGTGAATTTTTATATTTCAAATTTTAAAATGGTTAGTTCCTCATCAGAGGAACTAACCATTTTTTCATTTACTGTAACGCTTATATGTTTGATAGATACTGTCCACAAAAGATTGAAGTGAATAATGATGCGATACGAACTGGTTAAATTTCTTTCCCATATTCGAAAGCTGGCCGGCTTCCTTCATTTCAACCGTTTGATTGATTGAAGAAATAATTGCCTCCTTTTCGTCACCAACGACAATAAAACCATAAGATGAATCCGGTATCATATCACGAACCCCGCCAACATCGGTGGTGATCACCGGCGTATTTGCTTTTGCTGATTCTAATAGGACAAGCGGAAAGCTTTCTGTTTGTGAAGTGAGCAGTGTTACATCTGCTATTTGGTAAAACGCTTCAACATCTTCTCTATGTCCAAATACCCTTATATACTGCTCAAGTCCCCTCTTCTTTATGTCATTCTGAATCTCCATCTTTATTGGCCCATCTCCGACTAAAAGCAATCTAATTTCCGGATGTAGCTTGATCGCTTCTTCTACAGAATCGATGGCTAGCTTATGACGTTTGACCGGATCTAAACGGGCAACCATTAATATTATGAAAACCTTTGAAGAAAGACTCAACTCATCCCTGGAAAGTTCTGTTTTCACTGGAGCATCGAAATCAATCCCATTAAAAATGGTCGTTATTTTCAGAGGGTCCACACCAAATTCGACCATCATTTCCGTAAAGCGTTTTGAAATGGCAAAATAGTGATCCGGTTTTTTTAATACAGCCAAATTGAGCTTTGTAAACAGCTCCCCTTTTACTCCTCTGCCAAGAAAGTCATTTCTCGGGTCACTGTGAACAGTTGTCATCCAGGTAACGGAGGTAAACTTTTTCAGGAAATAGCCATATAAATTTGCTCTTGCGCCATGGGTATGTAGAATACTGATATTTTCCTTTTTTATAAAGGATATAATTTTTAAAAGTACCGATAAATCATATCTCGAAGCTTGTTCAAATGTAATGGTTTGGATACCAGCAGCTTTGGCCTTTTCTTCAAATAAGCCTTTCTCTAACAGACCGAGTATAAATTCATCCCTATTCAGCTCTTTTAAAAGAGAAAGGATATGAACCATTCCTCCACCGGTTTCATTACCTGCATTTAAATGTAATACTTTCATACTATATCTCCTTTATAGCCGGTTTTGGCAATTACCTCTTTTGCTTTATCTTCAGCATGCGAATGAGGAATTGCGGAAGAACGAGCATTCTGCGCCAACGGCTCGGCTGCTTCAAAAGCCGATAAAGCCATTCGAGATTCAGCTTTTGCCAAATAACAGGCGCCCGTTTCACCGTTCCGGCAAGTACATCAAAGCTGCCGCCCACGCCAATAAAAAGGCCTTTATCAATATCAGCCAATTTATGAGCAATAAAGTTTTCCTGCCGTGGTAATCCTAAAGCTACAAACACTAAATCCGGTTTCGCCTGCTTTATTTCTCCTTGAATGATAGTTGACTCCCAATCAAAAAAGCCATCATGATAGCCTGCTATCTTTAAATTTGGATACTGCTGTCTAATGTTCGCGACAGCTGTTTCCACTACTTCTTTTTTTGCTCCGAGGAAATAAGCACTCCAGTTTGCCTCATTTCCTTTCTTTAATAACTCCTGCATCAATTCAAAGCCTGGAATACGTTCTGGTAAAGGCTGGCCAATTATTTTGGAGCCAATGATAATCCCGATTCCATCAGCGATTACATAATCGGCTTTTTGAATCACCCGCATATATTCAGGATCTGAATTGGCATACATCACAATTTCAGGGTTAGCCGTTACCAAAAACGTCCTCTTCTCTTCTTCAATCCGATTTGTTAAGATGTTCAGCATATTTTCTTTTGTAACCGAATTAAATTTAACGTTTAAAATATCTATTTTTGTATCATTCATGGAATTCACTCATCTCTTTCTGAATACTACTATTTTTTACATTACCTGCCAGTACAATTCATGCATGCAAAACCATTATATTGAAAAAAATAATGCATATATTGTCCTTGTAAAATGTATCATTATTTTCAGTAAAAATCCAAATCTTTTCACAAACCAACATTCTAAATCCTTCCATATTCTTAGACCATTTTAAAAGTAAATACATTTACCATTACTTTAAAATAGTGTACTGTATAGTAGTATGATTTTGAATAAAAGTATTAAAAGGGGAAATGAAATAAAAATGTTGCTAGAAAACTTCAAAAAGAACAATACATTCGAAAATATATTGTTGCTCTTTATATTAGTCCAGCCTATTTTAGATTTAGCCACATCCTTCGCGATTAATTATTTTAATTCTGAATTTACCGCAGGTATTTTAATTCGTTTTGCCATGATGGCAGTCGGATTGGTTTATTTATTATTTATTTCAGACTCTAAAAAGAAAAGGACGAGTATTATTTATTTAATATTGCTTGGTCTTTTTTTATTGATGGGCTTTGCCAACAATATCTTGGTGAAATCTCCAATGAGTATGGGAGAAGAAATCAAATTTATCATTAAATCCGTCTATTTTGTTATTTTCTTTTTTATTTATCTCTTTGTGTTTAAACAACTGCAAACAAGAAGCTCATGGGACAGCACCATCCAACGTTATATTGTCTATGCAATGTCCCTTATAGGTTTATCAATGGTACTTGCAGAAGTTACCGATACAGCCTTTAACAGCTATACCTATAATAAAGTTGGACACACCGGATGGTTTTATGCGGGCAATGAAATTGGCGCCATCATGTCCATCTGTTTTCCAATTGTCATTTTATATGCGATCAAAAAGACTACATCACTTAAAACATCCTACTATTGGATTCCAGTGCTTCTATTAATTTACTCATTAATGGCTGTCGGAACTAAGGTTGGATTTGGCGCTGTACTGATTTCGCTTGTAATTAGTTTGTTTATGCTCATCGTTGAATTTATCATGAAGAGGAAAGAACGGAAGTTCACTATAAACATAAAGACAAATCTTATTATTAATGCCATTGTCTTTATCTTATTTATCCTGTATACTCCCTTTTCACCAATTGCTGAAAATACATCCATTCATTTAAGTTTATTAGAAAATGAACAAACAGCAGAAACTCCTGCACCGAAGCCGTCTAAACCAGGGAAGCATCAGACAGGGCCTGTAAAAAAACCGGGCTTAAATAATCAGCAGATTGAAAATTTGGTATTAAGCAGCAGGGGCGAATATTTAAAACAACAGAAGGAATATTTTGCTGATGCGCCAATTTCTCAAAAAATACTTGGAATGGGGTATGCAGGCAATTATAAGGAGTCCCCAAAGCTGACTGAAATGGACTTTTATGATTTATTTTTCTCTTTTGGCATCTTAGGATTTTTCCTGTACTTTATACCGTTTATTCTATTAGCTTTAATGATTTTGAAGAAGATCTTTACTCAGTTCAAGTCCTATTTCACACTTGAAAATGTTCTGATTGCGAGCGGAATTATCTTAGGTGTCGGAATTGCCTTTTCAGCTGGTCATGTATTCACAGCCCCGGCAGTCAGTATTTATTTAGCCATATTAGTTGCTAGCCTTTACATGAAAATTGTTACCCCATCAAAATAAAAGATAATCCTTAAAGTAATCATGTTTTAAGTAACGAAAAACCCAAGTTCCTAGTAGATGAGGTACTTGGGTTTTTTGATTCAATAAATAAACACTCATTCTAATGGGTCTTTCTAAGAAGTTTTTCTTTCACTTTACGACTTATCAGCAGGTAGACTTCATCCTTCGTGAAGAAAAGGATAAGTGCATATGCTGCTATATTTACTATGATTAGTACTACAAACAACACGAAGGTGTGTAGATCCAATAAGCGGATTACATAAGTAATAGGAATAAAGATTAACGAATATAAAAGGTATTTTAAATTTCCAAATGAAAAAAGTGTGTACTTTACCTTTAAATGCTTTCGTATATAGTAATATTCGAGCAATACTAACAAATAGTTAGCAATGGCAGTAGTAAAAATAGCTGTTGCTGGTGAAAAAATATCCAGATAAAGTAATAGAAAATTAAAGCCTACATTTAAAATGCCACAAATAAAGATCAACCGAACCAAAATGTTTTCTTTCTTTTTTACGTAGATGATCTGATTAGAGAGAATAGACTCCGTGCCCAACGATATCATATAAATGGCGAACACAGCCAAAACAATTCCTGCAGGCTCGAAAGTTCGTCCACCGTAGATTATAACGGTAACGTCTGAAACAACGAGCATCCCAATCGAAGCAGGGAATAAGAAAGCAAAGTACACTCGGGATATCTTTTTTAATAGTGCTATATATGACTCGTCGTCATCATTACCAGAGAAGTAGGAAAGTCTTGGAATTGTTACTTGAATAATACTTATTATTAACGAATTAATGATCCCCATCATGTTTTGCGCCAGCACATAATATGAAACCGCTGCTGTACTAATCGTTTCCCCGAGCATGAAGCGGTCTAGCTGGGTAAAAAGAATATTTGCATTTGAGAAAATGACAACGATAATTAATGGTTTCAAATGTTCTTTGATCGTGATGCTTTTAAAGTTTAGCTTAATTCTTCTTTTAACATAAATAAAACTTACGATATTATTTAAAAACGTTGAAAGAATAAGTAGCAGAGCATATTGAAAATAATCATCTGACCCTTTAATCAAAAGGAACAGAAAGACAACATAGATGAGGCGGATAATAACGGTTTTGATCGTGATGAAATCATAATCCTCGTTAGCCTCATTCACCCATTCCACGTAGAAAATGTTAAAAATTAGGTTCGTCCCATACAGAATTAAAATAGGATAAATATCATTGTCATTATAACCAAAATACGCAAACACAAGTAGTCCGATAAAGGACACAATACTTGTAATAATGCTGATTGAAAGCATACTTGTGAAAAATTGGCTAACCTTTTCCTTATCCTCTCGAATTCGGCTCATCTCTCTTAATCCATACTGGTAAATACCAAACACAGCAAAGATAAAGAAAAAGTAATAGATCGACTCTGAAAATTGAACCTTACCGATTGAAGTATCACCTAATGTACGATAGGCATAGGAGCCGACAATAATAGGTAAGATTAGGTTGAAAACATTAAGGATTACCTTATAGAATATATTTTTTGCTAACGATTTTTGCATGTAAGGCCTTCCCATACCTTTCGTATAATAGCTACCACTATTTGGTCCTATTTATTGTCATTTGGGTGAACGCTATTTATTTATCATACGAATATTGGATGTGTGCTGAGTTCTATCCTTTTCATCTGGAATCTTCATATAATCCCCATAATAAAGTCTTAAATATCTATCATAATTATTTGGAATATTGAAGGTATATCCTTCAAATAGTCCTTCACTTACTGGTATGATATCATTCACATCATAATAAGCTGAACCATAAAAGGCCGTTTCAACTCCGTAAGTAACGACGGAAGATTTTTTATTAAACTTTGCATATATATTATGCAATTGTGATTTGTTAATGACTCGAGCAATACGATGTTTAAAAGTTGTTGGGTTTGGAAGATATAAGAGTTTTGCAACTTTATGTACAGCTTTTCCCATTGTACTAGGTTCTCCTGCTTTGGGAACAAAGTCAAAGGGGAAGACGTCAATAGAAACTCCTTGACTAATTTCTTCGGTTTCCTTGTTGTCCCATACGAAATCATCCAAATACATAATTTTGGTCCAATTATGTTTTCCGTGTATATGAAGCTTATAGGATTCTACCTTATATGGCTTAGGTAAATATTGCTTAATAATTTTTTTAAATTTATTATAATCCTCACGTAGCATACAGATATCAATGTCATCATCCCATGGAATAAAACCACTGTGTCTTATACATCCAATGAGAGTTCCTCCATCTAACCAATAAGAAATATTATGGTCTTTGCAAATATTATGGATGACAGCAAGCATCTTTGTTAATTCCTTTTGCGCCTCCCTTAATGGGTCCAATTGAGGCGTTTCTATCATTGTAAAATCATCCTCTCTCTAAAAAAACTTTCCACAGTATTATACCGAAGCAGAAGTAAATAAACAACCTAATGTGTAGGAAAATGTGGAACCTTGTCGAAAGAACGGGCAAGCTTTTTTAGTGTTTATTCTACTTAAAAAACCCGTTCAACCTTGAATAGGTGTACGGGTTAATGGCGAAATTAAGGGATCCTATAATCTTTAATCAAAAGTTGTACTCAAGTGTTGAATAATTTGAAATGAACATAAAGGTACTTCAAATAAAGCTTTACACTTCTTTTACCATTTTTTAGATATATCCTTTTTGTGTATTTTTTAACGTCATCCCTTATTTCCTTTAAGGTTTGCTGACTATATTTTGTATTCAATTTAAAGTAGATGCAGGCATTATCGATTATTATATGTGGAAAAGAATAAGTATCTATAATAGAAAGAAGTTCATTATAGTTATCTGTGATGATTTTTTCTTTATTACCTATTACCCATTCCTTTAATCTTTGAAATACCTCAATTTCCTTTTGTGTCTTTAAATGATAATCTGTGTATTTTGAACTTAGATTCCCTTCAGAAAGAATTCTGTAATAAGTTAAAAATTCTGGGATACAACAAACCTTTGTCACACTAATAACTTTAAAAATAAATTCGATATCTTCCCCCCAACTTGCACCAGGTGTAAATTGGATAGCGTTCTCTTCTAATATGCTTTTATTAAATAACCAAGTACCCGTTTGAGCTAAAACTCTGTGAGTAAGAAATGCTTTTGTAAGATCACCCTGAAGAAAGTCAGTATGGTTGACCTCTTTTCTTGAAGTTTCATTATAAAAGTTAATATGTCCTGAATAGCAAACCTTCATTTGACTAGAAATAACTTGTTGTATTTGTTTTTCTATTTTTTGAGTGTGCCAAAAGTCATCACTATCTAAAAAAGTGACGAATTCCCCACTTGCTTCCTTCATGCCTTTATTCCTAGCAACTGAAACCCCTTGGTTATTTTGATAGATATATTTAATATTTGAGTATTGTTTCATTAGATTTTTTGTAATAACAGCCGATTGATCACTGCTGCCATCGTCAATAACTATTATCTCTATATTTTTATATGTCTGATTAATAATAGAAAGAATAGTCTCTTCTATATATTTTTCACCATTATACAGTGGGACAATAACTGATACTTTCGGTTCCATAATGAGTCTCCTATTTTTAATAACAAATGGTACGCCTGACTTCTGGGGAATGAACTCCTTAATCTTGGAAAACTCCCTTACCTCACTAGTCATTGTGAAAGGAATTAGGTTGTTTTCGTATTTTATTATTCCATATTCCTATTTCTTATACAAGGTTGAATACTGAAAAAGACATGTGACAATAAACAATGACCTTTAACATTACGAATGTAATAGCATTACTGTTATAATGATTGACGAACTTTTTCCAGTAAGCTAAAAAAGCTAGCATGTTCAAGAAATTAAACTTGACAAACTAGCTTTTTTACCTCAATTTGTTTATTCACTCCAGCGTATTATTGATACCCACTGTTTTTCCATTATTAAAAATCCGAGAGATACCAAAAGCTGCGAGAATAAGCATAGGAATAGTAAATGAATAGTGGTATCTTGATGCTACCTCTACCAACATCTGCGCCATTATCAAACCTATTGTATATAGACAAATAAAGAAAAGGGATGTTTTATTTCGTTGTTTACTTGCAAACATTACGCCTAAAAGTGAGGCAAACATTAAAAAATAATAAAAAATGTTAGACAAGATTTTAAAGCGCAAAGGGTGATTTAATACAGAACCAGCATATGAAGCTGCTGCACTATCATCGTTTAAAAAGATTAGGAATTTATGATAAAAAAGTATTGGGAAATTTATTTCACCACTTTGAAGTCTAAGCTTTGCTTCCTCTAGCATTCGTTTTTGAGCTTCATCAGCCGTCATTCCTTCTTGGTTACTATAGTAGAATAGTAATTTAGAATCCTCTTCGTTCCATGTTCCTAAGCTATTCATATTAAATCCTACATAAATATTGTATCCAGGTGTTAATGCTATTTCTTCTCCCAACCGTACAGATATATATTGATTTGCGGCAAAAGAAAATAAATAATAACTGACAATAACAGTTACCAAATACACAGCCTTGTTCATAAAATTCTTTTTATTACCCACATGTCCTGTATCTATTATGAACAGCCAAATAGCTAAAGCAATTATTGGAACTGCTGCAATAGGACGTGCCATGTTCATAAATGTAAGTAATAAAGCTAATAAAACGGAATAACTGAAAAGCTTGAAAAAAGTAATATTTGATAGTTTTTTATTTATGATAATCATAAGAGTCCAAATCATCAATAGTATTGTGCAATAAAGAGGTTCAGACAGTGCGAACATATTATAAATCGTTTGTGAAGGAAAAATAATCCATAAGATACTTGCAATGATTGCTGTTTTAACTCCGCTAATTTTTTTGCATATATAGTATATGAATCCCATTGATATAGTAGTTAAGACCACATTTACTATAGGAGGTATCATATAATTTGATCCAAATACTTTTATAAAAATGCTTAAAAACGAAGCGTATCCAAAAATATGAGGGAATAGGGATATATATCTATTTCTGTATACAAAATTGTCACTAAGAGATACAGCTGTATTGTAAAAAGTTGCATAATCAACTTGTGGTTCGATTCGATAAAAATAAACCCAAGTTAATTTAACCGCAAAGCAAAGCAGTAATAAAGCAATCAAACATTTTTTTTCGTTAAATGTTTCAAGATAAAACGAACCTTTTCTAAGTATGTACGTTCCTAGAATACTTAAAATTAAAAAACCAACTGTTATATAAACATAATTATCTTTATTGACATCAGTAAAGTAGCTAAAAATTAGTATTGTGGCAAGAATTCCGTAAATAGCATATACGGCTTGAGATGAAAAATCTGATATCACGTTAAAAATTGTTTTCAATCATTTCGCTCCTTTATTTGATTGTACCTACATTGTTAGGCTTAAACATATTTGAAATTTCGACGGCTTTTTCCACGTTTATTATTCCATAATTGCAATACATATACAAGTTATAGCACAATGAGATTAAGGGATGAAATCTAGAGAAAATTGAAAAAAGCTTGTACACTACAGCATCTAGTTATAGACACTGTGTACAAGCTTTTGGGAAATCACAACTCTCTTAACTGCTGAAAGTCTATTCATCTTTGCTTAAAGGCATATGTCATTATTGTCCTCTTTTATTGTGTTAAATTTGTGTATATAATACAATAGTTAATTGTGTGAAATAAACACTTATCATCTAGGGAAGGAGCACTTTAAGATAATGAAAAAAGATCTACTAAACAAAATGATTGTACTAATTACAACAAATAGCATTGCTGCCTTTTTAATTTTGTACTTTTATAAGATATCTATAAAAGATAAGAAAATAGAAGAGTTCCTATATTGGATGCATGATGATTCGAAAAGATTTTTACTTTACATCATTTTCATAACTATTTTACTGACTTTGGTGTGGAAATGGCAGCACAAGCTGTTGCGATTAATATGGGACAAATTCCCTTATACCAAGGTTCTTACGAAGTACGTAATCGTTATTATTTTTACTCTAGGTGCTTCAATTATAATAAATTATGTTTTCGTATATTTTCAAGAGTTGAAAGAACCAGGAGCCACAACTGTATGGGTGGCTAAGAATTTAAATATTTATTTTGCAGGTGTTCTATATTTATTTATCTTGCTTTTGTGTCTAGTCTCACTGCTAGGAAACTTTTACGTTTCAATATTTTTATCGAGTATGGTATTAATTTCAATTGGTTATATTCATTACAATAAATTGAGTATAAGGTTAGAACCATTATATCCATTTGATTATAAACAGATTTCTAATATGAAAGCTGTCATTCCAATGATATCCCAATATATCTCGTTACCGACTCTTCTAATTGTCATTATTCTTGCATTCATTTTGGTTGTTTTCTTTTTATTGATGACTAATATTAAACTACCAAAATGGTTAAGAGCTGTAACCTTTATAGTTTCAGGGTTTTTTCTTTACGCATATACTTTTTTTCCAGTGACATTCATGAATACTTTTGTTAGTAACTCTGGCGTGAATATTATGAAATGGAACCAGGGGGGAACTTATAAATTAAATGGCTTTTTGTTTGGTTTTTTAGCAAATATTAGTAATGAAAGTTTTGATAAACCAGACAATTATTCAAAACAAGTAGTTTTAGACACTGCCAAGAAGTATGTTGACAACGCAAAAGGCAGTGCGGAAGGAAAGATAATTCATCCGAATATTATTTTTCTGATGAGTGAAGCTTTCTGGGATCCAACTAAGCTTGATCTAGAATTTAGTAATGAGCCATTGAGCAATTTGCGACAATTGATGACAGAACATACATCCGGTAATGTTCTTTCCCCTGTTTTTGGAGGAACGACAGCAAATGTAGAATTTGAAGCATTAACAGGCTTTACAACTTCCTTTTTAAAAAGCGGAAGTGTCCCGTATCAAGATTTTATTGATCGACAGTCTTTCGTTCCTACAATTGTCAGTGACTTGGAATCAAAAGGGTATAACAGTTTAGCCATTCATCCTTTTAACAAAGCATTTTATAAACGAAGTACTGTTTATAATGTGTTCGGAATTGATAAGTTTTATCATCAAGATAATATGAAGAATACTGAACCTGCTGTTCCTAACGGATATATTTCAGATGAATCACTGAACAAGGAAATTTTAGAAAATCTAAAGAAAGAGGATAAACCCCTTTTCGTACACGCTGTATCGATGCAAAATCATATGCCCTATAATACAGGGATATACAAAGACACACAAATTAAGATTTCAGGCCTTTCACCAGATTTGAATTCAAATTTGGAAGAGTATACAGAAGGAATAAGAAGATCAGACCAAGCCTTAAAACATTTGGTAGAAGGTATCCAAGAATTGAATGAACCAACACTGTTTGTATTTTGGGGTGACCATCTCCCCATTTTTGGTATGAATAATGCTCTTTATAATGAAGCAAATTATGGCGATCCAAATTTAGATGTGAATGTAAATAAATATTCTGAAACACCGCTTCTGATTTATTCGAATTTTGAAATTGAAAGAAAACAATTAGATTCTATCAGTCCCTTCTATCTCGGCCCAATTGTGTATGAATTAACCGGCTTGAAAAAACCATCTTTTTATAATTTATTGGATAAGCTAAGAAAAGAAATGGGAATTCAGGCGTTAAAAGGAAAATTAGTTATGGGAAATGACCGTGAGTTAATAAAAAACCTCACAAAGGAACAAAAACAGTTAATGGATGACTACAAATTGTTAGAATATGATATTTTAATGGGGAATCAATATAGCCTGAAGCTGTTGTATAAATAAGGCTAGATCTAGAAAGAAACCTCTTGAAAGCTTCAGTTATGGATTTCGGAATGGATTCTTTTTTGCTTAAACACGAGCAAGCATAAGGATGAAGGAAGACATACGTGTGATTGTGTTATACTGTAAATGAATAAAAAGGAAATATTCTGAGCGTTATATCTTGCTTAGCATATACGGTAGGAAAAATACAATGAAAAAATTAATGAAATTCGGGTTTATTGGAATAATCAATACTGCCATTACAATTGCCAGTTATGCATTTTTCGTCTATGTTTTAGGAATGAATTTCATTTTAGCAAATATCTTTGCCTATTTGCTTGGAATGTTTAATAGTTATATCTGGAATAAAAATTGGGTTTTTCAAGTGAAGGAAAGTAACTTCTTAATTTATGTAAAGTTTATTACAGTTAACCTAGCCGTTCTTGGACTCAATTCACTAGGGTTATTTATCCTTGTAGATACGTTCCAATTTAATGAATTCATTTCTCAAGTGTTAGTCGTAGGTTTAAGTATGATAGTAAATTTTATTCTAACAAAAACATGGACTTTCGCCCAAAAAAGGGCTGATATTAGCTGAAATGGAGTAGAGTAGATGAAGGAATTAATCTCGATTGTAGTACCAATGTATTTCGAGGAAGAAGTTGCACGGGAATGTTATAACCGTTTAAAAAAAGTTATGGAAGATTACAAAATAAATTATGAGTTTGTTTTTATCAATGATGGCAGCACTGATAAGACAATGGATATACTAAGGGAAATTTCATCAGGAAATCACCGGTCGAAAGTAATAGATTTTGCCAGAAACTTTGGGCATCAAAATGCAGTTACCGCTGGAATTGATCATGCCAGTGGGGATGCCATTGTTATTATTGATGCTGATTTACAGGATCCGCCTGAACTGATTCCACAACTTATTGATAAATGGAAAGAAGGATATGAAGTTGTATATGCAAAACGTAAAGCACGAAAAGGTGAAACTTTTTTTAAGCTTCTAACCGCTAAGGTTTTCTATCGTTTTTTAAACTATATGTCAGATATTGAAATTCCAAAGGATACTGGTGATTTTAGAATTATCGATAGAAAAGTTGCAGATGTTTTTAAAAATATGACTGAAAGAAATAGATTTATCAGAGGAATGATGTCTTGGGTTGGCTTCCGACAAACGTATGTTGAATATGAACGGGACGAACGTTTTGCAGGGGAAACGAAATATCCATTTAGAAAGATGATTAAATTTGCTTCTGACGGAATTATCGCTTTTTCCTCTAAGCCATTGCGTATTGTTACTGGTTTTGGATTTTTTACGGTATTAATTTCAATAGGGTTACTTTTGTATACCATCATCGTCAAGTTAATAGGATACCAAATTGAAGCAGGTTGGGCATCAATCATGGTAGCGGTATCCTTTTTTAGTGGCATTCAATTACTTGGACTCGGTATTATCGGTCAGTACATTGCTAGGATTTATGATGAAAGTAAAAATCGACCAATATATATCGTAAAAGAAACACTAAATATGGATGAATTATCAGATTACCAAGAAAAAGGGAATGAAAAACTTGAGTCTTTGGCAAAAAAATCATAATTGAGGAGGTGTTTGTTGTTTGTGACTAGCCTCTGGCCTCTTACACTACCGTACGTCCCGTATCGTATATAGACGGCTTTCTAAGATTATACAGACTTCTTAACCCTCGTTTGCTCCACTAAAGAGCTATCGGGGGTTTTGTGTAATTTTATACCACATGTGTTTCTCCAGTATTTCTTTCCGAAATTACCCCATTTATCAGGGACACCTAGACCAATTAGTTTTCTAACTCTGATTTAATGTTCCGTCATTTTTTCCATTCGAAGAATCTGATCCTTCTACTTATCCGTTTATCAAATTCTTTGAATTTACTTGATGTGTCATCAAAGCGAAGTATCCTTACTAATTGTTAGATAGTAGTTAACATTTCTATCCATATTTTCAATCAGAGGTAATTGACCATCGCAAAAATATTATTCTACACCATTTTTGATTTGGGATAACAACAGTAATAAAGAAAAGATGAGCTTAATCTTTGCTCAACCTTCCTAATGCCATATGTTCTTGTTTTAACTTGTATTCACTTTTTGATTATGGAATAATAATATGTGGAAAAAGACCGTCTAATAAACACTATTTTGGTTAAATATGTAATTACCAAAAGGAGCTTAAACAATGAAAAAGGTTAGAAAAGCTATTATCCCTGCTGCAGGACTTGGTACAAGATTTTTACCAGCAACAAAAGCAATGCCGAAAGAGATGCTTCCCATCGTTGATAAACCTACGATCCAGTATATCGTGGAGGAAGCAATAGAATCAGGTATTGAAGATATTATTATTGTCACTGGTAAAGGAAAAAGGGCTATTGAAGATCATTTCGATCATGCCTTTGAACTTGAACAAAATTTATTGGAAAAAGAAAAATTTGACTTGCTTGAAAAAGTGCAAGCAGCCTCCAATTTAGTTGATATTCACTATATTCGTCAAAAAGAACCTAGGGGTTTAGGTCATGCGGTATGGTGTGCGCGTAACTTTATTGGAAATGAACCATTTGCGGTTTTATTGGGTGATGACATTGTCCAATCGGAAACACCGTGCTTAAAACAATTAATGAATGAATATGAAGAAACCTTATCTTCCGTGATTGGAGTAAAACAAGTACCTGAAGAAGAAACCAACCGTTATGGGATTATCGACCCAACAGAGCAGCACGGTCGTCGTTACAATGTTAGCAAATTCGTAGAAAAACCGACACTTGGTACGGCCCCATCAACCCTTGCCATTATCGGTAGATATATACTCACTCCTGAAATTTTCCTCTTTTTAGAAAACCAACATATTGGTGCGGGTGGGGAAATTCAGCTTACTGATGCGATTCAAAAGCTTAATGAGATTCAACGAGTGTTTGCTTACGAATTCGAAGGCAATCGATATGATGTCGGCGAGAAGCTAGGTTTTATCGAAACGACCATCGAATTTGCTCTTCAGAATCAGGATTTGCGAAAGGATTTAATTGCTTTTATGGAAGAAAAAATTAGAGAGCATAAATAGGACAGAAACCAATCAGACATAGAGGACTTTGAATGGGTTGATACAATTGGGCTTTTCACGGCTGATTTATCCTTCAAAAGTAATTAGTGTGAAGGATATGGTGGGATTAATTATGAATCGCTCATAGCTTTATCACCTATACACCCCGTTTATTTAGGAAGCAAAACGGTTACATATGGTGTTGAAATACCTTTTTATGGATATGCATTTTTGAATATAGATAACATATTACCATTTTAAACAAGCAGCTTTGAAGGTAAGGATTTTACTATTCCTATTACTCCTGACACCTATTTAACAACCATGTATGGCGATTATATGAAAGTACCTGAAAGAGTAGACAGACAATTCCATATGGAAAATTTACAATTACAGGACAATAACGTACGAAATTCGGTTGATGATTACCCATAAAATTTATCTTTTTCTTACGCTGTTCATTTGTATAATTGGTTATTTATACGATCATCCTGTTTATTACAAAAAATGAAGTACTGGATATGCTCCTAACCAAATTAAAACTGAGTAAGAAAAAGATTAAATAGCAAAAGAACCTGTCCTAAAGGGAAACAGGTTCTTTTGTTTAATATAGGATACCAGAGTTGGAGAAATAATACCAGTTGTTATCAATCTTTGCCCGGCCTGTCTGCATAGCTCCATCATTTTTCAAGTAATACCACTTACCATTCTCTAAGAGCCAACCGGTCTTCATTGCACCACTGTCATTCATGAAGTACCAGTTGCTGCCTGACCAAACCCAGCCGGTTTTCATTGCGCCGCTGTTGCTTAGGTAATACCAGCTGCCTCCAGAGTATATCCAGCCTATTTGCATGCTGCCATTGCTGTTAAAGAAGTACCACGTTTTGTTGTCAATCAAATGCCAGTTTGTAACCATTCCGTCTGATTTCAAATAGTACCATTTGGTTCCGTCTAAAATCCAGCCTAATTTTTGGCGTCCTTCGCTGTCAAGGTAATACCACTTGTTCTGCTTTTGAACCCAGCCTTTTTGAAGTGCACCATCTGAGTTAAAGTAATAGGTTGCACCATCAATTTCTTTCCAGCCCACCTGCATAACACCATTATCATTCAGATAGTATTTTTCACTACCGCTGGTATACCAGCCCGTATATAAAAATCCCTTCTGAGAAAATAAATACCATTTGCCGTCAACAATCTTCCAGCCTGTCACTTTTTTTCCGTCTTCATAATAGACCCAATTAACGTTTTCCATTTTCCAGCCATTTAGCTTCGGCGTTTTAATAGAAGTTTTTAGCGTATTAAAGGATTCATTATTCCAAGCGTCTACCGCAGAAATTTCAAGATTATAGGCAGTATCAGGCTTCAAACCCTTTAGTTCAACCGACATTCGGTTTGGAATTTGCATGTTCCAGAAGTTCACATACACCGTTTGGATGATTCCTCCATTTTGTTTGATGATATAGCGGTCTACAAGGGTATTGTCCTTAGCTGACTCAAATGAGAGAATGGCAGATTCCCCGCTTGTGTTTTTCTCAACTTTTACCTGCGAATTTAAAATAAAGTATGGCTTTTGTGTATCGCCGTATGTCTTCACATATGGCGTCTTGACTGTAAATGTTTGAATATCCGAGTTATTGGTAAATTCTCTTGCCTTTATTTCGACTCGGTCAGAATACACATTTATAAGAAGACCTTGAGATGTTCCCGGGTTGCCAATTTCCGTGTAACCATAGGCCACTGAACCGGCATTTACCATGGTAAATCCATCTTGAAAAACCGTTCGTGGATGCTGCAATAAATAATGCGTATGACCAGAAAAAAAGATTACCTGCGGATAGTTCTTTAAAATGTTTGAAAGCCTATTATCGGTAAAGCCAGCTCCCCACTCTTCACTGCCATAAACAGTATTATCAATCGGCTGATGTAAAAAAACAAAGATAGGCTCCGCAGGATCTGCCGATTGAGCTAGAGTTTCTTCAAGCCAACTATATTGTTCATCTGACATTAAAACGTGGTCAGAACCATCATTCTCTGGAAACCCTTCGGACCCTAGAGTAATAAAATGGTAACCATTTACCCATTTATCATAGTAAAGTCCTGGCATCCCTGTTTTATCAACAAACCGTTGACTGTACTTCGTTGGGTCAAAAGCTCCAGGAGAATAGTAGCCTTCCCAATAATCATGGTTCCCGATTGCAATGATTTTTTCAGCATCATTCTTACCATATGATTGTAAGACATTGATAAGACCTTTATATTCCTGTTCGGTCCCCATGTTGGTGTTATCCCCAAGAAGCACCAATGCATTGTAGTTTGGTGCAATCGTTCGCACGTCATTGAGTGCTCGTTTAAACCTTTCTTTTTGGAAATCATCCCCAATGTGAACATCGCTTAAGACAGGAAATTGTAAGACAGGTGAATCTGTCGGATTGTCTGGAGTTGCTGCTTTAACCAAGCTGGTAGTTTCAACCCCCACAAACAATGCTATTAAAAAAAATAATGAAAGCAGTTTGATTTTCACTACAAAATCCCCTTTTATTTACTTAAATATATTAATATACCTACTTTTATCCAAGTAAAAATATATATCTATTTTTAAAAGATTACAAGCCCTGTAACATATTTTACAATAATACCATTTTGTTACTTAAATAAATATAAAAAAACAGGGAGTTCTCTCCCTGCCCTGTGCTAATTACTTAATCCAAGCTCCGTCATTTCCTACCACGTATCCATCAATGACTGTATTTTTTGCCATCGAACCATTTGAAGTTAAGAAATACCATTTTCCATTGGAATAAACCCAGCCGGTCGCCATCTCTCCACTCGCTTTTAAATAATACCAATTACCATCCGGATAAATCCAACCAGTTACCATAGCTCCACTGGAGGCTAAATAATACCAGTGTCCACCATTATTAATCCAGCCAGTTTTCATTTGACCATTTTGCTCAAGAAAATACCAAGTGCCGTTGTCCTTAATCCAGCCGGTTTTCATTTTATTATTTTCATAATAGTACCATTTTCCGCCTGAGTAATTCCAATAGCTATTGTTGTTTTCAATACGCTTTGAACCAATATACGTATTCGCATAGTAAGATTCTGTTAATGAGCTGACCTTTACACCATTGCTAGATGCATGAACAAATTTGTTATTTTCGAGGTAGATTCCAACATGGGAAGCTCCTGCTTTATACGTGCTAAAGAAAACTAGATCGCCTTCTTGTAAATTACTTTTTGAAACTGCCTGTCCTTTAGTATATTGATCTGCTGCTGTTCTTGGTAAAGTAACACCAGCTTGCTTGTATGTATAGCTTGTATACCCGGAGCAATCAAATCCACTTGGAGATGTTCCTCCCCAGACATATGGTACTCCAATATATTCAAGTGCAATATTTGTCACTTTATCTCCCAATGTTGATGCTTCTGCCTTATGTCCGCTAAATAACCCGCCGCCTAAGAGTAAAGAACATGATAGTAAACCACTGACAACTAACTTCTTCATGATATCCCCCTTGATTCTTCTTCTCTCTTTTTTTGTTAATACCAGTATCTCATAAAAGTTTCATATTTTTGATTACAGTTATTTTTTAATATTATTACAGGAATGTTTCAAGAACTGACCTTTTTCGACTTTTTCTTGAAATTTCCGATAATTTATTTAGATTAGCAGGTAATTTGTCACCTTGGATCTTATGCCTATAAAACTATGAAAGTCACTTTTTTTAATCATCTTCTGCTTATTTTCTACTAGTTATTGTCGAATTTCCTCAGGATAAGATCTGACGAACATTGCGTGATTACAATTTTAAAATAGAAAAAGAACCACCCCTGATGGGTGATTCTCCTTTTTAAAGCATGGCGCCGTCTCTGCCAAGACGATATCCGCCGATTGTGGTGTTGGCAGCCATATGTCCATCGCTATATAAATAGTACCATTTATTGCTGACTAGTACCCAGCCCGTCTTCATCGCGCCGCTGTTGTTCAAGTAATACCATTTTCCGCCAGTAGACAGCCAGCCGGTTTTCATTGAACCGGAGTTATCAAGGAAATACCATTGACCGCCATTGTACAACCAGCCGGTCTGCATATCACCACCAGGGTTGAGGAAGTACCATTTTCCTCCAGCATACAACCAGCCGGTTGTCATGTCTCCATTCGGATTCATAAAGTACCACTTGCCGCCAACGTACTGCCAGCCTGTTTTCATCACACCCGCGTTGTCGAAGTAGTACCATTTCCCTCCTGTTTGCAGCCAGCCAGTTTTAAGGGTCCAGTCTTGATTGTAATAGAACCATTTTCCGCCCCATGATTTCCAGCCTGTATTCGTAGTGAAGGTAGTGAATTCCTTAGCAATTTGGGCAATCTTGCTTGCCCATGCCTCGTCGGTCGAGTATTGATGATAGTTGGAATTAAACCGCATATTATCAAGTGTCGGCTGTTGATATGGGTCTAAAGAATTCTTCATCAAGTTGTGTCTATTCACATAGGTCAAGTTGATAAACTCTGCGCCATTAACAATTCCAGCTTTTTTTGAGGAAAAATCATAGGCATCATCAAGCGGTTTGATGTCATTGGCATTAAGCCCATAGTAATTTCTCTTACTTTTTACAATTGTCGAATCGCCCCATTTTGTTTCGAGACCGGAATGGGCTAAAAGGTAAACAGCATTTAAGCCTGTTTTGGATTGGGCCTCGATATACGCTTCACCCATCCCCGTCATAAAAGTATTTCCCCAATTTGTTTTATAGTTAATAAACTGGTTAATGGCATTCGCCGTTACATTTGCTTTTGTGTTAAGCGGAGTGAAGATGGAAATACTGTTGGTTGTTGCTCCTGTTCCAAAATCAAATGGAATCACATTGCTTCCGCCTGGAATAGTCATATACGTTTCATTTTCCAGATACCAATTGTAGATCCAGCCTTCCTTTTGTCCATCGGCCGTTTGAATTTTGTAATATTTGGTGTCGGGGGTTACATCTAAAACGAATACCTTCGTGTTACCCGGAATTTTATCAATTACGGGCTTCGTTCCATCAGAAGTGGCCCGAAGATTTCTTTCCTTTTTCACCAGCCAGGTTTGATTCTTTATATCACTGTTTAGGTATGCCCGGTGAACCCAGCCTTCCCGTCCATCTGCCATACGGATTTTAGCGGCATATTCTTGCTCACTAATAATGGTCACCACATCGTTATATGATAATTCTGCATAGCGTGTATAGTTCTGGGCTAAATGAATTTGTTGGTCAGAAAGTTCTTGGAAACTCCGATAAACTGGAAGCTTAATGGAGGTTACCTTCATGTTCGGTTGTTCAGCAGCCTCAGCATTTATTGTTGAAACACCCGTAATAATCCCAAGCAATAGTAGGAACATAGCGAAATATCGTAGTGCTTGATTTTTCAATTGATTACTCCTCTCGTAATTTGTCAGTTTTTGTATCTAGCAATCTATTATATAGATTAACATATTTTTGATTTACGCAATAGTTTTAGTGAGTGGACTTTCGACAGGGATGTCATGAAAAATATATATCTTGCACAAGTTATTTAGGGGAATTTTTGTAAAATTAAATTAGTGAAATGGAAAGGATGTGCTTTATGGCTTATAAGCCGCGGACGGAACCTGAAGAAATCGTCATTTTCAGAAGTTTACACGGCCGAATGGAGTTGTCTGAGGAAGATCGCTGGAAATATTATCGACTAAAAAAAGGCTTTGAAGGAGAAATCATGTTTGATGCTTTAACGGAAAAGCTTCAGTGTGACTGTTATATTTTAAATGACCTGCTGCTATACTTTAATGATTCGAAGTTTCAAATTGACACATTGATTGTTCAAGATACCCTTTATCTTTATGATGTGAAAAATAATGATGGTGATTACTGTTATGAAAATAATAATTTCAATTTAATGAAGACCGGAAAGACTATAACGAATCCACTTGACCAATTAAACCGATGCGAGATTCTGCTTCGCCAATTGCTCCAAAAACACGGATTCAAACTACCGATTGAATCCAAGCTGGTGTTTATTAACCCCGAGTTTACCTTATATCAAACACCCAAAAATAAACCGATTATTTATCCTACACAAATAAATGCTGAGATGAAAAAATTAAATATGTTAACGGGAAAGCTTAATACAAAGCATAAAAAACTTGCTGATCTTTTAGTCTCCCTGCACCAAGTTGAGCCACCATATTCCCGGGTTCCGTCTTATAAATACAAGGGTCTACGGAAGGGCTTCATTTGTTGTAACTGCCAATCGTTTTCGCTTTTTGTTAATGGGAGGAAACTTGTATGTGGGGATTGCGGCAGTGAGGAGACGATTGATGCAGCGGTACTAAGGAGTACGCGGGAGCTGAAGCTGCTTTTTCCGGATATAAAGATTACTACTACTTTAGTTGTGGATTGGTGTGGCGGGGTTATTACAAAAAGGTAATTAAGAGGATTCTTGTTCAAAACTTGAAAGCAACAGGTTATGGGCAATGGACCTACTATGAGTGATAGGATTATAGATTGTAAATACATCATAATTTATGAATTAGGTAACAGTAATACTGTTGGATACCTTTTTCTCGATTATTTCAGCGGAACAGGCTCCAATCGGCTCTATTGGGGACCTTTCTTTCAATCTTTTCGGCAGAACCGGCTCCAATCACCTCTATTGGATCCCTTTCTTTCAATCTTTTCAGCGGAACGGGCTCCAATCAGCCCTATTGGATACCTTTCTTTCAATCTTTTCAGCGGAACGGGCTCCAATCACCCCTATTGGATACCTTTCTCCTAATTTTTTCGGCGGAACGGGCTCCAATCGGCTCTATTGGATACCTTTCCATCAATCTTTTCAGCGGAACAGGCTCCAATAAGCTCTATTGGATACCTTTCTCCAAATTTTTTCGGTGGAACGGGCTCCAATTGGCTCTATTGGGGACCTATCTTTCAATCTTTTCGGCAGAACGGGCTCCAATCACCTCTATTGGATCCCTTTCTCCTAATTTTTTCGGCGGAACAGGCTCCAATCACCTCTATTGGATCCCTTTCTCCTAATTTTTTCGGCGGAACAGGCTCCAATAAGCTCTATTGGATCCCTTTCTATCAATCTTTTCAGCAGAACAGGCTCCAATAGGCTCTATTGGATACCTTTCTATCAATCTTTTCGGCAGAACGGGCTCCAATCAGCCCAATTGGATACCTTTCTATCAATCTTTTCAGCGGAACGGGCTCCAATCACCTCTATTGGATACCTTTCTTTCAATCTTTTCGGCAGAACGGGCTCCAATCACCTCTATTGGAGACCTTTCTTTCAATCTTTTCAGCGGAACGGGCTCCAATCACCCTGAAAAGGAAAAACCGGGCACCCAGGTGCCCGGCCTATCTTAACGACGTTCAGCCAAAAGTTTATTTACTTTTTCAAGGTCCGCAACCGAGTCGATTTCATAGCTGTCGTCCGGATGAATTTCCTGCAAATATACATTGAGGTCACGGATATGTAACTTGACAATTTCGTCCCACCAGAAATCCTTAAAGTTGCCGCTTGCAACGAGTTCTTCCAGTTTTCCAATAATGTATCTGCCGTCCTCTTCAGACCAGTAAGAAACGCCGCACAGGATGTGCTCGTGATCGCCATCGCCTACGACGATATCCGTAACGCGGTAATTATCGTCGTAGCGGATGATCCATTCCCCTTTGAAATCCGGCTTTTTAGCGCTGAAATACATCGAGGTTTGTGGTTCCTTCAATAGGAAATTGCGATGCAGATAGTTGTCGCCGTCAATTACATACGTATCGTGGAGATACTCTCTCACTAAATACATTGTGTAAATATTGTTATAGATATCGTACTTATCATTATGAACAAGGGTAACACCGTACTTCTCTTTGAGATATTCAAATTTCTCTGCTAAATATCCCGTCAAGACAATAATTTCATCTACGCCAATTTCTTGTAAATATTCAATTTGGGTCTCAAGCATTGGTTTTCCGTTTACGACAGTCAACGCTTTAGGTGTTGTTAATGTTAGAGGCCGTAATCTTGTGCCCAGTCCTGCTGCGAGTATAATTGCTCTCATTTTTCCTGTTCTCCTGCCTTTAAAATAATTGTCAGCTCCATCTTAAGCTCGGATGAGTAAATTATGCAGTTCGCTTATTTTTTAAAATATTCATCCATTTTAGTTCGTCCTGGCTTGCAACGGTGATGATCGAGCCTACTAATATCATAATACTAAAAAAGACAACCTTTGCGGTAATTGGTGTGTGTAAAATGAGAAAACTTAAGAAAATCGCCCATGCAGCGTATGAAATATTTAATGCCATTGCACGGGTAGGGCCAAGCGTGTAAATCGCTTTATAATAAAACACGTAGGAAGCCGTTCCAGATAAAGCAATGACCGCGATTAAGAACATTTCACTGCTTTTAAAGACTTCGCCGACAAGCGGGTATGCTTTAAAAATAGGTAAAATCAGAATTCCGTAAGTGACTGCGGAAACTAACTGACGAATTTGCAATGCCTGTTCTGGAGAAATTTCATCATCCTTCATCCCGTAGGCAAGAATCACACACTCCATTCCCCAGCCGAAAATACATAACAAAATGAAGCTGAAGCCAAGAATGTAGCTTGGAGACGGTTCGCCGCCAGAAAAGCCTAAAAGGAAAATGAATAAAATACTAATAAATAGCCCAATCCAGTTCTTGATGGTTAAGCGATCCTTCAAGATCACAAAAGCGAAAAAGGCGCCAATCGCCGGGTAAACAGCGGAAATTGATGCTGACAGTGATGCCCCTAAATATTTGACGGCGAGGACGTAACCGGTCATCCCAATCGGTCCGCCCAGCAATGCGCCTAATATGACAAACCGGCCGCTTCTCGTTGCAATTTTTTTAAAGGGAACTTTAAATTCCCCTCTGATTGTCATATATAGCATCATCCACAAACTCGATAACATATCATGGAAAAATGTACTAACTAATGGGGCGAGGAAAATAACCATTTCTGTCGACACAAATACAGCCTTTGATAATACCATGCCAATTAAAACCGTATCAAGCGCCCAGGTGAAACCCGACAGCATGCCGAAGTAAATCCCTTTATTTTTGAAATTCATACGTCATCTCCCTAATTAAGTCGTGGTTTAAATTCTTTCTACATCTTGTTAACAGGTCCGTTCCATAGGTGCCAAAGTCGTCACCTTTCGCTTCCTTGATGACCGTCCAAATCGTCCATAAAAAGTCTTGGAAGATTTTATTCATAATCATTCGCTGCTGGATCTCAAGCGGGATCACATCTTCCTCAAAATATAGCGTTAAAAATAGTTCTTCTTCTTCCGGTGTAAATTCACTTTCCATCGCATGCCAAGCTAGATCCCACATTGGATCGTTCATGCCGCTATATTCCCAATCAATTAAGTACAGTTTGTTTTCACCGCTTTTGACCATATTTTGCGGCAGGGCGTCATTATGGCATGGAGTCAGTTCAATATTCATTCCTTGGTATATTTCCTTCAACACCATAACCTGTCTTTTCGTTTCTTCATAATGCTCATAAGGATGGCCATTTGTTTCCTTCATCAGCCGTTCGTATTCGTCAATTCTTTCAAATACATCAAAGCGATTGGCCATTTGCAGCTTGGAGAAGTGCAGAGTTTTAAAAATTTCGGTCGTCAGCTCCATGATGTCCTGCCGTTTCGTCATTTTAGGCGTTAATGTTTCGGCCTCTTGGATTAATTCGGCAATCTTCACACCTGTTTCTTCATTAAAATAAACCAGCTCCGTATCAATACCCAAATGACTCGCAAGCGCCGCATTAAACTTTTCCTCTTTTCGATTAATCATAGATTCTGTTCCGTTACCAGGAATCCTCAGTACATATTCCTTGCCTTTAATCACCACTTTAAAATTCTTATTCGTCATCCCGCCAAAAGGCTGAATTTCGCTGATATCTTCATAGGCAAGGTCAAGGGCTTCGATTAAGTGGCTCTTAATAAAAATTTCGCGGAATTCAGCTTCCTTCCGTTTTAGCATCGGAAAGGTCTTTTCCTTGACGGTATGATAGTGCTGCCAGCTATCAATTTCTCCCCAAACAAGATTATGCATTTTTAAATAGCCAATGTTATAATGCCGGGAAATGTCCAGCAGCATGTATTCATAATGAATCAATGGATTTTTATTATTTTGCTGATACTCACTGACCATTTTTGCATAAACCTCATAGGATAGCTTGCTGACCCCAATCATTTCCCCGTCTATTCGGTTAAATTGGTGAATATCCTTAGAGATTTTATGTAGATAGCCATTTTTAATTTCGACAAAGGCCTCATCCCCGGAGCCGCTCTCATTGCTGATAAGGACACAATCTCGCTGCGGATGTGAGAGAATTTCTCTTATTGCCCGTTCTTCAATTAATATATCATCCTCAATCAATAGGAAATCCTCGGTGATCACTTCAAAGGCGGATGCCAATGATGCCATCGAACCCGTCCATTTGTATTTGGGATTGTTCACAAATGTCAAATGACTGAATTCAGGATGCTCTTGAAATGCTTCCGGCTTGTAGCCAGTGACGATCACAATCTGGTTGATGCCATTTTCCTGCAAAATATCAATGTTTCTTTTTAGCAGCGTAGTGCCGTCAATGTCCATCAGCCCTGCCGGTTTATTAAAATCGGTTCGTGAACCCCCAGCTAAAATAATCGCCTGCTTTATTTCAGTTAATGGTTCTTGATGAATATTTACCTTTTTTCCCTGATAGGCTTCAATACCGCTTTGTAAAGTATCAAGGCCTTTTTGAGTAAGGTAATAGCTGATATTCCTGCCCTTTTTCTCACTGTAAATATAGTTTCCAAATGTTAAGTCATGAATGAGATAATTCACTTTTCCAATTGAAATTCCACATATTTCAGCCATTTTCTTCTGATTTAAATGGGCATGTTTATTAATTGCTTCTAATAATTGTAATAATTGCTGTTCCATTTAGGGTGCCCCCTTCTATATGTTCAATATTTGAATGTATTTTCATTGTAACGCAGCCCAGAATATCTGTAAACAAAAAACTATTGATATTGAATAGTATTTCCTATGTAAAGGAAAAGAATAAAAGGACTGTGCACAAGCATGCACAGTCCTCGATTCGGTTCTTATTTATAAACAGAAACGTCAAAATATATGGTATAGGAACTTAACGAATCATAGATTTTTTTGATATTACTTGTCTGCTTAACCGCCCAGCCAATATCGGTTGCATATTGGTGCCAAGGAGCACTTGGGTTCCATCTCATTTTATAAAGAGTATTTTGCGGTGTTCCAGCGTTTATATAGCCTGCGCCAATAAACTCTGCACCGCCGATGATCGCTGCTTCAGGTGTAAACCAGCCTTTTTTATACGCCGTTTCGGCTCCGCATGTATCTGGACAACTGTCAAACGCCCCAATCCCATACATATTATACACCTTTACCGGCTTATCTAACTTCTTGCCATCCACCGTATCAACGATAATCCCTTGGGCCAGCTTCGATTTGCCATTTCCGGTTTCAAGTAAGGCATGCGAGATTAAATAAATTTCATTAATACTATATTTTTTGCTTGCCTGTAGGAAGGCGTCTGCCTTTCCTTCCAGAATTCCTTTTCCAGCCAATGTTTTAGCATTTAGATCCTGGGCTGTCGTTCCGGCGCCTTTGTTTAAAAGGAGAAATTGAAAATACTCCGTGCTTTTTTCGCTAAACGATTTCGGATTCAAATAATAAGATACATCTGATGATTTCGCATTCCGCCATGTCACATATTCAATTTCATACCAGGTCCCTACGGTAGCATTTATTTGTACCTTTGCCCCTGGATTCAATTTGCCATAAATAAACGAATTTGTATTCATATCCTCACGAACATTAAGCGGAGTTGTGGACGTAACGACTCCCTTTGAAGGGTCGGCAGCATCCATAGCGATATACTCACTGCTCACATAGGCCTTTGCATTTCGATACTTATCCGTTTGTGGAGATCTTGTCATTTGAATATCAAGCATTTGCTGGAAGGATATATCGTAATTGGTCGTTTTCATTACAGGACCTTCATTCAAGATACCGTTATCGAAAAAGTTATAGGTCTTGCCGCCGATGATTTGTTCACCGGTAACCATTTTTCCATTCCCTGCAAAGAAGTACCAATTGCCATCGGCCAATAACCAGCCGATCACCATGTCCCCGTTCTTGTTTAAGTAATACGTACTGCCATTATCGGTTAACCAACCCGTTTGCATTACTCCGCTTTCGTTCATGAAATACCATTTTCCATTCACATATACCCAGCCAGCGGCCATTGTCCCATCGGCGTTCAGAAAATACCATTTATTCGCATCGTACACCCAGCCGGTCTTCATCTTGCCATCTTGGGCAAAGTAATACTTTTTATCGTTTTCGGTGTACCAGCCGATTAAAGCCAAACCCTCTTGGGAAAAATAATACTTATTTGCCCCATCGATCAGCCAGCCCGTGTGCTTTTCGCCACTGGCATTAAAATACATGATGGTTTGGCCATCGCGGAATAGGCCGGTTAATGGAGCTGTACTTAAGGCACCTGATGAAGTAAAAACATAGGGTACCCCATCTATAAATTTTTGCCCGGTGACCATTGCTCCGCTTGAACTAAGATAGTATTTTCCATTACTGAGCTCAATCCAGCCGGTTTTCATCGCTCCGCTTCGATCAAGGTAATACCAGCTGTCCCCAGTTAACAGCCAGCCGGTTTTCATCGCTCCACTTGAATCAAGGAAATACCGAGTATTATTTTCCATATACCAGCCCGTTTTCATGGCCCCACTGGAATCAAGAAAATACCATTTGTTGCCGATATATTGCCAGCCCGTTTTCATGGCTCCGCTTGAGTCGAGGTAATACCAGCTTTTTCCCACTAGTACCCAGCCGGTTTTCATTACTCCGCTCGAATCTAGGTAATACCAATGATTATTGTTAAAAAGCCAGCCTGTCTTCATGACACCATTGCTATCTAAAAAGTACCATTTACCACCATATTGGGCCCAGCCCGTAACAGGCTTGCCTGCTGATGTGACATAGTACCACTGATTGTTCTGATACTTCCATGTGTAGGTTCCAGCTGCAACAGCGCCTGAAGCCGTTGAAGAGAACAGCATGGTTGCCAAGGCGAGAGCAGTGACACGTTTTTTCTTCAATCTATTTCCCCCCATGAATATAATTCTTCTCTCTATCTATTAAACTTCCTGTTAATCAAAATTGTATCTCTCTTATTCTCTCATTTTGAGACAGATTTTCAACAAAAATTTTGAAACTATGTCGAATTTAGTAATATTTACATAGTTATTAGCAGCGAAAAAGAAGACGGCCAGATTGAGCTGACCGCCTTCACATGCTTTTATTGTTAATTAATCCATGCACCATCGTTGTTCACTTTATAGCCGTCAATTGTTGTATTCACTGCGAGTTGACCAGAGCTGTATAGATAATACCACTTGCCGCCAATCTGCTTCCAGCCTGTTGCCATGTCGCCGTTTGCATGTAAATAGTACCATTGGCCCTTTAATGAAATCCAGCCTTTAGCCATTTCACCATTGGCTTTTAGATAATACCATTTGCCGCCCAATTGGACCCACCCGGTCTGCATCACGCCGCCTTTACCAAGGTAATACCATTTATTTTGGTCAAGGACCCATTGATTTTCTGCCATTGCCCCACTCTTAGTTAAGTAATACCATTTATTCTTGTCTTGTAACCAGCCTGTTTTCATTTTTTCATCTTGCGCTAAGTAATACCAGTATGAGCCAGCCTTTACCCAGCTAGTTGCTTTAACACTATTTTGATAGTAATACCATGAACCGTCTTCCAGCTTCCAGCCTGAAACGTTTCCACGGTAAATCACGACTTCCTTCACGGTTTCGTTGCCGGCAAGATCGCGCAGCATTAAGGAAATTTTGTTATCACCGCGGTTTAGAGCAACCTTTACCTCCACATTGTCATTTGCCGGTTTAAGAACATCTACCGGACCGACAATGGCCTTTTCATATTCGTGATTATCATCAACAAATAATGATAGGTAATTGAAGTTATCCTTTAGATTAAGCTTCAAGGTCACTTCTTCTTTGTTGTCAGGAACAAGCTTCGGTGCCGAGACATTGATTTGCGGCCCCGTGGAATCAACAAACACTTTGCGGGAAATCGATGACTCGCTGCCCGATTTATCCACGGCCTTGACAATTACATCGTAGAATCCATCTTTTGCAAATGTGGCTGTTGTTGAAAACTCATATATACTAGGGCCGGTATGTTTAAAGCTTGTTTCTTTTCCATTCACAGTTAATGAACTTAATCCTAAGTCCTCGATCACCGCTCCGGAAACGGGCACTTCTTTTGAATTGTAAGCGCCATATGGCATCGTTGAGAACGGATTAATGATAATCAACGGTTCTCCGTCTTCCGCCTCACCCGCAGTAGCCGTGTCACCGCCAAAGTTGTAGGCGTAATCGACTGCAATGACATCAATGATTGAACCTTCAGGTACATCGGTTAATTCATAGCTGTTTTCTTCACCGGTTGTTTCCCCGACTAACTCGCCATTGACGAAAATACCATAGGCTTGTACGCCCGATCCTTCTTCAACTGTTTCCCAGCTGACAACAGATGTTTCCTGATCAAAGCTTGCAGTTACTTCTGGAGAAGTCGTATCGACCATTATCGGTATGTCTTTTGTTTGATACCCTGCCCCTTTATAATCAATCACTGATTTTACTTGGTAGTAATACAAACCATCCTTCACCGGCTTGCCTTTTACGGTTCCATCCCAAGTACGATCATAATTATAAGAGAACGGAATTCCATACCCGTCATCAAAATAACTCTTAAAGACGTTTTTCTCTAATTTTACACGTCGGAGTAATTGTTTATTTTCATCTAAAATATTAAATTGCGCCTCTGCAGCATTCCGTAAAAATGACGGAAGGGTGTTGATATCATCATTCATCCAGTCTCCGTTTGGTGAGATTGCATAAAAACCTTTTTCAGGGACAGGCGCTGTGAACCAGTCATCTGACAACATATCATGAACAGGAACCTCTTCTGTATTTCCCTCTTCATCTTCCCAGTCAAACAGCCCTTGAAGATCATAGAAACGGGATTCTCCTAAATCTTTAAAGCCATCAAGAATGGAAGGGCGATCCCACTTGCCGTAGAAGCCGACGTATGGAATGGTTAGATCAGGGCTAAGTTCCTTTTTACCGGCAACATTCTTATCAGCATCCACTAATCTGACAAAGCCTTCCACAAACATATCTTCCTTAAGAGGAACAGTTGTTTTATGGCCATCCACATCAATGGCCGGAACCTTCGCCTTACTTAGATCGACCTTTATGGTAATATCTTGTGTTTTTCCGGCCGGAACCTTGACTGTTGCCGGTCCGTCGATGATCACGCCTTCGAGATTACCAGCAATCAAGGCATTGTAGTTCTCACCTTCACCATTTTGCTTGAGCGTGTCTGCTAAAACCTTTGTATTTACAGTATAGGTAACATCCTTCGTTGAAACGTTTTTCGCTGTAAGCGTCATTTCAAATTTTTTCGATGTAAAATCTTTTAATTCCACTTTTGCTTGACCATTGCTCTTATTTACCACATATACAGGTGTTTTCACCGCATTAAATGTCTGCATCATCCCCGCACCTTGAAGACGTGGTGAGTATGGCTGTCCGTTCGTATCATCTATCACCTTTGCGGTATTCATCAACAATGTTTTTGCCAAGCGGGTGCGCTCATTGACAGTAAGGCCTTTGAAACGCTTGTCGGCTTGCAAATATTGCTGAACAAGAGCTGATCCGCCGGCCACATGCGGTGCTGCCATCGATGTGCCGCTGTATGTGCCATATTGGTCATCATTTAAGGTGGAGAGGATATTTCCGCCTGGTGCTGTAATTTCCGGTTTCAACTCGAGACCTGGTGTCGTTCCCCATGAGCTAAACTCTGTCATTTTTCCTGAAGCCGGGTCTTCTTGTTGCTCAATTTGGTTAATCGATACGGACTGAGATCCTTCTGTCAAAGCCGCCTCAAGTGACTCGCCTTCTTTTTGGGAAAGGAGCATAAATGGAATGTCGAAGCCGCCTTGATTTTTATAGAAAGTTGATTTTCCATCATCATAGACCATTATTCCAGCTGCACCCGCTTCTGCAGCCAATAATGCTTTATCAGCAAATGATAGGTCTCCCCGCTTTACAAGGACAATCTTGCCGACAACATCGATATTCTCATAGTCTTCCGGAAAACCTAATGCACCATTTAGGCTGACAATCTGCAGATCCTCGTTCTCTGCTGGCAGAGCGCTCCAATCATCTGTTCCATATCCCACACCTGTAAAGCCGCCCACTGTGACAGAATGCTGGTACTGAATGGAAAGATTATTTGCTGCCGCAACCGAGATACCGGCTGGATTTAATCCTGGTGCTTCAACGACTCCAATATCCGGATTTTTATAAAAAGGGTTGTCCCAGCCAAAACCAATGGTGCCTGAGTTGCCGGCAGACATCGAACAGACGATACCATTATTCGTTGCTCTAGTAATCGCCACATCCTCGGCGCTGTCTTTCGAATAAAAAGAAGCAACTTCCCCAAGGCTCATATTTAATACATCGGCACCAAGCTTGATGGAATCATCAATGGCAGCAAGATAGACATCTGACCATGTTGATGGGAAAAGGATGTCATTACTGAATACCTTCATTGCCAAGACCTGAGCTTCAGGAGCTACCCCCTTCACACCGCCATCTGCTTCGTCCCCGTTCGCTGCCACGATTCCAGCCACATGCATTCCGTGCATGGCGGTATCAAATCCTTTATCAAGGATGGTGTCATTTTGGTCAAAATAGTTATAGCCATACGGCACCTTCTCGGTGAAAAACTTCCCTTTCAAGCCATCTTTACTAACAATTTCTTCCACGTCTTCTTCTGTGAGTTCTGCCGCACTGTCATCTGACAAGACAAAATCCTTGTGGGTTGGATCCACTCCGGTGTCAATGACTGCGACGACCATACCCTCACCCTTTAAACCTGCATCCGCCCAAGTTTCAGGAACTTGCACAAGTGATTTACTCGTTTTTAAATCAGGTTTTACCGGGCGCTTATATTCATTGGCTACATAAACATTTTTCACCCCTTCGACTGCTTCAAGCTTTGCCATATCACCAAATGCGATTTCACCACTGAAACCATTAAAGGCTGTTGAAAAGTGATTCTTAAGTTTGAGCTTGACACCCTTGGCTTTAATTTTCTCCTTCACCGCTGCCTGCTGTTTTCCGAGTTTTGCCGCCATTAACGTCTTTGTGCTCTCTGCCAATTCCTTGTACAGTTTTCCCTGCTCCGTTGCCAGTTCTACAGGCGTCTGTCCTTCTACCTCGACGATGACGCGGACATTGTCAGTCGCTTTGAATTTGGCTTTTAATGTCTCACTTAATTTTTTTCGCTCGTTTACTTTTAAATGCTGTTTAAATTGGTTCACCATCGACGAATAATCTTTTTTTGCCGGTGGTGTTTGTGTCGCTGCCGAAGCCGATACTGTGTAACCAAGGTTTGCCAGCATCATCGCCGAGACAAGTGCGTATGTAGTCATCTGCTTTTTCTTTTTCTTCTTCCATGACTTAAGACTCATTCCTCTGTTTTCCCCCTCTAAATATCTGACACACTTAAATTATTTCAATCTAGTAAGAGGCTTTCCATAATTGTTAGAAAAATCTAAATGCTATTTTAATTTTAGTAGTACTCTATCATCGGGTCAATGTTTTTTCACAAAAATAAGTAGATTCATTTTTTAAGATATTAACAGGTATAAAGTCACAGTTTTTTACCAGTAAAAGACGGACAGAATAATTCTGTCCGCCTCATTTACTCGTATAGGATCCTATTTAATCCATGCTCCGTCCTTGCCAAGCTTATAGCCATCAATTGTTGTATTGGCAGCCATAGCACCTGAGCTATATAGGAAATACCATTTGCCATTTACATATTTCCAGCCCGTTGCCATTGCACCGCTGTTTTCAAGGTAATACCATTTGCCGCCATCAAATAACCAGCCAGTCGCCATTGCACCGGATTTATTTAGGTAGTACCAGGTATTGCCGTCTTTCAGCCAGCCTGTGGCCATTGCGCCGGATTTATTTAGGTAGTACCACTTACCGCCAGTGTTTAGCCAGCCCGTTGCCATTTTGCCGTCTTTATTTAGGAAATACCATTTGCCGCCGTCATTGAGCCAGCCTGTTGCTTTAGTATCCTTCACATAGTAGAACCAAGCACCATTTTCAAAGCTCCAGCCGTTTTTCACTACTTTGTCTGCATCTTTACGATTGATGACAATTTCCTTCACTGTTTCATTGCCAGCAAGGTCTGTTGCTTTTAGGGTTACTTTATTTTCACCTTCCTTAAGATCCACAGTTACTTTGTAATCCTTGCTTAATGGATTTGTTGCATCCAAAGGACTTACGAAAGGCACTTCTAATTCATGATCTTCACCAACGAAGAAGTTTAAGTAATTGAAGTTATCTTCAAGTTTTACGTTAAAGGATACTTTATCAACTTTCTTATCTACTCTCTCTGGTGCATCTGTAGTGATAACTGGTTTCGTTGTATCAACAAATACCTTGCGCGCAATTGAGAATGCTTTATTTGAATGGTCAATTGCTTCAACTTGAATCGTATAAAGTCCATCTTTGACAAATGTTACAGAAGTCGAGAAGTGGAAGTTTCCATCTTCACCTTGATTGAACTCAACTTCTTTACCATTTACTTTCAACGTTTTTAAGCCGATATCATCGGAGATAAATCCTTTAACAGGAATTTCTTTTGTATTGTAAGCGCCCCATGGCTCAGGGGAATTCGGTACATATTCACCATCTGCATCTTTTGTACCATCAGTGATGACAATCAATGGATTTTCCACATCACCGATAGCTGACGTATCGTAACCGTAGTTACCAGCATAATCCCATGCCACTACTTGTACGATTGCCTTTTCTGGTGCTTCTTCCAGTACGTAAGAGGTTGTTTTACCATCAACAGCAGCAACTTGCTCACCGTTTACAAAAATCCAGTACTCTTCTGTGCCTGTTCCATCTTCAGTTGTTTCCCAAGCAACTGTTGATTTTTCTGGATCAAATGTAGACTTAACTTTTGGAGCTGTTGTATCAACATATACTGGAATTTTCTTAGACTGCCACTTAGCGCCAGCATAATCAATAACCGTTTTAATTTCGTAATAGTATAGGCCGTCTTTTACGACTTCCCCTTTAACTTTACCATCCCATAAGCGGTTTGCTTTATAAGAGAAAGCTGAACCTGAGCCGCCATCATAGGCATTTTTATAAACATCAGATTCTGCCTTCACACGCTTAAGCTGTTTGCCGTCCTTGTCCAAAATGTTGAACTGAGCTTCAGAAGCATTTCTTAGGAATGCCGGAAGAACGTTCATGTCATCAGCGTATTGATCTCCATTTGGTGATAAAGCAATAAAGTTCTTTTCAGGTACTACAGATGCGAAGTACTCATCTTGATCTGTAAGAACATCCGGCACATCAACTTTGCCGCCGCCAAGCTCATATTTCAAATCAAAGAAGCGTTCTTCACCAAGTGCTGTGAACCCATCAATATTTTGCGGTTCATCCCAGTTACCGTAAAAGCCTACATATGGAGCTGTTAAGTTTGGTGTATCTTTGTCTGCTCCCGCTAAAGTGACAGAGCCTTCAACGAAAATATTTTTTCTTAAATCTAGAAGCGTTTTATTTTCATCAGCATCTAGACCTGGAATTTTTGCGTTTGTTAAATCTACACTAACAGTAAAGTCTTTGGACTCTCCCGGAGCAACTGTTACTGTTTCAGGCGCAACAACCTTTGCACCTTCCATATCCCCTGCAATTAGCGCATTATATTCAGGAATATCATCGCCAAAGTCTTGAATTGTATCTGTTAATACATCTGTGTTGACTTTGTATTTTGCAGTTTTATCCTTTGAAATATTTTTAATCGTAAAGGTCATTTCAAATTGTTTGGATTGGAAGTCCTTTAATTCTACTTTCGCATCACCAGTGGCTTTATTGACAAAATATGCTGGTGTAGAGACAGCCGCATATGTTTGCATCATTCCAGCCCCTTGACGGCGAGGTGAGAAAGGCTGACTATTTAAATCGTCAATCGTTTTCGCTGTGTTCATTAGTAATACTTTTGCAAGATGTGTTCTTTCAGCTACAGAAAGAGTTCTGAAGCGATCATCTTTTTGCAAATATTGCTGAACAAGCGCTGAACCACCGGCAACATGTGGTGCAGCCATCGAAGTACCGCTCATAACAGTGTACTTATCATTATTAACGGTAGAATAAATATTTCCGCCAGGAGCTGTAATTTCAGGCTTTAACTCTAGGGATGGTGTTGTTCCCCATGAAGTAAAGCTTGTCATACGGCCCATTTCAGGACTTTCAGTCTTGTTTGCCCTTGCAACGTTAATAAACGTTTGTCCCTTAGCAACTTGTTCTTCTAGTGTTTTTCCTTCGGCACCTGAAATCAACAAGAATGGAACATCCCAACCACCTTGGTTATCATAAAAGAAGCCATTTGTTGCATTGTAAACAATAATCCCTGCTGCACCAGCATTAGCAGCATTAACCGTTTTATCATAGAAAGATAATGTACCGCGTGGAACTAGGACGACCTTACCTTTTACATCCACGCCTTTATAGTCTTCAGGATAGCCTAGCTTGCCGCCGATGCTGGCAAGTTCCAGTTTGCCACCGTTCGCCGCAGCCAATTTCGACCAGTCATCAATCCCTTTACCAAGGCTTATAAATCCTTCAAGTCCTTCAACCGTCACATTGTGCTCATATAAATAAGCTTCATTACCAGAAGCAGCAACGGAAATACCGTCAGGGTTTAAGCTAGGTGACCCAACAACACCGATATCAGGGTTCTTTGCATATGGATTATCCCAGCCGTCACCAATATGATTAGAGTTTCCTGCGGACATGGCGCAAACAATTCCGTTTGCAGTAGCACGTTGAATGGCAAGGTCTTCTGCGTTATTTTCTTGATAGAAAGCAGCGACGTCACCAAGACTCATATTTAGTACATCGGCACCTAGCTTGATTGAATCATCAATCGCAGCAAGATAGATATCGGACCAAGTCGATGGATAAATAGGGTCATTACTGAATACCTTCATTCCAAGTACTTGCGCTTCGGGAGCAACCCCTTTAATGCCGCCGTTTGCTTCGTCACCGTTCGCTGCAACAGTTCCAGCAACGTGCATACCGTGCATACTTGCACCAGGTCCTAAGTCAAGGATGATATCGTTTTGATCATAGTAGTTATAACCGAAAGGAACCTTATCAGTATAGAATTTCCCTTTCATGCCATTTTCGGAAACAGTTTTTGCTACTTCCTCTTTTGTTAAACCTTCTTTAGATTTATCTGTTAATGTAAAGTCGCGGTGAGATGGGTCGACACCAGTATCGATAACCGCTACTACCATACCTTCGCCTTTATAGCCTGTTTTCTCCCAAGTTGTGCGGGATTCAACGAACTGATGGCTCGTTTTCATATTTGGTTTCACTTCAGGACGTTTATATTCATTTGCTAAATAAACAGCTTTAACACCCGAAATGGATTCAATTTTGTCAAGATCGCCGTAAGCTATCTCGCCGCTGAAGCCATTGAAAGCGGTTGTAAATTTCTGTTTGTAATTAATGTTTACACCTTTAGATTTGATTTTATCTTTAACAGATTTCTGCTGGCCTTCGGCTTTTGCTTCCAATGAAGACTTCTTATCTTCAGACAGCTCTTTGTATAATTTACCCTGTTTCGTTGCATACTCAACAGGAGTTTGACCGTCAACCTCTACAATGACACGAACTTTGTCTGTTGCTTTAAGATCTGCTCTTAGGTTTTTAGCTGCAGCTTGAGATTTAAAAGATTCTCGAACCTGCTGTTGCTTTAATTGTTTAATTTTTGCTTCTAGGTCTCCCGGCTTATAGGCTGCAGAAGCTGGTGAAACAAAACCAAGGTTTGATAATACTAGAGCTGAAGCCAATGCGTATGTAGCAATTTTGCGTTTCTGATTGCGGTTCTTTTTACTCATTTACTAATTTCCCCCTTTTTTATTAGTAAAAATAATAGAAAGATGTTCTTGTATACTCAAATTTATGCATTAATGTGAAAAATCGGAATATACAAATATAATATTATCCCTTTTTCATAGCGAGGGTCAATAAAATATTCGGAAAGCGAAGAAAAAGTTTTCGCAATATTCGACAAAAGTCTATCAAACTATTGTCATAGACCGAATTCCAGTATTACCAGTTCAAAGAAAATTGTCATTTCAAATAAAATTTATATGCAAAAAGAAACCTTTATATCCATTCTTGTCATAATAATGCCGGTAAATAGATCCTCCCTTTTGTGAAAATTATCGAAATAACCACAATTTAGCTTATTTCTGTATACTTTTTGCTGGCTGCTAGTGTTTCTCTTTTAAAAATAATGCAAACTAGACAAATTTTTCACCTTAAAAACTCCTTAAAAAGAAATTTTTAAAGAATATATATCTTATTTTGAAATAATAAAAAAGAACCCACCCTAAATAGTAGAGTTGGTTCTTTTTTATTTATTAGCGGATCCAAGCACCATCCATACCTAGTTTGTAGCCTTGAATTTTGGTGTTAGCCGCCATTTTACCGTTTGTATATAAGTAGTACCATTTACCCCCTATATACACCCAGCCTGTTTGCATGGCACCGCTGGCATTCATAAAATACCATTGGCCATTTACTTTTATCCATCCGGTTTTCATCGCACCAGTTGAATCTAGGAAATACCACTTTTTCTTGTCTAGAATCCATCCGGTCTTCATGGCACCGTCAGAGTCTAGGAAATACCATTTGCCTGCAGCTTTCACCCAGCCTGTTTGCATGGCACCGCTAGAGGCTAGGAAGTACCATTTGCCGCTGGTTTTCACCCAACCGGTTTGCATGGCACCTGTTGAGGCAAGGTAGTACCATTTTGCACCATCTTTCACCCAGCCTGATTTCATTTCACCGGTGGCTGCTAAGAAGTACCATTTACCCTCATCCTTCACCCAGTCAGTCTTCATAACTCCTGAAGAATCAAGATAGTACCACTTACCGTTGACGAATGCCCAGCCAGTAACTAAGCCATCACTGTCTTGCAGATACCAATTGTTATTTGAAAGTACCCAGCCAAGTTTATATACACCAGTTTCTTCGTCAAAGTAATAGCGCTCACCATCAATTTCGACCCAGCCTGTTTGCATGATGCCAGCCTCATTAAAATAATAGAGTTCGTCATCAATATAGTACAAGCCAGTTGCTAGGACGCCGTCTTCATCGAAATAGTAAAGGACCTCATCAATCTCATTCCACCCAGTTGCCATTTCACCGCTATTTTCGAAGAAATAAATCTCCTCGTCAATTTCAGCCCAGCCAGTAATCATGACTCCATTCTCACCGAAGTAATACCAGTGTCCGTCTATTCTAACCCAGTCAAATTGCATTTCACCGTTTGCCGCGAAGTAATAGACTTTATCATCGACTGTTACCAATCCAGTTTTTAAAACTCCATCTGTGCCCAAGTAATATGTTTTTCCATTAAGTGTTAACCATCCGGTTTGCATCACACCATCTGAACCTAGGTGATACCAATATTCAGCAATTTTTATCCAGCCTGTTAGCATGATTCCTTCTTGGCTGAAGTAATATTTTTTTCCTTCTAATTCTAACCAGCCAGTATGGATTACTCCGTTTTCATAGTAATACCATTTACCGTCTACTTGAACCCAGCCGTTTTGAACCTGCGGCTCTTCACCAGTTAAAATTCTGCCTTCAACCGTTGGGGCTACAGGGCTATTTTTTGTAAAATACTCGGTTAAAATTTCATAGTCCACTAGAAGCAGCTCGTGAATACGGCCAGCATCTTTAGCCTTTTTAAACATTGAGAATCCGTCACCGCCGTCAGCTACGAAGGCATTTGTCGCAACAGAATACACCTTATTCAAGTTGATTGGCTCATAGCCATCAGCTGTTTTGACTTTTACTTCCCAAACCCTATCGTATGCTGGCTTAGCCGGATCATATTTAAATTGGATACCCGAAACCTGCATGAATTGGCCTGCGCCGCTTTCTACTTTACTTACACTATGCTCAAGGGCATCCCAGATTTCCTGCCCTGTTAAATCAAGTGTAACTAGTAAGTTCGCAAATGGCATAACCGTATGAATATCGCCAAGTGTTACATCACCTTGCTGAATGGAAGCACGGATTCCGCCGCCATTTTGCATGGCAATAGTTGTATCATTTTTCAATATTTCATTAGCTTTTTGCGCCATTCCATCAGCAATCAAGTTACCTAGGTTTGTTTCTTTGGAGCGTACATTTGTACGTTCGCCATCAAGGAAAACATTGGTTGAGCCAATGACGGTCTTTTTCAATTCATCTAGCGGCTTTTTCAATTCATCAACTTTAGCCTGTGCTTCCGCATCAGCCGCATACTTATTCACATCTAGCAATTTTCCATCTTGTGCTTTTACTACACCGTTCTCATCAAAGCTTACATTCAAAACACCAAGGAATTTAAGGTATTCATTTGCTTGAACAATAACTGTTGGTTCAGCTTTCTCAACTAACACTGGTTTATCAAGCTTTGTATGGGTATGTCCGCCAACAATGACATCGATGCCATCCACAGCTGTTGCCAGGTTTTGGTCTGGTCCATAGCCTAAGTGTGAAAGGACAACAATTTTGTTAACACCTTGCCCTTGAAGTGAGGCAACTGTTGCTTTCGCTTTATCTACTGCGTTTTCGAATACAATATCTTTAGATGGGTTTGCAAGGAATGTTGTATCTTCCGTTGTTAATCCAAAAATACCAACCTTTTCGCCGTCAATCGTTTTGATGATGGCCGGGTAGATATTGCCGCCTGTTGCCTCTGCACTAATCTCATTTTTGAAAAGAGGTCCTAGGACAGGATCCTTTGTCACATTAACGTTGGCACTTAGAATGGGAAATTTCATCTCTTTAATAAAGTCTGCCAAAACATTAGAATCTTTATCAAATTCATGGTTTCCGAATGTCATCGCATCATAGCGGAGATCATTCATGAAACCTAAATCTGCTTTTCCTAGGTACTGGTTAAAGTAGAGAGTACCTGAGAAAACATCCCCTGCATCGACTAGTAACGCATTCGGGTTCTCACCTCTAACCTCTTTTACAGCAGTCGTTAGTTTCGGATACTGTTCGACATTGGCGTGAGTGTCATTTACGTGCAAAATCGACAAGTCCAGTGCTTTGGGTTCCGGTGTTGTTGGTTCATCTTTTAAGTTAATTTGCGCTAAAACAGCATCATGGTCACTAACACGTCCGTGTGCTGCCATGAATGGAGAGTTCAAATGAACGATATCAATTTCAGAACGATCAGCTAGATTATTCGACACTAGCATGTGATCAAGTACTTGTGAGTTCCCTTGATAGCTGTAAGTAAATCTTTCTGGTGCAGGAACTTTTTCAATAAGGTTTGTTAATTCATTTCCTTTTAATGCTTTTAACGGATTTGAGAATTCGAAGTCATTCAAGTCACCAAGTACGACAACGTTTGAATCCGTGTTTTTACTTTTTACATCTTTAATAAAATTGTTAACAATGCCGGCAATTTGTACACGTTTTGCCTCACTTCCAAGTACTGGCGGCTGATTTTTCCCGAAAATCGGCTGGTCTCCGCCCTTTGAATTAAAGTGGTTGGCAATCACAATGACATCTTCGCCTTTAAACATAAATTCGGCGGCTAATGGTTTACGGCTTGAATTGAATGCTGCATTTGTTGGATCAATCCTGCCAGGGTTCAAGGTTAAGGAACCATTTTCATAGCCAACAGATTGAGTAGAACCACCTTTTTCCGCCCCTGTTTTCAGTGAAACACGGTCAGGGTTGTAAATGAAACCAACACGAATGTTTCCATTAGGCGCTCCGCCATCTTGATTGTTAACCGGTTCAATATCTGTCCACTTGTAAGTTGGACCACCCTTCGCTTTAATCGCATCGATGAGAGCTTGATAGCTTTGGTCTGCAGCCGTTCCGCCAGCAGTTTCCCCGTTATTGTCTTGGACCTCTACTAAACCAACAATATCAGGAGTCTTCATGTTATTTACAAAAGAATCAGCGATTTTCGCTGTTTTAGTGGTATCTGCCTTTGTATAGTTCTCCATATTGTAAGATGCAACAGTTAGTTTATCATCATCTTTAACGATGTCAGTTACTTCCTGGGTATAGTTGCTCTCCAATAGCGGTGGAAGATCTTCTTTATCCGTAAGAAGCTTATAGTTTTGAAACGTATAAGTGATAACACCTGTTACCGTACCATTGTACTTATCTCCAGTTTTAACCTTATATGCTTCATCCTTCACTTTGAAAAGGAGCGGCAATCTTTCAGGGTTCATATTATCTTTCGTAATTGGAATACCACCTGGTGTTGTATAAACCTTGCCTTCTACCTTTTCAGCAATAACCGGCACCTCGCCATATCTTTGCGGAGCAACAGCCATTGGATTTTCGATGGCAACACGCATACCTTCGATACTTTCGTAAAAATCAATGCCATCCTCTTCCGGATCGAAATTGGCAAACTTGTCATTATCCACTACTTGAGTTGGAGGGTGGATGTCTTTGCCGATGACCAGTGCCTTAGGTAATTCTTGTCCGCTTGCTTCTACTGTCACCTTCCCAGCATTTGCATCAAGTTCAGTAGTGGCAAGGTCAGTCTGCAGCATATCGCTGTAACCTTCAAGCACCCATTCTTTTACAAGTGCATCAACTGAGACAAGGTCTCCGACTTTAACGGTATGATTCTTTTGGTAAACAAGAATACCTTCGGATGTTTTTGCATTGTTATCTGGATTTGGATCTTGAATATAGAAGTTACTTGCGTCTTTTACAAACGTTACAACCCCTTCCACACCTTTAACATTCTTACCTTTATACGGAGAATCATGACTTTCTCCTTGGATTACACTGATTTTGATGCCTTCAACAGGCGGATCTACCGGAGGATCGACTGGACCGCCGCCTTCAGTAAAACTCATTGCTGCTGGGTTCTTTAATCCTGAAACCCCAAAGTATTTCTCTAATGATCCAGTAACAAAAACAACTTTTCCAAGGTTATCTGGATTAGTTTTCAAACCAAATTGTGCCCTGAATCCTGAAGTTATTTGAACTGGAAGAATCTTTGTTGGATCTGTTTCAATAGCACTATCAGCAATACCAAAGTTAGTATCATCAGGATATCCTGTTGTAATATAATTTGTTGCTGATTTTGCATATCCAACTATATACCCCTTCACTGTTGCATTACCTGAGTTATTCGCTATCGCTTGGGCTACGGTTATGTAATTCTCAGCTGCACTAGCATGGTTCATGTAAGGCAACACATAGCTGGCTAGTAATGTAAAAATGGTTGCTAGAATAAAAATCTGCTTTCTAAAAAACCTCACTCTTTTCGCCTCCTGATTTTTAATTGTTTGTCCCTTTTTCCTTTGGGGTAATAAACAAACTAAATAGGCATGCCCCCCTCTTGTTTTTTTTGTTTGCGCAGAGTTTTGAATGCGCTTTCAAGTAAAACAACTTAAATATGAAACTTTAATCCTTTACACCCTGTAACGACATTTGTCGTATACCACCTATTCTAGTATAAAAAAGACTATTACTCTACAAAATATAACAACTTTTACATTAAATTTACTATAGTGTAAAATTAACTCATATTTGGATGAATGCAATCAAATAAAAAAAAGGTTCATAATGTATTCTTATGAGCCCTCTTACATATTTTATTCAGCCGCCCGCACCATTTCTACAGCTTCCAGCTTCTGCTTTAAGCGTCTTTGATTTAATTTTTCCAGAGTTAAAAGGATCAAGTGGGCAATCAAGACAGTGAGTACAAAGAGTTCAACGGCATAATCGATATAGTACCATGAGAATGTCGCGGTGATATCGTAAATTGAGTGAACGAGGACAGTCACCCAAAGGTTTCGTGTCCATAAGAGGATGACTCCCAATAGCAATCCCATGTTAGCAAAGGTAACGATCGCTCCAATTCGAATCGACCAGGACTGCTCCGAGTCCAATGTGTGATCAATCCCAAAAAGAATTGATGTGAGAAACAGCGCGCTGATGAGGAAAAGATCTCTGCGCCCGCTCTCCCACCTCCTCGGAAAAGCTTTTTTAAAGAGAACAAGCAGAAGAATTATGTAAGCAAGCCGCCATACCTCTTCCAATCCTGCAAGTGTATCCGTATATAGGTCATAGCCAATCGTATCTACTTTTTCGAAAAAGGTCCAAATGGCATCATGCCCCTCGGGATCCCCTGTATCTTCCTCCACTGCCATTTGCATTTCCGTATGGTTTTGAACATAGTGGTCATAATTCGTGCTAAAGTCTTGAAATGCATAGGTTGAAAATAGATTATTGACCGTGCTGCCAAGAAAGAAAATCAGAAAGGCACCCGTGAATTGAAGGGTAATCTGCCGTTTTGTTTTCGGTTGATCTGCGGGACTATGGAGCCGCCGGTGCAGTTTCCAGCCGATAAAAAAGGATGACACCATTATGGCATCATAAAGGGTACTTGCCATATAGGTATACCGCGTAAAATAGAGGAGAATCTCAGCCCCAATAGTCACGACGAGCATGGCAAAAAGCAACTTTATCGAGATCGGTTTTGTTAAGTTTGTTGTCATTCGCGTCTTCCCTGCCTCCCTACCTAAACAAAGTAACTGCCAGGATTCCAAACCCATTTAAAAAAAGCAGGAAAAGGAAACAGCCCAGCACCCACTTCCATTTTCTCTTCACAGATTTTGTCTCCTTTATATTTATTTGTAAAGCTATGTTTAGTGAAACTAGCAAGTGATAATAATAGAAATAATTTAACATATTAAAAGGAAAGTATCACCAAAATGTTTTTACTTTTTTCCATTCAATCATCCTGGTGATTTTTAAACTGTGACTGGCATATAAATGTACTAGCCATCATTATGATAGGAGTTTGAAACATGAAACGTCTGGGATCTATCGTTCTGTCTATTTTTATTATTTTTGTCTTATCAGCTACCAATCCTGAACGCGCGGAATATATCGATTGGATTAATCACAAAACAATGGACCAATCGTCAAATCTGTTAAAGAAGGGGATTCTCTCCGTTGCCGGGAAATCAATCTTTGATGCGGGCACCACCAAGTCCGATTATGTTGTTTTCTCCATCTACAAAACGGACTTTACCGATATCGGGATGGGCAAAGTAACGACTATTGGAGTATTTAATCGATTTATACCGTTGTCTAGTTTTGGGAAATAAGAGAGGTTATATGAGTTGGGTACAACGTCAGTACCGCCTTTATCTGGTAAGGGCGGTACTGATAATGTCTGTTAGCCTTTTTTTTACGTTCGCGTGCCAGTTGCTGTAGGTATCAACCAGTTGATCAAGAATGTCTTCTCCCTGATCCCCAGTGGTTTTTCTATTCACTTCTTGGCTCTTCTCCTGAATGTCGGCAAGATCTGCCAGTTTCCTGTCGATTTCTTGATCATTATCTGAAACAGCTGGATTTCGTTTTGCGGCCAACAGCTTTTTTTCTGCGGCGATTCCATCACCCGACTGAAACAATATCATCGCCTCCTTATAGGTGGCGGTTTTTTCATGGGCGAGGAAAACTTTTCCGACGACAAGGCCAAGAAGGATGACAAACAGCAGCAGGGAAATCGTCCATGATCGATTTACTTTTTTATACATGACCAAGAACCCTTTCCCTACTGCTTACAAAACGGCTGAAATCTGGATCGCAGCGATATTTCTGCGTAACCAATTGCAGCGTTGCCTCCTTAAGGCTTCCCCAATTCACATTTGGATTGGCATGGATGATATGGCACAATCGTAAGATTCTCTCCTTTGGAAAATAGTCAAGAAATTCCTCGATAAATGCCGAAAACTCGAGAATGTAGAGCTTCATTCGCAGTGTCGAACTTGCAATAGTTAAGAATGAGTCCATCCCAAAATCAATGATAATCGCATCACGGTAGTGAATAAAGTAGGCAATACACTTTTTCGTCACCAGTGCGCGGTTGATTTTCGCCACCTCCAGTGCATATTTCGTAAAATTCTTATCATATGAAGAGGGAATAAACCCTTCCAATTCAAGCTCCATCTCACTTCTTAACACCATTTCGTTTAACACCTTTACACAGCGAATCTTGACCCTGTCGCTATAATCCAACTTGCTTATTTCCCGGAGTTTCTCGTAGGCGGCGGCAAGCCTCCCCTCTTGGAAATCTGTTTTGGCAAGTTTACTGTCGGACACAATTCCAGCTTGGATCGTCCGGAAGTCAGTACGAAGCAGTTTTTTCATTTGATGGTAATACTCACTTTTTTGGAAGAAGGCGGTCAGGCCAAGATCGGCGATCCAATAGATGATTCCCGCAGTAACCGTATAATGCAAGATGTTAATAGTCGGGGCGTTTAGGATGCCAAGGCAGACAACGAGCAGCACTCGAATAGTACCTGTCGTGATTCGTTTTCGTAAAATGGATTTGCAAAGGCGCTCAATTCCAATGAGACCCGTGCCGCATGAGAGACACTTCCCGATGTTTAAAACAGAATAACAGCTGCATTTCTTGCACATTTTGAGCTTCTGAAATTGATACTTCGTTTGTAATTTCTCAAGCTTCCGGCCAGCCTGTTTAGTCAATCGAATCACTCTCACTCAGCAAGATGACTAATTCGTCATCTAAATCCTTGTAATCGCCGACACAGCGTTTATTTTTCAAAAGTTTATAGATCTTCGTAATTAGTGTTAAAACGAGAATACTAGTAAAGATGATAACGTACATGAACACCCTCCTGGTGAAGTAAATTTTATTTACATCCTTTGATAGGACTATTTTTGTCATTCTAGGGAGTACTGCTTGGGAATATACTATCAGCAACGGTAAGCCAAGTCTTTTGCCAAAGGAAACTGTCAGTGGAGGTGCACACAGTTGTCAAGAAAATGGCTTAGTAGTTTGATAGCGATTGGGTTCTTGCTTTACGGCTTTAGTAATATAAGTGTACGCGCTGCAGCTCCGTTGCATTCCACTTCCCGGATAGAAGGAATGCTTGTTTTGGATGTCAGTAATTCCATGAAGAGCAGCGACCCGAATAACATTAGCCATGAGGCGATGAAGATGTTTATTGATATGGCCTCACTAAACGGTGATAAAATTGGCGCCATTGCCTACTCCGATGCAGTGATGCGTGAAAAGGCGCTCGTTAAAATCCTTACTGAAGAGGACAAAGTGGATTTGAAGGAGTTTATTGACTCTATTGGAACATACACTTATACCGATTTATCCACAGGCGTAATGGAAGCAGTTAAGGTACTCGATGCGAGCCATGAACAGGATTATGTTCCGCTGATTGTGCTGTTGGCTGATGGGAATGATGATTTGGATCCGAAAAAGGCAAAAACGCTTGCCGAAGCCAAGGGCGATCTGAAGAAAGCCGTTGCGAATGCGAAAGCGAAGGGATATCCGATCTATACCATCGGCCTAAACGCTGATGTCACGCTGAATAAGGAGGTGCTCCGAAATGTGGCAGAGAACACGAAGGGCACATTTTTTGAGGCAAGCAGTGCCGATCAGCTTCCACAGATTCTCAGTGAAATTTTTGCGAACCATTTAAAGTTGAAAATTGTCCCTGTGAAGCAAACAGTCGGCAATGGTGATTTTGAAGCTATAAACATAACAGTGCCAAATGAAAATGTTGTCGAGGCAAATATTTCGTTCATATCAAGTCAGCCCATAGAGCTCAAGCTCCTTGATCCTTCCGGAAAGGAACGAGCGATTCCCTCTAATCAGGTTCGGATTTCACGGTCAAGGACCTATTCGATGATCAAGCTGGTAAAGCCGGCTGAAGGTGAATGGACACTAAAGGTCAAGGGCGTGCCGAAGGATCAGATTGATATCAGCCTCGTTTTTAACTATGACTTAAAGCTAAAACTGGGTTCGCCCTCTAAGCAGATCTTTAATGCGGGGGAAATCGTTAACGTTAGCGCCTTTTTTGAGGATTCTGGCTCAAAAGTTACCGATCAAGAAATCTATCAATCCATGAATGCGACGGTGTATCTGAAAGATCTTGAAAAGGGAAAAACAGAAGAATTTGCACTAAACTGGAGCGGTGGCGGGTTTAGCGGCCAGCTCAAGCTTGGAGATTCTACGGACTATGAAATCATCGTGAAAGCGGAAGATCAAAGCTTTTTCCGTGAAACCGCGCCGCAAAGGATTGCAGTTAAACAGACGGCATCTGTGCCTGATTTGGCAAAGGTTAAGGCAAAGGAAAAGGAAAACAAGGAAGAATCATTATTAACATGGCTGTATGCAGCTGGCGGTGCAGCTGGCGTGATCCTACTTATAGGGAGCGCTTCTATCCTGTTCTCACGGTTGAAACGGGCGCGCCGCGGGTTTAGTGGCCAAATGGTAGTAGAAATAAAGGATGAGGATACAGGGGAACGCTTAAGCCCGCAGTTCAAGAAATTAAAGCTCTTTAAGAGAAAGTTCAATCTCCACCAACTGCTTGCCCTTTCCCCGGAATTCACAGAAACCGCGGGCATTGTGTTCAAACCAGCAGCCGGAGATTCCCTGCTCCTTATCAACCACTCCAACTGCATCATCGAAAAAAGCAGCCGTGCCATCGACGCCAAAAAAGGCCTAATCATAAAACGGAACGACCGCCTGCGCATCATCCCGAAAAAAACAAATAAATCTATCTACGTTGAGTATATTGGATAGGGTGTCAGGCACCAATTGGTATTTTTTTACTTTAATTTACCGAGGAGGTATTTTGTGTGAAAGCTAGTGTGAGAGAGCATATTCAGCAGTTGGATGTGTCGCTTGGCGGGGGGATTATTTCGGAGAAGATCCGTGTGGATACGATTGATAATCCGATGCTGGTGATCGGCCTTGGAGGTACGGGGATTGATGCTCTGTTAAGGCTGAAGTACCAGGTGAACAGGCGCTTTAAGCTGCCGCAGGATCCCTTATCGAAGAAGAAGAAGGAAAAGCCGAATAACATTGAATTTCTGGCGTTTGAAACGAATGAATATGACCGCAATAAGAATTACAAGGGCATTGGCCTTGATCCGAACAAGGAATTTGTCCTGCTTTCCAACCCGGAAATCGGCGGCCTTCTGCAAAATCGCAGCACGCTTGAGCCATACATCAAAGAGTGGCTGTCACCGGAGCTGTTAATTGCAGACGGAATCAGCGGCGCATCCGGCGTCCGCCAGGCCGGCAGGCTGCTCTTGTTTACAAAAATCAACCAAGTCGTACAAACGATTGAAAGAAAAATTGAAGCCGTGCTGGAGGGCACAGGCAAACGATTATATGTCTTTATCTTAACCGGCCTTTCCGGCGGAACAGGGAGCGGCTGCTTTCTCGATATCGCCTACATCACCCGCGGCATCATGGAGCGGAAATTCGGTCCGACCGGTGTCGATAAAGTCAGCCTCCTTGGATACTTATTTACCCCTGACGTGAATTTATCCAAACGCGGCTTGAGTTCGCATACTGTCGAATATATTGAGAAAAATGGCTTTGCTGCCTTAAAAGAACTTGACTACTGGATGAATTGTGATGAACGGAACGAACGCTACAAAATGAAGTACGGCAGCCTCTTAGATGTCAACTCCCCCATGCCGCCGTTTAACCTCTGCCATTTGATCTCAGGGACAAACCTTGAAGGGAAATGGCTTGAAAATGCCTATGATTACTGCATGAATGTGACCGCTGAAAATATCAGCAACTTTATGGCCAGTGAAGAAAAGAAATCCGGCGAAGAATTTGCCATCCACGACTATATAAGCAACATCCGCACCAATATCGCGCAAATGCCAAAGCCCTACGCCGCCAACTACCAATACAACATTATTGGGGCCTCGATGGCAGAAATTCCGCTGGAGGAAATGACCACTTACATCGGCTATAAGCTGTTTAGAAAAATGAACAAGATGTTTGATGCAGAGCCAGATCAATCAGAAGTAGAGCAATTTTTAGAAAAACTGCGGCTTGACCCGGATTCGATCCACCAGCGCTTTAACGAACGTGTGCCTGACCCGCTGTCAGGTTATAAAAACAGCGACCGGTACTCCTACAATCATGTGATTAAGACACCTGTCATCCATCTTGATGAGGAGTTAGAGTGTGATTTTTTGCTAAAAGCAAAGGAACAATACCGCAAATGCAGGAAACAGCTCCCAGGGGAAATCATTGTGGAAATCAACCGCCAGCTGGAGCGCTATTTCCTGCTGCCGAAAAAGGGGCCTATTTTTGCCTCACGTTTGCTTTACTCCACCGATGGCTTCTGCCTGTTAAAAACATTACAGGCCTATATAGAAGGACTTCGCAACCGCTTAGAGCGACTGCCAAAAGCTATTCTCTCCGAACAGGAGCATGCCATTAGCAAGCAGGAGGAAGCACGCGGGGCCTTTATGGGAAAGGACCGCAAGAAAAATGCCTATATCGAGGCGAAGCTAGCTGAATTTGATTTGCGGGCGGAAAAGGCCCGCAGCGAAGAAATGATTGAACTCTATGAAGATGTTTACCAGCTTATTTCTCAAGAGAACAACAAAATATATGAGGTTTATAAAGAAATTCTTGAAACGTTGAAGGGGATTTTTGAAAAGAATGCCCGTCTCCTTGTTGATGGTGAGGACATGAGTCATGACCATGATACCGCTTATTATTGGCACCTTGTCAGCGTCTCAGATATTGGCCGCGAAATTCAGCACTTATTTGAGTCAAAGGATGGCGAATTATTGGTACAGCAATGGGCAGAAATGCTGCTTGAAAAATCCTCCAATTGGGTAAAGGAAACGGACCTTGATGTCGTTGGCACAGTTTCTGAATTCCTAAGCGATCAATTTGGAGAATTGATTACCAAGTCAATGGAGGACTTTTTACGGCTAAAATATGGCGAGGACCTCCCCATCGATAAAATTATTGAAGATAAGATTGCCGCCCGCCTCGACCGTGATGCCTTACCGGTCTTCCACCTTGCCAACAGCACGGGATCGCTGCACTTTCCGCAATGGGGCTTTGTCTCTGTTCCTGTAAAGGCACCGAATATTTTCAACGGGATCAAAAATTTCGAGCGCCACTCACTTAGCCATTCACGCTTCACGATTAAAGAAAGTGAGCTGAAAAACCGTATCTTCTGGTTAAATACGAAAAATGGGATTCCATTATTTGCCTACTCGCCGCTCTCCCTCTATGAGGCTGCCTATGAAAAAACAATACTCGAAAAAGAAGGGGTCGGACGCCATCTCGTGCAAACAGAGAAGGAGAATTGGGTCTACCTCCCTTCACCGATTCCGGAAAAATCATGGGGGGATACGTACAAAAACGAACGTGTGAAACAATACAATGCCGGGATCCGCGCCTTGTTTGACCAGGGCAGAAAGCTTGGGTGTATCACCATGAAGAATGACGAACGCAATACGAGTGCACGGTTTCAGTGCCATTTTACAAAGGACGTGAATATAGCAGCACTCTTTTCCCGGCATGAGGTTGATCCGAAAAGAATAGAGAAAGCGAGTCTTGGGAACTTAAAGCTCTTGCTGCGGCAACTGCAGGACCTGCTGACCAGCGGGATGACTGCTGCCGGTTCAAGCGATATTTTTGGCAGTACAAACGCTGATATGGCAAAGGAAAACTTCATCCGTTCCCCTAAACTGATTGAAAAGGTCAAAGCAGAGGTGCGGAAATATCGATTCATTCACGGAAAAACAGCCGAAATTGAACAGGCTATTGCCTTACGGAAAGACAAGGAGGCAGAGATAAATCAGTTCATTCAGGCTATTTATACGAGAACGATTAAAAAGCGCGGCGCCCTTTATGTCTATGATAAGGAGCTGGAGGAAGATGCGTGGGAGCCGTTCGTAAACCTGACGAAAACGACGCGGTTTGTTGATTACGAAATCTATCAAGTATATAGGGAGCTTCCTCCAAAGCAGAGGGCGCAGCTCGACAAGAAATCAGAGCAGCGCAGCAATGAACTCATCCAGCAAGAAAGTGCCGCGCAGCTCATTTTCGCCTTAGAAGAAATGGCCTCTCTCTATCAAAAGGAAAAAGAAGCCTTAGATTATGACTATAAAGAGCTGGCAAACGGCGAGGAAGTGTACGCTTTTTATAAAGAGATTTTGATCAAAGTTATGGAGATGCTGCGGCAATTAAAATCATAAGAGGATCTGCGCCAATCAGCGCTTTACCAGCGAAAATTAGCGCATAACCGGCGACAATCAGCGCATAACTGGCGACAATCAGCGGTTCAATAGGGGGAATCGGTTTTGAATGAGCTTTTACAAACATATGCCAGCACCTTTTCGTCCCAAGTGGAAAAAATCAGCCTTTCGGAAAAAGAACAGCGCAGGATCAACCACCCGATTGTCTTTTTATTCTTGGGCGATCGGGTGACGGATGCCTTGCAAACGATGATCGCCATTAATCAGGAAAAATGGCAAAACAGTTCGGGTGTGGTATACCTTCACACCTATCAAACCGACACCATCAAAAATAATAATGTTCTTTCCTTTCAGCTTCCGAAAGAGGAGTTTGACCGCAAGACAAGGCGGAGGGCCATGTACGAAGCCTTTTTTCGCGATGAAAGCCTCCTGATTGAATTAAATAAGACGTTTCGAACGCTTGCAGCGAAACTGGCTCAGTACGGGAAGGAATATTCTTCTCTTAAAAAAGTAAATCTTTGTGTGGTGACGGCAATTGAAGATCCCGCAACGATCCTGATCCAAGAATTCACATTGCTGTTAAAAAGCATTCTCCAAGAATCGTTTCTTATTGTGGAGGTCGATTTATATGGCTTGTTAAAGGAAAAACAGGATGGCCACCATTTTGCCTACTCCACCGCACTGGGGATTAGTTTTTTAAAAGAACTCGATGGCTATCAGCAGGGCCAATACAGCTTTGTAAAGGATCTCCAACTGACAGAGGATCACCTTCGGCTGCCAGTAAAGCACCCGCCCTCCCCACTCTTTGATTTGGTTTATTTATTAAGTGATAAAAATGAGGAGGGCTTGATTTCCAGCACTGCTATGAAGCAAAACATGGAAATTATCAGCAATCTCAATCTGTTAAAAAATCGTAAAATGATCAGCGATTATCATGAAAAAATGGACAGCTATCATCATCAAGACTTTAAACGGGGAATCAAAGGGAATTCACAAGAGCCGGTTTATGCTTCAGCTGGATTGGCGAAAGTAACACGTCCAAATAAAGCCATTGCCCTCCATACTGCCCAATGTGTGTTTACTGAGCTGGTCAATTCATTGAGGATGCGGGCCGCGGAAAAGCGGGAAACAGTGCTCGATTTAGTTGAACTGTCACAAACCCATTTTCAATCCTATTTTCGCCAATTCCTTCCCCCTGCCGAAAAGCTGGAGGATATGAATGCCTTGATGGGCGGCTCCTCTTCCTATCAAACCATTAAGAACATGACAGTAAGCGATGCGGAAGCGTTTCTATTTGAAGACGGTGCCCAATCCTTCTTTTATCACAACATTGAATTGCCGACCCTTGAGCATTTACAAGTACTGGACCTAAGTAGCCATATTGAACGCTGTCTCTACGAAAATATTATTCATCATGAACAATACGGCTTATTTTGTGCCTATTTATGGACTGCTGGCCAACCCGGAAGCGAAATAAATGTCCTGCATGAGATTGATCGGCTCGAGCGGGCGGCAAAACAGGACTTACTGGAGAAAGAAGCACTGCTTACGCAATTCTATCAGCAGCCTGTCGAGCAGTTAGCCTATAAAAAAAGCTATCTGCCGTTTTCGGACAAAAAAAATTTTAACAGCTTTGTGCGCTGCTTCTTCGAGACCATTTATGGAGCAAAGTACGAAATCCTGAAGCTGAAGGTTAAAAAGAAGATTTTACAGCAATACAGAAAGGTGCTTCAGGAGCATCACCACAAGTTACAGACAAAAATAGAGATTATTGGCCAGGTTGAAGCATGGTTGAAACAATCAGCCCCCGGAAGTCTAGATCATTCTGATGATTATTTAGATCAAAATATTGCCGAATATTATGCCGCCGTGATTAGGAAAATTACAGCAAAGCTAAAGGAAAAAAGGGGTCCTTTCTTTTTTTCGGATCAGCGATTTTTCGGGAGCCTTCCTTCACTGCTCGAAAGCGGAAACCCGGAGACCGTTATGAAAAGGCTCCTCCAGGTATGCCATCTTGAAGTGCTGACACAAGAGGAGTTCCATCGGAGCTTTGAGGATGAATTGTTAGAACGGGCCAATGTGATGACGAGGTATGAAAACCGTGAAATTCTCTCGAAAGAAGATTTGTTTAAGCGATTATATCTCCGGTTACAGGATAACACAGCCATTCAGATCAAGGTGTTTAATTACACCCAAGAACACCGCTACGAGGAAAAATACTTCTTCGGTGATTTCTACAGCAAGTTCATCCGGTTTGCGTTAGAGAAAGAACTTGAAACAAGGCAATGGAAGGTCGGCTGTGTCCACGAAAGGAAATCGAGCGGCATTGAAAAACTTAGCCTAATGGGAGGTTTTCGTCTAAAAGATCTTATGTACGTTCGGAACGGTGAAAAATACTACGATGCCTATTGCAGCAATGACTTTGAATTTCACATCGATCTGGTGAAAACATCTGTTTAAGGATTTCTTGGTCTCTCCCCCAGCGTATTTTATTCGAGAGTGAGAGTGATAACCTGTGAATTGGGAACCAATTACTTCCCCACATTTTGAAATAAGGAATATAAAAAAGACCATTCATGATTCAGAAGTCCATTTAAGTTGGCACTGGCCTAAGGAGATTGACTTTGTCTATATTTATCAAACTTCTGCTGATGGAGTAAAGCCGATCAGCGAACTCCGGGAAAATGACGTAAAGCTGTACACCCGTGAGGAATATAAAGGCAATCTGGGATATGTCAGCAAATTAGATACCATTGGCCGGACTGCCTGCCAGATCTTCCCCTGCCAAAAGCGGGAAGGCGGACTGATTGTTTTCTCTCAACAAAATGAAAACAATCTTGTGTATATCAACGGCTCAAGAGCAAAGATTTATTTCTCCATCGCCTATAAGCAGAAACTCTTTCAGGTACGGAAAAAGGTAAGGATGACGATTCACAGCGAACTTCCACTTGATAAAGAGCTGCTCGTCTATGTGAAAAAAAGCGGCGGCTTGCCGGGTTCCCCTGAGGATGGCACCGTCTATCCATTTGTTCGCGGCTTCTCTGCCGGAAAAACAGTATTGCCGGAAATCGAAATTGAAAAAAATGAGTTTCTTGCCATCTTTTTTAATAATGGAAAAAATACAGCACAAAAGTATGAGCTGATACCGCAATAGGGGGCAGTGATATGTTCGCATTATTAAAACGAATCTTTGATAAAAGGCAGCCGGCAAAGGAACGGTTACGCTTTTATGATATTGTCTGTCCGTACTGTTTTGCAAAATTTCACCATGAGGATGTCGTTTTTCGTGCAGCCCACCACATTGATGATGATGAGGATCTTGCGCTTCAGGAGGATGAATTATTAAATCACTACCGTGGAAAATTTGGACTGGCACCGATCTATGATATTGAGGCTGTAATCGACCCTTCACGTGTCCTTGATGAAAATAAGCTATACACGGATGGTATTTTAATGGGGGTTTCCGATAAATATGCGATGGTGACCCGAAATCGACTCTGCCCCTTCTGTCATAACGACCTTCCCGTCACAGCCGGAAGGCACCCAAGTAATATTTTGTCCATTGTCGGCGCTACATCTGTCGGGAAATCAGTATATATGACCTCCTTGATTCATACGTTGCAGCACGTAACAGCCAACAATTTTGATGCTGCATGTATTCCGCTGGATACTGAGATTAGCAGACGCTTCCGAAGCAGCTATGAAATTCCTTTATTTGAACATGGAACTCTCTTACAATCAACAGATAAAACCAATCGGCAGGAGCCGTTTATTTTTCAATTTATCTTTAGAAATGAAGACAAAGCGCCGCTTACGCTCGTCTTTTTCGATGTGGCCGGCGAAGGAATGACAGACCCAGATTACCTTAAGCTTCATGCGGCCCATATTAAAAATTCCGCAGCCATTCTGTTCCTGGTGGACCCGATGCAAATCCGGATGATTCGCGAAAAACTGATTCACCAATTGGGCGAAAGACCGGGAAAAATCGTTAGCCAAGGTGATGAGCCGCGTGAGGTAGTCGTTTCCCTGTTCGGTGATTTTATTGCCCATCTTGAAAATAGCAAAACAGAGATCCCTACTGCAGTGGTATTAACAAAAAGTGATCTCCTGCATGCCTTAAAACACGATGACGGGGAATACGTTCGCACGAATAGTAACATTTTCCGCCATGTCTCCCATCGCGGTTGCCTCGATTTGGCTGAATATCAAAATATCAACGAAGAAATAAGGAGGTTTTTAGTAAAAGTCGATACGCCGTTTGTGAATGCCCTCGAAGTGTATTTTAAGAATACCTCCTATTTTGCTGTGTCAGCCCTCGGCAGTAATCCTGTCGACCAGCAGGTCAACGGCATTATTAGTCCGGTCCGCGTCGATGAACCGTTTATATGGCTGCTTTATAAACTGGGGTATATTGAAGGGAGAACGAGTCAGTGAGTGAAAAAATCGAGCAGCAGCTTTATACACGCGAACGCGGCGGCATCTTTCACGCCACTGACGGATATGACACCATTGCCATTTCCGAAGGTCTTGATCATGGCTTTGTGAAAAAAATATTGCATCCGTTCTGTCTGTATCATCCACCAAAAACATTAACGGAACGCGGAGAAAAAGATGCAGACCGGTACCCCAAGGCCGTGACATTCTTTCAGCCGGAAAGCGGTGAACTGGTCATCGGCCAGGCTGTCTTTGTCCCGGCTGATTTTACTGGTCAGCGCAGTACATATTTCATCCACCATTTTATTATTCCAAATTCGCTTAAAGATGAATGGCTGAAGCAGCCGGAGAAGTTGTTTCATATGAACGGCTTTCAAACTTCCTATAATTCTGGACGCGGCAAGGTCCTCCCACAAATGGATGCCGTAGATTATGCTGTCAGGGATATTTCTTTTAACCAAAATGAAATTCTGACCTCCTTAAAGATTTCGGAGGAACATTTCAAACAGGTGCTATATGCCGTCATGGCTTCTATTAGCGGGAAGAGAAAGGTGTTTATCTCGTTGGATGTGCCGATTGAAGAGTATTCGAAATCCGCCCTAAGGTTGCTGGAGCTGATTTTTCAATATCTCCCCTATGAGTACCGCCGTAAATTAGGTTCACTTACGTTTACCAGTAAGCCAGAGGCGAAAAATGGCATCCATGTGGTGTTTTATGAACCGGGAACCCTGCCCGTGGAGAATCGCTTCTTGAAGAACCAATACATTTTTGAATTTGCGATGGACCGAATTTCCGGAGCAGATGTAATTGCTGAGCACCATACATTTGTAAATCATGCCTTTCACCATTTTTCTGAATCCAGGCACGCCAATGATTTTTTTGCGTTTGCGGAAATGGCACTGTCCGGACTCGCAGACGAGCAAAAGCTAGAACCGGCAAGCTATGATCAGCTGACGGCCATGTACCTGATCATACACAATAATGATTTCTCCTTATATAAAGAAAATAAACTAGAACTTTTGCAAAGCTTACGGATATTTTTACAGACGGATTATAATAAGAAATCGGCTTTGGCTGAGCTTTTTTTGAATCTATTAAAGGATGATGCCCTGCTCGAGTTATACCTGAAAGAACGGTTGAAGCTAGCCGTACGGGCAGAGGAACTTCTTCAGGAACTTAGCTCCATCCCAGGTTTGCTAGAACATTCTAAGGCGGCCTTATTGCGTTCGATTGATTTGAAGGAATTGACCTTTCAGGACATCATGCTGTTTGGTGAAGTTTTTCGACATGAACCTTACCTGCCAGAGGGGAAGGCTCGGGATATCCATGCATGCCTCCATGCCCTATACCAGTTGCTCACCTCTCCCTCACAAGCCGGTTTCATCAACTTAAAACCGTTAACGTTAGCAGCACGATATCAGGTTAGGGAGTTCCTTCAAAAGGGACTGCGAAACAATCTATCCCCAGATCAATTTCCGCTTTTACTAGTCGCTTTTGGAACGGAGGATGACACTGTTGATTATCAAGCTGTATTAGATTACGTAATCAAACATCACAATAACAAAACGCTGCTGTCCTTTATTATTGAAAACGCTATGCTCGTTGACATGGAACTCGAATACAGGGGGCCATTAAGAAATTATCTTATTAGTCATCCACAGTCGATTTGGGAAGATAAAACGCTCCGAAAAGAATTACAATCCATCAGCCTTACCGGCCTTAACCAACTGCTAAAGGAAGTAGAAGCGGAAACGGCCAGCCCTGTGGTTAAATTCTTTAAAAAAATTAAAGCTTCCCTTTAACGGTAATCGAAGCAGGATTATGTTCTCTTAAATGTAATCTCGAGCATTCCTTATGGGATGCTCATTTTTCTACCAAAAATTATGTCGATAATATTGTTCGTTTATATTTGCTTTAGGTGGTAAAACAGTATTATATAACGAACGAAATATCGTTATAAATAGAAAGTAACATTTAGAAGCTGTATGCCAGTGGGGGTGTAGATAGATGGTAAAGAAATGGATTAATAGTTTAGCAGCAGCTGCCTTTCTTTTCTGGATCATCGGGCCTGTTCATGTTCATGCGGTAGAACCTGAATATGTTTCTTCGAGAATTGAGGCGGTAATGGTCGTTGATATCAGTAAATCTATGCTTTTCAGTGACCCAAATAAAATTAGCAATGAAGCGATGAAAATGTTTGTGGATATGTCATCCGTTAAGGGGGATAAAATTGGTGTCATTGCCTACGGGAATGATGTTCTTGCCAAAAAGGACATCGTCAAAATCCAATCAGAACAGGATAAACAAGGGATAAAAGCGTTTATTGATGGATTAGGATATGATCCTTATACCGATATGTCTGTTGGACTGACGGAGGCAGTAAAATCCTTAGATGCCAGCCACGAAAAGGAATATTCTCCATTAATTGTCTTGCTGGCAGATGGCAACAATGACCCCGACAAATCCAAGGGTAAAACAGCCAAGGAAGCCGACGAGCAAGCTGAAAAAGCAGTGGCTGATGCCAAATCTAAGGGTTACCCGATTTATGTAATTGGGTTAAATGCTGATGGCAAGCTGAACAAGGATTTACTCCGAACGATTGCCGCGAGCACAACCGGGAAATTTTTTGAGACAAGCAATGCCAATGATCTTCCGGGAATTTTAAGTGAGATTTTTGCCGATCATTTGAAATTAAAAGTCGTCCCAATCCATGATGTTGTCGCAAAGGAAGAATTTCAAGATATAAAAATCACCATTCCGAACGAAAACGTATTAGAAGCAAACATCTCGCTTGTGTCAAGCAAGCCGGTGGAATTGAAATTAGTTGATCCGGAAGGACAGGAACAGGCCATTCCTTCCGAAAAGTTTCCACTGACCACATCCAAGAACTACTCCGTGTTAAAATTAATGGCCCCTGCCCAAGGGGATTGGATACTTAAGGTCAAGGGGTACCCAGAAGATAAAGTAGAAATCAAACTCGTCTTTAACAATGATTTACCATTAAAAAATACCCCGCTCGTGCAAGAAGCTAAAGCAGGTGACCCGGCAGATCCTGCACCATTAGCGGCAGATAAAAACCCAGCGGAAGAATGGCAGCCTTTCCCATGGCTGTATCTTGCCATCGCTGTGGCAGGAGTCTTTCTACTAGCAGTGATCATCTCAATTATGGCAAAACGCAAGAAAAGCAGGTTCGGGTTTAGCGGTCAGCTGATTATTGAAATTAAGGATGAGTCGACAGGGGAATGGACAAATCCACAGATTAAGAAGTTAAAAGCATTTAAAGGAGAATTCTGTCTCAATCAGTTGTTCTCGCTTGAGCCGGAATTCAAAGCCACGGATCACATCACCTTTGTTCCGATCACAGACAATACCTTACTGTTTATTAATACAACAAAGGTCCAAATAGAAATGGGCGATGTCACGATTGATGCTGAATCCGGTCACAGGTTAAGACGCAATGACAAGATGCGGATTAGATTAGCTGATGTAAACAAATCCATTTATATTGCAAATGTCAGTTAAAAGAAATGTTCAAATATAAAAGCGATGGACTCTATTAATCAAAATAGACATCCATCGCTTTTTAGCTGCTTTTTCTTACCCTATTCGGCTTTTACAACTTTCCTGCGTCTGAAAATGAAGGCCCCGGCCGCTGTTAAGAGAAGCACTCCTGCTGCGATGCTTCCGGCAAAGAGTGGTTTGTTTTCGTAAACTTTAACGAGCGCACTCTTTTCGACAATTTCGAATGGAATCGTCGAGGTACTTTCGTTTCCTGCCTTATCTGATGCGACTACCTTAATTTCATACGGTTTGATTTCTTTTAGCGTCGTTTTTATCACTTGGGCGCCATCTTTTGTCATCGCCTCACCAGAAAATGACTCGCCATTCACTGTGATAGATGTTATCGTATCCTCTGGATGTTCCAGACGGATTCCGACTGTTACTGCTTCGTAGTACTTCTTGTTTTTCTTAACACCCTCGTACACGACTTTTGGCTTCGTTTTATCAATAATAAATTCGACACTCAACTGTTTAATATTTCCTGCCTTATCCTTGACTTCAAAGTAAAGAACATGCTTCCCTTCCGTTTCGATTGGAGCCCCAATCGTGTATGGCTCTCCATCTAAAGTCAGGGAAATAATATCATAGTCACTCATATCTTTAATCAGCAAATCAGGAATAAGATTCTTATTAAAATATCGATCAGTGATTGGCTCTTTAAAACTAATCACAGGCGCCGATTTATCAATCGTAAAGACAACCGTTCTTGCATGAACATTGTCCGCCTTATCGTAAATGGCCGCTTTTAATACATAATCCCTTTCATCATCAAGCTTTTGTTTCTTATTGAAAGGCTGGTTATTTAGGGTAACTGTTGACCTGTTTTCATCTAGATGCTTATCATCATAGGTAACAACCGGTGTTATATTTTTATTAAAGAAGCCATCCACGACCCCTTTAATATCTAATATAGGTCTTGTCGTATCCAATATAAAGCTGATATCCAATGTTGCTTCGTTGCCTGCTTTATCCTTGGCAGCAACATGGTAACGGTACTCCATTTCTGTCGCCGCTGTCGGGATCTGATTTTTAATGTCCTCACCGCCGTTTAGTGTAACAGAGACAATCGAATCCTCGGACTGGTCGAGCACAAATTGCGGCGTGAAAATTTTGTTAATGTACTGCCCGTTTTGGATGACGCGATTCTCACCCTTGAACTTAGGTGTAATCACTGGTTTCGTTTTATCAATCGTAAATACGACAGAACGGCTAAAACTATTGCCCGCCTGGTCAACCGCTTCGACCACGATTTCGTACTTTCCTTCCTTGCTAAACGTATGACTTAGCGCTGCCGTTTCACCGCTGACACGGAAGCCTCCGGCGTTGTAGCTGCTGCCATCTCTTGTCACTTTAATCGTGTTCAGCTTCAGATTTTTATCCTTGATTGTTACATCCACTTTTTTATCGATATTATAAAATGCATTTTGGTCAACGCCTTGAATATCAATGGTTGGCTTTGTCTGGTCAATCGTAAAGCCAAATGGCGGAATCATCGAACGGTTCCCGGCTTTATCCGTCAGGCCTAGAGAAATTGTATAGTTTCCATCTTCGGCTAACGTTTTCGTTACATGCGATTTTACTAAAAGTACCTTGGTTACCTTCGTTGTTTGATAGATCTTCTTCCATCCGCCAAACGAAATAGCCTTGCCATCCTTTGTTACCGTAAGCTCAATATCCTCTGCCGCAAAATTTCGGTCTTCAACAGCAGCATAAACAGTTTTCCCTTCAGGGTAATAATTGTGATTAGCCGCTTTTGTGTCTACGCCCGTTATCGTTAATTGCGGAGATGTTTGGTCGATGATGAACTCCCGTTTTTCTTGTACACCCGCATTGCCTGCTTTATCAGTGGAGGCGAGGATAACGGAATAATCCCCATCCTCGGTGAATGTATATGCACCAACACCGGTATCGGTTGTTCCCGCCAGCCATTTCAGCTGTCCGGCTTTTGAAAAATGAACTCCATCCTTGAGGACGGATAATTCATTGCCCGTCAACTGCAGATTTGTGTCGCTGATTTTAAACTGAAAATCAGTATTTTTATTAAAATAACGCTTATCCGTGAAAACGGGGTCAATGCTTACGACCGGAATCGTATGGTCAATCGTAAATAGGATAGACTTTTGTTCCGCGATATTTCCCGCCTTATCCTTGGCATCGATGATAATTTGATAATCGCCTTCGTTTTGCTCATCTTCCTGGGCAAAATCAATGGTATAGACGGAACTTGCCGGACTCTGGGTCCATGTTCCCGTTACATTGTCGATCGGCATATAGTCTCCACCAGATTTTCTTCTAACATCAATGTTAACATCGTTTATCTCAAAATTTGCCTGAAGTTCATTGACGAGAATGGACACGGTTCCCTTTTGCCCATAACGGCTGCCATTAAAGTCGGCACTCAGGCTAGTATCCACTACAGGTGCTGTAGCATCAATCGTAAAGTCTACTGTTTTCGCCACTTCATGTCCTGCCGCATCCTTCACTGTTACCGTCACACGGTATTCCCCGTCATAGCTGCTGTCTGCCTTCTCACTATTACCAAATGGCAGTGCGGCTGTTGAAGTTTCCCCTGTATTTTCCCATTTTGGATATCGGTCATCTTGGAAGTCAGTAAACTGGCCATCTGCAGCTCGTTTTTCTACTTTATAGGTAACCTTGTTGGTTTGGTAATTCTTTTCCTTAACTTGAATTGTTACTGTTCCGTTTTTTACAAACGAAGCGGGCTCAATCCCTGTTAGCGATACTTCCGGAGCCTTTGAGTCAACCACAAAAGAAAGCGGTCCGATGGAATCACTATTTTCCAACCCGTCCACCGAGTTGAAGGAAAGCTCATAATCCCCGTCCTCCAGGGTGACATTATTCTTCAATGTGGCAATGGTCCGCGATTCATCAGTTTTCAGTGCCATAGCCTTTTGATTTAACATTAGCAGTGTTTTGCTCATATCCAATGTTAAATCAGCGGCCTTAACAGACAAACTTCCGTTATCAACGTACAGCTGATCCTTGATCGTTTTTCCGCCTGCAGAGACTTCCAGCACTGGCTTTTGGCTGTCGATGGTGAATTGGACTTTTTGAGCGGTCTTATTGCCGGCAATATCGCTGGTTACAATCGTCAATTCATAGATTCCATCCTCCACCTCTTGCTTAAATGATGCCGTTTTGTTGTCAGCGGCAAAGCTTGGCGTTATGGTGATAGCTTCTGTTTTCCCGCCAATCGACTTTTTAGCCAGCGTCATGACAGTGGTCTCAACATTTAATTGCCTGTCATCCGTCAGACTGATGTCAACTGTTTTCTTTTCTTTATATTTCTGATTATGTTCGACACCTGTCACCACAATGGCCGGTGCGCTTTTATCAATTGTAAACGACACTGGATAGGTGAACTCCACCCCTTGGTTATCGGTAATGGTTGCCGTTCCTTCGTAATGCCCTTCCTCGGTCAGTGTCAAGTTGGCAAAGCGTTTAAAAAAACCAAATCGTTTTGGGGTAAAATCAACGACATGATCAAAGCTCTCCCCATTATGTGTTCTGACCAGGTTGGCTGTTGCCTTGGTAATCGCTCCGTCATCCTCAAACTTAACGGTCACATCTTGATGATAGAAACCATCATGGTCGAAGCCTGACATTTTTGGCTCGCCTTTATTGATAGTAAAGGAAACCTTTTTCTTCTCACTTTCATTCCCGGCTTGATCGTGGAGGAATGCTGTTACATCATATTTACCAGAATGAGGGAAAATAACACGGCCCAAGCGGTGATTTGTTTTATCCCATGTAATTTCCGCTTGCTCCCCTTCCCCCTCCTCATCGAGAACTACGAGGACGGATACAGCATCTTGAGAAAAATTCTCTTCCTCCACTTCTAGATACAAGACGACAAGGCCGTCTTTATCGGTGTAGACTGATTTATTGATCCCAGAAAGGGTAATCTTAGGGTTAACCGTATCTCTTTTAATGCTGAACGCTGCCGGCTTTGCAGTAAACCCCCATGAATTTTTAGCAAAATCCATGGCCACGTCTAACTGGCTGTCACCTTTGGAAGGGAACGTAATCTCTACTTTATACTCGCCATGAAACTGTGCCGCTGCATCAAGAATTTTGCTCACCTTTATGGCATTTGCGCCTTTTCCATCGTAAGATGCGTTTATGCTAAAGGGCTGCTCCACATCGGCCGGTGCCGGTTCTGGAGCCGGTTCGGCGGCAGGTTCTGATGCCGGATCTTCTGTTCCTGCTTCATCAGGCTTTTCAATGGAGCTAAGATAGTTTTGATAATCTTCTTTCAGATCAACTGTAAACGTCACGTTGTCCTTTTGGTTCGTATACCATTCCGGCTTCGGATCTTTATCCATATCCCAAGTTTTATTATTAAACTTGATATATCTGCTCGTCTCGTTTTGCGATAATACATGGCTCGTAAAAAACAGGACAAAGAGCAGCAGGATGATGGTAAAGCTAGTCCATACTAGCCATTTATTATGTTTATAGCTTTTATTGATTAGTTCTCCCATCCTCATTATCTCCTTCTATATGGTGTCATTCGTTTGTACGATGACCACGTCTAGTTCTTTCAAAAATTTACTGTCAGAAGCAGGCCCCGTTAACACAGTAGTCTCCTCCAACACATCATTTAACAACACCGTCTCGTCGCCAGTCTCCGCAGATAATAACTCTGTTGCTGCTGCATGTTCCGCTAAAAGCTCTGTTTCGTCTTGTTCGCCGGCGCCGAATTTCACTTCTAATAGTTCAGTAGAATCACTGGTGGTTGGCTCCACTCCTAATAATTCAGTAGAATCGCTGGTACCGGATTCTACTCCCAGCAGTTCAGTAGAGTCAACTGAAGCGGCAGATGCCTCTTCTGCCGTCAAAAGCTCTGTCGCCGCAACGCTGCCCGAGACTGCCACTTCTAATTCGACATCGCGGCGCGGCTGGATTTCCCTTGTGATGGGCTTATTGTGCTGAACTTGTTTAGAGCGGGAATGACCTTGCAGCTTTTTGGCCCATTTGTGGAAACTAAATCCTGTTAAATCCTCTATTACCTCTGAAATATTTAATTTAATATACAGAATAATAGAGAAAATAAGCGAGAGGATGGCTCCGGCTAAGCCGCCATAAAAGATTGTTTGATATTCCACATTATCCCCCCTGCCCTACCAAATTCAAATTAGTGTACCTTCTTGTCAGTTTGATAAAACTCTCATCCTTAGCCGCATCTTTTAATTGTGATGCCTTCTCGTACACCCTTAACGCTGCAGCATAATTCCGAAGTGACTCTTCCTTCGCTTGCTCCATATCAAGCAGTAAGTTTCCTAGTTTTGAATAAGCAGTGAGACTGGAGGGAAACTGCTTGATGGTCAGCTCGAATTGTTCGGCAGCCCGCTCGCGCTTGTCCATTTCCTCATAGATTGTCCCGATTTTCAGCATGTACTCTTCTTGCTTAATTTCCTCGCTGCCTCCAAGGAGATTGGTATAATGGCGGATTGCTTCCTCATAATCATAAATTGCAGTTGTTTTATCTTTGGAATTGATTCCCTTACTGTAATAAGCTTGTGCTAATTTCAGTTCAAAGTCCTTCACATATTTATCGGCTAAAAAGTCATCATCCAATTTGATGAGGACATCTTTTGACTTGGTAATTAATTGAATCGCCTTCGTATTGGCATCAGGGATTTGTGCTTTATACGACAGGTAAATATTCGCTAACGAATTGTAATTATCAATTTTTTTCGCATCATTGCGGGTTTTATCATTGTATTTTTCAAATTCATCCAATTCTTTGGCAAACTTTTTATAGTCGATGTTTAAACTTCCCATCGTCAACGCTAATGACTTGTAGTACTCTACTTCAGGTTTGACTTCTTGATCAACCTTATTAAAAAATTCTTGCGCCCGGAAATAGTCCTTTTCCACATCAAAATAGGTCATCCCAACTTTAAACAGAACCTCACTATTTTTATCAATATTGCCATACCCCTCATCGATATATCGTTCAATATTCGATAGGCCCTTATCCGCTTCGCCGCTTTGAATATACAAATCTAGTAAGTTATTAAAGGCCATTGCCCTGCCTTTATCGAGCTTAATCGCCTGTTCAAAAAGTTTAATGGCATCCCGATCCTGGCCATTTTGGATATAGCCGTTAGCCTCGTTGATTAAACTCATATAATCTTGCAGCTGTTCATTTTTCATCCCTTTATAACCCATGACAGAAGTCGTTGCAAATCCAAGGAACAGTACGGCCGGGATCAAGAATACCACAAATTTTTTCCAAAGCTTTCGTTTATATCCCTGTGTTAATTTGTTGATATTCAGAAGATCATAGCTCAGCTCTTCACAGCTTTGATATCGGTCATCCGGTTCAGCCGCAGTACATTTTGTAATAATATGCTCAAGACCTTCTGGCAGCGCCGAATTCCAGGTGCGAATCGGCCTTAATTCATATGGCGGGTCATTCAAGGTTTTTCCCGTCACCAAATGGTAAAGGGTCACACCTAAACTATAAATATCCGTTCTCGCATCTGTTTGCTTGCCGGATATCTGTTCTGGGGCTGCATACCCTTTTGTCCCCAGATTTGTGGTATCGGTAGAATTCTCTGTCTTAAACTCCCTGGCGATTCCGAAGTCAATCAGCTTAATTTTCCCCTCGGGAGTCAGCATGATATTATCTGGCTTCATATCGCGATAAATAATCGGATTTGGCTTTCGTGTATGTAGGTAGCCAAGCACATCACTTAACTGCCTCGCCCAATCAATCACCTCAAGCGCGGAAGCTGTATTTTCACGCTTCAGCTTCTCCTTCAGCGATTCACCTTCAATATAATCCATTACTACATAAATCTCGCCTTGGCGGTCAATGACATCATAGATCCGCGGTAAGGCGCCATGGTCTAATCTTTTGAGCATATTCGCCTCAACGACAAGACTGTTGACAAGCAAATCGTCGTCCTTGTTTGCCCGCTTGCGGATATCCTTGACGACGAGCGATTTCTTGAGCCTGTTATCCATGGCGAGGTAGACAATACTCATTCCGCCGCGGCCGATTTCTTTCAAAATTTCATAGCGTTCATCAATAATGGTGCCGATTTTAATCAAGGCGCATCACCTGCTGTTACTTTCGTTATTAAAACAGTGATATTATCGGTTTCCTTGCGTTTCTTCACCAGTTCAACAAGGCCTGTGACCGTCTCCTTCATCTGCTCCTCACCGGATAGATGGTCCGGATTTAAGCGGGTAAATATTTCGTCCTCACTGATTTCATGGTAAAATCCATCCGTACACAGCATGAACAAATCCCCGTCTTTCACCTCACCATCGGTTATGACAGGGTCCAAGCCCGGGGATGCCCCGACACATTGCAGCAGGACATTGCGGCGCGGGTCGACTTTTGCCTGTTCCTCAGTAATATTGCCGCGTTCAAGCTCCCTAGCCACCAGCGTTTGATCTTTCGTTAGTTGAAGAAGATCCTTGTGAATCTGGTAGGCTCTGCTATCGCCCACATGCAAAAGAAAATACTTGGTATTCACAATCAATAAAGCGGTGATGGTTGTCCCCAGCTTCAGGCTTGCCGTTTCCCCATACTCCAAGATTTTTCGATTAAGCCCCTTTACATAGGCTGCTAATTGCTGTCTGATTTCTGTCTCGACCTGCTCATGGCCGGAAAGAATGATTTTTGGCAGTTCCGTTTCAAACCAGTCAGACATCCCTCTAATCACGGTTGCACTTGCCAATTCTCCTTGCGTAAGCCCGCCCATTCCGTCACAAACGATGAACAGGCCGATACGGCCCTTTGGTGTCTTGGCTGATTTAAGCAGCAAAGCATCTTGATTGGTTTTCTTTTTAATGCCTGCGTCAGTATGGTAAGCAACTTGAAAAGACATGCACACACCGCCTTTCTTACTAAGTGTTACCCGTGATTGGAGCTCCAGGCACGTCGCTTTCCGCGGGGCGGGCGGTGAGCCTCCTCGGCGCTAAAGCGCCTGTGGGGTCTCACCTGTCCCGCTACTCCCGCAGGAGTCTTGCGCCTTCCGCACCAATCACCATGGCTCTTAATACAGCTAATTATTAAAACATCTTGAATACAAATTCTTCGTTTGCCAGTGTGATTCTGTCGTCGTGTCTGATTTTGACCTTTTCATTCTTGGCAAGCTTAATATCGTTCACAAAGCTTCCGTTCGTCGAGCGGTTATCCTTTAAAAAGTATTCGCCGTCCTCCGTCAGAATCTGGGCATGGACACGACCAACCGCTTTATTGGAGGATGTATAATCGACATTTTTTGCATCGCGGCCAAGTTTAAATACCTCTTTGGAAATCACGATTTTCTCATGATTAGTGAGGGCAAGTAAGAAAGGCATCGGATTGGAAGGCCCCAAGGTGGTGGTTCCTAAATCGGCCACACCTAAAACCGTTGTTCCTTCATCCTGATAATCAATTTCGACGGCAATCCCCTTTCCATTATTGCCTGGAACAATATTAATTTGTGTTCCCGCAATCGTGGCAGCCGCTTCAAATGATGCATCATTTTCCCCGAGCTCTGTTCTTGTCACCCTCTTGTACTGAATTTCTTCCTCAATTTCAAGCTTCTGGCCTGTTTGTTTATCCATCCTCACACTTTTATGATTGGTTGACATGACCTCATTTTGATCTTCAAGAAGAACTTCAGCATTCCCAGGGCTGTAAAAACTCAGACTTTTTTTAGCCGGCTTTTTAGAAGCAGCTTTTTCATGTACCTGTTTAGGTACGTTATTTTGCTGCGGGATCAACCCCACCGATTCATTGATATGGGCAAACATTTCTAATTTCCCCTTAAAATCCTGCAGATCAATTTCTTCCGCACGAACGAGATAATTATGAATGGCCATAAAGAAGTGTAAATCATCATCCTCGTCATACGGCGCCATCCACAGCAAACTCAATAAAAACTCCTTTACCGTGCAGGTCTCATAGCGATTATCTTTAATCGGCAAGTAGAAAAATAACGGTCTTCCTGATAATGGATCAATATAGATATGTCTTTTATCAGAAATGATATTGTTAAGCTGCAGACCTATTTTTTTTGAATGAATCATGGTTTCGGCTATATGTATTAGAAATTTGTATAATCGTTCCTTTGAAAATCCTTTAAAAAACAATGGCTTAATATTTTCCCATGAAGATAAATCATATCTAAAAAAAATATCTTTCTCTTTTTCGATGACAACCATAGACAACAAACCGAAGACTTGACTATTTTCCAGCAAGCCAATTTCATTCCTTGCCACTTCTACATCGCTGTTCACCTTAAAAAATAAATATTCACGGCAATTCTCCAAATTTAAATCAATTTGTTTGATCAAGGCTGTCCGATCCCTTCTGTTGGATTACAATGTCTTGGAAGGACAGTTCGCGAAGCTGCGACTGCCCTTCCGAGGGTTTAGCGATTACTTAAATTGACTTGCATTATTGTTAATCGCTGCTTCTGTTGCATCATAATTAGTGACCGTCACATCCAAAAATTTGGAGTAGCTTTCCACTACATCACGATAGGTATCAAATCTGGCAGAAAACGTATTGAAATTCGCACGAATTGTGTTGGACGCATCACTATTCCATGTTTGCGACAGTGCATTCATTTCTTTTTTAATATCTTGTAATCTCACATACAAGTTGTTGTTTAAATTTCTGATTTGGCTGGCCGTTTTACTGACTTCACCAAGCGAAATTTTAACTCCTTCGATCGTCATTGTATACACCCCCTGTTTTCACTATTCATTTCCCTACACCGTTGCAGAAAAGGATAAATTAGTTCGATAATCGCTTTGCACCGCTAATAACCTCATTTTGCGTGTCGCGATATGTTTTTGCCGAAGTTTTGAGGAAATGAGAAAACTCATCCATCTTTGTCTTCATCTTCATGAAATCATCCGTGAAGCCTTTAATTTGGTTTACGTAGGCAAGATTATCGGCCCCTTGCCATGCAGCACCCATCGCCTCAACCTCTGTAAACAAAGATTTATAGAGTCTCTCATAATCAGCTGCCTGTTGATCAATGCTTGTTGCCGCTTTTTCAAGCTTCGCAGGATCTACCATAATTGATCTAGCCATTTTGTTTCACCTCCTTTCAAATAAAGAAAACTCGCCGATTGGCTAGCCCGTTAGGGCGAAGACAGAGGCGTAGTTGCACTTATGCCTGAAAGGAAAGTTATACTTTCCTTTCGGCTAAGAAAAGCGCATGCGCCCTGGTCAGCGGCGTATGGCCTAGAGCGCTCCAACTGAGATAAAGGAAACACGAAGAGCGATAGCGATTCGATGTTGACTTATCGTAGGGCGGAGAGCGAAGGACACTAGCCGCTAGGGTGCTGGAGCTGGACAATTCTCAAAGTCGAAAATTATAAATTCTATTATAAGAAAAGCGCATGCGCTGCTCCCTTATATTTTTCTTAATTCATGGATGACCGACCGGTACTTGCCCGCCGTGCTTTGCAGGCTGGAAGCACATTTCACAGCGCCAATACCTTTGAATTCACGATTAATTCCCTGGGAGATGTCATCCAGCTCCCGGGCAAGCGCATTAAGCTCGGCTATAATAGTATGAATCTTATTTTTCACATGCGCATCCATCAGTGTCCCTCCTGCATGCTAGCGAATGGCTTCGGCTTTTCTCAGTAAAACGGCCTCGCCCTTTTCCAATATTTCCATGGTCCTATTAAGATAATTGATATTTTCATTGATTCTAAAATGAAAATTCGTCAGCATATCCGCTTTTAACACATGCCCCAAATCCAACAGGTCAGCCTCACGATATAAACTATCAATCAAACTGTTCACATGCTGTGTTTTCCGCTTAACCCCTTGCAATCTTGTAGAATAGTAAGCGAGTCTGGACAGATCCACTTTTAGGATGGGCTCCACAGCTAAGCCAAATCCTCCGGTAAGTTTACCCCAAACCTGCGCAGCGAACGATTTCGCTTTTTCAATAAATTGGTCAAAAAACTGGTGTAATTCCTGCTTTACTTTCTGTGAAACCTTCATAACAGTTAAAATATAACGAATGCATTCGAACTTGATTTGCATCAGTTTCTGGTCCAGTTGTTGCTTCAGTTCCACTGCTTTTACCACGGTCGAAACGACCATTTGAAACACGGCCTGTTTGATGGAGGCCATCGCCTTATCGACAAGAGCATCAAAGGATAAGGGAAACATAATCCCAGAGAATATAAAGTTCCCTATCATCCGTCCTGTTGAGGCCCCGTCAGACGCCCCAATAAAATTTCCGTTCTCGTCAAACTCGACGGCATCTAAGCTATGGGCATCAAGTGAAAGAGCACCATAGGCAATCACGGCGGAAATTAATGCCAACGCGCCAATCTTATTCTTGGTTTTAATCGTCTTGTCGACATACGGAACATGCCCCAGCTGTGAGACGGCATCATCTTGGTGAACGATAAACGTATTCCGCTCACCTTTCAAGACCTCCTGCTGTTCCTTTGAGAGAACCCACCAGTTGATGGGAGCGCCATTGACAACATAAGATTTCAGGTTTTTATCTTGATTAAAAAAATGAACTAACACATAATTGGCTAAATTCCCACCTTTGGAGTGGCCCATGACATAGATGTCACCCTCGGCACCGGAAATATATTTTTCATAAAACGCTGCAGCTTCTTTCTGCTGTTTGATCTCCTGTCCGATCCCTGCTTCGACATTTGATTTCCAGTCGGTTATGAGATGCAGCGGATCCCCCATACTTTCACTGCCCCTAAATAATGCAGTGGCATTGCCTTCTTCATCCTTCAAGGCAAAGCCGACAAAGCCGGAATTTAATTTCCCATGCTTGATTTCTTCCCATTCCGGGTTGTTGTTTTCATATTTGGTTATTTGAATATTGGCTAGATTCTCGCCTTTTGGGCCGTTTACATATTCATATAACTTTTTAAAACTCTCATTTTCCTCATAATCCGAAGAGGTCAGCATCATTTCATTTACTAACTTTTTAAAATTCGCCGGCTGATTAGGGTCAACCTTATAATCCTCCGGCAAATCTACATACGAAAACTGCAGGAGTAAATATTTTTCTTCTTCTGTTAAATTAGATAATGTCATATTATCACTCCTCAGCCGGTGTATAATATTTCATTAAATCAGCGGGACTATTAATATCAGTAATATCTTGATTGACCTGCAGGTGTCCATATACCTTTCCCTCTATATTGGACCATGGTAAGTTATTCACATTAGAGGTTCTGATATATTCATCAATCTTCTCTGATTGGTCTACGAATCCCACAGAGAAGGAATAAAAAGTCGTATTCAGACCTTTTAATTGATCAAAAGCCTTGTACAGTCCGTCGCTATAATCAGAAGTATTGGGTTTACCCGCGGTCTTTATTGCGACTTTTAAGACAATCCTAATATCTTTGTTTTCTTCATTGATATACTTTAAAATAGGCAAATCCTTCATTTCCAGATTATATTTACTCCCTGCAACGTTAACATAGATTTTATAAATGCTCGTCTCGGGAAGGCTCTCTTTAAGGCTGCCTTGTAAACTTTTCGTCAATTCACCGCCCCAAATGGCAGGGATATAATCATCGTAGTATTGTTTTTCCTTTGACGAACTTTCTCCCGCTTCAAAGATTAATTCCGGCTTTCCTTCCGGATAGGCATAAATTTTATCTTTCCCATACATCTCCGGGAATAGAACGCTTCCTTCCTTTTTATGTTCCACGACAAATTTTTCACCATATTTATCTTCTAAATAATGGACCATTTTGCTTTCTGAATCCATACAACCCGTGCCCCCTATCAGTACAAGCATTAGGAAGAATATCAGCATAATCCTTTTTGTGATTTTCATTAGGTACCTTCCTTACCGGTTACTTTTTAAAAATAAGAGATTTATAGCAGCATCAGCTTCGATCCATTTTTTAAACCGAGCTCTTCAACCGTATTATTGATATTGAAGATCTCCCCGGTGTGCCGGTCGCAAAGAACCGTTTGTTCTGTGCCGGTATAATAGCCCTGTGACAGCTCTGTCAAAGTATTGCCTACTAACAGAACGACCTCATGAAGTTTGCTTTTAAGCGGAAGGAAGATGTCAAATGTCTGATTGGCCGCAGGGATAAATACCTCTACTAACACCTTATCCATAGACCAATTCCTCCTCACTCACAGCCGCAGATGACAACAGCTTCACCAATACAGGCTTTCCTTTCTTCAGACAATAGCCAAAGCCGGTTGGAATGTCCTGATACATTTCGCTAGTCGTCTTATTCGTTTTCAATACATATTGATCAGTAATCCCGCTGCCGACCCAAATGCCGTCACTTTGCGATACATGATTTTTAAACCAGCTTTCGTATGAAATCGCGTTGATTCGGTCGGCCTGATCGCCAATAATCAGATGGACAGCCAGCGACGCTCCCTTATCTAAAAACACTGCAAGCTTATCCTTTCCATCTGCTGATAAGCTATTATTCAAATCGCTGAACGAATCAATCACACAAAATATCCGTTCAAACACTGGCGGCGTCATGCCTTCCGCCACTGCGTCTTTCGTTGTATTATTGCGGTAGACAAGTGTATTGAACAAATAAACAATCGTTTCTTCGATTGGCTGTGCACCGGTCACGTAGCGATAGCCCTGGTTCATATCTTTAATGAAATTGTTATGCGGATCAACGGCGATAACTTCACTGCCCCCGTTTGCCGCCAGCATCTCAGCAGCTCCCTGGATAAACCCAGTACATTCCTGATCGCTATTGCTTGTCAGAACAAGATTGACAAAGGAATCGCTAAAGTCAAAAAAGTAAACAGCAAGCGTACTTTTCTCGACGGCTACGGGTATTTCCCCCGGATGATTGGTTTTCAGTTCACCGGCAGCAAAATAATCCAGGTTGACCTTTTCCGGAAGAACCGGGATTCTTCTTGCCCTTGCTTTATTCCACTTCTTGCTTTGTTCTGCACAATATTCCGTCATAAAACGGTACATATCCGTTGTTCCATCCGTAATAAGGGCGGTCTGGAATTCGTACACACTGCCCGCTTTAAAAATACCCCGGCCTTTGTATTTCGATGGATACACTCCATCAACACTACCCAACACACCTGAATATTCCGTCGTATCGTTTAATTGCAAAACAAACAGCTGCTTAAAGTTTTGCAGCAAACGGTAGCGGATGGCTCCGGTATTCGCTGCAGTAACGACGAAGTAAATGCCGTATTTAAGACCTTCCCGAGTTAAGAAGGAAATCGCTTCTTCATAGTCCTCATACATCTCTGAAAAAGCCGCATAATTGTGAATCGCGACAACAATCGAAGGCAGCCCCTGCTCTGCCGAACAGTTGTACGTGCTGAAATCGCCGCCATAGTTGGCCAATAATTTCTTTCTGCGCTCAATCTCATTCGTTAACATTCTAAAAAGGTTCGTGACCTTCTCGCTTTCATGGGAAAGAACCACATCACCCACATGCGGTGCTTCTCGGAACCAGCTTAATGTTTCACTGCTAAAGTCCATTAAGTATAGATTGACCTCATCCGGTGTATGCTCCTCCATGAGTGAATAAATCAATGTTGCCAAGAACGTCGTTTTTCCGCTGCCGGCGACACCATAAATGACAGTGTTGCCTTCGGTTGTGAGCGGCAGTCTAAGGATGTGCTGGCTTTGATTAGCCGGATCGTCATACTCTCCGATTACCGGATTTAACGCAAAGCTCTGCTCCGTTGTGATACGATATTTTTGCTGCAATTTTTCTAAAAAGATTTTGCTTGGAATCGGTTCAAGCCACAGCTGCTTCACCTTTATCTGTTCTTGTGAAGCTAATTGAGCCAGATAGTCCGTTATTTCATCCAATTGCTTTGGCGGTTTATTCACTTGTGTATTCCGTTTATCGATTCGTGCGCTTTTTAGAACACGGCCAAGATGATCAATTACGACGATGCTGTCATCCTGGTGTTTCTCCAATTTTTCCGCAGGATAATACGGGGCACCGCCCCATGCAGACTGACCAAGCATGAACACTTCATTAAACCCGACCTGCAGGTAGAATCGCCCTGTGGTCGACAGTTCGGCAGCATCCGGCCGTTTGATTACCTCCATACTGTCCGCCTTCTCCTGCACCTTCAGGCTGATTCTAAATTTACTGTTACTCCAAATTTGATCATCAACAACCCCTGAGGGCTTTTGCGTCGCAAGTATCAAGTGAATCCCCAGGCTTCGTCCAATACGCGCCGCACTGACCAGCTGATCCATGAATTCCGGCTGCTGTGTCTTTAACTCCGCGAACTCATCCGAAATGATAAACAAATGCTGCAGCGGCTCGGTTACCCGGCCTTCACGATACAGCTTCTGGTATTTATAAATATCGATATTGCTTTCATCCACCCGTTTACTTGTTTCGCTAAAAATCGCCTGGCGCCGCTTCAACTCACTTTGAATCGAAATTAGCGATCGTTTAACGGCTGCTCCGTCAAGGTTGGTAATCGTTCCGGCAAGATGCGGCAGATCCACAAACGCGTTCGCCATGCCCCCGCCCTTATAATCGATTAAAATAAACGCCACTTCATCCGGGTGATAATTCACCGCAAGAGACAATATAAACGTCATGATAAATTCACTTTTCCCAGAGCCGGTCATTCCGGCTATCAGACCATGGGGGCCGTGGAATTTTTCGTGGAGGTCGAGCTTGAACAACTCACCAGACTGATCAACCCCGATGGGCGTCTCCAGTGTCTTCACCGGATCATTTTCCTTCCATTTTGTCAGCACATTCAAGTGTTCAATTTTACTAACTCCAAACATTTCTAAAAAGGTGAGCATCTCTGGAAGTGTATAAGCCTTATTTAATGAAGCCAGATTGATGTTGCCAAGCTGAATTGCCAGATTCTCCGGGTCTTCCTGCAAATAAATATCCGGGCGAAATGCCGTAAACTGACCAGTTATATCGTCTTTGTCAAAGATCTTTGCCGAGGAGCCGTCTAGTTCAATAACTGCTGAACATTCCTTCGGCAGGTTTTTCAATTCATCGTATAGAGTAATCAAGCTAAAGCCAATGTTCTTTTTCGCTTGTAAAATCATCGTGAACATTTCCGCTTTTGCCGCTAAATTCTTATCCATTGAAAAAATAACATAATGCTGCGTTACATTGGCTAGTTCATCATCTGCTAACTTCTGCCGCTGAGAAATTTCCCTTTCAATCACGGCCGACAACTCTTTTAATTCATTTGCATCAGTGGCCATGTAGCGGATAGTTTTCGTATCGTCCCAAACATGCGGCAGCCATCTAACAAAGTTCCACCTGTCCTGCTCTTGCTGGTCGTAAACAAACACCAGTTTTAATTCATCATAGCTGTGCAAGGCGGTTAGTTGAAAAATCAGCCCCTCGACTAATGCCTTTACCTTCTCCCTGCTGCCAATAATCCCGCTGACCTTTTCTTCCATAAGTGAGAATGTGACCGGGACATCTGTTAAAACCTTTGGTGTATCCGCAAGTTTATACAGTTCCTCTTGCAGTCCGTCATCTTCCACACTAAAACGTTTTTCCGGGAATTTTATATCTGCATTGAGCGGTAGATTTCCAAGACCTAAACGGAGCTTCAAAAAGTCATCCTGGCCAAGGGTTCTTTCCCACAGATTTCGCTGCTGCGCCTGAATCCGGGCAACGCAATGTCCAATCGGCACATGATTCTCATGTAAAATCTCACTTTGCCGTTTCCGTTCTTCTTCAATAACCTCCGCCATTTCCTCTAAGTAGGCACGATATTTTTCCTGCCTGATTTTTTCCTGCTTGATCCGGGTCTTTTTCTCATGCCTCTTAGTTAAAATCGGCCAAAGAATTGTCCCTACCAGCATACTAAAGGACATTACCAAAGTCGGCATCGCCATCATGATATTCCCATTCGTCGACATCACATTTTGCAGGGTAAACAGCCCCATGAACAAGGAGGCCATTCCCATCGTAAGCGAGGGCCCTAATAGCAGCATTAATGGAGTTTCTTCTTGGTTCACTGGTGATGGCGGGGGATCAATCTTAATCTCTGGCGTTGTAATTTCTCTTTTAAAACGAGGCGAACGGAAAAAAAGGTCAGAAGTCGTCTCCTCTACCTGAAATTCATCAAGCTCCTCCTCATCCGCTATAATGGGCGGTTCAACGGTAAATGGCTGAAACGCATTCCGATCAAGGAGTACTAGCCGATGCGGATTATTTAACGAAAGCAGTTTCCCATTATAAATGATTTTTAATCCCATTATGTAAATACAATCGCCAATTTTAAGCGTGTGCTCCGTTACTCTTTCCCCGTTCACATAGGTGCCATTTGAACTTTGCAGGTCACGGATTACTGCTGATCCATTCTTGTCGTATTCAATTACGCAATGTGAATTGGACACTAATTTATTGGCGAAACAAATCTGACTGTCCTTCGATCTGCCGATTTTTAAGGAATCCGTGGTAACGTAGTGCTTTGTGTAAATATTTTGATCAAATTGAAAAGGTTCCGCATATAAAAGCGATGGCGCTTCACCTTCTCGGTTAATCGTATAGGTTCTAAATTCTTCAACCGGCTGCTTGCTGACCTTTTGCCCGTCAGCATTGCTTAAAAAAGCATACTTATTGGACTTGATAAACCATTGTCCCTCTTCTGCCTCTATTGCCATCATCTCTCGTTTACTGCCATTCCGGCTCTCCGTAGTCAGTACATAACGGCCGGTTACCCGTTCAGGCAGAACAAAGGTAAACGCCTTTTTACGATCAAACAACGTTAAAATCACGTAAAATCTCTCCCTAGCAGACTGCTAATTTTCATTCATTTTTTTGATAAAGTAATAATGTATCATTTTCACAATGTATATAGGTTTAATGAAGCAGGTTAAGAGTCTTTCCTATGCCAAAATTGTGTCATAAGGATTATCTTTTTCCGGAAATTAGAATTTCCAGTTGATGTTAATTTTTCACTTCCTTATCATACCATTTTTTTTATAGGGCTATTTTCCTTTACTAGTGGGACAAAGGGACTGTTTTTAACTTGATAAACAGATTGAAAAAATCGGCAGGGGATTGAATATTTAGGCGTAATTCGGATGGAACTAAGCTAAAAGCTATGTCGGAGACCCTTTTTAGTGTTTTCTCGATTTTCTCCCTGCTTTAATTGGTTTACTTTCCGCTTTTGGTCATTTACTTTCCGCTTTTCTTATTTTACTGTCCGATTCTATCAATTTACTGTCCACTTTTACACTTTTACTTTCCGCTTCTATTTATTGGCACACAAAAAAGAGACAACCTACAAAGGTTATCTCTTTTTTGTGCCTGGCAACGTCCTACTCTCACAGGGACGCATGTCCCAACTACCATCGGCGCTGAGAAGCTTAACTTCCGTGTTCGGTATGGGAACGGGTGTGACCTTCTCGCCATTGTTACCAGACTTATTTTGTTTGAGGTTTCATTCCCTCAAAACTAGATATTGCAGAAGAAGTTTTTGTAAAAACGAGTTCAACCAATATAAAATGGTTAAGTCCTCGATCGATTAGTATCAGTCAGCTCCACATGTCGCCATGCTTCCACCTCTGACCTATCAACCTGATCATCTTTCAGGGATCTTACTAGCTTGACGCTATGGGAAATCTCATCTTGAGGGGGGCTTCATGCTTAGATGCTTTCAGCACTTATCCCGTCCGCACATAGCTACCCAGCGATGCCTTTGGCAAGACAACTGGTACACCAGCGGTGCGTCCATCCCGGTCCTCTCGTACTAAGGACAGCTCCTCTCAAATTTCCTGCGCCCACGACGGATAGGGACCGAACTGTCTCACGACGTTCTGAACCCAGCTCGCGTACCGCTTTAATGGGCGAACAGCCCAACCCTTGGGACCGACTACAGCCCCAGGATGCGATGAGCCGACATCGAGGTGCCAAACCTCCCCGTCGATGTGGACTCTTGGGGGAGATAAGCCTGTTATCCCCGGGGTAGCTTTTATCCGTTGAGCGATGGCCCTTCCATGCGGAACCACCGGATCACTAAGCCCGACTTTCGTCCCTGCTCGACTTGTAGGTCTCGCAGTCAAGCTCCCTTGTGCCTTTACACTCTACGAATGATTTCCAACCATTCTGAGGGAACCTTTGGGCGCCTCCGTTACTCTTTAGGAGGCGACCGCCCCAGTCAAACTGCCCACCTGACACTGTCTCCCACCCCGATAAGGGGTGCGGGTTAGAATTTCAATACAGCCAGGGTAGTATCCCACCGACGCCTCCACCGAAGCTAGCGCTCCGGCTTCTCAGGCTCCTACCTATCCTGTACAAGCTGTACCAAAATTCAATATCAGGCTACAGTAAAGCTCCACGGGGTCTTTCCGTCCTGTCGCGGGTAACCTGCATCTTCACAGGTACTATAATTTCACCGAGTCTCTCGTTGAGACAGTGCCCAGATCGTTACGCCTTTCGTGCGGGTCGGAACTTACCCGACAAGGAATTTCGCTACCTTAGGACCGTTATAGTTACGGCCGCCGTTTACTGGGGCTTCGATTCAGAGCTTCGCGTGAGCTAACCCCTCCTCTTAACCTTCCAGCACCGGGCAGGCGTCAGCCCCTATACTTCGCCTTGCGGCTTCGCAGAGACCTGTGTTTTTGCTAAACAGTCGCCTGGGCCTATTCACTGCGGCTCTTCAGGGCTATGAACCCTAAAGAGCACCCCTTCTCCCGAAGTTACGGGGTCATTTTGCCGAGTTCCTTAACGAGAGTTCTCTCGCTCACCTTAGGATTCTCTCCTCGCCTACCTGTGTCGGTTTGCGGTACGGGCACCTTGAATCTCGCTAGAGGCTTTTCTTGGCAGTGTGGAATCAGGAACTTCGGTACTAAATTTCCCTCGCTGTCACAGCTCAGCCTTCATGGTGAACGGATTTTCCTATTCACCAGCCTAACTGCTTAGACGCGCATATCCAACAGCGCGCTTACCCTATCCTCCTGCGTCCCCCCATCACTCAAACGATTCATAGGTGGTACAGGAATATCAACCTGTTGTCCATCGCCTACGCCTTTCGGCCTCGGCTTAGGTCCCGACTAACCCTGAGCGGACGAGCCTTCCTCAGGAAACCTTAGGCATACGGTGGATGAGATTCTCACTCATCTTTCGCTACTCATACCGGCATTCTCACTTCTAAGCGCTCCACCAGTCCTTACGGTCTAGCTTCAACGCCCTTAGAACGCTCTCCTACCACTGACACCTAATGGTGTCAATCCACAGCTTCGGTGATACGTTTAGCCCCGGTACATTTTCGGCGCAGAGTCACTCGACCAGTGAGCTATTACGCACTCTTTAAATGGTGGCTGCTTCTAAGCCAACATCCTGGTTGTCTAAGCAACTCCACATCCTTTTCCACTTAACGTATACTTTGGGACCTTAGCTGGTGGTCTGGGCTGTTTCCCTTTCGACTACGGATCTTATCACTCGCAGTCTGACTCCCACGGATAAGTCTTTGGCATTCGGAGTTTGTCTGAATTCGGTAACCCGATGAGGGCCCCTAGTCCAAACAGTGCTCTACCTCCAAGACTCTAACAACGTGAGGCTAGCCCTAAAGCTATTTCGGAGAGAACCAGCTATCTCCAAGTTCGATTGGAATTTCTCCGCTACCCACACCTCATCCCCGCACTTTTCAACGTGCGTGGGTTCGGGCCTCCATCCAGTGTTACCTGGACTTCACCCTGGACATGGGTAGATCACCTGGTTTCGGGTCTACGACCACATACTCAAACGCCCTATTCAGACTCGCTTTCGCTGCGGCTCCGTCTCTTCAACTTAACCTTGCATGGGATCGTAACTCGCCGGTTCATTCTACAAAAGGCACGCCATCACCCATAAACGGGCTCTGACTACTTGTAGGCACACGGTTTCAGGAACTATTTCACTCCCCTTCCGGGGTGCTTTTCACCTTTCCCTCACGGTACTGGTTCACTATCGGTCACTAGGGAGTATTTAGCCTTGGGAGATGGTCCTCCCTGCTTCCGACCGGATTTCACGTGTCCGGCCGTACTCAGGATCCACTCAGGAGGGAACGAAGTTTCAACTACAGGGCTTTTACCTTCTCTGGCTGACCTTTCCAGGTCGCTTCATTTACCCCGTTCCTTTGTAACTCCATGTTGAGTGTCCTACAACCCCAAGAGGCAAGCCTCTTGGTTTGGGCTATGTCCCGTTTCGCTCGCCGCTACTCAGGGAATCGCGTTTGCTTTCTCTTCCTCCGGGTACTTAGATGTTTCAGTTCCCCGGGTATGCCTTCTATACCCTATGTATTCAGGTAAAGATACTGTTCCATTACGAACAGTGGGTTTCCCCATTCGGAAATCTCCGGATCAAAGCTTACTTACAGCTCCCCGAAGCATATCGGTGTTAGTCCCGTCCTTCATCGGCTCCTAGTGCCAAGGCATTCACCGTGCGCCCTTTCTAACTTAACCTAAAAAGGTTTATAACTCTTATTCAATAAGAGAGAAAAACTAAAATGGCGATTACTCGATGTTTACTTTGCTTCTTCTTACGATTATCTAGTTTTCAAGGAACAAAAAAGTCTTGAGAGAATCGCTCCCTCAAAACTAAACAAACAAGAAACGTCAACCTTATTATCAGTCCGAAAGGACTGCATTATCCTTAGAAAGGAGGTGATCCAGCCGCACCTTCCGATACGGCTACCTTGTTACGACTTCACCCCAATCATCTGTCCCACCTTAGGCGGCTGGCTCCTTGCGGTTACCCCACCGACTTCGGGTGTTACAAACTCTCGTGGTGTGACGGGCGGTGTGTACAAGGCCCGGGAACGTATTCACCGCGGCATGCTGATCCGCGATTACTAGCGATTCCGGCTTCATGCAGGCGAGTTGCAGCCTGCAATCCGAACTGAGAATGGTTTTATGGGATTGGCTAAACCTTGCGGTCTCGCAGCCCTTTGTACCATCCATTGTAGCACGTGTGTAGCCCAGGTCATAAGGGGCATGATGATTTGACGTCATCCCCACCTTCCTCCGGTTTGTCACCGGCAGTCACCTTAGAGTGCCCAACTGAATGCTGGCAACTAAGATCAAGGGTTGCGCTCGTTGCGGGACTTAACCCAACATCTCACGACACGAGCTGACGACAACCATGCACCACCTGTCACTCTGTCCCCCGAAGGGGAACGTCCTATCTCTAGGAGTGTCAGAGGATGTCAAGACCTGGTAAGGTTCTTCGCGTTGCTTCGAATTAAACCACATGCTCCACCGCTTGTGCGGGCCCCCGTCAATTCCTTTGAGTTTCAGCCTTGCGGCCGTACTCCCCAGGCGGAGTGCTTAATGCGTTAGCTGCAGCACTAAAGGGCGGAAACCCTCTAACACTTAGCACTCATCGTTTACGGCGTGGACTACCAGGGTATCTAATCCTGTTTGCTCCCCACGCTTTCGCGCCTCAGCGTCAGTTACAGACCAGAAAGCCGCCTTCGCCACTGGTGTTCCTCCACATCTCTACGCATTTCACCGCTACACGTGGAATTCCGCTTTCCTCTTCTGCACTCAAGTCCCCCAGTTTCCAATGACCCTCCACGGTTGAGCCGTGGGCTTTCACATCAGACTTAAAGGACCGCCTGCGCGCGCTTTACGCCCAATAATTCCGGACAACGCTTGCCACCTACGTATTACCGCGGCTGCTGGCACGTAGTTAGCCGTGGCTTTCTGGTTAGGTACCGTCAAGGTACCGGCAGTTACTCCGATACTTGTTCTTCCCTAACAACAGAGCTTTACGACCCGAAGGCCTTCATCGCTCACGCGGCGTTGCTCCATCAGACTTTCGTCCATTGTGGAAGATTCCCTACTGCTGCCTCCCGTAGGAGTCTGGGCCGTGTCTCAGTCCCAGTGTGGCCGATCACCCTCTCAGGTCGGCTACGCATCGTCGCCTTGGTGAGCCGTTACCTCACCAACTAGCTAATGCGCCGCGGGCCCATCTGTAAGTGTCAGCCGAAACCGACTTTCAGCTTTTCCTCATGAGAGGAAAAGAATTATCCGGTATTAGCTCCGGTTTCCCGAAGTTATCCCAGTCTTACAGGCAGGTTACCCACGTGTTACTCACCCGTCCGCCGCTAACCAACGGGAGCAAGCTCCCATTGATTCGCTCGACTTGCATGTATTAGGCACGCCGCCAGCGTTCGTCCTGAGCCAGGATCAAACTCTCCAAAAAAGTTGAGTTGATTAGCTCATAATTTAAAACGTTGGCTTAGTTTCTATAGAAGAAACTAATAATTTATTGTTTGTTGACGTTTTTGTTTGTTTAGTTTTCAAAGAACAATTCCGTTACTCCGTTTAGAAGCAACTCTATCAATATACCATTTCAAGTTGTTGCTGTCAACAACTTTTTTAACTTGTTATCGTCTCGCTGACGACTTTTCATATATTACAGCATATTAGTAGATTGGTCAATGATTTTTAAAAGTTTTTTTAAAAAAATTTTAAGATGTCAATTTCAAACCCATTACGGCTGCCAGAATCATTCCGATAAATAGAATCCTCTTCCAATCTTTTGATTCTCCATAGAACAACATACCTACCATGGTTCCACCGATCGTGCCAATCCCCGTCCAAACCGCATAAGCCAATCCCATTGGGAGAGTTTTCATCGCTAAACCAAGAAAGCTAAAACTTAAGGCAAATCCGATAAACAATACCATGTATGATTGAAGATTTTTGTATTTAACAACTTTGTTCATACCTGTCACTCCCACTACTTCAAAACCGCCCGCTAAAATAAGGTAGATCCATGCCATTATGCTGCACCTTCTTTTTCACTAGATTCAGATGTAATCAATTTTAAACCGATGACTCCGGCCAAAAGCAGAAGAATAAAAAAGAATTTCGTCCAACTAAATGCTTCTTTGAAAAAAAGAGTTTCGAGAAGTACAGTCCCTGCGGTTCCAATTCCGGTAAAGACTGCATATGCGGTGGCTACAGGTACGCTTTTGATTGCGCGAAGCAAAACGACAAATGATAAATAGATAAGGATCAGTGTTCCTCCCCAAGAAATCCAGCTATGTGAATATTTCAAGCCGGCCGCCCACAGGATTTCAATAATGCCTGCCACTATGACAAGTGCCCAATTTCGATTCATTCGTTCCCCCTCCAATCATTCCACTATATTTTCGATAATCCGCGCCAATAGAGATCCCAAGAAGACTCTAATCTTTTTCGAGCTCTCTCGGGCCCGCCATATAATATTTCAACGAACATACCATCCAGAATGCCCAAAAATGCAGCCGTGGCCCGGTCAGCACCAATCTCGGTGTTTATTCTCCCCTCCCGCATGGCACTTTCCATAATCGGAACTAGAAGTTCTTCTATCCGATCTAAATATTCGTACACAAATTTCATGACCTGTTCATAAAGATGCGCTGGTGGGAAAAACACGAGCCGAAGCCAGAATTTAGAATACTCGTTCTTTTCATTCCTCTCTTTATAATGAAAAAGAAACCCAAATAAGAAATCCTCTAGAGGTTGTGTAGTATTTTTTTCAATAAACTCCATCACGAATCGTAGTTCACGAGCAAATACTTCATTACATATCTGTAGAAAAAGTTCATCTTTCCCTTTGAAATGAGTATATATGGACTGTTTTTTAATCCCTACATCATCGGCAATCTGCGCCATCGATGTTCCATCATAGCCATTTTGAGCAAAATGTTTGAGGGCCACTTCCTTAATCCGAGTTGAAGTCATTTTTTCACCCTTCCGAACGTTCGTCAGTTAAACTTATCAAGAATATTGATTGGTGTCAATCCTTTTTTCTTCAAAAGAAAAAGGATATCTGCCCAGGCAAATACCCCTTTTAGATTAATGATTCGCAATCCCTGTATAATGAAAACCTAAGCCCTCGCTGATCCCTTTATCCAGTAGATTTCTTCCATCAAAAATATTCGGTTGTTCCATGAGCGGTTTTATGCTTGCCCAATCAAGCTGTTTATACACATCCCAGTCCGTGCCTATCACAAGGGCATGTGCCCCAGTAACGGTTTCTTCAATACTTTGAAATTGATGGATGGAGGCATCCGGGGTTATTTTTACAATGGGATCGTGGACGCGAACGGCAGCTTGCTCTTCAATTAATTTGTTGATTAAAACCAAGCTCGGCGATTCTCGCGTATCATCGGTATTTGCCTTAAATGATAATCCTATTACGGCAATTGTTTTATTTTCTAAAACGCCGCCCAGGACTTGTTTTATTTTTTCAATAAAGTATTGCGGCTGTGTTTCATTTACCTCAACGACTTTTTCTAAAATGGAAAGGGTATGGTTATGGTCTTTCGCGATTTGGATGAGTGCGTTTACATCCTTAGGGAAACAGGAACCGCCATACCCCATTCCCGCATTTAAAAAATGCGGGCCAATGCGGTTGTCAAGCCCCACCCCTTCTGAAACATCATTTACATTAATCTTCAGGTGATCGCATAGTCTGGCTAATTCGTTAATAAAGGAAATTTTCATGGCCAGGAAGGAATTAGCGGCATATTTAATCATTTCAGAGGCTTTTGGGTTGGTCTCAATGATCGGGCATGAAAAATTTTGATACAGTTCCCGCAATACAGCTCCTGCCGCCTCACTTGTTGTGCCAATGATAATTCGGTCGGGATTAAAAGCATCATGAAGAGCAGCGCCCTCCCTCAAGAACTCTGGATTTGAAACGACATCAAAAGGGAGTGGTTCGTCTTGACTTTCTTTAATCCATTGCGTCACTAAATCAGCCGTCCCCACTGGTACAGTGCTTTTTGTAACGACGACTTTGTATTGATTCATATATTTGCCGATTGATTTTGCGACATTTCTTACATAGGTTAGGTCAGCACTCCCGTTTGTACCCTGCGGTGTTCCGACACAAATGAAAATAACATCATTTTCTTTAATAGCTTTCTTTGCCTTTTTGGTAAATTTGATCGTTTCGGCTTGAACATGCTTACTTAATAATTCCTCAAGTCCCGGCTCATAGAAGTGCAGTTTACCGGCTTTTAGTGCTTTAATTTTTTTATCATCGAGGTCCAGCCCCGTAACCTGGTGACCCATTTCAGAAAAAATAAGGCCTGTCGTCGTCCCGACATATCCTGTTCCGACGATTAATATTTTCACGATTATTTATTCCCCCTTTTGTCTCTTTGAGAATGATTAGCAATGACCGATTGCCTTACCTCAAACATGGCTTGTATTAATTTATTCTTAAAGGAGTTTTGTGGAAGGTTGTCCAACATAAAAGGGCAATAAATGGGGAGTTGTCCGAAAGGAGGGAAATAGGACTCCCGAGGAGCACAAAAAAAGGCACCTATTAAAGGCACCTTTCCAGAGCTAAATCCAGCCTTTTTTCTCGGCAATGCTGGCGGCTTCCGTTCGATTTTTGGCATCGAGTTTATGGATGATTTCAGAGATATAGTTGCGGACGGTTCCGGATGATAAATAAAGTTCGGATGTGATTTCTTTTGTCGTCTTTCCTAAGCTGGCTAGACGTAATATCTCTTGTTCCTTTGGGGTCAGCGGATTTTCCTCACGGATGACGTTAAAAGTCAGTTCTGGACTGAACACCCGTTTTCCTTCCATCACCTTGCGAATGGTCTCGGCGAGCTCATCTATTTCCCCATCCTTCAGCAGGTAGCCGTGGACGCCGATTTTTAGAGCACGCTCAAAATATCCGGGCCGGGCAAAAGTGGTTAAAATAATGATCTTGCTCGGTGACTTCCGCTTTGCGAGTTCTTCTGCCACCTCAAGTCCATTTAACACCGGCATTTCAATATCCATCAAGCAGACATCCGGTTTGAGTTCCAAGATTCTATTGAGTGCCTCTTCTCCGTTCATCGCCTGGCCGATGACCTTCATATCTATCTCTAAATCTAGCAACGAGCCTAATGCCCCCAGCAGCATTCGCTGATCTTCCGCAATAAACAGGCGAATCATACGGCTGCCCCTCCTTTTTAATCAATTCATTTTTGATTCCTTTCCGTTTATGCAGGCGCTTTTCTTGTCCAGCTACAGCGCCCAGCGACTAGTGTACTTCGCCCTCCGCCCTACGATAAGTCAACATCGAATCACTTGCGCTCTTCGTGTTTCCTTTATCTCAGTTGGAGGGCTCCAGTCCATACGTCGCTAAACGGGCGCTTCCGCTTTTCTTGTCCAGCTACAGCGCCCAGCGACTAGTGCACTTCGCCCTCCGCCCTACGATAAGTCAACATCGAATCACTTGCGCTCTTCGTGTTTCCTTTATCTCAGTTGGAGGGCTCCAGTCCATACGTCGCTAAACGGGCGCTTCCGCTTTTCTGACAATCGGAACATTAATTTCCAGAACCGCCCCATTATGGTTTGACAGCGCGAGTACACCGTCAATAAGTGCCAGTCTCTCTCCCATCCCCCGCAAACCATTCCCAAAGGCTTGCTCATTCCGTATGCCCATCCCATCATCGCGAATGACTAGGTTCATTTTTCCAGAAAGAAGCTTGATGGAAATGGAACAGTGGGCAGCACGGCTATGCTTGACGACGTTTGTAGCCGCCTCGCGGACGCACATCCCGATGATATTTTGTGTAAATGGGGAGATGCTGGAAAAATCTACGTCGCCATCGTACTGATAGGTTATTCCTGCAGCACGCAGGATTTGCTGTACTTGCAGGAGCTCTTCCGTTATAGTGGCTGCCCGCATATCGGTGACGAGCTCGCGTACCTCCTTGAGGGCAGCTCGGGAAGTGACTTCCATTTCCTTTGCTTCAAGCTTCGCCCGTTCAGGGTCGACCGCCGTCAGCCGCTGCACAAGCTGGCTTTTTAACGTCAGCAATGACAAGGTATGTCCGAGTGTATCGTGGAGATCTCTGGCAATCCGCACCCGCTCCTCTCGCTTGACCAATTCTTCAATTTTCTGATTCGCCCGATCAAGTTCCTTCTCAAGCTCGATTCGCCGATTGAGTGAGCGAATGCCAAACGGAGAAATCAGCATGATGATCAGGAAAGGGACGAAATAGATCAGCTCTGACGGAGTGAGAAATGTTTTCGTCCGGCTGATATGAACAATGAACGGAAGAATTTCAACAATCACTAAACCGATTAGTCCACGTCGAAATCCCGTTTTACTCATGTACCAGCCGATGAAATTTGCTGGGAAAAATCCTAAAAACATGTAGTTTAAGTTATAAAACAAACTGAAGAGGAATACAATCGCCAGTTGAACAGCCAGCCAGTAGCTGAATGTCCTTTTTCCTATTAAAAAATAGAGCTCGCGATAGGTCACCAAGAAAAGCAGCAACATCCCATAACCGATGAGCTGCTTCACCCCTGATTCTTTTGTTAAATAAAAAGCGGGAAAACCAATATAAATCAGAAAGACATACGGGAAAAAGCCCATTTGGCGCGGGAATATGCTAAATGACTTTTTCATAACGCATCACACTGCTTCCGTTTTTCTTCTAATATAGTTTGATAATAGCAGAAATACGGCCAAATAGGAGAGGAGAATCAGTATATTTTTCCAATTCGGCATGCTGCCGCGGACGATTTCCCAGGCACCGCTGCCAAAATGATAGGATGGCAGCCATTGGGCGATGGTTTGCATCACTTTTGGCATGATTTCAATCGGCATCCAGAGCCCGCCCGCAACGGCGAGCACCATATAAATGACATTGCTGATACCAGCAGCCGTTTCTACCTTTTTCATCATTCCGATTAACGTGCCGATCGCGAGGAATGGCAGCGAGCCTAGTAAAATCCATAAACCGCTGGCAATCCATTCAAAGGCGGTAAGTGAAACGTCATTGATGATTGCCCCCGCGAGAAAAATAATTGTAATCGAAAGCAGATGAATGACGCTTTGGCCAATCATTTGCGCCGCAAAATAGACGGTGTCGGAAAGCGGCGTGATGCGAATGAATCTCGACCAGCCTTGTGAACGCTCCTGCACCATGCGGATACCGAGCGTCATCATCGACGAACCCATCACACTGAACACCGTCATCGACATCAGGTAATGGGCCTGCCATTCTGCTTTGTTCGGAGCATTGGTGTTTACCACGTTTGTAAAAATATAATAGAAGAGAATGGGCATGACAAGGGACCAAAAAACAAAATATCGATTCCTTAGGATGCGGATTATTTCAACTTTGCACTGCATTTGAAAGGTTTTCATCTAAACGGCCTCCTTTGAGCTGCTTGTCAGCTGTTCGAACGCTTCCTCAAGCTTGCCGCGATCAATTTGGATGTCACGAGCACCGAGCTTTTCTTGAAAAAGCAGCTCTAAAACACAGTCTGTGTTGTTCGACTGGACATAGACGCGATTATTTTTTCGATAAATTTCATCGATTTCACTGTGCAGATACAGGCTTTCTAGTGATATTTCCGGGTCCACGATAAAGGAAACAGACTGCTTGGAAATTCTTGCTTTGATTTCTGCCGGCGTTCCGTCAGCGACGATTGCGCCGTCTTTAAAAAGTAAGATTCTGTTCGCGGCATCGTCCGCTTCCTGCAGGTAATGGGTCGAGAAAATAATGGTATTTCCTTGGTCAGCCAAGTGATGGACTGTCTCCCAAAATCGTTTTCTCGAGATCGTATCCATGCCTACGGTCGGTTCATCAAAAATGATTAGCTCAGGGTTGCCTGCGAGGGCAAGGGCAAAGCTTAAGCGGCGTTTTTGTCCGCCCGATAATTTTTCAGCCCGTGTTTTCAGGTCCTGGTCGGTTAATCCAGTTAGATTGATTAGTTCCGTTAAGGCGAGCGGGTGTGGATAATAGCTTCTAATCAGTTCAAGGATCTCGCGTACCTTTAACCCCTGCATCACACTGACTTCCTGGAGCATCGTACCGATCTTTTCGCGGACTTGTTTTTCTTGTGGGTGGCGGCCGAATAATTGGGCCTCGCCCGCCGTTGGTTTGAGCAGTCCTAAAATCATCGAGATGGTCGTTGTTTTCCCCGCCCCATTCGGTCCAAGAATCGCTACCACTTCCCCTTTTCCAATGGTGAAAGATACATTATTAACCGCTGTTTTATGTTGAAATGACTTTGTCACGTTTGTTAAGCTTACAATTTTGTTCATCTATCGAACACCTCCTGATTACTTGATTTCATTGTATGATTTTGGGGAGGTAAATTTTAGTAAGCAATGTCACCAAAATAAGGTGACAAATGTCATATTGTTTAGTGTCAGAAAGCTAAAGAAAACTCGCCGATTGGCGAGCCGTTAGGCGAAGACAGAGGCGTAGTTGCGCTTATGCCTGATAAGAAAGTTATACTTTCTTATCGGCAAAAAAGAGACCCCCATGAGTGAAGGTCCCTTCATTAGTTTTATTGGTGTGACTCCATTATTACTGTGCAGACATTACAAATGGTGTCAGGCACCATTAGTATAGTAAGTATTTTTCGCGGATGTCCATGAATTTTTCCAGCTCTGTCTGCCAGTTTGCTTTCATTTCTTCAATCGATTTTCCCGCTACGATTCCGGCGCGGATAGAGCCGTTGCCGACTAGGTTGTCGAAGAAGGAAATGCCGCTAGCGTTCGGTGCCCGGAATTGGAAGTCATTCGGATACATGTCATGGATGGTTTTGACTATAGTAAGTCCTGTTTCAAATGGCTTGTAGGCATTCCGGTTCGTTACATGGATTTGCACGCCATGGCTTAGCTTATTCACAAATTTCGATGTAGAAGGAATGAACGATGCAGCTCGGAAGGTCACTCCAGGTAAATGATAGGAATTCAATTTCGCAGCCAAATCATCACTATCAATAAATGGTGCGCCGATTAATTCAAACGGCCTTGTTGTCCCCCGTCCTTCGGAAACATTGGTTCCTTCAATTAGGCATGCACCAGGATAAACCAACGCTGTATCTAGGGTCGGCATGTTCGGTGACGGCATGACGAATGGTAAATCAGCGTCATCGTAATACATGCTGCGGTTCCAGCCCTCCATTTTTACAACTGTTAAATCAGCTCCAATGTTAAATTCCTTATTGAATAACTTAGCCAATTCCCCAACCGTCATCCCATGACGCACAGGGATCGGAAATTCACCGACAAAGGACGAGTACTTATCCTCTAGGACTGGTCCCTCTACCTTCGCGCCGCTAATAGGATTCGGACGGTCGAGTACGATGAATGGAATATTGTTTTCTTTTGCCGCTTCCATCGCTAACGCCATTGTGTAAATATACGTGTAGAAACGGGCCCCGACGTCTTGAATATCAAATAACAGTACATCGACATTGCTTAACATTTCAGGTGTCGGTTTTTTGGTTGCACCATAAAGACTGTAGACCGGCACCCCTGTTTTTTCATCAATATAAGACTCAACATACGAACCAGCAGGAGCGCTGCCTCGTACACCATGTTCCGGTCCATATAAGGCAGTCAGCTGTACATCCTTACTTTTATCTAGCAAATCTACAATACTCGTAAGCTCTTGATCAACCCCGGTCGGATTGGTAATCAAGCCAACGCGCTTCCCCTTAATTAAATCGAGGCGGTCCTTTAGCAACACCTCAACACCTAAACGGAACTTCCCGTTGTTCTTTTCTTTTTCCTTATCGTTTTTAGCAAGTGCCGCTGATACTGTCGAAAGGACAAGCAGCAGTGCTAGAATACCCGTAAGCCATTTCTTTTTCATCGTACTCCCCCCATTTTTGAAAAATTAAAACCCTAAACCATGGTCAAATCCGTATAATACGCTGCCATCCTGGTTGAAAATCGTTACCGGAAGTTTGGCAGTTGGCTTATTTATGCCGAAAATGGTGTTAACCGCAGCCTCAAAGCTTACATTCTTTGTCCCATACTGTGTTAGATAGGCATCTGCATTTGGATAGGCCATAATATCATAGGGATTGCGAAGCCCCACACCAATAACAGCTGCGTCTGTTTGATCAATCATTTGATTGGCGAGCTGCATAATGCTGGCAGACGGTAATCTGCCGCTCACTGTAGAAGTATTGGTTCCGACAATGATATATTTTGCTGATTTTGCAATAGCCAAATTGGCAGCTGAAAGCGGTGCTGCAGTATTAATAACGGTTACGTTTTGATGGTGTTTTTGAACTTCAGCTAGTAGAGTAGGGGCGCTTGAACCTACGACCACAATTTTATCTTCCGCAGCTGCCTTTAATGGCAGAACACCGCTATTTTTTACAAGGGTAATTGATTTAGCTGCTGCTTCTTTTTCTACCTGTAAATGTTCCGCCGATCTTGCAACCTTTTCAGCATTGGCAATTTTTTCATCAAGGCTTTTTTCGACTTCCGCCTTCACGATCCCGCGATTTAATTTCAGTGTTAAAATCCGCTCAACGGACTGATCGATTCTTTCGATTGAAATATCCCCTGAGTTCACGGCATCATATAGTCCATTTGCTACCGATTCAAGCCCGACAGGCATTAGGACAATATCCGTTCCCGCTTTTACTGCACGAACAGCTGCATCTACCGGACCAAAATGATCGGAGATTGCCTGCATGTTCATGGCATCTGTCACAATCACACCCTTAAAGCCCATCTCTTCGCGCATAAGACCCGTTAGCACTTTGTGTGATAATGTGCCTGGAATAGCAATTTCCGTGCCATCTTTTTTCGAAATGGCTTTCGTGCTATCGATTTTTGGAAACGTAACGTGAGCTGACATTACCGCATCAATACCGGCATCCATTGCCTGTTGGAAAGGATATAATTCTACCTGTTTCAAACGGTCCATATCATGCGGCACCTCAGGGATGCCTAGATGTGAATCGGTCGCAGTATCGCCATGGCCAGGAAAATGCTTTGCCGCTCCTGCTGTGCCCGTATCATGTAATCCTTTAATATAGGCGTTCCCCAATTTTGCCACTAGCTTTGGATCCTCGCCGAATGAACGAACGCCGATCACTGGATTATCCGGATTGTTATTGACATCAAGAACAGGTCCAAAGTTCATATTGATGCCAACAGCGTTAAGCTCTTCACCTATCGCCTTGCCTACCTTTTCGGCTAATTCTTCAGACCTTGAGGCTCCAAGCGCCATGTTTCCAGGAAAGTCGGTTCCAAATTGTAGGCGAGTAACGATTCCACCCTCTTGGTCAACGGAAACCAAGAGCCCATACTTTTCCGCAGCCTCTTGATATGCAGATACGAGCTTCGTTGTTTGCGCAGCTGTTACCGTGTTTTCACGGAACAATATTACTCCGCCAAGATGATATTTTTTAACAAGCGCGGCGATTTCATCATTCATTACCGTGACATTTTGCCCCTTCCAGTTTCGGAAGTCCGGCATCAACATTTGGCCTACCTTTTCTTCCATGCTCATCTTGTTGATTGCCTGGCCGATGAGGTCATAGCGTGATCCCATTTCTTTATCCACAAGGATTTCACCTTGATTTCCTTTAAATTGTATCGCAATTCGATCGGTGTAGCTGCCATCACTGACAGAGATAAACGTTTTTCCATTGTGTCCTGATAGGGTTACTGCACCATCTTTGACAGCGGCGATATTTTTATTCGAAGATTTCCAGGTTAGATTCTCCGAAGCCAGCTTAAAGTGACCGTCTTCATACACATTTAGGGCATTCAACTGAATGGTGTTGTCTTTCACTTCTCTTGTCACTTGCGGAACATTCAAGTCAATCACTAGATCCTTAATTCCTGAAGCTGCGGTTGCCCCTGCAAGTGGAATCCCCGTTAACAAAAGGGCAAATCCCAGAAATGAGGTGATAAATAGCTTGAAAAATTTTCGCATGGTTTCTCCTCCTCTATTTTAATAGTCTCTTAACTGCCAATCGTTCTGTGTAAAGGTTAGCGGGGTTGAATCAAGTTTCGGATTCAAGATATACCAGCCCCGGCCGTTATTGGCTGTGTCTGTTTTATACAGAAAGCGCAGTTTTTCCGCTTCTTTTGGAATCGCTACTTCTTTTTGCTCCCAACCATTGCTTGTACCGGTGAATTCGGCAGCTTTTTTCCACAAACCATCTTTAAAAATTTCAACGGTACCGAAGTCCCATTGGTATTCGGTCATATGCCATGTACTAAACGTCAATTTTGCATCTTTCTGTAAATGAAGATCTGCTTCCATGACGCGGTTCAGCTTATCTCCATATCCGGCAAACCAAGCTGGTCCCTTCCCTGGAATCGAAACTGGAATGGCATCCGCGACCTGCCTTGCAAACAATCTTCTTGTTTGATTCGTTGACACGGTTGTTCTGCTTGGATGGACACGGTTTGTCAGTAGAATCGCCACAGTTTTATTGTTCGGACTCACGACAATCGACGTTCCCGTATAACCGGTATGACCAAAGGAATAAGTACCTTCAGAGAGGGCATCCATATACCAGCCTTGCCCAAGCTCCCAGCCAAGTCCATGGTCATTGCCCGGGTATGCTTCATTTTGATTCTCTAGTAATAGTTTGACCGTTTCTGGTTTCAGGATACTTTTTCCAGCATACTTGCCTTCATTGATGAAAATGTGTGCAAGCTTTGCAAGATCTTCAGCTGTAGAAAAGACACCGGCATGGCCTGCCACCCCATCAAGCGACCAGGCATTCTCATCATGTACTTCGCCCCAGACAAGGCCGCGATTTGGTGTAGATTGATATTCCGTCGCAGCAATCCGGTTTTTCAAGGAGGCCGGCGGATTATACATCGTGTCCTTCATCCCTAAAGGTCCCGTAATATGCTCTTTCACAAATTCATCTTGGCGCTCTCCGGATAACTTCTCTACCAGCGCCCCTAAAGTAATCATGTTTAAATCGCTGTACTCATAATTGGTGCCGGGAGGATTTTTTAATGGCTGCTCGAAAACCAACTGCAGCCTCTCGTCGCGCGAATTCCCTTTCGTATAGAGCGGAATCCAAGAGACGAATCCAGAGGTATGAGTTAATAGCTGTCGAATGGTGACGTCCTGTTTGCCCTTTGCAGCAAATTCTGGAATATACATTGCAACCGGATCATCTAATTCGAATAATCCTTTTTCAAAAAGAATCATCACAGCCGTGCTTGTAAAAATTTTACTAACAGATGCAAGGTCAAAAATGGTATCCTCTTGCATCGGGATTGGATGTTCCATTTCGGTAAACTTGCCATCGCTGTATTGCGCCGAATTCCCATATGCCGTGTGTTTAACAATTTTTCCGCCCCTGGCCACAAAGGCAACAGCACCGGGCATGACTTTTTCTGAAATAGCTTGGTTTAGGATCTGATCGATTTTCTGAAGCGGTGCTGTTACCATGCCGGCACCTTTTGCTGAGCTAGGATGAAGAACGCTTGAAACTGGGATCAAGGTTGAATTCCACGTGAAAACTGGATGAGGTTTCTCTGATGCGAAAGGACTGCTTTTTTCTTGTTTTTCAATCGTTGGAACAATCGTTGTGTCATTGCTGGCAAAAACAGTGCTGGTTCCAAAAAAAACAGTGCAAATGGAAGAAATGAGTAACGTTTTTCTTTTCATAAGTCCCCCTTAAATTATGATTGATTCTATTGTAAACGCCTGTTATGTAAGGAAAAATGGCAGCGTTTGCAACTACTTTAATCATATATGGGGCATTTATGGTCGTCTATGCCACTTATATCCTATACAGTCCTATTCTCGACGTTTTTATAGGTATAAGGGAGTGTATCAATGGAATTATTTTTTAAAATTTCTTACATTTTTTTAAAATTTTATTTCAATAACATAAATTTTTTAAAAATCCAGTGGAAGGGCGTCATTTGTTTTACCCTCGGTATATCCACAGATTAAAAGAGGATATCCACATGCATATAGCAGTTACCAACAAATTTTTGAGGATATCCACAAATTATCAACAGTTTTTTTGTCGTTTATCCTCGTTCATAACTTATAGTGAATTCTATCCACATTAAGCACCCTTTTTATCCACATTTTGTCTAAAAATATCCACAATTCAGGTTATTTTATCCACATTTTTTTCACACCCTGAGGATAACCCCTATGTTACCACAAAAAGGACCTAGAAATAAATTCTAAGTCCACTTTTTTACCCCTTGCTAGGCTCCTTTACATTCCGGCTGGTTCCTCCTTTTTTGACAATCTCCTTAAGTTCACCTTCATCCCCTTTTGCGTTAATGATCTCCATAATTTGATTCAAACCTTCGCTAGTTTTATCTATTTTATCATTCAAAAAATAGCCTCCTTTTTCTTATAGAATAACCGTTTTTCTTGGTTATTATTTAGCATTGACAAGGTGTTAATATTACTTTGCTCACTAATTCACAAAATGTTCACTACTGGCTTTATTCAGAGTGACCTGCATCACTTGGGGGTTTTTTACATGAGCTAAAATGAAAGCGTAATCATCAAACAAAATAATAGGGGTAAATGGGGGAGATTTAAAATGGGTAAGGTAGTGAAGTTTGCAGCCATTATCGTTTCATCTGTCATGGTATTAAGTGCTTGTGGTAAAGTGGATCTTTCAAGTGAAAAAGAGGTTAAGGCCCAATCTAACAAGAGTGCAGCTTCAAATGTTATCGCACCCCATGAGCATCTGAATCAAAAACCAACTCCAATTAAAATGAATCGAATCGGTGAGCATGAAGTCAACATCGAAATGACTTCACAAATTACGGATATAGAAATCTCTAAAGGCGATATGTATAAAGCCTGGACCTTTAATGGTGAAGCACCAGGACCTGTCATTGTCGTGAACCAAGGCGATAAAATTAATTTTACGTTAAAAAATATCGATCCGGCCATCCCGCACAGCATGGACTTTCATGCCGTCCATGCCGCACCATCAACAGATTTTGCTAACGTTATGCCTGACGAAACCGGCACATTCAGCTATCCGGCTAACAATCCGGGAGTGTTCATGTACCATTGCGGAACGAAGCCCGTTCTCTCACATATTGCCAACGGAATGCACGGGACGATTATCGTCAAACCTACTAGCGGCTATCCAACTGATTCAGAAGTCGACCGCGAATTCGTCATTGTCCAAAATGAGTGGTATAAATACAATGATTTAAACGATTTTACAAATGGAGTCCCTAAGAATGTTGTTTTTTCAGCCAAGGCTTTAAAAGATGGAGATATTAATACGAACGGCACAGTTGGTGCACTTGTCGATAAACCGCTGCTTGCGAAAGTCGGCGACAAAGTGAGATTCTACGTGATGAACGTTGGTCCAAATGAGGTTTCAAGCTTCCATGTTGTCGGTACTATGTTTGATGATGTCTATATGGATGGCAATCCGTTTAATCATTTTAAAGGAATGCAAACAATCATGCTTCCGGCCAGCGGCGGTGCTGTCATTGAATTTACGGTCACGAAGGAAGGCAGCTACCCATTTGTTACCCATCAATTCAATCATGTTCAAAAAGGTGCTGTCGGTATCTTGAAAGTTACCCAAGACGGACATGATGATGGCAGTGAGGTTATGTCACATTGATTGTTGAAGATCAGTCGGCGTCGGGTTTGATACCCGGCGCTTTTTCTATGGTCTGTGCCTTGTTGCAAGAAGATTTATGTCGAAAATATACTTGGACACCCTGACAATTTTCTTCTATTTTTACTTCTAGTATTTGTTATTCTTTTAGAAAAACTAGATGGGGGGACAAAAATTAATAATGATCTCTCTACAATAAAAAGCCTAGGTAAATTCCTAGGCTTCTCCTTTTTGCGAAACACATTTAGCTGGCATCGCTTACATTAACATTCCTATTTCAACCGCTTTACTATTATGATACGTCGCTTTAACCTTTAACTTCATTCTCAGCCCTTCATCAAGACAGTCTTGCTGCAGCAATTCATGGTGTCGGTGCTGGAAAACGTGATAATAATATTTGCCCCTAATAATCATCTTCAACACATGAAAACCTCCTCAATCGTTGGTTTACATAAATCGCATGAATTAGTCGTGTTCGGTAACTGGCGAGCATCGTCGTTAAACATTAGCCCCTATAGTTTTGCGTCACCATCTTTCAATGGTTTTGCCGTTTCGTACGATTTATGGGTTTATAAAAACTATAGGCAAATTTATTTAAAATTACTAGAGCCAATATACCTAAAGTAATCTAAATATTTCGTTAAATCAAATTGCCCTAGAGGGTGTATCGAGAGCCATTTTGGGTATGTAACAGGTGATGAGCTATATTTTTATGATAGGTTTTAAAGCTTTTAATAGTGTCCATGATAGTAAGGTAATGAATTTAATAAAAAGGACGTTTACTATGTCAAAACTAACTCTACTAATAACTTGTTTACTCGTGATGGTACTCCTCATAACAGGATGTTCATGGAAAAATTATTTTGCGCCAAATGACGGGAAGACATTTAATCATCCGCCTGTCCCTGCCGATCAGCCTTCAACAGACTCCGACTTAGATAAGAAACGCACTCAGACCGACACCGGTATACAGGTTGTCACCAATCCGGATATAATCCCTGTTCTTGTGAACAAGCAAAATAAGCTTCCTGATAATTACAATCCAAGTGATTTGGTTGATCCTGACATCCCTTTTATTTTTGAAAAGAAATTGGATAAGCGAAAAATGCGGGCTAAGGCCGGGGCCGCCATCGAAAAATTATTTGCCAGGGCAAAACAGGATGGTGTGAGCCTTCTTGGTGTTTCAGCCTTCCGATCACGTGAAGAACAAGCCTCGTTGTTTAATCACTACGTTCATACAGATGGGTACGAAGCAGCAATAACCTATAGTGCGGTTCCCGGAACAAGTGAGCATGAAACAGGCCTTGCCATTGATGTAACGGGCGGCAATGGAGAATGTGCAGCAGAGGATTGTTTCGCCGGTACCCCTGAAGCGGACTGGCTCGAGGACCACGCAGCGGATTATGGCTTTATCATTCGCTACCCAAAAGGAAAAGACACTATAACCGGCTACCAATACGAACCATGGCACCTCCGTTACGTCGGAAAAGCCATCGCCAAAGAAATCATGACCCGCGGCATCACCCTAGAAGAATACCTAAGCACAGCACCAGTAAACAACTAGTGCATAGGAGAAATGGTGCCTGTCACCCTTTGTGGACACTTTCCGTGTGGGGTGGACAGTTTTATGGGACATGTTTAAAACGGAGGCCGCTTGCTGCTATGTTTTTGCAGCGAGCGGCCTCCGTTTGTTATTTCTCTTTTATTTCCCTTTTATTTCTAGCAGTTTTAGTCTTAGGTCGTTTTCCATGTTGGCCAGTTCTTGTTCGGCGAGGCGGCGCTTGTGGCGGCCTTCTTCTTGTATTCGCATGGTTTCTTCGAGCGTGGAGATAAGACTTTCCTGAGTTTTCTTTAATGTTTCAATATCCACGAGGCCGCGCTCGTTTTCTTTCGCTGTTTCAATTGTATTGGTCTTCAGCATTTCTGCATTTTTCAATAGAAGCTCATTGGTAGTTTTAGAGACCTGCTTCTGTGCCTCCACTGCATGGCGCTGGCGAATAAGTGTCAGCGCAATGGCGACTTGGTTTTTCCATAGCGGGATCGCTGTCATAATCGATGATTGAATTTTTTCCACCAGCGCTTGGTTCGTATTCTGAATCAAGCGGATTTGCGGAGCACTCTGAATCGTAATTTCACGGCTTAATTTCAAATCATGCAAACGCTTGTCTAAACGGTCAGCAAACTGAATCATATCGTTGACCTCTTGAAATTTCATTTGGTCGTTTGCGGCTTCAGCTGCTTTTTTCAACTGCGGGATCGTCTTCGTTTGTATTTCTTCAAGCTTGATTTCACCAGCGGCAATATAAATGTTAAGAGCATGAAAATATTCTTTATTGGTCTCATACAGCTGTTCGAGCAATTTGATATCAGACAAAAGGACATTTTTGCTGCGATCGAGCTTTACACTAATCCGGTCAATTTGCGCCCCAGTTTTTTGATATTTGGAAAGCACCTCTTGAAGCGAGCCGGAAATTTTTCCAAACATACGTGCAAACAAGGATGGCTTCCCATCCTTTAGTTCATCCGGATTGACCTCATCAAGTCTTTTCATTAAATCGCTGATAATTTCTCCGATTTCGCCTACATCTTTCTTCTGAACATGTTCAAGCATCGCATGCGAGAAGGATAACAGCTTTCCTTGGGCTTGGGTGCCATAGAGGATCATCGCTTGATGGTTGGTTGGATCAATTTGTTCGGCCAGCTGGTAAGCTTTGGCCTTGTTTTCTTCCGGGATGACGTCAATTAACTTAACGGGCTTCACTTCGCCTGCTTGTGTTTGCGGAACCGGATCTTTTGCAAGCTCAAGCTGATCGCCAAACGGATTGGCAAGTATATCATCTAATAAATCTCCAGATTTTTGGATTGGGTTGTTTTCACTCATTTTAGCCACCTATTTTCTTCAGGGAATTTAGATTCTTTTTTCTTCTTAATGGAATGCTTTGCGACATCAATTTCAAAATTTAATGTATCAAGGTCATTGGAAATCACATGATACAAATCCTCTTCCAATACCTTTGTGAGTTCATTTAATGTCCTGCGCGTTTCAATCAGGGACTGACCCATTTCCATATTTTGCTTCGGCTGAGAAGATAGAAAGCTATATTTTTCTGTCAGCTCGACAAGCGAGTCTAAATGGGAAAAATAAAATTCCTCCGCCTTGTAAAAACGCTTCGGTTCTTTCATCGTCATCTTGTGAATTTTCTTTGTAATTCTGTGGATATCTATTCTTTGTTTGACAGAGGAAATATCCCGTATCTTGAAAATACTCTTGTTCAAGCGATTGATTTTCTGTTTTGCCTCCGCCAAATTTTTCTTAATGTAGCGGTATTCTTTTCGTGTCAGCTGATGCTTTTTTAGATAGCTGGTGTTCATGAACACCGCTAGGATTAGATAGGTCAAGCCCCCTCCAAGAATTGCAAAAGCTGTAGAAGTCCAGAATGGTTGAGCGAATAGAAAATAGCATAAAAGCCAAGTGATCCCCGTAATCGGGACGGCGGCAAAAGAGCGAATCAGAAATGACAAAATCGGGTTCATAATAAATCGACTCCTGACTTAATAATCCTTTATATTCATACGAATAAAGGTGAATGATTGTTTCACTTTTTCTAAAAATAACAATTTCAAAAGAAAGTTATTTCCAACTTACTACTTCCACAATACACGAAAAAACTCCTGCCTGCCATAGACCACAAACCGAAACAATTCTAAGACTTGAGACGTATTTTTAATGCCTTTTTAATGCTTTTCAATGCCTTCATGTTGTTTTTGGTGTCAGGCACCATTCGTGGACATTTGTCTGCCTAGGGTGGACGGTATTGATAGCCTATTATTTGTAGAATTGTTATATATGGGCTTTTACCCAAGAGGAATATGAATTATTACATAGGCTGTGGTGGAAAGCATATAGAGGAGTGAGGGGTTTTTATGTATTATCCATATAGAATGCCTATTGAACAACAGCTTGGAAGACAGTACCACCAAGGCGGGAATCAGCACCATGGAAACCAACATCATCATGGCGGGAGTCAACAACACGGGGGCCAATACCATCATGGCGGAAATCAACAACACGGGGGCCAATACCATCATGGCGGAAATCAACAACACGGGGGCCAACACCATCATGGTGGGAGTCAACAACACGGAGGCCAATACCATCATGGCGGAAATCAACAACACGGGGGCCCACACCATCATGGTGGGAGTCAACAACACGGGGGACAACACCATCATGGTGGGAGTCAACAACACGGGGGACAACACCATCATGGTGGGAGTCAACAACACGGAGGCCAATACCATCATGGCGGAAATCAACAACACGGAGGCCAATACCATCATGGTGGGAGTCAACAACACGGAGGCCAATACCATCATGGCGGAAATCAACAACACGGGGGCCATCATCATGGTGGCCAGAATACAGCTAACACAGACTTGGGAGTTTTAGGTGCTGGCCTGCTCGGACTAGGATTAGGGTATTTAGGATCTGGTTTAGCACACGGTCCTGTTCCAGCGGGATATGGTGGATTTAGCGGTTATGGCGGCTATCCACCGGCACCGGTACCTTATGGGTTTGGCCAAGGATTGGGATATGGGTATCCCGGTGCCATCCTAGGCAGCTACTCTGGAATCGGTCCAAATTTAAGCGGCACCTTTCAATCCTATCCAAATGTCGGAGGCTATGGCACCTGGTCACCAGCTGAATATGGTATACCAAGATAGCTCTATTAAAAACACCAAGTTGAATAGCATAGAAAAAAGCAGGTTATCTGTACGAACCTGCTTTTTGTCTTACAATTCAACCTGCTATTTATTTCTCATATAACTCAATCGGCAGCCCATCAGGATCGGAAAAGAAGGTAAATTTCTTGTTTGTTAATGGGTCAACACGAATCGTTTCAACCGTTACGTCCTGATTCTGTAAAACTTCCACCGCCTCTGCAATATCATCCACCTCAAAGGCAAGATGGCGTAATCCCGCCGCTTCAGGATAGCTTGGCCGCGGCGGCGGATCCGGGAACGAGAATAACTCGATTTGATAGTGTCCATCTATTTCCAAATCAAGTTTATAAGATTCTCTTTCCTCCCGGTAGACTTCCCGGGCAGGTGTAAGTCCAAGAACACGAACATAGAAATCCTTAGATTTTTGATAATCCGAACAAATTACGGCAATATGATGGATCCTCTTTAACTTCATCTAAACACTCCTCGAACGTGATACAACAAAAACAAAACAAGGCTTTAGTTCCCACCGAAATCCGCTGGCCTTTCATCGCGGCTTTCAAAATGGTAGAGGATCGCTTCGACGATTCGTTTGGAGGCAAAGCCGTCTCCATATGGGTTTGAAGCTTTGGCCATTTGATCATGCGCAGACTTGTCAGATAAGAGCTCATCAGCTAATCCAAAGATCGTCTCTTCATCTGTCCCGGCCAATTTCAATGTGCCGGCTTCAATCCCTTCAGGACGCTCCGTTGTGTCCCGAAGTACAAGTACAGGTACACCTAATGATGGCGCTTCTTCCTGAACGCCTCCTGAATCGGTTAAAATCAAATAGGCTTTCGAAGCAAAATTATGGAAATCAATCACATCTAATGGTTCGATAAGATGAATTCGGTCATTTTCCCCTAGTATCCTGTTAGCAATTTCCCGGACAACGGGATTCATGTGAACGGGATAAACAACTTGGACATCATTATGTTTTTCCACCACCCGGCGTATCGCCCGGAACATGTTTTCCATTGGCTTCCCGGTATTTTCACGACGGTGGGCAGTCATTAGAATTAAACGGTCACTCCCTAATTTTTCTAAAACTGGATGGGAATAATTAGCTTTCACAGTCGTTTTTAATGCGTCGATGGCTGTGTTGCCTGTAATAAAAATAGCTTCCTCTTTTTTATTTTCCACTAATAGATTTTGTTTTGACTGGACGGTTGGCGAAAAATGAAGATCGGCCAAAACCCCTGTCAGCTGACGGTTCATTTCCTCAGGGTATGGCGAATATTTGTTGTGAGTTCTTAGCCCCGCCTCTACATGCCCAATCGGAATAGAATGATAAAAAGCAGCTAAGCTTGCCACAAAAGTGGTCGTTGTATCGCCGTGAACCAGCACAATATCCGGCTTTACATCAGCAAGAACTTGATTAAGCCCTTCCAGGCTGCGCGTTGTCACATCAATTAATGATTGTCTGGCTTTCATGATATTCAGATCATAATTAGGTGTTATGTCAAAAATGTTCAATACCTGGTCAAGCATTTCGCGGTGCTGTGCTGTAACCGTTACGATTGATTTGATTTGATCGGGATATTTTTCTAATTCTTTGACAAGAGGGGCCATTTTGATTGCTTCAGGCCTAGTTCCGAACACTGTCATTACCTTCAATTGTTTCACCATAAAAACCTCCAAATTCTCCATCTATATTCATCATTCACTTCTAAAGTTCCGTAATAAATTTATATCTATATATTATTTTTCGACTCACTAACATGATAACAAATTACGGATGATGGGAAAAGCGATAACCGAAATCTCTCACCCGTGGGGAGGAAAAAAAGGCACACTTGTGACGCAGTAAATAGGAGTTTGAATCCCAAGGTACTTTTTTACTTCAATGTTTTTTCCGAAAACACAGGTAAAAAAACCTGAATTTCGCCTAAGCCCTGACCAATTGACTCTATTTAGCATAAATAATAAATAAAGGAGAGGAAAAAGCCATGAATATTATTCAACGACTCATTCCTGCTTCAAACTCTAGCACACGCCCCGGTTTAAAATTAGTCCCCAAATACATTACTATCCATGAAACCGACAATACAAGCAGAGGGGCCGATGCTGAAGCACATGCAACATTACAACAGCGCGGGAATGACCGCACAGCATCTTGGCATTTAACAGTTGATGACCATGAAATCATTCAATCCATCCCTTTTGATGAAGTGGCATGGGCTGCAGGCGATGGGCATAATGGCCCAGGTAATCGAACGTCTATCCATATTGAAATGTGTGTAAATGCAGACGGCAATTATCAGCAAACCGTATTAAATACAGTCGAGGTCGTCCAATATTTAATGAGCCGGTTTAACATATCAAGTGATCGTATTGTACCTCATAAACATTGGACGGGTAAGAACTGCCCGAGAAATTTATTGCCTCAATGGGATAATTTTATTAAACGGCTTCAAGGAAGTAATGCCGGCTGGTTAAAAAAAGGCAGCCAATGGTTTTTCCAAAAAAACAGCGAAATCCAAACGGGATGGATCATGAATCAAAGCAAGTGGTATTATCTTAATACCAAAGGTGTCATGCAAACGGGATGGGTGAAGGTGAAGAATAACTGGTACTATCTCGATGCCTCCGGCGCCATGAAGACCGGTTGGGTGAAACTAAACGGCATTTGGTACTATCTTAACAGCGATGGTGTCATGCAAACGGGATGGCTAAAGCTAGAGAATAAGTGGTACTATCTCGATACCTCCGGCGCCATGCAAACTGGCTGGGTGAAGCTAAAAGGCATTTGGTACTATCTTAACAGCAATGGTGTCATGCAGACTGGATGGCTAAAGCTGAAGAATAACTGGTACTATTTGAATGAGGATGGGGCGATGCAAACCGGCTGGTTAGAGATTGACGGAAAAAGGTATTTCCTCGCTCAAGATGGTGCGATGAGAACAGGCTGGCTAAAAGATCAATCTAAATGGTATTTTTTGAATCCAAATGGTGAAATGGCAATTGGCTGGATCCAGGATAATAGCAAGTCCTACTACCTCGATGCCAAGGGAGTAATGGTAACAGGGATCCAAACCATTGATGGCAAAAAATATACCTTTGACAATGATGGTGCCCAAATTATTGAAGAACCTTCTGCTATAGGTGGCAACCCTAAAGATAACGGCGGAGAGGGTTCAACAACTAGCGATGCCGGGATGGAACCGGACGTGACAACCCCTGCCGAAAAAGATACTGCGAATGATTCGGACGTGACAGCTCCGACTTCGGAAAATGCTGTGAAGGAACCGGACGTGACAACTATCACCTCAGTAGATATAGAGAATGAGCAGGACGTGACAACCCCTGCCGAAGTAGATACAGCCAATGAGCAGGACGTAGAAAACAGCTGATTCGCAAGTCTTTTCATTTAAGGTTTAAGATGAGCCTGCTCCCTCTGGAGACAGGCTTTTTATTTACAGAAATTCACCTTTGTCAACTGAGTATGGTAACTAGACTAAAGCCAATTCTCCGAGTTATCGTGAGTTTTCCAAAAATTCACTTAGTACAAATTACCTTTCTCCTGTCCCGGAATATATTGCAGAGTGAAATGAAATAACCAATCCAAGAGGTGAAAGTAATTTTGAAGAAAAGGGCTCTTTTTACCATACCACTTAGCTTGTTACTCATTGCTGTAATTGTTACCTCCTTCTTCCTCATGAATATCAAACCAGCAGAAGGCAAAATAGCTCAAGCACAAAAACTGGCCGAGTACACAAAGCCGGCAGTTGTTCGAATCGTTGATTACGCTGTTGTCGGATGGCAGTTTAATAACCCAGATGATCCCGAAGTCATGGCTGTGTTGGATCAACTGGGCTACCAATCAGTTGTTGGCGGCTCCGGTTCTGGTGCGATTATTAGTTCAGATGGCTACATTGTCACTAATGCCCATGTGGTCGAAGCAACGCAAATGAAAGACGAGGACATTGCCAATGCGGCATTTCAACAGCTCGTCGGTATAGTAGCTGACTACTTTAAAGTTGACTATGAAACAGCATACCAGTACATGCTTGCCTACACCCAATACACGGGGATTCAAAAGGTATTGAAGGTTATTTTACCTGGCGGAGATGTCCTCGATGGCGAGGTTAAAAGCTATGGTGCCCCTGTCAATGAGGGGAAGGATGTTGCTGTATTAAAAATTGAAGGGAAAAACCTGCCTACTTTACAGCTTGGCAATTCCGATGACATTCAGAACCAGGATAATATTTGGGTAAGCGGCTACCCTGCTGCAGCCGATTCTGATCTTTTGTCACCAGATTCATCATTGGTTTCATCAATGAATGCCGGTCAAATTTCAGCTACTTCGAAAAAGACAGAACAAGGAAGCCCTGTTATTCAAATTAACGCAGCCGCCACACATGGTAATAGCGGCGGGCCTGTTATAAATGAAAATGGCGAGATTATTGGATTGCTCACCTTTAGAGGCGACACAGTGAATGGCCAAGAGGTGCAAGGCTTTAATTTTGCCGTGCCAGTGAATACGGTGAAGGAATTTGTCAACCAAGCAGGTGTCAGGGATTTCAAGAGTGAAACAGATAGGCTTTATCAAGAAGGACTGGATTTGTATTGGGGCGGCTACTATAAGCACGCATTAGAAAAGTTTGAAGCGGTCCAGCGTATCTATCCAAATCATTCGGAAATCAAGCAATATATCGCCAATTCTGAGAAAAAGATGAGCAGCAGTAAGACTTTATGGTCCGATTATACGACGATCTTCTATATCGTCGATGGTGTTTCAGGATTACTCATTCTTGTGTTGCTTTTGTTTACCTTTGCCTTTAAGCCGAAAAAACCGGCTGTCGCTGTGGCAGCACCTGCCGCTACGCCTATCAATCCGGCACCAGTGGCGCCTGCACCACCGCCACCAGCTGCACCTGAAAACACATTGGCTGACCTAAACAAAGATGGCAAAATCGACGTCCAAGACATCCTCCTCGCCCTCCAAGAGCACCAGAAAAAACAAAAGAAAGACGACGATAGTGGAAATGGTGCCTGACACCCTTTCTACTATTGGCAAGTGGGATGCAGTTTTAATTCTGCATCTCTTTTATTTTTGTATTTTCGTTTTTCTTTCTGTCGGCTGCATATGGATATGATATTATTCATAGAATATTGGGATTTCTTTACTGCTAGTGGTAAAATGAATAGTAGTTATTTATCATCTCCACAGACCAAATCTCCTGAGACCTGCTAAAACCTAATCTTAAAGATTACAAAGCTGCTAACATCTTGAACCTACTCCCTTGTAAGCTAACACATCATCTACCGCTAAGAACCTAACCTGTATATGAGCGGTGCCTGACATCCTGTTTTATGTTGTTAAATGAAGGGAGTTTTGCCGATGAAGTCTCACAAGCGGAAAAGCAGTAAATGGGTAAAGGTTACGGGAATTATTCTTTTACTACTGTTTATCACTGTAGGAGTTTATGCCTACACCGTTTATTCATCCTTAAAAAATGCCGTAGTAACGATGCACCAGCCGATTGAAAGAGAGGTATCTGTCAAACGGGAAACACCCGTGGTCTTTAAAGAAAAAGACCCCTTTTCTGTTTTAATGCTTGGTGTTGATGAGCGGGAAGGCGATAAGGGGCGATCTGACACGATTATTGTCTTAACGGTAAATCCAAACAACAATTCCGTGAAAATGCTCAGCATCCCCCGTGACACTCGCACCGAAATTATCGGAAAGGGCACGGAGGATAAGATTAATCATGCCTATGCTTTCGGCGGGGTGCCAATGGCGATGGACACCGTTGAACATTTCCTCGATATCCCAATCGACTATTATATGCAAATTAATATGGAAGGATTTAAGGATATTGTCGATGCCGTTGGCGGTGTAAAGGTCCAAAATGACTTGGATTTTTCCCAGGATCATTTCCACTTTGCAAAGGGAGAAATCACGCTTAACGGAGAGCAGGCGCTTAGTTTTTCCAGAATGCGCTATGAAGACCCACGGGGCGACTTCGGCCGTCAATCCAGACAGCGGCAAATCATCCAGGCGGTCATAGATAAAGGTGTAAGTTTATCAAGCTTAACGAATTTTTCTGACTTCTTCACTGCCATTGGAAAAAATATAAAAACAAATTTGACCTTTGAACAAATGACAGATATCCAAAAAAACTATCGAGATGCCGGAAAAAATATTCAGCAAATGGAAATCAATGAAACGGGCACCATGATCAATAAGATCTACTATGGCGTAGTTGCAGCAGAAGAAAAGCAGCGAATTCAGACTGAACTAAAGAAACAACTGGAATTACAATGAAGCGGAGAGCTTTCATAGTGAAATCAGCTGACTGAACAGACCGTCCCACCAAGACGGCTTGTTTAGTCAGCTTTTTTTGGCCCAAAAAAACAATTCGTAATACAGCAGAGATAAATTGATATGACAATTTGTTTCTCATCGGAAACATTTCTCACTTAGTGCATATAAAGTAGAAGCAAAACTAAAAGGTTTATAAAATCGAATGTTTTTCGATGAGGACATTTTCATAAAGGAGTGAAATGAAGGTGACTGAAAATCTGTTATTAGCCTTCGGATTAACATTATTTGCAGGCCTTGCAACTGGAATTGGCAGCATTCTTGCCTTTTTCACTTCACATACCAACACCAAATTTTTATCGGTAACCCTTGGATTCTCCGCTGGGGTAATGATTTATGTATCTATGGTTGAAATCTTTGTTAAGGCAAAAATAGCACTCGTTGACGCACTGGGAAATGGACCTGGTAACTGGTTAACCGTCGGGGGTTTTTTTGGCGGCATGCTCTTGATTGCCAGCATTGACAAATTTATTCCAAAACAAAGTAATCCCCATGAACTAAAAACAGTGGAAGACATGCAGGTTCCCGGCAGTAAAGGCACACATCCTGATTTATTAAAAATGGGGACCTTTACAGCGCTGGCAATCGGAATTCATAACTTTCCTGAGGGGATTGCAACCTTCACCTCGGCACTGCAAGACCCGGCACTTGGAATTGCCATTGCAGTGGCAATTGCCATCCACAATATTCCAGAAGGGATTGCCGTTTCCGTCCCAGTCTATTTCGCAACAGGTGACAAGAAAAGAGCCTTCAAGCTTTCTTTCTTATCCGGTTTATCGGAACCTATTGGCGCATTGGTCGCTTACCTCTTCCTTATGCCATTTCTGAATGACATCATGTTTGGAGTAATATTCGCAGCTGTGGCGGGCATTATGGTATTTATCTCCCTTGATGAATTACTGCCCGCAGCCAAAAGATACGATGAGGCCCACTTATCCATCTATGGATTGATTGGCGGCATGGCTGTAATGGCCCTTAGCTTACTTTTGTTTATTTAATCACAGGCACCGTTGGAAGCACTATTAAAGTGGACCGGGAGGATTTTCATCCTCTCGGTCTCTGTTTTTAGCCAGCAGGTTGTTACAATTCTGCTAAACTTTCCATTGAAATCAAACTCAAATCACCTCAAAATGATAGTAAGAGCATTTTGGTAAATTCTCCCGAATATCCTGTGAGATATCAATACAATTTTTCTATATAAAATTGTTCCCATTTTAGATTTGGTGGTGATTCAAGTGATATGGCTGTATTTTGTTCTATCCTATTTGATTGGTAATATCATGTTTGGCTACTTGGTTACAAAAGCCCTCTATCGCAAGGATATTCGTCTTCATGGGAGCGGGAATGTCGGAGCCCGGAATGCCGGCCGTCTTCATGGAAAGAAGGCGTTTGTCGCTATTTTTCTGGGCGATGCTTTAAAAGGTGCTGCCGTCATTTGGATCGCCCGCTCCCTTCATTTTCATGAACATGTTCAATTGCTTGGCCTGGGGATGGTGATACTTGGCCATATTAAGCCTGCCGTATTGAAATTCAAGGGCGGGAAAGGAATCTCCACTTTTATTGGAGGAATGGTTTGTTTCGAACCACTGATAATTCCTGTCATCCTGCTGGCATTTTTCGCCCTTTATCCCTTTATCAAAAGTTTTACCATTTCCGGGTTAGGGGCATTCCTTGCCATTCCTGTCTTTCTATTTTTCAAGCAATATAATGGGATAACCTGTCTTATTGAACTTGCCATTACCGGCGTCATTTTTCTAGCACATTCTGAAAATATCAAAGAAAGGTTGAATAACCGTGGACAATAATCAGTCGTATTTTTTTAAAATTGCAACCAGCCATCAAGAATTTGAACGCATTCATCAGTTAAACTATCAAACTTTTTCAGAAGAAATTCCCCAGCATAAAAAAAATGAACAAAAACAATTAGTGGATCCTTTCCATCATGAAAATACATATATTATTTGCATCAAAGGTGATGAGCTTGTCGGAATGGTTGCCGTCCGCAGCCAGCGTCCGTTTTCACTCGATCGGAAAATAGGTGCCGTTGAAGATTCATTGCCTTTTAAAGTCAATCAGCCCTGTGAGGTTCGGCTTCTGGCGGTCAAAAAGGAATACCGAAATGGCCGCGTCTTTGCCGGGCTTGCGCAATTTTTAGCAACATATTGTTTAGAAAAGGGATATGATCTTGCTGTGATCTCAGGCACGGTCCGTCAATTAAAGCTTTATAACCAAATGGGATTCCAGCCATTTGCCCGGCTTACCGGAACAGAAGAAGCCCGTTTCCAACCAATGTATTTAACGAAAGCAACGTTTGACGCATCGTTTGCTGGCAGAATTCTCAGGCCAACTGTCCCGTTTTTACCAGGTCCGGTCCAAATCCCTGAAAAAGTCCGGACAGCACTAATGGGCAGCCCCTACTCCCATCGTTCAGATGTTTTTCGTGAAAAGCTAGACAGGGTCAGAAGCATCTTTCGCCGCTTAACGAACTGTGAACATGTTCAAATCTTAGCTGGGACGGGTTCACTGGCCAATGAGGTCGTAGCTGCTCAGCTTTCATTATTGAACGGAAGAGGATTGATTTTAGCGAATGGAGAGTTTGGCTGCCGCTTAGTGGACCAAGCACGGCGGCAGGGACTAAACTTTGATGTGTTGGAAAAAGATTGGGGTCACGCTTTTTCCAAGGAAGAAATTGCTGCGAAAGTATCCAATGAGTCGACATGGATTTGGGCTGTCCATAGTGAGACGTCAACTGGCATGTTAAATGACTTGACGGTTCTTAAGGGGATTGCGGAAGAGTACAGCCTGAAGCTTTGTCTTGATTGCATCAGTTCCATTGGTGCTGTGGAATTGAATTTATCGGGGGTTTTTCTTGCAACAGGTGTTAGCGGGAAAGCGTTGCGTGCCTATACCGGGCTGTCCTTTGTTTTTCATCACCACGAGGTTGCACCCTCGCCGGTGCTTCCGAAATACATTGATTTAGGTGTCTACATGCTAAAGGACAGCATCCCGTTTTCTCATTCAACTAACTTAGTGGAAGCGCTGCTTGTGGCATTGGAGAATATTACTGACGAAACTTACCGAGAGATTGCCGAAGCGCATCAGTGGTTGAAAAATAAGCTAAAAAGTTACGGCTTTCAGTTGATATCAAACGACGAGCATCGTTCTCCGATGATCTTAACCATTGAGCTCCCGGAAACTGTCTCCTCTTATGAAATCGGGAAGCTTCTTTATTACAATGGATACCTATTACATTTTGAGAGCGAATACTTAAGGCAGCGAAACTGGATTCAAATTGCCTGCATCGGGCATGATTCCACATCGACCTTAGAAAAGATGATCACGCTATTTCACCGAATATTCACATACGAATCAAAGCTGCATCAATTGCAGCCCCAACGTTACTAAAACCAATAGCCCAAATAAGGCGCAAGTCCGGATCCGGCACCCCATCAAGCAGCAGGGGATATCCCTTCGTCCTCCGCTGCTTCATAAGCAAACCAAACTGTCCACCCCATATGGACACTGTCCACGGATGGTGCCTGACACCCTTTACACTGTATTCAACTTTATCGCCTCGTTAATGCTTCGGTCGGTGATGGCCGGGGTTCCTTGGAGGTCTGAGATGGTGCGGGCGAGGCGGATGATTTTGATTTGGGTCCGGTTGCTCCAGTTTTCATTGATGGCTTGCTTTTGCAGATTTGATTGTTGTGTGACTGTTAGGGGACTTGCTCGCAGAAGGATATCATAAAGTACTCGACCATTGCAAATCTCCCCGCCATAGCGGTCATATTGCCTTTCCCTAGCCTGCCGCGCTCTTTCCTGTACAATTTTTGACGGTTCCTCCTGCTCATGAATCCCTCCTTTTGCAGCATTTAAATAAACTGGTCTTAATGTAAGATTAATATCAAACCGATCCCTTAGTGGACCCGAGAGCCTATTTTGATAGGTGAGGATTTGTTTTGTCGAGCAGGTACAATAATGAGCATTCGAGCCGGCATATCCACATGGACAAGGATTCATGGCAGCTATTAATAGAAAAGAAGCGGGATAGGAGATTGAGGCATGTGTGCGGCTAATCGTTATCGACCCGTTTTCGAGTGGCTGCCGCAGCATATCCAGTGTTTTCCTTGGAAACTCCCCAATTTCATCAAGAAATAAAACACCCCGATGGGCAAGCGATATTTCACCCGGCTTTGGGTATTGACCGCCGCCGATGATAGCTACCCCTGAAGCGGAATGATGAGGACACCGATAGGGAGGCAGATGACTCTGTGAGTATGTGCTTCGACTTAATTGATACAGGCTAAGTACCTCGAGCCAGGCTTCTTTTGATAAGAATGGCAAAATAGACGGGAAGCTTTCAGCCAGCAAGCTTTTTCCACATCCAGGCGGCCCTGTCATCAATACATGATGTTCCCCGGCTGCAGCTATCTCAAGTGCGTGTTTGGCATCTCCATGCCCGAAAATTTGCTGAAAATCTAAATAACGATTCTCACTGATGGCTCCCTCGTTTTCCATCGTTTCATGTACAGGCGGGACCCATTGACCCCCAAGATGGCCGATGACATCTTTTAATGAAGTAATATAAATAATTTCTAACCCTTCAAAATCAAGTTCCGGCAGATGTTCATCTAACGGGATATAAAGTCTTCGAATCCCTTGCCTCTTTGCTGCAAGTACAGCAGGCAGCAGTCCCTCAACTGGCTGAACTGAACCGTCCAAGGAAAGCGCCCCGAGGAAACCAGTATCATCTGGTATCGACGCTTCCAGCTCATGCAAGCTCAGCAGCAGCCCAATCGCCATCGAAAAATCAAACATCGGCCCCATTTTCTTCTGATCGGCCGGCGAAAGATTAATGATAATTTTGTTACCGGATAGCACGTAGCCTAACGAACTGAGGGCCGCAATAATTCTCTCCCTCGACTCTTTTACAGCAGCGTCCGGCAGTCCAACAATTTTAAATGAGTCATCATTACCGACATATGTCCCAACCTCCACATTCACCCGGTATCCTTCCATCCCCTTAAGGCCGATACTCGTTACTCGAGCCCACATGGAAACCACTCCCCTTCCCGTTTGGTAATTTTTCCATCTTCCCAAAAAAACTTGTCCGTTCCTCGGGATTTCAAATATTGATGATAATAATAGGGTTGCGGATCAGGGAAATAAGAAAGAATTGGTTTGGGGTCAATATGAGGGTTTGCTTCAGCTTCACCGTAGAGAAAGGCACGGCAGCTGCTCCAGGGATAATCCTCAGGCGCCGTCACCATCCCGGCTTCTACCGGGTTTAGATGAATATATTTACTGACATCAATCTCATATTCACGAGAGTTGAGGAGCTCGGCACCATAGCGCTTTTCAAACACGTGGCCGGAAAAATCATACTTTTGGTTAATATATTTTGCGTATTTCGTATTGAGATGTTTCATGATGCTGCTGAGCGGGGTGTCAAGCGTTTCAATCTGGAGATGGGTATGATTACTCATTAAGCAGTAAGAATGGAGATGAAAGGGGTGCCGCTCCCTCGTTTCTTCTATGTAAGCCAAATACCTTCCAAAATCCTTATCCTCAAAAAATAACGAACTCTTCCGAATACCTCTGCTGGTCACATGATACTTCGCACCTTCAAACCATAAGCGAATCCTACGGGCCAAATCAATCACTCCTATAAAATATTATTATGATGGAAATGGTAGTATGGGTGTCAGGCACCATTCCCTTCTTTTTCATTATACAAATATTTTCTATGTTGGTTGGCGCTTTTTGATTATGTAACAAATTGTTCAAAGATGTGGTTTGGGGTGTTGTGCTTTCACTTGGGGTTTAATGGTATATTTTTTTTGTTTTGAAAAAACGACCAAGCCTGAAGTGTGACAGGAATGAATAAAAGGTCCTCTGCCTTAATATTTATTAATAAATGTCTTATCATTTCTTACTTTCTATTTAGGAGGAATGTCTCTGAAAAGTGTAAGAATGATTCAAAGAATAGTTGGTGTCCTCCTTCTTGTGTACGGGATTTATCTTATTTTCGTCACACAGGAATTCTTTGGTACCTTACTAATTATTATAGCTTTTTTAATTTTCCCCAGTTTAAGTAAAGAAAAAGCGCGATCCTCAAGCGACAATCTTAATAATCACGTTTACTACAATGATTCCGCCAATGATCATATCCACGTGGGGAATGGGGAGTCAAGTGACGACTACGATGACAGTGGTGGCTCCGGGGAGGAAGAAGGTGGAAATTCTGACGGTGGCGGAGACAGTGGAGAGTCCACTGGCGGGGGAGGTGACGCCGACTAACACCTCCCAACCCCCCCTCTTTTTACTATAGTCAAACACAAAAATGCCCCGATGCCAGTTCATTTCGGGGCATTTTCCTATTATCGGAGTGTTTCACTTCTTCGCTTTTGCAAAATAATACAGAAACCACACAGCGTGATTTTGCTCGTCTGCAGCTGCCCTCCTGAAAACCTCTTTAATGAAGGAATCTTTCGAAGCATCCGAAATTTCTAAGTAAAAATCCACTGTTTTTTGCTCATCCTCTAAGGCAAATTCCAATCCCTGTAAATATACCCCCGGACACCCCTCATTCATTTTGGGCTGAGGAGGCATTCCAGTTAGGCCACGATAAATTTGAACAAATTGCTGATAATGTTTTATTTCATCCTGTCGAATCTCAAGGATTCGCTCCCTTTCCTTCTTATGCGGTGCTAAATTGGCCAGCCTCGCATAACAATCAATAGCACTATATTCACCATTAATAGCTTTTTCAATATCCTGAATCAATGTATTAGATTGCCGATATAAGGCATCATGGTAATTTGTATAAGGATACATAAAAGAACCTCCCCGTTTATCTTCATTTTATATCCTATGTGGCAACGGGAAATGGGTGTATGATGGGACATATTTGAAACCTCTCTTATTGTTTCATCTGTGCGGTTGTTTACTTGTTCACTTTTTCCTAAAATAGAACTTCACACCCATCGCAAAATCACCCCTTATTTAAAAGATTCCTTACAAAAATCGCCTTATTCCCCGGGAAACTTACGATTTTTGATCTTTTTCCACTCTGATCCCTTAATTCATACGCCAACCTTCTCTATGAAATTACGTTTTTTTCCTAATACAGGAAGAATTTTGGCGATTTATACTTCACATAACCAGAAATAGAGTTTAATATAAACATATCTATTTCCGGTGTAGCGGCCATTTTGTCCACACAGGGCGTGACGAAACGGGTAAATAGGTTCATTAGAATAATTAGAAAAAGAGGGGAAAGGGAATAAGGCATTGAAAAGGAAACTCATCATTTTATCAATTTTCGCATTGCTTTTATCAATGGGATTAGGAAATTCACCTTCCTATGCTGTCAATTGGGGCTGGTCAAAAGAAAACGGTAAGTGGTATTTCTACCAAAACAATACAGCAGCAACGGGATGGGTCTATAGCGGGAATAAATGGTATTACATGGACGCAAAAGGAGTCATGCTGACAGGCTGGCTAAAATCTGAAGGAAAATGGTATTATCTGCAAGGCGATGGGGCGATGAAAACCGGCTGGCTGTATACCGGCGGTAAGTGGTATTTTCTCCAGGCAAACGGAGAAATGAAAACCGGCTGGTTGAATATCGGGGAGAAATGGTATTTTCTCCAGGACGATGGGGCCATGAAAACCGGCTGGCTCAAATTGGATAACGTCTGGTATTATCTCAAGTCAAGCGGGGAACGAGCCACAGGGCTTTTAAGTCTAGCGGCGGAACTTTTCTATTTTAATAGTTCAGGAGTTATGCTCGAGAACCAGTGGCAGGAAGTCGGCGGCAAAAAATATTACTTTAAGAGTGATGGCTATGCTGCATTAGGCCCTGTAGATATTGGTGAGAAGAAATATCTTTTTAATACTAATGGCGCATTAATTTCCGGATGGGGATTAAGCGGCGGCAAGTGGTACTATTCCGACCAAGAAGGCATCGTTCAAACCGGCTGGCTGGCCGAGAACGGTAGAAAATATTATTTAAACCAAAATGGGACCATGCAAACAGGCTGGTATGAAGAGCAAGGAAAAAAGTACTTTTTTAATAATAGCGGGGCATTAACAACCGGAATCGCCGTAGTAGGCGGTAAGGGCTACTATTTTGATCAGGACGGTGTCCTTTTTATCGGTGATTGGCTTACGGTCAATTCGAAAAAATATTACGCAAATGAGACAGGACAGCTTCAACAGGGCTGGTTCAAACTAAATAACATTTGGTATTATGCTGCCTCCGATTTTTCGCTCCAGACAAACTGGTTGTTAACCGGTGGGAATTGGTACTTTTTAAATTCACAAGGGGAAATGCAAACAGGCTGGTTTCAAGATAACAAAGGACGGTATTATTTAAATTCAAGCGGGGCCATGCAGACTGGATGGCTCAAATTGGATGGAAAATGGCATTTCTTTAACCAATCCGGTGCATTACAAATTGGCTGGTTTAAAGTGAATAACTATTGGTATTATTCCGATTCCGACGGGATCATGCTGACTGGCTGGATTACGGTTGGCAGTGTGGATTACTTTTTAGATGCCAATGGCGCATGGAATCCTTATGCTCATTCGAAGGATTCGACAACCAAAACAATTGTCTTGGATGCCGGGCATGGCGGCTATGATGGCGGCGCCAGTGCGGCCGGTATTTTTGAAAAGAACATCAACCTACAGGTCACCTTAAAATTTGCTGATCTCTTAAAAAATAACGGCTACACCGTCTATTTAACGAGAAGCACTGATGAATTTGTTTCATTGGACGGGCGTGTAGAGTTATCGAATTCGATCAAACCGGATGCATTTATCAGTATTCACGTGAATTCGTCTACTAGCAGCGGGGCGCAGGGAATTGAAACCTATCATAATTCAGCAGATGGGGTCATGTCTGCGGAAAGCAAGCGGCTCGCTTCCTTCCTTCAGGATGAAATTATTAAAACAACCGGGGCGGTCTCAAGGGGTATAAAGGATGAGAGCTTTAGAGTTATCCGGGGCAATCAAACCCCCGCCGTCCTAGTCGAAATCGGCTTCATTTCAAATGACAAAGAGCGGGCAAATCTTGTTAATGACAGCTATCAAAATAAACTCTGTTCGGGGCTGCTTAACGGGGTCATGAAATTTTTTCAGTAATTAATCCCTAACCAAGTTCACGGTATAAGGAAAAGCCGCATTTTACCAAGAGGTCAACTCCAAGTAAAATGCGGCTTTTCTAAATTTCACAACCACACCTCTTGTGGTACGTTCACAACCACCGGCAAAAGAGCACAGAATTCGGAACTGTCCACCCCAGATGGAACGTGTCCACGAAGGGTGCCTGACACCATTTATACTTGCTGGGTGTTGTTTTCCGTTTTTTCTTTGGTGCTGTTTGGTTTTTTATTTCCTTCTTCCTCTGCGGCGATGAGTTCTTTTAGGAATTGCAGCAGCTCATCATGAATGCCTTCTTGCTGGAGGGCTACTTCGATTGTTGTTTTGACGAAGCCAATTTTTTCACCGACATCGAACCGCTTTCCTTCGAAGTTATAAGCAAAGACGCGCTGGATTTGATTTAGCTTTTGGATGGCATCCGTTAACTGGATTTCACCGCCAGCCCCTTCCTCCTGCTGGTCTAGGAACATAAATATTTCAGGAGTTAGGATATATCTTCCCATAATCGCCAAGTTAGATGGAGCTGTTCCAGGCTTTGGCTTTTCAACAAAGTTTTTGACTTGATAACGTCTGCCTTCCTGCGCAAGCGGATCGACAATCCCGTACCGGTGTGTTTCATTTTCCGGAACATGCTGTACCCCAATAATCGACGAGAAGGTCGCTTCATACTGGTCAATCAATTGCTTTAAACATGGGGTATCACTTTGGACAATATCATCACCCAACAGCACGGCAAATGGCTCGTCGCCAATAAAATTCCGCGCGCACCACACTGCATGCCCCAGTCCTTTCGGCTCTTTCTGACGGATATAATGGATATCAGCAAGATTGGAGGTGTAGTTTACCTTATTTAAGAGATCCCACTTTTCTTTTTCAAGCAAGTTCTTCTCAAGCTCAGGAGCAAAATCAAAATGATCCTCAATTGCCCGTTTTCCTTTACCTGTTACGATAATAATATCTTCGATTCCAGCAGCAATTGCTTCCTCAACAATATATTGAATCGTTGGCTTATCCACAATCGGAAGCATTTCTTTTGGCATTGCTTTGGTTGCTGGTAAGAAACGTGTACCTAATCCAGCAGCTGGGATAATTGCTTTACGAACCTTTTTCACAGCCTGTCTCTCCTTTTTTCGTCACTCATTATATGCAAATTATGACAATATTTTTATATTTACCCAATATGAACCACAATAATCGAAATTATTATACCACATGCCCACATCAAAAATGGGATTCAGCCTATTTTATTCCCAAAGTTCCACAGACTAATGTGCCTTCATGGTGCTTGACACCCATAATCATGTTATCATAGTAGCAAAATTAAAAAATATCAATCTATTGCTAATGGTGCCTGACACCACGAAAAGACAGTATTCCACCTGGGGCGGACAATTGAAATGCCTCGCCGCTCCCCGAGGGTATGTTTGGGTGATTGTTATTGTGGAAAGGGGTTTCTGTGTTACTATGTCATCTTTTATTGATGTACCAAATGGTGTGTTTCATGCTGTTTGCCCGCTGGACTGCCCGGATCAGTGCGGGTTGCTTCTGCATAAGGTGGACGGAAGTATTGTAAAGGTAGTGGGTGATCCCGAGCATCCGGTAACCAAAGGTCATATCTGCAACAAGGTTCGCAACATGTCAGAGAGAATTTATGATGAAAGTCGCCTGCAATACCCGTTAAAACGTATCGGCCCCAAAGGTGAGGGGAAGTTTGAACGAATCAGCTGGGAGGATGCTCTAAGCACCATTACTTCCCGATGGAAGAATCTCATTGCCACAGATGGACCGGAAAGCATTCTCCCCTACAGCTTTTACGGAAACATGGGAAGGCTAAGCGCTGAAGGCATGGACCGCCGTTTTTGGCATCACTTGGGTGCCTCAAGACTGGACCGGACCATTTGTAACTCAGCTGGCGCAGCAGGGTATCAATATACAATGGGTGCAAGCCTCGGAATTGACCCTGAGGATACGGTTCATTCCAAGCTGTTCATCTTTTGGGGTATTAATGCGGTAAGCACCAACATGCACCAGGTCGCCCTGGCCCAGCAGGCCCGCAAGCAAAACGATGCCAAAATCATCGTCATCGATGTTCATAAAAATCAAACAGGCAGAATGGCAGATTGGTTTATTCCGATTCGGCCAGGGACGGACAGTGCCCTCGCCCTCGGGCTGATGCATGTGTTATTTGCCGAAGATATGGTAGACCACGATTTTTTGAAGAAATATACCGTCGGCGCCGAGGAACTGCACGACCATGTCGTTCAATATGACCCTGTCAAAGTTTCCGAAATTACCGGCGTACCTGCAGAAGACATTTACAAGCTGGCCAGGATGTATGGCGCAATGTCACCTTCCTTTATCCGCATCGGCAACGGTCCCCAGCATCATGACAATGGCGGCATGTTCGTCCGTACTATCTCATGCCTTCCTGCCCTAACCGGTCAATGGCTCGTGAAAGGCGGCGGTGCCATTAAAGGTAATTCTGCCTACCTTGCCCTAAACACTGCGAGCCTGCAGCGGCCAGAGCTTTTGAAAAATAAAAATACCCGGGTCATCAACATGAACTTGCTGGGCGATGCATTATTAACACTGGACCCGCCGATTAAATCACTGTATGTATATGGTACCAATCCCGCTTTAGTTGCACCGTCAAGCAATAAAGTCAGAGAAGGTCTTGCGCGAGAAGATTTATTCCTTGTCGTTCATGATTTATTTTTAACAGAAACGGCCAAGTATGCCGATCTTGTTCTGCCAGCAACTTCGTCTTTTGAAAACACGGATTTATACACATCGTACTGGCATCATTATGCCCAAATCCAGCAGCCGCTCATCACACCATTCGGGGAGTCAAAATCAAATGTGGACGTCTTCCGTTTACTGGCAAATGGAATGGGATTTGGTGATGATGCAGCTTTCACAGAAACAGAGACAGCGATGATTGCAAGCGCCCTGAATCATCCTCAAAATCCATATTTGGAGGGGATTGATTACGACGCTTTATCTGAACAGCACTATCTGAAAGCCAAGGTCAAACCGCTGTTCCCCGGGACACTTCCGACACCTAGTGGAAAAATAGAGCTATATTCCGAGAGGATGAAACAAAATGGGTATCCTGCCCTGCCAACCTATATCCCGCTCGTGAATGATGGAGACCATCGCACTCAATTTGTTCCCGGGCCGAATCATAATTTCCTAAATTCCACATTTTCCAATAACCGGAAACATATCAGCCTGGAAAAAGAACCTAAGTTACATATGAATCGGTTAGATGCGCTTGAGGCTGGCATTGTGGATGGAGACAGAGTGCGGGTGTGGAATGATCGCGGGGAATGTGTGCTTCAGGCAGTGGTCGGGGAAAATGTCCTACCAGGAGTGGTCGTGTCACAAGGACTCTGGTCGGATGGTACGGCCAGGTCAGAAGAAGATTCAACAGCCCCAAAATGCCTCGTTAACTCGCTAACCCCCGACCGCATCAGCGATATGGGAGGCGGCGCTACCTTCTTTTCAGGAAGGGTAACTGTGGAAAAAATGTAGTTTTGCGCATGAAGTTACTAGTCTTTTTAATATATCGGTCGCTTAGAGCCTTATTAGCGACCGTTTTTTTGATGCTTCCTTCTGTTAAAAAAGCTGACCGACCCGCTCTTCAATTTGAGTGGTAGATTTCATTATCTCCCCAAAAGATACCGGTTTACCACCTCACCTAATAAAACAAGCACACTCTTTAACTCAATACACCGCAGGCATCAAATGCAACCACGTGCGCCATAAAAAAACTGCAGGAATCCGCACATTCCCGCAGCATGTTAAAATACCCTTCACGATGCCTGACACCCTATTTACTCTCGTCATAGGGCAAAGGGTGTCAGGCACCCTTTGTTCAGGCGCTCTTTGTTCTAGTGAATCCAGGCGCCGTCTTTGCCGAGTTTGTATTTACCGATATAGGTGTTGTAGGCCATGCTTCCATCGGATTTGAGGTAGTACCATTTTCCGCCTGTATATACCCATCCTGTAGCCATTTCACCACTTTGATTCATGTAGTACCAAGATGACCCTGATTTCACCCATCCGGTTAGCATTGCGCCGTTATTATTCATGAAGTACCATGTATTTCCTGTTTTCACCCAGCCCGTTTTCATGGCGCCACTTGTGTCCAAGAAGTACCATTTCCCGCCTGTATATACCCAACCGGTTTTCATATCACCATTTGGATTCAGGAAGTACCATTTTCCGCCTGTATATACCCATCCCGTAGCCATTTCACCATTATTTTTCATGAAATACCAGCTCGGACCGGATTTTAACCAGCCTTTTGTAAGCTTATCTGTACCAGCCGTATAATGGTACCAACTGTCACCTAATGGGACCCAACCTGTAATAGCAGCCTTGGTCGAAGTGTGGAAATAAACCGGTAATACATTAAGTTCCTCCGGCTCCTCCCCATTAGTATATGAAACAACAAATGCAACATAATCAGTATCAGGCTTTAATCCTGTTAAAAAGACATTTTTAGATGTCGTTTTCACTTCAGAACCTTCTACATCACTAAACCGTTCACCGTAATAAACTTTATAATAATCAGGTTTAACCTCACTGAAATCATTCCAGGCCAGTCCAAACGCTTTATTGGAAACGATCTTTTTGTCTTCAGCCAGTAAACTATATACCACATCTACTCCATTACTGGCCAACTGGTCTGCAACCTTTCTTGCACTGCTGCCTTTTGAAAAATTGATCGGAGTATAATAAAAGAATACTGTTTCAAGACTTTCTAGCGTAAGAAGAGTTTCAATGTCCTTAACTTCAGTTCCGGATAAATCAAGGTAATATAAATGTTTCAACCCAGCCAAAGGTCTGATATCAGAGATAGGATTATTGGATAGATCGAGGATCTCCAGGTTTTCAGCTTTCTCAAGTCCCGAAATTGATGAAATCCCTTGATCGTATGCATATAATTCTGTCAAATGGTCAAGGTCACTTTCATATAGGCCGCGGGTTTCAATTCCCAACTGATCTTTAATGGCTTCAGCTAGGTTGGCATCCTTAAGGGTAACAACCCCACCGCTTGGTGCTTCATAGGTTGTAAATTCAAATGTCGTTTCCTCATTTGTCCATACGCCGTCTTTCAAAACCTTAATCGTTATGGAATACGTTGTATTCGGCTCCAAGTTTTTAATCGAATATTCATTTTCTTCTTCATTTGGGTTTGCTGGTAGAGTCGCAACTTGGTTGCCATTCAAAAGAATTTGATAGGAAATCCTTGGGCTTCGATAATCGTACATCCAAGATATCCACACTGAATTTTCTGTGAATTTATAGTCTGTGACATAGACCGGTTCAACCACTTCTTCCCCATTATCCTCAGCATTAAGCTGATTCTCACCTGTCGCTGCCTTTGACTGCAATAGCTTTTGCTCGAACTGAATTTTTGCCTGTGTAAAATCATGTGCCGGTTCTTGCGCGAAAGCAGTAACCGGTGTCAACAATGACGCGCCGAGACCAATCGATAAGACGATCTTCGGCAATTTGTAACCTGCCATCTAATAATCCCCCTCTTAAACTGTTATTCTCTCATTTATAGTGAGCCCCATTATAGAATTCACACAACATTAATTATACTAGCAGACACCGTCATTTGACATAATCATTGAAAAAAATATCAAACTTAGTCAAAAATAGACAAATTGCAACCTAAAAAGCTCTCCGACGACAGATGTCAGAGAGCAAAGTTTAAACGTAAATTATGAAATAAAGACCCACATTCAATGGTGTGAAAATCCCCTAAAAAAGGTCATTGCACCTTTTTATTGATTTTTTTCAAAGCTTCTTTCGTTTCATTGAGATATTTTACCAGACGCAAGGGCTTACTTAACACTCTTTTCGGGAACCCCTCTATGAACTTCCCTTGATCCGTTTTATATTCATCAGTTAATCTTGTTGGTTTCGATGTAACGCGCTTATATACTTCTTTGTACAATTCCCTCATCGGACTCATATCTGTCTCGATTGTACGGCGGCAGTTCGTACAATCAATACTTTGAATCTTATCGTTTAAATATTGAACACGATGCAGGGTTTCGTCATGACAATGTGAACAATAAAGGGTGACATCTATTTCTGAAATCTTCATATAGGTCTTCTCCTTTACAAATATTCCACAGACTTTCTTTCAAAAAAGAACCCGTTATGCGGGCTGCTATCTTTTCAATCAAGTTATTTTTTCATATTATATAGTAATCAAACGATTGTGAACATGTACCTGATTTTACTCATTTTCCTCTACCTAAAATGATGATAAATTTAGTAGAAACTTACTATATTATATTATACCTCATGTTGATATTTTTTTAAAATTACACCTGCCATTTGTTCGTCAATAACCAGGACATCAATCAATTGGCCTCTTAACGCGCCAAGCACACTTTCTGCTTTCTGCTCTCCTTCTACAACAGCAATCACCATATTAATGTGTTTAATTTCTTCCATGGTAATGCCAATTACCTTACTGTATAAAGAATCATTAACTGAATTTCCGTTTTGATCGAAAAAGCGGTACCCAATGTCACCCACTACTCCCAATTCTCGAAGATGGCTTAAATCCGTTTCCTTCAAGTAACCAATATTCATTAATGTTGATTTCTTGAAGGGATTACCGATGCTGATCACGGCAATATCTACATTTCGTCCGCTTTCTAATACCGTTTCAATATCCTGCATCGCCATTAATCGATTTTTTAATTCTTCTGTTTCAACAATGGCGGGGGCATACAGATACGTACAAGCTCCGTTCATTTTTTTAGCTAAATCGTTTGCCAGTTGATTGGCATGGATGTTCACTGACTTAACTCCCATACCGCCCTCTAATGGGACAACCTTTATGTCTTCCCTGCGCTCATAAGGATATTCATGAACAAGGTGGGCAAGCGTCGTGCCCCATGAAATACCAATACTTTTGACACCTTTCATATTTTGCGATAAGTAGTTTGCACCTGCGAGACCAACTGCCCGTTTTGCCAATTCACTTGACACGCCGTTGGCGGGTACCACAACAGCATCCTTGAGACCAAAATATTTCTCAAGCTGCTGCTCCAATTCAACGGTTCGAACCGTTTCATCTTTAATATATATATTTACAATTCCCTCATCCTTTGCCTTTTGAAGCAATTTGGATATGACGGGTCTTGATACGCCCAATTTTGCAGCGATTTCAGCCTGTGTCCAGCCATCGTTATAATACATGCTGGAGACCTTAACCAATTGCCTTCTTTCTTGCCACTCCACGTAGACAGCCCCTTTGATAATAGCCCATGATATTTACAAATGTATTCTATAAGAACATTTTACATGATTTTCCTTCTAAAACCAATAAATCGTTTCATACCAACGCAGCACGCCGCCCCTTTTTAGCTAAAAAACACATGGAAATCCCCCGATCATCAAGGAATGAGGGATTTCAAATGTGTTTTTTATAAACCTATGAAATTAACCAACAAGGACCATCTTTTTACGTGACTCCAGTTTCTGAACAGCCTTCACAGCCGCTTCAAAAAATGTTTCTGAAATCGTTGGATGCGGGTGGATCATTTTTGCCGCTTCCTCTACGGTTCCTTCGAGATACATAAACGCTGATGCTTCGGAAATCATTTCCGTTACATGGGCTCCTGCCATCACTACGCCAATAATTTCTCCGTATTTCGCTTCAAAAATCACCTTCGTGAAGCCCTCGGGCTCTCCTGCACTTAATGCCTTCCCGCTTCCGGCAAAGTCAAACTTCTCGGTCCGGATTTCGATGCCCTGCTTCTTCGCCTCTTCCTCTGACAAGCCGACAGAAGCAATCTCCGGAAGCGTGTAAATGCAGCGCGGCATTACTTTGTAATCTATACGGTCTTGGATTCCGGCAGCATTATTCGCTGCCACCACCCCTTCCGCACTCGCGGCATGGGCAAGCTGCCAGCCGCCAATTACGTCGCCCACGGCATACACATGGCTAATGCTTGTCTCCATTTGATCATTTACCTTTAGGAACGGACCGTTTTGTTCGAGATTTACCTCTTTTACCGCAGACAGGTTTGGCCGGCGGCCTGTGCTGACAAGCAAAGTATCGGCTGATAGGGTCAACTCTTTGCCCTTTGCATCGACACAAACAACTGTTTTTGCACTGCCGGTTTGTTCCACTTGCTGGACTTTAGCCCCAACATGAAGCTTAATACCCTTTTTCTTCAAATTCTTTGCCAAAAACTTTGAGGCCTCGGCATCCTCTGTCGGCACAATCCGGTCAGCTGCCTCCACGATTGTAACCTCTGTTTTCAAGGCAGCAAAAATCGTAGCAAATTCGACGCCAATGACTCCGCCGCCAATAATGATCACCGATTTTGGAATATCCGGAAGATCAAAGATCGTATCACTTGTGTGATAGTGGACAGAATCAAGCCCTGGAATTGGTGGTACAGCCGGCGTTGAACCAGTTGCCACAATGACCTTTCCCGCCCCAATCGTCTCTTCCCCTGCGTCTGTTTTTACCATGACATTTCCGTCTGCCAAAAGCGTTCCAAAGCCGTTATAGACATCAATTTTCCCTTGTTTCAGCAAAAAGGCAATGCCGCCGCGCAAACGCTCGATGACGTCATTTTTTCGTTTCTTCATTTTATCAAAGGAAAGGGTCAGGGAGCCGGTTTCGATCCCCCAATCCTTCGCTTTTTCAATTTGTTCAATTATTTCAGAATGCTTTAAATAGGTTTTGGACGGAATACAGCCTCTGTTTAAACACGTACCGCCGAGAAAATCTGCCTCAATCAGCGCTGTTTTTTTACCAAGCTCTGCTGCATTTAATGCGGCTACATAACCGCCGGGTCCACCGCCAATTACGACGATTTCATAGGATGATTTCAACTCTTTCACCTCATTACACTAGTAACTCAAACGGATTTTCAAGAATTTGTTTCAATTCTGTCAAGAAGGCAGCCGCCGGTGCACCGTCGATGGCCCGGTGGTCAAACGATAAACTGAGCGTTATCATTGGGCGAATTTCTAGTGCCCCATTAACGGCAACAGGTTTATCAACGATCCGGCCGACTCCAAGAATCGCACTATCCGGCTGATTGATGATTGGTGTGAACGCATCAACCGAATACATGCCAAGATTACTGATCGTAAACGTAGAACCTTTTAGCTGATCTGGAAGTAATTTATTCTCCCGGGCACGCTTGCCAATGTCCTTCGCGTCTTGAGTAAGTTCAGAAAGCCCCTTAAAGAGCACATCTTTGACAACAGGGACCATTAACCCGCCAGGAACAGCCACTGCCAGTCCAATATGGACATGTCCATGCTGCACGATTTCATCGCCTTCAATCGATACATTCACTTCCGGATGACGAGAAAGGGCGGCAGCAGAAGCTTTGATTAATACTTCTGTATAAGATAAACGCAAACCAGTTTGTTTCTCAACAACTGGCAGAAGGGAAGCACGAATTTCCTTCACCTTCGTCATGTCCACATCTGTTGTTAAGGTGACGTGCGGCGCTGTATACGCACTTTGTGCCATCCGCTCAGCAATCACCTTCCTCATACCGGACATCTTCTTGCGCTGCGACTGTGCAGGCGCCGGAGCGGCTTCAGCTTTAGCGGCACGAGAGATGACATCCGTCTTGACAATTTTTCCGTTTATTCCACTGCCGGTAACTGCCGACAAATCAACCTGCTCGGCAACAGCAATCTTTCGGGCAAGCGGAGTTGCTTTCGGCATTGCCGATACGCTTTCGATAACTGCGACAACATCGCTTTTCTGGACACGGCCATTTGGACCGCTTCCTTGGATATTCCCTAATACCAGCTCATTCACCCTTGCAAGCTTCCGTGCAGCCGGTGTGGCGCGCGGCTTCTCGCCATTTTGACTTCCAGCGGGGGCTGCTTCCACAGATACCACTTTTGCAGGCGTCTGAACTTCAGCCTCTTCCTTTGCCGCTTCTTCAGAACCGGAAATTCCCGGCGAGGTGTCAGGCACCGTTTCCTCCGCCTCACCGATATAACCGATGATTTGATTGACCGGCACCTGCTCATCTACTTGAAAATATTTTTTCAAAAGGATTCCGGCATCGTAAGCTTCCACTTCGATGTTAATTTTATCCGTCATAATTTCAAACAACGGCTCGCCAATATCGACGCTTTCCCCTTCTTCTTTAAACCACTGAAGGAGGGTACCTTCCGCCATTGTCGAACTAAGCTTTGGCATGAAAATTTCTTTTGCCACTGTGAACCCCTCCTTCTATTTATATTTAACGGTTTCCCTAACAGCTGCCAAAATGTCAGGCACCTGTGGAATCGCTGCTTTTTCTAAATTTGGATTATATGGAATGGGCACTTCTTTACCGCCTAAGCGCTTAATCGGTGCATCCAGGTAATCAAACGCTTCACTTTCAGCGACCATGCTGGCGATTTCTCCGCCAATACCGCCGCGGCGAACGGCTTCGTGCACCACAATTAAGCGGCCTGTCTTTTTCACCGAGTTAATAATGGTTTCTTTATCAAGCGGTACAATCGTCCGCGGGTCGACGACTTCGACGCTGATTCCTTCTTTTTCAAGCACTGCTGCTGCTTCAAGTGCTTTATGAACCATAATTGCCGTAGCGACAATTGTTACATCTGTCCCCTCGCGTTTGATATCTGCTTTGCCTATTTCAATTGAATATTGCTCTTCTGGGACGTGTGAAGAGGTTTTATACAGTAATTTATGTTCGTAAAATATAACTGGATTGTTATCGTCCATCGCTGCTTTCAAAAGACCTTTGACATCATAGGCGGTTGAAGGCTGCACCACTTTCAAGCCGGGAATATGGGCCATCCATGCTTCTAAGCTTTGCGAGTGCTGAGCGGCTGCCCCTGTTCCGGAACCGGCCGGTGTCCGTAACACCATCGGCACTTTTCCTTTCCCGCCAAACATATAACGTGTTTTCGCTGCTTGGTTAACGATTTGATCCATTGCAATGGTGATGAAGTCTGAAAATTGCAGTTCCAAGATCGGACGCATACCCGTTAACGCAGCACCGACCGCTGCACCGGCAATCCCAGCCTCTGATATCGGGGTATTCCGCACACGTTCTGGTCCAAATTCTTCAATCATGCCGCGAGTAACACCGAACGCCCCGCCGTAAACACCGATATCTTCACCAAGGATAAAGACATCGTCATTTTGCCGCATTTCCTGGCTCATCGCTTCACGAACTGCTTCTAAATAAGTAATTTCTCTTGTAGCCATCATTTTCATCCTCTCCTGTATTATGCGTAGACATCCTCTAGTAAACTATCAATTGATGGTTCAGGGCTATTTTCTGCGAACTTTACCGCATCCTCTATTTCTTGAAGTGCCTCATCATGCAGCTGTTTCGCACTTTCTTCCGTTAAGACTCCTTCTCCAATCAGGAACTCTTTAAACCGCTTAATACCATCTTTTGCTCTCCACTCTTTCTCTTCTTCACGTGTGCGGTATTTTTTCGCGTCACTTTTAGAGTGGCCTTTCCAGCGGTATGTTTTCATTTCAATTAACGTTGGGCCAAATCCACCGCGGGCACGGTCTACTGCCTCGTTTACCGAATTCATGATCTCAACCATATCAAGTCCATCTACAACCTTGCCAGGAATTCCATATGCACCGGCGCGGTCAGCAATATTTTCAACCCGTGTCATTTCTTTCACCGGGCCAGACATGCCGTATTGGTTATTTTCACAAATAAAGACAACCGGCAGATCCCAAATCGCAGCAAGGTTAACGGATTCATGGAAGCTTCCTTCATTTGAAGCACCATCGCCAAAGAAGCAAAGGACAACATAGTTTTCTTTTTTCATTTTAGACGTGAGCGCTGCACCGACAGCAAGCGGTAAGCCGCCGCCAACAATACCATTCGCACCAAGGTTCCCTTTTTCAACATCGGCAATATGCATTGAGCCGCCTTTTCCTTTACAATAACCTGTTTCCCGGCCGAACAGCTCAGCCATCATTTTGTTAACGTCTCCTTCTTTGGCAATGCAATGGCCGTGGCCGCGGTGTGTGCTGACAATTTTATCCTTTCTGCCAATCACAGCAATCGAACCGGCAGCGGATGCCTCCTGGCCGACACATAGATGAGTAGTTCCGTGAATCAACCCTTTCGCAAAGAACTGATCCACCTTTTCATCAAAATAGCGGATGAGCCACATTTGTTTATATAAATCTTTCAACTTCTCTTCCGTAATCATCTCTGGCAGATTCATCGTTTTCATCATTTCTATTTCCTCCTTTTACATTTGTTCTGATATGTTACATTTGTAAATATCATAACCCTGATTACCCTTTCAGTCAAGTAAATACAGGCTGATTTTTCGAAAAATTTAATTAAAAAAAGGGAAAAGCGGTCAGGTTTTTTCGAACCATTTCCTCCCTTTTCCCTTTCGCTGTCACTGCAAATACGTTATTTAATTCTTGTCTTACTTTATGGTAATTACTGTTCCCTCTTCTATGGTTGGGAATTGATGCGGGTGCGCAAATACCGCTCCAGGTAACACTTCCTCCATTGGCTCTTGGAAATAAATTGAGATATGCCCTAATTCCTTAAAGTTTTTGTTTGCTAGTGTGCCAAGGGCTGTAATCGTAAACGACTCCCCGCCAAATTGAATCGTACCGCCCTCTTTTAATGGCTCCTCCGTTACGCTTTCAAATTCATGAATGACCGCCATTTCGCGCAATTCCTTTGGTGCCTGCGGGCCAAATAAGATTACAATTTTATCCTCTTTAAACGTCGGCACTAATACCCCGATTTCCTGTACAACTGATTTTGTCACGTTCTATACCTCCGATGTTTGTTTTTACAGTCTTACTAATGGGCGATTCTCAACACTTACTGGGAATAGCTGATCTTGAAGTGAGCGTAACTTCCAAACGGTTGTCGATGAATCTAATTCCACATCATCCAACGTTAAGAATTGGCCAAGTTTAATATCCTTTTTCACAACCACTTTACCGCTGATCAGGCCGATTGGAATATGGCCGTTTACTTTCATATCTACATGTGTCTCAAGAACACCGCGAACAGAATAGCCGCCGATGCCGTCTAATGTTTCGCCTGCTTTAATATCCCGTTTAGCCACAGCTACTGTTTCAGAAATTGGTGCACCAATTGGGTGGATGGATGAATCATGTTGTAGGACTGCTTTTGCAATTGTAATCGGTGTTTCCAAGCTCGCAAGGTGGTATGGGCGATATAGTGTATAGTGTGGCCCTTTCCCCACTTTTAAATAACGAAGTTCGTGGTCAACAGGCTCTAGGTCGCTTTTTACGATGACAAATACTCCAGGAGCAAGGCCGTCTACATATTCTACAACACCGAAACTGTCCAGCACGCCGCCATTTTCTTTTAGATCCAATTTGTCCGCCACATCTTGAACGGTTGCTGATACACCATGCATGCCGACTTTATCAGGCAGAAAACCGGTTGCATTACTTAACAGGTTCATCTCCGCCATTGTTTTCGTTCCATCTTGGAAGGCTGCAAGCATATGGGCACTCATTTGTTTTTGTTTCGCTTCCGCGGCACATACATCAGGATTTGACAGTGGGTTTAACTTATTATTTTTCCCTTTACCTGCAACTAATACTTCAAATCCCATTGTTTTCGCAAATTCATATAATTCTAGAGTTGCAGCCGGCTCATCGCCTGCAGAACCTGTATATACTAAGCCTGCATTGTTAAACATTTGATACATCACAGAACCGATGGTAATGTCTACTTCAACATTTAAAAGGACAAGGTGTTTTTTCGAGCGTAAGGTTTCTAGCGAGATATTTGCTCCGACCTCTGGCACCCCTGTCGCATCGACAATGACTTCCACCGTTGGAGATTGAATCACTTCACGAAAATCGCTTGTGACAATAACCGGGTTCCTTTTACTAGCTTTTGAGTTATAAAAGTCCGCTGCTCTCTGGGCAGCTTCCACGTTGACATCACATACACCTGCAACAATCATTCCAGGAATATTGGAAATTTGCGCGATCATTCCGAATCCCATTTGACCAGCGCCGATTACTCCTACTCTTATTGGCGCGTTTTCACGTTCACGTTGTAAAAGCTTTTGATAAACTGACATGTAAGATTCCTCCTAAATAGGTTCTTAATTTATAACGCTTACATTCTATCTAACTAACAAACACGATTAACTATTATTTTAGTTACAAATGTTATCCACTGTAACACTATCCTCGTTTGATTCACATATGTTACTTTACATACCATTTGTTCCTACAACTTTAGTCTATACCTCCATGTAAGGGCTGTCAAGAGTGAACTTTCAAAAAACTTATATAAATTTTTGGTCATCAATAAATAAAAAGCTGCACTTGAATGACGCCCAGTGCAGCTTTCTTCTCTAACTATTCAACCAAGGCATTTGCGGTCACTTCATCTGTAATCAGGACATGGATTAAGTTCCCTTCGAGGGCCGCTTTAATCGCCTCTACTTTTTCTAAACCGGAAGCAACACCGATCACAAGCGGGATCTGCTTTAACTTTTCAAGTTCGAGAGCAATGACCCGGTCGTTCCACTGATTTTCGACAGGCTTGCCGAATTTGTTAATAAAGTTATAGCAAATGTCACCGACAATTTCTTTGTCATCTATAATTGACTGAAAGTCTGAGCCTAAGTACGATTTCACCATTGTAGAATGCTCAGGGCTTCCCCCAATCCCCACCACGGCAATATTTGACTGCTCGGCAAGGGTAAACGTGCTGTGGATGGAAGGCTGCCGCATAAGCACTTCCTTCGCTTCCTTTGTGTCCACCATTACAGGGAGATGAAGAAATTCACATTGCGCTTGAAATGCTGCTCCAACTCTCGCAACAATCGAATTGGAGTGGATGTCTACCTGTTCGTTCCCCATTCCGCCTACTAATGGAACAACCGTAAGTTTAGGAAACATTTGGGGCGAATTCAACGCTTTGGCCACTTCATTCAAGGTGGTCCCGGAGGAGAACCCAATGATTTGTCCGTCCTTAATCATCCTTTGTAAAAATTCGCTCACTGCTTCTGCCAGCTGTTTCTTGGAAGATTCCTGTCCCACACTTTCAATACAGACAACCTCGCGAAGGTTATAAAGCCGCTCCACCTTCCGCTCTAACTGACTAAATTGATGCAAGCCCTCATCATGGATCGTGATTTCCACGATTCCCAGTTCCCTTGCCTTCGTCAAATATTTCGACACAAGCGAACGGCTGACACCGATGACTTCCGCAATCTCCGACTGGGTAGCTCCTTCGTTATAATACATTTGGGCCACTTTTACTAATATTCTTCTATTGTCAATAATAACCACCGAACAAACCTCTTCCCTGCCAATTTAGTACATACCGATGCTTGCAAAATAGGCAATCACAACAGCTGCTACACCAGTGATTAAACGGCTATATAAAACAGCCGGCACTCCGTAACGGACTGTTTCCGGTTTTGCTTCACCTAAAGATAGACCAACTGGAATAAAGTCACAACCTACTTGACCGTTAATCGCAAATAATGCCGGTAATGCATATTGCGGCGGAATATTTCCTAGTGCAATCTGACTTCCAATTAATACCCCTATAACCTGTGCAATAACCGCACCAGGTCCTAAAACCGGTGATAAGAATGGCAGCGTACAAATAATAACAATCACCAGAAGTCCCCATAATGACCCGGCAAGCGGAGATAAAGAGTTCGCAATGACATCACCAATTCCAGTATAATTAATAATCCCCATTAACATACTGACAAATGCCATAAATGGAATGATATTTTTTAATAACATTTCAACGGTATCACGGCCGGCTTGATAGAACGTTCCGGTTACATTTCCAATTCCTTTTGAAAACCGGAGCAGCAGATTTTCTTTTTGATGTTCTGCATGTTCTTTTTTCAGTTGTTGATAGCTTTCCTTGAATTTCTCCTTATCGCTCGTATCAAACTTAGGTTCATCTTCTACAGCCTCCTGCGCTCCGGCTGCTTGTGTATGTCCCTCTGCAAGTGCAATATCTTTTACGGTTACACCGGAAACAAAAATGTCCTCGGTGATATGCTTGGCGAGCGGACCTGAAGGTGAGGATGGAAGAATATCTACTGTCGGAATCCGCTTCATTGGATAGACGCCAATTCGGGCAGTACCTCCACAGTCAATGACCACACACATCATTTCCTCTTCAGGATAAGAGCCTTTAAAACCATCCACTGCCTCTGCACCTGTTAATTCTGCAATTCTTCTTGCTACCGGGTGAATACCGCCACCTGTGATAGAAACAACCTTGTTCTTTTTACCATTTGGCTCTATATAAAGGCCGACGCCCCAACCGCCTGAACCTTTTGATACAAATACTCCACGTTTAGTCATCTAGAACCTCTCCCTTCTATCTTGATTCCGCTTCTACTTTTTTAGCTAGATAGTTTGTAATTAACTCGGTCACAACCCCGCGGATAAAAATAATAACAATACCCACTAAAAAGTAACGAACAGCAAGGTCTGCGACCGGCAGGCCCAATTCCTTGATTCCATTGGCAATACCTAAATAGACAAAGAGCTCACCCGCGTTCGCGTATGGGAATAAACCCGTAACCGGATGAACAAATGAAACGGCGGAATCATAGAATGCCGGCTTTTGTTTCTCTGGTAAAAAGCGGCCAAATGTATATGCCATTGGATTTGTTAACAATAAGACCGATAGCACCGGCATTAACGTATAGCGCAGCAATGTATATTTCGCAGCGAACTGGATTGCTCTGCTTACTCTATCTTCCCCGACAAACTTAATCACCGCATACGTAAATGTTAGTAGTACGACCAACGTTGGGACAATTCCGGTGAATAACCCCATAAATGTTTCTCCACCCGCATTAAACATCCCGATGAAATGTTCCCCTAACCATTTAATCCATTCCATAATTTAGTTGCCCTCCTTTATGCTTCCATAGAAATTTTACTTTTTGAAATTGTCAGCAGTGCATTTTCTCCTGCTTGTAAAAGTGCCTGTTTAAACGCAGGCAACTTCTTCTTTGTATATTTTGCAGCACTGTCATTGACATCATTGACGATCTCCCCAACATGCTGCCCTTTATATGAATCTATCGATTTAAATTTTGTTAGAACCGACATTCCCTTTAACATGTGGCATTCATGAACAATATAGTCCTGATCGACGACAAGAACGGCAATGGCCCCTGGCCGGAGTTTCCCTCTTTGCATGCCGGAGAACATGAAATACCCATCTTCTCCTTTATAATCGCGAACAATTTTATCAATATTTTTCTTATAAGACCTGATTTGAATGAGTGACAGTACATATTGAACAATGAGAACGGCACATAGAATAATAGCTAACTGCACGAAATCCCTCCTACTCTGCTATCCTGCTTAGATTAACTACCGTTTCGCACCCCTTCCATTCGTGATATAGCGTTTTCATTTTTAGGTAAAACGCTTTCAATCATACGAAAAAATTTTTACATAAAAAGCAGTCTCAGTTGAACAAATGTTACGGTGTATAACTTCGAATTATATTTTTCACATTTGTTACAACACGTTGCATTTGTTATATATTTAGAATAATAAAAATGGTTGTGCCTGTCAATAATCTTTAAAAATATATTTTTACTAAAGGCTGCCGTTTATATAATTAAAAGTCGAATATACCACAGAAGAAAACAGCCTGCATCATCTGCAGACTGTTTCTTATACTACGCCAAAATTTGTGTTTTGATTTTTTCAAACATCGCATCTTTTCCAATTCCAGTTAACAATGGCACGCCGTCAATGATCTTACTCTTAATATTATCAGGTACTAGTGTCGTTGAAACGATAATATCATAATCATCGATTCTGCTAAGTTCCTCACTGATTTTGGATTGGTATAATTTCACCTTATTTTCCAAACCATTTTCTGCTAACCACGTTTTTACTTTCCCTGTCACGATTGTTGATGTTGCAATACCTGTTCCACACATAATTAATAATTTTTTCATAATTCATCACCCTTTTTTTATAATTTGTTTTTCTTGTCCATAGGACGTTCTGTAAAAATGGTTGCATGAGGCAATGACCTCTTTGCTAAGCGGCATGAGGTCAGGCTCATGCAATGTTGCATAATGGGCATATTCTGCTGTTTCTTCTAAAATAACCGCGGCCTTCAATGCATACTCAATATCTTTTCCAACCGTAAATACTCCATGACTTCGAAGCAAAACAGCAGGTGAATCGCCAATATGATCAACAATTTGTTTTCCTACTTCTTCCTCACCAATAGCAGCAAAATCAGAACATGGAACATTATCCTTAAAAATATTGGCGGCGGTTGTCGTATAGGACGGGATATCCATCCCCCGGATAGCAAAACTAGTTGCGAACGGGGAATGGGTATGAACAATACAATGAATATCATCGCGCTGTCTATAGACATATAAATGGCTTGCCGTATCCACTGACGGCTTCAACTTACCCTCGATTACATTACCATCCAAATCAACGACAACCATATCCTCAGGATTTAAGGCATCAAAGTGGACGCCGCTTGGTTTTATTATCACTCTGTTACTCTCACGATCCCGATAACTAACATTTCCGCTCGTCCATTTCACCAAATTGTACTCTTTTAACGCTTTATTTGCTTTACAGACTAATTGTTTTAAGTCCTCTAACATCAGATTCACCACCTCCTTTCATTTTCATAACTGTTTTTATAGGCTAGCACTTTGGTCTTTGCCTAGTTTCGCATCACGTTTCGGTTTGATTTTATTTAAGTAAATTAATCCCGCAAAGGCAACAACGCCAATAATGGTAATTCCCGCCCAATTGAGGACCTTTGCCAGGCCGACAAAGATAAACGTCGTCCAAACTGCTCCATCTACTAGTGCAGAAATACTTGAATTTCCAGCCATATCAAACTTTGCTGCTAAAGCTGAATCAGTAATTAACGGTGCTGCCCATGAAGCGATTAACAAACCAACCGCCATATAAATCGTTCCGGCTACAACAGTACGGATAATATTCCCTCTGAAAACAGGTGTCATTAAGCAGACTAAAAATGGAATTGTTGCTAAATCCCCAAATGGTAAAACTTTATTGCCTGGTAAAATAACTGCTAAGAATAATGTAATTGGCACAATGATGAGTGATGCTGATAGAACTGCCGGGTGCCCCACGGACAAGGCACTGTCCATCCCGATATATAAATCACGCCCTGGCATACGCTTTCTGACAAAATCACTTGCTGCTTCCGAAATTGGCGAAAGCCCTTCCATTAATAGCGACACCATCCGCGGCATCAGCATCATAACCGCTCCAGTTTGAACTGCAAGCTGCATGATTTCTGTGACATTATAACCGGCAAGAATCCCAATGACGATTCCGATTAAGACACCCATAACAGTGGAATCACCGAAAATTCCGATTCTCTTTTGGATTGATTCTGGGTCAGCCTCTAACTTGTTAAAGCCTGGTATTCTATCAAACACCCAGTTTAATGGTTTTGCTACTAAATAGGATGGCGCAGATGCACCATGCGGGAAGGTGATATTTTGGAACCCATAAAATTTGCTGATATCTTTGGCAATTAAATCTCCTAAGAAGAAAATTACTACTAAATGAATCGCAATCGTATATAATCCAAGGGCAAAGTTTCCGGTTAAGGCATATACAAGTGATCCCGTAAAGGCACAGTGCCAGTAATCCCAAATATCAACATCAAGTGTTTTCGTAAGACCGGTAATTAACAAGACAACGTTAATACCAATACCTAGTGGAATGGCTAAACTTCCTAACGCTGTACCATAGGAGATAGCCGCTGCCGCCGGCCAGCCGACATCTATCGTACCCAGCTGGAAGCCAAAATTATCGACCATAGCCTTTGCCGCAGGTCCTAAGCTATTTGTTAATAAACCAATAACTAGATTCAAACCGACGAATCCAATACCAACGGTTAAGCCTGCCTTAAAGGCTTTCCCCGGTTTTGTTCCCAGAATAATTCCGAAAATAAACAATAGAATTGGCAGCATAACGCTTGCACCAAGATCAACAAACCATTGTAAAACTGACATGTATAGTCCCCCTCTTAAAGTTATTCAAGTCCAACCTTGCTTAAAAGTCCCTCTAATTCTCTTTGATTTTTACAAGCAGCGAATTCTGTTAATAATGAACGATCTTGAAAAATCCCCATCAATCGTTGCAGCATAGTTAGCTGGTCTTCTGCTTTTTTTAAGGCGAGCATGAAGATTAAGGATACATCAACCTCTTCATTGCCATTCCCCATCATTTGGAACTTGACAGGTTTTTTTAAGGAGGCAAAAGCAATTTGGGGTGTAAAGACTTTGTCTGCATCTGTATGAGGAATAGCGACCCCATACGGTTCTACAGCTAATCCTGTTGGAAATGTTTCTTCACGCTCCAAAATTCCTTCCTCAAACGAAGCGGATACCAGGTCTGCCTCCTGTAATGACAAGGCCATTTGCCTTAGTGCATCCTGGCGATTCTTTGCTTCTAATTCAAAAAAGGTTATTTTTCTATCAAAAAACATGGTAGTTCCTCCTTACAATTCAAATGCCATTTATGATAAACCAGGCATCGGAAGCATCATTTGCGCCAATCAGTTCGGAAATTTTTTCTTCATCCTCAGCGAGCTCGACTAATTGTGATAATGCCTTTAAATGGCGGTTTTGATTATAAATGGCAAGCGGTGTGATAATCGATACATGATGTCCGTTTGCAAACTTGACTGGATTTTTTAATATAAGCATCGCAAATGCGTCGGCCGTAACGCCTTTTTCTGGAGCAGCATGCGGAATCGCCATCTTTTTACCTAAAAAACTATAAACCTGTTGACGATCATTTTCTCCAATTAACGTTGTCACATAGGACGGTTTAATGATATTGCTTTTTACAAGCGGTTCGCAGGCAATGGTGATCGCCTCCTGCCACGTGGTAACCTGATCTCTAAATTGAATAAACTCACTTGGTAAAAATTGCTTTAAGCCGAAGGTGACATTTTTAAGCTCTTTCGCCTCTTTCCTTTGATTCTCTTGAAAAAGCTTTGACAAAGAGGTTAATAAGGCCATTTCATCTGTAACAATGGCATTCTCTTTTATTGTCGTTATTAATCTACTAATGTTGATGGTGGCATAGCTTTCCTTGTCGACAGTGTTAATAACCTGCCTTCGCAATGATTCTTTTTCACTTAATGTCATTAATGGATTAATTAAATACATTGGCTTTTCCGACTGTACTGGAATCGTGCTAAAGACAATCTCGTATTCGAGCTGATAGTTTTGAAATTGACGTAACGAGAGACTTTCAGCAAAGTAAAATTCCGGAAAGATTTCCTTTAGGGTTTGCTGCATGATTTTTGAAATGGTTAAACCATTTGTACAGACAACTAAGGCTCGTTTCTTTTTATTCAGCTCTTCACCCTGTTTGATTAGCTGCCCGGCAAGAAACATGGTGATAAAGGCTATTTCACCGGGAGGGAACGTTTCGCCAATTAAGTCCTCTAGTGGCTTGATGGAGGATGTGACTATTTCATGCAAATCCATATATTCCTCAATCATTTTGGCTGAAAATTGATTTTTTAGTGTTAAATGATATTTGATTCGATAATAAGCAGGGCGCATATGGAGCAGCAATTTGTCCAAGATTTCCTCTTTGTCGACAATGAAGATACAGGATTTTTTCTCAAAAAGATCAATCATTTGACCAACAGCTGTTTTTAATTCGTTAATCCGTTCATTGGTTAAAATATCAGCTGAGCGAACATTGGAAGTAAGCAGCTGTAGGGTGAGCCAGATTCTTTCGGAAATCGGCACTTCCATGTTTTCTTTTAAAAGCAGTTTGGAGGCAGCATATTCTTCCGTATCTGCCAGTTCATCCAAGCCAATATAAAAATCAGCGTTGAGCAGATGGCCTTGTTCTATTCTGATAAAAATCAGTTCAATCATGTATGGCAATTTTTCATAGCTTTCATCTGTTAAATGAATGTTTAACGATTCCTCAATCGACTTCACTTTTTCCTGCGTTGTGGAAATATTGAGTTGTAATAACTTCTCGAAATATTTATGACCGTTAAAAAAGTTTAAAACAGATTTTACGACAACGATTAGCAGTTTCCGGATTTGGAATTCGTCACCGACAATGTCATAGCCCTCGGATCGGGTATAAACAATAGATAAAGAGTATTTTTTAATTAGTTCTGATGCTTCCTTAATATCACTAATTCCCGTATTTTTACTTACATTTAAGAGATCGATAATATGAAAGAGGGAAACATCTTCTCTTTTACCTAATAAATATAAAATAATTAAAAGTGCTCTTTCTTTTTCAGTTGGGATATATTCCTCCAAATGGTTGGAATCGGAATCCCCTTCTGAAAAATGGGCAAATATTTTTTTATCAATAATAAAATTCCCGTTTCTGCTTTTTGTGATTGGAACTAAGTTTTTCGTTTGCAGCCACTGATTGATCTTTTCAAGGGAATATGACACTTGTCTTCTGCTCAAATGAAATTTATCTTCGAGTTCCTTATTTTTTATTTGTGGAGTTTTGATCAATTCATGTAATAAATTGACACTTCTATCATCAAGGAACATTCACTACAACCTCCTTATAGTTCAATTGTATTTGAAATGTTGTGAAATTTGTAACCGTTTTCATCCCAACTTTTTACCTACCATACCTCCTTTTTGTGTTCAACATTGTACTGAGGCAGTATAATCAATTTTCCATTTGTTCTAACTGATAACATTTGTATTACCATAATACGATTTGCCGGTCATTTCAATTGTTTTCACAAAATAGTCCTACAAATAAATAAAAGCAATGCGCCGTCTTTGTTTGACAGTGCATTGCTTTTGGTTTGATTTAATAGGTTTGTTTCTGGTGCCATTTCCAGGCATCAGCAATAATTTTTTCTAAATTCCGTTCGGCTTGCCAGCCTAATTCGGAGTAAATCTTATGGGAAGATGCAACAAGGCGGGCCGGATCACCCGCACGGCGGTCGGCCATTTCCACGTTTGCCTTCACTCCTGTTACCTTTTCACATGTTTCAATAACTTCCTTAACAGAATAGCCAAGTCCGTTGCCAAGATTATATGTCTCAGCCGACTTCTTCCCTGACAGCAAGGCCTCAAGTGCATAGATATGGGCGTTTGCTAAATCAGTCACATGAATATAATCCCGGATACACGTACCGTCCGGTGTATCATAATCCGAGCCAAAGACAGCGACTTTTTCACGCTGGCCTAACAGCTGTTGTAGGACAATAGGAATTAAATGTGTTTCAGGGTCATGACTTTCACCAATCCTTGCTGATCCATGGGCACCGGCTGCATTAAAGTAGCGCAGCACCACATAATTCAACCCGTAGGATTTTGAAAAGTCTGCGAGAATCTGCTCTACCATTAACTTGGATTGACCATACGGATTAATCGGTGCAGTGGCACTTGTTTCATCAATAAGTTCAACATCAGGAATTCCATATGTAGCTGCAGTAGAGGAGAAAATAAATTTTTTCACCTTAAATTTCAACATGACTTTTAACAGTGTTAAAGTGGAGGCAACGTTATTTTGATAATACTTTAAAGGATCAATAACAGACTCCCCGACTAAGCTATAGGCAGCAAAGTGCATCACGGCTTTAATCGGATAACTTCTGAAGACCATATGGAGATCGTCCTCATTGCCGAGATCTCCTTTGACAAAGATGGCCCGGCTATCTACGGCCTCGCGGTGCCCCGTTGACAAATTATCGAGCACAACGACCTCTTCTTTTTCAACTAATTCCTTAACAAGATGGCTGCCAATATAGCCAGCTCCGCCAACGACGAGAATCATACTCATTTCCCCTTCGAAAGAATTTTATTCACGCATTCCATTATAACATTACACACCAAAAATCGCGCACAGTGAATGCTTACTAATATTTCCCTACTACCTAGATTATAAAGGGTGTCAGGCACCATTAAGGTATAATGCATGTTTTTTACGTTTAGAATGGGGTTAAGGTGGTGGTGTTATGAGGGGTTTGTTGATTTTGGTTTGGGGTGTTGTGATTTTTATTTTTACTTGTACGGCGAGTTTTCATAGTCTGATTGAATTCGGGGTGATTGGGTTTGAATGGGATAGCCGTCCACATTTTGCTGAGCTTTTGTTCCCGCTGCCTGCTGCTTTAAGCGGACATTTCCTGCTGCAAAAGTTGGGACATTTGACTGCATTTTTTATTTTCACCTTTTTACTGCACACGAAATTCCAATCGAGAATGCTCGCCCTAATCATAGCTACCTCCTATGCAGCATTAACCGAGTTTCTTCAATTATATTTCACTCGGGATGGGAGACTATTTGATATCGGTATTGATGGGATCGGTGTCCTTTTGGCTGTCGGGGTGAGCAGTTTCTCGCGTCGCACCCAATTTGATAAATCAGCATGAGGGTAAGCACCCCAATATTAGAGCAAAATATAATATGCCTATTGAAAATCCAGCCAAAAGCGAATAATATAATTAAGTTATAAAAAAAAACATTCGTGTTTCGGAGGACCTCTATGTTTAAACTCAAAGAAAATCAGACAAATACAAAAACGGAACTGATGGCGGGGATTACGACCTTTTTTACCATGGTGTATATCGTTGTGGTAAACCCGGTCATTCTTGCGGATGCCGGTGTTCCATTCGAGCAGGTTTTTTCGGCCACCATCATCGCCGCTTTGGTCGGGACCCTTTGGATGGCGCTTTTCGCCAATTACCCAATCGCCATCGCACCGGGTATGGGCCTGAACGCCTACTTCGCCTATTCTGTTGTCGGCAGTCACCAAGGCATCAGCTACCAAACCGCCTTTGCCGCCGTTTTCATTGCCGGTATTATTTTTGTTATCTTATCGTTAACACCATTTCGGGAAAAATTAATTGAAGCAATCCCGGAAAATCTTAAGCACGGAATTACTGCAGGAATCGGATTATTTATCGCCTTTATCGGCCTGCGCCAGACGAAAATCATTACTGCACACCCGTCCAATCTTGTCGGATTGGGCGATCTCCATTCCCCGGAAGCCATTTTAGCGATTGTCGGTCTTGCCGTCACACTTATTTTAATGGCACTAAGAGTGAATGGCGCCTTATTTTTCGGGATGATTGTTACTGGTCTGGTTGCCTATTTTACCGGTCAGCTTTCTTTTGATAAAGGGTTCATGTCCCTGCCTTCCCTTCCGGAGGGGCTGATGGTTGCTAATCCCATCATGGCATTGACTGACGTAGTCCAGCACAGCCTTTACGCAGTCGTGTTTTCCTTTATCCTTGTCACCATTTTTGACACGACCGGTACGATGATCGGAGTCGCCAACCAAGCTGGTTTAATGAAAGGAGACAAATTGCCGCGCGCCCGTCAGGCATTGCTCTCAGATTCACTAGCGACAGCGGTCGGTGCCATGTTTGGGACAAGCCCGACAACGGCCTTTATTGAATCAACTTCAGGTGTCGCTGCCGGTGGCCGGACAGGTTTAACCTCGCTCACGGTTGCTGGATTATTCATCGTTTCAGCTTTCTTCGGCCCGCTCGTCAGTGCTGTGTCCGGAATTGCAGCGATTACGGCACCGGCTTTGATCATCGTCGGCAGCCTGATGATGGGCAGTATCGCCAAAATCCGCTGGAATGAACTTGATGAAGCGTTCCCGGCATTTTTAACGGTTTTAAGTATGCCGCTCACCTCGAGCATTGCAACGGGGATTGCACTTGGTTTTATTAGCTTCCCGCTATTAAAAATCACAAAAGGCAAATGGCGTGAAGTCCATCCACTCGTATACGTTTTTGCGGTATTGTTCTTTATTCAACTTGCTTTTTTACAACATTAAAAAATGGTCCATCTCGCGATCAAAACGAGATGGACCATTTTTTCTATCTCCTGCTAAACGACTGCTTCACTCGGCTGCTTTGCTTCCTGCCTCTCTTCCTTTATTAAGATCCCGCCAATGATTCCTACCAGTGAGAACACAACAGGAATCATAAATCCGTAACGGTAACCAACAGTTGAGGAATGAAAATAATCTAATACCTTACCAAACATACTTGGCAGGAGGACGGCACTCAGAAAACCGCCCATATTGGCAAACCCTGAAACCACACCGACCTCTTTCATTTCAAACGAATTCCTTACTACAGCAAACGTCAATGAACTGGCGCCATTTCCATACCCTATGAGTAAAAAGATGATCACAAGCATTATATATGGCGGCTTGCCGCTAAAAAATAGAAAGCCCATCCAGCTGATAAAAACAAACAAATGCACAATCAAATAGGGACGTTTAATCGACCCCAAGCGACTGGAAATCCAGCTGGTCAGCGGCGCACCGACAATCGCACCGAAAAGACCTATCATGATGAGCTGACTCGCATCCGACCTCGACATATCATATACATGCATCCCATATGGAACTGCCCATGAACCGATGAAGCCCACATACGTACCGACAACACCAAAATGGCATAGGAATGTCGCCCATGCCTGGCGATGGGTAAAAACCCGGCGTAAGATTACCCGCGTTTTTTCCTGTGTTTTCTTCTGTTTCGCCTTAATAGGAGCATCCTGCGGAAACAGCTGCTTTGGCTTCCGCTCAAGCACATAATAGAGGAGGATGCCGCACAGACATAACACAATCCCGGATGTTAAAAATGGAGCCCGCCATCCTGCTTTGGCAATCCATGCAGAAAAAGGAACCGTGGCAAGCAAAAAGCCAAAGCTGCCGGACATTCCTGCAAAACCGAGCAACCCAATAAATTCTCTTACTTTAAACCACTGGCTTAAAATAATCACCAAATTGACCCATATGGCCGCATCCCCCGTTCCCACCAAAAACCTGGCAAAAAGGAGCACATATTCATTCGGAGCAAGACTGTACATGAGTGTACCAATTCCATTAAGCAGCGCACCAACAATCAGAAATAGGTTGGGGCCGAAACGGTCTGATAAAATCCCAATTGGCACTTGAAAACCGGAATAGGCCAAAAACTGTATACTTGTCAGTAATCCGATGACAGCTGCAGTGAGGCTGAATTCCTTCATTAATTGATCCGAAATTAATCCCGGGGCTGTTCGTTGACTCACAATTAAAAAATATGCAAACAATACCGTAGCAAAAACAACCCATCTATACCTGCTATTTTGTTTCTCCAAGAACCTCTACTCCCGTTAGCTTTTATTCTTTCCATTATACGCTATTTTTCATTTAGGAAATGACCGTTTATATTATGTAAATGTTTTCATCAAAAAATATTTCATGGTTGTGATTTATTACACATACAAACTATTTCTGATAATTTAAAATATTAGAAAATTGGAAATCAGGTGAACATATGAATTGGATACAAGAAAATACAGATATGGAAGGGTTGTTTGATTCGCTAAAATTGCTTGGAGTGGATGTTGTGTTTGGCAGCAGCAATCTCTGCCAAGAAACAATGACTCTCACAAAAAATGAAAATATTCGTTACTTTCAATTAAAGCATGAACAAGCAGCTGTCCACGCTGCGGACGGTTATGCCCGGGCAACAGGAAAACCGGGGGTTGTACTAATCCAAACTGCATCAGGTATCACCAACGGCATTACCGGAATCGCGACTGCCTATAGCGATTCTGTACCACTCGTCATTATCGCTGGGCTGCGGAATCAAAGCTCCCTCAAATCGCAGGCATGGCAAGAATTAAATATTTCAGGACTCACGATGCCGATTACGAAGCATGCCTTTGCACTCAGCGACTTTGATGATCTTTCCGTCATTCTTCAAGATGCATTATCGTTTGCCGCAAATGGAAGACCTGGCCCTGTGTTAGTTGAATTGACTGCAGATTCCACACTCATGGTAAATCGGAAAGAGGGACAGGGGCACCACACATCCAAGCAAACAACGGTAAATGCGAGGAAACAAGAAAAATCACTTCAGCTTGCAAAAGAGTATATCGAAACTGCCAGAAAACCAGTTTTATTGATTGGCGGCGGTATCATTTCATCAGGTGGAGCCGGGCATTTAAAAGAGTTGGTGGAACAGTCACGCATTCCTGTCGTCAGTTCCTTGCTGGGGATTGGTGCGATGGATGCCGCCAATCCTTTATACTTGGGTATGCTTGGTATGCACGGGACCTTTGCCGCTAATAAAGCTGTCCATCATTGTGATTTATTAATTTGTATCGGGGCACGATTCAGTGACCGGGTAACAGGGAAAATCAGCGGTTTCTCGCCTAAATCGAAAAAAATTCATATCGACATTGACCCTGCGGAAATCAACAAAATCATTCCGGTTGATCTGCCGATTGTCAGTGATGCAAGGGAGTTTCTCAGCGAGTTAAAGACTCAATTGGACTACCAGCTAATTAAGGAGAACACAGAAATTTGGACAAATGAGGCCATAGATTGGAAGCGGACTGTCCCGCGCTTTGACAAGTCTAAAAGTGCATTAAGCCCTCAGTCAATCATTCAAATGCTGAATAAACATGCCGATGAGGACACAATTGTCGTCACAGATGTCGGCCAGCATCAAATTTGGACTGCCCATCATTATGCCTTTTCCAATCCGAGAACACTGCTGACATCCGGTGGTTTAGGGACAATGGGGTATGGTCTGCCGGCGGCGATTGGTGCCGCTGCAACGTGCCCGGGAAAACCGGTCATTTGTGTTTCAGGGGATGGCAGCTTTCAAATGAATCTGCAAGAATTGATGACGGCCGTAAAGTACCAGCCGCCTATTAAAATAATCATCTTGAATAATGGCTATCTTGGGATGGTGCGCCAATGGCAGGAGCTATTTTATAATGGCCGGTATTCATCGGTTAAAATGTCGTCGCCAAATTTCGCCCAGTTAGCGGAGGCCTATGGAGTGGCGGGATATAGAGCGGGATCTGAAGAAGAAGCTCGGAAAGTAATTGCAAAGGCATTTCATCACACCGGACCTGCCCTGTTGGAATTTGACGTCGTCGAAGAAGAGAACGTCTACCCAATCGTCCCGCCCAACCACAGCAATCATCAAATCATCTTATCGCGGTAAGAAAAATATCAGGAGCTCCTCATATCCTATTGCCACGTTAAAAACGGTGCCTGACACCAGAATGGTGTCAGGCACCGTTTTCCATTTAAAGGTATTCGCGGAACCAGTTTGCAATGTAATCGAGCCGGCTTTTGCGCAGGCTTGGCTTTCCGCTTCTTGAGAGTTCGTGGTTTTCTTCCGGGAATCGAATGAATTTCGTCTTCTTCCCTAACCGCTTTAACGCGATAAACAATTGCTCGGCCTGTTCAATAGGGCAGCGGTAATCCTTCTCACTATGTAGAATCAGCAGTGGTGTCTCTACATTTTCCACATAAGCAAGCGGAGAATGCTTCCAAAGGGTTGGCACATCATTCAAGTCAGCCGCAATCTGCCATTCCGTGAAATAATAGCCGATATCACTGACCCCGTAAAAACTAATCCAGTTAGAGATTGAGCGCTGTGTAACTGCTGCTTTAAAGCGATTTGTATGGCCGACAATCCAGTTTGTCATGAAGCCGCCATAGCTTCCACCGGTTACCCCTAGCCGCTTTTCATCTATAAAATCATACTGGTTCAGCACATAATCAACCGCCAGCATCACATCCTGATAGTCGCCGCCGCCGTAATCACCGCGAACCGCATCAACAAACTCCTGGCCATATCCATGACTGCCCCTGGGGTTCACGTACAAAACAGCAAACCCTTGCCCCGCTAGAATTTGAAACTCATTCATATAGGTATTGCCGTACATCATATGCGGGCCGCCGTGAATTTCAAGGATCAGCGGGTATTTTTTCCCTTCTTCAAACCCAATCGGCTTCATCAGCCAGCCATGAACCTTCCAGCCGTTTGCGCCTTCAAATTCAATGGATTCAGGTTTGGAAAATTCCATTTCTTCAAGCACATTGCACGTCGTTAGCTTTTCCCGCTTCGATGCATCCGTTAATGAAAACAAGTACAAGTCGCCAATATCTGTTGGCGTACTGATGGCAGTAATCGCCTTATCCGAAGCAGAGTGAATTGTTAAACCATACACATCCTGCTCCCCGGCAAGCACCGGCTGAATTCCGCCGCCAGCTGCATCTACAAAATAAAGATTGGTATTCCCTTGCTCTGTGGCAATAAAGTAAACACCTTGACTATCGTCCTTCCAAATTAACCCTGGGGTGACCGCTCCCTGATGGAAGTCGCCGGACAAGAAGTCGCCCACAGCAACGTCCCAGCCGGAGGTCAAACAAGACATTTTACCATCTGCAAGCTGGTAAAGCCAAATCTCTGGAAGGGTTGCATTTTCAAATTCCCGTTTATGTCCAATTAATCCAAGATGCTTACCGTCCGGTGAAAATCCGGCATGATAAAAAACACCTTGCCCATCCGTCACAGGGATTAATTCTTTTTTGGCCATCTCCAAAAGAAAGACATCATATGTAAATGATAAATCGGCATCTTCTGTTGGATTTGCACCAACAGCGAGATATTTCCCGTCCGGTGACCAATCATATAGGTTCACATCATAGCCTTCAGCCGTAAGCTGTGTCAGCTCCCCGCTTTTCACATCCACCACGGCAACCTGCTTGAAATGCCCCTGCAAAAATCCGGCGGAGTCCGATTTATATTTCATCTTTGTTACTTCCAGCGGTACCGGCTTCTCCTCTTTTTTCTCCTCTTCTTCATCAAAAATAGTTTGACTGGATTTCAATGAAGTAGTGAAAGCCAACTTCTTTCCATCTGGTGACCAGACAGGGCTGCTTACCCCGCTTGCAAGAAACGTTAACTGCCTAGCTTCACCTCCGTTTACACTTAAAACATAAATTTGATTCTTTCCGCTTCGGTTGGAGACAAACGCAAGCTCTTTCCCATTCGGTGACCATCGCGGCGAATGATTCTTCCCTTTGCCGAACGTCCATTGAACCGGTTCAGCTCCTTTTTCAGCCTTTTGGAAAAATAAATGCGCTTGATACTCATCTGACTCTTTGTCAATCGTTGTCCGCATGTACACAAATGACTGTCCATCAGGTGCAAACAACGGGTTGACCACTGATGTGAATTGATATAAATCTTCTGACACGACTCCTCTAGTTACTTCCATCTTGCTGGCCCCCTATTCAAAAACTCCTACACTAAAGTATTTCGACACTAGAAGGATTTTTCCTTTCATTTTTTAATCTAAGCGGCACGCTGCAATAAAAAAACTGCCCCATCAATATGATAAGGGCAGTTTGCCTGTTTTAGACCTGTATGAGTTTTACTTTTTGACCTGGCTGAAGGAGGGCAAGCAGCGGCAGATCCTCCTCTGCAACCCTTCCGACCACATTCACTCGTTCATCGGCAGCTAGATCACGAATCGTAATCTGCACTTCACCGCGATACCTGCCATAGCGGTCATTGTCTCTCGTAATCGTGCCAAAAGGACGTGTCCAAGTATTCTCAGGAACCACCGCCCCAGCACTTCTCGTATCCGTCAGCCGAAGAACGTCACGGGAAAAATCAGGACGAAGCCGGAACTCCCCCTCTTCGAATCCTTCCACTCGAAGGGCAACCCGCCGATGACGGTCAAAATCGATTAATTTTTCAAAAAGAGCTGCACTTGCTTCCGGGTCGCCGATATATACATCTTCAACTCCCGCCGAGAACAGTTCCAGCGCCGCTCTATATGGATCAACACCACGATGGCTCTCCAGTGTCGGCAGCCCTTCGAACAACGGGCCGCGTTTCTCTCCGTCACCTGGAATATAGGCACAAACCGGAATACCAAAACGTGCAAAAAGGTCATTCTGCGTTTGAAAAAAGAGTTCAGCTAATCCGGTTTCAATCCGGGGATAGAAATTATGCCAGGCCAGCAGCTGACCTGCCTCCAAACCGCCATCAAGCAAGGCGCGTATATCCTCTTCAAATAAAATACTGGCATTCAAAGCTAGCTTGAAATCCTTCGAAAGGGACAAAATCGTTTCATGGGCAAAAAAATCATCCAACCGCAAGCCCATTACCCCTAAAGCTTTTAGCTCAAACAAGCTATCCAATCCCAAATGGGCAGGTGTTCGCAGCGATACATCCGCGTACACTTCTATTCCAGTTTCCTTTGCCGTTTGCAGCAGTTTTTTCGCTCGAGCTGCTAAATCTCCGGACTCTTCGGGAATGTGAAGCGAGGTAAACGCCCGCTTCACACCCATTTTTCCTGCCAGTGCAATCCGTTCTTCTGCTAACGGATCATTTAGATAGAATGAAATCCCGATCAATCAAATTCACCGGCCATCTCATCTTTGAAACCGAATAAATAAGTGAATAAGAATCCTGCTCCATAGGCAATTAATACCCCTACTAAATAAAGGAGAACTTGACCTGTTACCACAAGGAACGCAAGTGGTAATCCAGATACGCCGATTGCGACCGTTGCGATTCCAAATGCAGCTTGGAACGCACCACCGACACCAGCACCTAAACATGCTGTTAAGAACGGACGACCGAGGGGAAGGGTAACACCGAAAATTAACGGCTCACCAATTCCAAGAATTCCTGCTGGCAGACCACCGCCAATGGCTCTTTTTAAACGCGTTTTCTTTGTTTTTAGATAGATGGCAAACGCTGCACCTACTTGACCTGCGCCGCCCATTGCTAAGATTGGCAGAAGCGGGTCATCACCAATTGTATTAATTAATTCTAAGTGGATAGGTGTTAGACCTTGATGTAATCCAGTTACAACAAGCGGAAGGAAGGTTGCTCCGAGAACAAATCCTGCCACAACACCGCCCATATCAAGTAAAGAAGTTAATCCTTTTGTGATAATATCTGAAACGAAACCACCAAGCGGCATAAATACAAGATAAGTAACAATACCAGTAACCAATAAAGCAACCGTTGGTGTGACGAAAAGATCAAGAGACGTTGGAACAAATTTGCGTACTCGTTTTTCTACAAGAGCGATAAAGATGGCAGCAAACAATACGCCAATTAAACCACCGCGTCCAGGAAGTAAATCTGCACCAAACAAATGGATGCCTGCAACGGCCGGGTTAATGATCAAAATACCAGCAATCGCCCCAAGTGCCGGCGAACCGCCAAACTCCTTCGCCGCATTCATACCAACTAAAATACCGAGATAACCGAATAACCCGCCGCCAATAACCGATAAAATCGTCGCTAACTGAGAATCTCCAGCCAGCCATCCAGCTTGAATAATTGCTTTTGTGATCCCGGTAATCAATCCGGATGCCACAAGGGCAGGGATTAACGGAATGAAAATACTAGAGATTTTTCGTAAAAACAGCTTAAATGGTGTCGCATTCTTTTTGTTGATTTCAGCCTTGGTGCTTGCTGCTTTCGCTTTTAAATCAATCCCGCCGGCAGCGTCTATTAATTTCCCAAACTCTTCTGTTACTTTATTAACCTTTCCTGGGCCAATAATAATTTGCAGCGTCTCTTCCTCTACAACCCCAAGTACCCCATCAATTTTCTTAATAGCCGCCTTGTTAACCTTCGACTCATCATTCGGTGTCACACGAAGTCTTGTCATACAATGTGTGTAATTGCCAATATTCGCAGCCCCGCCTAATTGTTCCAGAATCTTTTCGGCTAATTGTTTATTCTCTCCAGCCATGCTATTTCCCCTTCTCTCTGATGTAATTTATTTTTTAAAAAAATGAAACGGAATGGTGTCCGCATCACCCCCTGCAATTACTTACCTTCTTTGATAAATCGGATGGCTTCCCGTGTTTTGTCAATCGAGTGAATCGTTTTGTCATATTGAACAGTGGCCATCGATAAAAATAAAATATCAATAATATATAACTGCGCAAGACGCGATGAAGTGGCTGCACTGCGAAACGGCGCCTCCCCGGAATAAGCGGTAAACAGCTTAATATCCGCAAGGGATGAGACAGTGGATTGCCCGTATTTTGTTAAACTAATCGTTTTGACGCCCCGCTCTTTCGCTAACGTCATCACCTTAATTATCTCCTCTGTTTCCCCGGAGTGCGAAATGCCGAACACGACATCATCCTGATTCGCATTCGCAATCAGCGTCGCGACAAGATGCGTATCTGTAAAAGCGGTTGCATTTTTATGAATGCGAAGGAATTTCTGCTGGGCATCCTTCGCGATAATATTAGAAGCGCCAATGCCAAAAAAATGAACATTTTGCGCGGGCAGCAAGGTTTGAACAGCACGCTGCAACTCATCATAATTGATGATTTCTTCCGAATCCCGGATACTTTGGATACTGTTGCTTGTTGTCTTCTGAACGATTGAGAAAAAGGATTCACCCGGTTCAATGTCACGATAGCCTTGCTCGACAGGCTTCACTAAGTCCCCGGCAATTCTCACTTTTAAATCTTGAAATCCGGTTAAGCCCAAGGATTTGCACAGCCGGATAACGGCCGCTCCACTTGTACCTGCTTGAACCCCGATGTCATTGACGGTACTGTTTAAAATCGATTGCGGATATTCAAGAATAAACTCCGCAATTTTCCGTTCAGAAGCCGGAAGCTGTTCCAGCATATTTTGAATCATTTTTAAACCGCCTGCTGCCACGCCCAAAACCACCTTTTCATCTGACTCATTTTTCAACTTTTTGGATTGCCTTTTTCACATAACCATTTGCCTCTGTTAATAATCGTTCTGCTTCTTGCTTCGATGTATTCGTCTTGATCATGACAATCGCCGTTTTCACTTGCAGATCCGCATTTTCTAGTGTTTCCAGTGCGTTTTCATACGAAACTCCGGTGACTTTGCGGATGATGCCAATCGCCCGCTCCTTCAATTTTTGATTGCTCACACGGACATCCACCATTAAATTATCGTAGGCTTTTCCTAACAGAATCATGGATGAAGTGGAAATCATATTCAAAACCATTTTATGGGCGGTACCTGATTTCAAGCGAGTCGAGCCGGTTAGCACTTCAGGACCGACAATCACCTCGATTGCTTGATCTGCTTCCTTACTAATTGTCGCATTCATATTACAAGAAAGTGCGACTGTTTTCGCGCCGATGCTGCGTGCATAGCGGAGAGCCCCAATCACATAAGGCGTCCGGCCGCTGGCAGCGATGCCGATGACGGTATCATTTTTTGTCAATTCCAATGCCTTCAAATCGCTGATACCGAGCTCCGGATTGTCTTCCGCACCCTCGACTGCTTTAATGAAGGCCCCTTCGCCCCCGGCCATAAGGCCTTGAACCATTTCAGGGTCCGTGCTGAAGGTCGGTGGACATTCAACGGCGTCCAGTACTCCTAAACGGCCGCTCGTGCCTGCCCCTAAATAAATCAGACGCCCTCCGTTTTGAAAGGAAGTAAAGACAAATTGCACTGCTGCCTCAATATCCGGTAATACTTCCTTTACGGCTAATGCCACCATTTGATCCTGCTCATTCATAATCCGTAAAATGTCGCTTGGAGTTGCTGTATCAATTTGCATCGAATGTTCGTTGCGGGATTCCGTTGTTAATAATTCCAGGTTTTCTTCCATTGGTTTGTTGTCCTCCTGTTGATCATTTCTTAGCTGTAAGCGATTTCTGTAGTTTTATTATATGACGACTGAAATGATAATTCAATATTTTTGTAAAAAAATTAAAATTATATTTCAGAGCAATTATTTTTTACATCAATCAAGCAAATAACGGCGAATGGCCGCCGCCACCCCTGCTTCATTATTATTCCCTGTCACATGATCCGCCAGCAGTTTCACCTTTTCCGGTGCATTTCCCATCGCAATCCCGAGGCCTGCCATCGAAAGCATAAGTGAATCATTATAATTGTCGCCAATAGCGGCGGTTTGCGTGATAGGAATTCCATGCTGTTCGATCAGTTTTAACAGCGCAGATGCCTTAGTGACCCCGCTTGGGGAAATCTCTAAATTAAGGAAATTGAAACTGCTGCTGATTTCCATGTCCCCTCCTACCTGTTCGGCAATCCGTTTTGAAAATTCAGCAAGTCGATCACCGTCATCAAAGACCGCGATTTTCGTAATTTTCGGTTGCTGTTCTTTCATATATTGATAAAAATGATCGATGACCTTGACCTGGCAGTATTTTCGAACCGTTTCACAAGAGGCGGGACTAGCGCCTGATTTTTCCAGTGCCGGAATATTATTTTCAATCCAATTCTCATTCCATTTATTCACAGCCGGTACAAGCAAAGTATCTCCTTCATAAAAATGGGCGTAGATCCCTTCCGCTTCACATAATTCCCAGAAAAGTAACAGGGGTTCGTGCTGAAAAATAGCCTGCTCGCTGATTTCTCCCGTCTCATCTAGTAGAATGGCGCCATTGTAGGCAATGATCGGCTCTCCCTCCAGGCCGATCGTCCGCGCAATCCATTTTGTTGAAAGCGGGGATCGGCCGCTGCAAATTACCACCCTCCCTCCTTGGCTGCGGTATTCTTGAATCGCTTCAATCGTTTCCACATCAATCTCTTTTTCATCGTTTAATAAGGTGCCGTCTAAATCAGTCGCTAAAAGTGAGTATTTCAATAGTATTGCCCCTTTTGAATTAATATTTTATAATAATTATATATTTACTGAAATAATATTTCAAAACTTACTATACACACGTTAGAAAAAAATGAAGAGGGGGAACTGCAATGCTTTCACCTGAAATAAAAGAAAAACTGCTATCTATTGTAACCAAGGAAAATTTCGCTGATTCCAAAACAGAACGGTTAGTTTACTCCTATGATGCGACGCCAAACTTTCAATCAATGCCGGATGCTGTCGTCAGCCCGCGCAATACTCAGGAAGTTTCCGAAATCCTGAAGGTTTGTAACGAATATAAGGTGCCGATTGTACCGCGCGGCTCCGGCACCAACCTTTGTGCCGGTACATGCCCAACGGAAGGCGGAATTGTCCTTCTTTTTAAACATATGAACAACATCCTGGAAATTGACGAAGAAAACTTGACAATCACTGTTCAGCCAGGTGTTATCACGCTGGATATGATTCATGCGATCGAGGAAAAGGGGCTGTTTTATCCTCCTGATCCAAGCTCGATGAAGATCTCGACCATTGGCGGCAATATTAATGAGAATTCCGGCGGTTTGCGTGGTCTCAAATATGGCGTGACACGCGATTATGTGATTGGTCTCGAGGCGGTCATGCCAAACGGCGATATTATCCGCACTGGCGGAAAGCTGGCAAAGGATGTTGCCGGTTATGATTTGACAAGGCTGTTTGTCGGTTCAGAAGGAACACTTGGCATTATTACAGAAGCGACTTTGAAACTGATTCCGATGCCGGAAACGCGAAAGACCATGCTTGCACTCTATCAAGACCTTAACGCAGCGGCAAAATCCGTTTCCAAGATTATTGCCAATAAAATCATTCCGACCACCCTTGAGTTCCTAGATCAGCCGACACTACAGGTGGTCGAAGATTTTGCACAAATCGGTCTGCCGACCAATGTTCAAGCGGTGCTGCTAATCGAGCAGGATGGTCCTGTGGAAGTTGTCGAAAGCGATATGAAGAAAATCGCTGACGTGTGCAAACAGGAAAATGCCGTATCCATACAAGTAGCTGCTACAGAGGAAGAAGCTGATGCGTTAAGAACCGCCCGGCGCGCTGCTCTTTCTGCCGTCGCCCGTTTGAAACCGACAACAATATTGGAGGATGCAACCGTGCCAAGGTCGGAAATTGCCAATATGGTGAAAGCGATTAATGAGATTACCGAAAAATATCAACTGACGATTTGTACCTTTGGCCACGCTGGGGACGGAAACCTCCACCCAACGTGTGCAACTGATGCCAGAAATCACGAAGAAATGGAACGCGTTGAAAAGGCGTTTGCGGAAATTTTTGATAAGGCCATTGAGTTAGGCGGAACCATTACCGGGGAACACGGCGTCGGTGCTATGAAGGCCCCGTATCTTGAGTGGAAGCTGAAGGCAGAGGGCATCGCGGCAATGAAAGCGATTAAACAGGCATTTGATCCGAATAACATCATGAATCCAGGGAAAGTTTTTGCCAAAGACAGCAAGAAACGCGTGGTGGTGACAAGATGACAACGGTACAAGAACAAGAGAAAATCCAAGAACAATTTAAAGTACGGATGAACGAGGATGAATTGTTAAACTGTATGCGCTGCGGCTTTTGTCTGCCCACCTGCCCTACTTATATTGAATCGGGTTATAAGGAATCGCATTCTCCCCGGGGAAGAATTGCGCTTATGAAAGCAGTAGTCGACGGAATGATTGAGCCGGATGAGGATTTTGAGCGCTCGCTTGAATTATGCCTCGGCTGCCGGGCTTGTGAACCTGTTTGCCCTTCCGGAGTCAATTATGGTCATTTATTGGAGGATGCACGGGACATTATAAATCAAAATAAGAAGCATTCCTTACCGGTTAGGGTCGTTAGAAAAACCGTTTTTGAGGGACTATTTCCCCACCCTGAACGGATGCGCTGGACGGTTGGGATGCTTGGTTTCTATCAGCGCTCCGGGGTTCAGACACTTGCCAGAAAAATTGGCTTTTTAGGCCTGCTGCCTGAAAGCTTAGCGACAATGGAAAAAATCCTGCCGGCAGTGCCGACGTTGAAGGAAATGAAACATCGTCCTGAACAGCTGCCGGCTTTGACGAAAAAAGTCCATCGGGTTGCGTTTTTCAGCGGCTGTTTAATGGATACGATGTTCATGAAGACAAACGATGCCACGATGAAGCTGCTGCAGTTAGCGGGGTGCGAGATTGTGATTCCGAAGAATCAAACCTGCTGCGGCGCTTTGCATGGTCACAGCGGTGAAAAAACAGAAGCGAAGAAGCTGGCCAAACGAAATATTATTGCCTTCGAAGAGCTGGACGTTGACTTTATCATAACCAACGCCGGAGGCTGCGGCGCGTTTTTAGTCGATTACGATCATTTGCTCAAGGATGATCCGGATTGGCGCGAGCGGGCGGGGGCATTTAAGGGGAAAATAAAAGACATTTCCGAAGTATTAGCAACGGTTGATTTTCATAAAAAGGTACGGCTTGAGCTTCCGGCGCAAGTGATCACCTATCAGGATTCCTGTCATTTACGAAATGTGATGAAGACAGCGTCGGCGCCAAGGGAATTGCTTAGAGCGATTAAAGGCGCCGAATACATCGAAATGAAAGAGGCCGATCGCTGCTGCGGTTCTGCCGGAATCTATAATATCGTCGAATCTGAAATGTCGATGGTCATGTTGGATTATAAAATGGAGCAGGCAAAGGAAACGCATGCCGCGACCATTGTGACTGCTAATCCCGGGTGTTTGTTACAAATGCAGCTTGGGATTGAACGCGAGGGCTTGTCTGGGAAAATGCGCGCTGTGCATATCGTCGATCTATTGGCAGAAGCGGTGAAATAAGACTAAACTATGATTGGAGGCTGCCTTTTATTAGGTAGTCTTTTTTATTGAGGGAGTACTATGGGGTAAGGCGACCTGTTTTCAAAAAAATTCAATAATTTTTGCAGAGAGCGTGACAGACACCTAAAATAGGATTAAAATCATCAATATGCAATAAGAAAAGCGAAAGCGCCCTGTTTAGCGGCGCATCTTATCGTATAAAGAAAGTTTGAGGAGGCCGCAGCACATTATGCAGCTTAGCAGCGTAGAAATTGAGATTTTAAAAATTATTGAAGAGAACCATAAACTGCCGGTAGAATCCATCGCTTTAATGGCTTTATGCAGCGAAGAAACCGTCAGAAAGACGATTGAAAAATTAGAGTACGAAAAAATTATCATGAGTTACCCGACCTTGATTAACTGGAGCAAAGTCGAGGGGCAGGAAAACGTTATTGCCATGATCGATGTGAAGGTTACCCCGAAACGCGGCGTTGGATTCGATGAAGTGGCCGAGAGAATCTCCCGTTTTCCCGAAGTAACATCCCTTTATCTCATGTCCGGTGCTTACGATTTGTCGATTACCGTGGAAGGAAAAACGATGAATCAAATCGCCGCCTTTGTTTCAGAAAAATTATCAACCATTGAAAATGTTGTGTCCACGACTACCCATTTCATGTTGAAGAAGTACAAGCATGATGGCGTCAATTTTAATAGTGGCAATGATGATAAAGACCGCAGAATGGTGGTTTCACCATGAAACACCCATACGAACACTATCTTTCCCAAACAGCCAAAGAATTGCAGCCTTCCGGAATCAGGAAGTTTTTCGATTTAGCAGCAAGCATGGAGGGCGTCATTTCCTTAGGTGTCGGTGAACCGGATTTCATTACGCCATGGAGTATTCGCGAAGCAACGATTTTATCGTTGGAGCAAGGCATGACCGCTTATACCGCCAATCCTGGCTTACTTGAATTACGCGAAGAAATTACGAACTACCTGGTAACAAGATTTGGCGTTCAGTACGACCCAAATAATCAAATTATTGTGACAATCGGAGCAAGCCAGGCAATTGATCTTGCCTTTCGCGCCACTTTGAATCAAGGCGATGAAGTGCTGATCGTCGAACCAGCCTTCGTCTCATACGCTCCATTGGTAGCAATGGCCGGCGGAAAGCCAGTTGCTGTATCCACTTCACCGGCAAATGGATTTAAAGTAACCGCACAACAAATCGAGGCCGCCATTACCAATAAAACAAAAGCCATTTTGTTGTGTTCGCCTAATAATCCGACTGGCAGTATGTTGACGAAAACGGACCTAATCGAAATTGCCGAAGTCATTCAAAGGTACGATTTACTTGTCGTCTCCGATGAAATTTATGCGGAACTGTCCTATGATGAGGAGTTTTGCAGTTTCGCCTCAATCAAAGGCATGTACGAGCGGACGATATTAGTTAACGGTTTTTCCAAGGGCTTTGCGATGACGGGCTGGCGGCTTGGTTTCCTGGCAGCACCGAAGGAATTTTACGAGGTGATGCTTAAAATACACCAATATACAACGATGTGTGCGCCGAATATGCTCCAGCGCGGTGCCATCGAGGCGCTTCGTAATACGTATGATGAAGTGGAATCAATGCGGAACAGTTATCGCCGCAGACGGAACTATGTGGTTCAGACGCTCAATCAAATGGGGCTTGAATGTCACACCCCCGGGGGCGCCTTTTACGTCTTTCCATCCATTCGCTCTACCGGCCTAAGCTCCGAACAATTTGCTGAGGAACTGTTAATGCAGGAAAAAGTCGCCGTCGTGCCAGGCCATGTATTCGGCGACAGCGGGGAAGGCTATATCCGCTGCTCCTACGCAACCTCGATGGAGCAGCTGCAAGAGGCAATGAAACGAATCAAACGATTTATTGAATCAAAGGACGTTTCTTATGAAAGCCAGTCCGAAAAAGTGAAAACTCGCTGAAAGATTGGCCCCAAGTGATGATTGCTCACCTGGGGCTTTTCATTTTCTCTACAAAAAGGATTTTGGAATATGGTTAAAGAAGTAATACTAAGTCTGAATCTTTAATGTAAGGAATGGTGGTACGTTATGCTGAAAAAAGGGAGGCTTATACTGGCAGGCTGTCTGCTGGCAGTAATGGCAGGCGCCTTGGTTATTTTTCTACAAGACCATAAGGAAAAAGAAAAACCAACGAGGGGGGAAGTGGCTATGACCACAAATATCCATATTGACCCGGAGATTGATTTGAATAGTAACGATGAAATTACTGTCCTCATTCATTTTAAAACAAAACCTGCGAGAGAAGCTGTTGAGCTGGCAAAAATGCAAGGTGTGCCACTAACTCTAGAACAGGCTGAACGAGATGTAAAGGAGAGCCATCAACGATTTCAAGCCGATGTAAAAAAATATTTAGACGGCGGGCAAATTTCCTATACGATCAAGCACACCTATACTGCTGCTTTTAACGGCGTGGCCATAAAGCTGCCTGCTAGTGCCATTCAAGCATTACTGCAATCAGCTGAAATTGAAGCCATCTACGCGAATAAGGAAATCAAGAATATCCCGCCCGTGCAGCCGTCTTAATGTAAAATAAAACGACCGTTAATTACTTGATTAAATCAGAAGAACCAAGGCATCGCCTTGGTTCTTCTTAACCGTTATTGGGACTGATTCCCTAATTCTATAATAGCAAAAACCTTCACGGCGTTGTATTCTTCTGGTGAAAGTCGCTGCAAAACAACCCCTTTAATCTCGGATTTCTCTTCAGGGGTGATGCCGCCGTCAGCCTTTTTCGCTAAATCTTTGAGCTCGCCCATAGTAAACTTGGACAATAAGAACTTTAGAACATCTTCTCTCGATTTGAAGTTTAGACCCGGCTTATTTTTAACAGGAGCTGGCGTGCTCACTTTTGATTCAACTGGGGTTGTTTGACTTGCTTCCTTTGTTGCAGGCACAGTTGATTCCTTTGGTTTGGCAGGTGTGGCAGACACAACAGCATATTTAGTCAGGATTTCTTCCTTTTTCTCAGAACCGACTTCATCTTCAATCTCTTTCTGAACGGTTGGATCCTCTAATAAGTCCTGGATATCCTTTTCCGGGATTTGCGTGGCTAATTCTTTGACTACTTTTTCCGAAGCCAGGTTCATTCCAATCCTGTAGCCTGCAAAACCAAGGATTAGAATGATAACCAATGGAATGCCTAATATCGCTCTTTTCATTTTCCAGAAAGGCCTTACCTGTTGCCGGTGTCTGGCTCCTTTTTTCAAAAATATAAATGGTGTGGTGACGTCTTTCGTTTTCGGCATTCCTGTTTCTCCTTGTTAGTTCGGTGTGGGGCAGCTGCTGTACCCATTCGGATTGTGTTTCTGCCACTTCCAGGAATCGCGGCACATGTCTTCAATTCCCCGTGATGCAGTCCAGCCAAGTTCATTTTTTGCTTTTTCCGGGTCAGCATAGCAGACGGCCACATCTCCTGGCCTTCTGTCGACAATTTTATGCGGAATCTTTACTTCTGACGCCTTTTCAAACGCTGAAACAATCTCTAAAACGCTATAACCTGTTCCTGTTCCAAGATTGTATGCCTCGACACCATTTGCAGACATGACTTTTTCAAGGGCTTTTAAATGACCAAGGGCAAGGTCGACAACATGAATATAGTCTCTCACACCAGATCCATCTACGGTTGGGTAGTCACTGCCGAACACTTGTAATTCTGGCAATTTTCCCACGGCTACTTGGGTAATAAACGGCATTAAATTATTGGGAATCCCGTTTGGATCCTCGCCAATCCGCCCGCTTTCATGGGCACCAATTGGGTTAAAGTAACGGAGCAAAGCAATGCTCCAGCCGTGATCTGCCACATATAAATCCCGCAGAATTTCCTCAATCATCAGCTTCGTCCGTCCATACGGATTGGTGGCGCTCAGCGGGAATTCCTCTGAAATCGGTACCCGTTCAGGCATCCCATATACGGTTGCCGATGAACTAAAGACAAGGTTTTTCACATCGAATTGTTTCATCACTTCACAAAGAATGAGCGTCCCTGTAATGTTGTTATGATAATAATGAAGAGGAATCGATACTGATTCACCGACCGCCTTTAAACCGGCAAAATGAATCACTGCCTCAATTTCATTTTCGGAAAATACCTTCTGCACGTCATTCCTATCGAGCAAATCTACTTCATAAAACGGAAAGTCCTTACCCGTAATCTCTTTTACCCGCTGCAGTGATTCCGCTTTACTATTTGAATAATTATCAAGCACGATTATTTCATATCCGGCCTCTAACAATTCAATACATGTATGACTGCCAATATAACCGGCCCCGCCTGTAACTAATATAGACATAATTTATTTTTCTCCTTCATTATCATTCTCCTGAGCACATTTACCTATTATTTTGCAAGAATTGACTATTCGACTATTATTATACACCACACCCGGGTTTCGTTAAAATAGTGATCTGTTTAAATATTTGTGCATTTTTGGACATACTATTTCACAAGTCGAAACAATGACCCTCTTTAAAAGGAGTTAACCAATGCCTTTAATGATCTTTTCCACCATTAGTTTAATCGCCGTCATATATTTTACCGTGAAGCCCAAACATTTGACTACACTTGAGCTGGCGATGATGATTATCCTTGTGATTTATCTGGACAGCAATATTATGGATATTGCCATGTTAAACCTTGAGCGCATTCATTTATCTAAGAATCTGTCTGACCAGTTTTCCTTTTATTGCACATTTATCCTATTATACCCGCTGATGATTGCTTGGAATATAGACCATATTCATACGATTCGCTTAAAATCAGTTAAAATAGTGTTCTCTCTCCTTACTATTTTGTCGATCACAGCATTTGAAGGGTTAACCAATTATTTAAAGATAGTGAAATATAGCAGCTGGAATTGGCGGATGGACCTTGTTCAATGGCTCTCGATTTGGGTTGTTACCTATTCGGTCCATAAGCTGTTCCAAAAATTAGTTTTGAAAGAGTTGAAGCAGTAATGTTGCCATCTCCAGATCAATTCGATAGGAATGAATGGTTTATCATCATTTCGCTAATCGTCATGTATACCTTGATATTTTTGCTTCCGAAGAGATTCCCGCATACGGTCACCTTAATCATGCTTTTGTTTAGCATGACGTATGTCCAGGTCCTTGATCATATTTTAGCTGGCTTAAGCTTTAATTTATATGATATCAATGATGTTGAAACATACGAATGGTTCGACCTCATCACCTGGTTTCTCTACCCGCCTTTTGGGTATTTCTTTGTATACTTCTTTGATAAGTGGTCCGTTCGCAGGACTGGGGTATTTTGGTACATATTCCTCTGGGTATTGATTGCCATTGGAGAAGAAGCCCTCAGCTTGAAGTTTAACATCTTTACTTACATTGGATGGAAGCTTTCCTATTCCATTCCTGTTTATTTTATTACCTTAAGTATTTATCTGCTTTTCTTCCTATATATAAAAGGCACGTTTGAAAAATATAAAAATCAACAAGCTCAAGAGTGAAAAGACTAGCTCACACTTATTTCCCGCCTTTTGCTATCGAACTCGGCTATTTTTCTGTTCTTATTCTGAAAATCTTTGGATACAATCGTTTACGCTTTAATTTTTTTAAGACCATGGAACTTGCTTGATAGAGACTGAGCCCAACCACCGCGCCCGCGCTGTCTATGAAAACATCCTTTGCCTGCGGACCCCTGCCCGGTACAAAGATTTGATGAATCTCATCTGTAATTGCGTAAAGGATACAGATTCCCAGTGCAAGCAGCCACCCCTTTAATCCGGAAATCTTACTCTTTATCAAGGCATGAAAGACCCAAATCGCAAGCATTAAATAAATGAAGAAATGGGCATTTTTCCTGACAATATGATTGAACCGCTCCAAGCTTACATCCGAGTTAGGCGTTACGCGTTTCACGATTTCAACAACAACTTCCGTTACTCCCTTACTAAGCTTATTGGAATGGACTGCCGGCTGCGCTGAAAGATGAAAGATGAGAACCATCCAAAGGGCGACAATAATCCATGGCAAAATAGCACCAATTTTTTTAAATAATGACATAATATAGATCCTTCCTAATCCAGCACCAAGCCGGAAAATTCACTCTTAAATCTTACCACAAATTTCCCTGCCGCCGAATGGTATTATTTTTTTATAAACATGGCTAACAATTACTGGTTACCGATTTAATCTTATTGAGACACCCAAAATAAACTAGTATACTACTTAATAGATAATTAGTATCACAGTCGAGGGCGAAATCTTTATTTATTGAAAAAGATCTGTTTCGAGACATCATGATAGGGGGAAAAGATGAAACAGGAAGGTTCAAAATCCATTGTAATGCCACTTACCATCTCCATTATTGCCATTTCCTTTTCAGCAATTTTTGTCAAATGGTCGGATGCACCGGCCTCCATTTTGAGTATGTACCGGATGTGGTTTGCCAGCATTTTAATGATACCAATCGTATGGAAAAATCGTTTGGAATTCAAAAAAATAAGTAAAAAGGATTGGGGCTTTTTATTTTTTTCCGGTTTCTTTTTAGCGATGCACTTTGTTCTTTGGTTCGGCTCGTTGAAGTTAACGACGGTCGCAAGTTCCACGATTATTCTAGCTTTGCAGCCGATTGTCTCACTGGTTGGCGGCTTTTTACTTTTTAAAGAACGAACCACCCTTTCCGCATTGATGACGATGGGCATTGCCATCATCGGAGCGATGATGATTGGCTGGGGCGATTTCGGGTTGAGCAGAGATGCTATTTTGGGCGATTTGCTCTCGTTTTTCAGTGTCATCGCGGTGGTTGGCTACTTATTAATCGGGCAAACCATTGTGAAAAAAGTATCGCACTGGCTTTATAGCTTTTGTGTCTTTTTCTTTGCTTCTATTGTACTAACCATCTATAACGTAGGAACAGGGGTTGAGCTTGTCGGCTATCCCGGCAAGGAATGGGGCATCTTCCTGTTACTCGCTACCGTTCCAACCGTCAGCCACGTGATCAATAACTGGCTATTAAACTACGTCAATGCGACAACCATTTCGATGAGTATTTTAGGTGAACCCGTCGGCTCAACGATACTAGCCTTTCTATTACTTAATGAGCGTCTCGTCAGCTGGCAGATTGCCGGCGGCCTCCTCGTCCTGCTCGGCGTCTTCTTCTTCCTAAGCCAGCAGCACAAACCTATACCAAAAGTAATAAAAGAATCGACACTAACCCCCTAGAACAAATCTAAGGGGTTTTTTTGCGACTGTTTTTATAGGACGTTTTTCCTTTGCTTATAGGAAAAAGTATTCATTTTTAATTTTTTTCCAAAATAATCAAGCTAGAAATAATACAATAGGATGAGGTGATGAAAATATGGAATTTAATCTAAGCGGGGCTCTTAATCAGGGCAGACGGATCAAAGATCTTGCGGCAGATATTAGAAGCAGTAAAAATAGTTTAAATGTTGTGAAAGGCAGTCTGGGTGGCAGCTGGAAGGCTACTGAAATGAATTATATCAATAATCATTTTGACAAATTGGCCACAGAGCTTTCCCAGTTAGCAAGTGAACTAGAGTCAATCGGACACGACATCCAAAGTACAGCAAATGAAATACATAAAGAAATAGAAGCAAAAAAAGCGGCGGAAGCAAAGGCGAAGGCTGAAGCTGAGGCCAAAGCGAAAGCTGAAGCTGAAGCCGCTGCAAAAGCCAAAGCCAATCCCTAACATAAAGTACTAGCGGACTCTGGAGGTAAAGATATGTCCCAAATCAAGATACATACTGACAGTGTTGAACAGATTAGCAGCCAAGTCCGGCATCAAGCCGGGAAATGTACCACAGCTAAAACCAGCCTGCAATCCACTATCTATCAAATCGACAGCCGCATCTTAGCAAGGAAGAACATTAGCGGTCGGCTTCAAGCGGCGAACACATCGCTTGGAAAAATAACGAAACAGATGCAGGAATTAGAAAGCTTTCTAAAACAATCAGCCAATTATTATGACGAGGCAGAAAAAAAAATTAAAGGGGCAAATAACTTCGGACAGCTTGCCCGCGATTCTTTAATGGGAGCTGCAGCGTTGGCAGCTGATCCAAAAACCTTCCTTCGCGCGGGCAAAGGCCTTTCCTTTAAGCTGTTTCGCAAGAACGGCCATATCTTGATAAAGGTCGCCAGAGGAAAAGTAAGCAGCCACCAAGACTTTACGAAATATTATAACCTATTGAAGGAAAACCTCAGCGGAACAGCAAAATGGAGCCGGAGTTTTGTCACAAGATTAGTGAATGAAGGCGTTCCGATCTATGATGAAATGAGGGGCCGCTATTTTAATAATCGAAATAAATTTGCGAACACCCAATTTGATGCCTTAAATAAGGTCATTCATGACATAGGTGATGACCAAGTGAAGGTGATGGGCAGAGCGGTTAAAGATAGTTTTATCGATGAAATAAAGGTTTGGGATGATTTTAAGGGCTGGAAGAATACCCAAAGTTTAGCCAACACCGGAAAGGCACTGGGGATTATTGGCACTGGCTTTACCGTTTGGAGTGATATTGAGGATAGTTTCCTTGATAAGCATACAGGCAAGTGGAGCTACAGCTCAGGGAAGCTAAAAGAATTTGGTGTCAATCTTGGTGTTGATATCGGAATGGGCGCTGGCGCTGTCGCGATAGGGGCTGCCGCAGGTTCTTTCCTCCTCCCTCCTCTTGGTACCGTTGTCGGAGGTGCTGTTGGCTTTACCGTCAATGCAGCAATGAACTTCAAATTTGGCGGACCGCCTGCTGAAAGTATTACAGACCGGGTAAAGGAAATGGCCAACCATCCAATCAAAACAGCGCAAGCAGTGGGTAGTACGATTTCCAAATCAATTAAAAAAATCTTCTGGTAGGAGAATCATATGTTAAAAAACAGTAATGAAACAGACTTCTATGAACTTAAGAGCGTGGCCTATGGACGCTTAAGCCCTACTCGCATCTCTTCCTTTTTTTGGGTATCGTTTATCATAAGCGGCATTTCCACTTTGGTGGTAACTGTCGGATCCGGTTCCATGATGTTTATTAGTGATGCATGGCTTCAATTTATTAGAATGGATATCTATGCATTATTAATACATCTCTTTATAGCCATTTTTTTCTCATTTACTAAAAATGCATACAAGTTTCAAAAGTTGCAAGCTATTTTATTAACGATTTTCAGTTTAAAAATGTCACTTGATTTTTATAAGGTCTACTTTCTCGCGTGTGAAGACCGTCTTGCTCCCGGGTATATGTGGACGACTGGCTTTGTTCTAATTGGCGGCGGTCTAATCTATTTAGTCCTTTCGACCTTAAGAGCAATAAGCAGGGTGAAAAAAGGGGCGTTCCGCAAAGGCGGTAAATTACTCTATGATTTTCAAACCTCTAAAGGACATATCAGTCTGTCATTTGTCATTGGAGCCACTATATTAGGAGGGTCGATTATCAAAGCCGTTTCTGCGGGCGGCAATGGTTTGATGGAAGTATACGTGCTGCTGGGGGCATTTGCCCTGGTGCAATATCTCTTTGCCATGGCCTGGCCTGAGTTTTTCCTTATCGCCTATTGTAAATTCCGCTTCGACTCCTTTTTGAAAAAGCCGCCGACAGTACTAACAGATAGAGGAGTGAAACGATGAATATTAAACGAAAACCAGTAGTGTTTCATAATGTTATTCGTGCGGCAGCCACCTGCAAATCGGAAGAATGGTTTGCGAGCGCCGTTGAATTAAGAAATGCAGTGATTAAAAGCGGTTTATATGGGACTGGCCCGATTATCTATCAATTTGCGGGTTATGATCCAAAGACCGATATGGCCGATTATACGTTTTACTTGCCGGTAAATGCCCCGATTCAGCTTACGGAAAATGCAAAATTTCAGTTTTTCCCTGAATGGAAGTTTTCGGATGGATTGGTGCTCCGCCACGCTGATTTGGAAGAGGACCTGGAGGAATCCTATGAGGTGCTCCGGGCATGTGCAGATGAATTTCGTTTGGAACTGCAGGAACCCTTTTACCATATTTATTTAGATGTCTATGGAGGCGGAATCATTGATATATATGCACCGATCTCGGGAGGAGCGGTTAGATGATTAATCCAAACGACTCCATCCGCTTCGCCAATGTTCTTTCACGGAAATATCGCTTTCATTATCTCGATATGAATGAGGCACTTGAAGATTTCTTACACGATATCGGTTCCCACAAGGGGACGGTGCGCGGTCCGCTCTTCTACTCGATTCATAATATTCCGTCCGATGAAGTGATCAATGCCGAGTTTTATATGCCCATGGAGGAAGATTGGATTGAGCCTATGGCCGATATGCGTTTCCATAGTTTCTATAGTATTGAAAACATGATATCGCTATGCATCGCCGAAAACCTTGAGGTCAAAACGGAAGCCGCTTATAAGCTGTTATTTGAGTACATGAAAGAGTATAGCTTAGAGCAGGCAACTCCAATTTTCCACGTTATATCCGGGGATGAGAACTTTCAATATTCATTTATCAAGATTGGAGTCATCTGACCACTCTCACCAATACGGGAGTGGTTTTTTCTCTTTTTCTTATATGTTGGCCGAATTGGCACCATTTGGCCTCGTCCATCCTTTATTTTTTGTCAACTTTTTGACTTTTGTAGAAAATTGACAGATTCCCCCGCTGTTTATAGTAAAATTCTTTTGTATTGTATGCCTTTACAGGTGCATCCAGGGGAATAGGGGGAAAAAAGAATGGATCGAAAAATCAATAATTGGCTCAATAATCCTGTCTATTTTCGCTGGGGATTTTTTATTTTATTGCTCGTAAGTTCTGTTCTCTATTTATTTCAAATCGAACCGAATCATTTATATGTATTTTATATCCTTGCCTCCGTATTTTTAGGGATTGGTTTTTACCAAAAAAACACATGGTTTTTATTCGTTTTAACGACAGCAGTAGTCGTTTGCCGGCTATTAAGCGGCCCGGAACCAATTAGCATTCTGTCTTTTCTTATTCTCGAATTTACCTATCTATTAATCATGATGATTTCAGTTGGCATAATGAAGCGTAATCAAAAAATTAACGATGACAGCCTGGAATTAATTTTTGCCTTATCCAAGACGCTGGATTCAAAAGACACCTACACATCCGATCATTCACAAAATGCCGCTTGGTACGCAGTGGAAATTGCTAAAAAGATGAATTTGCCTAATCATGTCATTGTTGCCGTCCATCAAGGCGGACTATTACACGATATTGGCAAAATCGGAATCCCTGAACATATTCTTGTGAAGCCGGACAAACTAACGGCCAAAGAGTATTCCATTATAAAACAGCATCCCGTCATCGGCCATGAAATCATTAAACACGTGACATGCTTTAACGAAAACGGTGTGCTTGATCTTGTTCTATACCATCATGAAAGATATGATGGCACAGGGTATCCAAAAGGATTAATGGGTAATGAGATTCCATTAGCTGCCCGCATCATGGCGATTGCCGATACCTTTGATGCGATGACATCGAACCGGGTCTATCGAAATGCACTTAGTTTAGAACAAGCGCTTCAAGAAATTAAAAAAAATAGTGGAACACAATTTGACCCTTTTATTACCGATGTGTTCCTCAGTCTTTTTGACAATAAACAGGAACATGGAATTTCCACTTATGAGGACAGCACGTTGGAACATTCCGTGGGTCGGAAATTATCTTAAATACTTAAAAGGGTGTGTGAGGAAAGTGAATTTTAAAGGCAGGATTGTGACATTCTTTTTTGTATTAGGGATTAATTCTATTTACATGGCCTATTACTTTATTCGCGATGGTTTCATCAGCTGGATGGAGTATCTCGGATTACCTGTTTTGCTCAGCCTTTCCTGGTGGTTTGGCAAGCAATATGATCGGGCAAAGTTTTACTCAGAAAAAGACGCCCTGACGGGGATTTATAATCGCAGATTTATTGAGAACATTTTTTTAAAAATAAGAATGGCGGCTGATCGGAAGAATCATAGCGTTGCCGTTCTCTTCATCGACATCAATAATTTTAAAACCATTAACGATTATTTCGGACATAAGGAGGGGGATAAGCTGTTAAGGCTGATTTCCGGCCAATTAGAGAGAAGTGTCCAAAACACAGACATTGTTGCCCGTTGGGGTGGAGATGAATTCATCATCCTCTCCCCCTGCAACATGAAAAAGGATACCACCCATGAATTGGTGGATCGAATGAATCATCATCTTAAAATGATCTCGTCCACTCATTCAGAAATCAGCGTTTCAGTCGGCACCGCTTTGTACCCGGCTGAAGGTGTAACACTCGATGAGTTATTACGAGTAGCAGATAAAAGAATGTATAATATGAAAATCCGGCATAAAGCATAAAGGATTCGCCTTTACCATATTTTTTACATTTCACTCCACTTATAATTTTGATACACTAGAGAGCAATTGCATATCATTTTGTAAGTTATTAGGAGGTTTTTTCAACATGAGATCTCAAAAAAAGAAAAGTAGAAAATGGATGAAGGTGACCGCTGTGATTCTTTCGCTAATGGTAATTGGCGGAGGCGCGTACGGGTACACTGTATATAAATCATTGAATAAAGCGGTTGACGCGATGCATCAGCCTATTGAGCGCAAGCAATCCGATAAACGGGAAAACACTGTATCCCTCAAGGCAAAGGATCCATTTTCCGTCTTAATGCTGGGTGTGGACGAGCGTGAAGGTGACAAAGGCCGTTCCGATACGATGATTGTCTTAACGGTTAACCCGAACAACAATTCAGTGAAGATGCTCAGCATTCCAAGAGACACCAGAACTGAAATTATCGGCAAAGGAAAAGAGGATAAGATCAACCACGCCTATGCGTTTGGAGGAGTTCCAATGGCAATGGACACGGTGGAGAACTTTCTTGATATTCCTATCGATTATTATATCCAGGTGAACATGGAAGGATTCACAGAAATGGTCGATGCCGTTGGCGGTGTGACTGTTCAGAATGATTTAGATTTCACCCAGGATGGCATTCATTTTGCAAAAGGAGAGCTGACACTGGATGGCGCTCAAGCCTTAAGCTATACACGAATGAGAAAAGAAGATCCTCGCGGCGACTTTGGCCGCCAGACAAGACAGCGCCAAATCATTGAGGGTGTGGTGAAAGAAGGGGCAAGCCTTTCAAGCTTAACGAAGTTTTCCGATATTTTTACCGTCCTTGGTAATAACGTAAAAACGAACCTGACGTTTGAGCAAATTGCCACCATTCAAAAAGGCTATAAAGGTGCCGGAACATCCATTCAGCAAATGGAATTAAAAGAACAAGGAAAAATGATCAACCACATCTATTACGGCATGGTATCACCAGAAGAAAAGCAACGCGTGCAAAACGAATTAAAGACACAATTGGAGTTATAAGCGCAAGCGCCCGGTCAAATTCTTTTATTATTTTGAAAAAGTCCCTTCTTGTCTTACATCAAGAAGGGACTTTTTTTTGCTCAAAAACAGCGAAAAACGACGAATAACTAAGGTAACAGTGGGAATTATCGCTTACATTACCGATGTTGTCGTTTTCAAGACAATTGTTTCCGTTTTCAGCGAGATTGTATAAATTCGCCATTACCTTGATAATAAAGGTATCAAACCAATAGGAGGTCATTCTACATGAAAAAGCTGCTATTAAATATCATTGAAAAAATTGAACAAAACCATGAATATCTTCCATTTCATCTAGTAGAGCCAGTTCGTCCTAACACCAAAAAATAATAGGTGGGACGAACTTTTTTTTTGCAAAAAAAAAGAGTACACCACGTCGTAGTGATGTACTTGCTCCTAAATGGCTTGCATCTCGTTCGCATCATTTTCCTTTTTGAAGGCGATTTTTAATTTGAAAAGGCTGGCAGCAATAAAGGCAACGATCGATAGAAGTAATACGTACGTCCAAATTTGTGCAACAGTTGGCGTATTCCAGATACCTAGGAAGTAAAGCATCGATGGGATGGTTAAGGTTACCCATGACTGTACGAAAGCAACAAATCCAAGGTATTTTTCAAATTTCTTTTTAAGCGTGTTGGCTAAAAAGAATAGAAACCATAGAAATGCCCACATTCCCCACGTTAATGCATTTACTACATCATGAAAGTGCACCACAGACGTAATAGTATAAACGACGGCAATAATGGACACCCATAAGCTAAACCAGCCAAGACCGTTGCCTTCAAGTCCCTTCAATACCGTGATTCCCAAATATAAGAAGGTTAAACCAAATAAAAAAGTCGCTGCATTATTATAAAGGTCCCAATTATTTTGATCAGAAACAATCAATAAATAAAATGGAATGATGATTTGAATACTTCCTATGAAAATATTAAAAACCCCAACACTCTTCCCATCAGCCTTTCCTACCGTCATAAGACTGTTTAAAAATAAGGCGGCCCCAGAAAGAAATAAACCGACAAAGCCCACAACATTCCTCTCCTTTTAAAAAAGAAAAGGCAGCTTCCCCTCTCGATGAAGAAAAGAAATTGCCGTTTCAAATAAAATTTATATTATTGTTGTTCAACATTTAACTTCCAAAGTAACTATAGCACAGATCATGAACATATGTTAAACCACATTTGAAAAAAAGTAAAATTAAATTTTTTCCACTTTGTCCATAATCATCCTGAATAAGAAATGAACCGTCCGAGCCGCCTGCTTGCTTCATTAGATTTTTCTAATCTTTTTCTAATCCTATTCTTTATTACTGTTAAGGCTTATTTAAATGATTGAGGGTACTATTAGTTGAGGGATTTTTTATAAAAGAGGTGTGTTACATGATTAGGACGAAAGAATTACGAAAAGTGTATGATAACGGATTTGAGGCAGTCAAAAATCTTAGTTTACATGTAAATAAAGGTGATATTTATGGGTTTCTTGGCCCTAATGGTGCTGGTAAAACGACAACCATCCGCATGTTGATTGGCCTGATAGAATTAACGAGCGGCGATCTAGAAGTAAATAATATAAATGTTAAAAAAAATAGGGAAGAAATCAAAACACACATTGGCGTTTTGCCGGAATCACATGGGTATTATGAGTGGATGACCGGTGAAGAGTACCTTTTATTTTTTTCGGCCTTGCACAAGATGAACAAGCAGCAAAGTCAAACTAAGGTCACTGAACTCTTGGAATTGGTAAGCCTTACAGCCAAAGCTAAGGTGAAGATTTCGCAATATTCAAGGGGGATGAGGCAACGGTTAGGCATTGCCCGGACACTTATTCATGACCCTGAAATTATTTTTTTAGACGAGCCTACATTGGGACTGGACCCACAAGGGCAAAAGGATATCGAAACGATCCTTGTCCATTTAAATCAAATAAAAGGCGTGACCATTTTTATCACCTCGCATTTATTAAAAGATATTGAAAAGATTTGTAATCGGGTCGCGATTGTCAAAGCGGGAACCCTCATAGAAGAAGATACCGTTAAAGGGTTGATGGACAAGTATAACAAAGAAATTGATAAAGATGTCCTTTCATTGGAAGATGTATTTTTCCATCTCACATCAGATGATAAGAGGGGGCAATAGTATGTTTTTGGCTTTAGTAAAAAAAGAAACAAAGGAACATATATTTTCACGAAAAGGACTCGGCTTTTTATTCGCTGTCTCTCTATTGATGAGTATTCTATCATTTAGTTTTATCAGCGTAAAAGAATTAAGTTTATTGGATCAGCCTACTGTTGTCATGACGATGCTAAAACTTTTACTTGGGATTAATATATTGATTTCAATGGTCATTGGCTCCACCATGATTGCCGGCGAAAAAGAAAAAGGGACATTAGAAAGCTTGTTGTTAACCCCCCTAACGAAACGAAATATCATCCTGGCGAAGCTTTCTGCAATTCTTATTTTTTGGCTGATTGTGACATTGGTGTCATTGCCTTATTTATTCGTATTAGCGTATCAAGCAAACTTATTCCCTACTATTCTCCTTTATTTATATGGGATTGGGACGGTTTTGATTATTTCCTTTTCATCGATTGCATTGATTTTCTCAACCGTCTTCGTATCCACTAAGAATGCGATGATTTTGGCGATTATGGCCTTCTTAATAACAGCGATTCCGATGTTTTTATCAACAACAATGAAAAAATTCGGGTTAGCAAAGGTCATTAGTGAGAATAGTCCAGTCTCTGCAAGCATGACAGCGATGAAAGATATTTTTATTAATAAGCTCGCTGCTTCCCAAGTATTGATTGAACTAATACCTGTGTTTATTTTTTTCCTTCTGACCTTATTTATCGCCTTACTGATTGCGAAGAAAGTGGATTTTTTAAGGGGTGAATAACATGAAAAAATATTTGACTATATTCGTTTTATTTTCGGTTTTATTTGTTTTTCATTCTAGACCCGCCAATGCACAAAGCAACTCAAATTTTACGATTGAAATCCTCTCCCCTGAAAAAGTAGCAGAGTACCCTGGGAAAGAATTAAAGGTAAAAGTTAAAATTACCAATACATCTGATAAAGAAATTAAAGATATCTTTACGTATATTACGATGGCCAATTTATCAAAGAACTGGACGGTAAATTTAGAGGACTATAGTGCCGATCAACCGATAACAATCGGAACGATGAAGCCGCATGAGGAAAGAATTGTGAATCTGCCCATCCAGTTAGTCTATACCGCTGATTATTACCTTTATACAACGGTGGTCTCTAAAGAGAATCATGTGATTACTTCAAGTGATGCCATACCTGTTAAAATAATTGGCAATACAAAAATTGTTCCGCTTCAAGTACAAATCGTGTCGATTGTCATCCCGTTGCTTCTCTTATCTTTGTTACTCATGACCATGAAAAGAAGAAGATAATCATCCATTAGAAATTTCTAATTTAATTCTTACCTGATTTTAAGTGATTTCAAATATGAACATAATTTATCAAAGTTATTATTAAGACTGTAAGACATGCTTTAAAAAATAAGGAGGAAATAAACATGATTGGAACAAAAATTTTAGCATCAGTACTAGCATTAGGCGTTATTGGCGGAGGTGCAGTTGGTACCAATTTAGTGAAACCTGCTGCTGCAGTAGGACAACAAGATCAGGCAAAAGAAGAAAAACAAGATCCAAACGAACAAGCAAAATTGCAAAAAGAAGCGGCCATTACTGGGGAACAAGCAACAACCACTGTTTTACAAAAATATACAGATGGTACTGTTAAGGAAGTAGAATTAGAAGATGAAGACGGCACTGTTGTGTATGGTGTTCATGTAACTGCCAAAGACGGCAAAAGCTATGATGTAAAAGTGGATGCAAAAACAGGTAAAATCACGAAAGCAGAAGACGATAGTAATGATGAAAAAGATAACGGGAAAGAAAACGAAAACGACTAATTCTTCCAAGTTATGAAGAATGTGCATACCTATACGAGAAGTTGACATTGAACTCCCTTTTACATTCCGTGAAAGGGAGTTTCCTGTCTACAGATTAGGGTTATCCGAGTTAATTACACTTGTTGTGATAAACTAAATTCTATACACAAACATGCACGTGGGAGCGATTCAAGTGAAGAATATTTTATTAATAGAAGATGAAGAAAAATTAGCAAAATTTATCGTTTTAGAGCTGCAATATGAAGGATTTTCAGTAACGGTTTCCCATGACGGCAGAGAAGGTCTTGAGTTAGCCTTACAATCACATTGGGACCTCATCTTATTAGATCTGATGCTTCCTGGACTAAATGGGATAGAAGTATGCCGAAGAATACGCGCTTCGAAAGATACACCTATTATCATGTTAACAGCCAGAGACAGCGTGATGGATCGCGTATCCGGCTTAGATAGCGGGGCAGATGATTATATTCCGAAACCATTCGCAACAGAGGAATTGTTAGCCAGAATCCGTGTGATCTTCCGCCGTGCTGAAAAAAACAAGCAGCAGCACTCCACTCTTACCTTTCATGATTTAGAAGTAGACACAATGGCGCGAACTGTAAAACGGAGCCAAGATGAAATCGAATTAACGAAAAAGGAATATGATTTACTGATGATTTTTCTTCAGAATATTGGTCTCGTGCTGACAAGGGAGATGTTATTAGAAAAAGTCTGGGGGTACAATGTGGAAGTTGAAACAAATGTAGTCGATGTTTACGTTAGTTATTTACGAAACAAACTTCAAACTGCTAATGGCCAGCAATATATTGAAACCGTAAGAGGAATTGGATATGTGATTCGAAAATGAAAAAGGTTTCTACTCTTCCAATCAAATATAAACTCATATTATGGTCCTCCCTTCTGCTATTTATATTATTCGTCCTATACAATGTTCTGCAATATTCTGTTTTAAATAGCTGGATGCTTACGGAAGAAAACAATGTCATTGCACAAAAGATGAAAGAAACAAAGGCCTATTATCATGAACGTTCGAAACCGAATTCACTATCAGAACAAGAAATTTATTCAAGTAGTGATTACATTGAAAGACTAAGTGGCAATCATCAAATGATCCGTATTCTAAATGCTGAGGGAAAAATCCTCATTGCCGCATCTCAAGATGTGCCAGACGAAAGCATTCCTACAAAAATTGTCCAAACGGAAGAATTAGGCCAAATTAAAACAAATGAAAATCGCTTTCTCATTCTTCGCAGTCCGTTACTAATGAATAACGGAACGGGAACAATTGAGATCGTTCAGAGCATGGAGATTTTTGATGGACTCCTAAATAAATTTATCATTGTCATGGTTATAGCTGGTTTGGGATCGATTGTTTTAAGTGGCTTTGGCGGGGTAATTATCGCAAAACAACTATTAAAATCAGTCAAAAATATCCTGCATACGATGAAAAAGATTCAAAAAACCGGATTACACGAAAGAGTACCTTCTAATGGGATCAAGGATGAAATTACTGAAATAGGCGAATTGTTCAACGAGACAATGGAAAGACTCGAGGAATCCTTTTTGCAGCAAAAACAATTTGTCGAGGACGCATCACACGAGCTTCGCACACCGATTGCCATTATTCGAGGTAACCTTACCATGTTAAAACGCTGGGGAAAAAACGACCCTAAACTGCTTGATGAATCATTGGAATCAACTCTAGAGGAAGTTAAATATTTGAGTGATCTTGTTTCAGAGCTTTTAGAACTTTCGAGGGCGGAATCCGAAAAACAAAAAGAACAAATCGAATGGATTAATCCGATCCCCGTAATTGAAAATGCGATAAGAAATTTCAAAACCCTCCATAAAGATTTCGAGTTTATTATCGATATGAAGAATATCGAAGGAAGTCTAATTGCCTTTCAGCCAAGGCACTTGGAACAAATATTGGTCATATTATTGGATAATGCCATAAAGTACTCTAAAGATGCGAAATGGATCAAATGCTCGGTTCAGAAAATGGACAATTTCGTTCAAATTGAAATTGAAGACAAAGGGATAGGAATTCCCAAACAAGACATTCCTATGGTCTTGAATCGTTTTTACCGTGTAGATAAAGCAAGAAGCAGGAAACAAGGAGGCTATGGTCTAGGGTTAGCGATTGCCCATCGTTTAATCGAAAAATACGATGGAACCATCCTCATTAAAAGTGAAGTAAATAAAGGAACAACAGTTATTTTAAAGCTAGTTTCTAATTAGTAAAAACGTAAGCCAAATCACAGGTTTGCGTTTTTCACATATTTAAATTCCGATTTCATCGAATTACGCAAAAAGCAAAAAAGGGATATTACGATTATAACAATATACATCCATGTAACCTTTTTTCAAAACTCCTGTCTATTCTTAGGGAATAGCTGATGACCATCCGGTTAAACTATGGGAGGTTACACATGAAGGGCATCTCCCTTTTTCATTTGCTGATTCTGGAGAAAATAGGTGAATGAGTATGCTAAAAATGAATAAAGAAAAGATCTTTTTATTTCTTAAAATTTTATTTCCGCTGATATTACTAGTACTCGCGGGATATGAAATTAAAAAGTTTACTGGTAACATAAATGTTTATTTGCTTCGGCATGAAATGGGTCAATTACATTTAATTAAGATGGTCTTAATCTTTCTCATTACCTATTGTGCCATTTTCCCGATGTTTTTCTATGATGTATATTTAGCAAAAATATTAGGCGTTAAAATACCGGTAAAAGAACTGGCGAAAAAGTCTTTTATTGCGAATACCTTTTCAAACTTAATTGGCTTTGGAGGTCTTATTGGCGCATCACTGAGAACCTATTTCTATCATGAAGCTGAAGCAGACAAAAAGATACTAGTGAAGAAAATTGCCTCTGTTTCATTATTTTATCTCACTGGGATTTCTTTGCTTACCTGGATCGTTCTTGTCGGTTTCCGAAGTACTCCTCTTTTGCATGAAAAAAAATGGCTTTTTTGGGCAGTGGCAGCAGTAAGTATGTATTTGCCGATTTTTATTACCATCTATTTTATTCAACGAAAAAAACAAGCAGAATCAATGATCAAATTTGGAATGGCGCTCAAACTAATTATCGTTTCGTTACTTGAATGGATGGCCATTTTCATTGTTATTTGGTCATTATGCATCATTTTAAATATTACAATTGATTTTTCCGGGCTTCTTCCCGTTTTTATCATTGCTTCCTGCGCCGGAATTATTAGTATGATTCCCGGCGGTTTAGGGTCCTTTGACCTGGTTTTTATTTGGGGGATGCATGGTTTAGGTGTTCCAGAAGAGCAAGTCGTAGTTCTTCTGCTATTTTATCGAATTGGCTATTTTATTCTTCCATTTTTAGCAGGGGTAGTTTTATTCATTAAGGATTTTTGGAACAAGTGGAATCAATTGTGGAATCATGTCCCTGATGCTATTCTGGTAAGGGTTAGCCATATATTATTAACTTTCCTAGTCTTTCTGTCAGGACTAGTTTTGCTTCTTTCAGCAGCGGTCCCAGGAATAATCGGCAGGCTAAAGATCGCTCAAGAATTTTTATCCTTTCCGATTATGAATATCTCGCATCAGCTCTCCGTAGCAACTGGTTTTATCCTGCTTGGGCTATCACGTGGTATCCAATATAAAGAGAAGCGTGCCTATCACCTAACGATGTTCGTTTTAATTTTTGCGGCCTTATTCACCTTTTTAAAAGGGTTTGATTATGAGGAAGCATTGTATATTTTAATTGTTGTCGTACTTTTAAGAGCTTCCAAAAAGCGATTTTACAGAGAGCACTTTGTTTTAAGCTGGGGGAAAACCATTTTTGATATCTGCATGTTTATCGTCATTACCTTTATGTTTGTATTAATTGGCTTTCTCAATTTACCTTCCTCTGAAATTAAGGTGAATCCTAAGCTTTCACCCTATCTGATAAAAGACTATCGTGATTTATTTAATAGCGCATTAATCGGCTTGTTAATAGCAATACTCCTTTTTTTCACCGGCTATTTGTTTCGGCGGAATAAAAAATGGGAGCTGCAAACATCCATTACCCAGGAAGAGAAAATCATAAATCTTTTGAATCAATATAATGGAACGGTCCTAACCCATTTAATTTTTTTACATGATAAATATATTTATTGGAACAAAAAAGACAACGTCATGTTTGCCTATCAAGTATATGCGGACAAACTTGTAGTCCTCGGTGACCTTGTGGGAGACCGAAACGAATTTTTACTAGCAATTGAAGAATTTCGAGAAACAGCTGATCTTTATGGGTATACACCAGTTTTTTACGAGGTTAGCGAAAAAATGCTACCCCCTCTGCATGAAAACGGTTATGATTTTTTCAAGCTCGGCGAGGAGGGGCATGTTGATTTAGTCAGCTTTTCATTTAGTGGAAAAAAAATGAAAGGTGCCCGGGCAGTAAAAAATAAATTTGAACGGGAAAATTATCAGTTTGAGATTGTAAACCCTCCCTTTCATGCAGAGTTCTTGAAGGAACTTAAGGATATATCTGATGAATGGCTTCAAGGAAAAACGGAAAAAGGGTTTTCCCTCGGTTTTTTTGATGAAGCTTACCTCAATAAAGCGGAAATAGCCGTTGTTAAAGCAAACGGAACAGAAATTATTGGATTTGTCAGCATGATGCCGGTTTATGATCAAAACCAAACCATTTCGCTGGACTTAATGCGCTTTGAGAAGAATGCACCAAACGGAACGATGGACTTTGTTTTTCTATCCTTATTTGAATGGGCAAAAGGACGAGGATATCAATCCTTTAATATCGGTATGGCGCCTTTATCAAATGTGGGGCTGTCAAAATATTCGTTTTTAAGTGAAAAGGTTGCAGCGCAAATATTTTTGCATGGGCAATTTTTTTATTCGTTTCAAGGTTTAAGAAAATTCAAAGATAAGTATGCCGATTTATGGCTTCCGAAATATTTAGCTTATCGAAAAAAAACCTCATTGCCCATCACGATGGGACAAATCACGTTATTGATTGGAAAGAAAAGAACGTAAAGAAAGATTGGCTTTATTCGAGCCAATCTTTCAAAGTTTCTCTATCGTGTTGTTAGGCTGCTATTGGTGCACGATTCACGTCAAGGATGTGGCCTCCCCTTTTTGTAATCACAATAGCCGCCAATGTCTATTGCTGACTTTATTGACCTTTGGACAGGAGTTAAACAAGAGATATATTTTAAAGGATTTAAGGTAAATTATTTCATCTACTTTTATTTTGTTTCAACTTGTTGAGCCTGTTAGTAAATCTGAAAATTTCCAATACTAGAATGTTAAGACTTAACCATACACCCCCAAAGACGTAACCGGCTACCACATCACTTGGGGATTGCTGCACCAAGTAAATGCGGCTTAATCCTCTCCAGGTATTGGCAGAGCAATAAGTTCTAACATAAGAGAGAAAATTAATACGACATATCCATAATGCTTAATCAATCAAGTCCGTAAAAAGTTGCATTTTATTTCCTCCTATGTAAAGGTTAACCCATACTAGTTCCATCTATTGCTTGTCCATTTTGAATTACTTAGTTAGCATCGATAAAATCCTTAATCGCTTCTTTGTGATAAAAAAACTTTCATTAACAAAAATAATAGCTTTATTTTTTCCATTTTTCTTTATTCCTTACTTTGAAAACACAACTGGAATAAATCGGCAATATAGAAGGCATATTTTTGGCACTAAAAATCAACAGTTGTGTTTAGCAGCGATAAAAAAACGCTTGAGGACAATTCCTCAAACGTTTTTTTGACATTCACTTTTTTCAATTATTATAATTAAACCTGAATTATTCATAGAATTTCTAAAATAGGCTAATACCTCCTATCTAATTAGCCTTTTTCGTTAATATATATTGCATGAACTAAAAAAGAAAAGCACAAGTACTTTGTCATCTTTTATGCAGTTAACCACGTTTATATTTTTTATTATACCGTTTTTCTTTATAATATTGGAAAAACCATATCGCTACCGTTAACCAGAAGCCGCTTGCTAAATAACCGCCGATTATATCGCTGGGGTAATGCACTCCTAAATAGATCCGGCTGGTGCCAATCGCTAGAATCATGACAGCACTTAGGCAAATTAACAGGCTCCTCCCCCACTTGCTTGGAATATGGCGCCAAAGCAAGAAGGAAATAATTACATAAACGGTAAAGGCATTCATGGCATGTCCGCTTGGGAAACTGTACCCTGAAATATCGACTAAGCGGTGAAAATCGGGACGCATCCGATGAAAAACTTGTTTCAATACTTGGTTTAGAATGGCCGAGCCGATTATGGCTGAAACGAATAAAATTAATTCTAAACGATGATGCAAGACCTTATACAGAAAAACGATTAACAAGATACTAAGAATAATGACAACTGGAGTCGAACCAACAAAGGTAAAAAATTTCATCACTTTTGTTAACAAAGGTGTTTCCATTCCTTGAATAGCTGCTATTACATTGCTGTCAAAATTGATAATTTTATGGTCACTGATTAACAAAGATATAACAGCGAACCCGACTACACAGACCAAACTAAAGATAAAACCGATGATAAGATGAGATTTAAGATTCATGAACAGATCCTCTCCATGTGTATTTGATTATTCTGTTGTTGGACGAGGGAGTTCGTCTCTTTTCGTCTTCGTTAGATAGAAGACAAGGCATAAAATGATGACAAGGAAGATTGCACTGGTTCCGACCGTACCTAAGCCAAGACCTCCATCTTTACGAGGCTGTGACAAAAAGTCGCCAAGTGAAGCACCGAGAGGACGAGTCAAGATGTAAGCGATCCAGAAGGACAGTACAGCATTCAGCTTAAAGCCATAATAAGCGACTGTAACCACTGCAATTAAAATAGCGAACATAAGCGCAGATTTCCAATAGCCCATGTTCAGACCCTCTGCTATAAGGTCACCTGCAGCCGTACCTAAAGCGAAAGTGAACAGAATGGCCAACCAGTAGAATGCTTCCCGCTTCGTAGTGTAAATGGAGTGAATGGAAAGTGTCTTTTCACTCGTGTACCAAGCAATAAATGCTGCCAACAATGCCATACTGAAGATGATTGTAGTCGTCACTAGAGACACTCCAAGATTGTCCACCAGATTATCGGTTACAAGCGTACCAACAATGCTAATCATGACAACCGCAAGCCAGTAAATACTTGGCACATATTTCTTTGCCCGGAACTGAAAGAAAAGAATAATGAGCAGAAGGACAGCCATAACTATTGTCGTATTTGTTAATCCCCAGTTTAGGTTAAAATTCAGAAAGTCTGCTGCTGTTTCTCCCACAGTTGTAGCCATGATCTTGATCACCCAGAAGAAGATGGTGACTTCCGGAACCTTGTTCAATAACTGCCGGCTTCTAGATTGATTTCTCCTATTATTACCGTCTTTTTCTCCAGAGTAGTTCATTTTCTCACTCTCCATATCTTTTTTCAAATAATTGTTCCTTCTCTGTCCCATGATCTATTTCATATCATTCTTCTTAAATTTCCATTTATACCCGACATAACCAATCACAAAAATAATTGCAATGATGATGACAGGGGTAATGTAAGGTTTGGCTGCTTGATTAATTTGCTCCCAATTCGTTCCTAATGTCATTCCTAAATAGAGAAAAAGAACAGACCATGGAATAATGGCAACTACAGTATAGATGCTAAATTTTGCAAACGACATCCGGGCAATCCCTGCAGGAATGGATATGGCATGTCGTACAACAGGAATAAAGCGTGCTGTAAAAATCACGCCTGTCCCATATTTGCTAAACCATTGTTGGGCAAGATCGACATGATGCGGCTTGATCAAGATATACTTTCCGTACTTATTGAGAAACGGTCTCCCCCCATATCGCCCCAGCCAGTATAAAAACCACTGGGCAATCAGACCGCCGATTGTTCCTGCAATTACTGATCCGATAAATGAAATCTTTCCAATTGAAACTAAATATCCACCATAGGCTAAGACGATTTCACTTGGGATCACCTCTACCATTAAACCGAGAGCAATTCCTAAGTAGCCAAGGTTTGATAGCAAATCAAAGATGGACTGAATAAAATGGGACATAATCTACCTACCTTTTTTTAAGAATTTCTATTGTTGTTTTGGGAACCGGCCCCTATCAACCTTTAAACCGGTAGCCGGCGCCCCATACGGTTTCGATGTACTGCGGATTGGAGGGGTCGGCTTCGATTTTTTCACGTATTTTTCGAATATGGACGGTTACGGTGGAAATTTCCCCTATAGAATCATAGCCCCATAATTTTTCAAATAACTGTTCTTTGCTAAAGACACGGTTTGGATGAAGGGCCAAATGGGTGAGGACATCAAACTCCTTGGTTGTAAAAACCACCTCTTGGTTATTGACATACACCCTTCTTGGCGCCTGATCAATCCGCAGCCCCCGGATCATAATACTGTCACTTTGGGATTCCTTTCCAATCAACCGCTGATACCGCGAGAGATGCGCCTTCACCCTAGCGACCAGCTCACTCGGGCTAAAGGGCTTGACGACATAATCATCAGCACCCAAGCCCAAACCGCGAATCTTATCGATGTCTTCTTTTTTGGCAGAGACCATCAGGATTGGGATATCCTTTTCGGTTCGGATTGCTTTGCAAATGTGAAAGCCATCCACCCCCGGCAGCATTAGATCGAGCAGCACCAGGTCGATATTTTCACTTAGAGCGATGTGCAGGCCGTCATCGCCTGTTAAAGCAATCTCAACCGAAAATCCCTCTATTTCTAAGTAGTCCCGTTCAAGCTCGGCAATACTCTTATCATCTTCAATAATTAAGATGCGTTTCACTGTTCTTCACCTGCTTTTTTTAACGTAAAAGAGATCGTTGTTCCTTGTTCTTGCACGCTTTCTGCCCAGATGGAACCATGATGTTCTTCAATTATCCGCTTCGCTATCGATAAGCCCAGTCCGCTTCCGCCCTTTTCCGTTCCCCGCGCCATATCGACTCGATAAAAGCGGTCAAAGATCACCGTTAAATTTTCTTCTGCAATCCCTGGGCCGTTGTCCATCATGCTGAACAGAACATAATCCCCTGCTGTCGATAAATGAAACGACAGCACTTTGTCCGGTTTTTCAATATACTTCAATGAATTATCGACAATATTCGTGATCACCCGTTTCAGATGCTCACGGTCCCCTATGATAAGATAGTCGCCTTTTTCAATCTTTAGGGTCAGTTCCACCCGCTTTTCCTCCAGATCAAAGCGAAGCTCTTCGACAAAGTCCTGCAGGTAGTGATCGAAACGGATTTTTTCAAAATGAAAGGGAAGCCGCTGCAAGTCAAGTTTCGAGTATAAAAAGAGTTCATCAATCATATGATCCAATTCAACTGATTTCGAATGAATTGTTTGAATGTAACGGCCAATTTTTGCCGGGCTGTTGGCGACGCCATCTCTGATTCCTTCCACATATCCTTTAATGGTCGTAATCGGTGTTTTTAAATCATGTGAAATATTTGCAATCAGTTCTTTCCGATTTTCCTCATAGGCGAGCTGGGTTTCAATCGATTCTTTTAAACGAACCCTCATTTCTTCGAATCCTTGGGCAAGCTGACCCATTTCATCTTTAGACTGGACCGGAATGGGCAGTGTCAGATCGCCTTCTTTCATCCGCTTGGCCGCCTTTTGTAACCCGCGAATCGGACGGATGATACTCCTTGACACATAGTAGGTCAACAATCCATTCGTCCCGATTAACACAATGAGTAAACCAATAAATATTATTGGGAAGGAAGTACGTACGAAATTGGCAAAACTGCTGGCATCGGTGACAAAGAACAATGAACCCTCTGCCCCATCAGGATAGTAAAAATCAAGCTTTTTGATCGAGATAAATTGATGATCAATTCGTTCGACCGGGTCCACTTCGCCAAACAAGCCGAATGGTGGCAGTTCACTCATTTCTAATCCTTTTAATTTTGCGGGTACATAGATCATTTGCTTGCCTTTTCTCACTACTAATGAAGTCCCGCTCATTTGATTTAATTGACTGTTAATCTGCTTTAAATAAGCCCGTTCCAAAAATGCCCCCGGGTTTTTCATAGTTTCCTTGTGCAGATCAATAAATAATTGATTTTTTTCTGTCATATTATTGTGATGCTCCGGCGGCAGGTAGATGTTTCGCAATTCTTTAATATCCCCTCTAAACAGCAAGGCCACTAAAAACGCAGATAGGCAAACAAAAATGATCGGGACGAGAATCATGGCAAGATTGGATAATAAAAGTCTTAAACGAATGGACATCTAAACACTACCTTCTTCATTAGAATTCCTTTTGACTAAACTTATAATAACCTAGTGTGAAGAATAAGGCCCAAAATGATAAAAGATAAAGGGATCTTCCGAAAGTTGCGCTATTCAACCCATTATTGATCCAGCGTTGATACCAGTTATTATCGTATACCGGCAACCACTCGGCGACGGTTGGAACAAGATAGGTCAGAACAACCATGACTAAATAAAGCAATATTGAAAAGGTTAGAACCTTGCTGCTAGAGCCCACCCATTGGGCAAGGAAAACGAAGAGGATTCCCATTGCCATTAACGGAAACCATGAGAGCAAAAACGATGATAGACTTACTAACAAACCACTAAAGGTAAAATTCTCAAGCCAGATGGCTCCTGTTATCAATGAAGATAGACAGACAATGAGCAAAAGAGTCAATAAGTAGATGCCGGTACAGATGAGCTTGGAAGTAAACAGCTTGAACCGTGAGAGCGGCCTGACAAGTAGGAAGGATAGTGTCTTTTGCTCTTGTTCCCCTGCAAACATGTCACTGACGCAAAGCGCTAATAATAACGGCATGTAAAAGGTGACCGCTAAACTTAAAATCACTAATGGGAACGACTCCCCGTCAAAGGCTGTGAAGCCAAACCTGCTTTGCATCATTTGAATAGCAGGGCCGGTGAGTAAAGGGAATAAGGCTGAGAGGCATAACAAGACAATCGTTGATTTTTTCCGTACTAATTTGGTCCACTCATTTGACAAGTTCAGCATGCTCGATCACTTCCTTCCCTTTCCGAATATGGGTAATATAATAGGATTCAAAGGTTTCCCCTTTTGCTAATTGACTTTTCGCTACTTCCCCTATTATTTTCCCTTTTGATAATATGGCGATTCGATTACATAAACGCTCCACCTCATCGATCAAATGAGTAGAGAGTATAAAGGTGACACCTTTCTCACTAGCCAGGCGGCTGATAAGCTCTTTAAAATCAAGTTTTCCTTCAATATCGAGACCGTTTGTCGGTTCGTCTAAGATCACCAAAGACGGGTTGGAAAGCAGGGCCGCTGCCAAATATAAGCGCTGGCGCATTCCAGTTGAAAAGGATTTCACCTTTTCATTTTTATGCGCCTCCATTCCGACCCATTGGAGCACTTCATCGATTCTTCCTTTTTCAAGTGATGGATAGAACCGGGCTACGACTTTTAGGTTTTCATAGGCAGTAAAATAATCAACCGCCTCCACACCGCTGATGAGCGTGCCAACCGACTGCATCGCTTGTTCAAACTGTTCTCTTACGTTGTACCCATTTATCTTAACCTCTCCCTGATTAGGGTGGCATAATGCCACAATACACTTCATCAGCGTTGTTTTTCCGGCACCGTTCGGACCTAATAGCCCGAAAATTTCACCCTGTTCGATGGTAAAAGTAATATTTTCCACCCCACGTCCATCTTTATATTGCTTCGTGACGCTTTTCACTTCGAGAATCGGCATACAGCTCACTCCTTTTTTACGGTTGTTTTATCTCAACAAGCTCCTTGCTTGAAATATTCAAGTTTTAAAAACAAGGACAGTGGAAAGGCTCCCCCGCCCTCGTTGTTTTACCTTTGCAAATTAATCTTCATGTCCGTCATGCTTTTCTTGTACGTTGACAACTTTTTTGCCTGTTAAATCAACGCCTGTTACCTTTGCCTGATTTAATTGATCAAATTTGTTTGCAAGCTTTAATACAAGGTCATGGTGCGTACCGTTTACATCGTCACCGGAAACATAGATAGTAGCTTCTTGCCCAACTAAGTATTCACTATTATCCACAACACCGTTTAGGACAACACGGGAAACGTTTATGTTGTTTTTCAGCTGCGGAACCTGTGGTTTTAAATCGGCAAACTGCAATGAACCAAATTTTGCCTTTTCATGCCCATCCTTCTGCTGATCGATGTTTTTCAGGAAGAAGGACACAACCGCCTGTCCAACGGCAGGGATTTGATTTTTAGACAGATCCAGCTGCAATTCTGTCTGTCCATTGGCGCCATCTTTCGTGGTAATCTTGTCTTGATAATTTTTTGTAATCGCATCAAAGATCGCCTCTACATCTTTTTGCATTTGCGGTGAAAGGTTTTCATCTTTATGTTCCTTTCGGTTAGCCTCATGCTTATGTTCCGCTTCTTGTTTGACATAGTAGTTATCATCCTTGCTGCTCTTCACAACGGTCTGATCTGCCTTTGAAAAATAGTCGACCTTTGTCGTATTACCGCCATTTGTCACACTGATGGTGCTATTGCCGGATTCATCCTTTACATTTAATGTGTTCAAGGAATTCACCTGGTAAATCTCCTTGCCGTTATCCGTTAGGGATGCTGTGGTATGGGCGGTAAAACTGTCGACCGTGTGCGTTTTCTTCACAGACGTTTTGAACAGGTCGTATCCCGATGTGGACGCAGATGCCGATAAAACACCTCCTGCCATTAATAATCCACTGATGCCTGCAGCAGCCAGCACTTTCTTGTTCATTGACGTTCCTCCTCCGATTAATTTGATGTTACAGGATAATAATAGACAAATACCCTAAACTGGCTATTAATGAAATATTAAAACTTTCTTAAATAAAAAAAGTGCCAGGTACCTTCCGTTTTTCTGGAGGGTGCCTGACACTCGTATTTATTGATTATTTGATCCTGTTATACCAATTAATAAAGTTATCAACTACCAAATCGATAAATTTAATCGTTGGTTCATGAGTAAGATTTCCTGCTTCATCAATTTTTTCATGAACGGCTCCTACATATACTTCATTTCCAGGTAGCAGCGGTGAGCCAATCCCTGAGGAAAATAAAATATCCCGTAAGTGCTGTTGAGCACGAACCGTTCCCAGTGCCCCCATTGTCGTGCCCATGATCCAAGATGGCTTACCAATCATGACTTTATCCACACGTGATAACCAATCCATCGCATTCTTTAATACGCCAGGGATGGAATAATTATACTCCGGAGTTACCCAAAGAACAGCGTCTGCATTCGCTACTTTGCTTTTAAATTCAGTCACTACTTGTGGCGGGTTTAATTCGGTATCCTGATCATAATGTGGCAGGTCGCGAATACTTAGTATTTCAATATCCATGTGCTCTTGATACCTTTTTTGCACATACTTCGCCAGTTTTAGGTTATATGATTCCTTACGTATGCTTCCAACGATTGCAACGACTTTCATAATTCATGGCCTCCAATGATATTGTAAATTGGTCAATATATCACTATTTTGTATGGTCTGACTATAAAATATTTACATTCCCTCGAATTTTCATAAGCAGTCTCCGAAGTTCCCCTATCTCTTCTTCTGTCATTCCGTTATTGAGTGCTTGAATGATGTTTTTATTGATTGGAATCACATCATCGCCAAGTTTTCTCCCCTCTTCTGTGAGATAAACTTCAACAGAACGCTTATCGTTTGGACATGATTTTCTGCGGATATAGCCTTTTTTTTCAAGTGTTGAAATCATTCGAGCAATACCGGCTTTATCTTTATTCAATTTCGCAGCCATTTCATTTTGGGAGATTCCTTCTCGCTCCCAAAGAAGAGCCATTAATAAATTTTGCTCATTTGTTAACTGAATTGCCTTTAATTTATCATTTACAAACTTCGTAATATCTAAATCAACTGCGTGAATCATAACGCCGATATTGTTTAATGGTTCGTATTTCATAGCCAGCACCCTATTAGTTGATATATCAACAGTCCATAAAACTTATTTTACTGAAGGCAAAAATTGTTGTCAAAATAATCGCTTCTTAAGCTTAGTTTCGCCAATTTCATACATTTTATGAGACGAGAGTTGTCCACTAAATTTCTTTCGAGGAAACGGGCAAAAACAGTTTAATCCCGCGTTTATTAAATGGCAGGATTTTTAGATCGGCCATCAAATGACTGATGTATCCTGCAAGACAGGTATAGAATACTCCGTCAATTCCAAGTGACTCTTCTAATTTGGCAGCGATGACTCCGAAGTAAATGACTCCCACTATCGAATGGGTATAACTGCGGTGCGATACAAATGAAGCAATTAAAATATAAATCCCAAGCAGGATCAACCATGGTTCTTGTAAAGAGACACCCCCCACAAGTACACCGACACCTGTGATTGTTAGCATATGTTTTTGCTTGAGCTTTGAGGCTGCAATCATCATACTCAATCCAATGACGATCCCAAACCACTTCTCTGTAGCTCCGCCCTCAAAAAAACTATAAAAGATCATCAGGGCTCCAATTAGCTGGGCAACCGTTTGAATTACCTTATGAGATAAGGTGATTTTGCCGCGAAGACTGCCATCAATGTCAAGATCAGGCATTAACCCAGATACTGCTCCTAAACCTACGAATAAGAGCGTCGTAGAGGGAGAAGCTTGAAACGTGTTGGCAACGATAAATCCTGTCGCCGCTCCTAATGCTGCATGTGCTGTACCGTTCAATTGTATGTCCACCTTTAATTAATTTGTTGTGAGTATTTTACCTAAGCACCACCACACTTTATTTATTCTACACCAAAACACTTGTTCTGTTTAGTGAGAAATATATAAAGATATGGCACGACCATTTAAGGGGCATAAGAAGCTTCATTTCTTTAATTGAATATTACACACAATTTTCACAAACCTTTGTATAGATTGCCTAAGAAGCATTGGTAAATATTAGTGTTACTATACGATGACGGTGAAAAGAATCCCTCCTAGAATAAACGTGAAGCCTTAGATTGGTAATGCTTCAAAAAAACACAAAAGGAGGAAAATTTATGTCAACCAACAATGTTGATAAAAAGCTATTAGATCCAGAGTTTGAAACGACTCCGGTACCTCTGGAATACCGAAAATCCTTATCTTCGGTAGCAGCGGTATGGTTTGGCTTCCCTATGGTTTTGACAAGTGCGGTCATTGGCGGAGTTATCACAGCAATGCTGGGATTCAAGGCAGGAGTTGCAGCCATACTGGCGGGTAATTTGCTGTTGTGTCTCATAGTGGGTGCGCTAAGCTACCTTGCGGGGAAAACTGGAGAGAATTTTGCTATGACGGCCCAAAGGACATTTGGACGGTTTGGGTATTTTGCCGTGTCAGGATTACTTTCCACTGTAGTAGTAGGCTGGTTTGCCCTTATGGTAGGTCTAACCGGGGATACAATGGCTCGTTCATTTGGAGCAAATTTGTTATGGATGACGTTATTAGGCGGCGTCCTCTACGTTGCCGCAACCTTTATCGGGATTAAGGCCCTAACCTTTTTAGGCTGGATTGCCGCACCTTTGTACCTGATATTAGGAATAATTGCTGTAGTGATTGCGATGAAAACCGGCAGTTCCGATTTCATAAATTACGAACCAGCTGCCGGGGTGGGAATCATGTCTTTTGGAGCAGCAGTTACATTGGTATTTGCCACATTCGCAGATTCCGGAACAATGACAGCAGACTTTACAAGATGGTCGAAGAATGGCCGAGAAGGACTGTTAGCGGCTATTTCGGCTTTTCCATTCGGAAAATTCATCGCTGAGGTAATTGGCGCACTCATCGTTGCCACCGGTGTCATCCAAAACCCTGCTGCTAATGGCGGAGATTTTATGCCCATACTTTCAGGACAAGGTCCGCTTTTAACCATCTTGGCGATTGTGTTTGTATTTATCAATCTTGGGGTTGGATGTACACACTGTTTGTATAATGGTGCGGTGGGCTGGTCACATATGACGGGTAAAAAAATGAGATCACTAACCGTCATTCTTGGAATCATTGGCATCATAGCAGCTCTATCCGGTATTTGGAGTGCTTTCCAAAGCTGGCTTGAGCTTCTTGGTTTAATTGTTCCGCCAATCGCGACAATCATTATTATGGACCAATTGGTTCTGAAGAAAAAATCAGCTGATAACCAAGCAAGCGATTCCATGAAATGGAAACCACTTGCCTTTATTGCTTGGGGATTAGCTTCGACAGTCGCATTGTTTGTGAATTTCTTTGCACCGGAATTTTCAGTTGCCTTTTCCGGAATCGTTTCATCCGCCATTTTCTATTATATCGGCAACCGATTAATAAAAAAGGGGCCAGGAGCAAACACCAAAATCAGCCATGTAGGTTAACACCAACTAAGCAACATAAGCAACATAAGCAACATAAGCAACATCAGTGTAGTATAAATGGTGCCTGACACCCTTTATACTTCTGCATATATGTTTATGGTAATAAGTTGTAAAAAGCACCTCTCTTGGTAAGAAGAGAGGTGCTTTTTGTCTTTAATACCTTTTACTCGAGGTCATTCCCTCTTGGCCGGGATTTGGCCGTAATTTATGCCGTTACTGCTGAAAAGCTTTTTGCGACTTCTGCCACTTTTGCTAATCCTTCTGCAATAATTTCTTGCGCTTGGTCTGGTGCAGCATTGTGTCCTTCAATAATGACTTCATCAACGATTTGCATACCGAATACGCCGCCAACAACATTTTTAATATAGGTAGCCGCCATTTCCATTGGTGCTGCTTCTGGAGTGGAGTAAATGCCGCCTCGCGCGTTTAGAATGACCGCTTTTTTGTCCGTCATTAGGCTGACTAGCTGGCCATTTTCGTTATATTTGAAGGTAAAACCTGCTGCGTACACATAGTCGATGAACGTTTGTAATTTAGCAGGGATTGTTAAGTTCCATAATGGGAACGCGAATACAACAACGTCAGCTGCTGATAATGCATCCATTGCTTTTTGTTTTGCCGCTACAATCCGTTGTTCAATGTCTGTCAACTCTTCACCTGATTGCATTTTACCAAATGCGTTGAATAAATCTTGGCCAAAGTATGGCATATCTTCTGCAAAAACATCGTAAGTTGTGACGTTTACGCCTTCTAAGTTTTCCATAAATGTTTCATACATTTTACTAGATACAGCTTCTGAAGCTGGGCGGTTATTTGCTTTTACAACTAAAATATTCATTATAATAAAAGTCTCCTTTATTTATCAAAGTTTTATTTATCTCGAATTCATAATATGGGATTTTAAGAAATACAGCAAGCGAAATGACTTGGAAGTAATGGAAAACATATCCCTTTTAAATCGAAATAGGCAGAGAGATTTCTCCCTCTGCCCACTAATGTGCTCTTTCGTTAAACATTAGCAAAACTGACTGCTAGCCTCTTACAAAGAGTAAGTTACTCCTTTGCAGCTGCTTCAACCGTTGCGTCTACAGTAACTGCAAGTACAGCAGAATTTGCTGCAGCATGTGCTTTTGCTTGAGCGCTTGCTTTTACGCTAGCTTGAGCTTGCGCTTTGTTTGCTACAGATGGGCTTACTTCTATAGCTTCAACTGTAACTTCTTTAGAGTCTACTGTTGTTTCTTCAACTGCTACTTCTTCTGTGTCAGCTGTTGTTTCTTCAACTGCTACTTCTTCTGCGTCAACTGCTGTTTCTTCTGTTGCTACTTCTTCTGTGTCAGCTGTTGTTTCTTCAGCCGCTACTTCTTCTGTGTCAGCTGTTGTTTCTTCAACTGTTACTTCTTCTGTGTCAGCTGTTGTTTCTTCAACTGCTACTTCTTCCGTGTCAGCTGTTGTTTCTTCAACTGCTACTTCTTCCGTGTCAGCTGTTGTTTCTTCAACTGCTACTTCTTCTGTGTCAACTGTTGTTTCTTCAGTTCCAGCTGCTTCGCCATTAGCATGGACTGCTGCGTTTGCCGCAGCATGAGCTTTAGCCGTGTCACTTGCATGTTCGAATGCTTGAGACTTTATTTTGTTAGCAGCTGAAGGATTAACCTTTGCATCCTTGTCTGTGTCTGTATCTTCTTCATCTGACTCTGTATCTTCATCATTTTTCGTGTTCACGATACCCTCACGATCACGAACGAATTTCTTAGAATCAGATTTTTGGTCAGCATCTTTCTCATCCTCAATACCTGCTTGTGAATCAGCATCGACATCTGCTGCTTTTTCATCCTCTTCCACAGACGCTTTATCTTCAGTTTTTTTATCCTCTTTAACAGCTGCTTCATCTTCAGCTTTTTCATCCTCTTTAACAGCTGCTGCATCATCAGCATCAATTTCGGCTTCAATACCTTGGTCTTCAGTTGTAACGTCTGTGTTAACGTCAACGTTCTCTTCTACTGCAGGTTCTTGTGCTTTACTTGCAGACTCTTCTGCTGCAGATTGTTGAACCTGAGCTTCTTCCGCTGCTGCCTCTTTCACTTTTCCAACCTTACCTAGAACTGCCGAGTTTGGATTAGCATTCAATTTTGCAGTTTCGCTGGCATGAACGCTCGCTTGAGATTTTGCTGCTTGTTCAGCTTTTGGCTGTTCTTTCACTTTTCCAACCTTGCCTAGAACTGCCGAGTTTGGATTAGCATTCAATTTTGCTGTTTCGCTAGCATGGACGCCCGCTTGAGATTTCGCTGCTTGTTCAGCTTTTACTTCAACGGAATGCCCTCCATTTGCCTTATCAGGACCAGCCGCTTCAGTAAAATGACCTCCAGCTAAAATTCCAAATGACACTGCTCCAGCTAATACAAAAGATTTCACAACTTTATTAGGGTTTAGATAATGTTTCATGTTTATATTCGCTCCTTTTATTTTCGTGTTCCGTGGCGATTAGCTGCGGTAAACGTTTTTAAAAAAAGGAGCTTCTTGCGGCGGTGGCGAAGGCGGAGCATTCACCCATTGAGTATTCATTAATGCATACCGAGAATAGAATGGTTGGACAAGCTTGATTTCAGTGTACTTATTCCATTCGAACCACTTATCTGAATAGCCGATGGCATTTACCCCTGTGCTGACTCGATCATTGGATGAGCTGCCAGTATTGTTTGAACGTTGTGCCGGGTTTATGGCCTGATCGACAGCTGGCAACTCTTCTTTACTAGAAGGGACCTTGCCTTTTTCTATAGGCACGGGCAATGCTGGTTCAAATTTCGCTGCCTTTATGGAGTTCGATATGTCTAAATTCTCCTCTTGAGGTTGGTCTCGATGGACCAATTTTGTCGATTCGACTTTATCATTTACGGTACTTTCAGCGGAATGTTCTGCTTCATCATTAGAAATTAGTTGTTCCGTTTTAAGTCCGCTTTCTTTTTCCTGTACAGCAGCCTTTTTCATTTGTCCAGGGGCATTTATGATTTTTTCAACCTTCGCTCCTTTAGAATGACCATATGCATTCCCGTTGGCCTGTTCCGGCAAAGCTTTCGCCGTCGCAGCAACAGATTGATGGGAAACGGCTTGATTAGGAGCAGCGTTGGAAGACGGCTGTTTTACTACAGCCTGACTTTTGCTCGCTGGTTCGGATACTGTTGCAGGTTTGCCCACAGCTTTTCCATTTTCAGCTTTTTTAGGTAAGTTGGCCTGTTTAGCAGTGTTCACCGTTTTTTCTGAAGTTTGTACCATTTCTTTTTGGGAATGTAATTTTCCATTATTATCACTCTTCTCGGCAAAAGCATTACCCGGTAAAAACAGGGCTGCTCCAACCATAAGAGTTGGTATAAGAAAATGGCGGAAGTGCAACATCTCACCCCCTTTCCGCTTAACGTCACTTTCATGAACAGCATTCGAGCCAATTAAACAATTTTTGACCGTTTTCTCCATCAATCATGAGAAACGATTCTTTTCACCTACCTGCAATGATTCAAATTGCCCGTAATCCTGGTACTTCTTAGAAATATTTCTAGACCACCACGCCATTTTTTCGGAATAAAAAGCTAGAACAAAAATATATATAGTATCACTCAAAGTGCATTAGATAGGGTGGTATGAAAATGGAAATAGAAGAAGTTATATACGATAGCAAGCTTTACACGGTGATTTACAAGTATACTTCCGGATATTGGGAAATACGGGAAAAGGACAATAAATTTCATGTCGAATTAGTTCATGAATCAGAAGTACAAATAGTTGCATAAAGACCGTTACCTGTGTAATGGTCTTTTTTATGCAATTCGCCAAAAATAGACTTACTATTTTGAATCCCCTATAATAACAAATATGTTTTTTAAAATTCAATATTTAGGTGGTACATATGAAACATACGCATATTTTCCAGGGAACTGCTTTTTCTAGCGAATCACCAAAAGAGGTACAGATTCTAAAGGATCATCTTTTCTTTATCAATGCCGATGGGATGATTGAAAAAATTGTCGCTCCTGAAGATACCGATTATCAAGCATTACTGGATGACTATTCAGGAGATGAACATTTCCATCGATTAGCTGATGGCCAGTATTTTTTACCCGGCTTTGTCGATTTGCACATTCATGCCCCGCAGTGGGCACAAGCCGGAACAGCATTGGATATCCCGCTCTACGATTGGTTAAACACCTATACCTTTCCGATTGAGTCGAAGTTTTCCGATCTAGCTTTTGCAAAAAAGGTCTATCATGATGTCGTCAGTACTCTAATCGCAAACGGAACAACGACTGCGCTTTACTTTGCCACGGTGCATAAAGAAGCAAGTTTAGTGCTTGCTGAAATTTGCGCCGAAAAAGGACAGCGCGGATTAATTGGAAAAGTCGTGATGGACAACCCTGATCAAACTCCGGACTATTATCGGGATGCGGATACGCAAACGGCACTAGCCGATACGGAGGAATTTATTGTAGCTGTCAAAGAATTAGCAAAGCGGACGAAACAGGGCGTTTTTCCTGTTGTAACGCCGCGCTTCATTCCAAGCTGTACCGACGAGGCATTAAAAGGATTAGGGGAATTAGCGGCGAAGTATGACACATATGTCCAATCCCATTGCAGCGAAAGTGATTGGGAGCATGGTTATGTGCAGGAGCGTTTCCAGAAAAATGATGCCTTTGCCTTACATGATTTTGGCCTATTACGTGAAAAGTCGGTCATGGCTCATTGTAATTTCTTAAATGACCATGACGCCGCTTTATTTGCAGAAACCGGGACTGCTGTTTGCCATTGTCCGATATCCAATGCCTATTTTGCCAACAGCGTCATTCCCATCGCCCGTTTGCAGGAAAAAGGTGTGGAAATTGGTCTGGGTTCCGATATTTCCGGCGGTTTTTCACCGAGTCTTTTCGATAATGTAAGGCAAGCGGTGATCTCATCGAGGATGTTAGAGGATGGCGTTAACACCTCCCTTCCAGCTGAAAAACGCGGGGTGCCCAATTCCCGCATTACACTGAATGAAGCATTTTATTTCGCAACTGCGGGCGGCGGCGAAAGTGTAAGCCTGCCGATTGGCCGGATCGCAGAAAACTATGCTTGGGATGTACAAATCATTGATACCAGCGTTCCGACTGCTAGACTGCCACTTTATAATCCTATGGAAAATTTACATGATGTTTTTCAAAAAATCATGTATCTGGCGCGGCCGGAAAACATTCGAGAGGTATGGGTCCAGGGAGAAAAGGTGCATTCGCGAATATAAATCAAAACAAGACCTTCCCGTTAAGGTCTTGTTTTGATTTACAGGCAAGGGAAGCGAATGGTGAACGTAGTCCCCTTCCCCAGCTGGCTTTCTACTGTAATTGTTCCTTTCATGGCTTGAATATATTGAAACGAGATAGTTAGGCCGATACCGGTTCCTTTTTCCTTCGTCGTATAAAAAGGTGTTCCCAGTTTCGCCAGCTGGCTATTCGTCATTCCTTTGCCGCTGTCAATGATTTGGATGATAATTTCCCCATCCTTCTCATACGTAAGAACATGCAGCATGCCGCCTGTCTCCATGGCTTCAATGCCATTTTTCATGATATTGACCAGCACCTGCTTTATTTCGCTTTTATTTCCTTTTATATACAGAGAAGCCTGTATTTGCATTTGAATGGAAATATTCTGGATATTGGAAAAAGAGGTCATCAGTGCGACCGTCTTTCTAACCTCCTCCGAAATATTAACAGTCGTCAAGCCCTCCGTATTTGGTTTCGCTAGGGATAGGTAATCATTAATAATCGATTGTGCATGTTTGAGCTCCGTAAGCGCAATATCAATATAATGTTTCTGCGCACTTTTTAAATCTTCATCATCCCGAATTAACTGTAAAAAGCCGCGAACGGATGTTAATGGATTTCTTACTTCATGGGCAACAGAAGCAGCCAGCTGACTAATCACATTTAACCTTTCATCCCTTTGTAATTTTTCCCGCATTTGTTGCTGCTGATTGACATTTTCCATAATAAAGACAACCATTAATAAGCAAACCCAGGTAATAAAATAAAACATAAACATAAAAGGAATTTGCTCTATTTGATTTTTACTAAAAAGGGTCAACATCACAATCAATGTGTTAACCCAAAACACCAAACTAATAAACATCAGTTTATGTTTCTTTTTGAAAAATTCATATCGATTCCGCATCCAAATAAATACCGCACATGTGAGTAGATAATTGATTAAAACGACATAAAAGCCTTCTCCGCCAATGAAATAGCGGTACCCTAACAGAACTGCCGCAGTTAGTAAGCCTGGCCCGGTTCCTCCATAAACAAAGGCAATGATAAAAGGCACTATTCTAAAATCATACACATACCCCTCAGAAAACTTCTCCGGGAATGACATGGCAAGAACTAGGATGAGGATCAAAATGAAGGAAAGTTTCGAATGAGGCTTCCTTCGCTCGCTGTCTTTTTCATTAAAAAAAATATGATATACGGAGATTGGCAAGAGTACAGCGACGACTTGATATAAAATGACTTCCACTTCTAAATTCATAGAGTAACTCCTTGACTGGATTTTCCTCCAAACTAAGACACAGCATGCAAGGAAAAGGGCTGTTAATTTATTCTATCTATCTATTATATAAATTTATTAGAAATATGTAAATTTTTGAAAGAGATAATCAAAAGCCGATTCCTTACGTGTACAGGAACTCGGCTTTTTTAGTTCACATTCGTTTTGTGTATAAATCTTTTCAGTCATACATCCTAAAGTTATATGCTTTTTTCACCTTTCACGCCATTGATGGAGTAGCTTACGCTTATTTCCGCATTTAAGGAATGGGAAACGGAACAATATGTGTCTTTTGATAGTTGAATCGCCCGGATGACCTTGTCTTCCGGCAAGTCTCCATCAAACGCATAATGAATGGTAATCGCAGTGAACCGCTTCGGATGTTCCTCCGCTCGTTCGCCTGTAACGTCCATTTGGAAAGAAGTGGGCTCAATACGCATTTTATGCAAAATCGAAATAATATCCATTCCTGTGCAGCCCGTAACGGCCTGCAAAAGTAGTTCCGTAGGTCTTGGACCACCGTTCTCTCCGCCGACTTGTGGATCCGCATCCAATATAAATTCATGTCCGGAAGGAGTGATTCCCCCAAATGCCATTTTCCCTTTCCAGTTAATTGTAAAATCCATCATCATACCCCTTTCATTTTTTATTCTAACCAATCGACTCGTTCCTTACTTTTAAAATACTTTAAATAATGAGACAAGGACTAGTTGATATGGCCCCTAAAATGGAAATAAGCGCTAATCCCTACTACAGGAAAGCGCCTATTAACGGTTTTTCTTTGTTATTTGCTGAAACGTCTTATTTAGATTTTAATACCGAAACGACGGCTTTATTTTTATGGATAATTGTTACCTTTTGCCCCGCTATTTTTTCATAATCTGGACCTGAACCGTAAGGAACCGTTAAGACGAATGATTCATCCTTATGCTTAAATTCAACAGTGAAATTATCAGCGGCTCCTACGACTATTGCTTTTGTATAGGTAGCTTTGCCTGGAATCGTCAGCTGTTGTCCAATTAGAACCATGTCATGGCGGAGCTTATTTGCTTTTTTCAGTTCGTCTGCCTTTACTCCAAAGCGTTTAGCAATTCCCCATAAAGTGTCCCCGGGAACCACTTCATAAACTGGATTGATGTTATTTGCTTGAATTTCAAAAGGAAGAGTTATTGTTTGACCAACATAAATTTTCTCTGTTTGCAGATGATTGACCTTTTTTAATTCATCCATACTGACAGAGAATTTTTTAGCAAGGGAGTAAATGGTATCCCCTTTTTGGACAGTATATTGACTGCCGGGCCCTTTTGAATACCCTTTTTTTATATAATCAGGTACCAAAAGTTGTTGTCCAATATAGATTTTATCGGACGTTAACCCATTAGCCCTCATTAGCTGCTTTTCAGTGACTTGATACTTTTTAGATAGGCTGTAAAGAGTATCCTTCTTTTTTACAGTGTATACCGTGCTGCATGCTGCAACATTGGTATTCATAAATACAAGTGCTGCAATAGTTCCAACAATGGCTGCTGCTGCCAGCTTTTGATTACGCGCTTTTATCTTTTTCTTACGCAGTTCTGCTAATCTTTCTTTTCTCTTTATATACAAAGAACTATTCCCCCATAAAAGATATTTAAACTACCCCTATAGTAGTACGACAAATGTCATCATTTTTTGACTGTATTTTTAAATAACTTTCCTCTAATACCAGAAATATCCCTCTTTACTAGCGGTTCTTATAGGATCAATTTCTGCGTAAGCTGTTGTATCTTTTCGCTAAATCAAATAATCTGTCCTCTCTTCAATTCTTTTAAAACACTTGAAATTGGAAACCATTTATACTATGATTAACTTTAGTTTCTTATCTACATATTGTTTTATTTCTTAAAAATATAACTATATATTGTATTTATCTTAAGTTAGATGCCGAATAACGGCTTAATAGGGAATCCGGTGAATCCGGAACTGCCCCCGCAACTGTAAGTGCTGACGAAATGAGCAAACCACTGTATCAGAAAGTTTATGAAGATAGACGCTGATATGGGAAGGGTTCAAAGTAGGATGAAGCATAAGTCAGGAGACCTGTCTTTCTTAAGTAGTTTCACTTCTTCGGGGATTGAGGAGATGAACGGTAGCAGCGAAAGGCAGGAATTCGTACTTCCTTTTTGTAGTGAACCGTTTCATCCGCTCAATTACCTTGAGCGGATTTTTTTATTAAAGGGGATATGACCATGATCACGAAAGCTAACGATGAAATTCAATTGGTATTAGAGACAATCAAACAAGCTTCGGAAACATACCAGCTGGATACTGCAATACTTGAAAAACAGATAAAAGAATTATACGTGGCTGAGGCTGGCCGGCAAGCGCTCCTCTATGCCGTTAACCAAATTGCGATGGATCAGCCTGATTGGACTTTTGTTGCAGCAAGGCTGTATCTGAATGAACTGTATCAAAAGGCATCTATAAACCGCGGCTATGACCTCTCCATAAAGTACGGAGATTTTTACCTCCTTATAAAAGAATTAACCGAAATCGGGATTTACTCTAGCAATCTACTTACTTCCTTTACGAAAGACGAAATCGAAGAACTAGCAAAGGAAATCGAGCCCGAGCGAGATACTCTATTTACATATATCGGATTATTTTTACTAGCGGACCGCTATCTCGCGCAAGATCATGAGCGAAATGTCTATGAACTGCCGCAAGAGCGATTCATGATTATAGCCATGACGCTTATGCAGAATGAGAGCCCTGCTGCAAATCGCCTCACCCTTGTTAAAGAGGCTTATTGGGCACTAAGTCATCTTTACATGACCGTTGCCACACCGACACTCGCGAATGCCGGAAAGAGCTTCGGCCAGCTTTCCTCTTGCTTTATCGATACTGTCGACGATTCACTTGACGGTATTTATTTAAATAATTGGGACATCGCACGGCTAAGTAAAGATGGCGGCGGGATTGGACTTTATTATGGAAAAGTCCGTGCCCTCGGCTCCGATATTAAAAAATTCAAGGGCAACTCTTCGGGAATTGTGCCGTGGATTAAGCTGGTCAATGATACAGCCGTCAGCGTTGACCAATTAGGACAGCGTCAAGGGGCGATTGCCGTCTACTTAGATGTGTTCCATAAAGATATCATGAACGGCTTTCTCGATTTGAAAACCAACAATGGCGACGAACGTCGAAAAGCCCATGATATTTTTACTGGTGTGACCATTCCCGATTTGTTTATGAAAAAGTTGCAAGAAACCGATGAGAATGGCAGAAGCATCGGGGAGTGGCATACGTTTTGCCCCCATCAAGTAAAGCAAATTATGGGCTGGAAGGATGCAAACGGAAATCCACTTGGACTCGAGGATTTTTATGATGAAATTGATCAGCCTTATTTTTCAAAAAAATATCAAGAAGCCGTCCACCATCCGCTGCTGCCAAGGAAAACGTACCGGGCAATGGATATCATGGCGCGGATCATGGTGTCACAGTTGGAAACAGGCACCCCTTACATGTTCTATCGTGACGAGGTGAACAGGCAAAATCCGAATAAGCATCTGGCTGGAGCGGGGCGTACCTCGATTTATTGCAGCAACTTATGCACGGAAATTGCGCAAAATATGTCGGCGACCACGATTGTCAATGAATATCTGGATGAGGACGAAAACATCATCATCATTCGCAAACCTGGTGATTTCGTGGTTTGTAACTTATCCTCTATTAATCTTGCAAAAGCGGTGCCGGCTGGGGTGCTGGAGCGATTAATCCGGATTCAAGTCAGAATGTTAGATAATGTGATCGATTTAAATACCATTTCTGTTGGACAGGCTCAGGTCACCAATCAAAAGTTTCGCGCGATTGGACTGGGAACGTTTGGCTGGCATCATCTGCTGGCACTTAAAAGCATTCACTGGGAATCAGCAGCAGCGGTGGATTTAGCCGACCAACTTTACGAGGACATTGCTTACTATACCATTCGTACCTCTAAAGAATTGGCCAACGAAAAAGGAGCGTATCGTGAGTTTCAAGGATCTGAGTGGCAAACGGGCAATTATTTCAAGCGTAAAAATTACCGCTCTGATCGATGGCTGGATCTAGCGGCGGAGATCGTGGAACATGGTATCCGTAACGGCTGGTTAATGGCGGTTGCGCCCAACTCGTCAACAGCGAAAATTGGCGGCTCAACGGATGGGATTGATCCGATCTATTCCGTCGAATATGCGGAGGAAAAGAAAAATTTCAAATTTAAGGTCACAGCGCCGGATTTAACGCATCATACCTATCCCTATTACCGCCGGGCACGACATGAATTGGATCAGGTTTGGAGTATTAAGCAAAACGCAGCCCGCCAGCGCCATATTGATCAAGGGATTAGCTTTAACCTATACGTCCGACATGATATTAAGGCGAAGGATTTGTTGAACCTCCATATGGAAGCATGGAAGCACGGACTAAAAACGACGTACTACGTCAGAAGTACATCTCAGGCAGAAATAGCCGAATGTGAAGCGTGCCAAAGCTAGCACGGGATTTGCCATTTAATAGAGCAGGAGGTTTTTTAAAATGGATATTCATGCCCCATTGGCAAAAATAAAACTATTAAACCCAGAGTTTCCTAATAAATCTACCGGGATCATTAACGGCCAGTCTTCCGGCCTGTTGAACTGGAATGATATCGCCTACCCGCAGATGTACGATTTGTATCAGACCTTATTGGGGAATTTCTGGAAGGCGCAGGAAATTAATATGCAGGATGATATTAAACAGTGGGACATGCTCAGCGACGGTGAGAAGGATGTTTTCTTGCGGATCAATACCCAGCTGGCCTCGCTCGATAGCCTGCAGACACCGACAATGACGCAGGTAATGGACTATGTGACCGATTCCAGTTTCAAGTCAATCTTTGCCGTCATCGCCCAGCAGGAAGCGGTTCATACTGAATCTTATTCATATATTTTGAGTTCACTTGTCCCGTTAAGCGAGCAGAATGCCCGGTTCAATCAGGCAAAAAGCGACCCCATCGTCCAAAAACGGAACCAGCTGATTTTAGATGCCTATGAATGCTTTCGTGAGAATCCGACGCCGCAGCATTTATTTCAATTAGCTGTGAACTCGATCAATCTTGAGGGAATTTATTTTTATGCAGGATTTGCATTCTTCTATCACCTGGCCCGCCAGCAAAAAATGCTCAAAACGAGCACGATGATCAGCTATATCCAACGCGATGAAATGCAGCACGCTTATTTTATCGCCCAGTTTATTCGGATTCTGTTAACCGAACATCCCGAATTGAATCATCAGGGAAATATAGAGTTTGTTTATCAAACGATTGAACAAGCCGTCCAGTTGGAAAAGGAATGGGCCGGCTACATCCTTAGAGATATTACAGGAATTGATTTGGACGAGTACGATGGCTACACGGAATACCTGGCCAATAAACGCTTTCGCCAGTTGGGCTTAGCAAATCTATATGAGGACCGCAGCAATCCGATGCCATGGATCCATGTGTTCAGTGATGAAATGATGAACGGCACGAAATCCGACTTCTTTGAACAAAAGTCGCGGACCTATGCGAAGGTGTCGCAATCGAATGGTTTCGACGAACTATGAAGGTTGCCATCATCTATACCTCAAAGACGGGGAATACGGAAGAATTAGTTTATGCCTTAATGGAGTTATTTTTCGAAAAAAAAATTGTGGCTCATCTGTTTCGGATTGATCAATTCCCCTTGCAGGATTTACCCGCATTTGATGCAGTCATTATCGGAACGTACACATGGGGAGATGGGGAGATTCCAGTTGAAATGCTCGCGCTGTACCGCGCTTTCGAAACCGCGGATGTCAAGCATATTGTCACCGGTGTTGTAGGTACAGGTGACAGCTTTTACCCTCACTTTTGCGGCGCAGTGGACGCTTTTCGGGACATGCTTTATGTTCAGAGTCGATTGGCTGCCACACTGAAGATTGAGGTCGCCCTGCAATCGAAAGATTATGACCGCTGCCGGGGATTTGTGGATAAATTGTGGAAAAGCTTAAATATATAGTAGTGCCCATTTGATGGCAACTTGACGAATTTGGAGAAAAGTGCGAAAGTATGCAACCATAATTGGGATTGGATTCATTTTTGATAAAAGTCCTGAACGAAATGCATCCAATAAGGGGGATTGGATTCATTTTTGATAAAAGTCCTGAACGAAATGCATCCAATAAGGGCTATTGGATTCATTTTTGATAAAAGTCCTGAACAAAATGCATCCAATAAGGGCTATTGGATTCATTTTTGATAAAAGTCCTGAACGAAATGCATCCAATAAGGGCTATTGGATTCATTTTTGATAAAAGTCCTGAACGAAATGCATCCAATAAGGCTATTGGATTCATTTTCGGTAAATTTCCTAAGCAAAATACATCCGATAAAGGAAGTTGATTCCTTTTTTGATGAAATCTATTGTTTTATGAATCAGGATCCAGAAAACTATACACATAGTAAGTCGCAATCGGCCAAAAGAACGACGTAGGTGAGGGCTACTTCGATGATTAAACTTGAAATTTCCCTCAACCACTATGTAGACCAATACCACATAGAGGCTGAGGCTAAAAATTCTCCCAAACATCGATGTAGAAACCCTCTACTTCTATGTTTGAAATTCATTAATCATATTTCTGATCCTACATTGTTTAAGCTTTAGCTGATAACAGGACGGACATTACATTTTGTACTGATTGTGCAGATTGATCTAGTGCGGCCTTTTCTTCATCCGTCAAGGGGATTTCGATGATGCTTTCGATGCCGTTTCCGCCTAAAATGGTGGGTACACCTAAGTAAATATCGCTATAACCGTATTCTCCCTCAAGATAGGCGATAGATGGCAAGATCCGTTTCTTATCTTTTAAAATGGCTTCTGCCATTTGGACCATAGAGGCTGCCGGAGCATAGTAGGCGCTGCCTTGGCCAAGCAGGTTTACGATTTCTCCGCCCCCTTTTCGTGTTCTTTCCACAATGGCTTCGATCCTTTCCGGTGAAAGGATTCTTTCAAGCGGAATTCCGCCTGCATAGGAATAGCGCACTAATGGGACCATATCATCTCCGTGGCCGCCAAGGACAAACCCAGAGATGTCTTCTACCGATACATTTAGTTCCTGGGCAACAAAGGTATTAAAACGCGCTGTATCCAACACACCAGATTGGCCGATGACGCGGTGTTTCGGAAAACCGGTTGTTTTATAACATACATATGTCATCGCATCAACCGGATTACTTAAAACAATAATGTAACTGTTTGGGGCATATGTTTTCACATTCTCTGAAACTTCTTTGATAATCTTGGCATTGGTTGCCACTAAGTCGTCCCGGCTCATGCCTGGCTTTCTTGGCAGGCCAGCAGTGATTAAGACTAAGTCAGCGTCCAGAATATCCTCATAATTGGAAGTGCCGGTTATGTTGGCATTAAAGCCTTGAACAGGACTTGCCTCCAGCATATCCAGTGCCTTCCCTCTAGTTGGGTTTGCTTGTGAAGGAATGTCAACTAATACGACATCTCCCAGTTCTTTTTGTGCCAGCATCAGCGCAGCGGTTGCACCGGTAAACCCTGCCCCGATGACAGCGATCTTTCTGCGAGTAAAAGCCATATTTCCTCCTCCGTTCCATTCATCGAACCTTTATAGGCAGCGTGTTGACTATTTTTCTTCATCAGGTTGTTTTTCAGTTTTCCCTGCTTGAGACGGTTCGGCTTTCTTCTTAGCGGCTCTCTTATTTTCAGAAGGAATATCCTTTTTATTAGCAGGCTCTGTTACTTGATCCTTCTTTAATAAAACATCCTTGATGGATTCATCTGGATGGGGGATGACATGAGCGGAAACTAGCTCCCCGACTCTTGCTGCTGCCATTTTGCCAACTTCAACAGCCGCTTGGACGGCACTGACATCCCCTTGCACCAAAACGGTAACAAGTGCGGCATCTACTTTTTCCTGCCTCACTAATGTGACATCAGCCGCTTTCAACATGGCATCAGCCGCTTCGATGGAACCAATGAGTCCTCTTGTTTCGATCATTCCTAATGCTCTACCCATCATTCCTCACCTCATTTCATTTCAACATCGACGGAATCAATAATCCCAATGATAAGGGCATCAATCGGTAAATTTGTTCCACCGGACATATTAGCAGCTGCACTACCTCGAGTAACGAGGACTTGATCGCCAAAACCGGCACCAATTCGATCCACGGCAATAAACGGATCTCCTGAAGGGATTCGATTTGGTAACTCAGGTTGAACAAATAAAAACTTCAACCCCCTTAGTTCATCCTCTTTCTTTGTAGCCCAGACATTACCAATTACTGTCCCCAATTGCATTTATCGTTTCGCCCCTTTTGCGTCATTTACCTTGATGCTTTTCCCCATTTCCCGTGCCGTATCACGTGCTAAAGGGGTAATAATAGTAGATCGCTCGACTACTATTTCATCTTTTGTACAATCTTTTACATCTCTTTGCGTTAACAGCTTTTTCTTAAAAATCATTGGAGCCTTCGCTGCAGCAATGGGAATCGGCTCATTTTGCCGGTTGAAAACATTTATATTCATACCAAATTGACATCCCTCATATTTAACAAGACGACCGAATGATTTTCCAGTAATAAAGCCGGCATTGGCTTCATCTGTATCGACATGCATTTCAAGCTTGTACCTAGGGGAAACACGAATCAAGACTTTCCCAAGTGTGACTGGCCGGGCGCCTTCAACTTCCACTTTGACATACTCTCCATTCTCTACACCAAACATATGAGCATCATCCGGAGACATGTGAATATGGGCCTGTGCAATGATAAGGCCTTCTTTTTTGTAGAGGCTGCCCTTAGGTCCGACAAGCGTGATCGGCGCCGATCCGCTAATATCACCTGATTCCCGCAAAGGAGGTTTTACACCAAGCTTGACCGAATCGGTTTGACTGACTTCTACTTGGGTCATCGTACGCGCAGGACCAAGAATGCGCACGTTTTCAATGCTCCCTCTTGGTCCGACAATGGTAATAGATTCGTTTGCAGCGAATTGACCCGGCTGGGATAAATCCGCTTTTTTCGTTAATTCATAGCCCTCACCGAAAAGGGCTTCTAGGTCGCTTTTACTTAAATGACAGTGCCGGGCAGAAACAGCCATGGGTACATTACTTGCGGAAGCTCCCATTAACCGGGTTACAACTTCCTCCACAATCGATTGAATGGAATGCTGATCCATGTTTCATGCTCCTAACCTAGTAATCTACTATATTAAAGTTCGATTTCTAATTTTGGTAAAATGCTTTCTAATTCATTGTGCGGGCGTGGAATGACGTGAACACTCTTAAGTTCACCCACACGTTCAGCAGCAGCAGCTCCTGCTTCAGTCGCAGCTTTTACAGCACCAACATCTCCGCGAACAAGAACCGTAACGATTCCCCCGCCGACATGCACCTTACCAATTAAATGAACATTTGCAGCCTTTACCATTGCGTCTGCTGCTTCTACAGATGCGACTAATCCTTTTGTTTCAATCATTCCTAGTGCGGTTAATTCTCTTGCCATGTTCCATTCCTCCTAATTAATTCATTTGATAGTTTTGAATAACTTGATTGACCATTTCTGCAATCATCTTTGCGTCGACCTCACCATTAGGGGATACTTGCTTCAGAACCTGATCGACGATTTGTTCAACATCCTGTTTACCTGCGGCTTCTTTCTTAGCTAAAGCAGCTGGTTTTGGGATAGAAACTTCCTTTATTCCGTAAGCCATTCGCTTAATGTTAATCAAATGGCGTGCAGTCACATTATCTGAGGTAATATTCCCGCCAAATGAACCGCAGCCAAGTGTTAACGAAGGCATTAAACCTGTGGTCGCCCCCACTGCACCGATAGATGAAAGGGTATTAACCATTAATCTTGAGACAGGCATTTCAAGGGCGAATTCTTTTGCAACAGCATCATCATTCGTATGAAGCGATAAGCTGTGCCCCCTTCCGCCAAGATTCAAAAGCCTTAAGCACCATTCTTTTGCTTCTTCATAGTGATCCGCGGTATAAAGGGCAAAGATGGGCGACAATTTTTCAATTGAAAACGGCACATCTTTTCCCACTCGTGTCTCTTCGGCAATTAAAACCCTTGTATCAGCCGGTACATTGACTCCCGCCATTTCAGCAATCTTTATCGCCGATTGTCCAACTATTGCTGGATTTAAATGTCCAGGTGTGAGCGTAATAACTTTTTCTACTAATGCCTTTTCTTCCGCATTCAAAATGTAGCCGCCATAATTCTTCAATTCACGAATCACCATTTGCACGATATTCCGGTCGACCACTAAGGATTGCTCCGTTGCACAAATGGTTCCATTATCAAATGATTTACTATCGACAATCATCGATACTGCCTTGGAAACATTCGCACTTTTTTCAATATAACAAGGGACATTGCCCGGTCCGACCCCATAGGCAGGTTTCCCCGAGCTGTAAGCGGCCCGGACTAAGGCACCGCCTCCTGTTGCTAAAATGACATTGATATCACGATGCTTCATTAATTCATTTGTTGCCGCCATGGACGGCTTGGAAATCCAGCCAATCAGCCCATCTGGCGCACCCGCTTTTACGGCGGCTTCCTGACAAATTTTCAACGCTTCAACCGTACAATTAACGGCACGCGGATGGGGGCTGACGACAATCGCATTTCTTGTCTTTAATGAAATCATTGCTTTAAAAATGGCGGTTGACGTTGGGTTGGTTGTTGGAATAATTCCTGCAACCACACCGTAAGGATACGCGACCTCCGTCATTTTGTGAACGTGGTCTTCACGGATGATCCCAACTGTCTTTTCATCTTTAATCGATTCATAGACAGCCTTGGAACCCACTTCATTTTTAAGCTGTTTATGCTCCACGATACCCATGCCCGTTTCTTCAACCGCCATTTGCGCGAGTTCAAGGGATTTGGCATATGCGGCTTCCGCCACGCGCTTCACAATTGCATCTACTTGTTCCTGTGAATAGGACAGGTATTTTTGCTGCGCCTCTTTTGCACGCTTAACGGCATCCCGCATTTCTTGTATCGATTGGAGATCCTGATCAAATTGCACTATCACACACTCCCTTTGTTTAAGAAATAAGAAAGTATAAATTTTGACCTTGAGAAATGTCCAGCTCCAGCGCCCTAGCGGCTAGTGTCCTTCGCTCTCCGCCCTACGATAAGTCAACATCGGCTCGCTCCACTCACCGTGTTTCCTTTATCTCAGTTGGAGTGCTCCAGGCCATACGCCGCTGACCAGGGCGCTTGCGCTTTTCTTAATACCTAATCGGATTTTCAGCGATATCCAAAATCGCCTCTCTGAAAGCGTCTGCTGCCGCCTGGCAAGCCGATTGAGTGCCTGTCAGTAATCCGCCGCCAAAGTTGGTTTCAGACGGCGGTCCAAAAAACTTAACCAGTTTGACATCAGCTGCCTTCATTGCAGCATCCAGGCCATACACCGCTTCTAGTGGAGGTGCAATTAAATAGGCTAAAGGCTCACCCGCGGTAATACCAGCTTCTTTCGAAAGATAGGAACCAGTTCTCGAAACAACATGCGCGTAAATGGCATGTGTTTTATCAGCATTAAGTGCTTCAAAAAAGGCATCATACTTCGCTGTTTGGAGTACCGCTTCCATGCCGCTTTTCACTTCATCTGGGGACGCTCCGGCGATGATGCCAATCATCTCTCCTGACAAGGGTCCGGATGCATGGCCGGAACCAGCGTAAAAGGAGCGGGCATAAACCACTTCAACATCTGCTCTTTTCGTCGCTTCATCAAGAGCCGTATAGCCAACATCATCAACTGTCGATGTAAAAATCGCCAAGCTGCGATGATGCGGTTCAAGATGAAATTGCTTCGCCAAATCAGGGTCAACATTTGGAATCACTCGAACTGCTACTATATCAGCATGAATACGTTCTAAAGCCAAACTGCTTCCCCCCTAGTTTTCTTTTTGAACAAGCGACACTCCGCTTGCCTCATATTTTAAAATTTTCTGAATAACCGTTCCGAGATAGGCTCCCGCCTCTACAGGGGGAATCCCGCCTTTGTGGATATTCGAAATAACCATTCGGTCGGCCTCAATTGTTCCGATCCTCGGCTTGAAGCATAAATAAGCACTCATGGATTCTGCACTTACAAGGCCCGGACGCTCACCAATTAACAGAATAACGACCTTCGGCTGAAGCAATTCACCTACATCATCCATCACGGCAACCCGGCCCTTTTCAATATAAAATGGGGTACCAGTATCAAGCCCCAAACTTCCTAATGATTGCTGCAATGATAAGTAGACATCCTCAACATTTTCTTCCACCGCACTCGAGCTGAGTCCATCGGAAATAATAATTTGAACAGTTGGCGCTTTTCGGCATCTCTTGCTGATGCTCTGCTTGGCCTCATCTGAAAGCTTCCGCCCTAAATCAGGACGACGAATGTAAACCTCTTTATCACTGACCTTTGTGCTAACCTTGAAAAGATCGAGCCGTTTTAACAGTTCCTCATTTACATCGCCATAAACAGCGTCCACAGCAGCAGCATGATCAAAACGGAATTTTAGCCATGTATCTGTTTTGGGCCGTAACCCCGCTCGTCCCACGCCAATTCGAGCCGGTGTTTTACTCATGAGTTCTTTCAGTTCCTCGGGATTAAAGGGATGAGGAATCCCTGATACTTGAGAAGTCGGTTCTTCCCTCCTAACAGGGGAATCCAGCTGTTCAGGTGACCGGGAATCAGCGTACTTCTTAAATTCGATACGTCCTTGTTCCTGCTGCTCTTCCACTTTTTCCCTAGAGTCATCCGAGGCCCGGACAAAGTTACGTTTAGCTTCGCTGTTTTCCGTATGGTCCCAGAATTTCACTTTCGCAGATGGGGATATCATTCCTGATGGCTTTTGACTTTCTGAAATCGTTTGCGTTTGTAATTTTTCCACAATCATTTTAGTGACCTTTTCTATTAGTTCAGGATTCAATTTAGTTCACTCCCCCCTTAGAAAAAATGGTCGGATCCCCCGCAATCTTACTCAGCCTTCCATTTTCAAAAATCCCCATTTTTTCAAGCCATTCAGCGAATAGAGGCGATGGCTGTTTGTTCATCGTTTGTCTGAGTGTGGCGACATCATGGTAGCTCAGCGATTGATAATTTAACATGCAGTCATCCCCCATTGGGGCAGCAATGACAAAATTCACGCCGGCAGCTGTGAGCAGGACACTAAGGTCTTCAATATCATTTTGGTCCGCTTTAATATGGTTTGTGTAACAGATATCTACGCCCATTGGGATACCATGCATTTTCCCCATAAAATGATCCTCTAGACCGGCACGAATGACTTGCTTATTGTTATACAAATACTCAGGACCGATAAAGCCCACGACGGTATTGACAATATAGGGATCATAATAGCGGGCAAACCCGTAATTTCTTGATTCAAGTGTCATTTGATCCATTCCGAAATGCGCTTCTGCTGACAGCTCCGACCCTTGACCCGTTTCAAAGTATAGGCGCTGCGGACCTGTTCCCGTTCCTAAGGTTCTCGCCATGTCATTTGCTTCCTCAAGTAAAGATGCGGATATTCCAAAGGAGCGGTTCGCCGCCTCCGTGCCCGCGATACTTTGGAATATCATGTCCGCAGGCGCGCCTTGTTCTATCGCCTTCATTTGTGCCGTCACATGGGCAAGGACACAGTTTTGTGTCGGAATGTCCCATTCTGTAATAAAATTATGGGTTGCATGGAGCAGGCGTTTCACACTTTCAACCGAATCATCAACTGGATTAATGCCAATCACGGCATCCCCGATCCCATAGGACAAGCCTTCCTTAAGTGATGCAATCATTCCTTCTACATTATCTGTCGGATGGTTTGGCTGAAGCCTTGAAGAGAGAGTCCCTTTATAACCGATTGTGATATTGCATTTTGTTAAAATTTCAATCTTGTTGGCCGCATGGACAAGATCGAGATTGGACATGATCTTTGCCGCCGCAGCAATCATTTCACTATTTAATCCCCGGCTAATCCTCTTTAAATCTTCCCCTGTCGTCGTATCGCTAAGGATATACTCACGAAGCTCAGCAACAGACCAATTTTTAATAGATTCGTAGACGGGTCTGTTTAGCTGGCTTTCAATAATACGGGAAACCTCATCCTCCTCCGGTGAAAGCAGCGGGTTTTCGCGAATATCTGAAAGTGTCAGCTGACTCAGCACTTCTTTCGCAGCAATTCGTTCTTGAACGGTTTCAGCCGCTATTCCCGCCAAGCGGTCCCCGGATTTTTCTTCATTCGCTTTCGCAAATAATTCTTTCAAAGAAGTGAATTGAAAAGTCGTTCCGATATAATTTGTATGCAGCTTCATTGAAAAATCTTCCTTTCTTCATTGATGAAACGTCAATGTCTTAATCACCACCGGGACCACACTTGTTTGAAGCAAATGTCCAATATCCATATAATCACCGTGTTCAACCCGTATTTGATCAATGCAAATGACATTTTGAGCAGGATGCCGGACCTTCAATGTTTGCCCTAGAGACTTCGCATGATCGCTTTCTAAAACAATCACGAGCGGCTGTTCTGGATTGGGTTTTGCTTGAACCGATTCGAGAATACAAGCGGCCATTTCCTGAATCTGGCGAAATCCTAAATAAGGAATCTCTGTCATATACAAAGCAAAATTTTGCCCTTCAAGCTGAGGATCATACATTTCGATTGCGTGATGGACCGCTTCTGGGATTCTCTTTAACCCTTCATTCAAATCATATCCAAATCGAATTTGGTAGACCGGAAGATTTCTTAACGGCAGTTCATTACTTTCGACATGAATCGTCGCCCCGCTTATTTCGGTCGTCTGTGTCCCCGCTCCAAGAACAGTTGCACGAACCGTCTCAACCGGCTTTACCCATGTCCATGAGGATAAAGCTTGATTTTTTCTAAGGGAATCAGCCAGCATTTCCCCGAGGTCGTCATAATCTGCTCCAGCAGTGGGTACGTTCTCATATTTGTAGAGACATTCACTGATACCGCCAGAAAACATGATGGCGTCGATGTCCTCCTGCCAATTCGGCTCGTGGCCTAAAAGCAATAGCCGGTCTGCTTCCACGAGTTCCCTCCTCAGCATTCTTGCAATCACTGCAGCCATAAAGTCCGTTAACTTTTGGAACACGGACTGCTCACGGCTGCTTCCTTCCATGACAGCTAAAGCATTCCACTGAAGAAACAATTTTTTGATTGGTGGTGAAATATGTCGAATTTGATTCCCGGAAAACTCGACCAACCTGCCGCCAATATGTAATGTACAAGTCCCGCAAAGTCTCCCTGATTTATACACAGCTACATTGGCAGTCCCGCCGCCGATATCAATATTGGCTATTGTCTTTCCCGTTTTCTTCGAATATTCATAGGCACCCGATCCTTTTGCCGCGATGATTCCCTCTAAATCCGGCCCCGCTGTTGCCACCAGAAATTCACCGGCATGATTGGATAACGAATGGACCATTTCTTCAGCATTTTGTTTCGTTGCCGTTTCACCTGTTATGATGACAGCCCCCGTTTGAATATCACTGGGCTCAATACCAGCCTTGGCGTATTCACCCTTTACAATGGCTTCCACGGCTTCCATATCAATGGCCGTAGTGGATAATAAAGGGGTACGGAAGATGGGGCTTCGATATAATACTTCCTTATTGACAATCTCGATTCGTGGCAGATGCATCCCGCCCGCCATATTCATCAATGAGAATTTACTGATAACAAGCTTTGTCGTACTCGTACCAATATCAATACCTGCACTAAGAATTTCCTCATGTTGAGGTTCGTAACGCTTAATGACGACCACCTCAATTCGATTAAAAAATTATGCTATGTTAAAGGTGTGAATGATTTTACACCCCTGTTGATTGGAGCGTAAGGTGCGAGACTCCTGCGGGAGCAGCGGGACAGGTGAAACCCCACAGGCGCTTTAGCGCCGAGGAGGCTCACCGCCCGCCCCGCGGAAAGCGAGCATCCTGAAGCGGAAATCAACAGCCAAGTAAAGCTGCCAAAAATAAAAAAGGCACCTCATATGAGCCATCATTTTCATGACAGATCATACAAGGCGCCTTTGCCTGATAAATTCATTTGTATACTAAAAATATAGTCTAATTATTCAATTTTGTAAAGGGTTTCAGTTTAAAAACCTGTCGCTGGATTCAAACAAAAATAGCGGTCTCATCTGAAATCGACTCCACATACGCTTTCATCTCTTGCATAGAATTACATTTTACTAGATTTCGAATTTCCTGTAATCCTTGCCCTGTAATAGAAGAGGTAAGAACAATCGGTCCTTTTGGAATCACCTTTTTCAATAAGTGAATAGCTGAGTGAATATCGGCTTGTTCGGAGTCGCATTTCGTGACAACCCCAATCGGCAGCTTATTGATACCGGTACTAAAGCCAGGTGGAAAAATCGTCCTTTGCTTCGTGCCATCCTGCAAATATAGGACATGCGTCACTTCAAGTGATGTCGCCATAATATTTTTATAGAAAAAAGGATTTTCCGTGTATTCGCCCGGTGTATCGACAATCCAGTCATGAAACGTGAGGGCTTGCGTCTTCACCGCTTCCACCTTTCTTTCAAGAAGGGCATTGGTTAACGTTGATTTCCCTGCACCAATTGAACCAATCAGCATCGCCCTATTTTTTTTCATCATAATCCGCTGCCTCCATTACGATTTTGTAATGTTTGATGGAGAGTACTGTAATACTTCAGATAAGAATCGGTTAATTTCTTCCATCGCCATTTGGACAGAAGAAACACTGCCGATAATGACAAGACTTCCTGTAAAACGGTCTAAGAAACCTATTTGCACATCGGCTGCTTTTGTAGCTAAATCACCAGCAATGATCACCGTTTCACTTGGTGTCAACGTTAATATCCCCATCGCACCTGCTTCCTGAATGCCTAATTTTTCAAACATATCAGGATTAGGATTGGCGATTAGATGACTTAATGTCACTTGCTTTCCCGGCACGAATTCCTGAATAAATCGTTTTTTCTCTTCACTCATAACTGCACCTCCTTAGGTGATCACCTTAAACTTCCACATAGTTATCACCTGACAACTTTCAAATCTACAATCTACTTTAATTGGGCAAACTTTACCCCACTGGCTTTATGTTTTAAAACATCCGCGATTAGGTCAGCAAGATAGGCTCCTGCTTCAACCGGTGGAATACCGCCATCATGAATGTTAGAAATGACGGTCCTGTCTGCTTCAACGGTATCTTCATTTGGACGATATATAAGATAGGCACTAATACTCTTTGATGTAGCAAGACCCGGACGCTCCCCGATAAGGGAAATGACAACATCACAATTAACGATGGAAGCCAACTCATCTTGGATCCATACACGGCTTCTTTTTATAAAAACAGGATCTCCGGTAGAAATATTTTTAACTGTTAAGCCCTGAATCAGCGCTGGAAGTAAGTCCGGAACATTCGCTTCAATTCCAGTGGAACTCAACCCATCTGACACAATGATTTGGACTTGGTTGTTTTTAGGAATATTGGCTTCGGCCCATTTCCTGGATGCCTCATCAAGCTTTCGGCCACTATCTAAATTCATTAAATATTCATCCATTGATTTCGATATAGAACTAAGGACAGGAATCTTCAATTCTGCTAAAAATTCCTCCGAGACTCCTCTGAAAACAGCATCCTGTGCAGCGGCATGGTCGATCCGGAAATCAAGGTACTCCCTTGTCTTCATCCGTGTCCCCGTGCGTCCGATGCCGATTCTTGCTGGTGTAATGGATTGAACCTTTTCAATCGTTTCACGGTCGATCGGGTTGTCTACTCCTACAACATTCTTTTTTTCAAAAACTAGATCCCGGGTAATCTCTCCCACTTTTTCTTTACTCACAGTTGAGTTAACGGGGTTCGTTTGCTGCGTCTTTTCCAGTTCCTCCATTACTTGTTTGACTATAGCTTGTATATCCAATTTGCTGACCCCCCTCTCTTATTTAAAAATGGATAAATCTCCTGCCCGTTCCGTTAAACGTCCATTTTCCATAATGCCCATTTTCTCTAACCAGGTTTCGAATTCGCGCAATGGACGAAGACCCAGCATCTCTCTTAAACTGGCATCATCATGATAACTTGTATCTTGATAGCTAAGCATCACATCATCTCCGCCTGGTACGCCCATGTAAAAATTTGCACCAGCAAGGGCCGTCAGCATACCGGCAATTTCTTGATCGTTTTGGTCCGCTTGCATATGGTTCGTATAGGTAGGAGCAATCCCCATTGGAATTCCGTGCAGTTTACCCATAAAGAGATCCTCGAGGTCTGCACGAATGACCTGTTTACCATCATAAATGGTTTCAGGTCCAATGAATCCGGAAACATTATTTACCATAAACGGCTTCCAGTGGCGCGCATAACCATACGTTCTCGCTTCAAGCGTTTGCATATCCACACCAAGGTGTGCATCAAGTGATACTTCTGATCCTTGACCTGTTTCAAAGTAAAGTTGATTGGGCCCTGTAGAAGTTCCATATTTGGCCATTAGCTCAAACGCTTCGTCTAATATTTGTTTTGAAACACCAAAATCATTATTGGCAGCCTGTGTTCCTGCAAGACTTTGGAACATAAGGGCAATCGGCGCCCCTTTTCTCAAGGCCTGCATCTGTGTGGTAATATGTGCCAGCACACAGTTTTGTGTGGGAATTTCCCACTTTTGGATAAAATCATGGGTCATTTGTAAAATTCTAGACACGGACTCCACACTATCATTGTTTGGATTCACCCCAATCACCGCATCGCCGGAACCGTATGACAGCCCCTCTTTCATCGAAGCCAAAATACCTTCTGGGTTATCAATTGGATGGTTAGGCTGGCAGCGGAATGCTAAACGGCCCTTTTCCCCAATTGTTGTATTACAAGTGGCAGTCGGTCTAATCTTTTGCGCTGCCATGACTAAGTCGATACTCGACATAAGTTTGGCAACTCCCGAAATCATCTCACTTGTCAGCCCTTTGCTTAAACGGAATATATCGAGTGTATTCGTTTTGTGTGATAGGATATAATCTCTCAATTCACCGATCGACCAGTTGGCTATTTCTTTATAAATAAATTGATTAAGATCATCATAAATAATCCTCGTCACTTCATCTTGCTCATACGGAATAACTGGATTCTCATAAATCTCTTTCAACGTCAGCTCACTTAGGACCACTTTTGCTGCCATCCGCTCTAAATAGGACTGGGCTGCAATTCCTGCCATCGTATCCCCTGACTTCTCTTCACTTGCCTTTGCTAAAATCTCTTTAATTGAATGGAACTGGAACGTTTCATTTTTCACCGTACATGTAAACATGGTTTCCTCCCCATTAGATGTTGCTGTTTCCCTACTTGATCAGACGGGTCAGTCGGGTTTTTTTCAACCTACTTTTTTTTCATTTCCTTGGTTTGACAGGTACTCATCCTTACCAATAATTCCTGCCTCGCGATCCTTCTTCTCAAGTTCCAACGCCTTCGGGACGGATAACCAATAGGCTAAACCAATCCCGATGATTCCCGCAGAGATTTTTCCAACAATAATCGGAAAAATTAATGTTGGCTGGAAATTTGCTGTAAAGGATAGATGATCGCCTAATAGAAAAGCAGAACAAACCGCAAAGGAAATGTTGATTACCTTATCTTTAGGGGGCATGGTTTTGACCAGCTTAAACATGGCAAGAATGTTGGCAATCGTAGCAACAATTCCCGCACTTCCTTCTTTACTTAACCCCACTTTTCGTCCCATTGCTTCAAGCGGGCCTCCGGCATATTTTTGGAGTAAATACACCATTGGGAATGCACCTGCTAACATAATTCCGATATAACCGGCTGTTTCCAATGCGCGGAATTGGTCCGCTTTATCAGCCATGATGGGGTGAAAGCCCCAAGCTCCAAACACATTGGTGAATAGCCCCGTGAAAATTTCGACGATGGAGAATACAAGGACAAGTTTGATTGCAGCATCCATAATTCGCCCGAACCACATAAAGGCTTTGATCATGAAGTCTGGAAGAAAATATAAGCCGACGGCAATGACAACAACGAAAAGAAGGAGCGGGCTCAGGTTTAAAAGGATTTTTCCATAGCCTAAAGCAAATTGGTATTTTGCTTCTCCTGAAGTCGAGATGAAATCACGAAATTTAGAGTTTGACAGTGTGATGATCGTACTGGAAATAAGCGCGCCAATCGGAATCGTTAATACCCCCGACATCACGCCAAGTGCCATATATTTATGATCACGCTTATCAAGCATGGCAAGACCCATTGGAATGGAGAATACGATCGTTGCACCCGCCATAAAGCCGACGATCATCGCCATAATCCAGCCCTCTTGCGTTTGTTTTAACACTTCTGCTAATTGATAGCCACCCATGTCTGTTGCTAAAATTGCCGTTGCCGCAATCGCCGGGTCGGCACCAATCGCCGCAAAAAATGGTCCGCATACTTTGTCAATAAACCAAGAAAGATACGGGATGGAAGCCATAATCCCTGCTGCAGGCACGAAAATATGTCCGACAGCATGCAAACCTTCCATAAATTGTTTTCCAAGTCCTTCATCGCTGTTGCGAATTGCTGCAAAGGCCCCCATCACAGCACAGGCCATGATGATATAAATCACAATCTTTCCTACCATTTCCATTTTGTTCGCCCCCTTAATACATACTAAAAATTTATTTCAAACAGAAAATGTAAGCGTCTCTTGCCGCGCCGCCTTTCACCATAAAAAGACAAAAAGGTGCCGTGCGGTTTTTTTATAAAACCACAGAGCACCTTTGCTCGGTCTATTTACTTGTAAAGGTTAAGCGTTATACTTCAGAATAATTTGCTTTGCTACATTTTCCATTGTAACCTGTTTGTTCATGCTAATTTTTCTCATTTTTTTGAAGGCGGCATCTTCAGGCAGATTGAATTTCTGCATCAAGATTCCTTTAGCCTTTTCAACGATTTTTCTTTCCATAAGCTGTTTGTTCATGTTTTCGACTTGCTCTCGGTATTCCCGGGCATTCTCAGCCTGCCTTAAGGCAATTTCAACAGCAGGAATTAAATTGGCTTCATTGATTGGTTTCACCAGATAGCCCATTATATTTGCTTGTTTCGCTTTATCCACATATTCACGCTGGCTGTATGCCGTCAAAAGCAAAATAGGCGTATTCATTCGTTTTGAAATGATTTCACTTGCCTTTAGACCATTCATTTTTGGCATTTTAATATCCATAATGATTAAATCAGGCTGCAGTGAAAATGCCTGTTCAATTGCCTTTTCTCCATCCCCAATTTGGGCGACGACCTCATAACCGGCATCTTCCAGCATCATCGCTACATCTAACCGGACAAGGGATTCATCCTCGACAACCATGATTCGTTTCTTCATGCCAGAACCACCTCACTATCGATTGGGAATCTAACGGTGGCGATGGTCCCTGTTTCTGCTCGGTTAATCGAAAAATGACCGGATAAATCGTGCTCGATCATCATCGATACGATATCTAAACCTAATGAAGGCTTCGCATCTGGAGCATACCCCTCGCCATTGTCAATTACCTGGATCTCGATTTCATTGTCTTTTTGCTCAAACACAACGTTAATCTTACCCGTATTCCTTTGATTAAAGGCATGCTTGACACAATTTTGGATCAATTCATTAATCACCAATGCCGCCGAAACCGCCTTATTCGTTTTAATGTGAAGATGCTTTGGACCTGAATAAGCAATGCTGATCTTTTTATTTTCATGCTCTGCTTCAAAGACGAGTGTACTGCCAATTTTCTCTATTAAACTATAAATATCAACATCGTCAACACTGGAGTTGGAAAGGATAATCTCGTAGACGGACGCAATACTAGTAATCCGGTTGAGACTTTCCACAAAGTGGACCTTGCTTTCCTCCGGTAACCCTCTGCGCATTTGCAGTCTCAAGAGACTTGCAATCGTTTGCAAATTATTTTTCACGCGGTGATGGATTTCGCGAATTGCAACGGATTTGACAATCAGTTCTCTTTCCTTTTCCCGAAGCTCTGTAATATTCTTAAAAAACACAAAGGTTCCAATTGATTGATCCAGCGATCCTAACCTGATTTTCTTCACCTGAAAAACTTTATTTAACATCACTACTTCTTCCACAATTAGGTCTTCAGGGTCCTCAAGAATGTCTTCAATGCTTGGAAAAAAGAGAACTAGCAACTTCCCTATCTTACTTTCTTCCTCACCGATTTCCTGAAGAAGATTTCTAGCTGCAGGATTGTAATAGAGAATTTTACTATCCCGATCAATAAAAAATAAGGAATCTTCGATCACCTCAGGAATAATTGGTCTATTCTCAGTAAAACCAATGACAATTTCACTTAAGGCTTTCGTTGTTTCTGACAACGCTTCCATTTTTTGCTGATGCTGCAATTGGTCACTGATATCCTTTTCCATGATTAATGTACCGATCACAAGGTTACCCGCGCCATGAATAGGGACCACACTTTGGTCAACTGTCTTCCCTTCTTGAGTTAATGCTCGATTAAGAAACATGGGCTTACCTGTTCTTAATGAAAAGAAAACAGCTGGTTCGAACGCCTCATAGACAAACTTTCCGACAACCGATTTTTTATAAACCGATTCTACCGTAGTGGGTGCAGCTTCTGCCACAACAATTGCATGTTTCCCCTCTTTTGTCGGACAATCAACGAATACATTTGCCCTATTTAAGTCTGCAATTAATGGCAGGTTCACGACAATCTCTTTTATTCTTTGAACGTCTTCCACTAAGAGACTCGTATGCAATGTACATAATTCTTCTACAAGTTCGATATTCATATGATGTGATTTCTCCTCTGTTTATAAAGAGACAGAATATAATAAATATTATAGTAGCAGGGCACGATTAATGTCAATCTAAGTCGTAAGAAAAGCGAAAGCTCCCTGGACAGCTGCGGGTTGAAACTTATCAATTATATTAAAAAAAAGAAGGCTGAGCCTTCTTTTTTAGTTTATTCTTATTCAATCAACCCGCTCTTCTAAAAAGATAGGCCGGGTTTTACCTTCATAAGTTTTGGATTTCTCCATTTGTTACAGGGCCGGTCCTCCCAGGGGCACGGCAAAATAGGGGGGTGTCGGTGTCGGCTTCTGACTCGGCGTGTGATCCATCACATGGATCAAGTAATGATCCATCTGATGAAAATAAGGTTGATAGTAAGGAGCGTATCCAAAACCCAAAGGCGGATATCCATATGGATGGATGCCGTAAAAAGGGTATGGCACAAATCGGTACATATTGTTTCTGATTTGGAAGTTCATGTTCCACCTGCTTTATTAAAGGACTGTATGGCTTCTTTCATAATATGGTCTGAATTTAAGGAAGAGCTTAGCTTTTTTTAATTTAGGTGCTGCTATACCATACTCTCAAAACAATGAAAAAAGGGCAGTTCCACCAGCAAGCGGTGAAATCTGCCCCATTTGAAATCTTTATAAGAACATATCTAGGATTAGCACACCAGCTAGTCCGACTAAAGAAATAATTGTGACCATGACCGACCAGGTTTTGATCGTCTTCCCAATGGATAGGTTAAAGTATTCTTTATAAATCCAGAAGCCTGCGTCATTCACATGCGAGAAGGTGACACTTCCAGCACCAGCGGCTAACACCATTAGTTCAGGGCTTGTACCTGTTGCGGCAACAAGAGGCGCGGCAATTCCCGCTGCTGTCATACCTGCAACAGTTGCAGAACCTACTGACACCCTTAGGATGGCTGCAATCAGCCATGTTAACAATAATGGGGAAAGAGTCGATCCTGCCATGATGTCGGAAATATATTTATCAATATGACTGTCAATGAGTACTTGTTTGAACGCACCGCCTGCAGCAATGATTAACAATATCATCGCAATTCCGCTAACGGCATCGCTAAGCGATTTCATAATCTCCGGCATTTTTTTACCTAAATTAAGACCAAATGTAAAGATGGCAAAAAGAACGGAAAGTAAAAGTGCAACATCCGCATTACCGATAAAGTCAGTAACTGGCTTAATCGCTGAGTTCGGCGCAAAAATTTCTACAACGGCTTGTAAAGCAATTAAGATAACTGGTAAAAGTGCCGTAATAATACTGATTCCAAATTTAGGCATCTCTTCTTCTTTAAATTCTTTCGGATTAAATAAACCCTTTGGAATTTCAATTTCCAATGACTCTTTTTTAAAGAATTTTGTATAGACCGGACCTGCCAGAATGAAAGCTGGAATGGCAATAATGATTCCCCAGATTAAGGTCTTCCCGATATTTGCTCCAAATACATCCGCCACCGCTGTCGGTCCTGGATGCGGAGGAACAAATCCATGCATCGTAATAAGCGCGGCAATAACTGGCATTCCGATATATAAAACAGGAACCCTAGCAGCAGTAGCAATCGTAAACACTAATGGAATTAATACAACTACCCCTGTTTCAAAGAATAAAGCGATTCCAACTACAGCCGCCGTAACAATTGCCGCTAATTGAACCCTTTTTTCCCCGAATGCATGAATCAATGTCGTCGCAATCCGCTGTGCACCACCTGAATCGGTCATTAACTTACCGAGTATGGCCCCAAAGATAATAATCATCGTTAGATGTCCAAGGGTTCCACCTAAACCGCTTTCAATCGACTTAATTGCCTCAAGCGGTGACATTCCTTCCAAAATCCCGACAGCAAGTGCCACAATAATTAAGGACACAAACGCGTTTAATTTGAACGCCATCATTAATACTAATAACAGTAATACCCCTATAATAACTGAAATAATTGGCATTTTCTCCCTCTTCTCCTCTTTTTGTATGATAAAAGGCTTGCCTAATAAGATGCCACACTTAATCTATTCAAGATGAATGGTAAAATCAGTGCTGATGAAGAAATAAGTGTGTGCATGCCTTACTAAAAGCAAGCCTAATGCCCAATATTTTTTCCCCTTATAATGACTTGTTGCTTAACATCTCAACCACTTCTCTTAAATCGGTCTTTGTCCCAACGTTACCTGGGAAGATGACATAGGCAATGCCTGGGAACTTGCTTTCACTGCCTGTTGTCCAGACGGGAATTCCCGGTCTAACTTGCCCAGCTACGGTTGCTCTTTGCACTTCAAGACCTTTTGTACCCACATCACTGGATGTAATGCCGCCCTTGGCAATCACAAAAGCGGGTCTCACTTCTAATCGTTTCACAATACTCGTGACCGCATCAGAAATTTTTACAGAAAGCATTAATTCCTCTTCTTTTTTGCCTTCACCAAGATCCAGTCGTTCCCGTCTTGTATAAACAGCCACATTTTTTCCCGCTTGGATTAGCTGATTACTTGCTGCAACAACCCGATTAAGTTCTTGTTCGAATTTTTCAGGTTCCAACACAAGATGAACATCAAATTCAATAAACTGGACAGCATCGGATTTCTTCAATTCGGCAAGCTGTTCGGTTGTCTTTTGCACATGTGAACCAATAATGACAATCCCGCCATTTTCGGTTTCCTCTGTGATCAGTTCAGCCCGAGTTAGTAAGCTTTTATCGCCTACGCCTCCGATGACCTTCGTAAGAGCGGCTGCACTTCTAAACATGAAATTTTTCCCTTTATTGATTGCCCTAACTAAAGCAATCGTAAAAATTTTCACGTCGACATAATCAACAGCATTTACAATGATTTTATTAAACTGTTCAACTTCTAGTAATTGCTGTTCAATCGCTTCAATATCAAGGGAACGCAAGCTTTCAAGTGAAATATACGTCATATTCTCCGCTTTATATTCACCTTGCGATTTTTCCTCTGCATACTCGCCTAAATGGGATTTGGTATAACCGAAGGTACGATCCTTCGCAAATTCCGTTTCCCCTGCAGGAACTAAATATTCGTCATATTGAACATAGTGTGTATTATCAATTGTGAAGCGGCCGCCTTCTTTAAAGAAGGGCACGATTACCTCACCATCAAATGTCCGTTCAGAATGGGACTCGACTGTTTCCTTTAACACCTTTGTTTCAAGGGGATAATGTCCCCTTAAAGTAGAATCACCGCGGCTGATGATGATAAAATCACGATTAAATTTTTTCGCTGCGGACACAATATTCGCTGCGATTTCTTGATGCGCTTTTGTCGTCTTAGCAGCTGTAAATCCACGTGAGTTTGTCAGAATGAAAAACATGGAATTGTCTTCTGCGAACCCTTTTTCAATACTGTCCAGCGTCCAGTCAGTATAAACGGAAACACCATGAACCGTTTGAACCCCTGTTGGATCATCGTCCAGAACGATGATTTTTTTATTTAGCTTTTGCAGTTCCTTTTCGATTATTTCATTTACTACGTCTGAATCAACAGATGGTATCCTGCTAAAAACTTCTGTCACTAGTCTTTTATTTGAACTCATTGATTAGAACCCCTTACTTCAACATTAGCCAGTTTTTCATAATATTGAACAATGCCGCCGTGGTCGTTCATTAACTTACCATCCACTTTTAAAGCGTGGAAAATTTCTAGCAGGTGACTTGATAATGGAAGCGGGACATCAATTTCATGAGCTGTATCCATCACATTCGTAATATCTTTCATATTGATGGCAATCGTGCCTCCTGGAGCAAAGTTTCTTTCCAGAATTAAAGGTACTTTCGCATCTAGTACCGCACTGCCTGCCAGTCCGCCTCTGATTGCTTGATACATTTTCTCTATATCAATTCCGGCTTTTGCTGCTAGAACAAGTGCCTCAGACATCGCCGCAATATTCAGGTTAACAATAATTTGGTTCGCTAATTTTGCCGTAACACCGCAGCCGCTGTCGCCCACTAATGTCACATCTTTCCCCATATCATATAGGACCGGTTTTGCTGCTTCGAATACATTTTCCTTACCGCCAACCATGATCGCTAATGTTCCGTCAATCGCTTTTGGTTCTCCGCCGCTAACTGGTGCATCCAAAAAGCCAACGCCCGTTTTCGATGCTTCTGCTGCAAGTTCTTTCGAAACGGCAGGTGTAATCGAGCTCATGTCAATAATAATGGAGCCTTCTTTTGCTCCTGCCAAAATTCCATTTTCACCAAGAACAACAGCTTGTACATGCTTAGATGCCGGCAGCATCGTGATAATAATTTCGCTGTTTTCAGCTGCTTCTTTCGCTGAGCCCGCTTGAGCCGCTCCAGCTTCTGTTAACACTTTCACTGCCTCTTGATTAAGATCATTAACCGTTACGCTATGTCCTGCCTTAATAAGGTTTAATGCCATTGGTTTTCCCATAATACCTAATCCGATAAAGCCAATCTTTCTAGTCATGTTGTATGCCTCCCCGTTCGCTATGGTCAGAAATATAGAAGATTACTTGATGAATCATCCGCTTTTGAACGGATTTTCAACTAGCAATCGCTTTCATAAATAATTTACTCTTCGATTGTATACCACTTTTTATTTTTTGTATACATTTTTATTTAATTTTGTATACACTTTTTCACTCTATGTATAACCTATCCTCTTATTCACCAGTATTATTTACGAAAGCAATTTGGTACTATGTATGTAGATAAGAAATATACTGAGGTGAAACTTGTGCTTGAAAGTAATAGCTCACGCCCTGCATACCATCAATGTTATGAAATTCTTCGTGATAAAATTTTAACAGGGGAACTTCCAGGTGGAACAAAAGTGGTCGAAGAAAAATTAGCTGCGGAATTAGGTGTTAGTCGAACACCGATAAGAGATTCAATTCGAAAATTGGAAAATGAAGGACTTATTGTGAAAAAGAAAGTGGTAAAGCCGACAGAGAAAGATTTACGAAATATGTTTCAAGTCCGGATTCAGCTAGAAGGCTATTCAGCGAAATGTGCCGCGACCTTTCTTAAAGAAAAAGAAATTGAACAACTTTATAACTATGTTGAGATTGGCAGGAATGGAACGAAAGAAGAAATCATGTCTGCCAATGAACGGTTTCATAATGATATTGTTCAAGCCAGCAATAATCCATTCATGATTGAGATCATCGATCGGATGCAGGCGATAATCTACCTATTTAGAAAAACCGTTGTCATCTACAATCGCCCGCGGCTCATCGACGAACATGAAGAAATTTATGAAGCAATCAAGGCAAGAGATGGAGAAACGGCTGAATTACTAATGAAGAAACACCTGGAAACAGACTTGAACTTTTACCTTCATTTAATGGGGAATGAATAGTAAAAAAAAATAGAGTAGGGTAACCTCTTTCGAGGCTACCCCCTCATCAAACCGTACGTGCCCTATTAAGGCATACGGCTTACCAATGTGTTACAGAATCAGTACGTTGCTAATCTTTGTGCATATTTCATTTTACGAACAAGGTCGGGAGTATAATACTCTTGACCTTGTTCTTTTGCTTTAAGAACTCTTTTCTCCTGTTTCTCTTGTTGCTTCTCTTTCATTCGAAGAATGTAGCTTTCTAAGGAAAAACCGTATATTTTATGATAATAATACCAATATGAAGGGATGAGACCTATCATCGCAAAGAATTTATTATTCCACTTCGTTTTCATGGCATGACCTTTTCTTTGGCTTGGATGGGCATGTATCATGGATACTCTTAGTCTTTGCCGAATATAGCCATCTATCGCTTGTAACTCTTTCCCGAATGCTTTAAAGAAACATGAACTTGCAAATCCATGTTCTTCATTCGCTTTAATCGCTTTATATATGGTTAGAAAATAGTTAACCTTACCTCGTATTACAGGATTTACTTGGTCAATCCATTTTTCCTTGCTTAGGGTTAGAGTTTTCCTGGTTTTATCTTTGATTTTCTGTCGAAAATCCTTCCAAGTAGCTTCTTTTGGTTTGGCGATATAGTATGGCTTACCATCCTTTTTACGTTTTCTCCAGTGTTCAAACGTAAATCCCATAAAGTCGAAGTCATCGTCATCAAAATTTACAATCTTTGTTTTCTCCGATGCAAGCTCCAGACCGAGTTCGGCTAATTTATCTTCCGTAATCTCAGCCGCCTTTTTAATATCTTCTTCTGATTTAGCAAATATCAAGAAGTCGTCAGCGAATCTTACAAATCGAAATTTATGTTCTGCCCAAGTCCAGTCAAGTTCATTTAGATAAACGTTCGCAAGTAGTGGCGAGATGACTCCTCCTTGCGGAGTCCCAGAATCAGTTAAATGATATTTTCCTTCTTCCATATATCCCGCCTTTAACCACAGCCATATCATATCTAACACAGTTCCATCTGCAATGTATTTGTTTAAGACTTTTATTAGATTTTTGTGTGGAATATTATCGAAAAATCCTTTAATGTCTGCATCGAAGATGTAATTGTAACCTTGTTCGATATTTGCAAGGATTATTTGTAGAACACGCTCTGGTCCTACATTAGGTCTGTACCCACATGACCATTTGTGGAAAATACCCTTTTCAAATTTCGGCTGAAGAACGTTTACCAAAGCCTGTTGGACAATTCGGTCTTCTATATTTGGTATGCCTAGAGGTCTCTTTTTGCCATTTTTCTTGGGAATGTAGTGCCTTCTTACTGGGGAAGGTTTGTATTCTTTCTTTCTTAACTTTTGTAAAAGCGAATCTAAATTTTCTTCTAGACGGTATCTATAACTGTCAATCGTTTCGCCATCAATACCACCAGACCCTTTATTGGCTTCTACTTTTTCCCAAGCAGCTTTTAGTTTTCTGTCGAAAAGAATTTGTCCGTAAATACTATGCCATTTGAATTTTAACGCTTGATTCATTGCATATTCCGCACCCTTCATTGTGTACATTCAGCTCGTTTATACCGAAGTATCGTTTTCTGTTAGCATTACACACCTTTACAGATGTGGAGCCACAAGGTCGTTCCCCTTCCGTTCATGTATGGTTTGGTCCATACACTACTTCCGTACTATGAGAACGTCTGACTTCTCCATCCACAGCCATCATTTCAGATTAACCTTATAGATGAATGTCCTTTCGGTAAGAATGGAGACCTCACGGGGTCATCGTACCTTCCTTTTAAACATACCCAGCACCATCACTTGGTAAGCTGTTTCTGCCCGGCTGATTCATTGAACAGAAACCATTACTGTTTGTAGCGGGCTTCCCATTATAATCGCATGGTCGCCAACTTACCCCGCCGCCGTGCTTCACACTTTTGCATTTGGGTCTGCTTATCCGACTACGGGTCTCTCGATTGTCCGCATCTCCTTCAGACACCACCTCACGGTGATGCCCTAGATTAGTCTTCACTAGTTGTATCAGCACTCTAATGGAAGGACTTCCACCTTCGAGAGAATGAGTCTTCTGGAATTCGGGAGTCGTGTTTACCGAGATAACGTACTCCAACCTTTAACAACTCATTCAGTGCAAGTAATCTGCACAAGGTACGACTGCCCGTCGCACAAGCGAAAGTGCCCTCACAGAGAGGGCACTTTTTAGATTATTGATTGGCTAGCAGACGGACAAATTTCGTCATGACCGGTTCCATTGCTTCCTGTATTTCCGACATAATCGTAGAAAGATGGGCCATTTGGTTTTGGTCAGGCGCCGACTGCATTTTTTCCTGTTGATTTAACATGATACATAGCTCTATCAGCACTTTTTAATAGGGCTGAGGGGGTATCACCATGTTTAGATATGGCAATGCCAATGCTCGCGGAAATCCTCAAATCATGTACATTTAATTGTAACTTTTTCAAAATTTCCTGCGCTGCTTCGATTGATTTTTCTTGATCCGCCCCCACTAACATGACAATAAACTCATCGCCCCCAAGGCGGCCGACAAACATGGAATCATGACAGCAAAGGTTTAACTGATTCGCCACTTCTATTAATATGCGATCTCCTTCTTCGTGGCCATAGGTATCATTCACCCTTTTAAATCCGTCTAAATCAACAAACAATAGGGTAACGGATGGTTCACCCTGTAAGGTTTCTGATAATCTTTCCATAAAGTAATGCCGGTTTGGGAGACTTGTAAGTGAATCATACAAGGCTAAATGCTTTAATTTTTGATTCAAACTTTGCAGCTGCAATTGTTTTTCGGTTAGTTTTTCCGACAATAGTCCAACACCAATCGCGCATAAAAAAGTGACGATAGCCACACCTATATGGAGGGATAATTCTTGGTTGACTAATTCTGCCATTCGCAGATATTTTTCATACATAAACCAAAACAGGTGATAGACATTAACCGTCAATGCCGCAAAGACCCCGCCGGCAAATCCTAAATAATAGGAAAAAATAAAGCAAGGGAATAGCAGTAAAAACCAAACCATATCATCAATATAAAACATATCCAATCTAGCTAAAAAACCAGGAATCACTGTTAATATGATGCACAGCCCCAAGATCATTTTAGGCATTCTTTGAATCGATTCCCACTTAACACTTAACGACATTCTGTTCCTACCCCTTCAATTCTTGTATTATCTTTGATATTATCACATGTTGTCGAAAATTGGAGTATAAACAAATAAATGACATAAATTACAATTATCAATAAAGTGAAACATCAATATGGTAGAAGTTTTTTGTTGCATTATATCTGAATATAAATTAAAATTATTGCATAAAAATTCAAAGTTATTTTAGAAAAATATCCAACTTGGAGGAACAATCATGATCCAGACAAAATTAGTAGATTCAGAGCTTGCTGAATGGACAATTCAGCAGCGCCGCCATTTTCATATGCACCCTGAGCTTTCAGGACAAGAATATAAAACAGCAGCCTATGTAAAGGAGAAATTAACCGAATTTGGTATTCCGATCGATTCGCGGTTTTCCGCACCGAATGTCATTGCCTTTTTTAAAGGAACAGAAGGGAAAAAGACGATTGCCCTGAGAGCGGATATGGATGCCCTTCCGCTTCAAGAAGAAGGAGACAACAAGCCGTATATTTCAACCGTACCCGGTGTGATGCATGGCTGCGGTCATGATGGCCATACCGCTACACTGCTGGGAGCGGCTAAGTGGATGAGCGAAAACTCACAGCTTATAAAAAACAATATTGTGTTAATCTTTCAAAGTTCTGAGGAAGCTTCGCCAAGCGGAGCCCAGCAGCTTGTAAACGAAGGCGTACTCGACGGTGTCGAAGCGATTTATGGTATTCATTATATCTCCGGGATGCCGCTTGGGGAAATTGGCTTCGCCACCGGCTATGTGATGGCATCGTGTGACGATTTTGAGATCACCATTGAAGGGAAAGGCGGGCACGGCGGCTATCCACACCAAACAGTGGATCCGATCTATATCGCGACCCATCTGATTCAGGCATTTCAATCGATTGTCAGCCGCAACTTGAACCCGCTTCATGCCGGGGTCATCTCGATTGGCGGGATGCAGGCAGGCCATTCCTATAATGTGATTCCGGAGAAGGTTTCAATTCAAGGAACGATTCGGGCGATGACGTTTGAGGCTGCAGAATTAATGCACGAAAAAACGGCTCATTTAACTGAATCGCTTTGTGCAAGCTTTGGCGCCAAAGGGCACTACCGCTTCATCCAGGGCACTGTGCCATTATACAATCACCCTGAGGCATGCAAAATTGCGAAGGGAATTATTGAAAAATCCTTTGGAGAAGGGGTCTTTGTGGAAAAAGAACCTGTTATGGGTGCTGAAGATTTCTCCTACTATGTAAAAGAAAAAACTGGCGCCTTCATTAATGTCGGAATGCAAAGCGAAAAAAGCCAATACCCGCACCACCATCCTAAATTCGACATCGACGAAGCTGCCATTCCAACTGGCATCGAATTAATGATCCAATTGGCTTTACATGCATAAATGAATGAGTTAAGCACGGGAGTTGTACCATTCCCGTGCTTCTTTTTTGTTTATTTCTTTCTGTTTTGATAAATAATTCAGTTAAGAAAATCTTGATATTCTTAGTGAACTTTTGATAAATTGTTGGTAATATATAATTAATATCAAACACTGAAAACGGTATCAATTATAAGTTTGATTAGGAAATAAAGGATGGACGGAAATGATAAAAGATAAACGGATCAATAAAATTGAAGAGTATATTATCGAACATAAATCTGTATCTTTAGATGAATTGATGAACGTGTTTCAGGTGTCAAAAAACACGATTCGTCGGGATGTTCAGGAACTGGTTGAAAAGGGGGATTTCAAAAAGGTATATGGCGGTGTAGCTGTAAATGATTACAAGCGCGCTAAATTAGAATCTTTCCATGACAGGCGAGTACGTCATCAAACAGAAAAGGAAATGATTGGTAAATCCGCAGCGAATTATGTACAGGACGGAGATATCATTTTTATCGATTCAGGAACAACCACTATTGAAATGATTGAATATATCAATAAGAAACAGGTTACAGTGATCACCAATAGCCTTGATTTTATCGTTCGTGCACTTCCTTTCGAAAATTTAAACGTGATTACAGCAGGTGGAATACTCGAAAGAAAGACAAATTCATTTGGAATCTTAAAATATATGGATATTCTAAATGCCTATAATATTAATAAAGCATTTATGGCTTCAACAGGCGTCTCCCTATCAAATGGTGTCACGAATTCTTCACCACTTGAAAGCGAATTAAAAGCTTCTATTGTGAATAGAAGCTCTGAAGTATTTTTATTAGTTGATCATGATAAATTTGATAAATACGGGTTAATGACCTATTGCGGATTAGATAAGATTGATTACCTTGTAACAGATACCATGCCTAATGAAGTTTACCAGAATTACATGCAAAAGAATAACATTCAACTTATTATTTCTGGTCAAAAAGGCCTTTCCTCATTAACATGAGAAAAGGCCTTTTTTTGCCTTAAAGAGCCTCCTTCGCGAGAATAAGCGCTCCAGTAATTCCAGCGTTGTCTCCAAGCCCAGGGCTCATTATATATTGGGCCAAATCCGGTAACGCTACATAATCGTTAAGTAACTCAGGCAAGTACTTGTAAACCGCACTAAATACCTGCTCCTGTTTCGCGACTCCTCCGCCTAAGATAATACTTTTTGGAGAAAGAATCAAAATGTACTGCATCAATGCTTGGGCGAGATAATACCCTTCCAAATCCCAGACCTCAGGCCGGTTCACAAGGTTCATGCCCTTATCACCCCAGCGTTCCTCGATAGCAGGTCCTGCCGCAAGCCCTTCTAAGCAATCATGATGGTAGGGGCATTTTCCTTTATAGCTGTCGTCCTCATGACGCCTCACGAAGATATGGCCCATTTCCGGATGGGACAGCCCTTCTAAAAGCTTGCCTTGAATAACAGCCCCAGCCCCAATTCCGGTCCCAACCGTTATGTACAAGCAGCTGTCTAATCCTTTCGCAGCCCCCAGCGTCGCTTCACCCAATGCCGCCGCATTCACATCCGTAGTAAAACCAACTGGCACATCGAATTCGTCCTTCAATGCTTGAACAAACGGGTAATTCCTCCAAGCTACTTTAGGGGTCGACGTAATATAACCATATGTTGGACTCTCCCGGTTCACATCAATCGGTCCGAAAGAACCAATCCCTATAGCATCCAACGAATACTGCTGGAAAAACTCTATCACCTGACCCATTGTTTCTTCTGGCACCGTTGTCGGTATCTGAATCCGCTCATGGATTTGACCGTATTCATCCCCAACAGCACAAACAAACTTCGTCCCGCCTGCTTCAATTGCTCCTAACATACTTTTGTACCTCCTTAAGGTGCAAAGGACCGTTCTTCTCCAAAAACCGCCCCATGCTTATTTGCACATAAAGAAACAAGAGAAATAGCCCCCGCTTCTATCTATCTCTTCATTTTTTTGATTTTCGCTCTCATAACTGCTCTCTGCACCATTCATCCATTACTTTGCCCGACAGCTTTCGCAAATATTTTCAATGCCCATTTACAGACACATAATCCTAAAAGCATACCGATACGTCCGATCAGCAAATAGTGTGAATTCAGGATGTGTTTTTGCCTCCCATGAATCATCGCCGCCAACACCCATTTGCTTATGGTTGACGCGTACATAGGTTTTCGTCCGCTCCGGCAATTGATACGTATGAGCTGTTTCCTGTAACTCAGCCGCCGAGTAAGCACCAGCATTGATTTCTAGTAATGACTCACCCGTAATGCGCAGTTTTACTCCTTGCTCATTTGCAATTTCAAAGGAACGAACAGCGGTCTTATTCCCATGTTCCTGAGGCTTTAAATAAGGTACAAACTCATCTGAAATAGTGGAAACGTGGCAGCCGATTTTGGCACCCTTTTCGCGGTCCCAGTAATTTTCATGTGGACCCTTTCCGTACCATGCCAGATGTTCAAACGACTTCTCTAATGGAAGAATCACCCCGATTTCCGGAATTTCCGGCAGGCCTTTACCAGGCAACAGTTCAAACACAACCCGTAATTGCCCGTCTCCGGCTATTTCGTAATCAATCGTACATTGTGATACAGGAGACGTTTGCAATTGAAGGACCGTACGAACCACAACTTTACCAACCATCTCTTCAATTTTTAAGCGCTCAAGCTTTGCCGTCCTGCCGGCATGTTCCCAAATCCCCGCACGCTCACCCAACTTGTTCCCACGGTCATTATCTGTAAGGGCCCGCCAGAAATTCGGTGTGATGGGATCAGCTAAAACTTCTGCTCCCCGAGACAGCCAAGAGGTAATCAGCCCTGTTGATTTGCTGATGAACACCGTGAAGGTATCCCCTTCGATTATTAGCTGGTCATCGGTTTCATCGATATTTTTTAATGGCCTCCCTTGTAACGGCGAAACAACGCTTCGTTCTGACAGGACAAATTGATCAAAAGCCATTTCATGCCCCTTATTAGCCCATAGCTGATCCGTCACGGTATGAAAACTAATCGTGAGAATGTATTCCTGTTCTCCTTTTACAAACTTTTCGAGAACATCAGTTAAGTCAATAACAGTCTGTGATAATGGCGGACAAGCAACCCTAAGAGTATCACTTGCTATTTCTTCCCCCTCTCTCAGTATTGTCCATCTTGTTTCATATTCCTCCACATCAGTGAATAACTGTTTATTGATCACAGTAAAACCCTTGTTCTCAAGGCGGACATCAATCGGCTGATAGCACTTTTTCACTTCAAAAATTTTCGGTGTGAATGACCCGTCCGAAAATATCAGACCGTTGCCGCAGAAATTTCCGTCGTGCGGTGATTCGCCAAAGTCGCCGCCATAAGCGAGGTATGTTTCACCGGTATCGGCGGTCGTTTGTATGGCTTGATCTTTAAAATCCCAGATAAAACCGCCTTGCAAAATCGGATATTTTTGAAAAAGGTCTGTATATTGATAGAGATTCCCGACTGAGTTTCCCATCGCATGAGCATATTCGCAGACAATATAAGGCTTTACCGGAACTGGACTCATTTCTGCCTGTAAAGCATATTCCTCAAGCATAGATGGAGACTCATACATCCTGCTTTCGATTTCGGTTGCATCATCCGAAGCACGGTACATCGTGACCCCTTCGTAGTGCACAAGCCTGGTTTGGTCCTCGCTTTTCATATGTTCCTTCATTTTGATAAAGTTCATTCCGCCAAACGATTCATTTCCGAGCGACCAAATGACAACTGAAGGATGGTTTTTATCCCGGTGAAGCATGGAATGGCAGCGGTCGATGACATTTGCCGTCCACTCTTCGTGATCCCCGGGAACGGTGTCGCCTATTTCCTCTTGTCCATACGTCCACGAACCATGGGTTTCTAAATTGGTTTCATCGATGACATACAACCCATATTGATCACACAACTCATACCAAAAAGGGTGATTCGGATAGTGGGAGGTGCGGACGGCATTGATATTATGCTGTTTCATTGCCAAGATATCGTGAACCATCTCTTCCTTGGTAACTGCGCGACCTCTCAAATGGGAAAATTCGTGGCGATTCACACCGTTAAACAAGATGCGCCGGCCATTGATCTGAATCAGACCATCTTTTATTTCAATTTTTCGGAAGCCCACTTTACAGCTTTGCGCTTCCATGATCGCCCCTTCTCTATTTTTCATGGTAACGACAAAGGTATAAAGCGCCGGCTTCTCAGCACTCCAAAGCGACGGTGAGAGAATCGTTTTACTAAAATGCATCTCTGCATCTTCTATGGATTGCCTGTACTGTTCAGCTACCTTTTCATGAAAAACTATGTTCCCAGCAGGATCATATAATTGCGCCTCCATCGTTACCTGCTCGTCAGACAAACAGGCATAATTGGATAACTTGAAATCAATAGACAGTTCCGCATTCGTATACGCCTGATCTAAATGGGTTTGCACAAAGTAATCCCGTACATGAAGAAGCGGTGTGGTATAGAGATAGACATCGCGAAATATACCGCTTAACCGCCAAAAGTCTTGATCCTCTAACCAGCTGGCATCACTCCAGCGATAGACCTCAACCGCCAATTTATTTTTCCCTTCTATTAAATAGGGGGTGAGATCAAACTCACTCGGCGTGAAGCTGTCTTCGCCATACCCGACCAAATCGCCATTCACCCAAACGTAAAAGGCAGATTCTACCCCGGCAAAATGGATATAAACAGGCTGATTGTCCCACTCTTTTGGAATATCAAAATAGGTAATATATTGACCAACAGGATTATAGTTCGTTGGTGCAAATGGAGGTTTGAGGTCCTCCTGTTCTTCCCATGGATAGCGGATATTTGTATACTGAGGATAATCATATCCTTGAAGCTGCCAATGTGACGGAACTTGAATCGGCTTCATGGAACTTTCATCAAATCCTTGTTTAAAAAAATCCTTAGTCCTTGCCGCAGGATTCTTAGAAAAAGAAAATTTCCATTCCCCATTTAACAATTGACAGTTTGGGGACTCCATTCGATCCTTTGTCATGGCATCTTGAACTGATAAAAACGGCATGCTGGTGGCATGTGCCGGGAGACGATTTAATTCAAAAATTTCAGGATTGTTATTCCACTCGGGATATCCGTTTGCTGGCGGTGTATATACATACTTTTCTTTCGCTTTCAACATGAAAAAGGTTCCCTCCTATCCTATGAAAAAAGTTCAAACCAGTACAAAAAGAGCCACCGATACGATGGCAACATGAATAAACTAGATAGATTCAGCTATTTTTCTATTAATTTGTTCTCGGATACCCAACAACCAATCACTTTGACATGGGTATTGTTTAAACGTAATTGGATGTTCCAATTGATTTTCCAATAAAGAAATGACTTCATCTCTTCCTATCAGACCTTCCAATAATTTTAGTGCTCTTACATCCTGCAGGGCATCGAAAAAGACTTCGAGTCTGAGCGATTCAATCGGACCCTTTTCGCCGGGATACACTAAAAAGGCATCACCTGAAGGGAAGCTGATATCCGCATCCGTATTCTTAAACGGATCAATTGGTTTACGGGAATACTGCGAAAACCAAAAATTATAGCCCCAGTGCAGGAAACCCTTAATATCATGTTTATACAGCTGTAATCCAAGGATCCGCGTTCTGACAGATGGGAAGTTAAAAAATCGATTCGAAACCTCTTTATATTGGGCATTGCAATAATAGGTCCAAAGATTCGGTACACCCTGATCAAGAAATGGTTCGATATGGTCAGTCGCTGGAATCGGTTGTTTTACCAATCCTTTTTTATAAAATTCATAATCCGATAAGGCGTCAATAATAGGAAATTCCGCAAGATGGGTAAAGATCAATTCACTTGCACGCCTATAAGATTCCAAATGCTCCGTGTTTGGTTCATCAGAGATATGAAAGTAAACCTGCTTTTCTAGATGGTGATTTTTAATATATTTCACTAACTGCGGCAGGAACTGGGAAAGAAACAATTGATAATCCTCACCCGTTGCATCTGTATCCCAGCCGAAAATGGATTGCTCCTGACCGTCCATAACGGCGACAATTTTCGGGGCATGGTACGCCCCCCACTGAGTAAAAAAATGGGAGAACTCAAAGTATTGAATGCCACGATTTGAACAAATCTCTATCCAGCGTGTCAATTTGTCAAAAGAAAAACAATACTCATCTCCATGCTTTTCTACCCCGATTAATTGGACCGTAGGCCGTTCTCCACCTACCTCTGTATCAAGCGGAGGGGTAAACAATGGAGTAAGAATCATGTTGATTCCATGGTCAGCTGCGGTTTTTACATACTGGTCCACAAGTTCCCAATACCCCTCACTAAACACATCAACATCGTAGTAGACAGCCAAACAATCCGTATGAAACCATTCCGTATGAATCAATTGCTGTTGAGGCAATTCAACAGGAACCACCTCCAGCAGAAATTGTTCCTCCGCCAATTTGTCGCCATTTTCATTGTTAAAAACGATGGTAATTTCATGAATGCCCGGTTGATCCTTACTATCGATAGGAACGGTAAACCAGACAGAGCGCCATTGGTTTGGATAGCCAATCATTCCCTCTTCACCAATCGGATACAGGGGGTCTGGATATAACCCCGGCGCCGTCCGCAGAACCTGGTCATCATGGTCGTGAAAGCTAGGGTATTCCGATGGAACAAGTCCCACCATTCGAACTTGTACAGGAGTTTGAAAATCTGCTTTTACTTCCACACCGATATTTTTGATTGGTTCCCCTATAAATCGATAAGCAACTTGAAAAGAAAAAACTTCATTTTGCAATGAAGTTGCCCTGCTAAATGAAGGGTGCGTCAGCTCCTCATCAGCAAACACTTTTTCAAGGGAACTTAAACATCTTGTTTCAAAAGTAATATCGCTCCCGTTCATCTAACTCCCCCTCTACAATTCTTCTTCCAAGCTTACGAGATAATCAAATCCTCTTTTTAGGCTTTCGAAGATGCCGATTCTAGAATAATCTTGCTCCACACAATAATATTCAACTCCGTTTGCTTCTCCCCATTTAACAACGGACCTCATATCAATATCACCGCTGCCAACTTCCATTAAGTTGTTTTCCATATCGTTCACATCATATCCGGAACGATAATCTTTCAAATGGAGGATTGGAGCCCTTCCACTGTATTTCTTAATCGTTTCCACAGGATTTTCACCAGCGACCGTCATCCAATACGTATCTGGTTCTGGGTAAATGCATATCCCATTGACAGGGTCGGTAATATAATCCATGACTTTCCGGCCATCGACATCATTGTTGTAATCATACTCCGGATTATGAAGACCAACTCTAAAACCAAGCGGACTCAATTTTTGTGCCGCTGCCAGCAATACTTCTTTTGTCTTGCGGTAGCCTTGTTCGTTCTGTTCTTCATCATCAATATACTTGTCGTAAATCGTTTTACAGCCAAATAAATAGGCCTCTTCAATGATTCCATCTAAATCGTTAAAAAAACGATCATGCTTGATATGCATGCCTGCGACTCGTAATTGATATTCTTTAAGTAACCGGGCAACTTGAATCGGATCATTTCCTCTCATCCCATCAAGCTGGACAGCCTCAAAACCAATTTCCTTCAGTTTTCTTAAAGTCCCTTCAGCATCCTCTGCAAACTCCTTGCGGACAGAGTACATTTGCGCGGCAATCTTTGACGTTAAATTTTTCACGCTAGCTCATCTCTTTTCAAATCCAAGTAATGGATCTCTTCTGGAGTAAGTTCAATAGATGCACCTGAAATGGAAGAAACTAATTCATTCTTATTTTCTGAACCAATCAGTGCGGCAGTAGGAAATGATTGATTTAATACATAGGATAAAGCAATTTGAATCGGTGATGCCTGTTTCTTCTCCGCCAATACTTTAGCGCGGCTGTATCTTTCCCAGTTTTCCTCGCTATAATAAACTTCCACCATTTCTTGATCGTCAAGAATTTCTGGAGCAAAACGTCCTGAGAAGAAGCCGCCTGCTTGACTGGACCAAGAAAATAACGGGAGGCCTGTTTCTTCATGCCATTTCACCATGTCACTGTTCGCGGACACGCAATTTTCCCAGCGTGGCTTTAATGGCTTAGCCAGGCTTAAATTAGGACTGTTGAAGCTAAGCCGTGTCAATCTATTTTCCTTTGCATAGTTATCTGCCTCGATGATTCGATCTATTTCCCAATTGGATAACCCGATGGCGTAAATTCTTCCTGCTTCAACTTGTTTATGAAGAGCTTCCATAATCGGGCCAACCGGTTTTGTTGGATCATCTCTATGCAATGCATAAAGTTCAACGTGGTCGGTTTTTAAATATTCCAAGCTCGTCATTAAATCTTCTTCAATTGCTTCAGGGGTTACTCTTGGCTGGTGAGGATTTTCCCTTACAGGATGGCAACCTTTTGTTAATATATTCAACTTGTCCCGATTGCCTCTCATTTCCATCCATATTCCCAATGCCTTTTCACTATGACGATAATGTCTTGCCGTATCAAAGGTATTGCCGCCATGAGCCATATATTCATCTAAAACAGGTGCGGCAAATTCCATATTATCAAGTCTCAGGAAATCCCCAGATCCCAAAACAATATTTGAGCAAGTCAGGGTAATAGGCTGATGATTTCTGGTCCCATTGACAGTAATAGATTTCATTTTTTCTTCCTCCCATGCTGTTTAAAAATCTAAATCAAGTTCTGCATACCGATCGTTATCTTGATTATTTTGCTCTTCCATGACGCTTTTTTCATAAAGCTTAAAGAAAGGGTAATACATAATGACCGCGAGTATGAAGACAACGATCATCATAATTAACGCCCGCCAGTCCATTGTGGACAAAACCTGTGCAATAGGGATGGGTGCATCGGCCACATGAACAACGGGAAAGTTCACAAATCCCCACTTAAAAATATACCATTGTAAGGTAGCCAATATTGGCGTTCCAATCACAAAAGGAATAAACAAATAGATATTAAATGCGATCGGCAGGCCGTAGAGAATCGGTTCCGTAATCGAAAACAAACTTGGAATAACGGATGTTTTACCAACACTTTTAATCTCGTTCACTTTACTGCCTAATGCTAAGAGGACAAGGGCTCCAGCAATCCCTGCCCCTGATAAACTAGCAAAGTAATCCCAGAAGTTTGGAGTGAAAATATATTCCGGTGTCCCCCCGTTCATCACGGCCGATAGGTCTTCTCCTAAATAGAAGGTGGCGAACGGCAGAATAAAACCGGCTAGAACGGCATACCCATTGATACCAATAAACCAAAACAGCATTTCCAAGAATACGAGAATAAAGACCATAACTGGTGTATCAATCGATTCAATCCCCCAAAACAGGTAATGAAAGATCCATTCCGACACATTAGTCTGCTTTGTCGTAGTTTCAATCAATAGATTGATAGCCAAGAAGGCAGCCGAAAGTAATACAACAGGCATGACGAATTGGAATGTATGAACACTGCCTTCTGGGATGTGTTTAAATTTAGCGGTTAAATTATATTTCGTACATTTGTTTAATACTTCCACCGTCAATAACGACACAATTAAAGCAATTAGGAAGCCCCCCGTATCAAAATTCCCATAATTAATTCCAGTCGGGGTAATCCCGCCAACAGCAACCCCGACAATAAAAACGCTGGAAAAAATCGATGGGATGATGGGGGCATCAATCCTTCTAGCATGACGATACGATACAGACACGGCTGCATAGATCGACAGCATCCCGAATGTCAGTTGTACCGGAATATTCAATAGATCTAGCTTCAGAGGACCTAATAACCCAAAGTTTTTCTGTAAGTATTGTAAAATGAACGAAATAACAAAGAAAAACGATCCAATGAGTAAGACTGCTGTTAAGTCCTGCATTCCATTTTTGATGGAAGCTAAATGTTTTTGCTTCTCCAGTCTCCCCGCGAAGGGTGCAATTGCCTTTTGAATGGTGGGGATTCGTTTGTCTATAAAGCTAAGGAGTGATTTCATTGAAACGAACTCCCTATTAATTAACCCTTTGTGAATTCATGACAATTGCTTGTTTAATAATATTCCCCGCATTCATCGTTCCATAATCTTTGCTATTAATAATTTCGATTGGTTTTTGATGAGCATCTGCCAATTCCTTTAGTTCATCAAAGCGATGGCCGATTTGCGGACCAAGAAGCATCACATCGAAATGAGCAATATGTTCGTTTAATTCTCCTGCCGGATGAGCTTCTATTTTAATATCCTTGTCTTTTAGTTTTTCACTGTTGTTGACAACCTCTTTCATCTTGGACACTAAAATGCCAGTGGATGCTCCTAAATTACAAAGCAATAGAATGTGCAGTTTATTGTTCATTGCAAACCAACTCCTTCTTTAAAGTGTTGAACATAAGAATCATTTCTTTCACAATGGTTGACATTAAAATGGTATTCATTAACGTATCCTGAGCATGAATTAATAACACAGAGAATTCATTTGGAACGCCATTTGCTTCATTGACAATTAAACTAGTTTGTAAGTTATGGGCTTCATTCATTAATATTTCGGAGTTTTTAATATTTTCTTCCGCCAGTTCCAGTTTCCCGTTCCGGGCATGTTCCAGCGCCTTTACAAGAATTGAAAATGCTTCTCCTGCTTTTGAAATCATTTCAAATGAGATTTGCTCATTCACCATTAAAACCACCCCTTAGCTGTATAGTGTTGCAGAAACCAAATCATATATTTCTCTATTTGATTGTAATTGAATTAACCTTTCCACTTTCTCATCATCCAATGCCAGCTTTGCGATATTTTCCACGAGCATATGAGTATCTTTCGATTTAAAAGCTAACGTAATAATTAATTTAATTGGCTTTTCAAATCGATCATTGATATCGATTCCATTTGGTAAAATGGTGATCGAGATGGAATCCTGTATTACCCCGTCCTCCATACCTGCATGGGCAAGCATAACCCCTGGTGCGACAACCATATAAGGACCAAACTTTCGCAAGTTAGTAATGATTTTTTGCTCGTAGGTTTCACTAATTAACCCTTTATCGATTAATGCACGTGTCCCCGCTTTGATGGCCAAATCCCATCGGTTGGTTGGAATGCTTTTTTCCCTCGTGATATAGGATTCGTCAAAATAAATTTTCGGGATTTCTTTTTTAGGAGCCCTTGCATCATCTTTCGAAAGGATGTTAATTAAGTCCAATTCCAGCTTACTCAAATTTGTAATGTTGGTATTTGCCCGGATTGTTTGCATGATTAAATTAAATTTATCTAACTCGTTTTTCTCATTCATCACGAGTTTTAAGCTTAAATGTTGCTGCAGGACTTCCAAATCCTTTTTCCGCAAGTAATTATTAACCTTTAATATTTTGGAAGACTGAATATCCGGCAAATCAACCGTAGAAATAATAAAATCATATTGATTGAGATGCTCTTTGCTAAATTCCCGTACAGGTAAGGTTTTTACTTCCTCATATTCAAATATTTTCTTAATCTGCGTGCTGATCATTTGCGAAATCGCTAAGCCTTCCACACAGACAATTAATATTCTGGCCTTTTTCACCTTACGATCTTCCTGCCTGCGGATCTCTGATGCAAAGTAGATCGCAATAAAGGAAATCTCTTGATCTCCAATGCTAATCCCCAAATATTTCTCTGCATTGTTGCAGGCTGCTTTTGTCGCTAAAAATAGCTCTTTATAGTCCGAAACAAAATCGTGAAAAATCGGATTTTGGACAACGATTGATTGCTTCACCCGTTTCACCATTGCCTCAATATGTGCTTTTAATTGCGAGATAAAAGCAGGATTAGCTTTGAAATCAACGTGATACGCCCTGCATATATGGTCAATAATTTCTTCAAGAAATTTCGCAATCGTTTGATCATCACTATGATCGGAATGGCTTCTCATATTTTCAATAATCGTTAATAGAAGCGCCCCATGTTCGGACTTCTCTTGGCGCTGTTGAATAAAGTCATTAAAATGCCAATCAGCATTTTCTTGGAGGATTTTCATCACGACAATTAATAATAAGACATAATTACGGTCATCTAAGACTTTCCCTGCATATTTTTCGATATTCCGGCATTCCAGCAAGGCCTGATGCAAAATATCCAAATCAAGCAGATTAAATAACACCAATTCCGCCTGCTTCGAGAAAACATTATCATTATTGAGTACAAAGCTATAGATTTCCCGAATGTTAATTAACTCCATTAACACTCTTGTAAAAAAATTATATTTTTTTACTTGTGGACCGGAAATGGTGAAGCCTTTTCTCGTATGATGAACCAATGACAAATTCTCGTTTAGGAGCATTTCTTCGATCTCGCTTAAATTGTTTAACACGGTCGTCCGGGAAATAAAGAGAATATCCTCAAATTCCGCAACCGGGACAATTTCGTCGCTAATTAACAATTTAAGCAAGATAAAACTTTGAATCTCTTTCTTTGAGTACTTATATTCACGTATCGTCGTGTATTGGTTGAAGGCTTGGAGCTGCCCCTTAAGCCCCGCCTTCTCCATTATGATAATTCCTTTTTTCGGATTTTTCCTAATTACATCTAAATGATTTTTCATTAAATACTTTTCAATATTATTGATGTCATACCTTACTTGTCTTTCTGTGAGATGTAAATGTTCAGAGATATTCTTATAGGTCATAAATTCTTCTTGGACAAGTAAGAATTCCAATATTTGCAGCTCTCTTTGCTTCAATCTCACCATGATGCCTACCCCCTAGGTACATAATAAATATGGAAAAGCACCAAAACAATCTTACTTATAACCATTTTTGACAGCTAAATCGCTGAAAAATATTATACTGTGAACAGTAAAGTTTTAATTTCGAATGGTTTCACTGTTACATCCACTTCGTTTGTGGATACCAGATCACCAATTGGATTTTCCATTAAATCGGTTTCCGTCCAAGAACTGAATGGGAAATTAGCTTTGAACGTCACTTTTTGTGTGCCGCCGGTATAATCATGGAATCTGACAATCACTCCATCGGAATTTTCTGCCTTCTTAATCGCATCAATCAAGATTTTTGGTTCATTCATAAAAGTAATAAGCTGTTGTTGAACAAAAGGTACCGTTCCAGATACTGCCTCTAGCGGGCAATTGACCGCCCAAGCCTCTTGGACCGTATTCGCTTGAATAAAGTCACCGCTATGTGGATACAGGCTATAGGTAAATTCATGCTCGCCCACATCTGCAGTCGGGTCTGGATCAATAGCTCCCTTTAATAATGTTAGTCGGATGACATTATCTTTAATGTCATGACCATATTTCGAGTCATTCAATAAACTCACACCAAATTGATATTCAGATAGGTCGACCCATTGATGGGCAACTGATTCAAATCGTGCCATATCCCAGCTTGTGTTCCAATGTGTCGGCCGCTTCACATTCCCGAATTGGATATCATAGGTTGCTTCTGTTGTTCTTACGTTGACTGGGAACGCTACTTTCAATAATTGCTGGCGTTCATTCCAATTTACCTTTGTCTTAAAATCAATTCTCTTTGATTTTGAACTTACGATCATCGTTTGAGTGATGGCAGATTTGCCAAATTGATAGGTAAATTCAATTTCAACAAACAGGGAATTCTTTTCCTTCACCGTGATGGCATCAGCAGCGATTTCCTTCATTTTTTCGCTATAGTAAATATCGATATCCCATGCATCAAAGTTCATTGGCTTATCTTCGAAAAGCTGGAATACATTTCCTTTACCTGCAAGTACTTCTCTTCCCGTTTCTTTATCTAAGAGACCGACTAATTGGCCGTCGGTATTCCACTCAATCACGTAGAATGGCGTTTCCACCTTTCGCTCTTCTACAATAAATACCTCTGTTTCAGCAGTAGCTTCCTTCGTGTTGAACCCTTTGATGGTTTCATAGCCCAAAGAAGGTATATTTGGCACATACACACGGTAACCGTCCGCTAGTTCAACCGATTCTAACGGCTGATTGGCATGATTGACAAAACGTAACCCTGCAGTTGTTTCAGGAATGAACACAAAGTCGCTGCGCTCCCACGCATTGCTATTAAAAATGTTCCATTCGTTTGATTGATTGTTTACTATTTTACAACGGAATTCCTCGTTAATACGCTCTAGAATTTCTGTTGCCACGCCGTACTCTATTCTCGCATCCTCATATACCTCATGGATAGAGGAGCCTGGAATAATATCATGGAACTGATTGCGGAGAATAATCTCCCAGCCGTCATGCAGCTTGTCCATTGGATACTCATACTGACTATTCTCTTTTAATGCCCATAATCTTAAAAACTCTGCTTCCCTGTACCCTAACTCCAGTTTCCGGTTAAATTTCTTAACGAACGCTTGAGAAGTATACGTTCCGCGATGGTACTCCAGATACAGTTCCCCGTCCCATGTATGAACATATTCATCCGTATTTTCTACCGTCTCACGCAGATTTTCAAAGTATTGCTTAGCGGAACCTGTCTTCACATGCGGCAGTCCTGGGATTTTATCCAAACGTCTTCGCTGTTCCAGCATTTCCCGATTCACACCGCCGCCGCCATCCCCGTGGCCATAGCAGACAAGCATTTCTTGATTAATATTCTTATCAATATAGTTATCATAGACGCCTTTTACCGTCTTTGGCTCTAATACACCGTTATACGTATAATGGAAGGAATCGGTCCCATAATCTTCAGGTTCAGGTGTTGTAATAAAATGGGTTAAGATTTTGCTTCCATCAATACCCTTCCACCAAAACGTGTCATGCGGCATCCGATTAAATTGATTCCAGCTGATCTTCGTTGTCATAAAGGCTTTTAGATTGGACTTCACCAAAATTTGCGGCAATGCCCATGAATAGCCGAAAACATCTGGCAGCCATAAGAAGTTCGGTTCTTTATCAAATTCATTTTTCATGAACTGTGTTCCGTGCAATAACTGTCTGACAATCGATTCGCCCGATGGTATATTACAATCCGCTTCTAGCCACATTCCTCCGTCAATTTCCCAAGAACCATCGGCCACTCTTTGCTTAATTTGCTCATAGATTTCCGGATAATCCTTTTTCATATAGGAATATAATTGCGGCTGTGACTGCAAGAAATAGTAGTCCGGATAACGTTCCATTAAACGCAACACAGTCGAAAACGATCTTGCCGCCTTTTCTCTCGTATGTTTCAATCTCCATAACCAGGCTACATCGATATGCGTGTGTCCAATCGCAGTCACCGTTACAGGTGTATGCTTGTCCAGTTTCTCAATCTCACGCTGCATCGTATCATTTGCCTCGATACAGGATTGATAAAAGGACTCACTTCCAGGTTCAGACCAATCAATACATGTAAATGTCTTTGCCAATGCTTTTTCTAAAATCACTTTATTTGGATCATTTTTATCAAGAATCTGTGCCGTTTCCAAAACCATTTTGGCCGTATAATATAAATCATCCACATCTGGCTGTAAGCTTGCAATATCGCTATATTTAAAGTCATGCTTGATGGTTCTTGGCGGACCGCCGCCTTCTAACCCTGACCATAATTTCAAACTCAAATCGATCGTCGTTCCATAGAATCGTTTATCGATAAATACTTCTTTATGATTCGCATCTACTCCTTGATAGGGAACGCCATTGATAAACAGCAAAGATTCAAAACCTGAGTTGGTTCCTCCATCAGTTTTCCCGAAATTAAACAGTAAAACGAATTCGTCGTCTTTTGAATCAGGAATAGACAATTTGCTAGAAAGCCAAATGTAATAGTCTCTGCCTGACCATGTTTCGCCGCGGCGGAACACATTCCATGTTTCATCTACTTTAGGCGGATATTTTTCTGATTTTGTTTCGTCTTCTTTATAAAACCATTCATTAATCCCTTCGCGATTTTGGTACCGATAGTCATTTAATTCTTCAATCCTGCTTTTTACTTTATCAAGCATGTAAAACATTTAGCACACACCTTCCAGTAACTATTTGAAGCTTATTTTAGCTGTGGGAATCTATGGAGTAAGCAGGGCCTGGCCAGCTGCATTCCATATTTTCCTCCCAAACCTTTGATGGATAAAACTTACTGTACCGATCATAACGATCATGATCGGAGGAAAGATAATACACGATAGAACTAAGACCACATAACAGATTCCTATAGAGAATGAATAGGGAAATTTAACAAAAGTCATAATTAAGCTATTTTTTAGCATTTCTTTCATGGAACGTTCCTTATCGGGCATCACAATCATATAATTGATCGCACTTAACGTGATCACCAGCAAGAAAAAGGCAGTAATAGAATAGATGAAAATACTCATCGAATGAGCAGCTGTTCGGGCAATTTCGATATTGACCAGCCCAATGAAATAGAATAAACATAAAATGAGCTCACCGATCAAGCCTTTGAAAAATATGGCCTTAAATGAGATAAAGAACAGCCGAAACACATTTTCTGACACTTGACCTGCCTGCTTTTTCCGAAAGACTTGTATCCCTGCAGAAAAAGAAGCCAGCATTGTAACCACGGGTAAAGAAAATACTAGAATTACTAAACTCAATAGTATGATGTCCATTACTTTATCCAGCCATAACCAAAGTTTCCCTTTCATCCTACTCTCTCTCCTTTCCTTACTCTTTAACAGCACCGTCCGTAATACCAGCCATCAGCTGTCTGCTAAAGAATACAAATAAAATTAATACCGGTACCACACTTATTAATGTACCTGTGATTACAAGTGGATAGTTGGTAAAATATAATCCTTGTAATCTAGTTAACGCCAGCGAAATCACATATTTTGTTTCATCATTTAAGATAATTAATGGCCATGTATAATCGTTCCAAGCCCCAATAAAGGTGTAAATGGCTAAGAAGGACATGGCAGGCTTTAAGATTGGAACACCAATTCTCCAATAAGTTCCAAATTTTCCACACCCGTCAATCGTTGCGGCCTCAATAATACTATCTGGAATTGCATTTTCACAATATTGCTTAATCCAGAATATACCGAATGCATTGGCCATTCCAGGTATAATCAAGGCCTTATAGGAACCGACCCAGCCAAAGAAATCCATCATGATAAATTGCGGGATAATGTTGATTTGCCCAGGAATCATCATCGTAGCCAATAACGCGACAAACAAGAATTTTTTTCCTTTGAACTTCATTTTGGCAAAGGTATAACCTGCTAGGGAATCAAAGAAAAGCACCAATGTCGTGGCAACCACGGCATAAAATAATGTATTTAAAAAGGCTTGAAAAAAGTTTGTTTCTGTAAAAACAATATTAATATTCTCCATTAAATGGGTACCAAGGGTGATATGAGGCGGAATCGCGAAAATCTCACTATTGGTTCTACTTGCCATCACAATCATCCAGTAAAAAGGGAATAATGAGAAAATGGCACCAATGATTAAGATAACTTTAATAACAATATTGGAAAGTGATAGTTTCTTCATTAGTCATCCTCCCCCTTGATTCTGTATGATGTTAAGTACCAGTTGATTAAGGAAATGATTAGTATGATGGCAACTAATCCCCACGTAATGGCAGATCCATAACCATATCTATTTTGTAAGAAAGCCGTTTGATAGATATAGTACACAATCGTTAATGACCCACCTTCTGCAGTGGCATTGGTTGGCACTAATACTTGCGCTTCGGCAAATACTTGTAAACCGCCAATAGTCGACATAATCACAGTAAATAGAATAATTGGTTTTAACAATGGGATCGTAATCTTAGTAAACAATTGATATTTAGAAGCCCCATCAATGATGGCTGCTTCATAATAATCAGCCGGAATCCTTTGTAAGCCGCTATAGTAAATAATCATGTTGTACCCTAAGTACTGCCACATACCAACTAAAGCAATGACGATCCGGACCCAAAATGGACTATCGATAAAAGCAATTGGCTCCTTCCCGAACATTTCCAAAACAGCATTGATCAATCCGCTTTGATTCGAGAAGATAAGGCCAAATAGGATAGTGACAGCTACAACCGATGTAACATATGGCAAGAAAAAGGTTGTTTTAAAAAATTCCTTACGCTTAACAAACTGAAGATTAATGAGGAAGGCGAGCACTAAGGCGAGCACTAGCATTGGAACTGTTTGAATGACCCAAATAATCAACGTATTTTTAATCGATAGCCAAAAGTCTGTATCCGCCATTAACTTCTGAAAGTTTTCTAATCCAGTAAACTGTACATCCCCGATACCATCCCATTGACTAAATGCTAGTATTCCAGAGAATACAATCGGAAATAGGCCAAAAATAAGGAAAAGTATATAAAAAGGAGATATAAATAAATAAGGAGTTACTTTATCGGCAAAGCTTCTTAATGTTCGTTTCTTCTTATTGCTCTTGTCATCTGGCATATTATTCGTAATAGCCTCCATGTTTTTCACCTCATATAAAGAGAATAGAGATTAAGCATAAAATATGCTTAATCTCACCCTTTCCTTACAATCCTTCTGCTTTTTTCACTGCATCTTTCCAAGCTTTTTCAGGATCCTTACCTTGTGTTTCAACTAAGGTGATTTGATCTTCAAAATATCTGAATGCTGATGTATCTCTAGGATCTCTATACACATAAGTAATGTTATTAGCAGCATCAATAAAGTACTCGTTGATTTCTTGACCGCCAAAGAAGTCATCTTTATTCACCATTTCTGGTTTGTCATAGATCGATTTCAATGAAGGGAAAAGGCTATTTTCAGTTAAGTTAGATAATTGACTAGCTTCGTTTGTTAAGAATTTCACTACTTCAACAGCCTCTTTAGGATGTTTGGTATTTCCTAATACAGCTAAATACGATCCGCCTTGGTTTGAATAGCCGCCAGGGGTTTTCGCAATACGCCATTTACCAGCTGACTTATCAGCATCCTTAACGTCCATTACACCCCAAGAAGCACCAATATAAGCACCGTACATTCCTTCGTTAATCGCATTTACATTGTCAATGGAATTTGATTTTGTTCCCAATGTGTAACCTTCATTAATCGCTTTTACAACAAAATCCCATTCCTTTTTCAACTTTCCGTCAGCTAAGATTAATTTTCCGTCTTCATTATACATACCAGAATCAAGTGCTCTGTATCGTTCCCCAAGAATTCCAACAGCGGAAAGGAACATTGGCTTATCAATCTTTTCTTTCATTTGTTTTGCAGCAGCTAAATAATCATCTGTGGTAACAATTTTCGCGGAAACTTCTTTAGGATCTGTCGGTAATCCTGCTTCTTTAAACAAATCCTCGCGATAGAATAATCCAGTAGGACCAATATCCAAAGGCATAGCAATCATGCTTTTCTTATCACCCGTTTTGGCAGATTCCCATTTCCACTCAACATACTGGTCAGCCAGATCATTTGCACCATAATCTAATAAGTTCACAAACTTATTAGCATACGGCAGGAAGTCTTGAATATTGCTGTTAACTGTTGCAATATCCGGCGCTGATTTTGAATTCAGGCTTGTTTTTAACTTTACATCATAGTTACTATCTGCCGGTAATTCCACAAAGTCTAAATTGTATTTTGGAAAGTTCTTTTTAGCTGCATCAATCGAACCTTTACTGATGGCACCCACATAATAATGAATAGTTAAATTCGTTTTGCCATCTGAAGATTTGCTGCTTGCCTTGTCAGATGAACCACATCCAGCTAAAGCGAACATTAAAACTAGTAAACCACTGAAAAGATATAAAAACTTATTCCTTTTTCTGTTACCCATTGCCTTTTACCCTCCTAATGTACTTATAAATTGCAATCTATCAAATAAATTGATTACATCTTAATAATACAAACTTGTGATTGCGCTTTCAAAGGCTCTAATGACATTTTTCGTCACCGACAAATCGATTAAAAGTTATAAAATTCGCTATTTTTCTACTTTTTTGTCGTCCGTCCTTTCTATGTGCCTATTTGTACCTTACTTGACGGCCGCAATAATCTAGCACTAATTCGCAAAACATCGCATTCGCCCAAGAAAACCACTCTCTCGTAAACTGAGTAGAATCATGACAATCAAAAGATTCATGCGCTTGGTTTGTATTTGCATCATTCTGACAAATTAATTGGATCTTTTCCCACTTTTCCCTTTGACTATTTCCCGTAATCCCTTCAACTGCTAGAGCGATCGGCCAAATATAGCCATGTGGAGTATGCGGGCTGCCAACGCCTCGCGCACATGTTCCTTCAAAGTAATAGGGATTCCGTTTACTTAGGACAAAATTCCGTGTCGTTTGATATTTTTCATCTGTCTTTTCCATGTTTGTCAGCATTGGCAAAGATAATAGACTTGGCATATTGCTATCATCCATTAACAGATGATTCCCTAATCCGTCTACTTCATATGCGTACATCGTTTGGCCGGCATCATTCTTGATTTCCCCATATTGTTGAATGCCATAAGAAATTTCTGCTGACAAATTCTTGGCCGCTAATTGTAACGCCCCATCCTGATAAATATCTTCGAAAATTTCTGACATAATTTCTAATATTCTTACCGCAAATAGATTACTAGGAATTAAATAATGATAGACACAAGCATCATCACTCGGCCGGAAACCAGACCAGGTCATCCCTGTATAGCCAACCGGCGACCCTTTCCCATCATTACAAAGATCCTCGGTTTCTGGTCTTTGAAACGAATAGGTAGAAAAGTCGGTATGATTTTGCTCGACCTTCCATAGTGATAGAACTGTTTGTGCCGCCTTTTTAAATGTTTCTGTAAAAATGCTAGTGTCCCCGGTATACTTCCAATATTGATAGGCTAATTGAAACGGGAAACAGACGGAATCTATTTCATATTTCTGTTCCCAGATGGAAGGCTCCTGCAGCGGGATATCGTCATCCCATCTGTTCCCATTCGCCGTCTCATTAAACGCATTCGCATAAGGATCTTTCAAAATGAAATCGATTTGACGATTGATCACACCTTTAACCAGCTGGTCCAATTCCTTGTATTTTCCAAGGAAAGGTAAATAAGGTCTTAATTGAAGCGAAGAATCCCTTAACCACATGGCCGGTATGTCACCCGTCACCAAAAAGACCGTTCCATCATCCAAATACTTGGTTGTTTTGGTCAATGTATCACCAAAACAGTTTTCAAACATTGCTGTCACTTTTGGGTCATCAATAGACTCTCTTACAATCTGATTGGCTTCGGCAATAATTTCTTGGTACAAAGAGCACACTCCTCCACTCATTTTCTTACTTAACGGTTAAAAACTTTTCTGTTTCGATGATGCTTGTCTCAAACTCTTTATCAGCATAAAGCGTAAACACACGAGCACCGCGAGTCAGCTCCCCATAGCAATTAAAGCCGCTGATTCTTCCAAAGCCTAATTTGATCCTTTGATAATCGGCAACAAAGTCATTATCGTGATCATGGCCGCAAAATACGCCTGCAACCTTTCCGTTAATCAATAAGGATGTATAGAGACCTGTGTTAATCACTGGTGAAGAAATATCCTCATATTTCGTTCCGCTGACTTGCCCATTGCAGAATGCTTCCTTATATTCAAGTAGTGGAATATGAAGGAAAAGCATGTCTGGTTTAAAATCGTTTGTTCTATTTTGATATTTACGTGATACTTCATTAAACCAAGTCACTTGATCCGGGTGAACATACTCATACTGGCCGATTTTTAATGGATCCTCTGCCCCGCTGTCGAGTATATACAATACATTCGACACCGTTCCATCCTCTTTTGTGATCTCGACACAATAAGATTCCCGGTCCTCCACTACATGGGAATATTTCTTTTCCGCTAACAAATGGATCTGACTTTCCAAACTGCGTAAATCGGAGCGGGTAATTCTCTCTTCTGTATCATGATTGCCGTAAGTGATGGCAATTGGTGTTTCCAACTCATTTAATACGGAAACTATGGCCGTAAAGCTGTCTTGAGGATTGGGAACTCCTTCCGACCAGACAAGATCACCACTAATGACAATCAGATCGGGATTTGCTTTTTCCGTCATATCCTTTATGTGCTCAAATGTTTGTAAATCTTGTTCATTGAATGGCATGGAGCCAACGTGTAAATCTGTTAATTGTAATATTTTAAACGAACCGTCTTTCCCCATTTTTAATTGCACTATGAATCACTCCCTTAAATTTTCACAATTGCGGATACCGGATAATGATCGGACGGATACCCGTTCTCCACCTTCGAATGGATAATCGTGCCACTCTCGATTTTTATGTTTTTTGAAACAAATATATAGTCAATCGGCTCGCCAACGAAACCGCCTTCGAAATCATGAAAGGTTAATCCCGCCCCTTGAATCTTCATAACAGAATAAATACTTGTGAACAGTTTGTCTTTCCAAAATTTCACTTCATCACTTGCTGGCTCAGCATTAAAATCACCTGTCAATATTGCAGGGAGAGGTTCACTTTTATTTAAGGCATCCATATAGGCTTCAATAACCCGTACACCCTTTATCCGCGCTTCTTCACTGATGTGATCCAGATGGGTGTTAAAAACCCTAAATTTTTGAGCGCTGCCTAGGCAGATAAATTCGCCCCATGTACAAATTCGTGGCAGCGCCGAATCCCAACTAATGCTTGCTTCTACCGTAGGAGTCTCCGATAACCAGAATGTACCACTTTTCACAAGCTCAACCTTGTCTTTTTTATAAAAAATCGCACTATGCTCATCATTACTTTGTCTTGGCTGTCCAAACCAATTATATTCTGTTAGCAATTCATCTAAATCTTTGATCATCGCAGGAAGCAACTCCTGTGTACCAATAATCGCCGGCTGCTCCTGTTTAATGATTTCCGCCGCTTTCGCTTTACGATTAGACCAGCTATTCTCACCGTCTTCTGGGTTATCATATCTTAGATTAAAAGTCATAATGAGTAAATCCAATCTATCACCTGCTTTCCTAAGCTTTTTGACTAAACCATATTCATAGATTAGTATAATTCGCCTCTCCGTCTATTTCATTCAGCTTTATGACAAAAAACGTAACGAACGAGGCGAAAATATGGTGGATGACTGCGATAAGATTGTTAGAAAAGCGCTAGGGCGCTGTAGCTGAACATTTCTCAAAGTCAAAACTTATAAATTCTTATATTATGAAAAAGGATTGTGACAAGAGTTTTTCATGATCCTGTTTTTTGCTGAATTCCCTGCTGCTCTTTGTTTCTCATAGAACGTGTTTGTCTTTTCTCGATCAAGAGGCCAATTTTCGCTAAAATAAAGGTAATGAACACAGCAGCAAAAACAATTCCATAAAATCCAGCACCAATTCCAATTCCCACGCCGCCGGCAAAAAACACCATCGCTGCGGTAGTTAACCCTTTTACACGTACGCCGTCTTTAATAATCAAACCGGCACCTAGGAAACCTAAGCCCGACACAATTTGAGCTGACAGACGCATCGGATCCATTCGATTATTCGCATTCGAATTACCAAAAATCTCAACGCTATAGATGGAGATAATGGTAATTAATGTACAGGATACTGAAACATACATAAAAGTTTTTAACCCGGCTGGCTTGTTTTTGGCACTTCTGTCCCAGCCAATAAACATTCCGAAAAGAGCACTGATAACAAGCCGAAGATAGAGCTCGATATTTTTTATCATATGCTCTTCATATAGAAATCCCAAATGTTCCATTTCCCTATCCTCCTTCACAGACAGTCCATTTGTCTATCTATAGGAGAGGCTGCCTTTGATGTATGATTAAACCTTTGCGGTATGTTTCACCATCTCACCCAATGGTTTCATAATTCTTTCACGTTTTTCAAAGGTTGCTATTTTCGTAATTCCCTTATTTAGCAGTGTTTCAGTATTCAAGTCAATATAGGCGCCAATATCATCTGGGAAATGAGAATCTGATGAGGTAGTAAAGCTAACCCCTTTGCCCACAAGTACATCCAGAAATTTCGGACTTGGACACATTTCCCTGACCGGATAGCGATAATATAATCCCGCATTGATTTCCGTAGCTGTATCTGTTTCCACTAAGGCCTCAGCAATTTTTTCATAATGCGGAATCAGGCTGCTTTCATCTGGACGGAAATTGAACACTTTTAAATTATCCAAATGAGACACAAAATTAAAGATGTTGCTGCGGATGGCTTTTTCGACAACCTCAAAAAAGTCCTTATAGAGCGTGTTTAACTCATAATTGGCAAAAAGGTACTGTGTCTCAGGATTATCGAAGCCCCAGCCGTTGAAAAAATGAACCGATCCATTCACATAGTCCCACTCATAGGCACTGAGGAGTTCCTTTAATTCCTCTTCGCCGCCCGGAAAGTAATCGGCTTCGATGCCCATGCGAAGGGTAATTCCTTCGGCAGCCCAGCGTGGTTTCGCCTCCGTAATCGCTTGGACAAAATCCCCCATCGATTCGGTCATAACCTGGTTCAACCATTTTCTTTGCAAATTCCCAAGCTCTGTATCACTAATATCTACGTATTTTTCGAAATAAGCCTTTGTTTCTTTAAAGCGATATAAGTGATCGACAATTCCTACCTCACGCAGGCCCTTGCGTTTCGCTTCCTGTAAATAGAGGTCAATCCAAGAGGCATCATACGAACCCTTTTGTACTCGCTTATTTAAACGCTTCATACTTTCATGAAGCCATTCCATGGTATGTCTCTCATACGGAATAGGATAAAAATGATCTAATGCCATGTTTGTTCGATCGAGCCAGCGCAATGAATACGGCCCTTCTTCAAGATGTAAATGGTAATCAACCTTCATTGTTTTCTCCTCCTGTTGCCCTGATCCATTGGAGCATGGTATCCAGCTCTTGCTTCTGCCAGGATAACGGCATGTCCCCATCTGAAATAATATAATCAACCTTTGATAACGAGCAGATTTTGAAAAAAGATTCATTCTCAATCTTCGAGGAATCCGCCAGTAAATAGACTTGATTCGCCCTTTCCACCATAGCGGTAGAAACTATGCAGTCCTCAAAGTTAAAGTCGCTGACATGACCGGTAGTGACACCGCCGCATGGCAGAAATAATTTATCAAAGCGAAAGGACTCCAGCATCTTACAGGTTAATGCCCCGACAATCGACTTTTGCTCCGGATTCGTCATCCCGCCTAAAACAATGACCTTTCCATCAAACTCCCGTTTTTCCAAACGATTATTTAGTTCTTCGGCAGCAGCGAGGGAATTCGTCACGATCGTTAATAATTTAATACCTGTAATCGCCTTTGCCAGCTGTAAAACCGTTGTCCCGGCACCCAGCATAATAGTATCGCCGTCCTGAATAAATTCAGCCGCTTTTCTGCCGATGGCTGCTTTTTCCTCCGCTCTTACACTCATTTTTTGAACGAACATCGGTTCATTATTGGTTTGCAGGTATAGAACAGCACCCCCATGAACCCTTTTAAGCTTTTTTTCCTTTTCCAATGTATCCAAATCACGGCGGATGGTCTCAGGCGCTACCCCTAATTCTCTCGCAAGAGAAGCAACCACTACTTTCTTCTCTTGATTTAATGTTTCCAAAATTAACTGCTGACGATCATTTAGCAAGAAAGTCATGTTTCAAAGTCACATCCTTCATTCTTATCTATGTTTGAAATTCACTTGTTTATGTTTGTTTAATCCAATAAACCCCAACAAACAAATAATATCAAACATATTATGATTTGTAAATTCAAATTTCAACCGCTTACAGGAGGGCAAGCATTACTCAGTTCACATCATGAAAAAGGTCTTCATCAATATGACGAAGACCTTCTCCCTAGGCTTGTATTGGAAGGGAAAACTTCCCACTTCACTTATTTAAGCAAGCGACATAATCCCCCGCCCCTTAATGATGGTTTGACCCCTTAATATTAACAAAGATCGGATTAGAATAAAACCACATACTGGTGTAATTACGGTCATTAATATTGTTGAAGCGTTCCTCATTCTCCAATGGTGTAGGAGTCCCTTCATAGTCAAAGGATTGATCCATCAGCGGCTCCCCATCTTTCATAAAGCCTACTACATTCATGCCAAGGTTGGTACCGCGCAGACGATAATAACGGTTAGTATCAGCCTTTACTTTGTATTTTATAGTGTAATAGCCTTCTTTATCCGGCTTACCCCAGTCTTTCTCGGTAAAGCGCTTAACGACTTTAGTCGTATCATTCGTCGTATTGCTGGCATATTGGCTCTTGTCAATCTTGCCGGTTACCTCGCCAGAAATTAAATCAATATGATCAACCTTGACCTTATTCGTAACAGACGTGTTATGAGCAGTAATTGGATCGTAATTATTGTACTCCGGACTCTTAAAGCGAATAGTGATAGTGGTTTGATCACCTTTAGACACTTGTAAATCCTCGCCCATCTCCGCTTGCTTTTTCTTTCCTTCCACATTGAACTCCAGTGCATTAATGAGGTCGCCATATACGCCGAAGGCTTTACCCGAACGCATGCCCTCTACGACATCCTTGAACTGATTGCCCTCGACCCAAGTATAGTTTCTTTGGTATTCGCTTGGCCAATAGCCGCTTGAATATTTGCGGTTGCTGCTGACTTTGAAATGGAAGTCCGAATTAGTAAAATTCCAGAAATGGCGCCCTTCTCCAAGCATGGCATCCCATGCGCCCCCTACCTTGGCGACCATCACATCCACACCACCATATATATCAGAAAGCTCAGATCGGTTAAAGCTTGCAGCCATCTGATTTCCCGGCATTCCCTCCATACCAAAGACAATATCTGGAGCAATATCATTCATCTTACGGAGATCTTCTATAGTAACTTCTCCGCCGCCCCCATTGTGACGGGACGGATGATTCGGCAATACAAAGCTTTCAGGATAATTGTCTTTTAACCATTTAATCGCTTCAAACGTTTTGCTTTTATCCGATTTCAGCTTATTCTTATCCGGTCTTTCTCCCCATAGCTCGGCTTCGTTTGATGTAAACTTGTCCGTACTTGTATCATAGCTGTATAGCCATTCAAACTGGCGGATGGCATCAAATGGTATGTTATTACTGTTGGAATCAATAATAGCGACTGAACCATGATCCAAATCCATCATATCCCACTCAAAACCGGGATAAATTATCTTGCCAGTGTATTTTCCAGCCGCCTGCAATGAACGGATTTTTGCCAGCTGATCTTGCATGGCTTCAAAGCGTGCTGTAGGTTTTTCATTACCATCGGGATCTCGCGGCGAATTACGCAAATGGTCAGTCAGCATAATATAGTCAAGAGACTCGCCGTATTTTAGCTTTACCACTGTTTCAGCAGGCATTAGGTTAATATCCTCACGGAAGGCAGCATTCAATATATTTTCCAGTTTCATAAACGGCTCTGATGCATCACTTGATTGAATGGTATGGATATGGTAATCCCCGGACATCCATCTGCCGGCTTCCTTGTGAGAATCTATTGACTTTGCTGATACGGTCATTATTCCCTGTGACAGAGTGAACACAGCAATCGAACTACAAAGAAAAGTCTTTAGTTTATTCCTCATGATTATTAATCCCCCTATTCATCATTTATTTATGTTAAATCTCTTTTTAAAATTAAGATCTAAATCAAATAAGTTATATTCATTTGTTAAATATTTGAAGTCAACATACGTTTTTTCTTTCTTTGACATTTCCTCTACAAATGGTGAGTAGGTACGGAAAAACAGTTTGTTCTTCGCTTCATCAAATTCTACAAGTCTCAGCCAGCCATTTCCGCCTCGATAGTCATACTGATAGTTGACCAACATTTGTATGACATCGTTTCCGGCTGCATTTTGTTTAACCTGATGGGTAATCCCAAAATAATGGCCGTTTACTGTCATAAATACTTGATTATTTTCATTGACAAGTTCATTCCAAATGATTTTCCCCCTGCTTGATTCCACCGCAACGGCTTTATTATCTACCGTCTCCGGATAAATCACATCATGAGAGACAATGATGGTTGGATTATTTTTGTGTTGATTTAAAATTGATTTTGACCATTCTAAATCTGTTTGAAGATTCTTCATATCCACCATTAAAAACAGGTATTCATAGCTGCCCGCCTTTACTAGCGCATAAGAGCCGTATCCTGAAGGAGACGAACCTTGATAGTAGTTTTTATCGGCAAAACGCTGCGGTCCATAATAGGTCAGGTAAGGATCTCCGCTTGCATAATCATGATTTCCCGCCGTCATTACATAAGGAATATTACTCTTATCTAAATAGGAAATAGATTGAAGGGAATTTTTCCATTGTTCCTCGGCATTACTATCGACAATGTCCCCAACAAATGCGTTCATCGCAATATTGTTTTTCTTGTTGTTTTTTGCAATCCATTTCATTTGGCTATCAAAAATCTCTGGATTCATATTCGAGTATTTTTGTGTGTCCGGAACAAAAAGAAAATTATAATTCTTCTTATTTGTTAAAAGTGGGATATTATCATTTGTTCCTTCAACAGGTTGAGCATCACGAGCATCTGGAATAAGCCAATCTTTTTCGTCCAACGCCTTATTAGCTACTCGTATTTCTTGAATGTTACCTGCGAATAAGGCATCTAATTCATTTCCCCACTCAGAAGCACCTATATTCCAGCCCTTTCCTTCTACAGTGGCAATTCCTTTGACCTTTATCGACTTCCCGTAATCACTTACACCATTTACAGTTAAAGTCGATGTTTCCCCATCATTCACGACCGCCAAATGATACCATTCATCTGTATTTAACGACCGCGACCAGTTCGTTTCATTATAGTTCAAATTAGTCGGATGGCTTGTCCATTGAATTTCTTTATCATTGGATACGGATAAGGTAGACAAGATTTCTTTCTCGCCATCCAGTTTATTTATGTCTGCAGCCTGCCCTTGCCTTGTTAAAATCCCCATCCAGCTATGTAAATTACTAGTAAAATTGCTTGGTAATTTAAAAATTGCCTCGATGGTAAATCCATCTTTAAATTCCTCAGAATTAATCGGTGCATCTTTAATCGTTTTGAAATATCTTCCTGCTGAAGCTTTTTTAGAATTAGAGAATTGTAGGCTATCTACATTTGCTAGATGATCATAATCATCTTCTGACCATTTCATCATTCCTTCTAATTCAGGTGAAGATAAGTCCCCAACTGTCACTAATTCTAGGTCATTTCCATTTTTACTAGCGTCTTGAATAATGATATCACCAGTTTCGATTGCACCGCTTTTCACATAGTCCTTTGAAAATTTCCAATCTGCCATAATACTGCTTTTAGATTCTTTTTTAGCTCCATGAGCTTTAGCCTCTGCATTTGTGGTCATGCTTGGAACCATCATACAAAGAATAGATAAACCTATTAGTGCTTTTTTCATTGCCATACTCTAAATCTCCTCCCAATCTTATTCTTTCACCGAACCAATATTGACCCCCTTTGTAAAATGTTTTTGGATAAACGGATAGATAATAATAATTGGTGCTACAACAATAATAATAGTAGCCATTTTCAATGAATCACCTGTTACCGTTATCTTTTCCAACGCTGCATAGGCGCCTGAATTTCTTAATAGGGCATCGGCGATTGCTTGCTGCTTCGTCAGCATTTCTTGTAAAAGTGTAGCTAATGGTTTTAATTGGGGATCCCGAACATAGAAGGCGCCGGAAAACCAATCATTCCAATGGCCCACGGCATTAAATAGTCCAATTGTGGCGATAACTGGTCTACTCATTGGAAGAACAATTCGGAAAAATATTTGAAATTCAGTACAGCCATCAATGCGGGCTGCTTCCATGATACTTTCCGGAAGTTGACTGAAAAACGTCCTCATGATCAAAATATTCCACACACTATAAAGACTCGGAATAATATAAACCCATATACTATTAGTTAAATGCAGCTCTGTTAGAACCAAATAATACGGAATAATACCACCGCTAAATAACATCGTGAAAAAAATAAAAAAGGTAATAACCTTTCTTCCTGGTAACGTCCTTGTAGTGAGCGCATAGGCGGCCATCGCCGTTAACAACACACTTATAGCCGTACCAACTACTGTCCTAAACACACTGATCCATAATGCATTTAAAACAGTTGATTGTTTAATCACCTCTAAATAATTCTCAAAGCTAAATTCTCTGGGAAAAAAATAGATTCCGCCTTTTTGTGCATCTGTTCCTTCATTGAATGATAGCGCCAAAATATTTATAAAAGGGAGAATAATAGATAAGCAAAGTAATGCCACCAGCAAAATGGTAATAATCTGATAAATGCTCCATGACTTTCGGCTCTTGCGATACATGGATATCCCTCCCAATTTAGAAAAATAGGCCTCCTCTCTTTCTAAATAGAAAGGAAGCCTGTTCATGCTGCCAAGCGCTGGCGCTTACATCAGAACGCCAGCGCTTTTCAATTAATACCTAATGGTGGTACCTTCTTTTTCTTTCTTCTCAATCAATTTGATATAATCGTTTAAGCCTGCTTTTTCTAAAAGCTTCTTAGAATCGCTTAGAATTTTCTTTGCTTCACTTTCTGATTTACTATAGTAAGCACGTAATAAATTTTCATTGTAAGTGTCTAAAGCAATGTTGAGATTCTCACCGTTTTCAAATTCAAAAATAAATGATTTTGGGGTCGATCCGTCAACTATTTTTGCATTCTTTAACTTCTCGTCATAATTCCATAGCTTGATAATTTTATCCGCGGCTGCTGTATCTTCACCGGAAACTCTTTCACCATATTCGAATTCACCAAAGTCTGCCATATTGTCGATATCTGTATAGCCAAGATGCTCAGCCCAGTAAGAACGAACACCTCTAAAGCCTAGCTTCTGAGCTTTTTCTGGATTTTTTTCTTTTAATTCAAGGACTTCTTTTTTAACAACTGGATTACCTTTTTCATCAAGTGTATAGTCTCTTCCTTCAAGACCATATTGAGCGAGCAATTTACCTTCGCGGCTTGCTAAATAGTCTGCCAGCTTCACAATATCTTCTGGATGATCTGTTGTAGATGGAATGGACCATCCCGCATATCCGGATTTATAAGGTAATTCCATTTGATAGTCTCCTTGAACGGTATCGATGGGTCCAAGCGGGACATATTTCATATCAGAATTTTCTACTACAAAGTTATGCATATCGGAAACAATCCCAAAGGATTTATTAACAACGCCTTCCTTGGCTTTGTTTTCAGCCATTGTAAAGAACTCTGGATGAAGCAGACCGTCTTTTAATAATCCTTGCACGAACTTAACACGTTCTAAACCGTAATCTGTTTGCGATTCGTGCTTAATCTCTCCGTCTTTATCCTTTAAGAATTTCTCACCTTTTGTACCTGTCCAGATAAGATCATTAAATATGAAGTCTCTATCTGCTCCACCCCATACTGTAGGACCAATTGGGGTGATTGGTTTGCCGTTAACATCTTTAATGTTAGCTGCTTTAATCTGCTCTGCCAGCGCACGTAATTTTTCATGCGTATCGATTTCTGCAGGATTAATACCTAATTTGTCAACGATATCCTTTAAGATATACGGACCGCCAACGTATTTACGAGATACTGTGCCAGGTTCACGGTCAATGGCCATATGAACGAAATAAGAAGCACCTTTAAATTCAGGTCTAAACATAATATTGTTTTTCGTGTCAGCTGGTAAGTACCCTTCTTCGAAATACTTACTATAAACCTTTGAATCTTTCAACATAGGTGTTAAATCATGGAACATTCCTTCCCGTGCAGCTTTTAATAAAATTTGCATTTCAGGACGTCCGCTGTGATCCAAATAAAAGGCAACAAAGTCCGGTAAATCGCCCGACGCAAGTCCTGCAGTCAAGGCTTCTGTTGAGTCATCCACAGTAATCCCTTGCAATTCTAATGTAATTCCGGTTCTTTTCTTTAACTCTTTAGCAATTTCCGGATTCATTCCAGCAGAAACGTCACCATCACTCATAAATACCAGCCCTTTAATCGTACGATCTGCAATCCATGTTTCTGGAGCATCCTTTGGTTTTTCACGGCTTTCGCTGGAGCTCTTCTTCGAATCTGTACATGCAGTAAGCATTAAAATGCCTATCAAAATCAACGTCAAAAATTTAAATGAAACTCTCTTCATATAAATTTCTCCCCCTATAATTTTTTTACCATAATGAGGTATTAAATTTTTTATTTGCAAATCGGTTTACAATAAGTACTACAACCAAGCCAACAATCCCCTGCATCATCCCAACGGCTGTTGCATAACCAAATTGACCGCTTTGAAGACCAGTACGAATAACATACGTATCAATAATTTCAGCAACCTCTGCATTTCCTGGTGTTTTTAATAAATAAATCTGATCAAACCCTGCAGATAGAATATTCCCTAACGATAGAATAAATAGAATTAAAATAGTAGGCCTGATTCCAGTTAGGGTGATATGCCAAATTTGTCTTAATCTGTTTGCACCATCAATGGCCGCCGCTTCGTAAAGAGCGGGATCAATACCGGCAATGGCTGCAAAGTAGATAATCGAACTCCAGCCAATATCCTTCCACACATAACTCCAAAACATAATCGAGTGAAAATTCTTTTCCTCCATTAAGAAATAGGTACTTCCATCACCTCCCATAAAGGAAATTAATTCGTTTAGTAATCCTGTATTTGGCGCTAATATACTTTGGATAATCCCTACAACTACCACCCATGATAAAAAATGCGGCAAGTAAGAAATACTTTGAAAGAAACTTCTAAGTTTATTGCTTTTTAGTTCATTAAATAAAAGAGCTAATATAATCGGAAATGGCATTGCTAGTATTAACTTCATTCCGCTGATAATGAGCGTATTTTTAACATAATTCCAACTTTGGGGATCCTGGAAAAAACGTTCAAAATATTTAAGCCCAACCCAGGGACCACCAAAGATTCCCGTATCAAAACGAAACTCTTTAAATGCCAGTACCATCCCAGCCATCGGCATATAAGAAAAGATGATGAAAAACGTTATACAAGGCAGAAGCATAATATACATAGCCCGGTGCTTCCAAATATTTTTCCAGGTGAACTTCATTGGCTTTACGGTGTTCTTCTTTTTCTTTTTGCTTTTATTCACCCCAGCACCCGGACCTATATTTTTGTTTGTCGTAATCTCCATGTAGAACCTCCTCCTTTCTAATCGGTAAAGTAAACGGGATTTGTTATTAAAATTCGATTGAGATGTTGATCAAAAACAGATACTCGCAGCCAAATCAAATCTTTAACTTCACTTTTCTCTAGTTGATGAATCACTTTATAGTTACCTTCATATAAATCTCCTAAATTTGATTCGATTTTCACTGCATGTACATCCTCTGTATCTGTTAGATGGACTTTCATCATCAGAGTATTAAACTCGTTAAAATGAATCCTGTCGCCAATTGTCCACTGACCATTAATCGTCAGGTCAATTTGCGGTGAAAGCGAAATGTAACTTCTGCCCAGCTTTACGGCTTCTAAAATATCATCCCCTGAAGATGGTTCCTTAACGGCTGAATACAAGAAAGCTGGAAGTTTTGTTGTATTCGAATGGTGCCAGTCCCTGCCGCATGTTGCCGGAATTTCAATACCAGCATTCAGCAACTGAGTCCATTTTGCAATTGCATCTGTATTTGATAGAGATTCATGCGGATCCTCCGAATTCCACACTTCAATAAAATCAATCCATTCAAGGGACTCTAAGGCATACTGCCAGCGGCATCCCGTACAGTACGGACTTCCTACATCGAATGGATGGGCAATCCCAATTAATAATCCTTGTTCTTTCATTTCTGCTAATTTCTCGTTAATATTCACCCGGTCGATTAACGTCCAATCCATCGGCGGCTTGTCCTGATAGCCTAATGTTAAGAAGTGGCCGTGAAGCGTTGTCATTTCTAACCCCTTAATGAATTGTAAGGGATAATTTTCTGGGGAAATCTTGTCAAATGCACTAATCGTATTATGGTCAGTTATTGCCAGCCAGTCGATTTTCTGTTTAATAGCATCATTTATTAACTCTTCCGTTGTATGCCTTGCATCGCTGTGATGCGTGTGGGTATGGAGTTCTACTTTTTTATAGCGAGTTTGGGCATTTAAATAGCGCTCCCTCTTTAACCGCTCTTTTTTGATAGCTGCGATTTCGATGGGCTGTGTGGTGGACCTTTCTTCTTTATGTATAGCATCGATGGTGCAATGAATTTCTGTTTTTGCTGTGACTAATGCATGGAAATTAAATGATATATCCCAAAACCCCGGAGAGACTTCCCTGGTTTGTATCCCTGGTGAGGACTGGGAATTGTTAATAACGACTCTTCCTGTTGATTCAAACCGGTGACAACTTCCTTCATATCCTTGGCTTGAGCTGACTGAGATGGTAATCAAATTCCTTACAGATTGGATATGTGCCCGATCTGTTGCAGCCATGTTGTTATCCTTTTGATAACGTGAAAACAATTGATCTAAACGTTCTTCGGCATTTTCTTCCGTTGGCGAATAGGAATATTGGATGACGATTTCTTGGGTTGTCCTAGGTACTTCCACGCGAAGAATTATGTGTGATTGATGGGATTCAGGTGTTACTGAAATATAATAGTTTCCTAAGGTTGTTTTTAACAGTGAGGTTTTCTCCACAAATAGCCTCCTTTTTCGACTTTATTCAACACATTAAAGCCCGTTGTAACCGCTTACCTAAATGGCAAGAAAATATTTGAAATAATGGTAAGAAACGTGCAAAGCACAATTTGAATATGTTTGTTTCGTGAAGGTATATCCGTAATTCAAACACAACACAACATAAAATGGGCTTAAACTCATATTATTATAAATAGACCCATTTGTAAATTAGACTATTCAAATAATTTTTAAAATAATTTAACAAAAAAAAAAGACATTGCGAAACTCCGAAACTCGCTTGTCTTTTTTTAACTATTACTGGATTGCGGATTTTAAATTTATACAGCTGCTGCCACAGAAGTAAGCAACCTTCGAAGTTTCATTTTACTACAGCAGTTTTTAATTCAAGAAAGTTGTCGATCGTTATATCTGCTTGAGCAAGTTCATCTTCTTTGGCAAAATCAAAATTACAGCCAATCGCAATCAATCCATTGCTTTTTGCCCCGTTAATATCTGATAATCGGTCGCCAACCACCGCGCCCTGTTCAATATCATATTTGGTTATGATCGTACGGATTAGATCCGCTTTATTGAGCGTGTCTATTTGTTGGATGCTGAAAACTTCTGTTACCCAATTATCCAACTTGTAATATTTCACAATAGCATTCAAGTATTCAATTTGCCCATTACTTGCTATGTAAAGGGAGAAGTTATTTTCTCTTAGATAGCTAAGAACTTCTGTCACATTCGGATATAAAGAACCATGACCGGCGTTAATATTCGCGATTGATTTTTCATGAAAAATTTCATTGGTTCGTTCACGAATCTCATTTGAATGGTTTGGTAATAACGTTTCCCACACGACTGGCAGAGGGACGCCCATAATTTCACGATACTTTCCGATTGGCGTTTCCCCCTCCCATAAGTTCAAAAACCTCAAATGCTCAAACGTTTCTTCAAGGGATAACGCTAAAATCTTATCTGTTTGAAACAGGGTACCATCCATGTCAAATATCAATGATAACGACATTTTCTTCCTCCTTTGGAATCTCAATTCTCTACTATACTTGAATAGCGGTTTAAACTTTAAGAATTTTAATGTTAAAAGGATGTCTTTGTAAATATAAAGACATCCCCGTTTATTACGCTTTATTACTTGATTTGAATTCATTCAGTTTGGCTTTTACTGTTTGCTTTACCGCTTCTTTACCTGGAGAAAGGATGGTACGTGCGTCGTATATTTCTTTGTCCTTATCCAATACTTCACGAACAGCTTTAGCCCAGGCTTGCAAACATTCTGTATTCACGTTAATCTTCGCATGACCAAGTTCGATTGCCTGTTGGATTTGATAATTCGGAATACCTGATCCGCCGTGTAACACAAGCGGCACATTGGTCAACCCTGAAATCTCCTTCATTTCAGCGAATCCTAACTTCGGTTCACCTTGGTAGGGACCATGAACAGAACCAAGAGCTGCTGCTAATGCATCAATTCCTGTTTCTTTTACAATCCGTACACATTCCTCTGGATTCGCATATTGAATACCGCCAATAAGTCCGTCTTCATTACCGCCTACGGTTCCAACTTCTGCTTCAACCGAAACACCATGAAGTCTTGCATATTCAGTGACTTGCTTGGTCATTTCAATATTTTTATCAATTGGATGATGGGAGCCGTCAATCATGACGGAAGTATATCCCGCATCAATCGCCTCTTTACAGCGTTCCACACTATTGCCATGGTCCAGGTGTAAAGCGACTGGTACGGTAATATTCTTTTCTTCTATAATACTATTAATCATTGTTGCAATCGTTTTAAATCCACCTAAGTAATCCACAAGTCTATCAGAGGATGCTACAATAACAGGAGATTGTTCTTCTTGGGCTGCTTCTAAGATCGCTTCAGCCCATTGAAAATTATTAATATTGATTTGCGCAACTGCATATTTTTCTTGTTTCGCCTTTAACAGCATTTCTTTCATCGAAACTAATCTTGTTGCTACTTTAGTCACTAGAATCTCACCTCTCTTTATCAACCAATATGCCATCCGTTCTTAGTATTGTTTTGCTGTTTCTAATTTTTGCTTTCTTAATTCATATGCCTTTTGGATGCTTTCTTTATTGGCTACTTCTGCCACTCCAACATTCCACCAGCTGTCATAGCCTTCTGTCATGGTTTTTGGCAGTACCTTAATCTCGATTAGAGTTGAAACTTCCTGCTTTTTCGCATCCTCTAAAGCGGCTTTCAATTGTTCCACGGTATTTACACGGTATGTTTTCGCACCATACCCCTCTGCTACCTTTGCATAATCAACATTTAGAATGGTATTGTTATGTGTTCTGAACTCCGTGAAATACGTTCCCATACCGTTGCCCATTTGCAGGTTATTAATGCAGCCGAAACCAGAGTTATCAAACAACACAACATTGATTTTTTGGCCATATTGAATCGCTGTGATCAGCTCAGAGTGCAGCATTAAGAACGACCCGTCACCGACAAGAGAATATACTTCCTTATCTGGGTTAGCTAATTTAACTCCCAGCGCACCTGATACTTCATATCCCATACAGGAATAACCGTATTCTACGTTATACGTATTCGAAACCGTTGGATTCCAGATACGCTGTACATCACCAGGAAGCGACCCGGCAGAAGTAACAATCGTACTGTCTGGATCAATCGTATCATTTACAGCGATTAGCGCTGTCGTTTGCGCCAATTCCGTGTTTAATGCATCGGCATATTCATTAAGAATTTCCTGTGTGAAGTGGCTTCTAATTTCCGGTTCGAAGTTTTCACGGGTAAAGGTTACTTTACTTAAGCGGTCGCGTTCAGCGTTCCACTCCTGCTTCAATTCAGCAATTGTTTCGCCAAATGCACTTTCATATCCTTCTAATAACGGTGCCAATTGCTCTAATGCCGTTTTCGCATCTGCCACAACCTGGAAGGCATCCAATTTATATGCCTGCATGCGGCTGACGTTAATATTTAAGAACTCAGCATGATCAAAGTCAAATGCTGTTTTAGAGGAAGTGGCGAAATCTGTATAACGGGTACCGATTCCGATCACGAGGTCTGCCTGACGGGCTGCTTTATTTGCTGCCAGCGTACCAGTAACACCCATACCGCCTAAGTTATTTTTAAAAGTAGATTCTACCGTTGCTTTACCTGCTTGAGTTTCTACTAATGGAATATTATGTTTTTCAGATAGAGCCGCTAAGATGTCGCGTGCTCCTGAATATTTAGCCCCGCCGCCTACTAGGATTAGTGGCCTTTTGCTTGCTTTGATCAGCTCAGCTGCACCTTTTAGTTCACGCTCAACCGGTGCTTTTCGGTCTAAATAGTGGACGCGCTTTTCAAAGAATTTCTCATCGTAATCATATGCTTCCCCTTCAACATCCTGTGCAAGGGCAATCGTTACAGGGCCAGCTTTCCCCGGGTCTGTCATCACTTCAAAGGCACGAATAAGACTTGACATTAACTGCTCAGGACGGGTAATACGATCCCAATATCTGGAGACAGGTTTTAAGGCATCATTCGTTGTAACCGCTAAGCTGTATTCCTGCTCCACTTGCTGCAATACTGGATCGGGCTGTCTCGTTGCAAATGTATCCCCTGGTAAAAGCAACATAGGAATATTATTTGCCAGCGCTGTTGCTGCAGCCGTAACTAGATTAGCAGCACCAGGCCCTACAGATGTTGTGACAGCATAGATTTTTTGACGAAGCATTTGTTTGCTGTACGCCATCGCAGCCAGGGCCATTCCTTGTTCGTTTTTACCTTGGAAGACCTTTAAGCGACCTGGATCCTGTTCCAAAGCCTGCCCAATTCCTAATACATTTCCGTGACCGAATATAGTAAAGATACCTTCAACGAACGGAAATTCTTCACCGTCAACATGGATATATTGCTGATTCAAAAATTTGATTAAGGCTTGTGCGGTGGTTAATCTTATTTTCCCCATGGACATTTTCACCTCTTACTGATTTGTCACTGCTTCTTTGGATCGGTCAGCAATTAATTGCTCTATTTCTTCTACTGTTGGCATCGCTTCAGAAGAACTGTGTTTACTTACAACAATGGCTGCAGAGGCACTGCCGTATTTTAGGGCTGTTTCAATATCTTTACCTGAGATTAGCGCATAAAGAAAAGCGGATGCGTATGAATCACCAGCACCGAATGTTTTTAATACTTTCGTTAAATAAGCATGGCCTCTGAACGTTTCCCCTGATCTTGTATACGCATAGGAGCCTTCTACACCATGCTTAATGACGACTAATTCCGGAGAATGTTTGAATAAAGCAGAAATCGTTGCTTCATTGCTGCCAACTTCTACATTTTCCATGACATCGAACTCATCACGTGTACCAACGACAATATCCGCCTGCTGTGCCACCATTGTATAATAGACAGAAGTTTCCTCTTTAGATGTCCATGTATAACCACGGTAGTCTAATTCAAACATAACCTTCACATCATTTTTCTTCGCCAGCTGCACGGCCTTTAATACCGCTTCACGGGATGGGCTTTTTGCAAGAGCTGTTCCAGAAACTAAAAGGATTTTTGATTGCTTAATGTAGTCTTCACTTACTTCTGAAGGATCTAAGTAGAGGTCTGCGACTTCATCACGGTACATTAAGATGCTGCACTCTTCCGGGCTTTTGATTTCTGTAAAAGCTAAGCCTGTTTTATGCCCTTCTTTGTCTGTTACCATATTGGATGTATCTACGCCGACACCAGCCATATAGTGTTTAATAAAACGGCCATGCTGGTCATCTGCCAGTTTACCGATAAAGCCTGCGTTTAAGCCAAGCTTGGATGATCCAATCGCAATATTAGCCGGAGAACCGCCGACATATTTTTTAAAAGTCATCGTTTCTTCCATTGGACGGTTATATTCTACAGCGTTTAAATCGATGCATGCACGACCAATAGCGATTAGGTCAAATTCTTTTTCAGAATTAAATTCAATCTTCATGTTGTTATAGCACCCCTCATACCTTATTTTCGTTCTAGGATCCATTCGTGTGCAGGTTCGTTGTGGAACTTCCAAATGCGTTTCGGTCCTGCCATGATGTTTAAATAATAGGATTCATACCCATCTGGAACCGCTACAGGGTGATAGCCTGCCGGAACGAGGACAACATCTCCGTTTTCAACAGCCATCGTTTCATCGATGGAACGGTCATCTGTATACACGCGTTGGAAAACAAAGCCCTGTCTTGGGTTCATTTCATGGTAGTACGTTTCTTCTAAAAATGACTCATGCGGCAGGTTGTCTTGATCATGTTTATGCGGCGGATAACTAGACCAGTTGCCGCTTTCTGTAAAGACCTCTACCACTAGTAAACTATTTGCAGAAGGGTCAGAGTCAGGCAAAATATTGTGTACCAGTCGTTTATTATTATATTTCCCTCTATGTTCAATGCTGTTATCTTCAGCTTTAATCAGCCTTGTTGGTAATTGTTTTTCAGATGGGGAATAACAAAGTATAATCCGTGCCTCTGTTACTGCTTCTATGGCAAAAGCGCGGCCGTTTGATACATAGACACTATCAGTAGGTTTCTTTTCAAAAACGCTTTCTCGGGTACCGATGTTTCTAAATACTTCTTGTTTGTCTGAAACATTTATTTTCCCTGTTAAGGCAACAATGCAGCATTCTACTTTTTCTAATTCTTCTCGGTAGCTAGCTCCCGGAGTTAAATCTATCACTTTCATAGCAACATATTCTAATGAAGAATTTTCACTTGTTACTTCATGTACGAGCTTAACACCCGGTGATGTTTCTATTACATTTGGTTTTCGGAGTAATTTACTCACGGTTTTCAACTCCTCATTTATGTATAGGATATTATCCCAACTAATAAGAGTTGGGATAATATCTTCGAAATCTTATTCAAATGATGGTGCTTTATAGTTTGCTGTTACGACTTTCTTGCGAGTATAGAACTCAACGCCATCTTTTCCGTTTGCAGGCAATGTGCCATAGAATGAAGATTTCCAGCCGGAGAATGGGAAGAAGGCCATTGGCGCTGGAACACCTAAGTTAATTCCTAACATACCTGCATCGATATTTTCACGGAAGTAACGGATAGATGAAGCATTTGACGTATAAATACAGGCCCCATTAGCAAATTCTGATTTATTAGCTGTTTCAACAGCTTCTTTTAAGTTTTTCACACGTACGATTGATAATACGGGAGCAAAGATTTCATCTTTCCAAATCTGCATATCAGTTGTCACACCGTCAAAAATGGTTGGTCCAACAAAGTATCCCTCTTCGGGTTGTCTATCGCGGCCGTCGCAAACCAATTTGGCGCCTTCTTCGATACCCTTTTGGATATAGCCCAATGTTCGTTGGTGATTTTGTTCCCGAATAACCGGACCTAAGAACACCCCTTCATCAAGGCCGTTACCGATTTGTACTTCTTTTGCTTTTTCAATTAGGTTTTCAAGGAATGCATCTGCAACGCCTTCTTCCACTGTTACAACAGAGCAAGCCATGCAGCGTTCGCCAGCAGATCCGAATGCAGAAGCAATTACGTTTGTTGTCGCATGATCCAGATCAGCATCATTTAATACGATGGAGTGGTTTTTTGCACCTGTTAAGGCTTGAACACGTTTTAGGTTCTCGCTTCCTCGTTTGTATACATATTCACCGACCGGCTGTGAACCAACAAATGAAATAGCTTTCACTTGTGGATGATCAAGAAGTCCGTTTACCACATCGTGTGCACCGTGGACAATATTGAATACACCTTTAGGAAGACCGGCTTCCTCTAATAGTTCTGCTAATCTTTGCGCTAACAACGGTGTTCTTTCAGATGGTTTCAGGACAAATGTATTACCTACGGCAATCGCCATTGGGAACATCCAGCAAGGGACCATCATCGGGAAGTTAAATGGTGTGATACCGCCGACAACCCCAATTGGATAACGGTAGTTTGTTACTTCTACGTCCTTTGCGATAGTTGTCAATGAATCACCCATCATGAGTGTAGGAGCACCTGCCGCAAACTCAACATTCTCAATTCCTCGTCCGACTTCACCTAATGCTTCAGTAAGGTTTTTACCATTTTCAATCGTAATTATCCTTGCTAACTCATCTGTATTTTTTTGTAATAACTGTTGGAAGTTAAATAGAATTCTAGCCCGTTTTTGAACAGGGACGTTTCTCCACTCTTCAAATGCCTTTGCTGCGACGATTACCGCATAATCAAGATCTTCTTTTGTCGAGATCGGAACTTGAGCAATAACCTCTTTTGTCGCCGGGTTATATACATCTTCGTATTGAGTAGTTTTGCTTTCTACCCACTCACCATTTATATAGTTTTTTAGTTTTCTAACTTGTACCATTACTTCAGACATATCTTGTTCCTCCTTAATCGTGGTTCTTTTTAATAGGTTTTGGACTATTCTAGTTTGAAGTGTATTTCATGATGCACTTTTAGATCGATAACCCTTCGGAATTTATGCTTTAATTAAATATATTTATCATGTTTTGGTTATCTTTTTGGTTATCTTTTGGTAACCTTTGATTACATCTTAATACTAAAAACGCTTTCAGTCAACTTTTTTCATTTCCTTTCTTTTTATTATTCATACGAACTACGAACGGGCGTGAGGTAGTGTGATCTATATAAAAAACAAAAAGGGGCCAGCCCCTCGCTGCATAACAGCAGCGAGAGGTCGGCCCCTTCGGTTTTTGACGGAATAATGAAGCAGTGGAAATGTTCCTGCGCTTCACCCTCTATTTCTAATGGCTTCAACTGTTTGGAGATACATCGCTTCTCGTTCTTTATCTGAAAGAAAATGTAAACTGATTCTGTCAATCAGGTAGAGGGTACTCATGTCAAGCCCCGTTAATAGAAAGTTGTTTCTCAGCGGGTGCACTGTCCACAAGACCTCATCGGAAATTTTAGTCAGCGGGGTTTGCCCAAAAGCGGTAAAGGCAATCAGTTTTGCCCCTTTGCTCGTTCCCAGTCTGACTGATTGAAGTAAATCGGCCGTTTGACCGGACCGTGAAAAGGCTAAAATCAAATCTCCCGGCTTTAGCAGCGTACTTCTGATAATCATCAGATGCGGATCCGTAACTGCCTCTGAAATAAATCCCATCCGGCTGAGGCGATAATTCAATTCCTGCGCGGCCAAACCCGAGCTACCTAAGCCGTAAATGAAAATTCGTTTGGCTTCTTTCATATCCTTTAGCGCCCTAGAAAATGGCTCCGGATCGATTAACGACTGAACATCTGCCAGCATCTCATGGTAGGAAGCGAACAAGGTTTGTTCAATCCCTTCCGTTTCCTTTGCTTCAGTACCCCCCGCAAGCTTCACCTTCATCTCTACGAAATTTCGGCAGGAAACCTTTTTGGCAAAACGGGTGATCGTACTGAGGGAGACGCCTGTCGCATGCGCAAGCTCTTGGATATGACTGTGGGAAACCTCTTCCGGGTTGGCTAGAATATAGTTTGCAATATTTCTTTCTTTATCAGATAAGGAAGAGTAAATACTTTGGATCTCATTCAACACCGAAGACATGATAAAACATCCTTTTTACTTTGGAATTTGCGCGGCAAATCGGGCTGTAATTTGCTGCGGACGCGTAATCGCACCGCCAACAACTACAGAATATACCCCAATTTCAAACGCCCGTTTCATCATTTCAGGGGTCATAATATTTCCTTCCGCGATGACAGGAATGCTTACTGCTTTAACGACATTTTTTAAAAACGCAAAGTCATTCTCATATAGTTTACTACCATTTGATTCATTTGTATAACCGTAAAGGGTCGTACCGACACAATCAAATCCTAACTTTTCCGCATGGATGGCTTCCTCAACGGATGACGTATCGGCCATTAGCTGGACAGCTGGATTTTTTTCACGGGCAAAGGAAACAAGTTCTTCAAGTGATAAACCATTCGGTCTGCTTCTTAACGTTGCATCCATAGCGATCATTTCGCAGCCGCTTTCGATTAACTCCTCTATTTCCTTTTTCGTAGCGGTAATGAAGACTTCACTATCCTCGTAATCCCGCTTCACGATGCCAATCACCGGCAGCGTAACCTCTTGTTTAATCGCGATAATATCCTCTTTAGAGTTCGCACGGATTCCGACAGCACCGCCTTCTTTCGCTGCAAGGGCCATTTTGGACATGATATAAGAGCTGTGAAGCGGCTCCTGATCCAATGCCTGACAGGAAACAACAAGACCATGTTTAATTCTTTCGAGCATGTTACTCACCCACCAATTCTTCAACTTCATTTTTAATAATTGTCACTTCTGGTCCATAAATAACTTGGACGCCATTGCCTTTTTTCACGACACCTCTTGCGCCAGTTTTTTTCAAAATATCATCATTGACTCGTTCCACATCTGTAACTGTCACACGTAAACGAGTAGCACAACAGTCGACATCTTGCAGATTTTCTTTTCCGCCAAGACCATCAACAATCGCTTGAGCCCGTTCACTTTTATTCGTTACATTCACAACTGCCTCGCCTTCTTCTTCGCGGCCTGGTGTCTTGAATTTGAATTTCTTAATCATGAACTTAAATGAGAAATAGTAGACAAAGAACCATGGAATTCCAATCACAGGTACCATTAGCCAATTCGTTTTTGCCTGACCTTGTAAGATACCGAATAGAACGAAATCAATAAATCCGCCAGAGAACGTTTGACCAATCGTGATTTGGAAAATATGGGCAAGCATAAATGCCAAACCATCTAAGAACGCATGCAAGACATAAAGAGCTGGAGCAACAAATAAGAATGAAAATTCAATTGGTTCTGTGATACCTGTTAAGAATGAAGTAAGCGCGGCTGAAGCAAGCAGGCCGGCAACTTTCTTTTTATTTTCTGGTTTAGCTGTATGGTACATGGCCAAGCAGGCACCGACTAAACCAAACATCATCGTAATAAAACGGCCGGACATAAACCGTGCTGTACCGATATAGAACTTATTTGTCTCAGGATCAGCCAGCTGGGCGAAGAAAATCCGCTGTGTTCCTTCAATAAGTTTGCCATCGATAGTTAGCGCTCCTCCAAGACTGGTTGTCCAAAATGGCATATAGAAGATATGGTGCAGACCGAAGGGTCCAAGCATTCTGAGAACAAATCCATAAATAAATGTTCCAATGTAGCCGGTTGCTTCAACCAAGCCGCCCATTTGAAAGATTCCCTTTTGAATAAATGGCCACACAAAGAATACTACTACACCAAGGAAAATCGCCGCAAATGAAGCAATAATCGGCACAAACCGTGAACCGCTGAAAAACCCGAGAAACTGTGGCAATTGTTTTTTGTTATAGCGATTATGGAGCCATGAAGTCAAAATCCCGACAACTACACCACCGAAAACACCTGTTTCAAGTGTTTGAATCCCAAGCGTCATCCCTTGACCGACAGCCGCCGGGTTGTCGACGTTCATTTTGCCGGTAATTGTTAATAAAGATGAAATCGTTGCGTTCATAACTAGGAATGCTAGGACGCCAGCAAGTCCTGCTGTACCTTTATCTGATTTCGCAAGGCCGACGGAAATACCAACGGCAAACAATAGTGCCAAGTTAGCAAATACGACAGCGCCCGCACTCGACATGATTGCGAAAATATTTTGAAGCCAAGAAATATCTAGAAACGGATACGCCTTCACTGTATTCGGATTGGACAATGCACCACCAATTCCGAGCAGCAATCCCGCTGCTGGGAGGACTGCAATTGGAAGCATGAACGACTTACCAAACTGTTGCGCCTTCTCGAAGAAACTATTCATCAAACGAACCTCCAATATGAAAATTATTTTCATGTGTTAGTATAAAATATTATTTTTCAAAATGCAAGAAAGGGTTTGCAGAAAATCAGTGGAAATATGTGGTGCATTCAGAAGCGAATAAAAAAAGCCCGGCAAGAGTATCTTTTACCTTGCCGGGCATAAATATTAATTCTCTTCGATTTCTCGACGATTTTTCTTAAATATTTTTGATAAGATTTCATAAACAATCGGTACGATGATCAATGTTAATAACGTTGAGCTTGTCAGACCGCCGATAACAGTAATCGCAAGACCTTTGGAGATTAAACCGCCTCCGCCGCCTGCGCCAAGTGCCAACGGAATTAATGCACCAATTGTGGCGATGGCCGTCATCAGGATTGGCCGCAAACGTGTGGCACCTGCCTCTAATACGGCATCGCGCATTTTCAGCCCGTCACGTTCCATATGAATAATCCGGTCTACGAGAACGATGGCATTCGTAACGACAATTCCTATCAACATCAACAGTCCCATCATAACCGAAACCGATATCGTTTCGCCGGCGATTAACAGGCCGACAAATGATCCGATAACCGCAAACGGTAGCGAGAACAGAATCGCAAACGGTGCGACACCTTCACGGAAGGTAACCACTAGAATGAAGTACACGATCGCAACTGCTGCGGCCATCGCAATGCCAAGCTGCGTAAAGGTTTCTGTCATATCTGCCTGCACCCCGGCAACACTGACAGTTACCCCTTTCGGTAAATCCAATTTATCTACTTCTTTACCTACTTTAGCTGTTACTTTAGAAATATCTTCTGCTTTAATTTTTCCGGAAACGGTGGCGAAGTACTCGCCTTTACTGCGTGCCAGTGTATTTAATGTTGTCCCTTTCTTAACGGTGACAAGTTCAGAAAGCGGCATAGTTGTCCCGAGTGCTGTCGGCACCTGTTTCGCTAACAATTCATCGATAGACTCCGGCTGGGCGGCCTGTTCCTGCTGCACGATCACATCTAAGGAGTCACCGTCTTTTTCAACCGTTGTTAACACATCTTTTGTTTGTTGCGGGCTTAACATCATCACAAGCTGGCCGGTTGTTAACCCGTATTGCAGCAAGTTCGCTTGATCCACCCTGAAGGTATACTCGACGAAAGCATCCTCTGCACTTGAAGTGACATCCTTTAAGTCATCATGTTTCTTCAGTACAGCTTCAACCTTTTTAACCGATTGATTCAGCTTGTTAATGTCTTCACTGTAGAGGGAGTAGCTGACTTCATTTTGCGCCCCTGACATTGAAGAGAAGTTCTGGCTTTTCCATTTGCCTGATTGATCAAGGCCGGTGACATATTTTTCAACTTTTTCTTTTACTTCCGGGAAGTTCTTCATGTCCGGGTCGAAGATGAGGTACATTAAGGCGCCGCCTCCGCCTCCGCCCATCATCGCAGCCATTTGGTCGCCTTCTTCAGTTACGGACACTTGAACGATATCAATATCATCTCGTTTCAGCATCTTCTCTTCGACTGCTCGAACGTTTTCTACTGTTTCGTCTTTAAGCTCGCCTGCTTTTGGCGTATAGGTTAAATACATGACTTTATCTTCTTCACTGCCCATGAAGCTAAAGCCGATTAATGGTGTTAAGGCCAAACTTCCGGCTAATAAAACAACCGCTAAGATGGAGGCAATCACTTTATGGTTAAGGGTCTTTTCAAGGAACCATTTATACCATTGGGCAAGTTCGCCAGCTTCTTTATGACGTTTGGTGGTTTTTTCACTATATAATTTTTTCCGAAATAGGAAGTGTGACAGTGCCGGAACAATGGTAATCGCTACAAGTAACGATGCACCAAGGGCAAATGCCATTGTTAAAGCGAACGGTGCGAACAGCTCGCCGACCATTCCGCCAACAAAAATCAGCGGCGCAAATACCGCAACCGTGACCAATGTCGAGGACATAATCGGTTTGAACATTTCGATTGTCGCTTCACGAATAAGGGCGCGGCCCGTTAATTTTTCTTCCTTCAAATGCAGTCTTCGGTATATATTCTCCACGACGACAATTGAGTCATCGATGACCCGCCCGATGGCAACGGTAATCGCCCCAAGCGTCATAATATTCAGTGTGATATCCATCCAGTGTAAGAGCAATAATGCCATGAAGATGGAAACGGGAATCGAGATGATTGAAATAATCGTCGATTTAAAATCCCGTAGAAAAAGAAGAATGATTAACACGGCAATGAGTCCGCCAAACACTGCTTTTTCAATCATCGTCGCCACCGATTCTTCAATCGGTTTCCCTTGGTCAAGTGTCACATCAATAACAAGACCATCGACCTTTTTCTTTTCCTCTTTAATTAACTTTTTCACTTTATTTACTACATCAACCGTGTTTGCCTGCTGGCCTTTGACAATTTGGATGGCAATCGCGTCTTTTCCGTTTGTTCGGGAGATCGATTGTACTTTACCAACTGTATCAATTGTTGCAATGTCGCTAAGCTTTACAAATGGTGAGGGATTGGCAGCTGATGGGGTGACAGGAATCAGCATATTCTTTAATTCATCCGCGGTCATGAACTTGCCGTCAATCGCGACAGCCTGCTCCCCTTCTTTAAACTCGTAAAGTCCTAACGAAACAGCCATGTTGCTGGCTTGAATCATTTGCTTGACTTTCTCTTCTGTTAAGCCAAACTCCGCCATTTTCGCTTTGTTATACGTCAGGTCCACTTCTTCAATATGCTGGCCGGTAATAGTCGCCGACGCCACACCTTCGATTTTCTCGATTTTTGGAAGTAAGCTTTCCTCAACCGTTGATGTTAATTCAACAATATCCTCTTTAGAACTGCTGACACTTAAGGCGACAACCGGCATCATATTCATGCTAATCGCTGTCGTTGTCGGCTTTTGCGCCCCTTCCGGCAATTTCAAGGAATCTAATGCCGATTTTAATTCACGCTTCGCCTCATCCATATCGATGCCGTATTCGTATTCCACTTGAATACTGGACATGTTCGAATAGGAATTGGAATAAACGGCTTTGACGTGATCGAGGCCTTCTACCGCTTTTTCAATCGGCATCGAGACATCTTCCATCACCTTTTCAGGTGTGGCTCCGGGATAGACGTCCATGACCATTAAGTATGGTATCGAGATATTCGGAATCGTCTCCATATTCATCCGTGTACCGGAATAAATACCCGATACGGTTATGATAATCGTAAGCAGCCATACTGCTAACTTATTTTTCAACACAAAATTGACTAACCCTTTCACTATTACACCTACCCTAAATTGACTTATTACACTCAATTTCTTATAATAATGACCAATTAGTCATTTGTCAATCATAGACAATTAGGAGCGATACGAGCAAATGGTGAAAAAACAATTAATTATGGAGAAGGCGCTGGAGCTTTTTGCAAAGCAGGGATTCGAAGCCACATCTGTCCAGCAAATAACCGATCATTGTGGCATTTCTAAAGGGGCATTTTACTTATCCTTCAAATCAAAGGACGAATTAATTATTGCATTAATTGACCACTTTATGATGCAAATCACCTCTGACATTGACTACATAGTCAAAAACACGAAGGACGAGCAGCTTTTATATGAATTTTATTATGCCATCTACCATGGTTTTCAGAAGCATTCCGATTTCGCTAAAGTTCTCATGAAAGAGCAGTCGCAAACCTTCAATAAAGAGCTTATTGTCAAAATGCAATTCTACGATAAATTAATCGAGGACATCATCTTAACGATGATTGAGCGCTTATACGGCGACGAAGTGAATGAGAAAAAATATGATTTAATCTATAGCATTAAAGGCTTTATGAATATGTATTCACAGTTATTTGTCTTTTATAACGTTCCGTTAGATTTGAAGTTGCTGTCGGAGTCACTCGTGGAAAAAACATCGGTCCTCGCTCGGTATGCGACTATACCGTTCGTTACCCAAGGCCTTTCTCAATTGTTAAAGCAGCCGATGAAAGAGGAGGTAACAAGGGAACAGCTTCTCGACATCATCAAACAAAAAATAGCGGAAATGGAAGAATCGATTGAAAAGGAATCATTAATCCTGCTGCGCGAAGAACTGCTAGAACCGAAACAGCCGCCAGCTGTTGTAAAAGGATTGCTCGGAAATATTCGCAATCACCCGCATTGTAAATGGATTTCCTATTTATTGCGGCAGTATTTTGAGTTATAAAATTTGCTGTATTATTGGTCATTGTTAATTTTGTATTTATGTTGAGAGGATTGAAAGGCAGAAAGCGATTATTTTTTACATTCTGCCTTTTGTGGTGCTTACAACGGATTAAAGGGCTACTTTTTTAAAGTAATGATAAACCTTCTCTAGTTTTTTTGTTTGTTTTCCTTTTGAACTTTCCATATGTCCAAATTCAAAAAACCTCACTTGTTTGATTCCTACAAATTGAAATAAGGCTTTCTTCATCAATATTTTATGCACATTATTCAACCAGAAAAGTGGATAGTTGGTTGGTCCCTTCATAGTGGATACACATACGACTGATTTTCCTTTCAAGCGGCCTTCGGGCAGAAGCCCCTTTTTGTCCTTGTAGGCAAAATTTGCAGCAAATAATTGATCAATGTATCCAAGCAGCATCGATGGATGTCTGCCCCACCAAATCGGATAAACAAAGACAATCTTGTCTGCCCAAGAAATTTGCTGTCGATATGTTACAAGATTAGGATCACGATACATATCACGTCTTCGTTTATGCTCATTAAAAACGAGAATCGGGTTGAAACCCTCTTCATACAAATCTAACACCTGTATTTCCTCGATATTTGAATTTTCTTGACTCCCTTTTATGACCTTTTGTAAAAATGCGTAACATAAACTTTGATGATTAGGATGTGTGTAAATAACGAGAACTTTCATACTGCGCCCCTTCTACCTTAACTAGATTGAATTCGTAGTCTTTTAAAAATGAAATTACTCCATTAAGGAGTAGTATCATCTGAGATTTGTGGATTTGAAAAACTAGACCACCCAGTGTCGTCCTGTGAATGAACGATTGTCTACATGGAATAACTTTTTCCATTTTATTTTTGAACACCCAGACAAGCCCCTAGAATTTACTAATACCACTAAACTATAAAGAAAGTTTGTTAACCACATATTAAGAGGGCGTAAAGATTATTATGTTATTAGCTTTTATTTCCTTTATTTGTCTCTCGAACCATCTGAGAAATACCTTGCTGGTGCCTTTGGCTGGTGCCTGACACCAATTTCCACATTGACACTATGCAAGAATAAGTTATATAATTATCTTGAATTAAAGATATATATATTTAGATACTTGGATTCGAAGTATTTTTTTCCTATCATGGATAATGTTAAATTTTCTCAGTTCTTACTATAATAATAGGAGTGATCGTATGTTGCGGAAAATAGAAAGCAAGGACATGGGTGGCAGCAATCTTGGCTGGCTGAAGAGTAAGTTCCATTTCTCTTTTGCCGAGTACTATAATCCTAAAAATATTCACTTTGGTGTGTTACGTGTTATCAATGACGATCTTATTGAGGCCCATACAGGATTCGGCAGGCATCCACATCAAAATATGGAAATCATCTCGTATGTTGTCAACGGGCACCTTACACATGAAGATAGTATGGGAAATTCCAATACCATTACCCGGGGACAGGTTCAGTATATGAGCGCCGGAACTGGTGTTTATCATAGTGAAATGAACAATGGAGAGGAGACAGCACGGTTATTACAAATCTGGATTGTGCCTGATCGAAACGGTCATACACCTAATTACGGAGATTATCGTTTTCATCCGGAGGACCGCCATAATCAATGGCTCCATATGGTGTCAAGTGTAGATGGTAATGCTCCGATCAAAATCAATCAGGACGCCAATATCTATTCATTAGAATTGGACAAAGACAAGGAAATCAGCTTCCCTGTGAAAGCAGGAAGACAAGCTTATCTTGTTCAAATTGAAGGAAATTCAACGATTAATGACATCAGCTTAGACGCAAGAGATGCCATGGAAATTGTTGAGGAAGAGATCAGATTGCACGCCAATGAAGCATCATATGTGTTAATCGTTGAGATGGAAAAACAATATTAAGAATCCAATTTCATAAAAAACGGCTTGATTCAGGAATTCTAAACCAAGCCGTTTTTTCGTGTATGAAAGTTATTGAGCTATTGCTAATGGTACTAATTGTTTAATCCGGTTTTCAGCTTTATATTCGAATGGTGTCGGAAGTGTTTTTACATAGTTTAAAGTCCCCTGTAAATCCTCAGGACCCACTTCCAAATCGGTTGCAAGATCTTGAATACCGTATTTTGCATTTCCGTACATATAGTTGTTTACTACAACCGTGTATTCTTTGTTCCTATCAATCCTCTGGCCATCTGGCAAGAAGATATCTACGACTTTGCCTGTATTTCCATCCCATGTGTATTTAAAACCGGCAACATGGAAGTCGAGACGATATGATTTGGTTCCATCTGGTGCAGTAGATTCTGAAATTTGGTTATTTAACACCGTTTCCAAATCTGCCCCGCTAAGTTTCACTTTATTTAATACATTACCAAAAGGCTGGATGTTGAAAAGGTCACCGAAGGTTACAAGGCCTTCATTAAGATTGGCCGGGACACCGCCGCCATTCATCATGGCAAAATCGGCATTCATTTCGGCTTTCATTCCATCTGCAATCAAGTTGCCCAGTGCAAAATCACCTGTTGTAGCACTTGGGTATGCACTAACTAATGTTGTTTTAGACTCCCCAACTTTTTCGGCTTTAATGGACTATCTGCTAGTACTCTACCAAAATTATGTGTTAATCAGGTAACGGCCTTGTAAAGTTAGAGTAAATGAGGGACGGGGATTTTTTCAAAAAGCGAACGAGGTTCCAGACAAAAACAAAAAAGCAGAAAGAATTTTCTCTCTGCCCCACTTCCATATTATACTGTTTTTAAACTAAGCCCGCTTTTTATACGGGTCTTCCCGATAGTCCGCTTTTCGTTTATAAATAACTTTTCCTGATTCTTCTTTCCCGTGAATGGAGGTAATAAGCGCTCTTACACCCTTAACAGTTTCTCCAAGTTTATACGATTTTTTGTCTACTTTTGATACCACTGCTCTATTCATAAAGATGCACCTCCAAAGATATTATTAATCGTGCTTAACAGGTTGTAATTAGCAAGAAAGATATGGTCAATCTCTTCTTGACTTAATGTCTTTCTTCCCGTTATTTCCACCGTCAAAACCAATTGGTTCCCTATAGGATAGCATAAAACATACGTATTATCAAAGGCTGTACTACTCTTTTGAAAAACCAGCTCGTTGCTTTGCAAAAAACAATCCATCACGATGATTCTATCTGATTTTCGCCTGTTTTCATTCACGTCAAACGGGTAAAACTTTCCTTGGCCATCGTTTCCGGCTACTTGTTTCAGACCTTCAATCCCCTCCGCTTGCCAAACCCCGATTCCTTCCACGTAATAAGAATAGGGCGCTTGATAAGCGTTCCTGACCGCTTCTTGGAGATATTCAAACTTCTTAGCCGGGTCTGCCAAGAGTCGTTTTGATAAGGTTCGGAGTATGCGAATGAGGGCATAGTCCTTGTCCATGTTTGCTTGTGCTTCAGCTAAACGCTTTGCCGGATCCTGAAAGACGCCCAACTCTCTAATTTTTCTTTTTATCGCCCTGCAAGCTAAATTTACAGCCGCATCGTGATTATGATCTCCACGCATTTCATACCTTAATACGGTAAGTCCGTCTAAATCGGAAGGTAAACGAAAACCTTTGGCTTCCTCACTTTCAGGCGTGACACTGGGAATGATATAAAATACTCGTCCTCTTCTTAACCTTCCCCAGAATAGCCCCATCTCAAACAGAGTATTGTCTCTTGTTGTAAATGTAATGGTACCTCGTATATTTACAACATCATCCGGTGAGAATACAAATACAGCAAAATCATTTTCATCTAATTGTCGTTCAAGACTTTCCATATTATATTCGAGTGGGCGAAATGCACCTGCTGTCCAAGGGGTCACCTCAGCAACATGTGTAAGTGCTTCATGAATGGCATCAACATAGTCAGCGGATTCTCTGGCAGAACCAATAAATAATCTTGGCTTGATTTGGGTCATTTCTCCTCCAAAAAAGTGTTATTTCACAATGTATTTACTCTTATTATATCACCCTTATTTGGGATATTTAACCACAGAAATCAATATTTATAAACAAACCCCATTGTAATTACGATAATAACAATTATTGGAAGATAAAATAGGCCCAATGTATTAGATAGACAAATGCGCATCCATGAGCTTATTTCGGGGGCGAAAGGTTTCACATTCATGGAAAAATCGATAACCTCTCCTTCGGCTTTTTTTCTAACGTGATCATAAAGTTTTCTAAACATCTTTTCCTGCCAGAGAAAATAGCCATCTAAAAGCCAAAAGAAAATAGTCGGTATTAATGCAATGGAAATGAATCGATAGTCCATCTCTTGGATATTCGCAAAAACAAATAGTCCAGCAACAAGAGTAACTGTCCATCCCTTCAATAAAAAGGAATTTTGCCCCATTCGATTAATGACTCCCTGAATAAATTCAAGATGTTTTAGCTTATTTTCATTCATATTATACCCCCAAATGCTATTTATTATAGTATTCAAGTGAAAGCGAAGAATTCCTTTTTTATTATGTGGGGGCGAACGTAATTTTTGTAACTGACGATGTTGTTATGGTGGACATTTTGAGGAAAGTGCGATATTGGATTCATTCTTGATAAAATTCTTGGGCCAAATGCATCCAATAGAGGGTAGTCCCCTTGGTCCTTCCCCTGGTCGCCCTTGGTCTCGCTACGTCTCTTAAGCGACTACTTCACGTTCATTTTTATAATTTTCGTATTGCTTTTCGATCATGATTTTTTTAAGAATTTGAACGACTTCCCAAACTTCCTTGTAGGACGTATATAGGGCTACTGGCGCTAGACGAATGATGTTAGGTGCTCGAAAATCCGGAATAATTCCATTTTCCTTCAAAGCCTTACAAATTCGGGCTGCTTCGCTATGCTCTAAGCTCACATGCCCGCCGCGTCGTGCATCCTCTCTTGGCGTCCCAATGAAAAATCCCATATCGGCTAATTCATGCTCAATTAAATTTATTAAATATAGATTGATTTTAAGAGATTTGTTCCGGATATTTTCAATACCTGCTTCTGTAAAAATTTCTAACGAACCGATTAATGGTGCCATGCTTAGCACATGTGGTGTACCAATTTGGAATGCTCCAGCCGAAACTGCCGGTGTCAATGTGTGCTCCATATCGAATTGTTTCTCTTTCTTTGAACTAAACCAGCCGGCAAGACCGGGCATTTTTCCAAAATGCTTGCGGTTCACAAATAAACCGCCTACACCACCTGGCCCGCCGTTTAAATGTTTATAATTGCACCAAAACGCAAAATCTACATCCCAATCACTGAAGGAATGCGGAATCGAACCAACAGAGTGGCACCCGTCAAAGCCGATTAAAATCCCCCGTTTATGTGCTTCATCCGTTAATCGTTTCATATCTAATATTTGGCCGCTCCGATAGAGAACTGTCGGTAAGACAATTAACGCAATCTCATCGGTCATCGCTTCGATCATATCATCCTCTTCTAAAAAACGGCCATCGCGGCTTTTCACGCGGATGAGATGTGTATCGGGATCATAGCCATGATTTCTAAGCTGGCTTTGCAGCGCATAAATATCGGAAGGAAACGTTAGTTCATCCGCTAAAATTTTGGTGCGCGTTCCTTCTGGTTTATAAAACGTTGCGACAAGCTGATGCAGATTAACAGTGGTAGAACCTGTTACGATGACTTCTTCAGCAGCAGCTCCTACTAACGGCGCCAGCTTTTCCCCGAGTTTTTCAGCCATAAAGAACCATGGATGATTCCCCATTGTCCAGCCATCTATCCCATATTGTTTCCAATCTTCCAAGGATTTTAAGAGAGCCCTTTCCGCCCTTTTCGAAAGAAGTCCTAATGAGTTCCCATCCATATAAATAGAACCTGGCTTTAAATAAAACTCTTCGCGAAAGCGTGAAAGAGTATCTTCTGTATCTAATTGTTTTGCGAACTCCAATGTTGGTAAGAAATTCGAAATCATTTGAATCCTCTCCTTTTCGGGATGAAATCCTTTACAAGCGAATCATAGCAAACAATATGACACGGTATCAATATTATATTTTTGAAAATTCGAATTATTAATACACCCACATTCTAATTTCTGCCTATCGCTTTCATTTTGGTAAAATACTTTTGGATAGGGGTTCGTGCTATTTTTCCAAAAACCACTTAGTGAAGCGGAGAAAGTGTGGTCCAATATTGAAACGGGATTCTTCCATTCTCGTTTTTTTATACAAAATATCCTGGGTTTCAAACAAGTATCCAATCAAAAGGGGTTCTGATTCATAGAATAAAAAATAGATTAAATAAATGGAGGAGATTCTATGAAACTTTATTTAGATCCCGGCCATGGCGGCACGGATCCCGGAGCCTCCGGCAATGGTCTAAATGAAAAAGATCTTACATTAGATATTGCATTGAAAATCAATTCCCTTTTGAATCAACGATATGAAAATATTGAGGTAAAAATGAGCCGGACAGGTGATACGACTATGAGCTTAAGTCAGCGGACAAATGAGGCAAATGCGTGGGGTGCTGATTATTTTATGGCGATTCATATTAACGCCGGAGGAGGAACAGGCTATGAGGATTATATTTACAGCTGCTTATCTGATTCTTCCGCCACCGCAACCTATCGGTCCATCATTCATGCGGAAGTCATAAAAACCAATCAGCTGCAAGATCGCGGGATGAAAAAAGCGAATTTTCATGTTCTGCGCGAATCCGCTATGCCTGCCATCCTATCGGAAAACGGTTTTATCGACCGGGCGGAGGATGCTGCCTTGATGAAACAAGCTTCATGGCAGCAGCGTGTAGCGGAAGGACATGTAAACGGGCTTGTCAAGGCATTTAACCTTAAACCGAAAGTGGCGGCACCCGCTCCCGGTATCCTTTACAAAGTATACGCAGGATCGTTTCAATCAAGACAAAATGCAGACGATTGTGTCGTTTTATTAAACTCAAAAGGGATCGACTCATTTGTCGTTTCGACCAACATCTCTGGTGTGACTTGGTACAGTGTTCAAGTTGGCGCCTTTGCAAATCGCGAAAGTACTGAGAAAAGGCTGGCTGACCTGAAAAATGCGGGCTTTCCCGATGCTTTTATCTCGGCTGAAAACACAGGTGAGGACGGCATTTCACTGGGCGGAAAAGACAACGCACCGCCAGCCACTGCCCCATCTGGATTATCCATTTTAGGTCCAACCCTCCTTTCCCCTGAACAGATGCGCCGCTTTGTGAAAAAAGTCAATCCGAACGCAGTAGATGTAGCAAACTACTATCTCACCTTTGGAGAGTATTATGGCATTAGAGGTGATGTCGCTTTTGCACAAGCAATCCATGAAACAGACTATTTCCGTTTTACCGGAATCGTTAATCCAGAGCAAAATAATTTTGCCGGAGTAGGTGCAACAGGCCAGAGTGTTTCAGGAGCCAGCTTTCATACACCTGAGGAAGGAGTCCTCGCCCACCTTCAGCATTTATATGCTTACGCCGCAACAGGTCCGCTGCCGGAAAAATATCCTTTAGCTGACCCCCGCTTTCATCTCGTAACAAGAGGATCTGCACCAACCTGGATCGCCTTAAACGGAAAATGGGCCGTTCCAGGCAGCAATTATGGTCAATCCATCCTGGATCTTTATGGAAGAATGATTGACACTGCTGTTCAAAATCTCCAGGACATTCGGAAAAATATTTAAAAAGAAGCAAGGGAACCGGTCCCCCTGCTTCAAAAAGGATTATAAAACCGATTGCCGTCATGAAAGGTCACTATTAACGATACCACTAGCATAACAACAAAAAAGCTGATTGTAATGATGTCGATCGTTTGAAAGGGGCGCGACCTGTACCAGGTGCGCTTTTTGTTTTTTCCAAAACCGCGCAGCTCCATTGCATTGCTAATGATCTCAATCTTATCGAGACTGGACAGGATGAGCGGGATAATGATCGATGCGGCATTCTTGATCCGCTTCGGCAGCTTTTCTTTGCGCGACATATCAATCCCGCGGGCTTGCTGGGAGAGCGAGATCGTCCGAAAATCGCGTTGAACATCGGGAATGTAGCGCAGCGCCAGCGCGACAGCGTACGAAATGCGGTAGCTGATCCCAATCCGGTTTAATGATGCGGCAAATTCACTCGGATTAGTTGTGACGATAAACAGCAGCGCCGCCGGAATGACTGTGAAATACTTTAGGGTCACATTAAATTGATAGAACAGCTGCTCAAGCGTCAGCGAATAGCGCCCGCTATCAAGATCAAGCAGTATATGGCTTGTCCCATAAATTGCCACACCTTCTTGCGGCGAAAAAGCATAGATTGCAAGATTATTAATGAGCAAAAAAAACAAAATAAATAGCAGGACAAAGGCTACTTCCTTCAACCTAACCTTCGAAACGATAAACACATAGATACTAAATAAGAAAAGAAAAAGCAACACGCGCGTATCATACGTCAGCATCGCGATGGACGACCAAATCATAAAGCACACCAGCTTGGTGACACCCGTCAGCCGATGGACCGGCGATTCACGCTCTATATAGGAAAGCATTTCTACTGCCACTTTTGTCTCACCTCGCGATCATAGGCGATAAACCGATCGACAAACTGCTTCGGGTCGGTGATTCCCGCCCGCTCGGCCAGTGCAAATAAGGAGGTTTCCTTTAAATTTGCCTCGCTAATGACCCGGGAATCCGCGAGAACATTGACCGCCGTGTCATCAGCGATTTTCCGCCCGCCGGCAATAACAATTGCCCGCGGCGTGTATTCGAGCATGAGGTGCATATCATGGGTAACCATGATAATCGTTACCCCTTGGCGGTTCAACTCCACCAAAAACTCCATGATTTCAGTATAGTGCCGGAAATCCTGGCCCGCGGTCGGTTCGTCGAGAATGATGACCTCCGGCTCCAGTACTAAAATAGAAGCAATCGTGACCCGCTTTTTCTGCCCGAAGCTTAACGCCGAAATCGGCCAGTTACGGTACGGATACAAGCCGCAAATTTTCAGCGTCTTTAAGACCCGTTCCTTGATCTCTGCTTCCGGCACACCGCGGATCACCAAGCCAAGCGCCACTTCATCGTAAATCATCTGCTTTGAAATCATCTGATTCGGATTTTGCATCACCATGCCAATCCTCCCAGCGCGCTCTTTAATCGTATCGCTGCTGATATCCCGGCCGCGAAAATAGATGGTACCGGAGCTCGGCTTCTCAAACCCGCAAATCAGTTTCGACAGTGTCGACTTCCCGGCGCCATTTTTACCAACAATGCTGACCATTTCCCCTTTTGCAATCGAAAAAGAAAGATCTTGAATTGTTCGCTGCCCCGGTGTGTAACCAAAATGAATCTCTTTCAACTCCAAAACCGGCTCTTTTTTCACTTGCGGATCAGGGTGCTCGGCATTCGTAAACCAGTCGATGAATTGGTCTTTGCAGCTTTCAACTGCGAAGGTATCAGGATGAGCCGGCCGCATTTCCGGTGTAATCGTACAGCCGGCATATTTGGCGGCTTTCACATAAAGCGGCTCACGGATGAAGCATTGCTCTAAAATGGGGGAAGCTAAAAGTTCATCCGGAGGAATGTCACTGATAATTCTGCCGTCATCAATGACAATGATACGGTCAACCGGGCGGTGCAGGACATCCTCCAAGCGGTGCTCGATGATAACGACCGTTTTGTTCGTTTCCTCGTGGATTCGGTCGATCAGCTCAATGGCATATTTTCCTGTGGCCGGATCAAGGTTGGCCAGTGGTTCATCAAACAAAAGGATCTCGACATCGTCGACCATAACGCCAGCGAGTGAGACCCGCTGTTTTTGCCCCCCGGAAAGATGGTGCAGCGAGGAGTCTAAATACCCTTCCATTTCGACCATTTTTGAGATTTCCGCTACTTTATCAATCATCTGTGTTTGCGGGGCGGCATCGTTTTCGAGGGCAAAAGCGATATCCTCGGCAACCGTTAGCCCGATAAATTGTCCATCGGGGTCCTGAAGGACGGTACCAACTTTTTTCGACAGCGAGAAAATGTCCAACTTCTGCACATTTTCACCGCTGATGTTCAACGTACCTGACACCTTGCCTTTATAAGAAAAGGGAACAAGGCCATTGAGACAATGGCCGAGTGTACTTTTCCCCGAACCGGATAGACCCACGATGAGAACCTTTTCCCCTTCATAGATCGTCAGGTTGACCCCATGCAGCGTCGGTTCCGTCTGACTGCGGTATTGAAAGCTATAGTTTTCGAATTGAATAACCGGCTTTTTCATATCATTTCTCCTAGTAAAACAGTGCTCTTCTTTTTAAGAAAATACTTCTCCTTCTCCTCATTAAACATCCTTCGTCAAACTGCCGCTTTGGCTCCGGCTTTTTGCATAGATGCTGAGCAGCAAGGTGCCAAGAATTGCGACGGTTGCCATGTTTAACCCGCCGGCGACAAGACCTTGCAGATAAACCTTATTCACAGGCTCGGCATAAATGAGGACATCCAAGCTTGGCGCAATCGCGAACCAGCCGATTGCCTGAACGATAATTTGCGTGAAGTTAAACAAAATGATTTTTTTCGCTGTAACTACGCCTGATTCGATATCGATTTTCTTGGAAACAAGGCCGATTAAGAACCCGACGATTCCAGAGACGACCACCCAGCTCCACCACGGCGAGCCGTAGAAAATGAAATCCTTTAAGGCATGGCCGATTAAGCCAATCAAGCCGCCGGCAACTGGTCCGAAGATCACAGCCATTAATGCTAAAAAGCCGTACGATGTGTCAAAATTCGTATTGGGCACCCCGGTTGGAATAACCGCGAATCTCCCTAAAATGACAAATACAGCTGATCCAATCCCAATCGCCACGATGGTTTTAATAGATAACTGATTCCCTTTCACTTCCTCAACCCCCAAAAGATGTATTTTATTAAATTAATTGTAAACAATTTTTGGTATTTTGCGAATAGATATTTTCCAGGAAGCCCCTGTTTCAATATGGTACGCCTTAGCAAAAGAACCTTGATTAATCGCCACGCCAATTTTATCGAGCGAATTCACATATAACAGCGGCTCGCCTAAATGAATATCAGCAAAGGTCCGGCCATAGGTCATAATATTTTTATAAACCTGGCGGGTATCATTTTCAATCGTCACTTCAAAGGAATCGCCATATTCTGCCGAGAAATCTTTAAACAACACGCGGTCAATATTTGTCCATAGATTCCCGAAGCGAATATCAAGGATGTCGATATGGCCTGTGAGTATTTGGTTGGTAATACTCGGCTCCGCCTTTGGCAGCTCGATAAGTGAATCCACCGGCACCTCCGGACCCACTTGTTCAAACGTAATGTGGTTGGATGCGAGCCTTGCCCCAGTATAGGCATAGACATCACGGCCATGGAATGTATAGGATTCCCCGGAATGCGGCAGGCGGTTGACCGTCTCATCAATGATTCTCGCCTCTTGAATGCCAATGCAGTTTTTAATATGGGTCAGCGTCCCATTATCCGGAGTAATAATATATTGACCTAAATCCGTTTTCACGGCAATACTTCTACGCTCCGAACCAACACCCGGATCGACAACGGAAACAAACACCGTTCCTTCCGGCCAGTAAGAAACCGTCTGATATAAGCGGTAGGACCCTTCCCAAATATGATACTGGGGAATGTCATGAGTTAAATCGAAAATCCGGATCGCCGGATTAACGGAAATCGCCACACCGTACATCGCACTAACAGCACCATCACTTGTACCAAAATCAGTTTGCAACACGAGATTGTTATTCATTATATTTTCCTCCAGTCTTTTAAATGTTTGCTTGGGTTCCATTTGAAAAAAATAAAAAAACCACGCCCCTATCTATTATTAGAAAAAATAGATAAGGACGTGGTTTAGATCCACGTGGTACCACCTTAATTTACTGTTTGCTCACACAAAACAGCCTCTGCAAGTACGCGAGCATGAATGCTGCTCTATATACTGTGGTATGGATAACGAGTACCAAATCTCGTCGGAACCTACTCCAATCGGAACGGATTGTTTCAGCACGCAGCTCTGAGGCCATTGTTCGGATTCGTATTTTTGCTTCTTTTCAGCAACCGAAGCTCTCTTTAAAAAATAACTGAATCGTACTTTCCCTCTTCAACGCTTTTAGTTTGAAAATTTACTAAATTATAGTCGGTATTTTTGAAATAGTCAAGCATAAGAAAAACGACTCTACTTTTCGGACACGGTAAAGTTAATATGGCCGGATTGTTTAACAACGATACGGTATAATATCGATACAGAAAAAAGATTTAAGGAGTGTTTTCTATTTTTAAAGCAATTGTTTTGTTTATACTTGCAGGAATAGCCGAAATTGGCGGCGGCTATCTCATTTGGTTATGGTTAAGAGAAGGAAAGCCATCTTATTGGGGTCTCTTTGGAGGACTAACATTAGCATTATACGGTGTTATTGCTACCTTCCAAGCGTTTCCATCATTCGGCAGAGTTTATGCCGCCTATGGAGGGGTATTTATCTTTCTATCTGTTTTATGGGGCTGGGGAATAGATAAAAAAACTCCAGATTTATATGATTGGGTCGGTGCAGGGATCTGTTTAGTCGGTGTGACAGTGATGTTATTCGCACCGCGTCACTGATGAAGCTAGGGTTGTCCATTTTCAGGTAAACCAAATAGAACCAAAGGAAGCCCCTTGGTTCTATCGTTTTAATTCTATTAGGAACCGTTCAACTGGTTAATGTATGACATACTTGACCAGCCCTTTTACGTTTGCATACAACGCAGCCTGTGTTCTGTCTGCAAGCTCAAGCTTTGCTAATATTTGACTTACATGTTTTTTTACAGTGAATTCTGTAACAAATAAAGTTTGCGAAATTTCTTTATTTGATAGCCCCCTGCCAAGTTCAATGAGTACTTCTCTTTCTTTTGGAGTTAACACGTCGAAATCGCTTACCTTTTCCCGATGCTCATTAGTTTTCATCAGCATGTCAAATACACCTGGATCATAATATTTGCGCCCTTTGCTAATAATTTTTAATGCATGGATTAGCTCTTCCGGTAAGGCTTCTTTTAATACATAACCGTCCACCCCAGTTTCCTTTGCACGCTTAAAGTCTTCCTCCTCTGTAGAAGAAGTCAGCACAACAAATTTACATGTAGACCCCTGTCGAATGGCTTCCGATATAAGCTCCAAACCAGATTCATCTGCTAAACGAAGATCGACTAATGCCAAATCGGGTTTAGTGGCTTGAAGAAGTTCCATTGCTTCTTTTGAATTTGTTGCCTCACCAAGTACCCTCATAGATCCGTCCAACGAAAGGATGGACGTTAATCCTCTGCGAACAAGCGGATGATCATCAACAATAACCACGTTCATTACCCCGCCACCTCTTGCTTCCTTAGCATTTTTACTACTGGAATGTCAATTTTCACTTCTGTCCCTTTGCCCTGAATCCCTTCAATGGTAAAATTCCCATCAAAAGAGCTAACAATATTTTTCATATTCAAAAGGCCAATCCCTTTTTCTCTTTTGTCATCATTATGATATGTATGGATGCCAATTCCGTCATCTTGTATGGCTAAACTCGTCTTTTCTTCCAAAAGAGATAATCTTAATTCAATAGCATTAGCTCCCCCATGGCGAACGGCATTTCCACAGGCCTCACAAATAATTCGATAAAGTGCCTGCTTTACTTTGTCGGAAATGTTGGCCTCATCACCGGTTAGTTGATAATCCACTTTCACATTGTTCAGCTTAGCGAATTCCTCCAAATACTTTTTCAGACGAATCAAAAATGGCTTATCTCCCCTTTTTACAGAGCTTAAGCGATAAATAGCTGAACGAAGTTCCTTCATTGAATTAGCTGCCGACTCTGAAAGGAATTGATATTCCGAATTCAATTCTTCAGTGGACATATTACTCCCTTTTACCTTTAAACTATGCAGTGAACATACAATTCCAAATAACCTTTGTGCTACACTATCATGAATCTCATTGGCAATTCGATTTTGTTCCTCAATCACAAGCATTTGTTCCATCATCTGATCCATATAGATTCTTTCAAGCATAATTTCACTGAGCTCTGCTAAGAAATCAAAAGGACGATATAACAAGAATGTCTGTTCATCATTATTTGTGTTATTGACCCTCACCCCTAGTACCCCGACATTGTTGGAGGTTCTAATAATCTTCATCCAATACAAATCATCTTTAATCCTGCCGATAAATGGCTCTCTTTTCCCACGGATATGGTTCCATTCTCCCTTAAGATCCGTTTCGAGCCCAACATTATTCGTTGTGTTTTCCATATAGCCCGTCTTAAGGAGTGTATTGGTTAACCAGAAAAATGCAGCCTCACCTTGGAGGCATTTCATGATGGATGCAATGATTTCTTCAGCGGCCTTATTAGAGTTCTTCTTTGAAGCAAAAGTCTCCATTAAATGATACAGTGACATGATCTGTTCTAATGTTTGCTGATATTTTTCATTGGTATCAGTGAGGATAGTATTTACCTGTAACAGTTCATCCTGTTGTTTTTGTAATAAGAAAGCTTTTGAATCTAATTCCTTCGTTAATCCTGAAAATAGCCTTGCAAGCAGGATTGTGAGAAAACACACCAGGTAAAAGTCGGATTTTCCTTCCAAAATTCCTGCCAAGTTGTCAAAATGAAATAGATAATACGCAATGAATGTTGCACTGCCAAGATAAAAAGTTAATGATCCCCAACAAAATAATGGTGTTAAAAAGCTGGCTGCCACAAGAACCGGATTCAGAGCATACCATATAAATGGACTTGAAACCCCTCCGGTAGGAATCAGCAGCAATGTCATTCCAATCGTTTCAACTATTACTGTTGATTGAAGAATAGCATGGTTTCCTAGATACTTTCTTTGTAAATCAGTGATAATCCAGGCGGCGACAGTTAATGATACGACCACCACAACTTTAAAAATGAAAGGTGATTGCGGCCCAACTAAATAAAATACAGAAGTTACCAAAAGTGAAATATAACGATATAAAAACAATAGACTTACGTTGTTCGATGGCCTCTTGCTAATGAAATGAAAAAAATGATTACCGTCTTGCATAGATTTGCTCACTTTCCATTTCACTTTTCGCCACGGATACGAGATCGGTGTTACTGGTTTCATAGCTGTACAAATAATCCCCATCAACTATAAAATAGGTCCCGCTTTTATTCTGATGATCCTTGTAGAAAAAGATAGGAAGTTCTTTTTCGTCAGAAATCTTTATGACGGATTGAAAGGAGTCAAGAATAAAGATGGACTTCTGGGAGATGTTTATTTTCTGAGATACTGGGATTACTCTATTTCTATACTTTTTGTTAATTCTATCTGTTTGTGATGCAGAGTGTTTCGATTGGCGTCGAAGCAGCCAGCCTTTAGAAGTTACAGCCAAAAAGATTAGTAAAAGGATGGAGAGAAGACTGCTGCTAATTCGAACAGATTGAAGCGGCAGCTCAAATCCTGCAATTTTCAACGGGTTTGTAATCGTCTGTGCCTCAGTGAGAAAAGGAGCACTGGTTGTAAAGGTTTTTTCACCTGATAAACTTATTTCATCAAAGGAGTATTGGAAGGCAAGCGCATCTTGTATTTGAATCGTTCGTTCTACTCCATTATAAAGAATCTTTCCATTAATAGCCGGTATCACTTCTAATACATACTGGTCAGAGTGAATTCCCGTCTCATCTTCAACCTGTGTAATAAATGATTGCACACTTTGCAGGTCAATTTTATAATCGTTGTCAATCAATGCTATTTTTGTTCCCTCTTGTTTAAAATCTTGTTTTTGTTCCAATGGGAATGATCGCTCCCAAAGACTGCCTGCTTTGATCACTAATTGAACTTCATGGGTTCCCTCAGCGACAACTGAATTTTCGGCAGTGATCGTCGATTTCAAACGAACAGGGATAGCTGTGGTTATTTTCTTAAAGATGGTAGGACCAACATCTATTGTCCCTCCATCGGGGTATAGAATATTGGGTCTAATCTCCGCCTTAAAATCGTAGTTGGTCAACATTTGCAGCTTGTTCCCATTTAGCTGATTGGTGATGGTTGTTGGCTGTAATAAAGAATACACAGACAAGGCACTTGATAGAATAAAAAATGGCAGCAGAGTAATAACAAGTGTCTTACGCCTTCTCTTGTACAAATTTTTTTTCAATTTTCCTCACACCTTTTCTTATTCATTCTGAGTCGGGATTGTTGACTTTATTTTCGCGCTTCCACCATTCCAATGAACGTTAATTTGGATCATCTCCCCTGCTATTTCCGAAAAATCATTCATACTATTCAGGTTCTTTTTTTCACCCGGATTAATAATGATAGAATTGGTTTTTTCGAAATTTATTATGGTAATAGGTGGATTCCCCATTAATTCAATCCCATCGATTTCGACTCTTTTCCCCGTATGATTGGTGATGGATATCTGCCCTTCTTGTCCATAAGAAATAGCTATTAGAGCCCGTTCCTCTGAATCAATCGCTAACGTTGCCTTATTCTGAATTTGCGCCGTAGAATAACTGTTGGTATGGGATAAAAGGAATGAGAGAGCGATAAAAATCGCAACGAATGAAACGACTATTTTCACGATAATCCCTCCAGAAACATAATAAAAGCCAGATTAAACTGGACGGGTTCATCCAATTTAATCTGGCCGGTTGCACCACTAACTCAATACGTCCCAGGTGCCCAGATACAGGACGTATTTCACAGTTTCCATGATTACGAGTATATTTCATAGTCTATTATATCTAGGTATTCAGGAATATATTGTCAAACGATGAAGCCCTTTTTGTTCTAATTATGTATATTCAATGAGATTATTGTCGTTTTCACTACTTTTATAGGGCAATTCTAAAAAAATGAAAAAAAAGGAAGAATAGAGAGATATCACCATTCTTCCTTTTTCGTTCGCTAACTTTATTTTGCTTCAGATTCAACAACAATTGAGCCTAATAATGCGTCAGGTGAAATGGCAACTCCGCTTGGAAGACTGATTTTCACTGCCACACTTCGGATATTTTGCATTCCGGAGCTTGTTTCTTTTGTTACATTATCAAATACATATGGTTGTCCTTTATCACCCCAAGTTGGCGCATTACCGGATCTTGGGTTATGGGCAGTTCCAAAAGTCATATATTTTGCATACGCACCTGTTGCGCGAACAGTAAGTTTAACTGTTTCAGCAGATTTGTTGCGAATCGTGAATAAATGATCCCATTGGTATTCACTATTAGGCTGGAGCCCGTGGAATTCAGCTGCACCCGTTCCTCCATTGATTCCTTTACCAAATTGGAAGAACAGTTCGCCATTCTTCATTACCACAGTATTATCCTTCGCACCAATATTATTTTCCCAGCTCCATGGTGCATCGGCTTGAAGCGTGACCAATGCCTGATCCGTATTAACCACTTTCAATTGAGAAGCATTTGTAACAGTCGCCTTGTTGTAAGACATTGCAGCCATCACGCTGGAAATCGCCAGCAGGAATACTACCATTAACAACCCTTTTTTCATTTTCATCAAAAATCTCCTCCTCTTATTTTTTCGGCATATTGCCGATTTGGTGATAATTCAAGTATAGGAGGCTTTGGCAATGGAATCGTCACTCTTAAGTGTTCATTTTAAAAATCCTTTGTCTACTCCCCCTATCCTCCTTTCGTATAGGGAAGGTATACTTTGGTACCAGATGAATTCTACCTAAGAGGGCTTATTCTTCCTTCAATAATCAATAGAATAAGGTTAGGGGGGAATCATTCTATGAAGTTATTTATTAAGATCGTAAATGTAATCCTAGCTGCGATCATTCTGAGTACAATCTGTGCTGCAGTTGGAACAGCTATTACGAAAAAGCCCTTCTTACTGACTGTTATCCGGTCAAACAGTATGGTTCCTGTTTGGGAACGTGGAGACATGGTCATCCTAGAAAATTTGAATAAGAATGTAACAGTCCATCAGAAGGATATCGTTTTTTTTAAAACAGAGGCAGGGGACTTGGCTTCAAAAGGCTGGATTGCCCATCGGGTTATAAGCGGAAATGATAAAAATGGCTTTATTACCAAGGGAGATGCAAATGAGTTTTCAGATCAGGAGTCAAGTGACACTGGTCCCATAAAACGAGCTTGGATTACCGGCAGGGCATGGACGGTAGGAGAGAAACCAATCGTCATTCCCAAGATTGGATACTTGTCACTGTGGATGGAAAAATATCACAACAATCCATATACACTTCCAGTTATCGCAGTTATTCTCGCTATATTCATAGCAATTGGCGAATTAAAGCCAGGAAAAAAACGCAGAAATAAAAAAAAGAGCCTGGAATTAGAGCTTATCTATTTCTTAGGAGGACTAACCTTATCGATCATCGTTGGGGGAACCATGCTTGCTTCTAGTCAAAAAGTAAACCTAGTATACGAAGTTTCAAAACAAAGCCAAGGCGTTTTAATGGGCTCCAATGTTGGAGTGCTGAAGGTTGGCGATGAGGTTACAAAACCATTATCAGAGATTGCCAACGGGGGAATTTTCCCTTTAGTATGTGCCATATCAACAAACGATGCTCAAGTTACCCTCAGCCATACTAATGAATTTCTATCAAACGGGCAGAAAATCAATTCATCGTTTAAAGTGAATGCCGAAAAACCTGGAAAGTATAAAACATCTATTCGAGTAGGATTATTTTATCCACTCTTGCCTGCTTCCGTTATCTTTTTCCTTGCTGGGAAAAGTTATTGGCTGGCACTTGTCACCCTATCATTCATTCCAGGATTACCATTAATGGCTTACCCATTTATTGACCGGAAGATGCGAAGGAGAACCTTCTCATTATTAAAGAAAAAAAGACGAAAAATGCAAAATATCATGCCATTCTAGGAAAACGATATTTTGAGGTATAAACAATTCTAAAGCCCTACTATTTTACAAAAAATCCCACATTACTCACTCGACAACCATAGAATAGGAAGATCATAACTAAAATTATCTATCCTACCTTTCTATTATTACCATGCTAAAAAAGGAGGCTGTCTCTAATAATTGGAGACAGCCTTCTTCATGAAATTTATCGGTTAAATAATTCTGGTAATCGCTAAGCACAATTGACGACATCAACCATTTTCAGAAAAACCAAATAGAACCAAAGGAAGCTCCTTGGTTCTATTTGTTAATTCTAGTAAGTTACACTTTTTCACCAGCATCCTCGCGATTAGGTTATTTCCACCTTATGCTCTTTCTTCCGCGGGATCAGCTGCTTCGACCCTAGCAAATTGACAACAATGACTCCGGCAATCGCAATCGCTCCGCCATTAATTGAAAGCAGTGTTGGCCATTCATTTAGCCAGATTCCGGCTGCCAAGATAGCAAATACTGGTTCGATATATAACATGCTCGTAACGGAGCTTGCCTTTCCGGAAGAGAGTGCCAGCGCCCATGTTACATAGCCGATGGCCGTTGGAAAAATACCAATATACAGGGCAGATAAATTAGCCTCCATGGTCGCATGTTGGATATCTGAAATGAGCCCCGGTGAAAAAATAAAAAATGGCAGCATTCCGACCCACGTGAAATAGGCTGTTAATTCAATCGATGAATAGCGGCTCAAAAGCGGTTTTTGATAAGCAAACAAAACCGATGTGGCCACAGCGGACATGAGCACTAAAAATGCACCTTTCGATAATTGTAAGGACGGGCCTGCTGATCCGACTGTAATAATGGCAATACCGATAAACCCTAACGCTAATCCGATCCAGCCAAACAAACCCATTCGTTCTTTTAAAATAAATACGGAAATAAGGGCGGTAAAAATAGGTGCAGATGATACAAGCATCCCGGCAGTCGCCGCCGACACGGTTTGTTCACCGAACGTTACCCCAATATGATAGATGCTGATGCCGACCCAGCCAAGAATGGATATGCGCAGCAGGTCCTCTTTTTTCGGCAGTCGAAATTTCACCCCCGGCCATAACGCATACACAGCAAAAATAGCCGATGCAATCAAATAACGGCTGAGAATTAAGTGGCCCGCGGAATAGCCTCCTTGTAAGCCTACCCGGATTGCGGCAAAGGTTGATCCCCAAATAATAACCGTGATGGATGCCATGATAAAAGCCTTGCTGTTCAATTCCCCTCACCCCAATCAAAATAATACCGCAACAAGGTTATCACGGAATTCGAAATAGTGCAACGAATTATTTTTCATCAATCCTGTCTTACTTTACCTCCTTTTAGCTATATAAAGATGAAAAGTGGTGAGCGACCTTAACAAACTGGCATTATTTACCGTAACCCCTCTTCAAAAAAACATGGAAGGAGGTGAACAAAGTGGATCAGCTCATTCCCATCATCAGTCAGGTAGGATTCCCGATCGTTGTCACTCTTTATTTGCTTTACCGTATTGAATCGAAACTGGATTTAGTGGTGCAATCGATCCAGACCCTTCCAGAAAGGATGAAGGAGCGAACATAAGAATTTGAAGCCCGCTTGGAATAAATGGTTACCCACGCGGGTTTCATCACGTTTGGACAGACTAGATATTTAACAAACACTACCATTTCCCTATCATGCTCCTCCTATCACTCGCCGCACTAACTCCTCTATTCCCCTAAAATTAATAAAAGCCAGGCATGGTGGTCATGCCCGGCTCCAATCCCCTTAGACTCTACGTCGTGCAACAGGGGCTGAAAAATCGTTGCTTGCTTTTAATTCATCAATCTTAATATCCGATAAACTTGCCTCATCGATGGTCAGATGGCCGGTTTCAGGCGCCCAAAGGAAAGAAACGATTGCACCTATTAAACAAACTCCGGCACCAAATAACATCGTTGGCCCCATCCCAATATTAGCAATTCCAATCGGCAACAAGAACGTTCCAATTGCAGCACCGACACGGCTGCCGCCACTTGCAAAGCCCATTGCGGTGGCCCGAATCTCAGTTGGAAACATTTCTGGAGGGTATACTGATTGCAAGATACTCGAAATCGAGTAGGCGATTGCATAAACACTAAACCATATGATGACTAGCGTACTATTCATATCCGGGAAAAACCCCAGCATTAAAAAGGGAACAATCGCAATTACAAATGGGATAATCACCAATTTCCGTCTCGTTACTTTATTTATAATCAAACAGCCTAGAATCGCTCCTCCTAATACAAGGAAGTTTAATACTAATTCTCCTATGAGAGGATCTTTAATTTTTAACCCTTCAAGAACGGTTGGGGCAAAGCTAAAAATCGCAAAATATGGGGCCACTTGACATGCCCAAAAAATCGCAGCAAACGCCGTTCTCTTTCGGTAATTTTTATTAAAAATAGTGCTGTATTTTGTTTTCGGTACTTCCAGATTGATTTTCGAAACATCTAAATGTTCATCTAAATAATCCGCCATAATTTTCTTTGCTTCTTCTATTCGCCCTTTACTAATGAGCCATCTAGGCGATTCTGGCATACCAAGTCTCATAATAAAAATCAGCAGCGCTGGGACAGCACTTGAAATCAACATATATCTCCATGAGTCAGCGCCGAGGTTTACCATAAACATACTGACAACAACAGCACCTAAATAACCAATATAAAATGAGGTTAAAACAGAAGCTAACATCGGACCGCGGTTCTTTTTACTAGCAAACTCAGCTACCAATGGGGAGGCAATCGCATAATCTGCTCCAATCGCAATCCCCATTAAAAAGCGAAGAATAATTAATTGTTCCGGACTACTAACAAAAAATTGAAGCACAGAAATGGTAATAAAAGCAATTAAGTCTATCACCATCAACTTGTGACGGCCCACCAAATCGGTCACATATCCGAATACCATTGCCCCCAATAGAATTCCGACCAAAATGGAACTTGCCAGCAAACCATTATCTACCGCAGTTAAGGTAAATTCTTTATTCATCAAGCCTAATACAGGTCCGATGATCCCTAATATATAGCCATCTAAGATGTAACCACCTGAAGCTATCGCTGTAACGCGCCACTGAAATCGATCTACCTTTGACATTTTCCCCATAATCATTCCTCCTTTTTATGAACACGTTCATATAATTAACATATTCCTATGATAGTAGAAAACGCTTTCTTTGTAAACACAATAATTTAAAATTTTGCGAAAATTTAGCAACCTTATTGCTATCTTGTTTTTTGTGTGTTATCTTTTATTCACGAACACGTTCATAAGGTGAACATAATTCCCTATTTGGAGGTTTTATCCATGAAAGATGCAATCATTATTGGTGCCGGCATTGCCGGATTGTCTGCTGCCTGGCGCTTGCGTGAACAAAATATCCTTGTATTAGAATCCAACGATCGTGTTGGCGGCCGAATTCGTTCGGAAAAACGCGGGCCTTATTGGCTAAATTGGGGCGGCCATGTATATGCAGGACCAAGCTCCGCAACTGGCAGATTACTAAAGGATGTGGAGGTAGCGGCAGAGCCTGTACCAGGAACATTAACAGGTTTAGCGATGAATGGAAAGCTGCTATTAAAAGGACGCGTGGAAACCTATCCATTCCGTGTTCCGATGTCCTGGAAATCTCGCTTCGCATTAATGAAGGCTGGTATGAAGGTCATGGGTGCTGTTGGTAAATATGGCGAGATGGTAACTCGAAAACCAAATGAAGATTATTGGACATTGCAGCAGCGTGTCTATGATTTCATGAATGATCAAAGCTTCACTGATTTTGTCGGAAAGTTACCCGATGACGCTGACGCCCTTTTTAGACCAACTGTTAGCCGTTCTGCAGGTGATCCGGAAGACGTTTCAGCAGGAGCGGGTGTAGGGTATTTTAATCTTGTCTGGAGTAAAAGTGATTCTGAAGGATTATCCCGGAATATAATCGGCGGTCCTTCTGTGCTAGCGGAAAAAATCACGGAACTCCTCGACGGGCGCGTATCCCTTGGGGCAAAGGTCGAAAAAGTCTACCATAAGAAGGATTCTGTTGTTGTCATTTATTCAAAAGACGGAAAGACCTTCGAGGAAGAGGCAAGATATGTGGTGATTACATCCCCTGCCCCAATCACAAAGAAGATTGCTGTGGATATTGATGACGAAATGAAAGAAGCTTTGGGCAAAATCGTCTATGGACCATATGTAAGCGCTGCATTCCTTACAAATGAGACAGGAAAACAAGTATGGGATGATGCATACGCGATTGCCACTCCAAAACGGTCATTTAATGTCGCCTTTAATATGTCCAATATCGTGAGGAGCAAAGAGACACAGCGAAAACAAGGCAGCAGTTTCATGACCTTTTCGCCAGCCACATTGGCGAAAAAATTAATTAATAAATCCGAGGAAGAGATCAAAAATATATATTTACGAGATTTAGATGAAATCTTCCCTAACTTTAGTAAACATGTCGTAGAAGCACATATACAAAAATGGCCATTGGGCTTGGCTTATTGCTTCCCTGGAAGAGGAAAAGTGCAGCAGCATCTTACTCGTCCATCGGGAAGGGTCCATTTAGCGGGTGATTTTTTAGGAACTTTCTATACAGATACAGCAATTGAAACCGGTGAAATTGCCGCAAATCGGATCTTAAAAGAACTTAGTAATCAAGCAACCGAAAATGCAGATAAAAGGAGAATTGTATGAGCACAGATACAAAAGTGAACAAACCAGTCTATTTTCCGCTTGACGGAGATGCCCCTTTTCCTTATAGCCAAGCTGTTAAATATAATAGCCTGATCTGGACCTGCGGGCAATTAGGAACGGATCATGATGGCCGTCTCGGCAATACGTTTAAAGAACAAGTACGTTTAGCATTTGATAACCTTGAAAAAGCGCTGAAATCGGCTGGTGGCAGTTTACATTCGATTATAAAACTATCTGCTTTTGTGCGTGACATTAATCAATTAGATGAATTCAATGAAGTCTATGTAACTTTAATCAATCATCAGGCTAAACCCGTTCGAACGACCGTCCAAATAGGCGCCTTCCAAAAAGATATATTAATAGAAATAGATGCGGTAGCCTATGATGAAGGACTTTAAGAAGTAATCAAGCGCCCCCATTACTGAATCAACCGTAGAAATCTATCAACAGAGTGGGAGTTTATTTACAAATAGACTCCTGTTCTTGTTATACTTACAAGAGAAAATAGGTTAAGCCGGAACGGAGTGGGTACGTGTGAGTAGCAGAAAAGAAATGCAAACGATCAGAATGTATAATTTTTTTATAGATGCAACTGCGAGCATTATTGAAAATGAAGGAATAGAAAAGGTTACCGCTAGGAAAATTGGTGATATTGCAGGCTACACAAGTTCAACCATCTACAATTATTTCGATGAACTGTCACACTTGATCTTCTTTGCCTCCATGCGCTTTCTCAATGAATATAATGAAGATTTATCCGGCGTCATGCTTGCGGCAAAAAATGCTGTGGATCGCTATATCAATACGTGGGAATGCTTTTGTAAACACTCTTTTGAAAATCCACAAATCTTTCATGCCATCTTTATCTCAGATTTAGGAACAGATCCGAACCTTTTAATTGATCGATATTATGACCTCTACCATAATGATTTAGTCAAACTACCGGAAGAAATTAAAATCATTGTGTTAGAGCATGATTTGTACAAACGTAACTACAAAATTGTCCAAGGCCTGGCAGAGGAAGGCTATATTTCTGAAGAAAACATTGATTATTTGTTACGAACCACGATTTTAATGTGGAAAGGCATGTTAATTACCCTGTTTAATAATCGTTCTAAATTTACACCCGATGAAGCGGTGAAGGAATTTACTTATCTGATTAGTCAATTAATCAAAGTATATTAATGGGGATTCCATAAAGCGAAATTTGCGCTGACAGTTAGAAAAATGTCCGTAGCTTTTCTCCAAAGTATTTTCATTTCTTATCGAACCGTTCTCCCCCTTCCTTCGTTACCTTAATTGAGAAGAACAATTGAAGGAGGAGTTTTTTTGAAAAAATGGAGTTGGTTATTTGTCTTACTTTTAACAGGCGTACTTCTATCTGGATGCAATTCAAAGGAAAATGCGGAGAAGCAGCAAACCAGTGAGCAAACGGAAAATGCCTCTAAAGAAGCAGAGGAAGCGACAAGCGAACCAAAATCGGCTTTAAAGCTGCTAGAGAATGAAAAAGCTGGCAAATACCTTGCCGATGCTGACGGGAAGGCACTGTATTATTTCAAAAATGATAAACCGAATACCTCCAACTGCAGCGGGGAGTGCCTGCAAAACTGGCCATCCTTTTATGAAGAAAACTTTGACGTTCCTGAAGGATTTAACAAGGAAGACTTCGGTTCGATCACCAGGGCGGATACAGGTGAAAAACAAACAACTTATAAAGGCTACCCGCTTTATTACTTTGTCAAAGATCAAGTTTCCGGTGATGTAAACGGACAAGGAGTAAAAGAGATTTGGTTTATCGTAAACAATGAAACCACTTTTTGAACCATAATGCTCATGAAGAACTGCCCCTTTTGGCAGTTCTTTTTCTCATACCATCATTTATAATTTAGAAAACTAGTAAAATTAAGGGAGAGAACTTAGCAGTGAAAACGAAAACGGACGAGGAACTGATGGCGTTAATTGTCAAAAATCACCGGCCAGCACTGGAAGAGCTGTATGATCGCTATGTTAACCTTGTCTACAGCTTTTCGTTTAAAATGGTTAAAGGGGACCGGGAAAAAGCAAAAGAAATAGTTCAACAGGTATTTCTCAGGCTTTGGACGACGAAACGAACCTACAGCTCGAAACAAGGGAAATTTGTAAATTGGATTCTTACGATTAACCGTAATATTGCTATTGACCTGTTTCGAAAGGAACAAAAACAGCCAGGGTTGGTGCAGCTTGAATCAAGCGAATGGGGACAAATGCAGGATCAGGAAACAGAAGATGTACCGCAACAGGTTTCAAGAAATCTACTAAAACAACAAATCCAGGCAGCCAAACCACATCTTTCAGAGCCGCAGCTGCGCCTCATCCATTTATTATATTGGGAAGGCTATTCCTTACGTGAGATTGCCGAACTGGAACAAACACCACTCGGTACGATGAAAAGCCGGCTGCATCAAACCTTGAAAAAACTGCGAATTTATTTTAGAGAAGAAACAGGAGGGTTTCAGCATGGAAAATAAATGCGAAAACCTGTCGTCCTATGTTATCGATGAACTTTCCGAACATGAAAGAGCACAATTCGAACACCATCTTAAAACGTGTAATCATTGTCAGAATGAAGTAACTACCTTAAAGGAGTCGTGGCAGATGCTTTCTTTTGATTTCGAAGAGGTGGACGTCCCTACATCATTAAAAGCTGAAGTCATGGATTTTATATTTCAAGAAAATAAAGAACCATCGGAGGTACAGGCAGCCGAATCGGCAAAACCTCATTATCTCGAAAAATGGAAGGGATTCTTCTCTAAACAATTCTCCCCATTGTCTGCGGGCATCATGGCTGTTTTAGTCCTCGGGCTATTTGGACTGTTATGGAATAACCTGCAGTTAAGGGACTCGATCACAGTATTAGAAAATCATGCTGCCACACATGCGCAAATTGTCAGGACATTTGATTTAAAGGGGCAGGATACAGCCGAATTAGCTAAAGGCAATGCTTATCTTCTTCAAGAAGGCAGCGGCACTGTCCTTGTCATTGAATTAAATAATATGCCAAGTACGAAGGACGATGAGGTATACCAAGTGTGGCTGCTGAAGAATGGAAATCGTGAAAATGCTGGTACGCTAAAGCCTGACCTGAACGGCAACGGCCTAATCACCTATCGTCTGCCAAAGAACTACTCGTTTGACGGCATTGGGATCACCCTAGAACCGAATCCAAACAATACACAACCCCAAGGTCAAAAGGTAATGGGAACCATCTAAGGAGGAAATATTTCTGCTGATTCCAAACAAATCATTTAGGGTGAAAGGCAAAAGCAATAAACAAAGGTGTTCAGTTTCAGATACTGAACACCTTTGTTTATAGAAATTTTCTCCAGATGGATCTACCCCCAATGTCAGGGGTGATAACAATTGAGCTCCCTTATTTAAAAATCCTTGCCCACAACATACCAGATATTATTTACACCTTGTCCATTTAGATCTCCTGCCTGCTGATCCTTCACAAAATAATAAAGAGGGTACCCTTTATACGTTGTTTGCTTCTGTCCATCCCCCCTTGTAATTGTTCCAAAATCTTTTTTATGAAATCCCCCCGTAGCTTTTATATTTTCTGCATAAAAAGGCGGCCATATTTCAAGGCATTTTCCGGAACAATTGCTGACTCCTTGTGTATCCTTGGTAAAATAATAAAGGGTCATTCCTTCCTTGTCCGCCAAATATTTTCCGACTTCGGCGGATTCTAACTCCTGAACCTTGTATGAACGGTCGGCGCTTATCTTATCGACGATTGTACCGCTATTCACATCGACAAGGGAAATGGAAAGATCACGATTAAGAACATAAGCCCGTGCTGAATCTTGACTGAAGACAATTGCTTGCCGCGGCTCTAGAAATCCTTTAATAGTCCCGGTGATTTGGTTATCTGAAACGTTAATCATATTGATTGTATTGTCCGCTTTGTTGCTTGCGAAAAGCAGTTTGCCATCAGGTGACAGGGCGGCCCCGTACGGTTCCCGGCCAACCTTTATCTCACTGACAATCTCACCACGAGGGATATCAACCACAGAAATACTGTCACGACCGCTGTTTGCCGCATACAACGTACTTCCATCTGCACTCACAGATATCCCACGAATCATTGAAAATCCAGTGATTTCACGAACGATACTCTTCGCAGCAGCATCGACCACTGATACCTTGTCGCCTTTAAAATTCGTAACGAATACATATTTCCCGTCGTGAGATACGACAATCCCTTGTCGGGGCTGGGCAAAACCAGTAATCACGGCAGTAGGCTTATGGCTTCCAAGATCTACGACCGTTACTGAACTGTGGGCCTGGTTGTTTACATACATCGTACCTCCATCAGGACTAACTGCAGTTCCAAATGCTCCAGGGCCAACAACAACCTCATCTGCTAGTTTCAGTGTTTTTGTATTGTAAAATCGTAAGGTGCCAAGCGTACTGTCCGAGACGACAAACTGTGATCCACCGTCTATGAACACAATATTCCTTGGAGTGACAAAGCCGTCAATCTTTTTCTGCAAAGTGCCTTTTTTAATGTCAAAGACGAGGATTGAGTTCTCACGGCTATCTGAGACAACTCCAGTCTTTTCATCCGGGCTTACCGCGAGGGCGTTATTCGTAATGTGGCTGTCAAAACCGCTTTCATCCCCTTTCGGACTGCCTTCATTACCAGCAGCAAAAATCGCAGCTGGAAGTATTAAAAGAAACACTAGAACTGCCACCAAAACACTTCTCATTTTCATCTCATAACTCTCCTTAAAAGTATTTTTGCTTCTCACTGAAGTAAACGAAGCATTTTACTAAACGGTTTGATTTTTTTTAAAAGGGAAGTAAGTGGACGGTTCCTTATTCTTCAAAAATGAAAATGAAAAAGGAGATGATGACTAATATCTAAATGTAAATGAAGTCATCTTCTCCTTTTTGTCTATTACTAACTAGCGAACCTATTTCTGAACCATTGTTTTGTGACTCGCGAAATGGAAAATCCCTCCGGGCTACATCGGCAATTACCATTTACTCGCCACCCCGTCCCCCAAACAGAAAAAGAACCAAGCAGGATGCTTGGCTCAGTAACTCCCCATCGTTTGATGAGCTTCATTTAAAATGAATGTAAAAGACTTTTACTTTCTTGCCGTCTTCTGATTTGGCGATGATTCTTGCTGTGGATGGGACGGTCACAGATGGCACTATTGTAATACTTGTATGGCCCTCGCCTTTGGCGTTGATTTTCGGCAATTCTTTCGTGTCGTCCACATCAATAGTGAATTCATAGTTATCACCTTTTTGTTCAAAGTCATCGAGAACGCTTTTTCCGCCAACTTTAATATCGGTAACTTTAGGCTCGGTACTTGCCTTAGGCCATTTCGAGAATACCTTGATCTCGGTGATGGCCAAGCTTTTGCCAGCTTGGGCCGTCATCACGACTCTTATTGCGGAAGTTTTCACCTTATCAAAGGTATATACGTTAGCCTTTCCCACAACTGGAGTCGCTGGATCACTTTTTAAGTTAGTGACGTCCTTCCAGCTATCACCGGATTTATATTGGATTTTAATGTCACTCGGATACGATGTACCATGATCGGCGAACCAATGAATCTCCATGTTATCGACATCATATTCCGTAGGTTCAAAGTCTCCAAAGGTAATAGAAACCCAGTCACTTGAACGTGGCACTGGCTGCCAATTCGTCCAGCGATTATGCGGCACCGCATCGTACGAAATAACATCATCATTGATGGCTTCAATTCTGTCACTCGACCCCGGACCATTATTCGTGAAGGAAGCCTCTGCTTTCGGATATTCGTAGCCGTTTTTCGCCCGGCTGATATTCTGCTCGCCGCCGACTTCATCGGTGACCCTAATCGTAGCAGTTGCTTTCAACTTCACACCCTTCACAGAGCCTTTAACCTTAAATTCACCGACACTTTCGAGTTCATCTGCCGGGATTTCCTCCCACTTCACTGCTGCCAGTTCTTCCGTACCATCACTGTAATAAACCGTAACTTTTGCCGGAAGTTCAGGTGTTTGCTTTGGCAATACAGCCATCGTTATATTCTCAATCGCAACGGCACCCTTCACCACAACCGCTGCCTGCGCTTTGATGTCTGTCCCTTCCACACTGCCAGAAACAGTAAACTCGCCAAGCTTTTGATAAAGAGACGGATTGATTCGATCCCACTTCACCTTAACATCCCGCGGAATCCCCCTGTTATAATGGGCCACAACCGTTGCAGGAAGTTTAGGAGATTCTCCTTTTTCTACGGTAACCTTGACAGGATCAAAGCGCTCAATGTATTTGGGTGCTGGATTTTTGGCGATGGAAATCGTCATTTCAGGCGTCGTAACGGTCACATCTTTATATTTCACCACCGCTTTCACCTTAACCTCACCCGTCTCAAGCGCGTACAGCTTGTTCCCTTCAATTTTAATATTCTGATTGTCAAATTCGTAAGTCGGCTCACTGTCGGTCAAATCAATCACTTCCCCGCTTTCAAGCGTGCCCTCTACCTTGAGGTCGATGATATCGTCCTCGACAACCTTTGTTTGATCCACCGATAGTTTCGCCGCTACCAGTTTCGGCTCTTCCATCGATACTTGAATACTGTATTCTGAAGTGACTTTCCCATCTTCTGAGGTCACAAATAATTTAGCCGTTCCCGGATAAGTGAATGCCGGCAAAATTGTAACCGCAGCATTATCCGCAGCCTCTGCCTCAATTTTCGGTAGATCGCTTCCATACGGCAAGACAAGATCATACGTCTTTTTAGCCGCATCAAAACCTGCTAACGGTTTCCCATTGACGATAATACTGCTTAGCGAAGCCGTCGAACTCATCACCATCTGGTCTGCGAAAATTTCTGCCTCTGTCAGGGCCAGGTATTTTCCTTTTACAGATGGGATCAGATGGAATTTCAACTTGTCTGTCGTCACTGCATCAAATCGGATTTCATTTTTCTCGACAACATATGGCGATGGTTGTGTTAGATTTTCAACATCTTTCCACGCCGTTCCGTCCCAATACTGAACAGCTGCCGTGTCCGGAACGACCGTGCCACTGTCGGTAAAAACAAACAAATCTAAGTTATTGATTACATGCTGCTTGCCAAAATTAACCGTAATCGAGTCACCGGCGTCACGCGGCGTTCTCGTCCAGTTCGTCCAGCGATTGACCGGGCTATTGGTATAACTCTTAATCCCATCGTTCAAATGCTGCAGATTGTCAGCCGGATTGGTAAAAGTGGCTTCAAGCTGCGGATAAGTTGACCCCTGTGCCGGAAGCATTATATTAACCGGCTTACTTTCGTTTGTTACCCTGACAAAGGCCTTTGCCTTCAGGTCTGTCCCTTCCACACTGCCCTCGACGACAAAACGGCCTTCTTTCGCGAGTTGGTCCGCAGAAATCTCTTCCCACGACACATTTACATCCTTGGTCGTTTCATCACTGTAGAGAAGGGCCACATTTTCGGGCAGTACCGGACGTACGCCAACCTTTGTTGCCGTTGAAACCGGCTTCACCGCGACAATTCCTTTGACAGTCACAACAGCTTTGGCCTTAAGCGAAGTTCCCTCCACCTTGCCCTCAACCGTAAATATCCCGACAGAGCTATATTGTTTCGGATCGACAAGATCCCATGTCACTTTTTTCGCATCAACCGTAGCATCACTGTAATAAACCTTAAGCTCCGTCGGAAGCTTTGGCGCTTGATCGACATCAATCGTCACATGGACTGTATCCATTCCAACGACAGTCTTTTTATCGCGATCTGCCGGCGCCACGGTAAATAGACTCGTGGTATCGCCCGAAAGTCCAGCAACAGACGCATTGACAGTGATTTCACCGGCCAGCTTATTTGATTGGATAATCGCTAACGCTTTGCCGCTAAAGGCCTTGCGCTTGTTGTCCTTATATCGTTCTACGCTTGAAGCGTTTCCGTTGTCAACGCCAGCCAATTCCCCTTGCCCTGATACATTGAACTTGATCAAATGATCGGCATTCGGGACGACAATTCCTTTACTGTCAACGATTTCTGCCGTGATAAACGATAGATCGGTCCCGTCTGCCGTGATCACCTTGTGATCAGCCGTTAATTTTACAGCAGCCGGTTCTCCGGCGGTCACCACTTGATCGCGGGCAATTTCTTTGCCGCTTTCGTCCTTTGCCACAGCTTCTAATGTGCCGGCTTTGAATGGCACTGCCCATTCAAGATACGTTTTTCCATCCTTCGTTTCTTTATATGGAGCACCCCATGAAGTCTTTTTATTCTCATAGCTCCTCACACCTAACGATTCGCCATTTAGAAAAAGTTCCACCTTATAAGCGTTTGTATAAGCTAAGACACGGACCGTTTCCCCTTCAGTCCAGTTCCAATGCGGCAAGAGGTGCACCATTGGTTCCTTTTTCCATTGGCTCTGGTAATAGTAGAAAATATCTTTCGGAAAACCAGCCGTATCGACTGCACCGAAATAGGAGCTTTTGGCCGGATAGGCATTGTAGTAAGGTGTCGGCTCGCCAATATAATCAAAGCCCGTCCAAATAAATTGCCCTGCGATATGCTTTAAGTCGCGGTCGTATTTCCAGGCATCTTCCGCCGTTCTTCCCCAGCCAACATAATCATTATCATAAGAGGATTGTTGCAAATCCGCATACTTGGTGCTCTGATTATACTGATACGGGTGGGTGTAGACACCACGCGAACGGGTCGCCGAAGACGTCTCTGAGCCATACAGCTTCCAGTTCGGATTCTGCTGATGGTATCCCGCATAATTGTTCTCGCTGTAGTTCAGTCCGACGATATCGACTATATTAAAAATTTCCTTGATATAACTATTAATCGGTGTGACATTCACCTTATCGCCCCGGGTCTTATCCTCGCCAATCGTCGTCGGCCTTGTTGTGTCAATTTCTTTGACCCAGCGGACTAAATTACGCGCCGTTTCCACCCCGGCAGCATTTGTTGTATCATAGATCTCATTTCCGATCGACCACATGATAATCGCAGGCTCGTTCTTGCCTCGGTCAACCATCTCTTTAATGTCATGCTCCGCCCATGTTGTGAAAAACCGGCCATAGTCATAGGTCTTCTTCGACTGGGCCCAGCTGTCAAAAGCCTCTTCCACAATGAATAGCCCTAATTTATTGGCTGCCTCAAGCAGTTCCGGTGACGCCGGATTATGGGTAACTCGGATCGCATTAACCCCCATATCCTTCATGATTTGCATTTGCCTTTCCACTGCGCGCGCATTTGTTGCCGCACCTAACGCCCCCAAATCATGGTGCATCGAAACTCCATGGAGTTTCATATACTTCCCATTTAGCGAGAAGCCTTCGTTTTCATCAAAGTTAAAATACCTGGCACCAAAGCGTGTTTCATATGTATCAACGCTTTGACCGCGGGCGATTACTTCAGTGACAAGCTTATATCGGTACGGGTTGTCGATATCCCAAAGCTTCGGCTGCTCGATGATTGTGTTATTTTCAAACTGAGTCTCCGCACCCGCTGCTGCTGTTTTTTCCTCAGACTCCACCGTCGCCACGGCTTTCCCAGCATCGTCATAAATTGTCGACTTCACCTTAACTTGCACGGCTTCACCCGAATCATTGCTGACCTTCGTCTTAATATTTACATCAGCTTTGCCTGCTGCATATGCCGTTTCCAAATTGGGTGTCGTCACAAACGTTCCGTATCTCGCCACATGAACCGGATTTGTCACCGTGAGATACACATTTCTGTAAATCCCGCTCCCCGAATACCAGCGGCTGCTCGGCTGGGTGTTATTGACCTTAACCACAAGGACATTCTCCCTGCCATCCCTATAGAGTTTATCGGTAATATCATAAGAAAAGGCATTATAGCCAAACGGATAAGTCCCTAACAATTGCCCATTTAGATAGGTGGTGCTGTTCATGTAAACCCCATCAAAATCAATGGAAATTCGCTTACCCTTCATCGATTCCGGAACGGTGAATGTTTTTCGGTACCAGCCGATACCGCCGTCCAAGTAACCGCCCTCGTGCGTCGCCAATGAATTTTTATTAAAATCTAATTCAATACTCCAATCATGCGGCAGATTCAATTGCCGCCAGGAGGAATCATCAAAGCCGGGATTCTGTGCTCCGGCGATACTGCCAGTGGTTTCTCGTTGAAAACGCCAATTGCCGTTAAAATTAATCCGTCTCTCCCCCTCATACGTCACACTATTTTCCGTCGATGCATTTGTCTTTTCCGCTGCTTGTCCGTAGGTTGGGACTTGAAAGCTTGAAAGTATCAGTGCCATAATTAGAAAAATCCGGCTGATTGTCTTGTTCATTTACACACCTTCCCTTTTAGTAAATTTTTTAGTAATAAAACAGCTAATATTCCTCCCTTTCTCACATTTTGGAAACCTTTTCACCTATAGATTATCATGAATATTCAAAAAAATAGTCATATTTACCAGCATTTTTTTGCGATAATCTTCACTTTTTTGCGAAATGAAGCAAATGGACTATCCTCTTGCTACTTTGTACCTAACTCATAAATCCCCTCTAGTAAAATTTTACTGAAAACTCAAAATCGTATTGACGCTGGAAATGTAAGCGATTTACAATCAGGGTATATAATTGGTTTCATGTGACTAGATCATACTAGGCATGGAAAACAGAACGAGAGCATTCTCGGTTGTTTTCCATGCCTTTTTATTTTTCAATAGACAACCAATTATAGATAACGAGAAAGGAGGATAGAAAAATACCGCCACATCAAATTTTGCAGAAAGAAGGGAAGGTATTGAACACAAAACTTTGGCTTAAACTAGGAATTATTTTTACTATGTTATTTACAACAGTTATTGGAATGACAGCACCCACGGCTTCCGCACAAGCAAACTCACAAATTGAATATGAAATCTACCCTGTACCACATCATGTCACCTATCATGAAGGGGCATTAAAATTAGACAAACCGCTTCAAGTCATATACGACGACACCATTGATTCCGTAACAAAGAAAAAAGTAGAAAACACGTTGAAACAAAATGGCTACCCGGCTCCGAACGTTGGAACCCAGCCTTCAGAAGACAAAATTAATATTTTAATAGGCACGAAAGGCTCGAACGGCCCGGTGGATACCTATGCTGCTGCGAACGTAAACAGCGAAGGTATGGATTTTTCAAAAATTGATGCCTATCAATTAGACATTCAAAAAAATACCATCACGATTTTAGGAAAAGATACCGATGCCAGCTTCTATGGTGTCGTATCGTTAAATGCGATCCTGGCACAAGTTCCTGACAAAGAAGTCCGGCATTTAACGATTAATGACTATGCCAATACAAAAATCCGAGGATTTATTGAAGGCTACTACGGTATACCTTGGAGCAATGAGGACCGGATGTCACTGATGCGCTTTGCCGGTCAATTTAAAGCAACTTCCTATGTATTTGCACCAAAAGACGACCCGTATCACCGTGAAAAGTGGGCTGAACTCTATCCGCCTGAGAAACTAGCAGAAATCAAAGAAATGGCGCAAGTCGGGAATGAGAATAAAACTCGCTTCGTTTGGACGATTTCGCCACTAGCCGAAGTAGCGCGAATCTCGCAAACCGGCGGTGACCCGATGCTGAAACTTCAAGAAAACACCGATAAAATGCTGGCCAAATTCGACCAATTATACGATGTTGGCGTGCGGCAGTTCGGTGTGTTAGGCGATGATGTCGGCAGCCTGCCGCGTAATTATGTGGTCGCCCTGATGCATTCGGTATCGGAATGGGCAAAAGAAAAAGGCGATGTCTATGATATCTTGTACTGTCCGGCGAGCTACAATTCCAGCTGGGCGTGGAATCCAAACGAATTAAACGACTATGAAAAAGGCTTCGATAAAAATATTCAAATTTTCTGGACGGGTTCGACTACTTGTGCACCGATTGTCCAGTCGACCATTGATACGTTTAAAACCAGAAGCAATGGCGGCGTGGAAAGAAGGGATCCATTATTCTGGCTAAACTGGCCAGTGAATGATGTCGATATGTCACGCGTATTCTTAGGAAAAGGAGAAATGCTCCAGCCTGGCATCAAGAATCTAGCCGGTGCCGTAACAAACCCGATGCAGGAAGCAGAAGCATCAAAGATTTCTATTTTCGCTGTGGCCGATTATGCGTGGAACACGGAAACGTTCAATGCGCAAAAAAGCTGGGAAGACAGCTTTAACTACATCGAGTCAGATGCAGCGGCAGAGCTTCATACTTTAGCGAAACATATGTCCGATGCTGATCCGAACGGTCTTAAATTGTCCGAAAGTGAAGAGATTAAAAGTTTATTAGATTCCGTCACTGCGAAGGTGAATAACGGGGAATCATTAAAAAATGCTGCACCGGAAGCAATTGCAGAACTGCAAAAAATTGCCGATGCCGCAGATGGATTTTTAGCAAAAACAAAAAATGAAAAGTTAAAAGAAGAATTGGCACCATTTGTAAAAGCGTTACGAGACATGGTCCTAGCGGATATTGAGTTTATTCAAACAGACTTGGCCATTGAAGCGGGCAATAAAGCAGAAACATGGGATCATTTTGCCAAAGCAACAGCTTTACGCCAGCAAAGCTTAAACTATGACCGTCCGCTCTTAAACGGCACAATGAAAACAAAGCCAGCAAAAAAACGGCTCCAGCCATTTACTACGAACCTAGAGAGCAAAATTTCACCAAAGGTGGCAGCGCTGCTAGACCTTGAGAAACCAGTGACAAAGGCAAGCATTTTTACAAATGACGATGCTTATAAAAACGTATCATTAAATGAAGAGAAATCTGTGACCTCGATTACCGATGCAGGTAAGATTACGCTCAAAAAAGGTGAATATTTCGGGGTAAAATTAAGCCGGGTTAAAGATGTGACCGAGATTGTGGCGCCTTCTGTCAAGGGTTTAACATTGGAGTCCTCCTTAAACGGTATTAAGTGGAAAAAGGTAGAAAGTGACACTGGCCCAGCGGATGCCAGATATGTAAGGCTTTTGAACAAACAGGCAAAGCCGGTTGAATTTACGTTAGACAGTTTCAAAGTGACTTCGTTTGAAGTTGAAGCAAAATCTGTGAAAGAAACGAATTACACCAGCATGGAGAATCCGCTGGGACTGTTTGATGGCGACCTCACTACACCAGGCTGGTTAAAAAACAGTCAAATAAGCGGGAAATATATGACGTTTGATTTGGGTCAAGAAATCACGCTGAACAGTCTAAAAGCAGTGATTACAGAAGGAGAACATGACTTTCCAAGACATGCCATTCTTGAGGCCTCTTTAGATGGAATCGAGTGGACGACCGTGATGACTTTCGGGAACCAGGACGGTGCCAACGAGGGCGAAGCGGCGAATGAAGACCGAAGCGATGCGATTTTCGATCAATATGAAGCACCTTATCGTTCAAAAGAAGTCCGTGATTTAGATCAAAAAGCCAAGTATTTGCGCTTTAAGTTAACAAGAACAAAGGTTGGCTCAGATAAGTGGGTTCGCATGCAGGAAATCGTCATCAACGATGGCAAGTACTACCCTGAAAGCAATGATCCTACGATTACCACGAATGCCGCCGTTAAAATAGGCTTTGTGAAGGATCATCTCATTGATGGTAAACTAAATACGAAGTTCATGCCAGCAGGAACTGAAGCTGGGGAAATTCTCTATCATGTCGGGGAAGCAGGAGCAAGTGTAACGGGGATTACCATTTTAGAAGACCCAACTCACTTATCCGGCAGCAAGGTTTCCGTCAGAACGGTTACTGGCTGGAGACATCTCGGAACCATCGAATCGGGCTATCAATCCTTTGATACCACACAATTACCGGAGATTTTGGATATAAAAATTGAATGGCCAGAAGGCAAAACACCAACGATTTCTGAAATCAAAATTGACAAACAGTAAGTTGATACAATCAGAACAAAAGACGCCGGAGCCGGATTCAGACAACTAATACCAAGTGATCCATAGGTTCATTTCTTAAAAATTCCTTGGTTACCTAAACAATAGGCTCTGTTAAAGTTTATTGTTGATTTTTAACCACTGTTGATTGGAGCGGAAGCCGCGAGACTCCTGCGGGAGTAGCGGAAATCAACAGCGACGTTTAACAGAGCCAAACAATAAATAAAGAGAGTGCTGTTTCGTACAAGCACTCTCTCTTTTCTGCCTTTACAAATCTCGTAAAAGATTGGTTTCGTTTTATCCTTATAGTTATGATTACGCATGTAAAATTTATCGTAATCTACCTTCCATTAGACACTTGGTTTCTTTTCGCTAGAGATATGAGCAAGGCATGCTTTTGTTTTTCTACCGACAACTAGCTTTTTCCCATCAGTAAATCCTTCTTCCCGTCCCTCCAGCTCCTTTATGAGCTGTTCTCTCCAAAAATGCAAGCGATCTGCACATTCAGCTTTGGCTGAAAGGTTGACCAATTCCTGCGGGTCCTGCTCCAATTGAAACAGCTGTTCTTCTCCTGTCTGAGAGTACCAGATATACTTTTCCTTCCCATTTGTCAGGTAGTGATGAGAGCTTTCCCCCAATGTATGTTCACCGTGAATATATTCACGCCACTCCACTTCCGGCTGCTGCTCCCGGCAAAGGGGTAATACACTCCTGCCTTCCACACTGTCTGGAATCTCCACCTTTGCAGCATCTAATAAGGTCGGCATAATATCCCTTAGCTCCACTACACGATCCACCTTCTGGTTATTCTGAAGCTTTAAGAGATTGCCAGGATCCGAGAGAATAAAGGGAACTTTGGCACTTCCTTCATAAGCTAAGGATTTACGAAATAAATGATGATCTCCCAGCAATTCCCCGTGATCCGAACAAAAGAGAATAACCGTATTATTGAGCACACCATGCTCCTCCATCGCCATTAAAAACCGGCCAATCTGATAATCGATATGGGTGATTAAAGCATAGTAGGCAGCTTGTGCCCGCTTTAATCGATTCTTCGGCACAATTCCTTTCGAGGTAACCGGATTGTATCCCTGTTTCCCCGGATCCTCTGTTTCTGCCCAATCGCCTATCGGTGAATCCGGAAGGTCTAGATCCTTATACATATCAAAAAAAGCCTGCGGCGGATCAAACGGCGGGTGCGGTCTGACAAAGGACATCTTTAAGAAGAAAGGCTTGGACGGATCCCGTCTTCTTAAGAAGTCGATTGACTGTGTGACGACCCAATTCGTAGGATGCATCGATTCAGGCAAATGCCACGGTCTTGCTACCGTAGAGGCATTGCAATCCAATCCTAAGTCATTCAAATCAGCCTGTGCTCCCGCCTGCTGCTTCAGCCATGGAAGGTAATCATCACCGCTGTAATTATAGGACTCTATTTCAAGATTATGATGTTTAAAACGGTTATAGTGCAGGTAGCCATCATGCAAGACTACATGATGAAAACCGAGTAAATTTCTTGCCGGATAGACATGCATTTTTCCAATCGCTTGTGTATGGTACCCTGCTTTCGTAAACTCTCCTGCCAACGTATGTTCATAATTCCACGGCACTTTATCCTGATAGCCGACACGGCCTGTTCCCGTTTGCGACATTCCGGTTAATACCGATGCCCGCGCCGGAACACAGGAGGGTGTAGCTGTATAAGCCTGCTGAAAAAGAACCCCGTTGCGTGCCAGTTGATCAAGATTGGGCGTATCAACGACAGGATGATCCAGCACACTTAAACAATCCCCACGCATTTGATCAACCATCAATAATAGGATATTCGGTTTCATCAAGTTGTACCAACCTTCCTAATTTTCCAGCATCATGACTGGCTGCTGACTGTTGCCTTTTGATATCCTTACGGATGGTGTATAACAATGAATCACCACATCCGCCGGCGTCACACCGTCTTCATCAAAAATGACCAGTTCATTCTCTTCAGCAAGCAGGGATGCCGGGATTTTATAGTCCTCCTGCGGCCCAATATTCCAATACCTTCCTAAACAATGGCCATTCACCCAGAAGCACCCTTTACTCATGTGGTTAAACCGGACTTTCACTACAGAGCCATTCACTGGATCCCAAGAAAAACGGCTGCGGTACCAGCGTGGTGCAGTGGATTCCTTTGGAGGATCAATCTGTTTGTACCAATCCTTCTGTTCCTCAATCTGGGCAAAGGATTTCATTTTCCAATCAAGAATTTGTTCCTTCTCGTTAAATAAATAAAGGTCAAACCGGCGAATACTCGAAACATGTTGAACATCTAAATCCAACACATTTTCCCCCTGTGTAAGCACATCACTAAGATCCGCAACTCCATAGACCGCACTGCCTCTCGACCAGCCTGTCTGGCTGTCCATCAACATCTTGACTGGTTTCCCATTTACCCTAACAAGAGAAACTCCCTCCCCGACGAGAATCGCCCGGTCATACCCATGGTTTTGGAAAGATCGTAAAAAACCAATGCGACCGCCAATGGACGGAATCTGCGATAAATGATGGTGCCGGCCACAACCTTCCACCTGCCAGCCTCCGAGCAACGAGAGATGCTTTCCGTTTTGAGCAGGTGCATCACTTATGCCTTTTGGCTCGCCAAGCGCTTGAGTGAAGTTGAAACGCCCCATATTTTGAACAAGACAGGTTAACTTATTCTTCCCTGCCTTAACGGCAGTCTCGATGGCTGCAGCCCCTATCTTACTAAGCTTACCGACATAGGTATCATTACAAAAGACCATCACAGGATCTTCAATCCGCGGAAAGACCATCGTTGTGTTTTTCGTCTCTAGGGCCGTAAACTCACTCTCATACCCTAAATAGCCGCTAAATTGCCCAAAGCTGCTAAAATCAAGCGGCTTCTCAGCCATTTTCACACCATCGGCTAAAAAACACAGAGGCTCATCAGCACATTCCCAATGTAACGGAGAAAGGGGAGCACCCTGTTCCAATTCAGTTACGCTTTCTTCCAATGAACGTCTTGATACAATATCAAGGAAATAGGTGGAACCGTCCTCAAAGGAAAGCTGAACTGACTGCGGCTGGTTTCCATGGTAGAAGGTAAACAGCAGAAGATCATCCTCAATCCATTCATAACGATTTGGCAGCGGACAATGGACGCCGGCTTTTTGATCAAGCTGTAATAATAAAGTAGAACATTGGCCCTCCTCGTGATAAATAACCGCTTTCGTTGACTCAAAGCCTGTCGTCTGGCCCGTAAGCGCTTTGATGGTAAAGCCATCCCTCACGAGTACATTTTGCACAATCGGTAAAATCGCATTCGCTTCAACCGTAAACGAAATCCTCTCATTCTGATGAAATAGATGGGATTTAACCCGTTCATTTCGTTTATTTTCGATAAAGAGGACCTCACCGAAGGGACTGACAATCCGCTGGGATGTCAAGTGACCTGGAAGCTTCACATTCGTACTCGCTTGTTCCGCATTTGTAAATAGCGGTTCTAACCAGTTAATCAAGGCATGCACTCGCTTTAACACTTCAAATTTCCTCGTTGGCTGCAGATATTCATTTATCGCAACATCATAATCATATGAGGTAGTTGTAAAGGTCTGTTCACCAAACGTCCGGCCGCCCCAATGATCAAAATTGGTTCCACCAAAATACATATAATAATTGATCGCCGAATATCCATTGCTTAAGAGCTGATAGCACTCACGTTCAAGCTGCTCTGGTGTCTTTTGATCCGCCCTGTTTCCGCCCCATTGTTCAAACCAGCCAATCCAAAACTCCATAACCCCTTTCGGCTGATTTTCATAACGCTCATCCAGCGTTTCGGCCGCCTGCTTTGCATTGGACCAGAAATTAAGGAATTCCACCGCTCCCTCCACGCCTCCGTAGCATGTTACAAAAGGAACCTCAATACCTCGTGCTGTCATTCCGTCCCGTAAATATTCCATATACACTTTATCCGGTTTGCCATATGCTTGAAATTCATTTTCAATTTGAACCATGATAACGGTTCCTTTTTTTGTCAGTTGGTATTCATCAATGATGGAAATGACCTGATCAAAATAATGATCGACATACTGTAAAAATAGTCGATCACGTGAACGGTATTGAATATCCGCTTTCGTAGAGAGCCACCAAGGCAGTCCGCCAAAATCCCATTCCGCACAAATATAAGGTCCCGGCCGTGCAATCACATACAATCCTTTGTCAGCGCATAATTGCAGAAAATAGGCTAAATCCTTATCACCAGTGAAATCCCACTCGCCTTCCTTCATTTCATGAAAATTCCATGGAATGTAGGTTTCAATTGTATTACATCCTCCGGCCTTCGCCTTCTCTAACACTTCCTCCCACTCTGCTCTAGGCAGGCGGAAATAGTGAATCGCTGCTGATAGAATAAAGACTCGTTCATTATTAATCTTCCAACTTTTCTTATCATACGTTATCATGATTTCCCTCCAAAATTATAATGCTTTAAAAAATCTTGGTAACAGTTTATAGCTTAGCAGCAAGCAAAACCTCCTCCAGCATGTTAATTTGTCTGCTTCATAAACCATTGAACAAATTTTATCGCCGTTTCTTCCTTTCTCGTATTGGATAGGATGGCCATCACCTTATTGTCCGAATTGAATCCGGCTTGGCGGAGGAGCGCATGTTCGGTTAAATCAATTGCGTTTTTACTGCTTTTTTTGTCATGGTTAATTTTATTTATAAAATCCAAATCTTTAAATGCCCCTTGTTGTGACAAGACTAGAAAGTCACTTTTATCAAGAACAAGTATATCAATGTCTTTTGCTGCAATTTGGGCAAGCAATTTTTGATATAAATCCATATTATCCCGTGTGGTTAGATTTCCATTCATTCGCCAAAAATTTAACTTAATTTCAGACTTCGAATCGGGCTTTACTATCTGGGAATTAGCTTTCTTCTGAAGGGCCTGCTGTTGCTTATCTTCTATTGTATTACCAACAAACGTAACATTTAATGCTGAGGGCTTTTCATGCTTGTCAAAAAAAGCAAAAGGAACCAATGCAGCCATTATTAATATTCCAATTAGAATGTGAGTTTTATAATGATACCAAATGTTGTCAAGTTCTTTTATTCGTTGTCGTATATTCATTTTCCTCACCTTTTTATAAAGCTTTGTTAAACGAGGCTGTTGATCTCCGCTACAGTTGTTCAAAATCAACAAAAAACTTTAACAGAGCCTTTTATAAAAAAACAATCCTCCGAAAATTCCCAGAGGATCGTATTTTCTTACTTATTATCTAAGCCATTCTCCTTCAATCTTACTTTCATCTAATAGTTTGTTAACATCAGTAATGACTTCTTTTCCGCCTTTGGACATAAACTCATCTACAAATTTATCCCACTCAGAAATTGGTCTTTGACCTGCAATCATCTTAGTTAATTCATTCGCAGCATACTGGTTTAAAGCAGCCATCTTGTCGTTATAAACATCTGAGTGAATACGTCCAACAGGGCTGATATAATAATTAGATTTTGAAAGCATATCATACATTACACTATTAAATTCTTTTGATTCAGGTGCCTTGGATTGTTTTGCATAATCCTCCATGACTTTTTCACCGATAGCAAATCCACCAAGTTTCTCGTTAAACAGTGCCAATGGAGCATATTTACTATAGTCTGCCGACTTTTCCGGCTGCCCATCAACGATCGTATATCCTTTGCCTTCGCCGCCCATTGTCCAATCAAAATATTCATTATCTGGCTTTTGGTCACTTGCAGGTACATACTTGGCCATATAGTCCATCATTCCTAAAATCTTTTCAACCTTCTTCGAATCATTTTTTAATTTTGAACTTAACATCCAAATTCGATAATAACCACTACCGTATACATACCCAGATTTGCCATCAGGCTGCTCGAAGGCAGGAATAGCTGTAATTTTTGCCTCAGGTGCGTTCTTTCTTAAGGTAGACAAGTCAAGGTTATTAGGTTGTGCACCTTTTTGGGTTCCTGGCTGCTCGTACCAAATTCCTACTTTACCGGCATTAAAATCTTTAAAGACTTCATTATATTCTTTAACAGGCCAGTCTTTATCTAGCGCACCTGCTTTAAACAATTCACTTAGAGCAGTAATTTTTTCTTTGCTTCCTTCAGAAATTTGCCCTGGAATTAGTTGGCCATCCTTATTTTTATGATACCAGCTATTGCCCCAATATGCACCGAATGCAGGGTCATAGACAATTCCTTTAGCAAGTCCTAAACCAATCGTGTCATCTTTGCCATTGCCGTCTGGATCCTCTTTTGCAAATGCAATGGCGACTTTCTCTAACTCCTCATAGTTTGTAGGCATTTCTAAACCTAATTTATCAAGCCAATCCTGACGAATGATAGGTTTCTTTCCGCCAGAAGCCGGGAAGAAAAGAGGAATTCCATATATTTTCCCATCTAAACTTACCGCATCCCAAACAGACTGTGGAATATCTTTAAAGTTTTCATACTTCTTTACATAATCATTTAATGGTAAAAATGCACCTTGTTTTGCCCACTTAATATAATTTGTATCTGCGCCTTCTGTCCCGATTACATCTGGGATATCACCGGAGGCCATTTTCACTGTCAGTTTATCATCATAAAGGTCAAACGGGATGTACTGTGGTTTAAAGTCAATATTAAACTTTTTATTTAAAGCTTTAGCCGCTTCATTACCTGGTTCTGGAACTGGATTTTCCCACGTACCATCAAACCAAGTGATGGCCATTTTTTCATTTTTCTTGGTATTTGAGGAAGTTTTTTCACTATCTGGAGAACAAGCTGCAAGTGAACTCGCCAATAAAACAGACGATAATGTAATGGACATAAAACGTTTCATCTAATTTTTCCCCCTTGATATGATACTTAATTACTACTAATAAGCTACATAAACGCTACTCTTTCACCGATCCTAGCATCACTCCTTTCGCAAAGTGTTTTTGTAAGAATGGGTAGACGATCAGAATAGGAACGGTAGCAATGAGGATTGCTGCCATTCCAACCGTTTCAGCTGGCGGAGGATTATCCATTCCTGCTTGCATCCCGACATCTAGTAAATTGCCTTTGTTTAGAATGACCATCTGTCTTAGAACAACCTGAACGGTCCATTTTGCTGGATCACTCAAATAAAGTAATGCTGTGAAATAAGAGTTCCAAATTCCAACGGCGTAAAACAAGCCAAAGGCTGCTAATGCTGGCTTTGATAATGGGAGAATGATTTTCGCAAAAATTTGCAAATCATTTGCTCCATCAATGATGGCAGCCTCTGTCAGGTCTACTGGCAAAGCCATGAAAAACTGCCTCATGACAATTAAATTAAACGAGCTTATGGCACCTGGAATAATTAAAGCCCAAAGAGAATCCATTAACCCTGTTGCCTGAACAATCATATAGGTTGGGATCATTCCCGCACCAAATACAAATGTAAATAATACAAGAAATACATAAATTTTTTGACCAAGTATGTTTCTTGATAAGGAATAAGCCATCATCGCCGTCAACATTAAACTAACTAATGTACCTACTATAGTTACATAAACGGTAACTCCAAGTGACCGGATGAATTCTTTAGAGCCTAAAATATACTCGTATGCATCTAACACCCATGTTTTCGGAAATAGCAGCAAATCCGATTTTACAAATTCTTCGTACGTTGCAAACGATACAACAAACATATAATAAAACGGAAACAACATGGTCAGTGCAATCAGCGCAAGAAGAATGATATTGGTCGTATCTACTATTTTTTCTGATGCTGTTCTACTCTTTAGCACGTATAGCCACTCCTTTCTTAATAGACTCCCCCGTCCCCGAAGCGTTTCGCTAACCGGTTGGCCGCAACGATTAAGATCAGTCCAATAACAGACTTAAACAACCCAACCGCAGTTGCGAAACTAAAATCAGAGTTTTGAATCCCTTTCAGGTAGACAAACGTGTCAAGTACGTTTCCAACATCCATGGTGAAAGGAGTTAACATTAAGTAAATTTGTTCAAAACCTACGTCCAAAACACTGCCTAGTCTTAGAATTAATAGAATAATAATCGTACTTTTTAGGGCAGGTAATGTAATATGCCATATCTGTTGCCAACGATTGGCACCATCAACAGCAGCAGCCTCATATAAGCTAGGGCTAATCCCAGATAACGCCGCAAGAAAAATAATGGTTCCCCATCCAGATTCCTTCCAAATAACTTCTAGAACCACTAACGGCATAAACCAATGCGGGTCTTGTAAAAAAGGAACTGAGTCCATCCCAAAAACACTTCCAAGTAATTTGTTCACAATTCCATCTGATTTTAGTAAAATCGTGACAATCCCGATAACAACCACCCATGATAAGAAATGGGGAACATAAACGATGGATTGGATCACTCGTTTATATAAGCTTGATCTCACTTCATTCAGCATGATTGCTAGAATAATAGAGATTGGGAAAGCAAAGACGATTTGCAGAAAAGACAGGTATAAGGTATTCCACAATACTCGAATGACTTCTTGATCCTCAAAAATCGTTTTAAAGTGTTTCAATCCCACCCATTCACTATGAAGAAAACCTTGAAATGCGCTATAATCTTGAAAAGCAATGATATTTCCAGCCATCGGGATATACCGATAGATAATAAAATAAAGGAGTCCCGGCAGTAACAAAAGATAGAGGTATCGCTCTTTCCACAATCTTTTTATCATACTCTTATTGGGTGTGATGTTTACATCTACTTGTCCCTTTAGATTTCCCGTTATTTCTGTTGTTCCTTGTAAATTTTCCATCTCATTATCACATCCTTCTATGGGCTATTCTTGCTTAAGTACTTGATCCAAAATCGCCTTTATTATTTAAAGCAGGGGTTGAATTTCTCTGAAATAATGCATTGAATCTTACCTGTCTTTTGACAGGACCTTCTCCCTCTCTTCCTTCCACACGTTGAAATACCTTCAAAGATACCCACATGGACAAGCAGGAGAACAGCCCTACACTAAAGAAGGGAATCATTCCAGGTACAGTAAAAAATAATATATACAGCACATAATACCCAATGATCAGCAGCAGGGTATGAAATGGGAATGATAAGCCCAGTAATAATGCAATACTAATATATCGAGTGAATGTACCTTCAAAATGGACAAAAACAGGAAAGAGATATAGTAGAATAATCAGAAACAAAATACCTAGCATGAAAACAAAGAGTAATAGAAACCAATACATAAATCCATGAGAGAAACGGATTAGGGAAAAGTTTAAGTAAATCAGAAAGCCAGCAGTGGTCAAAATTAGCCCTAATGCATTTGCCTTCCAAAACTCCTTCCGAAATGCAGTCCAATACAAACGGACATATGACTGGTTATCTTCATTCCCCATGATCCATTTACGCGTTACCGTGTAGAGACCAACAGTTGCGGGCATAACCCCCAGCACAATGCCTCCGCAAAATGTTAACCCTATCCAAAGCAATTGGAACTGTGCAATTCTCATGACTTTCTCAGCCAGTTGATAGAATCCCCCTATAAATCCTCTATTTCCCATTTAGTATTCTCCCTTTCTAGATGTCACTCATAACCTTTGTTCTGCTTGGTTTTTGTTTACCTGTCGATGCTCCCTTGCGATGGCCGGAACAGGTACGCATCTACTAATAGAACGCTGGCAATTATAACTTTTGCTCAAATATCCATGAGAGTGTTTTCAAAATAATATCCAAACGTTTTCCATTCAGCGATAAAAAAAGGATCCTTCATTTTTATCCCTGTACAACGCTTGATCTACACAGAAAATTCTAATTAATTTGAATATATATGCAACAGGATAACCTGTCAACCCATCAACTTATTATATAATCCTTTCCATAAAGAGTTAATAACTCCTGATTACTGCCAAGAAGATAGCTTTCAACCCCGCCGTTTATCCTTTGAAATTTTCTACCAATATTTCATAGTAATCGTCAATATTAATTGATTTTCCCTGCTGAAGCCTTGAATCTTCCGCTGCAAATGCCATGAGATGGCTTCTTACCGATGCAGACGCAGAAGAAACGCCGTGCCCGCTATTTCCAAATTGAATTTCACGAAGGAACGTTCTCATAATACCGTTATCGCCGCCGCCATGTCCGCCGACCGGGTTGTCAAATTTAATGATGGTTTCATGTTTTGTGAGAAAGTCAAAGATAGAAATACTATTTTCCTCCATATTTCCGCGAATTTCTCCTTTTGTTCCCATGATTTGCACAATCCGCGTCTGTTCTCTCGTGAAGCCGCACATGCTAAAGGTTGCCGTTGCACCGTCCTCGAATTCCAAATTAACCACTTGGTGATCGACCACATTATTATCTGAGCGGTAGACACATTTTCCATAAGAAGTTTCATTCAATGCTTTTATAATGCCTTCATTCGTATAGTCTTCGGTAAATTTCTTAGCCCATCCTTTTCCTTCACCAAGATAATATCTTCCGGCATGGAACGGACATTCAAATTCAGCTGGACAGCCGTCTAAACAGCGCTTGGGTGCCCCCGCCGGTGCATTTTCTTCTTTAAAATGCATTAAAGAACCATAGGAGCTGACACGCTTACACTCTTTGCCCATCACAAAAGAGATAATATCCATATCATGACAGGATTTCTGCAGGATCATCGGGCTCGACTTCTCTTTATTATTCCAACTACCGCGCACGAAACTATGAGACATATGCATCACTTCTACATTTTCGTTTAATTGCAGGGACACTACTTCACCAATATCTCCCCTTGCAATTACCTTCTTAATGGTTTGCCAAAACTCCGTATACCTCAGGACATGGCCGATGGTAAGCTGTCGATTATATTTCTTGGCCTCCTGCTCCATTGCGATACATTCTGCAGGATTCGGTGACATTGGTTTTTCCAAAAGAACATGGTAGCCTAACTCCAATGCTTTCATGGTAGGTTTAAAGTGTTGACCATCAAGTGTACAAATAATCGCAATGTCTGCTACCTTCCCCTTATGCTGAAAGACTTCTTGCCATGATTCATAGCAATGTTCATTAGGAATCTGATGTTCCTGCTGCATGCGTGTTCTTCGCTCGCGAATCGGCTCTGCTACACCTATAATCTTTAATTCATGAGGATACTCCAACGCGTAAGGTGCATACGCCCTTGCCCCCCGATCACCTGCTCCAATGATGATGGCAGTCATTCTGTTCATTTTCCTTTTCTCTCCTTCGTCATCCCTTTATTTCTTAATGTAATTTTCCTTATACTATCCAAACGTTTTCCAACATCGGGTAAAAAAAGAACCCTCTAGGTCCGTTTTATAGTAGAAGATTCACGAAACACCAATTCATAAGGCAAAATAATCTTAAGCGGCAATTTCACTTTCTCTTCAACCATTTCCATGATTGCTTTTGCTGCCATTCTTCCCATTTCATATTTGGGGATATCCACGGTTGATAGAGGCGGGGAGGAATACTTCCCCATTTCACTATTATCCACCCCAAAAAAGGCGATATCCTCTGGGATTTGAAGATCATTTTCAATAACCGCTCTCATGGCGGGAATAGCCATCATATCACTTGCACAAACCATTGCTGTGGGTAGCCCATCTGGATTCTCTTTTATTAGCCGATTCATTTCTTCATAACTATTATCCATTTGCCATACCGTATTGATCACCCATTGCGGCTGAATCGTTAACCCTGCTTCATTCATCGCAGTGCGGTACCCTTTATACCGGTGTTCGGCCTGCAAATTTCCAAAACCTTCATCTACACCGCCACCAATAAAGCCAATGTGTTGATGCCCTTGGTTGTATAAGTACTGTACCACCTTCTGAATTGCAGTTGACCTGTCATAATCCACAATCGCAATATTCTTATCAGTATAAAAAAAGTCCAACCCTACAACAGGAAGGTATTGTTGAATATAGTCGATCAGGCTGTCTTCAATCTGATCAATAAGGAGCAATCCCTCAATTCCTGATTCATGTATGGTCTTTTGTAGCAGTACTTCATTTTCTAACTCATCCTTGGTAATACTTATCAAGGTGTACTCGTGAGCTGCCAGGGTGTCGCGAATGCCTGTATAAATATCAACAAAATACGGGTTTACCTCTGCCTTCATGGGCGTGGCAACCCAGCCAATTTCCATCGTTCTAGTCTTACTTGGATTTTTCTTATTTGTCACTAAATTTCGGGCATGCTGATTAGGGATATAACCTAACTCCTTGACAGCCTCCCAAATTTTATTTCTTGTTTCCTGATTCACATTTCGTGTTTGGTCATTTTGAATGACGCGCGAAACAGTAGAGATGGAAACGCCTACATATTCTGCAATATCCTTTAGTCTTGCCACTGCTAATACACCTCAGAATTCTAACTTAGGGCAAATTTTACCTTTTATGAATTAATCCAACTATATCACTATTAATAATTTTCCGTCAATAACTCTTTCGATGATTAATTGAAAGATTCAGGTAACTACTATATCTTCTAAACTTTATCCTCATTTATCTGGGTTATGGCAGTAATTTGCAATTTCACTGCGTAGTCCAGCCCCGAATTTTCCGATTCGAACCTTATCCGTCTCCATACTCCTCCTCAAATCTGTATCCTTACGAAACAGTGTTGAATCACCCCCTTGATCTACCCTCGATAGCGTTTTCATGATATTATCCAAACGTTTTCCGATTGGGTAAAAAAATACCTTCTCTTAAAAGATGGGAGTTATACCATTTAAAAACATAGGAGCGATTAAATAGAAAATTTCGATTAATACTACTATATATTCCATCAGAATATTCTGTCAACACTTATTAATAAATTTAGATTTCTCCATTGTTCTTTGGAATCTTCTTTTAGTTGGTGACGGATATGGATTCCGTTATACTAGAGGTAATAATAATAGAATAGTCAAAAAATTAATTCGAGGGGGATTATAGTGAACATACAGATTGGAATAGTAGGAACGGGGAATTTTGGGTATCACCATGGAGCGATATTATCACAAATGGACGGTGTTCAAATTCGCTCTATTTGTGGTACCAGCATAGATAAAGCTGAAAAACTCGCCGCCAAATTTGATGGGGCAAAAGGGTATAGTCATATAGAGGATATGCTCGATGCTAACGAATTGGATGCTGTATATATCTGTGTTCCCCCTGGAGCACATGGAGAGATAGAACGGGAGTTAGTCCACCGCTCTATTCCCTTTTTTGTAGAGAAGCCGCTGGGTGTTGACCTGGAAACCCCTCGTAACTTACTAACAGCCATTCAGCAGAAATCATTGATTACCTCGGTTGGATATCACTTTCGCTATACAGAATCGGTCCAGTTGGTAAAGAAGATGATGAGTGCCTGCACATCTGGGATTACTCTGGGGCAATGGATGGGCACTATGCCTGGAGTTGACTGGTGGAAAAACCAACGAATATCGGGGGGACAGTTTATCGAACAAACCACCCATATAGTTGATTTACTCCGTTATGTATGTGGAGAAATTGATGAGGTGTATGCTATGTTTGGCACGAGTGCGACCGCTGAAAAGGATCCATCTATAACAGTAGCTGATGTGGGTACAGTAAATATGGAGCTAAAAAACGGAACAGTGGCGAACATTGCGAATACTTGCCTTCTTCCCCCTCCCATGTCAAGAACAGGAATGACTTTTTATACCGATCAGGGGACGATCGACTGGTCGCCATCCCGGTTAGACGTGAACTTCGAGGGGACACAATCCAAGTTTTCCGATTCTATGAATCCCTATCAAACAGAAAGTGAAGCATTCCTACACGCTGTTAGGACGGGGGATTCTTCCCGAATATTATCAGATTATCATGACGCCTATCAGACCCACCGCGTTACCTGTGCGGCATTGGAATCAGCCACCAAAGGCATTCCGATTATATTACGTGATGATAATGAAGGGTAAAACCAAAAAGCTCAAGCGCCTTGGCTCTAGCCGGATTCAGACAACTAATCCCAAGTTATCAACAGGGTAAATTTTTTTGAAATTCGTTCCTCTTTGCTTCCAATCTGGACGGATAAAAATGTCGCATGGGAACGCGTCTCCATTTTGTTCTAAAATAGCTTTATCTGCCAACAGTAGGGCAGCATGTCCACAATGTCCATTTTTAAAGGAGTGAACACAATGAAAACCGTTTATGACTTTCACGTAAATATGCCGAATGGTGAGAGGAAATCACTACAAGAATTCGAGGGCAAGCCGCTCCTCATTGTAAATACAGCCAGCAAATGTGGGTTTACGCCGCAATTTGCTGGACTGCAAAAACTATATGATACATATAAAGACCATGGGCTGGAGATATTGGGTTTTCCATGTTCTCAGTTCAACAATCAGGAATTTGCCCAAATTGAAAAAACAACGGAGTTCTGCCAGGTAAACTACGGAGTAACCTTTCCCATCTTCGCAAAAGTGGAGGTAAACGGCCCAAATGCCGATCCGTTATTCAAGTTTTTAAAAGAAGAAAAGAGAGGTCTTCTATCTCCTATGATCAAGTGGAATTTCACAAAATTCCTCGTCGATCGAAATGGCCAGGTGATAAAACGCTATGCCCCGACGATCGAGCCACGCAGAATTGAAGCGGATTTAGCAAAATTATTATCTTGAAAAATAGTGGCCTTTGCTTGTGTAAATTGAAAACGACTATGTAGAGATGTTCTACATAGTCGTTTGAGCTTATAAATATGAGAAACCCTTATATAGACCGCTTCTACATCGGGGTTTGGACCAAAATCCCCGCAATCTTCCATGTAGGGAGGCTCTACTTCGACGTTTGGTCCATAAAACCTCGCAATTATCCACGTAGAATGTCTCTACTTTGAGGTTTGTGCCGAAAATCCCCGCAATCATCCACGTAGCCAAGCCTCAAACTCTATTCCAATGCCAGCCCTTTATCATCGATTGTGACCACGGGGTCCTTGATGACGCAGTCGATGTGGACACCGGCTTCGTTGGTGCCGCCGAAGGGTTTGTTGCTGCCGAAGGCGATATGTACGGTTCCATAGACCTTCTCATCTTCTAGGACGTTGCCAGTTAATCGCGCTTTTTTATTGGTGCCGATGCCAAATTCCGCGATGATTCGGCCGTTGCCGTCACCGAGTAATTGCAGTAACTGCTGTCCCTGTACGCCGCTGGCATCGATGAGCCTTCCGTTTTTTATGGTTAACAATACTGGTTCGCTAACGACACCAATTCCTGCAATCGAACCATCGACAAGAATCGTTCCATTGGCGGAATCTTCTAGCGGAGCGATATAGCTTTCACCGGAAGGGAGATTTCCGGACTCTCCTTTTTCGCGGAATACACCGGTACTCGGGATTCCTTTTCTTCCTTTGATTGAAAATGATAGTTTCGTATCTTCCTTCTCGATCGTAACAAGTTCCCCCGCCTCAAGCAGCTCACAATAAGAGGCGGTTAACTCTTCTACCTCCGCATAATCGGCCGTAATCGCACCTTCCTCAAGCATATCGATGGTTATTCCCGGCATGGTTGCGACACGCGCGCCGCAAGCGGAGGCTTCTTTTCGCGCTTTTGTATGGGTTAAAGAATGATGAGTAATGCACAGAACAACCTCCGCCGCTTTCATCGCTTCGGCAACCGGGCGCGGCGGTTCTTCTCCGGATTTTGTTCGCGTCGCCATTTTCATGACGATTGTTTCATTTCCTAAATGCGCACCTGCCTGGTCAAACACATCAGCAATTTCACTAGATTCCGAATCGGTCACAATCAGGATATGCTCATTTTCCTTCACGTGTAAATTATGATTCAAGATCGATTTGGCCACTTCAATTAATTCTTGCATAATACTCCCTCCAAGCCCCTGGTGTTATATTTATTAGCTATCCACTTCAACGTTATATTTTCAGCTTCAATTGATATCTTCGGATGACATCGCTTACTTCATCCCTTGTTTGTTGTAAAAGCGGAATATATTCTTGAATGTTTTCGTCCTTCATCCGGTACGTAGGGCCGGATACGGTTACAGAGCCAATAATCTCTCCTTTGTCAAACAAAGGAACGGCGATTGCAATCACTTCAGGCGTATATTCCCCCTGACTTAGCGCCCAGCCTTGCTCCTTAATTTTTTCCAATTCGGCACGGAGTGTGTCCGGATCCGTCATTGTCGTTTTCGTGTATTTCACCAATCCCCGCTCAACTACTGAATCAATAAACTCATCAGGCATGTACGCGAGAATGGTGCGATAAGAGGCACCGACATATAACGGCGCTCGGCTTCCCGCATATACAGAAAACTTCACTTTATTCTCCGGCTCGACCACATCAAGGGTCACTGCCTCATCCCGGTCTAAGATCGTCAAGAAGATTGACTCGCCGGTTTGATCCTTTAAGCGTTCAAGAATCGGGTGGATTAATTTTGTCACATTCAGGCTTTCGTACATAATCATGCCTAATTCCCATGTCGCGTAGCCTAATGAATATTTTTTTGTCTCTTTATCTTTTGATATAAATCTATTTTTTTCTAAGGTTTCGAGAATGCGATAAATATTGGTATGATTCAAGCCAAGTTCATTTGCTAGCTCTCGACCGCCCCATACCGGTCTTTCCTTTGTAAACATCATTAATACCTTTAGCGCTAGGTCTAAGGTTTTTAACATCTAGAAGTACGCCCCCCGCCCCATCCAAATTCCCTATTATTATTAGATAATGAAAATCTGGAAAAATCAATAGCTGTCACATGAATAAGCAGCTATCCTCTAACTTTAAAGGGAGTAAAAGTTAAAGAGAATAACTGCGCCAAAAGACCTAGGCGGCCTCAGCCAACAAAGCCGCCCGTATCTGAATTATTTTTCAAAAAGAAAATCCACTACCGCGGCAATATAGACCTTGGCACAACGAATAATATCTTCAACTTGAACGCGTTCATTGTATCCGTGAATCGTCGGTAAATAGGCCGGGCCGTATTGCAAAACAGGAATCTGATAATCCCTGAAGTGGCGGGCGTCACTGCTCGCCCATTGCATCACGCCATACGCCTCTTCGCCGGTGACAAAGCTAATATTATCGACAATCGCCTGGCATACAGGATCCTCAGCACTTGTATAATTGGCATGACTTCTGAATCCGAATGGACGAATTTCATAGCGGATGCCTAATTCATCGAGATTTTTCTTCAAATAAGCCGACACTTCATCACGGGTAATCCCGAATGGCAAACGGCAATCAACCTGCACCTTACAGCTTTCAGGGATGACATTGGATTTCGTTCCGCCTTGAATCGTGCCAATATTAACAGTCACTTTTTCAAGCACTGGCTGGAACTTCTCACGTTCCTTCTCCACCTCGCGCATATAGCGTTTGGAGACGTCGATTAACCCTTGAACTTCTTCCGGAATCTCAATGGTCAAATCCCAAAGCGTTCTGATTTTTTCAATCGCAGCAATCGCATCGGTGATGGCGTTATTGCCAGCGAGAGGTGACAAGCTGCCATGGCCCGGTTCCCCGAACACTTCAAGCTCGAACCAGTAAGAACCTTTTTGGCCGATGGTCGGATTCAAGCGGGAAGATGGCTCAGCAATCAAGGCGCCGTCTCCTTTAATCAGACCCTTTTCCAATAACCACGGAACACCGAATTCGCCGCCAGTTTCTTCATCCGGCACAATCGCGAGCGTGAGTTTCCCAGGGAGCTCAACGTCTAACCGTTTTAATAATGCAAAGACAAAAATTAATCCGGCAAGGCCTGCCTTCATATCGCTGGCGCCGCGGCCAAGCATCCAGCCATCCTTCACTTCTCCGGAAAAAGGATCAAAATCCCATTTGGACAAGTCGCCTGCAGGAACAACATCCGTGTGTCCGCAGTAGATTAATTCTTTCCCCTGATCGCTGCCGATACTGGAAAGCAGATTAAACATTTTCTCACTTGATTCGTGCCAGTCGGCATCAAGACCATATTGGCCAAGGTACTCTGTGATAAACTGAGAAATTTCTGTAGAGTCTCCCGGCGGATTTTCACTCGGAATCTTAATTAACGATCCGCAAAGTTCAATCAATTCATCCTTATGCGCTTCGACTTCATCAATCAACCGTTGTTTTAAGGCAGTTAGATCACTCATCCTGCAGTCACCTGATTTCCTTTTGTTTGTAAATGTGTCATTTTTCCATATAACTGCTCGAGGCGGGTAAATTCTGCTTCATCATAAAATGAACATTTCCCATCGCCGAACAATTTGGCCACCTCAATCACATAGCGGACCACCTGCTCCACATCCATTGGATGCGTTGCCCCGGTGCCGCAGCCGGCAACAGCGGTTTCCGTTGTAATCGCAATCCCGACAACCGGGCTCTTTGTTGCGACAGCGGGCTGAAGAATACTATTCACATGGTAAACGCCATTTCCGTAAGGGGTAATATCTTGTGTCGTAATCGGCAGGGTTACCGGCAGGCGGCCTGCTGATTGGGTATACACATGTAATAAATCCTGGCTGATTTTTAAAATATAGCCCTCTTTAACGGTCGGTGTAATGGCAAAGCCTTTATGATTGGTAATGATATTTCCTTTTGTCGTATCAATCGAAAGAATGGCATCCATTTCTTCCGTTACTTCATGCTGGTTCATCGCTAAGATGTCGACCGGTGAGTCCATAAACGGAACAGGGTCATGCGGCAAGGTTGGCGCTGTCGGGCAAATATGAGTTGTTAAAATGATATCTCCGTTTAAGCGGTCTCCTTTTCCAGTCATATCAAGGAGCTTCGCTGCAGCGGCCATACATGACAAGGCGCCGTCCCCATCAGACACAAAACCTTTTACCTCAGGACGGGCGCCAATTCCGCCGAGGCGTCCAATGACCCCAAGCGTTGGCGCATTTCCGCCATTTTGCTTCCCGTTTTCACCAGGAATGACAACTTTAATAAAATCAGTCGAGCCGGCTTTGCCTTCTACCGTTTGAACGGTCACCTGCCCAATTGTTGAAATCTCTTCCAGGTAGCTTTTAACATCCTCGCCGGTTACATGAATACTATCCATAATTTCTAAAACTTCCATAACATGTTTCAATGACATTCAAATTCCCTCCAATATTATGATTCGAAAAGATGGCAGGCCACTCGCTGCGCTGCCTCGTGCTGCTTCAACTCCGGTCTGGCCGTTTTGCAAATATCCATTGCATGCGGGCATCTTTGATGGAAATGACAGCCTGAAGGCGGATTAACGGGACTTGGCACATCCCCTTTTAATAGAATTCGTTCTTTCTTCTCATAAGGGCTTTCTTTCGGGATCGCCGACAGCAGCGCCTTTGTATACGGATGAAGCGGGTTTTCGTAAATTTCAGCAAAGGTGCCGATTTCGACGATTTTTCCGAGGTACATCACGGCAATTCTGTCACACATATAGCGGACCACATTTAAATCATGCGAGATAAAAATATAGGTTAAGTCAAATTGCTTCTGTAAATCTTTTAAGAGATTAATCACCTGTGCCTGGACGGATACATCCAAGGCCGAAACCGGCTCGTCACAGATAATCACATCCGGATTTAACGCAAGCGCACGGGCGATATTAATCCGCTGCCGCTGTCCCCCTGAAAATTCATGCGGGTAGCGGTCCGCGTGGTAGCTGCTTAAGCCCACCACTTCTAATAATTCTTGAACGCGCTTATTCCGCGATTGTTTATCGCCGACGTTATGAATTTCTAACGGTTCAGCAATTAACTGTTTAATCGTTTTTCTTGGGTCTAACGAGGCATACGGGTTCTGGAACACCATTTGAATTGATTTCCGAGATGCCCGAATTTCCTTCGTCCCCATCGATGCTAAATCCTGGCCTTTAAAAACAACCTTGCCGTCAGACGGGCGGATCAATTGGTTGATTAACCGAGCCATCGTTGATTTACCGCAGCCCGATTCCCCGACAATCCCCAGTGTTTCCCCGCGAAAGACTTCGAAACTGACGCCATCGACCGCTTTGACACTAAGCTTTGATTTTTTGAAAGGAAGCGGATCCTGGATCGGGAAATGCTTTTTTAAATTTTCTACTTTAATAATCGCCTCAGCCATGATACGCCTTCTCCTTTCTTTCAAGCCGTTCTTCCTCCGTTTGGAAATGGCAGGAAGTAAAATGGCCTTCCTCTACCTCAATCAGATTCGGTTTTTTCGAAAAACAAATATCCTGTGCATACGGACAGCGGTCGGCAAAATGGCAGCCGTTGATTTCCTGGCGCAAATCAGGCGGCGTTCCCGGGATAGCCGGCAGCTTCTGCTCATTTGCGATTTCACTAGAAATCTGGGAATCAAGTAATCCCCATGTATACGGATGGAGCGGGTTATCAAAAATCGTCTTCACACTGCCGGATTCAACGGTATTGCCGGCATACATGACAATGACCTTATCACACATTTCCCACACGACGCCGAGATCGTGGGTAATCATAATAATCGACGTATTAACCGTCTCCTGCAGATGCCGCATCAAATCAAGGATTTGTGCTTGAACGGTCACATCCAATGCCGTCGTTGGCTCATCGGCAATTAACAGCTTCGGATTACAGGCGAGGGCAATCGCAATCATCACCCGCTGCCGCATCCCGCCGGAAAATTCGTGGGGATACATATCGATGCGTTTTTCCGCTTCCGGAATACCGACCAGCTTCAACATGTCAATTGCGGCTTGCTTCGCTTCTTTTTTCGAGACCTTCCGGTGGGTGCGAATCGATTCGATGATTTGATTCCCAACGGTAAAGACAGGATTTAAACTTGTCATCGGATCCTGGAAAATCATTGAAATCTCATTGCCTCTGACTGCCCGCATCTCTTTTTCCGATAAAGCCAGCAGGTCCTTCCCGTCAAACATGATCTTCCCGCCGGCAATCTTTCCGGGCGGACTTGGGATCAAACGGAGCAAAGCCGTTGCCGTCACACTTTTTCCCGAACCGGACTCACCGACAATGCCGAGCGTTTCTTTTTTATTTAAGGTAAAACTCACACCGTTTACTGCTTTCACAACAGAAGACGAAGAGCGAAAATGCACTTCCAAGTCTTCCACCTTTAGTAAAAAATCTGTCATGCCTATCACCTCCAGCTTCTACACTTTCATTTTTGGATCCAGCGCATCGCGTAGACCGTCGCCGAACAAGTTAATGCCCAGCACGGTAACCAAAATCGCTAATCCGGAAAAAGTGGCCATATGCGGACTTAATACTAAGAAGTCCTTTCCATCTTTTAAAATACTTCCCCATGAGGCGGTTGGCGGCTGTACGCCGAGCCCCAAGAAGCTTAACGCTGCTTCTGAAATAATCGCACCGGCCACGCTCATCGTTCCATAGACAATTAGAGGGGCTAAGCAGTTTGGCAGAACATGTTGAAAAATAATCCGGCTGTTCGTTGCACCCAATGATTGGGTGACCTCAATGTATTCCTCTTCTTTCACACTGAGCACCTGTCCGCGCACGATTCTGGCAAATCCGGGAATATTGGCAATCCCAATCGCGATGATGACATTGACAAGACCCTGACCTAAAACAGTCATTAATGTAATGGCTAATAAGATAAACGGAAAAGCGAACAATCCATCCATCGTTCTCATGATAATCGAGTCAAGCCGGCCGCCGAAATAGCCGGAAACTAAACCAAGCAATGTGCCAAAAAAAGCACCAAAGACCACGGCGGAAATACCGACAATTAACGAAATTCTAGCCCCGAATACTAAACGGCTGAACAAATCTCTTCCATAGTTATCAGTTCCTAAAAGATGTCCGTCCGTTCCCGGAGTTACGAGTGAATTGACCACATCCATTTGATTGGGTGGATAAGGAGCAATCAATGGAGCGAAAATAGCAACGATGGTCATAAAAGCTGTGATGCCAAGGCCAATCGCCGCAAGCCGGTTGCGCAGCAACTTTTTCAATAGGCCTGCTTCTTTTTTGATCTTATTATTATTTGGTTTGCTTGATGATACTGCCGTTGGTGCTGAAGCCATTATTTGCCCCCTCCTTTGTTGGATGTTAAATTCACTCTTGGGTTGACGACTTTGTACATGACGTCAACAAATAGATTGACTAAGACGAAAATAACAGCAATAAATAGTACGGTTCCTTGAACGACAACAAAGTCTCGTTTATCAATGGCGTCGACAATTAAACGCCCCATCCCCGGCCAGCTGAAGATCGTTTCCGTTAATACGGCACCACCGAGCAGCATCGAGATTTGCATGCCAAGCACCGTTAATAATGGTGTCAGAGCATTTTTAAAGGCATGCTTGCAAATGACCCAGAACTCACTTAGGCCCTTTGAGCGGGCGGTTTTGATATAATCCTGCGAAATCACTTCGAGCATGCTTGAGCGGGTAATCCGGGCAAAGGTGGCCATCGGAATCGTCGCCAGCGTAATACTTGGAAGGATTAAATGTTTGATATAAGGGATGAATCCTTCGTCAAGCGACCCCATCCCGGTAGCTGGAAACCAGCCAAGGTTCACACTAAAGTACAGGACGAGCATGACTCCGAGCCAAAAGATCGGCATGGATACGCCAATTAAGGAAACGAGCATAACCGTATAGTCTAATAGAGAGTTCTGTTTCGAAGCTGAAATAATTCCGGCTGGAACGCCCACCGCTAAGGCAATAATCAGGGCACTCGCCGCTAAAATAAGTGTGTTTGGAAAGCGATCCAGTATTAACTGAACAATCGGCTCATTATAAGTAAGCGATACACCAAAGTTCCCGCGAAGCAGGTCGCCAATATAATGGAAGAATTGAACATATATAGGATCATTTAATCCGAGTTCTTGCCTTAAGGCTTGTATATCTTCCACACTGGCCTGCGGTCCAAGCATGACACTCGCAGGATCACCGGGAATCAGCCTGGTAATAATAAACACAATCACCGCAACAACAAAAATGGTTGGCAGAAGATCGAATAGTCTTCTAATAATATATTTCCCCATATGTTACCTCCCTTTCTAACTTTCACCATTTGAAACACTGATTCAGTATGTGAATTACGATTAAGTGTAGCATCGTAAAAATTAGTTGTAAATATAGAACAATCAAAAAAGAAAATATTTTTTAAAAATTTGAAATCCTTCTTTACTCAGATACTTTAATGTGATAAATTTATTTCTAAATTCAATATTTGAAATGCCGATTCACAATGTGAATCAAAAAAATTATAGGAGGCGTTGTCGTTTGAAAAAGAAACGTGTCAGTCGTTTAATGTTACTGGTCATTGCTTCTATTGTTTTACTATTAAGTGCCTGTTCTTCAGGAGGGAAATCAAATTCTTCTTCATCAGCTGATAAGGAAAAACCTGCTGCAGCCGGTGAACCACAAGATGGCGGAGTATTAAAGCTGGGACTTTCAGCTAACCCGAAAACATTAGACCCGATCAAATATACCGGTGTCTATGAGTCACAAGTGATGCGCTCTATTGCTGATACACTTATCGTGTATAACAAAGAATTGAGCGAGTTTTTACCGGCTCTTGCAACAGAATGGAAAGTTTCCGATGATGGCAAGGTTTATACCTTCAAATTACGAGATGATGTTAACTTCCAGCCTGGTAAGTATCAAGATGGAAGAAAAATGACGGCTGAGGATGTTAAATACAGCCTTGAGCGTTCCGCTAAGGAATCGGCGATGAATCGCTTACGCGGTGTCGATAAAGTTGAAGTCAGCGGGGAAAATGAAGTAGCGGTTTATTTAACTGAACCGAATGCTGCATTATTAGCGATGCTGACAGATGCCGGAAACGTGATTGTCCCTAAAGAAGAAGTGGAAGGCTGGGGCGAAGAATTCGGTTCACACCTAGTTGGAACCGGCCCGTTCAAAATCGATAGCTGGGCAAAGGATTCCGAGGTGAAAGTTAGCCGCTTTGATAAATATTGGGGCGAAAAACCTCATTTAGATGGTGTAACATTCAAAATTGTCGCTGAACCAAACATGATGACAAATGCCCTGCGTTCTGGTGACGTAGATGTAGCGATGGATATTAAAGGGCAAAACCGTGAATTAGTGAAGCAGGATGATAAATTAGAATTGCTTTCAAAACCAGCTCTTTCTTTAACTTACTTGGATTTGAATAATAAAAAAGGCCCAACTGCCGATCCAAAGGTTCGTGAAGCCATTTATAAAGCAACAAATGTTGAGGAAATCACTAAAGGCGTTAATAAATGGGGCGGTTCAGAAAAGTCATTTATGCCGCTGCCTAAAAATTCATGGGGCTACAGCAAGGATTTAGAAAAGCTCACCCCAACATATGATCCAAAAGCAGCAAAGAAATTGTTAGCAGAAGCCGGCTATGCGGATGGCTTTAAAACAGAGCTTTATCTTGCAGAAGCCCGCGTGCCATACGGAACAATTTTCCAAAATCAAATGAAAGAAAACCTCAATATTGATGTGGAACTAAAAGTAGTTGAATGGGGAACTTACAGTGATACGGTTTCAAAGGGTAACGCACCAATGTCAATCGGTGGCTGGACCTGGTATCCGGATCCTTACTTCTTCTTATATCAATTGTTCCACACTGATCAAATCGGAGCACTTGGAAACGGTAAAGGCTACTCCAACCCTGAGGTCGATAAACTGTTACAGCAAGCCGTTACCGATACAGTCGATCAAAATGAAAGAGCCAAGCTTTACCAGCAGGCACTTGAAATTATTATCAAGGACGTACCGCGCATCGAGCTTGATACCCTTGACGCAACAGCAGGCATCAACAAAAATGTCCAAGGGTTTGACGTATCTCCGGACTTCTCCGTACAAATCGTCAATCCAAACGGAACCAACGTCTGGATGAAGAAATAAGCGCAAGCGCCCTGAGCCAGACAATTCTCGAGGTCTTAGGCTGTATTAACGGTCATAGTTGATTTATTAACTAGTTGATTGGAGCAGAGGGCGCGAGACTCCTGCGGGAGCAGCGGGACAGGTGAGACCCCACAGGCGCTTTAGCGCCGAGGAGGCTTACCGCCCGCCCCGCGGAAAGCGAAGCGCCCGGAGCGGAAATCAACAGCCATGTTAAGCAAAGCTTATTTTTAAAAACGCAGGGGGATGATTCTCTTGCTTTCCCTGGTGGAAGCAAGGGGACCGTCCCCTATTTTAATTCCAATTGAAAGAAGGTAATGAACCATGGCGAAAATAGCCATAAAAAATGCAAACGTTTTTGATCACGACAGCGGCAGCTTTAGCAGACAAACAGTTTTAATCGAAGCAGAGAAAATCGCAGCCGTCCTTTCTCCTGATGAAGACGTTCTTGTTGATGTCGAGATTGATGGCCGCGGATTATTTTTGACACCCGGGTTGATTGATACATGTTCGCAAATTGGTTTAAAAGAAATTGGCATTCGCTGGGAAGGTAATGACGGCTATGAACCATATGAAGAAAACGGCAGCGAGCTTCAGGTAATCGACGGCATTTACCCGTTTGACCAGGCCTTTCATGATGCCGCTGCATCCGGGGTCACCGCCGCCCATATAGTCTCTGCCCCGGAATCCGTTGTCGGTGCACGTACCTCCGTCATTCACACCACCGGAAAAACAGCCGATGACATGATTCTCCGGAAAAATCTTGGGGTTAGCTTTTCCATGGGTGATGTTCCGAAAAATGCCTTTTGGGAAAAAACCAAACTTCCCCTTACCCGCATGGGGATTGCTCAAAAAATCCGAACGACGTTAAAGCAATTACAATGTTCCCACGATTTGCGGGATATGCCTATTTTTATCCGCTCCCACCGGGCAGATGACATTGCTACAGCTGTTCGGATTGCCGAGGAATTTGGAATTTCAATTATTTTAGTTCATGCGACGGAATTTCCGTTGGTAGCAGGGATGGCGGCTGCAACAGGGATATTGGACGCTTCGGGTGTTCCGGCGGAAAATAGCAGGCTGGCGGCTCAGCCTTTGTCGGTGATTGCGGGTCCCTGCTTCCAGCCCATTGAAAGAGGCGAGTTACAACATTTAGATCCATCGCTGTATGCCGCTTTGTTCGAGCAAGGCGTCCCCTTTACTTTTGCAACCGACCACCCGGTAAGCTCGGTGACCCATTTGCAATTGGAAGGCGCGCTAGCCCTCAAGGCCGGGGTTCCTGAAAAAGTCATTTTAAATGGCCTAACCCGTGACGCGGCCAAGCTGCTGCGCATCGATCAGTTGACCGGAAGCATTCAATCAGGGCTTTTTGCCGATTTAGTCTTGTGGAATAAGCATCCCCTCGACTTAACGGCACGACCAGTCCGGACGTTTATCAAGGGGCAGGAAGTTTACAGCCTGGGGGATTCACAGACCTCGTCGACAGGGAAACAGGAAATGGGAGTGATTCGATGTTAACAGTTTATCGCGGGGCCACTGTCCATACAATGGATGCAGCCAATACCGTTTTCAAAAATGCAGATCTTTGGGTACGCAGCGGGAAAGTAATCAAGGTTGGGGTGAATACGGAGATTCCTAGTGATGCCCGGGTTGAATCAGTCGACGGGCTTGTTATCACACCCGGGCTGATTGACATCCATACACATGTAGGATTATGGGGCGAAATCACAGAACGGAACAATGATGCTTGTGAATACTCTACCCCTTTTACCCCGCTCATGCGGGCCATTGATGGCATCAATCCACGTCACTTTTCTTTTGAAATGGCGCTCCGCGGCGGAGTCACAACTGTTCAAACCGGAACAGGCAGCGCCAATCCGATTGGCGGGGTGTGGACCATTTTAAAAACAGGAGGCGGTTCCTTACAGGATCGGATCATTGTGGAAAAAAGCGGCCTCAAGGGGGCGCTTGGCGAGAATCCTAAAAATGTCTTTGGCCAAGCGAACAAAACACCATTTACTAGAATGGCCGTTGCGCGGCTGATTCGCCATGGATTCCAGCAAGCAGCAGCCTTATCGGATGCAGAACGCACTGAGAGCCTGGAAAATCACACAGAGCTTGCACCGTTTATTGAGGTGCTGGAGGGGAAAATGCCGCTCCATTTACACTGTCACCGGGCTGACGATATCGCCACCGCCATTCGCATCGCCAAGGAATTTAACGTCAAGTTGTGCTTGGAGCATTGCACTGAAGGACACCTGATGCTTCAAGCGATTAAAGAAAGCGGCGCAAATGTGACATTGGGGCCTTTCATGCTTCCGGCTACCAAATATGAAACGCGCAATTTAACACCCGAGGCGCCAAGACTGTTTCATGAAGCCGGCATCCCCTTTGCTATCATGACCGACCACCCATTTATCCCGATTCACTACTTGATTCTTTGTGCGGCAGAGGCGGTCAAGTACGGGCTGGACGAAGTGGCAGCCTTAAGAAGCATCACAAGCGAAGCCGCAAAACTAGCCGGCATTCACGAACGTGTCGGCTCACTCGAAACCGGTAAAGACGCCGACTTTGTTATTTGGACGCACCATCCTTTTGAGTCCCGGGCGAATGTGCTGGGAACTTATATTAATGGGGTGAAACAGGGGCAAAATTCTTTGGCTTCATTGGTAAAGTAGTGGTCAAGCATGAGTTCGGTTATTTAGGATTTATCAAAAAAAGTTACCCGTCAGGAGGGAAAAACGGAATGCAGAAGAAAGTTGGGATCATTACCATTGGGCAGTCGCCAAGAACGGATATGACTCCGGCACTAAGGAGATTTCTCCCAAAAGATGCGGTAATCCTTGAAAGAGGCGTTCTTGACGGAAGGTCGGAGGATGAAATCCAAGCACTACGACCTGAACCCGGACAAACCACCCTCATCTCGCGTTTACAAAACGGCGAAAGTGCAGTGATGGCAAAGGAAAAAATCCTGCCGATGATCCAAATACTCATCGATGAATTGAATCAAGCAAATGTATCATTAATCATCCTTGCGTGCACAGGGAAGTTTCCGCTTTTTACTAGCCGAATCCCTATTGTCTACCCTGATTTTTTACTGAATCATGTGGTGAAGGGGTTGCTGCGGGAAGGGTTGCTCGGCGTCATCCTTCCCCTGCCAGAGCAAGCGGAATCGATCATATATAAATGGAAGGAAGTCGACTTTATGGCCATCCCAATGGCCAGTTCCCCCTACACGTTCGTTGAGGAACAGCTGATTAACGCGGTACAGCAGCTTGACCAATACCCGGTCAAAGCCATCCTTCTCGACTGCATGGGATACACAGAAGAAATGAAGGCAATCGCTCAGGCCCACACCACTAAACCAGTCATCCTCTCGCGAAACGTGATTTATGGGGTCGCGGGGGAGATATTGTGATGCAGGCTGTTTTGTAAGCGATAAAGAGGGTCATGACTATTGCCAAGTAGTCATGGTCCCTTTTTAAAATGGTTAGCACTGGATCTTTTGGGGAAGGGACGAAAGTAAGCAACCATAATGGGTATTGGATTCATTTTCGGTAAAAACCCTGAATGAAATGCATCCAATAAGGGGTATTGGATTCATTTTTGATAAAAATCCTGAGTGAAATGCATCCAATAAGGGGTATTGGATTCATTTTTGATAAAAATCCTGAGCGAAATGCATCCAATAAGGGGTATTGGATTCGTTTTCGGTAAAAACCATGAGCGAAATACATCCAATAAGGGGTATTGGATTCATTTTCGGTAAAACTCCTGAACGAAATACATCCAATAAGGGGTATTGGATTCATTTTCGGTAAAAATCCTGAGCGAAATGCATCCAATAAAGGAGGTTGATAGTGTTTTTGATAATATCTAAAGTTCTATGAATCAAAATCAATAAAACTATGCACATAGTAAGTCTCATATGCCAAACTTGCGAGATAAATAGTGCCCATCACGGGACACCACTCAAATTAACCAAGTAGCTCACCCTATCTTCGGTAATTATCCCCAAAATTCTCTCAAACTCCTAAGTAAATCTACCCCACCATGCTCTCAAAAACCCTCCAAAATATAGTTATCACTATTGGCATGGTGTTAATATGTAAAAGGTTTATATCTTTATAAAGTTTTGATATTTAACATTATATATAAAGTAGATTATGATAAATAAAAAATATAATATTTAGAATTATCACTATAAAGGGATGGAGGATTGTCATTTTAACTTTCTGCTAGCTTAAAAATGAATAGGGAGTGATTGAATATGGAGTCAAAGAGCGGAAAAAAAGTTTCCTTTCGCAGAATCTTTGTTATTTCGGGGTTTAGCTGGATTTTCGATGCAATGGATGTAGGCCTGATCTCGTTTATTGCTGCTGCATTAATCATTGAATGGAATCTGACACCACAAGAAGCAGGATTACTTGGAAGTGTGAATGCCATTGGAATGTTCATTGGGGCAATTGTTGCTGGTTCATTAGCGGACCGTATCGGTAGAAATAAAATTCTTATGTACACGGTTCTATTGTTTTCACTTGCTAGTGGACTATCAGCATTCGCAACAACATTCTCTATTTTTCTCATTCTTAGATTCTTTATCGGCCTTGGGTTAGGCGGGGAACTTCCAGTTGCCTCCACGTTAGTAGCGGAGAATGTTCCGGAGCATAAACGGGGTCGGATGGTTGTTCTTTTAGAAAGCTTTTGGGCTGTAGGTTGGATTATCTCGGCAGTCATTGCCTACTTTATCATGCCGATATGGGGCTGGCGCTCCGCCTTAATCATCGGTGCCTTACCTGCAATATTGGCGATATATATGCGAAAAGGACTTCCAGACTCTCCCCAATTCCGGTCAGCATCTAGTAAAAATACGACGATTCTTAGTAACATTAAAACTCTTTGGTCAGGCAAATATGCAAAAGAAACATCCATGCTCTGGGTGCTGTGGTTCTTTGTCATGTTCTCCTATCACGGAATGTTCCTATGGCTTCCTTCTGTAATGGTATTGAAAGGTTTCACCCTAATCAAAAGTTTTGGCTACGTATTATTGATGACGCTTACACAATTACCTGGATTCTTCAGCGCGGCCTGGCTTGTGGAAAAAATCGGAAGGAAATTTGTCCTTATCACGTATTTATTCCTGGCCGCTGTCAGTGCCATTATTTTTGGAAATGCAGCTTCCCTGCCGATGCTGATCGCCGGCGGTATGGCTTTATCGTTCTTCTATCTGGGCGTAACCGGTGTAACGTACGCCTATACAACCGATCATTATGATTCAAAGATTCGAGCTACAGGTGCCGGTTTTGCCAACGCAGCCGGACGGATTGGTGCCATCATCGGTCCTTTATTAGTAGGTGTCCTTATTGCGAACAAAGTACCATTCAACATCATTTTCATCATGTTCTTCGTGGCTTGCTGCATTGCTGCATTAACCGTACTGTTCTTCGGAAAAGAAACACGTGTTAAGCAAACACATGGAAATGAAGAAGATATCGTGGTTAAAGAAGCATTGTAATACCTATTGTAATAAAGGAATGAAAAGGCAATAACTCCCCCATGCACTGGATTCAATCCGGTGCATGTTTTTTTAGCCGATAAGAAAGTATAACTTTCTTATCAGGCATATGTGCAACTATGCCTCTGTCTTCGCCAATCGGCGAGTTTTCTTTATCCATAAGCATGCTTTAAGGGGGATTCGTCTTGCTTAACCATGATATTGTTTATATACTAGTATAAAAGTCGGTCAATTACCCTTAAAGGAGATTTTGAAAATGGATACAGTAATGAGCGGGCAGGGTATCCAATCATTAGAGAATGGAATTAATATTCTAAAAAAAATAGCGGAAGAAGATAAACCGCTTTCTATAACCGAGATATCCGAACTGTGCGGAATTTCCAAAAGCAAACTCCACAGATACTTGACTAGTCTATGCCGTACTGGTTTTCTGCAGAGAGATGCTTCTCTTCACTATTCAATTGGAACGACACTGATCAGAATTGGCAATAATGCCGCCAAAGGCACTGATATTAAAGATATAGCAAGGCCTACATTAATCAAATTAAGAGATTTGTTTAATGAAACGGTATTCTTATCGATTTGGGGCGGGAATGGTCCGTATGCAATTGAAATAGAGGAAAGCAGGCGTTCGATTAATATTGGGATTCAAGTAGGCAATAAAGTGAGTATTGTTCTGACTACTTCGGGGAGATTATTTGCTGCCTATCTGCCTGAAGAAATCACAAAGGATTTTTTACAAAAAGACATCCTCGAACACCGCTTTGATCCGGAAGAATTCAGAAATGAGCTGTTGGATGTAAAGGAAAAAGGATATTCGGTTACACAAGAGTCACTCATTCCGGGGATTGTGGCGGTTGGGTGTCCCGTGTTTGGCCGCGATCATCAGATTGTGGCCACCATTTCAATCGTCGGGATCAAGGGGGTTCTGGATCTATCCAGCAACTCTCAAGTGATTCATTTGCTAAAAAAAGAATGCATGGAATTGAGTCAGTCTTTACAGTCTGAACTGTAACCACAGCAAAAAAGGTATAATCTCCTTTATTAGAGGAATTATACCTTTTTATTTTAATATAGCCTACTATTACAGCCTGTTGATTGGAGCGGAAGGTGGCGAAGACTCCTGCGGGAGTACGGGGCAGGGGAGACCCCACAGGCGCTAGCGCCGAGGAGGCTCCTTGGCACGCCCTAAGGTGCGCGAAGCCGCCAGGAGTGGAAATCAACAGCCAAGTTTAAAGCCCCTATATTTAATGGGGCTTTTTCTGTCTTCAATGGAAGAGGAGTTTTTTCATTATGTTGACGTGATTTCTATGACTCTATCATTTGGCTCTTCTCCAGCCTGTAACACCAATTTGATCGAATCCCAAATATGTTCCTGGGTTCTTAATCGGGCTAGCTGGGGATCTCGCGCCTTTAAGGCATACACAATCAACCGATGCTGTTTGACTGTTTCATATGGACGGCTCTTGTTATTTTTCCATGCCATAATCCTTATTAAATCAATCCCTGCCCGAAGGTGTGCCAGGGTATTCTTCAACGCATGGTTCCCGCTGATTTCGATAAGCAGGTCATGAAATTCATTATTGAACTTGAGAAATTCTGAATCTTGAATCCCGCTAGTTTCTTCTAATCTTCTTTCTGTTAAATGAAGAAGTTCATCCATTTGATCAAATTGGCTCATAGACCCCCGCTTGGCCGCTAACTGGGCAGCCAATCCTTCCAATTCCGCTCTGAGTTCGTATATGTCCTCAATTTCATTCATGGAAAGATGTTTAATACGGACCCCGTGATGTGGAACAGACTCTAGTAATCTTTCCTGTACCAGCATTTTCAAGGCTTCCCGGATGGGTGTACTGCTCACCCCTAATATTTCCTTCAGCTGTCTTTCTCTGATCCATTCACCGGGTTGAAAGGCTCCTGTTATGATGAGGTGATAAAGATGTTTGTATACAGCCATCGATGTCGTTTCCTTTTGGAGTTTACTGGATGCCATCATCCTCCTCCCCCTTATCTAAAAAGATCAATATTATGAAGGTTTTATCAAACCTTTATCTTTAACCCTTCAAGCTCGCTGATCACTTCTTCCACTGGCACAACGTCTGCATATTTCTGCTGCATATCAAATAGATTAATCGCATGGGAGGCAATCCCCCGGTCAAACGCGCATTCCTCTGGAACAACAACCCGGTAATTGTTAGAGAAGGCATCAATAACAGTCGCCCGGACGCAGCCGCTCGTCGTACACCCTGTGACAATCACCGTGTCAATCTGCTGGGCCGTCAAATAGGAAACCAACGGCGTTCCGAAAAAGGCGCTAGGCTTCTTCTTAGAGATGACAATCTCTCCATATTGAGGCTTAAGCTCCTCTACCACTTGCGTCCCTTTTTCTCCTTCTAATAAGGCAGGATGATCAAATATATTGCCCTTTATGGCGACTCGTTCATTAGAGGCAGATTTACTTCCCTCAATAATGGTAAAAAATACAGGAATGTCAATTTCTCTTGCTTTATTTAGTAGGTTTTTAATCTGTTCAATAGCGGCCCAGCTTCGTTCCCCGCAGCTTGTTGGGTATTTTTGAATCGATTGCTCGATATCCTCGGGGGAATCGCCTGTAAAGCCGTATTGCACATCGACAATCACAAGCGCCGGTTTTTGGCCGATCCCCATCTTTTTTCCCAATCCCGCTTCCTGGTACACCTTTTTATCTTGTTCATCCAAATACTGATCCCATATCCGGCTCATGAAATTCTCTCCTTATCCGTACGTAATGACACGGTCGTGATCGACAGTCAGCTGCACAAGAACATTCGGTTCCGCAAGTTCCACTTTCTTACCGTCCAGCTCTTGTTCCGTCATCCCGCGTGCCCCGCAAGAAATTCTCGATAGATAGATGTCTCCACCGCCTGAGACGATCTTTTCATAAGACTCCCGTATAGACGTTACACCATCTCCAATGCCGATAACACTATCTAATATATCATCACGGAGCAGCTGTACTGCACTGCCGGCCAGGAACATCGAGACCTTGTGGCCTTCATCGATAGCTGTTTTAGCAATTAAAAATGCCCGGTCTGCCTGAGTCGGTGCCTCTGGCCCATGTGTTAAATGAATAAGAATTTTAGCCATGTTTGTTTCCCCCTTTTCTTTAGGTTAAGCTCTGTTAAACGTGGCTGTTGATTTCCGCTACAGTGGTAAAAAGTCAACAATGAACTTTAACAGAGCCTTAGGTTAAGTTTTTATACTAAGGTGCTGCTTTTCTCGGCAGTCTCTTTCGAATGAAATGCTTCGGATAGAAGATATCCTGCATTTGGTACTACGGGTTTTAATCCTAATTCTTTTAAAAGCTTATACACGGTCGAAGTGGCTGCTGAAAGCACGGGTAGATTCAGTTTTTCCTGTACTTTTTGAATCGCAGGAAGGGACTGCATTTGGACACAGGCCGACAATACGACCGCATCTGCCTTGCTTATATCTAAGTTATCTACGATATTAATGAGGTTTAAAGGATCTAGTTTGCCCACTGCTAAATTATCGGAAACTTCTAAGCTGATTGAATCAGTGACTTCAATTCCTGCAGCTTCGATATAATCCACCACCATTTTCGTTAAAGGCTTCATATATGGGGTAACAATGGCTACCTTTTTTGCGCCAATCGCCTGAATTCCATCAATTAGTGCCCCTGCACTGCTGATGACCGGAACAGGCGTCCCATTTTCTTTTGCGATCGCGGAAAGCCGGTCTTCAGAAAGGCAATGATAGCCTGCCCCTTGTGACATGATGGCGACAAGACAGGCATACACCAGGGCATCACAGCGGGCGTCCGAAAGCTCCACTGCACAACGGTCGCTCTCCGTGTCCATTTTCGCCAGTTCTTCTTTCGTGACATGCATCATCCTCATGCGGCTTGAATGAAAGGTAAATGTTTCTTCCGGCAGTAATTGTTGGCGTGCCTGCAGCATCGCAGGAATTTCTTTTTCCATTGTCGTATTTGAACTTGGTACAATCAGACCAAGACGGTAATCTCTATTCATATTCCATCCTCCATTTTTTCCTTCTTTTATGATGAAACACTTTCCGCCGCAGCAGGGTTCAAGCTATCGCCTTGTTTCGGCGCCACGAACTTCCAGGTAATACGTTCAAATTCCGCTTCTTCCAGAGCCTTATAAACGGCACTGTGTGATTCGTAGGAAATATCCGGAATCTTGCGCAAGACAACCGTCGTTTCCACTTCCGAATCAAAAGGAAACGGATCGACCACAACCGTTCCATTCCCTTGACCCTGAACGGTCATCATCACTCCCTTACTCTCAAGCTGCTCTCGAACCGGACCCATGACTAATGTATTGGTCGTATCCGGCTTATGCATGGTAACGTACTGGGACAGACGATCCATAAATTGAACAATCTCATAGTTCATCCAAAGATTATTTTCGAATTGGCTTCTAGGGCCTGATTTTTTCCACAACTCCATCTTTAAATCGACCCATTCCTTTTGCATACTGATGATTTTTTCATCAATTTGGGGAGCTAACTCTTGTGGAATCTTAAAGGTGAACGAAGGATCATAGCCAAAGCGGCTTGTATAAAGCCCCATCCAATGCATGCCGACCAAAAGTCCAGCATACGGATCCTCTTCTTTGACCTTTTCATAACCCTTCCCGTAAAAATCAACATGCTGCAGCAAATTCACACTTAAAAAAGGCACAGGCTGGCGAGTCTCAGCATTAAACAACACGTTTGTATCCGATTCAATCCAGCCAATATCATGTTTTTCTACCGCTAGACATAGGGAATCAAAATAACCTGGGCGTGTAAACTGATCGTTGCCCCAATGCCTTGCCACTTCCCCGGCCTGAATGGAATGATCATATTGATTCACAATGTACAAATATCCATCATCATGCTTTGTAATAAACATGTTTCCCACTCCTTTTCACACATTTCCCCTGTACCTATTAAGCTGACAATCTACCTTTCAAGGTTAGGAAGGAATGCTGGTCTCAAGCTTTAATTCATCCTGAAAAATAAACACATCATCAATATCCAGCGGCTTTTCTCTTGTAAATAAATGCTGATAGACCTTCGTGATATCCGGCATTTTGGTGGCAATATTGAACATTAGCGGAGCTAATTCTTTCTTCACGGGTTCTCTTGTCAAAAATTTCTCCAGCGTTAATTGCAGATTTTGAATTAATTTCACTTCCTCATGGCGCCTTCTTTGGACTTGCTTCAATGTTTCTAGCGATAAATCGTTATTTTTAAAACCTTTATAGATCACATCTGCTGTAATCACTGCAGTGCCCATCGCAAGTGTGCTTCCTACTGCTCCCCATGGCGTAACACAATGGGCCGCATCCCCAATGAGCAAGAGCCCGTCCTTCGCCCATTCTCTTATATATCTCATTCTGCACAACAGCAGAACAAACGATTTGAAGTCTGTCACCTGTTCGAAGTAGTCTCCGAGAATCGGCATATCTTCCACAATTTTTGCCTTAAAGGCGTCAATGCCTTCCTTCTTGATTTTCTGATATTCCCCTTTCGTCAGGGACACGCCACATTGAATATATCCGCCCAATTTCGGTAAGAAGAGGTAGTTGTAGTTTTTTTGAAAATAGAAATGGTAGATATTATAATCCCATGTTTCCGGTTTTTCGAATGAGAACCATAGCAGGTCATTATCATAATAATCCAGGTCGAGTTCAAATTTTCCGAGCTTTTCTATCGTTGAATTTCTCCCGTCAACGCCAATGGTTACGCTTGTCTGGATCGATAGGTCGCCTTCAAAGACATAATCATCAATAAAGTTCACTTGTTGTCCAGGCTTGGTTTGGGCATATACGCCAACTACCTTTTCGCCGTCTTTTAAGAGATCTTTTACCTTCGTATTAAATAATAATTTGAAGTTTGGATATTGCTTCGCTTTTTCGAGCAGTGCCGCAAGAAGTGTAGGCTGGGTCAGCCGTGCACAGTAGCTTTCCTCGTCGATGAGGGTGTCAAATTTAAGATTCATAATTTCCTTGTGTTGGTGAAAAACAGTCACTTCAGGAATTTTCACGTGGTCATGTGATTCAATATAATCTAGTAAATTTAATTGTTTCATTAGCTGAACAAAACGAGGCTGGGTAATTTCACCACGGTACTCCCGGTGAAAATCTGGATTTTGCTCAAGAACGGTAATGTCTAGTCCTTGCTTCGCAAGCAGCAAACCTAAAAGCATTCCGGCAGGGCCCGCCCCAACGATACACACATCTGTTTTTATTTCTTTTACCTCATTTTTCATTTCTGCTTTCACCTAATTTCTTCGTTAATTTTTTTCAGCAGTTGTCCCTATAGAAACGGTGCTCATTAGATTCCGCTTCCGGCCGGCTCTTTTGCCTGCCTGAGAAGTTCCTTCAGCTGTGCTGGTTTCACCGGGATATTCTCCACTTTTATATTCCATGCCGCCAGTGCGTCTTCCACTGCCGATTGAATCGCAGCAGGTACCGGAATGGTTCCGCTTTCTCCTGCCCCTTTCGCCCCAAGTGGGTTGAGCGGTGACGGTGTCTCTACATGACCAATTTTCATTTCCGGCACCTCGCATGATGAAGGCACAAGGTAATCCATTAACGTACTCGTTAACAGCTGGCCTTGTTTGTCATAAACAATTTCCTCATACAAGGCGTTACCAATTCCATTGGATATTCCTCCTTGAACCTGTCCTTTCACAACGAGAGGATTGAGCAGTTTTCCATTATCATGTATCGAGGTATAATCCAGAATTTGAATCGCTCCGGAATCCGGGTCTACTTCCACAACGGCAATATCTGTCATCCCTGTGATCGATGCCGCTTTTGGAGCGAAATAGTCGGTTGCCTCCAAACCAGGTGCAACGGAATAAGGAAAGGTTGTTCCAGGGAAAAGACCTCTTGCTTCATGGGCCAGCTCACCTAAAGCGATTCTGATCGATGGATCAGATTCCTTGTACACATAGCCATCCTTCACCGATAACTCGTCCGCTTTTGCCCCCAGTTTTTCTTCTGCGATTTGTAAGGCTTTATCCTTTAAAGCGTTCGAGGCATTGAATACAGCGGTACCTACAAGAACGCCCATTCTGCTAGCAAATGTCCCCGTTCCATAGGTGATTAGCTTTGTATCGCCTTCACGTACGGTAACCTTCTCGACAGGGAGATCGAATACTTCCGCAGCAACCTGCGCAAAGGTGGTCTCATGCCCCTGCCCTTGGGTGGCGGCACTCGTCAGCACAGTAATCTCTCCTGTCACTTCAATACGGACGGTGGCGCCTTCGAATGAACCAAAGCCGGTGTTTTCAATGGCTGTTGCCACACCAATTCCGATATATTTTCCTTCTTTTCTGTACTGTTTCTGCTTGTTTCTCCATTCGTAATAGCCTGAAAGTTCAATGGCTTCACTTAATACCTTTTGATAATTTCCACTATCATAAATCTGCGGACTGCCGTCCCGAGAACGGAGTCCGGTTCGATACGGAAATTCGTGCTCCTGGATTAAGTTTCTGCGGCGGATCTCTACAGGATCAATGTTTAGCTTTTTAGCCGCCTGATCAAGCAGCCGGTTTAAAATTAAAGCCGCCTGCGGGCGGCCTGCCCCTCGGAATGGTGCCATTGGCACGGTATTCGTATAGAGCACCTTTGCATCGCAAAAATAATGGGGAACTTTATATGGTCCAGGGATAAGGGTAGAAGTCATAATCGGAACAATAATTCCCCAAGGAACATATGCCCCGTTATTCGCGAGCATCGTATCGATAACGGCAATAATCTTGCCGTCCTCTGTCACGCCGAGGGACGCCTCATGATACTGCTCCCTTTCATGAATACAGCTCATCATATGCTCCATGCGGTCTTCTATCCAGCGAACAGGCGCCTTAACTATCCTTGCCGCCCAGACAACAAGAAAATCTTCTACATAGAAAATCGCTTTTGCCCCGAAGGCACCACCTACGTCCGGTGCCGCAACCCGGATGTTGTTTTCCGAAATATTTAATAATTTTGAGAGGATGGAACGCATTTCATGCTGGCTCTGTGTAGCGGCATGAACTTCAAGTTCGGGCTCCGGTCCATTAAAATCCCACTTTGCCAGTAATCCCCTTGTTTCAATCGGCAAACAGCTGACCCGGCCGATCTTGAATCGATGCTTGACAACAACCGGCGCCTCTTTCATCGCTTCATGTGCATCGCCTACTGACTGTTGGAAATGGGCCGCAACATTAGATTCCAAATGCTGATGGGCCAAAGGGGCATCTGTTTGGATGGCATCATCTATATGAGCAACCGCAGGAAGCGGTTCATACTTCACGTTAATCAGTTCAATAGCATCCTCGGCAATATAACGGTTCTTGGCAATGACCATTGCCACCGGTTCACCCACATGGTGCACGACTGAATCCAGGGGACGCTGCGTTACCGGCACCAAATTCGGATGTGGAAACAGGGCCGGCAGGGCCGGGAAGTCTTTTCCCTCTTCTGGTCCAAACACAGCGATTACACCCGGAAGTTTTCGGGCCTCCTCAAGGTCGATTTCCAGAATGCGCGCATGTGCATGCGGACTTCTGAGAAAAGCAGCGCTTTGCGTTCCCGGAATGTCCAAATCTGCGATGTAACGCCCATTGCCCCGAATCAAACGAGGATCAATTTTTCGTTTTAGCGCCTTCCCAATATACTTCATATTCGCTCCTCCTCATTCCTTACAGGACCTTTTTTGATTGCATCTCTAATCTTTTCAGGCCGTATTGGCAAGGAAGTAATATGGATCGGGTAGTGTTCCAGGGCATTCTCGATGGCATTGGCAACAGCCGGAGCCACTGCGACAGTTCCTCCTTCACCTGCCCCTTTTACACCAAGTGGATTTAAAGGAGATGGTGAATTTTCCAGAATCTCAATCTCAATTTGAGGAACTTCCATTGCGCTTGGCAGCAAATAGTCCATAAATGAACCTGTCACGAGTTGGCCGGCTTCATCATATTTAAGCTCCTCATAAATGGCACCACCCAATCCTTGGGCCATACCGCCGACTAGCTGTCCATGAACCAATAATGGGTTAATGGCCCGCCCCACATCATACGCAATATAGTACTTTTCAATTTTCACTTTCCCTGTTTCGAGATCAACGGCTACCTCCGCCGCATGGATCCCATATGGATAGGACATATGATCGATGGAAAAGGTGTATTTTTCACGGAGCTCGACACCTTGGTTTCTGCACTCTTTAATAATGAGTTCGAGCGGACAAACTTCCTGCTTATTTGACAATTGGATGATTGATTGTTCCTTAACGTCAAGATCATCTGCTGGAAGACAAAATCGTTCAGCCGCCGCTTGAACTATTTTTCTTTTCAGTGCCGCCGAAGCATACCAAGCTGCTGACCCCCCAACCACCGTTCCACGGGTAGCAAAAGAACCATTTCCTTTTTCCACCACATCCGTATCGCCATGAATGACACTTACATTTGAATAAGGGATTCCCAATTGCTCAGCACAAATTTGTGCAAGCGCCGTCTTTACCCCTTGACCAATATCCGCTAATCCGGTTTTGCAGAGGAGGTTCCCATTTTCTAAAAATTCTACTTCGCAAAACTCCCAAGGTCCTAACCCTGATTTTTCAACAAACATCGCAAATCCCAACCCAATGATTCGTCCCTCTTTGGCGGCCTGGATCTTTTTATCAGAAAATTGCTCCCACTCCATTGCTTTTCGTGCCGTTTCAAGAATTCCAGGATAATCACCGCTATCGTATTCCACCACCTGGCCGAGGGCGGAAATACCATTTGAATAGGGCATTTGCTCCGGCTGGATTAAATTCCGCTCCCGCACCACGGTCGGATCGAGATGAAGTTTCTTGGCCACGATATCGATAATCCGTTCCCTGACAAAGGTTCCCTCAAATCTTCCCGGACCGCGGTAGGTTCCTGTCGGTGTTTTGTTCGTTGCGACCACATGGGTAATGAATTCTAATGCCTCAATATCATAGGGGCCGGCAAACATCCCCTGGGTCAGGACTGGAACAGTGACTCCGTGCGTACGGATATACGCTCCTGTATCTACAAAAATCTCATCTTTTAATGCAAGGATTCTACCATTCTCATCAAAACCTACCTTTACACGGTGTTTTTGTTCGCGAGAATGGTTTGTCGCCTTCATATGCTCTAAACGGTCTTCGATCCACTTGACCGGCCGGCCAAGCTGAAGCGCTGCATAGGGGATTAAATAGTCTTCCGGATAAAATTCACCTCTAGGCCCAAAACCGCCTCCGACATCGGTTTCGATAAAGCGAATGTCCTTTGGGTCCTTATGTAAAAGTGTTGCAAGGATTTGATGATTAAAATGAACCACTTTTGTCGGACCATAGACGGTCAGCCGCTGATCCTCCCCGACTAAAGCAAGGAGACCCCTTGTTTCCATCGGAATTCCGGAATGCCGCTGGACATATAAATCTTCTTCTAACACATGAGGACACTTCTTAAAGTGTTCCTCGACATTTCCCTTTTCGGAATGAATGATAAAAAGGTCATTGCTGCCAATTTCAGGATGCAATACGTCCGTTTCCGGCTGAATCGCTTTATGGACATCCGTGATGGGTGTTAACGGTTCATAAACGATATCGATTAAGTCTGCAGCATCTTCTGCCACGTATCTTGACGCAGCGACAACCATGACCACTGGTTCGCCAACATAGCGGACTTTCTCTTTTGCTAACGGATACTGCAAAGCTTTCGTCAAGGCCTCGTTCGGAGCAAGCCGCATCGGAATCGGGGAAAGATCCGCCGGCAGATCCTGCCCCGTCATGATCATGAACACGTCAGGATGATTTTTCGCTTTTTCGATATGGATGCTCGCAATATTTGCATGGGCATGTGGACTGCGAATAATGACTGCCTCACACTGATCAGGCAGCTTTATATCACCAACATATTGCCCTTTACCTGTAATGAGCCGCGGGTCTTCAATTCGTTTCACACTCGTGCCGATGGTCATACTTCCACTTTCCTTCCAGAAGGGACGATTTCCAAATCACCGGACTCTTCCTCACTCTTTTTATTCTGATTGAGTACTTCTGCCGCCATTTCAACTGCATCGACGATGTTTTGATATCCCGTGCACCGGCATAAATTCCCTGAGATGCCCTCCCGAATTTCCTCGCGGCTTGGATTTGGGTTCTGCTCTAGAAAATGGCATGCGGACATGAGTACTCCTGGTGTACAAAAGCCACATTGCAGACCGTGTTTTTCCCAGAATGCTTCCTGCAATGGATGCAGGCTGCCGTCCGGTTCTGCTAACCCTTCTACCGTCCGAATCTCTTTCTTATCTGCCTGAACACCAAAGACAAGACAAGACCTCACCGGCCGCCCGTCCATCATGATCGTACAAGCACCGCAAATGCCATGCTCACAGCCAACATGTGTGCCTGTTAATCTGAGTTCATCACGTAAAACATCTGATAATAGCATCCGCGGCTCAACCGAAGCCGTATATTCCTTACCGTTCACGGTTAAGGCGATGTCCTTTAAGTTCGTTTGCGTCATGTGTTCCACCTCCTGGAAATGGATAGGGTTTATTCCTATCGAAGAACAGCTCTCGCTGCTGCACGTTCTAATACACGTATTGCATAGGTGATGCATAAATCTTTTCGATATTCACTTGTTGCATGGATATCCGGCTCTGGATCAACCAAGTCAGCAATTTGATTGCAGCATTCTGCGATATACGCAGGATCCGGGACTTTTCCAACCAATTCATCTGTCACTTCATTCAATAGGACAGGAACTCCATCCACCCCACCTAAGCAGAGTGTTGCTGCCTCGACTGTCCCATCTTCGCTCAAGGTAACAGAGGCTGCGGCAAGGACGATGGCAAAGTCTCCTTTTCGTAAGGTAAATTCATCAATGGCATATCCAGTTCTTGCAGGAGAAATCGGTATGTCAATCGATACTAAAATCTCATTCATTTCAATCGTCGTGGTCAAATAGGTCAAAAAGAATTCGTCTGTCGTAAGCGTCCGCACACCCTCTGATGAAGCAAGGGTAATCGTCGCGCCAAGTGTAGTCAGCATAACCGGAAGCTCTGCTGTTGGATCGGCATGGGCCACACTGCCGCCAATCGTCCCTCGGGAACGAATTTGCGAATGGCCAATTAATTTCATCCCCTCTGTAAGCAAGGGACAAACTCGTTCGATTTCTTTTGACTCTTCAACCTGAAAGTGGCGGGTCAATCCGCCAATTTGAATGCCTGTGTCCGTCACCCGAATGTAATCTAGTTCTGCGATGTTGTTGATGTCGATCAATACTTGAGGACGAGCTAAGCGCATATTCATCATAGGAATAAGGCTTTGTCCTCCCGACATAATTTTCGCATCATAGCCAAATTCATCCAATAAATCCAACGCTTCTTCAAGTTCAACTGGAGAATGATAGTCAAATACCGCTGGTTTCACGTTATACCCTCTTTCCTGGAAAGGTTGTTTACCATTTTTCTATTACATGGCTGTTCTAGTATTGATTTCCTTTGCAATTTTCTTAAAGAAATCCTTCACGATCATTTTGGCAATACCAGACAAGATCCGCTGTCCCACTCCTGCAATCAAGCCGCCTACCTGTGCTTCCCCGTCATAGCGAATGGTCCCTTTCGGCTGATTATAATCAAGCTCGACTAAAGCATTTCCTTCAATAAACCCCATCTTGCTGTCAGCCTTCATGATAATTCGATATTGGTTTGGTGCTACTTTTTCCAAGATTTTAATTTCAGCTTCATATTCGCCTCTTACCGCCGCAATCCCTAAGGCAATTTCAGCTTTATAGCTATCCGGCTCGATTTCCGTCATCGCTTTACATCCAGGTGTTGCTTTCTTCAGTACCTCCGGATCATTCAAAGCGTTCCAAACATCTTCCTGACTCGCATCAACAACTATTTCACCTTGTACATTCATTATGAAAACCACCTTTACTAAAATAATTTTTCTCCACCTGCACGCGAACGAAGTGGGTGAAGGTAACCGTATAATTATCAGAATTTTCACTTCTTAAGAAAATAATAAAATATATTATATATAATTGTGAAATACCTAAATCTTATGAAGTGATAAGATTTCTTTATTTGCACTATGTTAATGTTGTTAACTTGGCAGTTGATTTCCACTCCAGGCGCAAGCGGTTCGCGGGGCGGGCGGTGAGCCTCCTCGGCGCTAAAGCGCCTGTGGGGTCTCACCTGTCCCGCTGCTCCCGAAGGAGTCTCGCGCCTTCCGTTCCAATCAACTTAGTTATAAAACCAACAATAATCTTTAACCCGACACATGTTATAAAAAAAGCTTTCCTAAAGTATCAAATGATCTTTAGGAAAGCTTTCATTACTTCTACCAATTCAATCCGAGCCTATATCCAGCACGCGGCGGGACTTTGTTTTTTCATCTTGGCATTTGCATGATTTCTCACTTTTATTAATTCCGCCAATACACTTATACTGATCTCCTCTGGTCCTTCTGCACCAATAGGCAGGCCGATAGGAGAATGGATAAACGACAATACATTTTTATCTTTTACTAACCGTTCTGTCCTTCTCTTCGGTCCCAGTACACCAAGATATTTGGGAGGAGCTTGCACGAGGTGCTGCAAGATTTCCTGATCCCGATTAAAATTATGGGTCATGACGAGGACATAACTGTCAAAAGGGATCTGTCTATTGTTAAAAAATGTTTCTGGATGTTCAATGATATGAAGATCAGCTAGCGGGAAATTTTCCTCATTGCACCGGCTGCTTCTAGGGTCGATGACGGTAACGGAAAAATCCAATTGGGAAGCTTGTGTGACTAATGGTTCAGCGTCAGGGCCAGCCCCAAATACATATAAATGGTCTTTCGGCTGGTACCGTTCAAATAAGAAATCACTTTCTAGTTCTTCAATATAGATCAATTTTACTTTCGTTCCACTAAGAACAAAGTCCTGCACATAAGTGGTCAACTTTTGAGCAATTTCATGGTTAGCGGACTCCGCGCAAATGTCTCCGTTATCGGAATAAAGGACGACAGATTCCTGCTTTTCTGCGTTAATCGTTTTTACCGATACAACAGGTAAACCATTGTTTAGTTGTTCGTCAACATATCGCCATAGCAGCGTATTTGGCTGTAATGTATTTAATTCCCAGCCGATTGGTTCAATATAAACCTCGATGTTTCCATCACATCCAGCACTTTGCCCCCAAGAAAGATCGTCTTCAGATCGTAAATCATATTGGACATTTTTCGGATGAAGGGTTTGAATGACTTCCTGTGCCTGATAGAGTAAATCTTCTTCCAAGCACCCCGCACTGATGGTCCCGAAATAACTGCTATCTTCGCCGATGAGCATTTTGGCTCCTTCCCGTCTATAGGCAGAGCCATCGACACGGATAATGGTGGCCATCGCAAAAATTCGATCCTTCTTATCCTTCATGCTTTTTAATAACCTGCAGATATCATTCATCATCAAACACTCCCTATCAAAATTTGAGAACGCTAACATTTTTATTTACTAATTGTGATTACCTATTTACATATAGTAAATAGATGATATAATAATTTTATAAAATTATCAATATTCTAAATAATTGTTTTTCCAGAGAAGGAGATGTTTTTCATAAACTTACTTTATTTAGAAACGTTCTTAATTGTTTGTAATAATGGAAACTTTACGGAAGCGGCAAAACATCTTTTTGTACCCCAGCCAACCATCTCCAATAGAATTAGTTACCTAGAAGAAGAACTGGGCCAAGAATTATTTGTAAGAGGAAAAAAAGGAAAACGAAGTGTGGAATTAACTAGAGCAGGTAAACTATTTCTCCCGTATGCAGAACAAGTGATTGAAACGCTAAACACCGCAAAAAGTGAAATAAATCAGGATGCGAATGGCAGCCTGATGACCGTTGGCAGTTCGATTGCCTTGACCCATCCTTATATTTATCAAAAAATTAATTTGCTTAATCGAGTACATAACAGGAATATTAATCTTCTGATTATGGACCATTCCCTTATTGCGAAATCGCTCATGGATGGCATACTGGACATGGCTTTTGTAACGGAGCCCATCGTCAATAAACAATTAGAATCCTACCCTGTGTTACGTGAAAAGTATGGGTTAATCGTCTCAAAGCAGCATCCGCTTGCCAAAAAATCATGCTTGGAGAACATAGAAGAATTAGAAGAGGAATATTTAATTTTCTACAAATCTTTTTCAAAAGATCAAACGGTATTAAGAAATATTAAGTGTAAAAGATGGATTACGACTAATCAAATTGAACTAGTGAACGACCTGATTCATAACCAAAATGCCGTGTCGTTTCTCCCTCCGCATGCTTTCAATAATGAAATTAAAAAGGGAAAACTGGTGCACATCCCGATTCATGAAAGTTTGCTAGTGTGTGAAATTCAATATTACTTAGCATGCAGAAGAAATGAACTCTTCTATGAAGATATTTTCTTATCCGAAGCGAAGCCGGAAAAAGTAGCAATCAGATAGTTCGTTATACAACAACCGTCCCTTTGGTTTTCTCTTTTTCTCATGCTTCTTTTTGCTAAAAATGTTTAAATTATCTGAAAAGTGTTTACACTCGTAAGGTAAATTACATTTTTAGAGGTGGTATTTTGAAGAAGCAGGTTTTTTATAGTTTACTTGGAGTTGTTTTGGCAGCTGGGGTTGGGGTTGCATGGTTGTGGGATGGTAAGGATATGGCGAATGACCCCGGTAAGAATAAGGATTCCTTTCAGCAAGATGCAAATGAAGTGATGAAAAAGGCAGTTGAGGTATCTGTTTCGGATGACGGCAGTGTGAATGCGAATCATTTGAATATCCCATGGACGATTAACAAGAATGGCAGTTTGTTTTTCTTAAGTCAGCGGGAGGGCTCGGTCATTCAAATCGACGGAGATCTTGGCTTAGTGAAAGTCCAGGATGTAAAGGTTTCAAAAGATATTTTCCATGAAGGGGAAGGCGGTTTCTTAGGGTTTACACTAGCGCCTGATTTTGAAAAATCAAAGATGGCCTATGCGTTTCATACCTATCAGAAAGACGGGAAAACCTTGAACCGAATTGTTTCATTGAAACTTCAAAACGATACGTGGCAGGAAGATAAAGTCCTTTTAGAGGGAATCCCTGGTGGAGCGGTGAATAGCGGTGGCCGGATTAAAATTGGGCCAGACGGAATGCTGTATGCCACTACAGGTGACATTGGCAAGTCAGACAACTCGCAAAATCTTGACAGTTTAGCCGGAAAAATTTTAAGAATGACGGTAAGTGGCGAAGTCCCAACCGACAATCCATATAAAAATTCCTATATTTACTCCTATGGTCATCGCAACCCTCAGGGATTAGCGTGGGACAATGAGGGAAATCTTTATAGTTCAGAGCACGGCGAATCGGGACATGATGAAATAAACATGATTCAGGCAGGGAAAAATTATGGCTGGCCGGTTATTCAAGGGGATGAAGAAGCAGAAGGCATGATGAAGCCGATTCTTCAATCCGGGGATAACACGTGGGCACCATCGGGAATGGCTTTTAATAATGGAAAACTGTATGTTGCTTCTTTAGCCGGCAAGAAACTCTTTACGTATGACGTCGCAAGTAAACAATTTGAGGAGTTTTACGGAGATGCCGGCAGATTACGGGATGTTCTGATTGATCACAATGAGCTATTCACCATTACCAGTAACCGTGACAAACGAGGGAAACCAACCGATAAAGATGATCGGTTAATTCATCTTTCCTTAACGGAAAAGGCCTCTACAAATTAAGTATTCGAAAAAAGGTAATCGTCCACTTACAAGGGACGATTACCTTTTTTCTATTTATTTGCCGCCAAGGCTCTTTACATATTCCGATACCGCTTTGATCTCATCATCTGACAATGTATCCTTAAATGGCGGCATTTGGCCTTTTCCGTTCTTCACCTGTTTAATGATGGCATTCAAATCCATTTTCGTCTGCTGAAGATTTGGACCATTGTGTCCGCCAGCACCTTCAGCACCATGGCAAGCTAAGCAATTATTTTTATAGACTGTTTCTCCGGCTGCCACGTTGGTTTCCTCTTTTGTTGTTTTCTTTTGGTCGGCAGCTTGCTGCTTTTCTTTATCAGCGGCCGTCTGTTTGACAGGTGATACATTGATTTTTTTCTTTGGAATATCCTTTACAGCACCATATTTACCCTCTAATGAAAATGTATAGATTTTATCCCCGTGTTTTGAACCTGCTAGTGTATTTCCGGCAGCATAGATGGAGATATATTGTTTTCCGTCCACTTCATAGGTGATTGGCGGGGCATTTGCTCCGGCATCGGTCTTAAACTCCCATATTTGGTCACCATTGGACGCATCGTACGCTATAATCCGCCCGTCATTATGTCCGGTGAATACCAGGTTTCCTTTTGTGGTTAAAATACCGCTGTAGGCAATCGCATCCCACTTCTTTTGCCAAACGATTTTATTCGTTTTAATATCGAGTGCAGTCACGGTGCCGCGGCCTGGAGAGTTTTCAACTGGCTGCCAGACACTGCCGATCCATTCTTTCCCTTCCTTAAATCGCTCATCTTTATCTTCTCCATAATGAGCAAAGGCAAAATAATTGTCATTACCTAACACGTAAAAATACTCGGTGTTCGGGTTATAGGCTGATGGCGGCCAGTTTGCCCCTCCTTGAGGCGAAGGCTTAAGAGTTAGCGGCTTATCCCAGAACGGAGTAAAAATACTGCCATAATCTCCTTTAAAATCTGGTGGTAAATCGCGTTTCACATCTTCCTCCGTCACCTTTTGCGGTACAAAGGCATCTCCAATTGGAATGGGCTGAGTTGGGGATGTCTTTTGATTCGCATTTTGCGGAACCGGTTTTTCCTCAATCCCTACAAGCGGTTTTCCGTTTGTGCGGTCTAAAAGATAGAGCCATCCTGTTTTTCCGGCTTGTGCTATTCCCTTTTTCATTTGACCATTCATTTCTACATCATATAAAACAACCGGGTTGGCCGGGTCTAAATCCCAAATATCATGGTGTACTTCCTGGAAATGCCATTTATAATCCCCTGTATTGGCATCCAGGGCCAGAACGGAGTTGGCAAACAAATTATCTCCTTCCCTGTTACTGCCATCAAGGTCTGGGGATGTATTCCCAGTTGAAAAATAAATCATGCCTAATTCCGGGTCAATAGCTGGCGTCTGCCATACCGGCGCTCCGCCTGTCAGCCAAGTCCTGCTTCCCTCCGGCCAGGTTTCGCTCCCTTTTTCACCCGGTGCAGGCAGGGTATAGTGTCGCCAAATTTGTCTGCCCAACTCTGAATCATAGGCGGCGACAAACCCTCTAATTCCATATTCGCCCCCGGCAATTCCTGTGTAGACTTTGCCATCATAATAGAGGGGAGCGCTTGTAATCGTATAACCTTTTTCCCAATTTTCGACCTGTGTCTCCCAAACCACTTTCCCGGTTTTTTGATCTAAGGCAACCAGTCTTGCATCGAGGAGCCCGACAAATACCTTTCCATCTCCAAGTGCAACTCCGCGGCTTGTCCATCCGCAGCAGACCGTATTTAATTCGTCAGCAAGCTGCGGACGGTATTCCCAAATCATTTTTCCCGTTTTGGCATCAAGCGCTTGGACTTGATTCGCTCCAGTAATGGTGAACATCACGCCATCATAGACAAGCGGTGTCGCTTCACCCGAATATTTAAATTGAGTACCGGAACCTAGACTCGTGACCCATTCCACTTTTAAATTTTTTACATTTCCCGTCTTAATTTGATCCAGTGGAGAATAGCGGCTGTTGTGGATATCTCCGCCATTCGTTACCCAATTCCCTGATGGGGGCTTGGATAGCTCGTCGGCGGCAAACCTTGGTGCAACCTTACCTTTGTAATCCGTATGCTGATAGGATTGATAATTGGTGTCAGCCAATTTTTCCTTTGTCTTCGTCACACCCGTATTCTGCTTACTATCCTCCCCTTTATCCCCATTCTGTTCGGTCGATTTTGACTCATTTTTTCCAGGCTGTTGCCCAGCCTGACAAGCAGCCAGCATAAGGGCAGCAATCAAAGCAACAATCAAACTATATATCCATCCAGACTTCCTCATCTTTAAAGCACCCCTTCCATATAAAAATCATTGCGTTACCTTGACAATAATTTACCCGTATAGAAATAAATTAATCGTTAAAAAAGCGGAAGCGCCCTCCTTTGCTACTTCCTTCGTTCTGCACCAGTCCTTATCATTTATTGTAGAACGTGGCATTATCAAAAAAATCTATAAATCATTAAACATACTCAACTAGAAAAACCCGAAGACTAAAATCTAGTCTTCGGGTTTTTCTATAACATGATTAAGCTTTCCATCCATCCTTCTTCATGGAACGTGTTCTACAATTCTACTTTAATACCCCATTACTATTAAAATAGTACCGCTTTCCAGAGATGGTGGCCCATCCAGTTTGCATTGCACCGCTGGAATTGAGGTAATACCATTTGGATCCTTCTTGCAGCCAGCCTGTTTTCATTGCGCCGCTGCTAGTTAAGTAATACCATTTGGATCCCACTTGCAGCCAGCCTGTCTTCATTGCGCCGCTGCTAGTTAAGTAATACCATTTGGATCCTTCTTGCAGCCAGCCCGTTTTCATTGCGCCGCTGCTAGTTAAGTAATACCATTTGGATTCCACTTGCAGCCAGCCCGTTTTCATTGCACCGCTGCTAGTTAAGTAATACCATTTGGATCCTTCTTGCAGCCAGCCCGTTTTCATTGCACCGCTGCTAGTTAAGTAATACCATTTGGATCCTTCTTGCAGCCAGCCGGTCTGCATTTGCCCTGATTTATTTAAGTAATACCAAGTACCACCGTCATTAAACCAGCCGGTTTTCTTTTCTCCAGTTTTCGTATCGTAGAAATACCATACCCCATTTTCAAGGACCCAGCCAGAAAGCTTTTCCTTATCAGAGGATTGTAAATTCGTTACGAATTTCCATCCTTCTTCTTTGGATTTAAGGTATACATCTCCAGTAGCATTATCCAGATATAAGTCACCGGACTTACCTACATCCTTACTTGGTGCCCCTTTACCTTCTAACCAAATAGATCCATCTTGACCGTTTTCACCAGCAGGACCTTTTAGGTTAGCTACTAATTTCCATTCCTTTGTTTCTTTTTCTTTATTGTAAACATCACCAGTAGTTGTATCTAAATATAAGTCGCCAGCCTTACCTACGTTTGCATCTGGCTGTCCTTTACCTACTAACCAAGTAGTTCCTTTTGATTCATTTTCATTAAAGCTGCCGATTAATTTCCAACCTTCTTCACCTTTTTGGTAAAGTTCATCGGTGGTAACATCAAGATAAAAGTCGCCTTTCTTGCCAACACTATCTTTTGGTGCGCCTTTGCCACTGTACCAATTGCTTGGTTTTAATTCAACAGTCACAGTTGCCGTATGAACAACATCTTTAAAACCATCTTCTTTAAGAGTGAATGTAATCGTGTAATCACCTGGTGTTGTTGGATCAAAATCACCTGCATCGATGATAACTTTGTCAGTTACATCCTTACCTTTTGAATTTTCCGCGAAGGTAATTAAAGATTTTAAATCCAATTCTTTTTCTGCATAAATGGTTGTATTTTTAACGCTCATGCCAGGAGCAAGTTTCTCAATTCTTAAGTTGTCTAAGATAAATGTTCCTGCACCTGTGCCCATATTAATACTTGTTCCATCGCTAAATAAACCAATATAGGTTTGTCCATTTTCGGAACCGGTAACTGTAAATTCAAGTCTACTTGTATTTTTAGAAGCTGGTATTAATTCGTTTACAGCCAAACCAGCTGCACCGTTAATATTCCTTGCATCAATTTCTTGATCTCCGGAAATAAAACGATATGCTTTATTTGCTGTGGTTTGATAGTCAAACGATACCTTATAGTTTACCCCTGGTTCGAAACGGAAATGTTGCGGAACTGTCCGATAAAGTAATCCGGCATTTCCTGTATTCACTTTTACGGACCATTGACCACCGATTACATCGTCAACAACACGGCCGCCCCAGCCTTTTTGTGTAAATGGTTTATGAAGTTCAGATAAGTGAATCCGGTTATCTTCAACACCTTCTGTATTACCAATGACAAAAGGATAGATTCCTTGAACAATAGTTTCAAAGTCTTGTTCAAATACCCTAGCATTCACTTCATTCTTTAATGATTTTTGAACAATTCGAATATCATCAAATTTAGTAAAACCTTCTCCAGCTTTGCGGCTAAGAGTTAATGTGGCAGTATCAGATGCAGCAGTGAAGCTTACCTGCATTCTTTGCATTTTGCTGTTATAGCCATCATTTGTTGCATGAGAGTCAGCTTTTACATAGTTTTTTTGTAAGCTGCGAAGGGTGTAATTACTTACATCTTTCACTCCGCCTGTTACTTTAATCGATGCCTTTACATCACTTTGGTTATCTACATAAACTTCAGCGACATAGTCTTTACCCGGCTCAAGGTCGGTAATGGTGCGGCTAACTTTTGTATCCTTACTTGGGCTGTTAAAGTTCAGGTAATAATCACCGCTGCTCAAATTACGAGCATCACCTGTTTGAGCTGTTCTTTCAACACTTACAGCTTCTTTATCTCCAGTTGCTGTTGTGTATTTATCGTCAATTGTTGCCGAATTGAAGCCAGTGTCATAAATATGGGCACCTGTACTCCATTCGTTAATTTCAATACCTTTACTTTCACCTTTAACGACGATATATGGTGTTTTTGCTTCAGCTGTCAAAGTTACTTTATTATCAACTACTTTGACTTCTTTCATATCCGTTCTACCTTGATCCGTTAACTTATAAACTTTAACGCTTGATAAGCCTTTAAAATCATTTGGAAGTGTCCAAGTGGTTTCTCCACCGTCTAAATTCCAGTGATATAATTTTTCAGCTTTAGGCGTTGCCTTCTTATAGTCTTGATCTACCCATGGAAGCAGGTATGTGTGTTCATCTAACACCACATTTCCATTTAAAGAAATTACACGCCCCCTGGAGTTATCTTTACGGGATACAACGACTACATCATCATTGCTTGGATCTTTTAAACGGATCTCTTTTTCAAGATTGGTTTTTGACCGATCTCCCTCAACATCCGTCCAGTTTGTAATATAGTATTTTTGTAAGAATTTAGTTGGAATATTGGTATCAAACGTCATTTTGATAAAGTTATCAAAGTTCTTATCGGATTGCCAGCCTTCAAAACCAGCTAATTCAAATCCGCCTAGTAATGGGTTATCAGCTGTTCCACCCCAGACCGGATTATTCATTACCCAAGAGTCTCTTTGATGATTACTAATAAAGCGTAGTAATTCTGAGTTTTTCCCTTTTAGTGTTTTACCACCATAATTCCTATCGGTTGACCAGTGTTCCCATGTTGAGTAGTTGTGCATCACATTAGGGAATTCTGTTGTCATCCTCCAGCCTCTTTCAAAGAATTGATCAGCAATCCGGTTGGATTCCCATTGATCTTGGTACCACACATCCAAGTAGATAAATGCAAGACCAGGTGCTGCTGCTTTTAATTGATCCAATCTTTCACCACGGAATCCTGAAGACAAATCATACATTTTATCAATTACATAACCTTGGTCTAGCCAGCCCCATCCCTGTTTATCGACACCAAGGATTAATTTATCACTAAATGCCTTAGCCTCTGGATAGGTTTCTTGCGCATTGATATGGACACCAAATTCAGCATTATAGTTGGCACCTTGTTTAATCAATGCATTTAAGTCTGTTACTCCACCCATGCGTTCCCCAACATCACCATAATCTGGATGGGCACTATCATGTCCCTCATTACCATATCCTTTCAACAAGACGGATTGTCTCAAACCATCAGTTGCCAAAGCTACTTTCTTCACATTGTCTAATGTTTTAAGGAATGGTTGTTGCACTTGAGAACCAAAGTTCATGACAATTCGAGTTCCCACTTTATTATTCACATCTTGCCAGCCGAAAATGTCTTGCATAATATCACGGTAGGCAATGGCGCCATCTTGCCAATCTGTTACATGATCACCGTTTAAATCTTCAGCGATCGCCACTTTTACAGTTGGAGTGGACGTTGGTGCACTCATTTCTTCATGATGATAAGTAAATGTGTTTGATCCTAAACCAAGTGCTTTTACACCATCTTCCGTTACATAACGGTTAGCAAGTAAGTTTTTATTTCCATTCGCTTCGGAACTTGTCCAAATTGTTGCACTTAATTCGTCATTGGAAAGCACACCAACATAATAGGAGCTGCTTGTTCCTACACCTGTCATTGATGCATCTACGATTACATCTGTATCACCAGATACATTAACATCGGTACTGATATTCGTTAAACGGGCTTTTGCTCCGCTTTGATTTGAATTTACAGAGATAAAATTCATACCTGCCAAATCAATGGTGCTAATTTTCGCTTCGCCTTTGTTTGTAATCTCATCAAAAGTGAAGACAACATTATTGTCAACAACTTTTAAGGATACAATCATTTTCGCATCGATGCCTTCATCATGTTCATCATTGATGGAAAGTTTGTAAATTGCTTCATTCTTGCTTACTTTTTCATATTTTACTTCAGGAGTATAGAGCTTTCCATTAATCTTTAATTGGTCTACAGCTGTTTTTTGTCCATCCAAGACTTTATCTCCCACTCGATATTCAATAACCCGCGGGAAATGCGTACCAATCAAGACATCCATGGATTTAGAGCTCAAAGTATCTTCTTCTGGTGGTGGCGGCGGCACAATACCCTCTATTTTTAAATTTGAGAAGGTAATTGCGGTTGCCTTTGAACCACGGCTCTTTTCAAACCCTATCAGACCTGGATCACTTACGCCGCCTTCCAAAGTCCAAGTACTAATTTTTTTATCATCAATATATAAAGTAGCATTATTATCAGCAAATTCTACTTTCATTCTGTAAGTTTGACCAGCTTTAAATTCAGGACCAGCTGCCATTGAACTCCATGCATTTTTAGGTCCAAATATTTCCATAAAGTATTGATTGATGGCATCACCGATACCAACATAATTATAGTTTGCTCCGTCTAACACACGATAAATTAAACCGAATCGTGTTAAGTCTGAATCAGCTTTAACATCTACTTCAAAAGAACCTTGAAATAGTTCTGGCATCTTGTTATAAACAATTTTATTTTTCGCAGATCCGGATGGAGCATGGAAAGTTACAGAACCGTCTTCGTTATAGGTTAATGAACCATTACCTTGGATAACCTTAAAATCGCCCTCTTCTAATTGGTTATCTTCGATGGTAATTGGGCCCTCTTCCCATCCTGGCTTACCTGGTTTCGGTTCTTCTGTTCCTGGTTCCACTGGCGTTTCAGATGATTTTTCCAAACCTAGAAGGACTTGGGAATTCTCTTCGCCATATTGTCCTAATTTTAATGCTTCTGGGGCATCAACAAGATTTGCTGCGGCATCATCTAATTTGATTTCGCCAAATAAATCTTTCCCATTTAGTGCAGCTTTCAAGGTAGTTCCACTGTACTCAACCTTAATTGTATATTCATTACCAGGTTGTGGTATTGCTACATCTGGTCTTTCTTGTAACCATTTCCCTTGACCTTCGGATTTATACTCCCAGAACCAACCTTGTTTGTCATAACCCACAAATACAAAGTTTTTTGAATCCTTGTAATGAGTCATTAATCCAAATCGTGTAGTTTCACCCTTAGTTTCCGGGATAAAGGTATAATCCATTATGCCAGTTTCTTGACCTTTATCACCATTTTCACGAAAAATAGCTGGATTATTTACATTGTCATTACCTACGCCACTGCCAAGTCTTACATAAGTTTTGTCATTTTGTTCGACAACCTGATTGATTTCATTTCCACCATTTGAAACGGTCACCCATGGGTTGGTTACTTGTGCGGCTACTTTTGCCGGCGAAACAAATCCTGTTAGAAATGTCGGCAAAATTAACATAAGAGCAAGAAAAGTACTAAAGGATTTCTTAATATGCTTTATGCGCAATGTCTTCCCTCCTAGTTTATGTATAATAGTTTAAAAGTAATACCTGCTAGTAGATTTGGAACGATCCAACATGTTTCACTCCCCCTTTCTAAAAAAGCCGGACAATAATCAACTGCATCACAGCCTTCGGTCAGGACCAAATGTTAGACAGGTATACTTTTCCATATATATAAGGCTACTGACAATGAAGCGTTTCCACAATCAAAATATTGTCTTGTTTTTTATGTTTCTTGCTTTTTTTTAATAATTCTACAAATTCAAAAAAAGGGCCACGAAGTATCTGCCGAAGATAAAATCTCCACGGTACTCCATGCCCCTCCTTGCTGTTAGACTGTTATTGTTTTACGGCTGCTTATTTCTATCTAGATTTAATTAAATTTACGATTATAATCATATAGCAGTCCAAGAAGCCCGGCTACTCCAATCAGCATCAATCCTAAATGAAGCCTGCTCACCGTTTCTTTACCGATTATGACTAACGCCAGACAAAGGATAACCAGAACGAGTTTGATGATGATGTTGATCGCATTACGACTCATCTGAAAAAGCCTCCCAACGAATTTCACTTGGAGCTAATGTAACTTCCTTACTGTTGCCGCTTCCATCATAGATCACGGTAGTCTGTTCTTCCATGGAGTTATTAACTAATGCCGCTTTCTTGATGGCTGGATATGCATGGACTTCACAGTAAATATTACTTGAATGCCATTTATGGAACTCCCGCTCTTTATTAGCTGCATAGAACATAGCTCGCATCAAGAGACGAGTGTTATCCTCACTGAAAGGAAGTCCGGCAATATATACGCCTCTTCCTTTACCAAAGTCATGACTGGACAAATGTATCTCCCCATTAGAGTACTCAATGATCTCAGTCTCTTCTGATAATGCGTATATATTTTTCATACTTTCCCCAAAATCAAACACATCTGCGTCCGCCGAAATAAAGTGCTTCTCGACAGGGGAAGTAAAGTATTTGTCCGTTGATAAACTGAAACCAAGCTCTTTATCTACCCCTAATATGTCTGCTAATTGGAAATAGCGTCCGCCATGATGATAGGCAGTCGGTTCTCCAATTCCAATAAAGCCGCCGCCGTTATGAACCCATGCCCTAATCTTAGTAATTAATGCTTCATTCTTCCAATTCTCCCCGCCGGAAAAGGCAGTTCCCGCATCCCCTGCATTAATAATGACATCAACATCTTCTGGTATCCCATGTTGGATGACATCATCAAAGCTAATAAAGGAAACATCTACAGAAGCCCCGCTTAAAGACTCTAATACGCCTAAATAGGAATATATTTGTTTATACCATAATGCGTGAGCAACCATATGGGTCTGCCAGGTTCTTAGTTTCCCCCATGAATTCAAAATGGCCACTTTAAGACCGGTATGTGGTTTAATTCCCTTAATGTTGTCATAAATCTCACGGAATTCATCGGTTACATTTTCAATATAGTCCACAAACTCAGGGAATTTATAGGCAAGGCTTAAATAACCGCCATAACCAATCCGGTCAACCGGATTCCTTAATATCGCTCTTCGGGCTGTCAGCCAGTTTTGATTAGCCTCGATGACTGGGTTATTTCCTTCATAAAATGTATCAGGGAAGAAATATGGCAGGAACCTGCCCTCTGTATAACGAACGTGCGGGATATCCGCGATCATTCTCAAGGTGGCCCCTCCGCCCACACTGCCAACCACTGCATCTAACCCAATTTGTTCAAAATGCTCGCCGTATGGCTCGGTACCAATCCAGTTATCACCAAGGAACATCATAGCTTCCTTGCCGCTTTCATGTACAATGTCCACAAGCTTCTTCGCTTCTTTTGCCACAAACTGTTGAACAAAATCGATATAGTCTAAATAAGCCTGAGTAGGCACTCTGAAGGATGAGTTGTAATAGCCTTGATCGACCAAGTCTTCTGGTCTTAAACGATAGCCCTTTTCTTGTTCAAAAGCATCCAAGGCGGCAGCGGATACACTAGCACCGTAGCCGAACCAATCGACAAACTTTTCTTTGGCCAGATGATTAAACACAAGCGTAAAATGATAGAAAAACGTCGTGAAACGGACAACATCTGTATCTGGATTATCCTTCAGCCACTGGGTTAAATAAGCTGCCATAAATTCATTGGAATGCGGACCCCTTACATCAAACGGGATGTCATGCGGTTTATCGCCCCAATTATTTGTAATATGGTTGTACATTTGGGTTGGGTCCCAGATAACAAATACTAAAAACGAAACAGTATATTCATGCCATGGAATAGCCTTTGAAATAGTGATACGATTAGATTTTTCATCTACTTCCCAATTGTTACTATCAACTATTTCCCCCGTTGTTCTGTCAATCACTTCCCAGTATTTCTTCGGATTATGGACGTAATCAGGGCTTACTTGTTCTGCGAAATATCCTTTCATAAAGTCAATTTCAAGCGTCTCCCCATGGGCCGTATTGAATTGACTCATCAGATAAAGCTGTTGATATTCCTCTGGATGCTTCTCGGCAAATTCATTATGAGCGCGGGCAACAAAGTAGGTTGTATAGATTTTCGCATCCAGCTGCTTTATTTCATTATCCAGCTTTGTCCCATCACTGTCGCGAATAGCGTCCGCACCCCAGCGTTCCAACAATTCTTTCGTTTCAGCTAGAAAGTTCTGTTCACTTGGTAGAGTAACGCGTCCTTTTTTCTTTTCCATATTAAGTCCTCCAATATACTTACTGTTTGACCTCTTAGTCTTTCAATCCACCAAGAGTCATCCCTTGTGTTATTTTTCTCTGAACCAAAATATATAAAATTAGGGTTGGAAGCATGACTAGAACCATCCCGGCATACATTTGGCCGTAGTTAGCAGCAGACTTCTGAGCTGCCATCAAGTTCATTAATCCAACAGGCAATGTTTTATTTTCACCAGGAATCAATGTCAGTGCGATGATATATTCATTCCAAAATGCCAGAAAGTTAAATAGGATGATAGTAATAATACTTGGCCTGGCCATTGGAATCATAATCTTAATCATCGTTTTGAAATAACCTGCACCGTCTACCAGTGCCGCTTCTTCAAATGTGATTGGGAGTGATTGGAAATAGCTAGACAACAAATAAATAGTAAATGGCAAAGCAGTTGCTGCATAAACGATAGCTAAAACGAATAAATTGTCCAGTAGGAATCCGTCTCCAAGCTGTGCCCGCAAAAAGGTATCACCATCTAATAACATAAGGAAAATCGGAACAACAATATAGTTAACATTTATAAATAATCCTGCTTTGAACAGCGAGTTGATCACTTTACTACCTCTGAACGTGTATCTTGCAAGGACATACGCCGCCGGCAATGCCACAACCAACAAGATTACTAGAGCGAGAGCAGTAACCATGACAGAATTTAACATATAGATTCCCATATTTGCCTTCTCAAAGGCATCTATGAAATTTTGAAAATAAAACCCTTTAGGCATTGTCCACGGACTTCCATAAAACTCTGAGTTCTCTTTAATGGATGCTAAAAAGACCCAGCCCACTGGAACAATAATAGAAATAGCTAATGTGACTAGTGCAACGTAGATAAAAAATCGATACAATGATTCGGCACTCATGCCTTTTTCTTGTTTCATTTATGGCAACCTCCTTAATACTCCAGCACTTCTCTTTTAGTGACGAAACTAATAATGGCTGATAATGCGAATGAGAATAAGAAGATTACCACCCCAATGGCCATACCGTACCCATAGGACGAATTGGTGTAAGCTTGCTTATACATGTAGCTGAGGAATACCTCAGTGGATCCATCCGGCCCTCCTCCGGTCATTGCCTGCACAAGGAGGAAACTTAAATTAATCGTACTAATGATAAAAAACGTTAAAGTTGTACGGATATTTTGCCACATTAACGGCAGCGTAATGCTAAAAAACTGCCTAATTCTTCCTGCGCCTTCCAATGAGGAAGCCTCATAAAAACTCTCCGGAATACTTGCAATACTAGACATATACATGACCATGTAGTAGCCAATAGCCTGCCAAATAAGCGATCCGCCAATGCTATAAATTGCAATTTGCTGATTCCCAAGCCATAGCTGCTTAAGACCTTCAAGTTTGAATACACTAAAGATATTGTTCAGTAGACCCGTTGTTGGATCATATACCGCCGAAAAAATACCAGCGATAACAACGATTGATAAAATATTGGGAATGTAAAAAATTACCCGAAAAAAACTGTTCCCCTTCATATTTTCTCTTGTTAATAACGTCGCAAATAATATCGCCATGACCATCGTGATGATGGTTACCATCACAATCAACACAATGCTGTTTTGGAGTGATCGGATGAAGTTCATATCATCCCAAAGCTTGATAAAATTATCAAAGCCAACAAACACCGGATTATTGGAAAATCCGCCCCATTTGTATAAAGACATTCTAAATACTTGAATTGTGGGTACTACCATGAATAACGTCAACAAGATCAGTGCCGGGGCTGTACAAACAAATATAAAAAATCTTTTCTCTTTTGTTTTATTCACTGCCTTCACCTCTATTAATGAATATAACGGTGAGAATGACGCTCACCGTTATATCTTTTTAGACATATTATTTTAGGGCTGCACGTAATTTATCGCTAGCAGCTTCAACGGCTTCTTGCCAATCTTTAACTGTTTTATCCCCAGAAACAATACTGTCAATCGTTGCAAACAATGCATCAGCCATGCTTACACCTTCAACGGCTTCTGTAGCAGCAAAGCCGCCCATTCCTGCTTTTGCTCCATTGTCATAAATGCTGTAGAATAATTGGTTATCACCAGTTAACTTGCTTGCCATCCCTTCAATTGGCTGAACAGCGCCAGCTTCAGCAAAAATATCTGCAGCCTTATCGGAATAAAGGAACGTTAAGAAATCTTTCGCCGCATCTTTATTTTTTGCTTGAGCTGGAATCCACATTTGCTCAAAGAAAGTAAAGGCATAACGATCGCCGCCATCTTTGATTGCTGGTAAAGAGGTCATCCCCCATTTAAAGCCTTCTGCTCTAGGTGCATCTTCCATTTCACCAACTACCCAAGTACCATTCGGCATAAACAATGCTTTATTGTCTAAAATTAATTGTTGGTTCTTTTTATAATTTTGATCATTAGCATTAGCAACGGTTGTTGGTGCAGTATATTTCCCTAGCTTTCCAACAATTCCAAAAGCCTGATCTGCCTCCGGAGACTTCCAAATGCCATCCTTGTATGTCATTGCATTATTATAGAAGTCAGGTCCGCCAGCTTCTAATAATAAAGAGTACATGAATGCGTCAAAGTATCCAGTGGTTGGATAAGTGAATAATGAAATTCCTTCTGATTTTGCTTTTTCCCCAAGTGCCCACATTTCGTCCCACGTTTTTGGCACTTCCCAGCCTTTTTCTTTAAATAGGGCTTCATTGTAGAATAATCCTGTAGGGCTATAGAACATTGGAGCTAGGTATGTCTTTTTATCGTTGTATGGATTGGTAGCAAGCGTATCTGTAAACCCAGGGATTAACTTATCTTTTACGGTTACATCCTCACCATAGACCTTTTTATCTAATACATCAGAGATATCTTCCAATGCTTTATCCTTAATTAATGTTTCAGTCAGGGCTAGTTTTCGCCCTGTTGCCAATAATACGACGTCAGGATAATCTCCCGCTTTCATTTTTGGGCTGATTTTTTCTTCCAAATTTTTATCAACCGTCAATTGAATCTTAACGTCAGGGTTAGCGGTTTCATAAGCATCAGAAATTTTGGTCCACATCTCTTTACCATATGCTGATTCTAACGCCGCTACCTGAAGTGTTGTCTTACCATCAGCTTTGGAACTGTCCTTTGATTGGCCACTGGTGCTTTCCCCATTCGAACAAGCCATTAAACCGAATGAGAGGACTGCAGTCATTCCAGCCATTAAAAGCTTCTTTTTCATATTAACACCCCTGTTTTTATTTTATATTCTTTATTTTTCTAATACAGTTAAAGTATACGAGGATAAAAGCGCTCTCACAATAAACATCTTGTTCACTTTTTTATATATCTTGCTTTCTAGTATAAAAATCCACTAAAAATAATATATAATAGATTGAAAGGGCTTTCTATCAAGGAGTGGTTCATTTGTCTAACGAGATTTACGAAGTACCAAAATCCCAGCGAGATCAACTTCCAGCGAAAATTCTTTATGTGACACAATCGAAATATGACAAGGATTGGCACAGTACTACCCATACACACCACTTTACCGAACTGATTTATATCACGAAGGGGAAAGGGGCATTTATCTATGATAAAAAGGAGGTAGCCTTAAAAGAGTATGATTTAGTCATCATCAATCCAAATGTCGAGCACACGGAAAAATCTGCACCGGGGAATCCGCTAGAGTATATTGCCATTGGAATCCAGGGGTTGGCTTTTTCATCTCAGAATGAAACCAATTCACTTATTTCGTTTTATAATTTTAAACAAGAACATCGAGCCTACCTTTTTTATCTAGAACAGCTGCTAAGAGAAGTACAACAGCAGAATGAAGATTATGAACTAATAGTACAAAATCTTTTACAAATTTTATTGCTGACTATGATGAGAAAAAAAACCTTCACCTTAGAAAAAACATCCACTCAAAAGATAAACAAAGATATCGCCTTCATAAAAAATTACATCAAGAAGCATTTTCGCGAAGAAATCAATTTGGATATTCTAGCTGAAGCAGGGCATATAAATAAATATTATTTGGCTCATTCGTTCAAGAAATCAGTTGGTGTTTCTCCTATTGAATATTTGATTCAAACACGGATTAAGGAAAGCAAGATTCTACTTGAAACAACCAACTATCCAATCTCTGATATTTCAACGATTACCGGCTTTTCTTCCCAATCCTTTTTTTCGCAATCATTCAAAAGGGTGACAAATCAATCACCATCGCAATATCGAAAATCAAAAGCCAAGAAAAGCCACAAACCGCGAAAAAAAATATTATAATCTCAATCTTGTTCGCTATAAACTCTACTTGACTGACAAACTTGTACTTCATAAATTAATAAAAAAAGGCATAGTGGTGGTGGGTCAAATAACCCACCACCACTATGCCTGATTGATTCAGTAAGAGAACTGTTTACCTACATTACTTAGATACCTTGTCATACCATGAGCTGGCTGTTTGTTTCAGAACTTCGTTTAGTTCTTGGATATTTTTTCGGCCTGTGTCTTGGAGCCAGTTACGACCTGCTTCTTCTCCTTGTTCAGCAAATGGGGCAACACCGTTCTTCCAGGTAGCCCGCCCGCAGAGCACGCCGTTAAAGGTAGACCCAGCTTCCTTGGCAAATTTCAATGTTTCCTGGAACAATTCGGCACTAACACCGGCGCTCAAGAAGATAAACGGCAGATCGGTTGCCGCGCTTTGCTCTTTAAAGCAGGCAGCCGCCTCCTCTTTGCTATAGGCTGTTTCTCCCTGTCCAAAGCCTTCAACATAATTCATGTCAACAGGCACTTCCACCTTCAATACGTCCACCTTGTATTGCGGCTTGGAGAATTCACGCATCGCCTCAATCACCTTGTGTGGCTTTACCTTTGCATATTCTAAGCTTTTCACATCATCATTGGCGGCATCGTAAGAGACAATTTCAAGGAAAAATGGAATATCCTCAGCTGCACACTCTGAGCCAACCCGCTCCATATATACATGCTTGTAATCATTTATTGCCGCGTCTTCATCGGCATCGTAATAAAGGAGGAACTTAACCGCATCTGCGCCTGCATCCTTCAGACGTCGAACCGACCATTCCGATAGTAAATCAGGCAGGCGGCCGACAGCTGTTGCATCATAGCCTGTTTTTTCATATGCCACCAAAAGCCCTGCTTCCGGATGACGGACCTTCGCAGCAGGCAGACCGTATTCCGGATCCAGTAGAATGGATGTTGCATATGGAGTCAATTCCGCTGACACCAATTCTTTAAAGCGGATGATCCCCTCATCGCCGACAGGATTGGCACTCCCTGCCGCAATCATTTTCTTTAAGGAACCGCGCTGATCAATTGCCAGTGCCCCGATAATCCCATTTTCATCAGATAAACGTTTCATTGCTGCTAATTTATTTGTTGTTAATTCTAACATGGACAATCACCTCTATGAATTTATCTTCGTAATTTGAACCATTTCAAATAATCGGCTGAAATTCGCATAATTAATCGACCCTGTGCCTGCTTCCATCGTATTAAGCATCCCTGTTGTCATCGCTGTTTTCAGCACATCAGCAACAGGGAGATTCCGTTTCAGGGCAGCCGCCAGCCCGGCAACGGTCGCATCTCCGGAGCCAACAGGGTTCACGACCTCAATCGCCGGGATCGTGACCCTGTAAAAATCCGCTCTATGCTTCACAAACGCACCTTCACTGCCGAGAGAAACCACAATCCATTCAATCCCTTGAAAAAGTTCATCAGACAGTGCCTGCTGCAAGCTGTCAATTCCCGGCTCCACTTCCTGACCCAAAAGCTGGGACAACTCCGTTAGATTCGGCTTGATGGCAAAAGGCTTTACCCGATGGACTAACACCTGCCGGAGCGCCTCGCCGGATGTATCGACAATCACAGGAATCCCTTGCTCCCGGCCGTTTTCCACCAACTGTCGATAATAACCAGGCTCCAACCCTTTTGGTAAACTGCCGGAGATCGTAACAATCGAGACGCCTGAAAGCAGTTCCTGATACTTTTTGACGAAAGCCGCCCCGTTCTCTTCTGTTAAGGTTGGGCCGGACTCCAAAATTTCCGTCTGCTGGCCATCATGGAGAATCGCGATGCAATTGCGTGACTCTTGGTTTATTTTTAAAAAATCATTGGCTATCTCCGTTTTCGACAGCTCCTGGATGATATAGTCGCCCAAAGTTCCGCCGAGTACGCCTGTCGCCAGGACGTCCTCATCCATTTGCCGGATGACACGGGCGACATTTAAACCCTTGCCGCCGGCCGTTTTCCGTACCTGTTCTACCCGATTGACATCATCCAGCTTAAACTCGGCCAACGGGTAAGAAATATCAACCGATGGATTCATAGTGACCGCTAAAATCATTGCACTCCCTCTTTTCCCGCTTGATACCGGCAGACACCATCAAGATAGGTGGCGGTTAATTCGAGCTCCGGCGTAAGCACAATAAAATCGGCATCGAGGCCGGCAGCAATCTTGCCGCATTCCCTGTCAAGCTCAATACTTTTTGCCGGGGCGGTGCTCGCCATATAAATCGCTTCTTCCGGGGCCGCAATCCCCCAGTCGACAACATTTCGGACGGCATCAATTAATTGCAGAATACTGCCTGCCAAGCTACCATTCTCAAGCCGGGCCGCTCCATTCTTCACTTCAACAGGGAATTCCCCCAGCTGATAGTGCCCTTCCGGCATGCCGCCGGCCATCATACAGTCAGTCACCATCACTACCTCCTTGCGGCCGCGGGCATTCATGAGAATGTTCGCTGCGGCAGGATGAACATGGTGCCCGTCACAAATAATTTCAGCAAATACGTTCGTGAGATTCATCGCGGCGCCGGCCATCCCCGGATCGCGGTGGTGCAGCCCGCTCATGCCATTGAACGTATGAACAAAAATCGATGCACCATGTTCCACCGCCTGCTTTGCTTGGTCATACGTCGCGTCACTGTGGGCCAGCGCCACGGCAACCCCGTCTTTTACGGCATGCTCAATAAAGGCCGAAGCCCCGTTCCGCTCAGGTGCGAGGGCAATTTTTTTGATAAAATGATTCGATTGCTTCTGCCAGGTTTTGAGTTTTTCAATCGACGGATCACAAAAATAGTTGGTATTTTGGGCCCCTTTGTGTTTTTCGGTAAAAAAGGGACCTTCTAAAAAGATGCCTTTTATTTTGGCACCCTGTACCTTTGCGTAATTTTCACCAATCATCGCAACCACTTCATTCAACAGTTCCGTCGAAGCGGTGAGCGTTGTCGGCAAAAACGATGTCACTCCGCAGGAAAGCAGCCCCTCGGAAATCGCCTTCAGCCCAGCCGCATCATTATCCATGATATCGTGGTTATGAAAGCCATGAATATGGGTGTCGACTAAACCGGGCGCAATCCAATGCCCGGAATGATCTATGATGTTGGCTTCTTTATTCGGGAGCGTCTCATAGAAGCCGGCAAATTTCCCCTCTTTGATTTCGAGAAAACCAGGGCCTGCGACTTGCTCCTCAAGAAAAAATCTATCTGCATAAATAAACTGTTTCATTCCTGCACCTCTATTTAAGACAAGGAAAAGCCCTGTGATTTACTTGTACTCGTGAATGATAACCCCTTTGACGACACGGTTGACCGTTCCTGTCGGCGATGGCGTATCCGGTGTATTTCCCACTTTTATTGCCGCAAGCAACGCAATGGTTTGAGCCACCATGACAAACGGCAGTGACAGATAGGCGTCCGGAATGATGCTGCCGCTGCTTTCGAATGAGAAGGAGCTGCCATCATAATTGATCTCCCCTTCCACTGCGATTGCATAAACCGACTGGGCAATTTGATCATCCTTTAATTCATTTAGCATATCGATATCATACTGTCGTGTATAAGGCTGGTTAGACACAAACACAAACACGGCTGCTTTTTCGTTCACAAATGACTTGGGACCGTGGCGGAAACCGAGTGACGAGTCAAAGGAAGTGGCCATTTTTCCAGCCGTTAATTCGAGAATTTTTAATTGCGCTTCCCGTGCCAAGCCTTCAAAGCCACCGGAACCAAGATAAATAATCCGGTCAAAATCAGCACTCACCATGTTTTGCATCTCAGACTCCCGGTTCACAACACTTTCGCCCATCCGACGGATCGCACTGACAATGTTCATTTTCTCTTCCACGGACAATGAATCAAAAATGAGCAGGGCTGTTAACGCCATACAGGTATAGCTTCCGGTCATGGCAAAGCCCTGATCATTTGACCTTTCAGGCATTAATAATAACAGATTGCGCTCATCGCCTTTGGCTCGCTGTGCCAGCTTCCCTTCCTTTGAGCAAGTAATCGTAATCTGAAACAGGTTAGGAACTAATTGTTCTGCCAGCTCGACGGTTGCCACGCTTTCCGGACTATTGCCGCTTCTCGCAAACGATACAAGCAGGGTGGGAATATCGGCTTTTAAAAATTGGTATGGGTTGGAGACGATTGCTGTTGTCGGAACACTCTGCACATCCCACTTATGCTCATCTACTTTTCCTTTTAAATACGGGGTCACAGTGTCGCCGACATAAGCGGATGTTCCCGCGCCTGTAAAAATGACGCGAACACGGTCATGCTTATCAGTGATATTTTGGAAAAACGCCTCAATTTTTCCACGCTTTTCAGTATATAATGACAACGTTTCAGCCCATAGTTCAGGCTGCTGCTTGATTTCCGCGGTGGTAATCGCCGCGCCTTTGCTCTGTAATTGTTCCTGACTCAATGTAAACATATATGAAAGACACTCCTTTTGATCGTTTCTGACTCCAATCAGAAGTCTTTTTGCGTGTTTTTGTCGTTTATTTGGTAATCCGACCGGTTAATTTGCGAATTCCTCTAGTTTTTTTGATCCCCGTTTTTCAACCCTCAAACACCCGCAGCCCGGCCCCGACGACGCCGTTATCCTGCTTTAAGGTGCTAATAGACATATAGTCTAAGAGATGCTGCTGCTCGGCGATTTGATAGTTTTTCAGTTTTTCCTTTACTATTTCCAACAGACCCGGATTATTAGCGATAACGCTGCCGCCGAACACAAGCTTATGCGGATCCACCAAGCAGGAAATGGCATAAAGGCCTTGTGCCCAGTTGTCCGTCACCTCATCAATAATCGGCTGATACTCCTCGACTCCAGCGAAGTAGCGGTCGAAAACATCCTTGGTCGATAGATTCGCCACCTGCAATGTTTCAGCAGCCAACTTTTCGATTGCGGGTCCGGCAGCTGCCTTTTCCAGCCGCTCCAGTTTCTGACCAGCAGCATTCGAAAGGATCGGAAATAACCCGAGCTCCCCTGCAAATCCCGCTCCTCTGAAAAACGAACCATTGTGGATAATGGAGCAGGAGATACCGGTACTGATAGTCATATAGACAAACGTTTCCTCGCAATCTCCCCCGGCAGTTTTCCACTCGGCAAACGCCGCCGTATACACATCGTTGTCGAGCGTAATACGCTCAAGCCCGAATTGCTCCTGCAAACGTGCTTTGACAGGGAAATCCGCCCATGGAAGATTATTTTGGAAAACGGCAATCCCATTCTCGCGGTCAACCTTGCCTGGTACACCCACACCTATACCTGCCATGTCGGCGATTGAAAAAGAAGAATCACGAAGAAGCTGCTCCACCGCTTCTACTACACTGGCAAACATCTTTTCTCGATCTGAAGCATCACTTTTGACTTCCGCACGCTTTAGCAGTTCCCCGCCTTCAGAAATGATGCCTGCCGCAACTTTGGTCCCGCCAATATCAATGCCAATTGCCTTTTTCATCTTCTTCACCTCGGAAAAATAAATTAAGAAATAAAGCTTTATAAAGATGGGTTGATGGTACATGTTAGATAGAAGAAAAACTCAAAGGCTAGTGCCATGAGTTCATTCACTCGATAATTTTATTATAACACTCCAACTTGTTGGGTCAACCCAACAGATAAAAAATATGTAAACACTTCGTTTCTTATTTCCCTACGGTATCCGTAACCTCTTCTATAAACGTTTTCTTGCATGAATATAAAAAAAGACCCCTGCTTTTTTCTTACAGGGGGGCTTTTTGGTAAGTGAATCCTTTTAAGTAAGTTCTGTATAAAAACGGCATCTGTCACCGCGAACAATAGAACGGCAAAATTCCACGGGAAGTCCATTGGCACCAAAAGCGGTTCGCTCCAATAAGAGAGCAGGTTTTCCTGCAGTAGTTTGCAGATATTTACTCTCCTCCTCCCGGATTAAAACCGGCTCGAATACTTCTCTTGCCTTTGTAACAATAATGTTAAACTCCTGTTCGAGCAAATCATAAAGAGATGTTTCTCCCACTCTCTTCAACTGCTCCATCTCCGGTACCACCATTTTTGGAAAGAAGGAAGATTCAAGGGTAAATGGGTCATCCCCGACACAGCGCAGGCGCTTCATTTCAATGACAGTCTCATCGCCTGATAGTTGAAGCTCTGCTTTGATTTCCGGAGACGGCTTAACTTCTCGAATCTCAAGAATGATATCTTTCGGCACTAACCCTTTTTCTTTAAAAACTTTACTGAAACTATATAGACTCATTAATGACTGCTGCAGCTTAGGCTTGGCCACAAACGTCCCCTTCCCCTGAATTCGATAAAGCAGACCATCTTGGACAAGCTCTTCAATTGATTTTTTCGCCGTATTTCGGCTCACATTGTACTCATTCATTAATTGATTTTCAGATGGGATCTGATCTCCAGGCTTCCATTGTCCGCTTTCGATAGATTTTTTTAATCTATCCTTAAGCTGATGGTACAGAGGTATCACACTATCAGTTTGCAACGGTTTCATATATTTTCCATCCTTAAGAATCATAAATTAATGTAAGTATAACACCATCTGTACCATCAATCCAACAAGTAAATTCGTATTTTACTTTCCACTCCGATGCTCTTATTACAAAGTAAACAAATAACAGCAATGATTTGATATATTTAAGGTATACAAAGGCACGAAAGTAGAATGGGGGATGATGACGTGCCAGATTGGTCCTATCATACACTGTTTAAACCAGTGGTAACGCGGTTACCGAATGCGGCAGGAAGAGAGTTTATCCATCGCGGGATGAATTGGATTGCTTCTCTCCCGGGCGGAGGGCATTTTATTGAATTTATTGGGCATATGGCCCACTCTCCCGCACTTTCAAAAAGTATCATGGGGCTCACCTTCACAAATCCAGTCGGCTTAAGCGGAAAAATAGATCCTTTCCTATCAGGAACCACCGCTTTTTCCAATCTAGGCTTTGGATTCATCGAGATCGGGCCAATTGCTCCAGCCTCGGTACGCCCCGCGCAATTTTCTGTATCGGAAAACGAAATTCTTTTTCCCGTTTCACTCGAATCTCTGGGGATGGAAAAAACGCTGCAAAAGCTTGCGGCACGAAAGCCGCTCCGTCAGCCGGTTTTTATTCGAATGAGTCAGGATCTTGCGTTCGAAGAATTGCTAACTGCATTACCATCATTGACTCCCTATGGAGACGCATTTGTCCTTGAAAAGCAATACACCACTGGGGAAATCAAGACGATAAAGGATTTGCTCGGGAATAAGCCACTTCTGCTTTCGATCCAACAAAGCAGCGTTCCATCTATGATTTATACCATAAACGAGTTTGATGGCATTGTCTTGGAGGAAAACTCTAAAATGACGGGGAGTGCCCGAAGATTTCCGCCTAAGCAAACGAATGATTTCATCTCTTCCTTACGAATGTTGAAATCAAATGGTTTTGCAAAGCCCCTCATCATTTCGGGAGGTGTTTTGGAGCCAGAGGATGCCCTTTCACTTCTTGAGGAGGGGGCCGAATTGATCATGCTGTCAAGCGGCTATGTATTGTCAGGCCCGGGGCTGCCAAAACGAATCAATGAAGCATTAGTCGACCAGCTGGATGAACAACCGGTTAAATTAGCCGGCTGGATTTGGTATTGGTTATTCGGCCTGTTTATTACATTGGGCGGCTTGCTGGCGCTTCTTTTTAGTATGACTTCCGTGATTCTTCCTTATGATGAGGCTTTTTTAGGATTTACCCGTGAGGAAATTATGGCCATTAATCCGAACGTGATTTATTTCATGGCCCATGATCGAATGACCCTGGCCGGTACGATGATTTCCGGAGGCATTCTCTATATGATGCTGGCCCGGCATGGCGTCCGATACGGATTGCATTGGGCCCGGAGAGCTATTAATCTGGCAGCGATTATTGGTTTTCTCGGTATCTTGCTATTTATCGGGTATGGCTATTTTGATTGGCTTCACGCCATTTTTTGGCTCATTCTTTTGCCTGTTTTTATTATCGGTTTTCGAAAAACAAAAGATGCTGTTGGAACGCCGCGGTCAAAAAATCGCACCAACGATTCCGCTTGGAAAAAAAGCCTTTGGGGCCAGCTTTGCTTTGTCATCTTAGGCTTCTCATTTATCCTTGGCGGTCTGGTCATCGCCTCCATTGGCGTGACCCATGTTTTCGTCCCGACAGATGTCGATTTCATTTGTCTGACACCTGAGCAAATGAATGACATCAACAGCAGGCTGATTCCGCTGATCGCCCATGATCGGGCAGGATTTGGCGGCGCCTTAATTAGTGTAGGGCTGCTGGTGCTTACGGTTTCCTTGTGGGGATTTCATCAGGGAGAAAAGTGGATTTGGTATACACTCTTAATAGTCGGGATCCCCGCTTTTTGTGCAGGCATCCTCACCCACTTTTTCATCGGCTACACCACCTTCATCCACCTGCTGCCAGCTTATTTTGCTTTATTTCTGTATATGATGGGATTAGTTCTCTCGAGGGGTTTTTTTGTGGGATTAGGTCATAACCGCTGAAAAAGATGAATAAATCCTGGGTCCTAAGTGGAAGGAATTACGACGTTGGATTGATTTTTGTTAAAACTCTTGGGTGAAGTGCATCCAATAAGGGCGATTGGATGCATTTTTGATAAAAATCCTGTGCGATATGCATCCAATAAGGGGGATTGGATGCATTTTTTATAATAATCCTGAGCGATATGCATCCAATAAGCAGGATTGGATCCATTTTTTATAATAATCCTGTACGATATGCATCCAATAAGGGCGATTGGATGCACTTTTGGTAAAAATCCGGGAATGTAAATTATTTTGTGTAAATGGTTGAATTACCTTATTTTAGACTATACTGACATTACAATGTTCTTACCTACTAGGGGGATAGGGCAATGCTGGGGAGCAACCCGAGCACCTAATAGGGTTCTGTACAAAAGGAGAGGGGAATTTTCCTCTCTTTTTCCTTTTGGGAGAACAAAAGCGATAAACCCTTAGGGCGTAGCCCTAACTCTATAAAGGGTAACTTACAGAATTACTTCCCAAGCCGCCCTTCAAACATAATCTCAAACTGTTGTCTACATTCTATCCAACCCGGAATAGGATTAGTCCATTTATCCGTAACACCCACTGTAGCCAGATATACAATCTTTTTGAGTGCATTGTCGGTAGGATAAGCGGTCTTGGTTTTCGTGACTTTTCTCAATTGTCTATGGAAGGCTTCTATCGTGTTCGTGGTATAGATTAGTTTCCTAATCTCTACAGGGTACGAGAAGAAGGCAGTAAGTTCGAGCCAATTAGCCTCCCAAGATTTCACAACAGCAGGGTATTTTTTGCCCCATGTCCCCTTAAATTCGTCAAAGGCAATTTCAGCCTTTTCAAGAGTAACAGCCTTATAGACTTTCTTTAAATCATCCATAACGGCCTTACGGTCTTTATTTGGAACATACTTAACATTATTACGTAATTCATGAATAACACACGACTGAATAGTGGTCTTTGGATAGGCCGCGTTGATTGCCTCAGAGAAGCCAGAAAGCCCGTCCTTACAGGCAATTAAGATGTCCTGGACACCACGACTTTTTAACTCCTGGCACACATTCAACCAAAAACTTGCACTCTCGTTTTCGCCAATCCAAATGCCAAGAATGTCCTTAACACCTTCCGAATTGATGCCTAATACCGTGTAAGCAGCTTTACTGATGATCCTATTTTCATGTTTCACCTTGAAATGGATGGCATCTAAAAACACAATCGGATAAACAGGGTCTAGTAGACGGGTCTGCCATTCAACAACCATGGGTAAAACTTTATCAGTCACCTTACTCACCAAGCTTGGTGAAACGTCAATACCGTAAATATCCTTCATATGTGCTTCGATGTCCCTCGTTGACACTCCTTTGGAATAAAGAGCAATAATTTGATCCTCTAAACCATTGATTGAGGTTTCGTAATTTTTAATAATTTGAGGTTCATATGTTCCATTACGATCCCTTGGGATGCTTAATTTAGTCTCACCAAACTTGGATTTAATCGTCTTCGATTTAAACCCGTTGCGACTATTTCCCGAGTTATTCCCTCTTACGTCATTTTTTGCATATCCGAGGTGATTCTCGATTTCAGCTTCAAAAACCTGTTGTAGAGTTTCCTTAAAGAGGCCCTTAATCATGGCTTGAATATCATCCACGGTTTCACATTGGCTAGCCAATTCCTTAATCGTCATATCCCCAAAATTTTGCATAAATGATCATCTCCTTAGTTGGCAAGTATAACCATTTACACAAAATTTTAGACGTTCTCAAAAATCCTGAGCTATATGCACCCAATAAGCGGGATTGGATGCATTTTTTATAATAATCCTGTGCGATATGCATCCAATAAGGGGGATTGGATTCATTTTTTATAATAATCCTGTGCGATATGCATCCAATAAGGGCGATTGGATTCATTTTTGATAAAAATCCTGTGCGATATGCATCCAATAAGCGGAATTGGATGCATTTTTGATAATAATCCTGAGCGATATGCATCCAATAAAAGACAAGGTTCTATAAATCAATATCCACGATGATCTAAGAAACCATAATCCCAAAACTGCGATTAAGCCTCTACCACTAAACGGTTAATAGAACTATTCACTCTACTTGTTGGCAGATAAAAACTCACCTCCCAAACAAACCGACATGTTTTACTTCCAACAAATTGGGTACTTAAGGTTGTAAGTATGTACTTTTAGGAGGTTTGGGAATCAAATGGATAACAAAAAGACGGAGCAGTTAAAGCAATTTACCATCAATAATGAAGAAAAGGCCGGTTTAACGACAAATCAGGGGTTAAAAATGGCAGAGGACGAGTTTTCATTGAAAGCGGGATTGCGCGGGCCGACCTTGATGGAGGATTTTCATTTCCGCGAAAAAATGACCCATTTTGACCACGAACGCATTCCGGAACGAATTGTGCATGCCCGCGGGGTTGGAGCCCATGGTATTTTTCAACTCTACGAATCATTAGCAGACTATACGAAAGCAGATTTTCTTACAGACACCTCGAAAACAACACCTGTCTTTGTGCGCATATCCACCGTTCAAGGTTCAAGAGGCTCAAGCGATACTGTAAGAGACGTTCGCGGGTTTGCTACGAAATTTTATACCGATGAAGGCAACTTTGATTTGGTCGGGAATAATATGCCGGTTTTCTTTATTCAAGATGCGATTAAATTCCCTGATTTTGTTCATGCCGTTAAACCTGAGCCGCACAATGAAATTCCCCAAGGCGCCAGTGCTCACGACACCTTTTGGGATTTTATCGGGCAAAATCCGGAATCGGCTCATATGGTGATGTGGCACATGAGCGATCGCGCCATTCCTCGGAGTTTGCGGATGATGGAAGGCTTCGGTGTACATACGTTTCGTCTAATAAACGCGGAAGGAAAGGCTCATTTTGTGAAATTTCACTGGAAGCCTGCCTTAGGGGTTCATTCATTAGTCTGGGAAGAAGCCCAACGGATTGCCGGAAAAAATCCGGACTTCCACCGGCAGGATTTATATGAGGCGATTGAAAAAGGTGATTACCCTGAATGGGAGCTCGGATTTCAATTAATTCCGGAAGAAGATGAATATCGTTTTGATTTCGATATTTTAGATCCTACAAAATTATGGCCGGAAGAAGAGGTCCCCGTGAAAATAGTCGGAAAGATGACATTGGATCGAAACGTCGATAACTTCTTTGCCGAAACAGAGCAAGTTGCGTTCCACCCGGGCCATGTCGTACCAGGAATTGATTTTTCAAATGATCCGCTATTGCAAGGCCGTTTATTCTCGTATACCGATACGCAGCTTTCAAGGCTCGGCGGTCCTAATTTCCACCAAATCCCGATTAACAAACCTGTCTGCCCTTTCCATAATAATCAACGGGACGGCATGCACCAAATGACGATTCATCATGGCCAGACAAGTTACCATCGTAACGCGCTTAACGCCAATCAGCCGGAGCCTGTTCCCGTTGAACAGGGCGGTTATGAACATTATCAAGAGAAAATTGACGGTCGAAAAATCCGCGGCCGCAGCGAAAGTTTCCGTGATTTCTACTCACAGGCAAAATTATTCTATAACAGTCTTGCCCCTTTTGAGCAGCAGCATGTCAAGGATGCCTTTAGTTTTGAACTGGGGAAATGTAAATCAGACATGGTGAAGGCCAATGCGGTTGCGCTGATCAATCATATTGACCGCCAATTGGCAGAAGAAGTCGCGGTGAAGATTGGTGCACCCATACCGGCAAAAAATTGCGAAGTGACATCTGCCAAGAAATCTCCGGCCCTAAGTATGGCAAATACAATACGGAAACCCGATACGAAGAATGTTGCCATCCTTCTGAATGGGGAGCCTGATGCGGAGTTGTTAACGTCTTGGCTGGGGATTTTCGCACAGCATAAACTGAATTATAGTATTGTCGACAAAAAGCTACACAGCTTAACGATGGATGTAAAAGTGACAGATACGTACGAAACGGCTGATTCCAGCCTTTATGATGCAGCATTATTAATTAGCAGCGATCCGATTATCCAAACACCTGCGCTGGAATTCATTCAAACCACCTATAAACATTACAAGCCGTTGGCTGTCGCTCTCAGTCATCCAAATGCGTTAGCCAATAGCCGCATCAACAAAGAGGGTACAGGTGTTTACGATTTAAAAACTGCCAGCATTCAAAGCTTTATCGACGGCATCGCACAAGCGCGGTTTTGGGATCGGATCCTATAGCATATAGACCTCCTCTTCAATTGTCATATTTCTGAGGTTGACATTTATTCTACAAATCCTTAATATAATAGGTCCTACCGGCTATTTTTTAGGAAAATGTACTTACATTATTGAATAACAATGCAAGTTTCATAGTATTATTTTTCAAAAAATCAGGTAGTTTCCCCTATTTGGGAGGTCAATTGGAGAGAGGTTAAGTTGGATGGATAAAGAGTTATTAATGGCAAAGGCACGTGAAATCAAAGCAAACGCATACATTCCTTACTCTAAATTCCCCGTCGGAGCAGCATTGTTGCTAAAGGATGGGCATATTATTACGGGCGTCAATGTTGAAAACGTTTCCTTAGGTGCAACCAATTGTGCAGAGAGAACAGCTATTTTCACCGCAATTGCTAACGGTTATAAAAAAGGAGATTTCCAGGCGATCGCCGTCGCCGGTGATACAGCAGACTTCCTTCCGCCTTGCAGCATTTGCAGACAAGTAATGGCAGAATTCTGCACACCTGACATGCCCGTTTATTTAACAAATGAGAAAAAAGACATCCTGGAATTAACCTTAGGTGAACTATTACCATATGCATTTACGGATTTAGAGATGTAGACCAAAGGGGGCGGTTCTGGTGGCTTAAAAAGCCACCAGAACCGCCCCCTTTGTTTTCCTATTTAAAACTTTCTCTCCATTGCTTTGCTTTATTTGCTTCGCGCATAAATATTTTAGCTCGTTCAGGGTCAATTGGATTTTTCATATCACCATTTTTGATCCATGAGGCCACTGAAACACCATCATAATGTTTTAGCAGTTCGAAAATATTATCTCCTGTTGCTCCACCACCTAAGAATAGAGGGGTATCAGGCAATTTTGTTCTTACTTTCTGAATGATGTCAATGCTTTCATCCATGCTATTCCCCGAAATAAACAGACCATCGGCAAATGCCTCATGGACCGCTTCCCAGGCTGCGTTTTCGATTGGCTTTCTACCCAGAGGCACTCCATGTACTTCGTAGATATCTGCATATACAGGGACTTTGGTTCGAATTCTTTTTCTCAATTTCGCAATATCGACACATTGCGCCTGAAGGATTCCGGCACTCGTCACATTTGCTCCTGTAAACAGGTGTTCAACTCGGACAAAGTCTGCACCCACTGCATCTGCTACTGACAAGCCAGATACTCCGTCCCAATTCAATAAGATTCCCATTGTTAAGCCAGGGAACTCTTTTCTTATTTCATACCCAATTCTTGTCATATAAGCGATGGCTTCAGGCTCTGAATGTTGTTTGATTGGCATGTCATTCATGTTTTGAATGATAATCCCGTCAAACCCGTTTTCTTGCACCATTTCTGTTTCTTTTAGTGCTTCATACACAATTTCATCAATCGTTTGATTATCGTGCCGATAACTTCCAGGAAGCGGAGGCGGTTGGATCATCGATAAAACGTGGCAGTTCGGACGAAATACTTCCCCCATTAGATGACTCCTCCTAACTCTTTATAATACTCTACACTTACGTTAAACATCTCTTCTGTCGGAATCAGACCCTTTTCCGTAATAAACCCGCTAATAAATTTAGGCTCCACTCCAAGTAATTCAGGAGATTTGAAATCAATATTTTCTGCCAGACTATGATCCGGCCATTCTTTTGTCAATTTCTTTGTTAAATCATTGATGACTAACTCTTTTTTATATCCATAGATCGGACGAATATCTAATTTGATTAACGGAGTTAAAAAATACAAAGGTATATTGTAATAGTCACAGGCTAAGCCGACCAGATCAGAACCGGTTGTATTAAAGCCAGTACCATTCGGGAAAAAGGTTTCAGCGCCCATAAGAGCAACATCGCACTCTTTTAAATAATACATAAGAGCAGCATCCGGGAAAAATTTGATCGTATGTCCTGCCTCTTTGCAGCTTTTAACATAGGGTAATCCGCCATCAATAATCCGGCTTTCAGGAATGTAAATCGTATATGTTTGATTGGCCCCGCCAATTTTTTTCAATAGTTTGTCTACCGTACTAGAGTAATCATAAACAAGAATATTTCTCATATCTTCTACCACACTGCTCGCACATTCAAGGACCTTTTCGGTGGCATTGCTATTATACGCGAGATAACTATTTTTCCTAGTAATAATTTTATCAACTGCCTCTTCAAGATCTACATCTATCAGACTTTCAATATGATTCGTCATGAGCATAATCGCATTACTGATTGCCTGACTCGCTTCTCCCCTTGTTTTGATAAAATAGTTGGTTACTTCTTGAATTTTTTCTATAATTTCCTTCACTTCGCTATGATTCTTCTTCCCAGTTAATGCGATGGATTCAATCATTTCGCCAATCATGGAAATATGATTACTTGCCCCTAGCACTCTTTGCTCTACGATATCATCAAATAATGGCTGAACATTATTGGGTAGAAGCATTCGTACACTTTCTATATCTAGTTTCATCAGATCCACCCTTTCGTTATTCATCTTCCGCACTCAACCAACGTTGAATGCGGAAGACAAGATTACTCCAATAAATCTGCTGCATTTTTATGATAGATGCTCTCCAGGTAATCCTTTTCTAAGTGAAACATATCAAACACATTGACCGAAGATTTGGTTAAAACCGTTGGATAGGATGAACCAAATAGCAGTTTTTCTTTCGGTAATATTGAAAAGGCTTTTCTTAACACTTGAACCTCATACTGATTGGACGTTTCTACAAGGACATTTTCATTTTCCAATGCGACATCCACACAGCTGTATCCATAGTCAAAACAGCCGATATGAAGAAAAATAAAGGTAAGATTCGGATGCCGTTTTGCATGGACCGCCCATTGCTGCGGCATCGATCTTGCTCCTATTCCGGTAAAAACCTTAACGGGGATGTTATTTTCCTCAAGAATCTCCAATATTGGATCTATATTTTGACAGCTGTCAGGGTAGTAGCCATGTTCAATCGAATTAAATTCCACCATTTTTATCCCAGGAAGCTTCATTACTCTTCTAGTTTCTTCTATTGAATGATCCTCTTTCGGGTTAATAACAGCACACCCAATCAGCTGATCAGGATACCTCGAAACAAAATCAGAGATATAATTGTTTTGATCAAGGATGGATTTCCCTTCGAAAGCAGACACAACTCGTGACGTAATATTATTTTTATTCATATCGTCCAATAATTCTTGTTCGAGATAGTTGTGTGTTTCCGGATCTCTTTTTACATGAGCATGTATATCGATTATCACTTTGCTCACACCTTTCCTTTTGGCTTATCTACTAATCTATCAACCTAAAATACCAGCGTAAACGCCGACAATCCCAATAATCATCGTGATGAAAATCAATTTTATCGCTGAAACCTTTTTCTTTGTGATGAGATAATACATTAAACCTGTATAAAGCAAACCTAATACACCAGGCATCAAACCATCTAAGGTTTCTTGAATTTTAATCGTCGTTTCTCCGGACGTATATTCAATTGGAATATGCACGACCACCAAGGCAGGAATGAATCCGCCGACAATAATGTATGCGGCAATCCCAGCCAATTCTGAAATCCTGCTAATTAATCCAGACGATTGGAATTTTGAAACTAGCGATACCCCTTGTTTATATCCTTGGAAAACCCCTAAATACCGAACACCAAGAGAGAGAATGGCCATACAGATCACAAACATGATAGGTCCAACCCATCCTGTACCAGCACTTACTAGAGAAATAGCAAGCCCGGCAAGAATAGGTCTTGCTGTACCATTTAAGAGCGAGTCTCCTAACCCTGCCAATGGCCCCATTAACGCTGTTTTGACAGAATTAATTGTAGAAGGATCAAAGTCTCTTTCATTTGCATATCTCTCTTCCATTGCTGCACTGATCCCAACAGGGAGTGCCGAAACCATATCTTGTGTTAAAAAGTATTCCATATGTCTATCATATGCTTCTTTTTTATCCTCTGGATCATCGTAGACTTTTTCAATAACCGGCATCATTGCTTGGGTAAATCCAGCATTTTGTTGACGTTCATAGTTATTAGCCGTACGAATCGTCATTTGATTCCAGAAGACTTTCCATAAATCTTTCCTGGTTAATTTTTTTTCGTTTTCCATCCTAACCTCTCCTTATGCGTTAGCGTTTTTATCATCGATCTTTAAGTAGTAATACAAAGCTACACAGATGACGCCTAGTAATGCGATACCGATCATGTTGATTTGTAAATAAGATGCAAAGAAGAAGCCTAAGAATAAAAACGGCCAGAACTTTTTAACTTGAATCGTACTTAATAGTAAGGCAAACCCGACAGCTCCAATCATTCCGCCGCCGACAGATAACCCGGTAATAATTTTTTCCGGAATCGCCTCGATAATTCCTTTCACAAAATCTGCTCCGAAATAAATCGCAAGGAACGCTGGTACACCGTAAAGAACCGCATTTGTTACCATTGGGTAAACCGTATTATTTAACACTAACCCTCTTGTGTTTAGCTTGGATATCGCATTTTCTGCCCGGTGCATGAACCAGATGTTAATCACCGTATTCTGGAAGGTGGTAGCAATTTGTCCGATAAATGAGACTGGTAATGCAGTTGCTACAGCTAGTTCTGTACCCCCGCCGCCAAGAATAGCAATTCCTGCTGCAATCGCGGTACTAAGTGTTGGGTCCGGAGGTGTTGCAGTGCCGACAAAGATAACGGCAAGAAACATTAATTCGATGGTGACACCAACGGCTAAGCCCGTTGCCACATCACCCATGATCAAACCGACAACCGGTCCGACAAAAATGGGTCTGAAAATATGTGTCTGAAAAGTATGGGAATCAATATAAGCAATGGTGACAAAAATACCAACTAGTATGGCTTGAACTAGAATATCCATCATTTTTCCTCCTGCCGGAAAATTATTTAAGAATTAATTTCATTGCATCTTGGCTTCGTTCATTTGGTACTGTACGAATATCAAGGGAGACCCCTGCTTCACTTAATTTCGTTAAATTGCGAATATCTTCATCATCTACCCAAAGGTTCCCTAACACTTTCTTTTTGCCCTTTTTCATGTTGATATTTCCGATATTAATCTCTTTTAAATCAATGCCGCCCTCTATCATTTGAAGCGCTTCCTTCGGACCTCTGACAAGTAAAAGAACTTTTGTATCGCTAGTATCTTCTTTAATCATGGTAATAGCTTCTTCAAGACCTACAATTTTTAGATTAATATTTTTAGGTGTGGCCATCTGTAATAACGATTTTTGAAACTCATCATTGGCCGCTTTATCATCCGCTACGATAATTTGATTGGCTTCAGCATAAGCAATCCAGGCAGTAACAATTTGTCCATGTATTAATCTCTCGTCAATTCTAAATACGGTAATGTTCATCTTATTTCTCTCCTTTATAATGTACTTAATCCTAGACTCTCGTTGCTAGCTGCAACCAGCGATCCGGTTAGTTCCTGTAGGTTTTGGCCTTCTCTCGATAAAATGGCCGAGACAAGGATGGGTAAGTTCACCCCATAAAATATAGAAATATTTTCATTTTTAAACGCTAATCGGCTGCTGACATTAAAAGGTGTGCCGCCAAGGATATCACAGAAGATTAGTAATTGTTCGCCTACTGGAACCCCTTTCATTTTTTCATCTAGCAATTCCGTTAGTTCTTCTTGACCCATATCTTCCTTAAAACACACGTAATCTAAGTTTTCTTGTTCTCCAGCAAACATTTTGGCAGTTTGCACGATTCCTTCTGCCATCATGCCGTGGGTGACCACTAATATATGAATCATATTAATACCTCCACAAATATTCGGCGTTTTTATGAAAAATGTACTCTAATTGATCTTCAGGAACATTTAACTCATAAAATTTTTCAATTTCAATATTAACTAGTTTATACGGCCAGTCTACTCCAAAGACAACGCGTTCGGGTCCGAGAATGTTAATTGATTTTTTTAACACCTCCACATTCATTTGCCCTGATGTTTCCACCCATACATTATCTAAACTTTTAATCGATTCAATAGTAGATAAACCAAACTCATAATAGCCTGTATGCGTAAATAAGAAATCAATATTTGGGAATTTCTTCGCATATTCGGCCCAAACATAGGGTGTACTTAATGGAGCTGTACCTACGTGCGTTTGGACATGTACCCCATATTTTGCTATTTCAAAGAAAATATCATGAAGGCTTGGTGTATTATCAGGATAGTAACCATGCTTCCATGAATGGAACTTTATTCCATTCATCTTGTATTTTCCTAAACAGCGATGAACTTCCTCTATTGCATCTGGAGCTTTCGGATTAATAAAACCGTATCCTTCAATAATGTCAGGGTATTCTTGCATCGCATTGTAGATTGTGTCATTTTGTTGCCTTGTCGATGTGCCAGAGAGGCTGCTTATACCGATTTTTGTAATCCCGTACCTTCCTAACTCTTCAACAATATCTGTTGGAGTATTTTCTTCACCGGAACTTGTTTTACCTAAGTGAGAATGAACGTCATATATTTTCATTTTTAGATTCTCCTTTTATAAATTGTTGTTCTCATCATTCACATCTAGTGTCACTTTATATTGATAAACGTCTGAGCGATAATACATTTTGACAAACTCGATTGGAGCTCCGGATGTATCAAAGGTGATTCGTTCTTTAAAAAAGATAGGGACATTTTCTTTAATTCCTAAACTCCTTTTAATCTCTTTATCTGGCATTTGCGCTTCTAAAATTTCATGGGCTTGTTTTAAATGAATCCCTTTATCTTTTAATGTTTCGTATAAAGATGTGGTTTCATCAAACTCTGCTCGATCAAGAGAAAATTCACTAGACTTTTTTATATAAGCCTTATGCAAACCAACCACAGTATTACCACTTAACCGGCTTCTCTCTAAATAGTAAACTTCATCACCTTCGAGGATATCTAATGAATAGGCTGTTTTATGATCTGCCTTTATGATTTTAAAATCACGAATAATGGAACTTGATATTTCCCCATGTTCCTTTACATCTTCACTAAAACTACTTAATCTTTTTAAGTCATATTTTTGTTTAGGGTTACAAACAATGGTACCTTTCCCTTGAGATTTTTTTACAAATCCCTCATTTTCTAAATCTTGAATAGCTCTTCTGACCGTTATTCTACTAACATCATATAAATTTTGAAGCTCATTTTCAGAAGGAAGCTTGTCTCCCGCATGTAATGTTTTACTCTCTATTTTTTCCCTAATGTCTTCATAAATCTGAACATGCAGCGGAAGCTTTGAGTTCTTATCAATATTAACCTGTCTCATAAAATTCACCTATTTAATCATTTTATTTGATATAACGTTATAACAAGTTGAAGGAAAATAATAAAATAAGTTTTATAAACTTATTTTATTAAGAATGCAAGTGCATAATTTTTCCAACTTAGTATAACGTTATAACAAGTTGTTTCTGAACTAAATATATACCTTTTTTAATTTTTTGTCAATTAAATATTTTGATTATTTCTAAAAAACCACCCCTGTCGAAATTCATTAATCCTTTTAACTTGAAAAAAGGAGCCCCAGCAGAGACTCCCTCCAATATATAATTAACTTTCTCTTGGTGGAACATTATTATGAAACAAGAATATCCGCGGGGTGAGAGGTACCGCCGCCACTCCGCTTTTCTTTCATCGTAAATCCTGTAATCCCGAAAATTAAGCTGAAGATCGGTGTGAGCATGGCTAGGAAACAGAAAGGTACATAGATGAACGGCGATACGCCTAATGCGGCTGCAGTAAATAGACCGCTTGCGGTCCACGGTACCAGCGAGCAGCTTTGGGTAGCAGTATCTTCAATTATCCTGGACAAATTCTCCGGGCTTAAATTGAATTTATCATACAAAGGTTTCATTAATGTCCCTGTCATAACAGCTAAGAAGGAAAAAGCTCCTCCCATGGCCAAGGTAAAATAAGCGGTGATAATTGTGAAGAAGACTAACATTCCCTGACTTTTAATGCGGCTAGTTAAGGCTTTAATCATAACTTCGAGTACACCAGATTTTTGTAACAGTCCACCTACTCCAAGGGCAAATAAGAAGAGTGCCACTAAAGAAAGCATACTGGTAAGTCCGCCTCTTTGAAGCAAGGTATTCACTTCCTCGATACCCGATTCAACAGAATAACCGTCATAGAAGATCGTGAAAATATCGCTGATCGCCACCCCTTGATAAAGAATAGCAGTCACCGCCCCTGCCAAAGCACCGATGAAAATAGAGGTAATCGCCGGCTGCTTTGATATAAGCAAGGCGAATAGGATGGCAACCGGAATAAACGGGATGATTCCTAGATGGAAGTTCTCTGATAAATAACCTGTCAGCGCAGCAACATCTCCTGAATTAGCAGAATGCTGCCCATATTTCAATCCCATAATTGTGAAAATGATTGCCGTTATTATATAGGCAGGAGTAGTCGACCAGAGCATATGCTTTATATGGGTCATTAAATCTGCACCGACTACGACTGACGATAAATTCGTACTATCTGACAATGGCGATAATTTGTCTCCAAAATAGGCACCACTAATAATAGCACCAGCGGTTACTCCAACAGGAATACCTAAACTTTGCCCAACACCCATCATCGCAATCCCGGCTGTACCTAATGTAGCCCATGAGGATCCGGTGGCCAGGGAAACAATTGAGCAAAATAGAAGTGTTGTCACCAAAAAGAATTTTGGGGAAATAGATTGAATGCCGTAATAGATCAAGGCTGGAACAGTTCCAGATGCAATCCATGATCCGATTAAAATTCCTACGGCTAACAGAATTATCGAGGGCTGCAGTGCTTTTTGCATGGAGGTAAAAATCTCCATCTCCAATCTTTGATAGGAATATCCAAGTTTCATCACAAAGGGAATTATCGTTAATAAAGTAATAAACAACATAATCTGTATTGAGGCCTGAAAGACCAGCATTCCTATTGCTATAATTGAAATAACCATTATTAGTAAAAATAATGAATAAGCTAAAGATGGTTTCTTTATTTCTGTACTCATCCAAACACTCCTTGTCTTTTTAAATAAACCTCTCATAACAACTCTTAATCAAAAGGCAGGAAATTTATAAAAAGGATTTTATGTTATGTTCGGGAGATCTCCATTGATGTTTAAAATGTATTTACATAAAAGATGTGGGGTCCGGACCCATACATTTCATTTTTCATAATTAAAGCATAACAAAATTCTGAATAATAACGAAATTTGGTATCCCGCGATATGCAGACCTCTCACCCTATCTAAAGGGGTTAGACGAAGGTACCCTGTAAATGCTTATTTTTCTTACCCAATGCTCCAGTTTCCTCCAGATAGCTATTTTGTTAGTTAACTTTTGCCATACTTCCCAGAACGTCCTGTTTTTGAAAAACCTTTTTGACAAAAGGTGTAAAATGAAAGAATTCGTGACAATCTATTGAGGACGTAGTTCGTAAAGGATGTGTCCTTCTTGCATTTTTTCCATGGCCAGGAATCTTTATCAATGTTTGAGTGGGTATTAAGAGCAGGTGTCATTTTTATCTTTGTCGTCTTTGCTGTAAAAGTTATGGGTTCTCGTGCCATTTCACAGTTACGATTACTTGATTTTGTGATTGCCTTAATGCTGGGAAACATTATTGCCCACCCCTTATCAGACCAGAGAATTGGATTAAAGGGCTCCGTCATATCAACCATTGTCATCGTTATGCTCTATTTGCTGGGTATTTTTTTGAGTTTAAAATGGCCGGGACTAAGAAGAATCATTAATGCTAAGCCCTACCCACTTATTAAGGATGGAGAAATCCTGTATAAAGGATTAAGACGGGCACGAATTTCAATCGATGATCTATTAGCGGAATTGCGGAAAGAAAAAATTGAGGATGCTAAAAAAGTAAGCTTAGCCATATGGGAATCCAGCGGTGAGATTTCCTTGTTCTTAGACCCCAAATATGAAGCTGTTACCCCTTCATTCTACCAGCTTCAAGCAGAACCTTTTGATCTTCCCCAGACAATCATACGAGAAGGAAGAATTGACTTTACCGTTTTGAAGATAATCGGTAAAGAGGAAGAGTGGTTAACAAACAAGCTAACGTCTACTTATCATACGGAAGTACATAATATCCTTCTTGCCACTATTGATAGCAAACATAATCTGAAGGTCTTTTTATATGTGTAACTTAGTTGAAGGCACAAGATCCATAAAAAGAGGTCCGATCCGCTGCTAAAGGCAGTGGATCGGACCTCTTTTTATCACAATGAAAATAAGTTATGCTTGCCTGCTTTCCAGCCTGCGTGCAATTAATGACAAACAGTAGTTTACAATAAAGTACATAAAGGCCACTACAATAAAGATTGGAATAATGTAATTAATGTTTTGCGCATAAATGATTTGGGCGTTGTGCATGAATTCCGGTAGAGCAATAACCACGCACAGTGACGTATCCTTTAATAAAGAGATAAATTGGCTGACAATCGGCGGAACCATTCGCCTTAGGGCTTGTGGCATGACAATAGACATTAACGTTTGGATATACGTTAACCCTGATGAACGAGCTGCTTCGATTTGTCCTTTATCGATTGAATTCAAACCGCTTCTCACAATCTCAGCTAACATGGCTGATTCAAACACAGTCAATGCTAAGATTGCCGCAACCGTTGGGGTTAACTTTATTCCCACTTCCGGCAGCCCAAAAAAAGTAAAGAAAATAATCAGCAACAGCGGCATATTCCGAATCGTTTCAACGATCACTGCGACGACCTTCGATAGGAACGGAATTTTTGCATATCGTAATGTCCCAAGCACAATTCCAATAATAAAGCTAAGGACAATTGAAACAAAGGCAATGTAAAGCGTCACCTTAAAACCAGCGGCGAGGAATTTTATATGATCGACTGAGAGAGCTCCTGCAATATCCATCATTCCCCTCCTTAATGACTTCTAGCCAAGCGTTTTTCCAGATAACCAACGCCCAGACTTAATGGTATTGTTAGCACAAGGTAAAACATCGCAACAAAAATATAGACATCAAATGTAACGAATGTATGGGAGGATACCAAATCACCGAAGTACATTAAATCTAAACCGGCGATCATTCCCAAAATGGCGGAGTTTTTTACAAGATTTATAAACTGATTGCCAATGGGAGGAATGACGATTTTGATCGCTTGTGGCAAAATAATCGTCCACATCGCCTGCAAATAAGTGAGTCCTGATGATCTTGCTGCCTCCATTTGCCCTTTCGGTACGGCCTGTATTCCAGCGCGGATTGCTTCGGCAATGAATGATGCCGTATAAATAGCTAGAGCAATCGTACCTGCGACAAATCCGGTTAACGTTACTCCAATTGCCGGAAGACCAATATAAAAGAAGAATGCTATGATTAAAAGAGGAATATTCCTGATAAATTCAACATAAGCGCTGCCAATCCAATTTAACGGTTTAATGGGTGCGATTCTCATAACAGCTACAATCACCCCAATAATAAAGCTCCCGATCAGGGCAAGTATACTTGCCAGCACTGTATTCTTAAATCCTTCTAAATATGTATCCAAGTTATCAATCAGTATCGTAAAATCGAGCATATAGATCTCCCCCCCTCTTCATAAAAGTGGTCAGGATGAGCAAAAGTATGCCCATCCTGATTTCAACGGATGTTAGTTGGTTTTGATCCATTTTTTGTGAATTTCATCATACTTTCCGCTATCTTTCATCTTCTGAAGAGCGCTATTAATCGCGTCAACTAGTTCTTTATTTCCTTTTTTAACGGCAATTCCATATGGCTCTTCCGTAAACGTACCACCGACCAACTCATAGCTTGAATCTTGGTCAGCCATACCGTAAAGAATCGAGTCATCTGTTGTTAAGGCATCGCCCTGACCGGATTTCAATGCTGTGAAGGCTTCCGTATAGTTTTCAAATTCTAATACAGTAGTATCTGGTGCTTTTTCGCGAATATTGATGGCGGATGTTGAGCCTTTAACCGCAAGAACCTTCGTACCTTTTTTCAAATCTTCAAGTCCTTTGATTGGGCTTCCCTTTTTAACAAGCAGGGATTGTCCGGCATCAAAGTAGACATCTGAGAAATCAACCTCTTTTTTACGTTCCTCTGAAATCGTCATGGTTGCGACGATTGCATCAATATCACCATTGTTTAACATTGGAATACGAGTTTTGGAGGTAACCTCTTTGAACTCTACCTTTTTCTCGTCACCAAGAATGTCTTTTGCTAACTCTTTTGAAATATCAATATCAAAACCTTCAACTTCACCGGTAGATGGATTCTTAAGTCCAAATAATCGTGTATCGTATTTTACCCCGATCACAATTTTATCTTTCTCTTTAATTTGCTCTAAAGCATTTTTGGCAGCTGATCCTGCTGTTTCTTTTTCACCGCTTTTACCGCAAGCTGAAAGCAGCATGGAAGCTGATAATAGAAGAACGCCAGCAATTTTACTTGTTTTACTCTTAAACATAGTAATCCCCCTAAAGTTTAATGGTTTAATATACGGCTGAGAAATAGACGCGCTCTTTCTTCTTTTGGATTGACGTAAAAATCAGCCGGTTTTCCCTGCTCAAGAATTTGCCCGTGGTCCATGAATATGATGCGATCTGCAACCTCTTTCGCAAATCCCATTTCATGGGTAACGACGACCATCGTCATCCCTTCTTTTGCTAGCGTTTTCATAACGTCCAGCACTTCCCCAATCATTTCCGGATCCAGGGCAGAAGTAGGCTCGTCAAACAGCATTATCTCTGGTTTCATAGCAAGTCCTCTTGCAATCGCCACCCTTTGCTGCTGGCCCCCTGATAATTGAGATGGATAAGCGTTTGCCTTATCGGGTATCCCTACTTTTTCAAGATAATACCTTGCCACTTTCTCCGCTTCCTCTTTCGATTGTTTTAATACCATCGAAGGTGCGGTCGTAATATTTTCAAGTACGGTCTTATGTGGATATAAATAAAAATGCTGAAATACCATCCCGATATTTCGCCTTAACTGGTTGATATTTGTTTTTTTGTCATTCACTTTCACACCGTTTACGGTTAATTCTCCGTCAGTAATTGTTTCCAGCCGATTAATGCAGCGAAGCATCGTACTTTTCCCCGATCCAGAAGGACCAATGACAACAACAACTTCCCCTTTATTAATTTCTAGATTAATATTTTTAAGAACATGAAAGTTCCCATAATACTTGTTTACAGAATCAAACCGAATCATCCCCATCCTCCTCTCTGTTGTTTTTTTAAAGTATGTAACCTGTCAGATTTAGTCAACTTTCGACTCTTTCGAATATACAAACAATTAATTGTATAATAAAATACTACAATTCATTTCTAATTTAGTAAACTATTATTCGGAAATTTGTGAATATTAGGAAGAAAGGACTGGAGAGAAAGGACTAGAGGGACGGCTCTCATGGCTTTTACTGTAAATAGATTAACCCCAAGAAAAGTCCCCTTGGTTTTCGCTCACACAAATAGGGAGCCCCATCAGGAGCTCCCATTAAAAATCAATCCTATCAGTTCTGCAAATAATAATGCCCTGTGAAACTTCTTCCACTTACACCGGAGCCAATGTGGATTCTGGTGTTGTCATTTTGTCGTAAAAGTCGACGAATTTATTGCGGTCGGCGCTATCACGGTAGGCCATGGCGACTCGCGGGTGTTCATTTAGGGCCCCGGAAATCATGTAAGGAATAATATAGCCCCACTCCCACTTTTGGCGCATTTCGAGCATGTGGTTTTCAATGACGCCAAGAACCGGTTTCACTTCATAAGAAGTTTTTCGAATATAGCTGACAAGCAGCTCGGTATTACAGTTCCCGGCCGCACGGCCCATGCCATAAACGGACGAATCAAGGAAAGTAACACCATTTCTCATCGCCGTTAACGTATTGGCGAAAGCTAATTGCATATTGTTATGCGTATGGATCCCAAGCTGTTTATTTGGGAGCATCGCTTTAAACTTTTTCACTTGATGCTCAATATCCATCGGATCTAAGCTTCCAAAGGAGTCAACGATATAGACCACATCGACAGGACTTTGCTTCACCATTTCAAACGCTTCAATCAACTGATTTTCAGGGACACTTGATAATGCCATAATGTTAAGCGAAGTCTCGTAACCCAAATCATGAAACATTTGAACTAGCTCCAAGCCCTTATCTACTTCACGGATGTAGCAGGCTATTCGAATCATATCTAATACACTTTGCTCGCGAGGCAAAATATCATTCGGGTCCACACGGCCAATATCTACAAGAGCAGATAGCTTCGTGGATTTTTTCTCCGGGATAATTTCTTTCAGGAAGTCATCATCCAGAAATCTCCATGGATTCGGCTCAGTCGCATTAAGAAGTTTAGCCGAGTTTTTATAGCCAATTTCCATGTATTCAACACCTGCTGCACTTAGGCCATGGTACAAGTCCTGAACAAATTCGACGCTAAAATTCCAATTGTTAACTAGCCCTCCATCACGAATGGTACAGTCAATAATTTTGGTATGTTGCTCCATGATTGAAATCTCCCCCTGTGTGTGTATCCCGTTTTTTACAATTATTATATAACTGTTATGCTTTTAAGCGCTAAAATATTAAAATCTATACTAACATTCCTGAAAGCTAATGTCTACTGAAAAGAGAGAAAATTATGAAGAATAAACATGTCCCATTACCCCTCATATCCATTAACAAAAAACTGAATCGTCTCGGCCTCAAATTCATCTAATTCTCTTTGCAGGTCCTTCGACATTTCTGCTGTAATTGCTACCAAATTCCCTTTATATTGTTCTGTTAGGTTTGCTGCACACTTCAGCGTGTTTAGCATGGTTTGAAACTCCTTTTTCATCAATGGTGCTTCATGATGGGAGAGGAAAAAGGTTTCAGCCTCATAGGTTTCGATTTGTGCAATTAATCGCTGCGTTTTCTCAATTGTATAGCTCCATTTATTCGAATAAAGATTGGCATACAGACAATCCCCTAGAAACAGCACTTTTTCTTCAGGTATATAAATAACGCAAGAATCCGCCGAATGATCCCCGCCCACATGCTCGATGATGGCGGTTAGGCCGCCAAGATTGAATGTCATCCGGTGGTCGAATGTGATTGCTGGTTTAGTGAGAATGATCTCACGCTGGTTTCCGAGCTCCTTTTTGATGGCATCGGCACAAAACGGAATTTCGATTCCCTCTTTGACCCGTTGATCAAGGAATTCATCTTCCCAGGAAAGCTGCTGCATTTCGATAATTCTCTCTTGCGTTTTTTCACAAGCGAGGATCGGCATCGGCATGTCGTTCATCCCAAAAATATGGTCCCAGTGCCAATGCGTGAGGACAAGAAAATCCCCTCTAATTTCGAGTTCCTCTAATTGTTCCAAAAATAGCTGTGCATGGCTGGAGGAGTTCCCGGCATCAATCAATAAAGTGCGTTCCTCCCCCACCACTGCAGCTAAAATAGGCCTGTCGGTTTCTTGATACGGTGGTAAATACACCATGCGGTTCGAAATCCTTTGAAGTTTCTGCATGACTAGTCTCCTTGATGAAATTTTGGAATGATAATTAAATGTTCGTTCTTCTATAGTAAGCGTTAAATAATAGTCTGAACCACATCATATCAAATTCATGCGAGAAGGGGAAAGGTGAGTTTTAATAATACAGAGGATCTTATAATAATGAGAAACAAAAAGATAAAAGCAAGGGAACGACCCCTTGCTTCTTATCCTCTCGACAAAATCCGCCGTGCTTAGCACCTACCAATCCCTTCGCGGCATGTATCCGGCATTCTCTAGGAAGTCTTTTTCGACTTCAAGTGACAATCCGTTCATCTCCACATTAGCTGATCTTGAAGTTATTAACATTTTGCAGGCCATTTCCAATGTTTGCAGTGCCATTCTTGCTTCCTTTATGTTAACGTCGTAAACCAAGACACCGTGATTTTCTAGTAATAGAATATTGGCTGCTTTTGCCTTTTCAGCAACGGCTTCCCCTAGTGTGAGTGTCCCCGGGTGGTGATAGCCTACCCGTTCTACTCGTTCTAAATAATACATGGTTTCCACAAACCAATTGGATGGAATCTCGATAGAAGAGCACGCGACAAGTGTCGTATAAAAAGGAGAAGCATGGAGCACAGCCCCGATTTCATGACGATTTTCGTAGATTGCACGGTGCATAGGCGTTTCCTTAGAAGGCTTTTTACTGCTGTCCAACTGCTTTTGTACATCCCAAGCAACCGCTTCCCCGGAAAGTGAACAAACTACTAAATCCGAATCCTCCAACTCGCCGAGATATGTCCCGCTTGCGGTAATTACATACTCATCATTATTGGTTCGTGCACTTATATTTCCGGCAGTTCCCCACGCTAATCCGTATTCCATCATATATTTTCCAGTCTTTCTGAGTTCTTTTCTAATTAACTCAGCCTTTTGCATAGTGATACACTCCTTTGATACGGTATTTTTTAAAAAAGTTCCACACGATGAAATGTGGAACCTCAATGAAGTAGTTTACTAGAAACGAAAGGTATCACAATTTTCACAATACCCGACTCATATTGAAAAACTTATTTAAACAAATGGACTAGGCCGAGTGATAATTGTGGAATAAAAGTTAACAAAAGTAATGTTACAAGGAGCACACCGTAATATGGAAGCATTCCTTTTGAAATCTGATCCAGCCTGATTTTGGCAATCTGTGATGAGATAAATAGGTTAACACCAAGTGGTGGTGTACACATTCCTAACGCTAAGTTTACAATCATAATAATACCAAAATGAACCGGGTCGATTCCAAGTTGTGTAGCAACCGGCAATAATAACGGTGCCAAAATAATAATAGAAGCATTTGTTTCCATAAACATACCTACAATAAGCAGGAAAACATTCACTAATAATAAGAAGATAATCGGATTATCAGAAATATTAATAAAGAACTCAGCTACTGCTTGCGGTACATTGGCACGAGTGATGATCCACCCGAACAAACCGGCACTAGCGATGATGAACATGATGGTTGCCGTTGTCACAGTTGATTGGGTGAAGATTTGAATAAATTGTTTAATTTTTATTTCTTTATAGATAAGAACACCTACGATAAACGCATAGCCTACAGCAACCCCGGCAGCTTCCGTCGGGGTAAAAATCCCGCCGTAAATACCACCCAGAATAATGACAGGCATTAATAACGCAAGGATTGACTCCTTGATAGCAATCATTTTTTCATTGAATGATCGTTTAGGTTCACGTTTATACCCTTGTTTCTTTGCAATTACCCAAACCGTCATAATAAGAGCAAGGCCAATAAGAATTCCAGGTACAAATCCTGCCATGAATAGATCTCCGATTGAGACCGAAGCGGTTACCCCATATAAAATCATCGGAATACTTGGTGGAATAATAATACCTAATTCACCCGCAACCGCCTGTGTGGCGCCGGCAAATTTAGCATCATAACCACGTTTAATCATTCCCGGAATAAGCATACTCCCCAGTGCTGCCGTAGTTGCCGCACTTGAACCGGAAATGGCTGAAAAGAACATAGCCGTTACAATCGTAACAATTGCGAGCCCCCCAGGCAGATGACCCGTGAAAGCATTAGCTAAGTTGATTAAGCGTTTGGATATTCCCCCATATTCCATTAAGGTTCCGGCAAGAATAAAGAACGGAATGGCCATAAGCGGAAAAGAGTCAATAGAAGTAAAAGAACGTTGAACCAGTACGATAAGGGGCGTACTCCCCTCCCACCATAGGGCAATGGCTGAAGCTAGTCCGATTGAAACGGCAATTGGGACACTTAAAGCGAAAAAGACAAGCATACAAATCATTAACACAATAGCCATTATTTTTCGCCCTCCTTTTTGTAAGCTAATTCCAGAATAAAAGCAATTGAATTAAGCGCTAACAATAGTGAACCAATTGGGATTGCGGCATATGGAACAGCCATAGAAATTCCTAAACTTGCAGAGGTTTGAGGCATAACGCGCTCGATCATTGTAAGCCCTTGGAAAAATAAGATGGCGAAAAATACGATAGATAGAATCATGACAATCATTAATAAGATTTTTCTCTTCTGATAACTTAGTGACTCAGGAAGTAACTCAATAGAAATTAACTTATTATGTCTCATTGCTAAACTAGCACCCGCAAAAACTATATACACCATTAAATAACGGGATAATTCCTCAGACCATGTCAATGGAAAATGAATAAAGAAGCGGCTTATGACTTGTGCGATAATCAATATGGACATAATACCCAGCATCAAAGCGAGAATATATCCAACTGCTTTATTCAAGGTGTCAACCATTTTTACAACTTGTTGCATTATAACTCCCCTTTGCACCAAATAGGTTTGGAATTTTTAAGGGTACCAGGACTATGTATGACCTTGGTACCCACTAGTCTAACAATTACTTCGTATTCACAATGCTCTCATAAAGCTTCTTATCAGCTTCTGATTTGTTGGCAAAATCTTTATGCACGGACTTTGCTTTTTCCATGAATGGCTTTGTATCTACATCCACAACTTCCATACCTGCATCTTGAACCTTTTTAAGCAGTTCTTTTTCTTGTTCGTAAACAATTTTATTTTCGTATTCAGTCGCTTCTTTTGCTGCCTCTTCAACTGCCTTTTGCTGTTTCTTTGAAAGCTTGCTGTACGCACTGTCGCTCATTGTCAACATAACATAACCATATACGTGATTTGTATTAATCAAATACTTTTGAACTTCATTTAATTTCGAACTTTCAATTAAAGCAAGCGGATTTTCCTGCGCATCAATAACCCCTGTTTGAAGGGAAGAATAAACCTCACTAAAGGCCATCGGAGTAGGTGTCGCTCCCATTGCTTTCCATGCTTCAATGGAAGCAGGTATTTCAGGAACACGAATTTTGATGCCATCTAATTCAGATGGTTTGGTTACTTTTTTATTAGCAGTCAATTGACGCGGCGTACGTTCCCAGAATTGAAGGCCGCGAATTTGCGCATTTGCAAGCAAGTCTTCTTTCAATTGCTCGCCCACTTCACCGTATAACACCTTTTCCATATGCTCACGGTCACGGAACAGATACGGTAATTCTAATATGGAATATGGCTCGTAAAAATTGGAAAGGACGCCGGCAACTAGCGCAAAGTCTACTGTTCCGAGCTGCATTCCTTCTATTAAATCACGGTCATTCCCTAAAGTTGAGCTTGCATAGACATCCACTTTAACGGTTCCATCAGACTTCTCATTTACAAGTTCCGCAAACTTTTTCGCTCCAAGATTCCACGGATCATCTTCCCCTGCAATATGACCAAGTTTTAATGTGACAGCCTTGTCCGCCTTTCCGGAATCTGAACCTTTCGATGTTTCCTTTACCCCGCACCCCACAAGACCAAAGCTCAAGGTCAAAGCCATTGTCGCAAATCCTAACTTTTTCAACATCATTTTCCTGCCCCCTTATTTATCCATTACTTTTTTTAAAAATTTCTCCACTCACTTTAAACTTGCATAATACCCCTAGTTTGAAACTGCATTTATTGTAAAAATGGAAAAACGCACCTAGTTTGAATCGCTTTCATTTTAAAATTCAACAAGCACCTTTAATGAAGAATCTTCCTTTTTATCGACCATTTGAAATCCTCTTGCTGCTTCCTCATATGGAAGCTTGTGGGTAATAATGACGTCTTCCGCCACATGACCAGCATGAATCAGTTCAATTGCAGAAATGGTATCTTCCCTTGTATAGGTCATGCATCCAACAATTTCTTTCTCTTGCTGCTGCAAATTGACGATATCAAACGTTTGCGTTCCATGGAACATCGCAATCGTCACACAACGCCCGCCTCTGCCAAGGAGTGAGATGGCCTGGTCAATGATGCCTGGTACACCTGCCGCAACCAGCACCTTGTCAAACTCGCCGCCAACCACTTCCTTTGCTTCAGAGATCCAATCTTGCTTATTTAATGTGTTCAACGTATGGGTTGCACCCATTTTACTTGCACTTTTCAATGCATAATCCATAATGTCCGTAACGAGAACAGTTGTTGCTCCTGCTGCTTTTGCAGCTGCCAATGTGAGCAGTCCAATTGGACCAGCACCAAGGATCGCAACTTTATCACCAAGTTGAATATCTGCTTTTCGGACGGCATGTACCCCTACAGCGAGTGGTTCGACGAGAACCCCTTGATCAAAAGTCATGCTGTCCGGTAATTTGAAAACAGTCTGTTCCGGGGCAGCAAAATACTCCGCCATCGTTCCATACCAGCCATTTAGACCAGGAGCTCCGCGATGCTCACAATAATTCACATTCCCTGTTAAACATGCTTCACAACTGCCGCATCCAACCTGAGGTTCAACCGTTACCCGGTCACCCACTTGGAATTGCGTTACGCCTGCTCCGATCTTAACCACTTCTCCTGCAACCTCGTGCCCGATGATAACGGGCGGTTTTCGGAATAAATGAAGTCCCTTGTACGTATGAATATCAGACCCGCAGATTCCAGTTACTTTTACTTTAATTAAAACGTCTTTTTCTGCTACCTGAGGTAATTCCACGTCCTTTACAATTACCTCACAAGCACTTTCCACAAATACTGCTTTCACTGTTCTTCCTCCCTAGATCCCCAATTCCCATTTAAAAATTCAGACTGTGACAATGTGTTTAAAACATTAGCTTTTGCTTTGATTGCTGGAGATGGTTCTCAATTAATTCAATAGACTTCTGATCACCATTTTTCAAGTGTTTATAGATTTCCACATGCTCTTTCCAGAACTGCTGCATCCTTTGTGGGTCTTTCTTTAAATGAAGCAGGGTGATTCGGACTAAATGATCTTGATAATTCAACAACACCCGATAAATTTCTTGGTTTCCCAAGCATTCGCAGAGCAAAAGATGAAAGTCATGATCCGCACGAGTGAAACCTTTTATATCCAATTGGGTTGCCTTTTCCTCGGTAAGGGCAAGATTCTTCTCGATCTCCTTACACTGTTCAGCGGTTAATTTCCCCGTAATGTTCGTGCCAATATAGGTCTCAAGCGCAGTCCGGAGATTGTAAATATCAATAATGCGATTCAAGGACAGTTCATTAATGATAATACCTTGCTTGGAAGATATGGTGACAAAGCCTTCGGTTTCCAAGCGGACTAACGCATTCTTAATTGGCGTTTTGCTCATTTGGAGAATTTCAATTAATTCACGCTCCGATAGGAAACTCCCTTGTGGAAATTGTTCGTCTAATATATTTTCTTTAATCCGCTGGTAAGCCACATCTTTCAGAAGAGGGGCTGCATTTTTTTTCGTCATACTTTCCATCTACTTACCACCTTGACTAGTTAATACGATCGTTTAACCTAAGCTAACCTGCTTTGGCTCACTTGATGCTTTTCGTACATTTGTAAAATAATTTCTTCCGCCCAATTGACCGCCTTTAAGCGCCAATTCAATTCCGTCAAATCTGCTATCATCGGAATAGGCTTTGCAAAGCGGCGCCCCAGGAGAGATTGGAAGCAGCGTCTCTAAACCGTAAACCCCTATTTCTCGAGTAGCAAACCCGGACGTATCTCCGCCTGCGATTATGACACGTCGAATATCGCTAGCTTCTACAACTTCACGAATCCATTTTCCAAGCTGGCGGCCAATCAATTCACCGGATTGAAATTCAGGAATCCCCAGCTGCTGGAAAAGCTCACGTGTTTCCAAAATCGCTGGATCTTCCGGCCCCATTGCTGTATACAGAATCACGTTTTCCCCCTCCTTAATCAGCTTAATGACCTGATTTAACAGTTCCCGAGGGAGGGACTCCGTATTGACGATTTGCTCCGGTTTTATTTTTATCCCATAAAACCCATCTTCCAACGCCTCTTCGATTTGCTGCTGGGTTACCATTGAGGCACTTCCTGAAACAGCAAATACTTGATTTCTTGCGGGAACAGACTCGGATAATTTCGTCATTCTTGCCGAAACATCATCATTTTTCCAATGGGCTGTTAAGGCATAACCTAGGCCTGAAGAACCGACTACAAATGAACGACCGTCCTCCGCTGATTCCCAAATCAGTTGGCCACTTACACGAAGTCGTTCTTCATCAAGTACATCAAAAAGCAGCACTCCCGGTTCGCTCGACTTCTGTTTGTACCTTTCTCTTACAGCCTCAATACTGCCTTCCAATTCTAAAATGTTCATCAACCCAATGGATTCCGAGGTTTGTTTTGCGAGATGAAGGCGCAGATCCGCTTCAAGCATCGGTGTAATCGGATGCCTCGACATAACCGGGTGCCGGTCTAACCGATAAACGGTATCATGCATTCTCGCAAAGTGTTGGCCGAATATCGTATATCGTCCTAAAGGCGGCGCCCCTATTAAAAGGGGAATGACCTTTTGTTCGTCAAAATATTCTCTCGCTAATTCAATTGCTTTCCCGATACTTCCTACTTCCGGGGCAGAGTCAAACGTAGAACAAGTCTTATAATGGACAACTTTTACCTCCGTCTCAGCAAAGCTCTTGAACACCGGACGCAGCTCCTCTTCCATGTCAGCGGGACTTTTTGCCCTGCTTGTTCCTGCCACTCCAATGCAGCTAATTCCTTCAAACCGCTTTAGCATGTCTACATTAGGCGGCTCGAGGAAAAGAACCGTCCGATACCCATTTATAGCAAGTGCCTCCATTGCATCTGTCGATCCAGTGAAGTCATCCCCATAAAAAGCGAGTAACAGTTCATTTTCTTCCATCGTGTGTTTCCCTCCAAGGTTAAGTTGTCGAAAATTTCTCTATTGCCCTTGCTAATTCTGGATGCCGCTCTGCATACGCTTCTATCGAAATCCCTTGTACAGCTGCTTCCCATCCTTGCCTCATACTAAGAACCCCTGCTTCAATCCCATCTGGATGGGCCAGAATTCCTCCGCCTGCCAAATGGATGACATCAGTTGTAGGAACTGATTCATAAGTCGGGATCGCGCTTGCTGCCCATTGTGCCGAGGATAGAACCGGCATGATTGGATAACCGCCAAGAAAAGGTGTTAAGCTATCGCGAATCGCTTGTGCGACAGTCTCGTTATCCTCGGAGAATTTATTGTTTAAGCCATTGGTATGGAGGTGATCAACCCCTGCAAGCCGGCATAGCTTTTGAAAAACGGTAAAACTCATGCCCAATAGTGGGTCGCGGGACATTGCTCCCCATTGCGTGCGATGTCCATGAATCGGCAGCTGTGAGTATTGGCGCAAGTAAGCGGTGCCACTTAGGCCCACACTATTGGCACAGACCATCACACAAGTCCCGCCTGCATTTAGCACTAAATCATGATTTCTGCGGAGTTCATCAATATCACCGGTAATGTTGAAGGCATACATCAATTTTTTACCGGTTCGATCTGCCACCCGTTCAATTTCTTCCATAATAACCTTGACTCGCTGCTCAAGTGGTGCGAAGGCAGGGTTGGCACATAACTCATCATCTTTAATGAAATCAATGCCTGCTTCAGCAAGCTCCCTGACAAGCGGCCGGTAATCTTCGGTATGGAGACCGATGCTCGGCTTAATGATGGTTCCAATTAACGGTCTATTTTCCACACCGCTGAGTTTTCTCGTTCCCGTTATTCCAAATTGCGGCCCGGGATACTTTTCGGCAAAAGCATTTGGAAGCTCTAAATCTATTAATCTTAACCCAGAGAAAGCTCCAAGCTCGTATAAATTTCCGGCAACCGTCGACAGCAGGTTTGGTAATGATGGTCCGAAATTATCAAGCGGAAAAGAAAGCTCAACAATCGCTCTCCGGTACACTGCATTGGAAGGATTGACTCCCTTTGGAAGCTGTGCACCCGGTAAAGAGGGAGTATGGACAGTATCTAATTCTGTTATTCGAACTACCTGGGCTCCGTGTTTTTCTCTCAATTCCGGTGTTTCACCTGGTACTGATACAAAGGTTCCAGTTGATTGTTCTCCGGCCATTACTTCGGCTGCGTAATCAAGCGGAAAAGCGGTTTCTACTATGTACTTTGCATGAACTCTATTGGACTGCAAAAACCACACCCACCTTTCATGTCATACAATTAATGGTTTGTTCATATGTGCTGGATAAATCTAACATAAATCTATCATAGATCTATGTTAGATTCCTCGTTATTTATAATATTTTAAACCGCTTACATTGTCAATGGGATTTTTCTAAAAATTTTAAATATTCTTGTGATACTTTTCACAAGTCATGTACTGATTAATTTAATGAGGTACTCTCTATAAAAACCATTTCCACCCTGTCCATTTCTCCGCCATTTATCTATATAGAAGGTGAAAGGTGGTGAGGGACAATGGCACAAGCGTTATTAGAGGAAACGAAGCTTCGCCTGGTATTTGATACCGGGAATGACGAAGAGGGAAATCCGATCTATAAGGCGAAAACGTTTAGCAACGTCACAAAGGCTGCGACTGCCGACCAATTTATGCAGGCAGCAACGGCAATCTCTGTTTTATGCAAAGATCCGCTAAACAAAGTGGAGCGCAATGACAGCTCCGAAATCCTTATATAAAGGGATGGTTTAATCAAAGGTCTGCTAGCTTATAGGGCCAAATGAATGGAGGTGATTAGAAATGGCGAAGACGCTAGAATTGCAATTTGGAACGGAGTTTGGGAAGACTGCCCGAATTTCAGTCGATAATCCGAAGGAGCCGATTGATGAAGAAGTGGTAAAATATTCGATGGAGCAAATCATCGCATCGGACATCTTCACATCAAGCAGCGGCCGATTTGTGACACCAAAAGGTGCAAGAGTAATCGAGCGCAATGTGACAGACTATGAACTTGTTTAATCAGTGAGAGGCCGGCTTCCTTTTGAAGCCGGCCTCTTTTTATAAACAGATTTTACCTATCCATACAAATAACAAATTCGGTTTTAAGGCTGTCATTACTATTTATCATCACAAGTTCTTCTCCGCGATTGAATTCATCGTTCTTTGCCATCCACGGTTCTACGCAAATAAATTCCTTATCCTTTTCCGTCCATAACACAACATACTTAAAGGGAGAACTATAGCTTAAAGTGATCGGTTTCTTCAAACCTGGAGGGTGGAAGGTAATATTTGTTTGATTGGCATCTAATAACAGAACAGATTCTTTTAAGTTTGTTAAATCGACACGGCCAGTAAACTGTTTTTCCAACCCATCATTGTAATCATAGTATCGCGTTGCATCGGTTTCATAAGAAAGATGCTTTTCGCTTGTTTTAAAATATGGGTGAAACCCGGCATAAATTGGCATAGGCTGGTCCCCAAGATTTTTATATTCTTGATCGATTAGCAGCTTTCCGTCCTTTAGTGAATACGTGTAGACAACCTCAAATTCAAATGGGTAGGAACCTTTCGTTTGTTCGTTACTCGTTAATTGAATCGTAATCGCTGCTCGGTTGTGTGTATCAGTCGCTACTACTTCCCATGAAAGGTTACGGGCAAATCCGTGATTTTTCATCGAATAGGCTGTTCCTTCCCACACGTAAGTTCCATTGGACAATTGGCCACTAATTGGGAAAAGGATGGGGATGCCGCCTCTGACATTGGCCTCTGAATGATAAAATGTTTCTTCATTAAGGTAGAGCAGCTCTTCCCCTTCTACACCATAGGAAAAGATGATGCCTCCCCGTTCAGGCGCCACCTTAACCCATGAATGAGTATCAGTATCCTGCAGCACGTATATCTTATAGTCGGAATCCATTTCTACGTTGACTTGATACATGTTTTTCCATTCCTTTCTGCGAAAAAAATAAAGACTGGTTTTTAATGTTGAAAACCCCTTTTCAAACATTATACCCTATTCGACAGCCGTCCCCATTCTGGCCGATTAACCCACATCAAGCATTTTGTATTGTGCTTTTACTAGTTCATTATAAATTCCTTGCTTTGTCATTAATGTATCATGGTTTCCTTGTTCAAGGATATTTCCATGGTCAAGTACAATTATTTTGTCTGCTCCTCTGATTGTGGATAATCTGTGGGCAATCATGATGGCTGTTCTGCCTTTTAATAACGTTTTTAAAGCCTGTTGGATCTTAACCTCTGCTTCTGTATCAATGCTCGCAGTTGCTTCGTCTAGAATGAGAATTTTCGGGTCAGCCAACAGTGCTCTTGCGAAGGAAAGCAGCTGCCGTTCACCAACAGATAGGATATTCCCCCGCTCTTCCACCTCTGTCTGATAGCCATTTGATAGCCGGTTAATAAAATCATCCGCACCTACTGCTTTCGCGGCAGCCAGCACTTCCCCATCACTAGCTTGCGGATTGCCAAAGCGAATATTTTCCATAATCGTCCCCGAAAAAATGAACGTATCCTGCAGCACCACACTAATTTGTGAACGGAGACAGGCGATAGACAGTTCTTGAATCGGATGACCATCGATTTTGACCATACCTGCAGTCGCATCATAAAAGCGGCTGACCAAATTCGCAATCGTTGTCTTGCCTGATCCAGTATGTCCGACAAGCGCTGCCGTTTCCCCTGCTTTGATTGAAAAAGAAACCCCGTTTAATGCCTTCCGTGTTGCATTATAAGAAAACTCTACCTCCTCAAAGTCTATATCTCCTTTGATGGACGGGAGGACCAATGGTTTAGCGGCCTCTGCCACAATCGGCCTTTCATCTAAAAATTCAAAAATACGCTCAGAAGAGGCCATGCCAATGAGAAGCTGATTATACAACTGTCCAAGCCGGGAAATAGGCTCCCAAAACATCCCTAAATAAAAGGCAAAGGATACGAATTCTCCAATCGTACATTCACCGCCCGCTACAAGAAATGCCCCGTACCAGATTAGAATCGCCGTCCCCATAGCATTGGTCATCTCGACAAAGGGTCCAAACATCGCATTTTTTTGTACGGCCTGCTTCCACGTTTGAAAGTTTTCTTGATTGAGTCCCTTAAAAAATTGGATATTTTCCTTTTCCTGAGTGAATGCCTGTGTAACACGAATCCCCTGTATACTTTCATTCAAATGGGAATTCATTTTTGACTGGATATGCCGTACGGACTGCCACGATAGTCGAATTTTCTTTCGCAGGCTTGTAGAAATAAAAAACATGATCGGCAAAATAACCATGATCGCAATAGTGAGTTTGGCGTTCAAAGAAAACAAAATTAAAATGGTAGCAAATAAAAGCAGGAAATCAGTTAATAGATTAATAACTCCACTTGTGAACAACTCTTGCAGGGAGTTAATATCATTCATTATCCGCACCAGAATGGAACCGGCCGAACGCTGGTCAAAGAATCGATGGGATAATGACTGCACATGTGTAAACAAGTGCTTTCGTAAATCATAAATGACATTTTGCCCGAGCTCATTCATCCAGCGGATTCTTAGTAAATTGACTATATACGATAATACATATAGCCCTGAAATAATGAAAACAAGTTTCATTAATAACGTGGTGTCTTTTTCAATAATCGCTTTATCCAGTGTATAGACCCCAATCAAAATTGGAATGATTAAACGGATGGCCGTAGAAATAATCACCGTCAAAAACGAAAGGGGCAGTAAAGTTTTTGAATAGGGTTTTACATACTGTAACAAACGCCACATTTGTTTCCAGTTAAATGATTTATCAATCACTTCATCCTGAGAGTAGTGAAACCGATCTAATATCAGTTGTTTCTTTTGCTTTTCTTCCATGATTCCACCTACCTTACGAGCCTTTCCATAATAGCTTCTTGGTCCTGGTATTGAATATTATACGTTCTTCGATACGGTCCATTGCCGGCCAACAGCTGCTCATGTGTTCCTCGTTCAATAATTCGTCCGTGCTCTAATACTAAAATTTCATCTGCATGTTTCAATGAGGAAATACGATGCGCAATGATAAAGGTGGTTCTCCCCTTCATGACCTCCCGTAAGGCTTGTTGAATTTGAAATTCTGTTTCCATATCCACAGCACTCGTCGAATCATCTAAAATAAGGATGGCCGGATTCAGACAAATGGCACGGGCAATCGCAATCCTTTGTTTTTGCCCTCCAGAAAGACCCATTCCCCGTTCTCCCAGCATCGTGTTATACCCGTCCGGAAGCTCCATAATAAAATCATGTGCTTGAGCCCGTTTAGCAGCATCGATAATTTCATCCATTGACGCATCCGGCCTTCCGTAAGCAATATTCGCTTTAATGGTAGACGAAAACAGAAAGGTTTCCTGTAACACGATTCCAATCTGTGAGCGAAGCATGCTTAACCCATACTCCTTAATTGGACGGCCGTCAATCAGAATATCCCCTGCGGATGTTTCATAAAAGCGAGATAAAAGCTGAATCACGCTGGTTTTTCCGGAACCGGTGGCGCCGATAAAGCCAATGGTTGAACCTGGAGGCGCATCGAAACTTACATCCTGTAGGACGGCTGTTTCTTCTTTATGATACTGGAATGACACATGTCGAAAAACAACATGCCCATCCATTTTCCCACTGCCTCTTACATGATCTTCATCATATATAGTTTCATTCGCTTCTAACACTTCAAGGAGCCTTTCGCCGGAAGCCTTGGCCTGCGAGAACATATTAATGGTAAATCCCAGGTTCATGACAGGCCATAGAATATACCAAACAAGACTGTAAAAGGCTACAAGCTCCCCGGGTTTTACCTCTCCATTTATTACCTGATATCCGCCAAATGCCAATAATGTGACAACAGAGATGTTTCCAATCAGCTCCATTAAAGGAAAATACTTCGACCAAACCGATGCCGTATGAAGCTGTTTCACTCTGTAATCATGATTGGATGCAGTAAAGCGCTCAATCTCGACCCCTTCTTTCGATAAAGCTTTAACCGTGTGGATTCCGCTTATATTTTCCTGTACCTTTGTATTTAAGCGGCCGAACGATTCTCGAATCCCGCGAAACGCCGGATGTACAGCTTTGTCGAACTTATAAACAACAATGCTCAAGAATGGCAGTGCGATAATGGTGACCAGAGTGAGGGAAACAGAGTAATAGAACATGACACACAAACTGGCACCGACCTGAATAACAAACCGGAGTACCTCTGCAAAACCGAATGACACAAAAAAACGGAAGCCCTCCACATCCGCGGTCAACCGGGACATTAAGTCCCCTGTCTTCGCATTATCATAATAGCTGAATGACAGCCGCTGCAGCTTTTCATATAGGGCGTTTCGAAGAAGGTATACTGATTTAATGCCGAACATATCCGCCAAATAATGCTGAATATAGGTTGACAGCCCTTTTACTGCCATAATCATGATAAACCCCAGCGAAATCCATGGCACCCAGCCATATTGTCTGCCAAGTACCACATCATCAATCGTCATTTGTAAAATGACCGGATAAACAACAGTAATACCCGCCATGATTATTAGAAAAAGCGTCGACCAAATGAAGTCCCGTTTATAAGGAAGATAAAACGATTTTAACTTTTTAAAAACTAACATATTTTCCTCCCTTTTGATAAAAATATTTTGCATGCTTTAATGATATATAACGAGACTAGAAATTATTTCTTAAATTTTATATTTCGGCTAACTAAATTTTTAAAAAAAATGATTCCATGGAACAGTCCCTTAACAAATACAATTACTTCTAACAAAAAAAAACAGGCCAATTTTGCAAAGGACGTGGCCTGTTTCAATTTTTATTGATGAAAACTCACTGCCTTCATTCCATTCCGGAATCTTAAAGACTTACCTATTTCAACTGGTGTAATCTCAGCCGCTGAAAATGGCTTTAAAGATACCGCGAATTGAAAATCTTTACATTCTAGCTGATACGGTTTCGTCAAATCGGGACCACAGCTTGCAGAGCCAATTCCATTCTGCCCGTAATCAAGATGAAAGGTAATAGAATCTTGTTTTTTCAAATCGTACGTATGCTGTGCTTGATCAAGATTTTCGGTTGTATAATAGTGCGCACTGAAATCGAGCATCGGATTACCTGCTGCCACAAAGCCTATTCCACTAGGGTCCGTAACGGCAACCCAGCGGACCTCATGGCGATTGCCGTTTTCCTGCGGATAGATATAGGGAGTAAAAAGCTCCTCCACCTTTTTAGCATAAACGCTAACCCGGTTAGCTTGTTTGCTGTCGCTATAGGCCTCCCCCGGACCACGCCCATACCAAGTCACATCATCAAAATAAACTGGCAGCTTCATTTGCAAGCCAATCCGCGGCAGTGTTTTGGGTCCATCACCCTCTAGAGAGGCTTGTACGTCGATATCTATTTCACCATTACTATCAATCATATACGTGTATGTGGCGCGGATTCCCCAAGCAAGGATGGGCGGGGCAATGCGAACACTTGAAGTAATCACTACCCTGTCTTTATTCTCCGTTTGCTGCCATTCCACACCATCAACACGGTGCTGCAGCCAGTGGAGACCAAATTGCCTCCAGCTGACAGCGGAGCGGTGATCATTATCAATTAATGCCCGCCAAAATTGCAGCTTCGGGCCCGCTTCTAACAGGGGAAGTCCTTGATAGGTCCATGTATCCATTGTTCCATCGATAAGATTGAAGGCAATAGAGAAATCTTCACCCTTTATTACCAATCTGTTATGGGTTTCCACACATTCAAGCGGTGCAGGCAGCGGCTGAACTGCCTTTTCACGGTATGTTTTTTTTACAGGCAATTCAAATTGTGCCCATGCCATTTCATGTCCTGTTTTCGCCCATACCGTATCAACGCCCAATGTAAACTGCAGGTGCAGCCAATAATCCGTATTTGGTTTGATGTGGGAAGGAAGCGTAAATGGAATCGAAAGCCGTGTACTTTCACCTGGCGCGATATTCGGTGCCGGCATCACGCCTTGTTCAATCGGCTTACCATCAGCCTCAATCGACCAAGATACGTTCAAATGTGCTAAGGAAATAAAATCATACCGGTTGGTGATTATTACTTCCCCTGTTTTTACATTCACCGCTTCCACATGTACCGGTTCGATGACTTTCTTATACTCAATTAATCCAGGTGAAGGGGTCCGGTCCGGATTCACGAGCCCGTCGATAACAAAGTTATAATCATTCGGGGTATCGCCGAAATCGCCCCCGTAGGCAAAGTATTCCTCACCCGCTTCCGTCAAGCGACGAATGCCATGATCACACCATTCCCAGACAAAGCCTCCCTGCAATCGTCTATATTTGTAAATCAGATCCCAATAGTCTTTGATTCCCCCGGGGCCATTTCCCATCGCATGAACATATTCACAAAGAATATGCGGTTTCGCTAGATCTGTTCTCTTTCCCCATTTTTCGAGAATTTCTAGAGATGTATACATGGATGAATGAACGTCCGAAACGGATGGATCTCTTTTTGGATCATTATCGTCCTCGCGCATAATGCTCGCCGACTCACCTTCGTAATGGACGAGACGCGTCGGGTCATTTTCTTTCATCCACTCACCCATGGCATCATGATTACGTCCATATCCTGATTCGTTCCCTAAGGACCACATAATAATTGATGGATGATTCTTATCACGGGCAACCATCCTTTTGGCCCTGTCGACATATGCCTCTTCCCATTCAGAATCATCGCTTAACATATTGCTTGGACCCACATAATCGATCCCGTGGGTTTCCAGGTCTGCTTCATCAATGACATACATGCCATACGTATCACAAAGATCATAAAACCTTGGATCATTTGGATAATGAGCTGTTCTTACAGCGTTAATATGATGCTGCTTCATTAAAATAATGTCATTCTCCATGGCAGCAAGCGGCACAGCACGACCCAAATCCGGGTGAGAATCATGCCGGTTGACCCCTTTTAGCTTGATTGCCGCACCATTGACAAGGAAAACACCATCCTTAAGTTCAATCGAACGAAATCCGGTTTTATTTGGCACTACTTCTACAATGTTTCCACCCGCATCTTTCAGGCTAACCAGCAAATGATAGATATATGGATGTTCCGCAGACCATTTTTTGGGACTTTCCACCGGGATATCGATAGTCGCTTTGACAGTTTGATCACTTGGAGCGGCCACTAGCTGTGAATGGACAGAAACTAAGTTTCCTTCCCGATCAAGCAGGCGGTATTCAAGTTGATAGTTTTCCAGTTGTTGATGACTGCCATTTTCGATTGCTGTCTCAATTTTAAGAATCGCATCTTCATAGTTTTCATCCAGATTGGTTGTAACGAACAGGTCTTGAATATGCACCTTCGGCTTCGCTAACAGATACACATCCCGGAAGATACCGCTTAACCACCACATATCCTGATCTTCTAGATAACTGCCATCAGACCATTGATACACCCTGACTGCTAAGGTATTATTCCCTTCACGAATAGCGGAAGAGATATCAAATTCTGCCGGGATTCGGCTTCCCTGACTATAACCAACCTCAATCCCATTTACCCAAACATGAAAGGCACTATCCACACCTTCAAAACGTAGAATAATCTTTTGCTGCATCCATTCCGGTGGAATATAGAAACTTCTCCTATAAGAACCTGTTGGATTTTCGGTTGGTACATAAGGAGGATCCACTGGAAACGGGTATTGAACATTCGTGTAGTGCGGCTTCCCATACCCATTCATCTGCCAGTTAGAGGGAACCATAAGCTCATCCCACCCGCTCACATCAAAGCTATCTTGATAAAAACGGTCTGGTCCATGGAAGGGATTTTCAGCATAATGAAATTTCCACATTCCATTTAACAGCTTAAACCCTTTGGAATTTGCCCTTTCATACGTTAATGCTGATAGAGTATCCGTAAACGAATAGAAGTAAGCTCGCTCAGGCAATCGTCCTCTTTGAAGGATAGAAATGTTTTCCCAGTCATTTTTCTTAGTCTGAACCACTTAAAGATCTCCCTTCCATACTGCCCATTAATGCGGGACAGATTATCTTTGTATTTCTTCTGTAAACGCCTGATGGGCAATTAGAAGTGATCCCGTAATCCCTGCATCATCGCCTAGTCCAGGGCGCACTATGTATTCTGTTAAGTCTGGCAAAGAAACATAATCAGAAAGAAACTCCTGCAAATACTTATAAATAGAAGAGAATACTTGTTTCTGATTCATCACCCCGCCGCCCAGAATAATCCGTTTTGGTGATAGGATTAAAATATACTGCATCAGTGCTTGGGCAATATAGTAGCCTTCTAAATCCCATACTTCCTTTCGATCCACCAAGTCAATCCCCTTGGCTTTCCAGCGTTCTTCAATTGCGGGGCCAGCCGCAAGACCTTCTAAACAATCTCCATGATAGGGGCACTTACCTTGATAGTGATCATTCGGATGACGCCTTACAAGGATATGGCCCATTTCTGGATGTGACAGGCCTTGAAGAAGCTTGCCTTGAACCACGGCACCCGCTCCAATTCCCGTACCAACTGTAATGTACAAGCAGCTGTCCAAGCCTTTAGCCGCACCGAGGGTGGCCTCCCCTAAAGCTGCCGCATTCACATCTGTATTGAAACCAATCGGTACCGAAAAGGCATCTCTCAATGCTTGAACAAACGGATAGCCCGTCCATGCCAGCTTCGGTGTAGATGTAATCGTTCCATATGTCGGACTTTCTCGATTGACATCAATAGGGCCAAATGAACCAACCCCAATTGCATCAAGTTCATATTTCTTAAAAAATGCCATTACCTCAGCCATCGTCTCCTCAGGCACTGTGGTTGGGATCTTGATTCGCTCAATAATTGTGCCCGACTCATCTCCAACCGCACAAACAAATTTTGTTCCTCCTGCTTCAATTGCACCATACATTTTTTGGTTTCCTCCAAATCATTATTAGTTAATGCTTTTGTGCACCCGTAAGAAATGAAACAAGGCGCCCATTAAGTTTGCGTCGTTATCAAATTGGCAGGCTTCCACCTCAATAGACAGCGTCGAGATATCATCCTTTAATCCCTTCAATTCGCGATTAATCCCGCTAATGACTTCCCGGCGCTTACTAATCCCGCCTCCGATAAGAATCTTTTCAGGATCTAAAGCATATTTCAAATTATAAATTCCAATCGCTATCCGTTTATAAAATTGTGCAATACTTTCTAGAGCAATGGAGTCTCCCGACTCTGCCAGACGAAATACTTCCTCTCCGTCTAATGAACAGTGTGTCAGTGATTTCTTCCTTTCAACTTCTCGGACAAGGGCATTCGTGGAGGCTGATTGACTCCAGGTTGAATGAAGCGGATTCTTCCCCGCTTGGAGGGCTCCGCCCATGATCATGTACCCAAACTCACCGCCATGAAGCGTTGCCCCGCGTAATATGGAATGGTTCATGACAATGCTGCCACCAATGCCTGTACCAATCACAATACAAATAAAGTAATCCACATCTTTAGCCGCCCCTAACCAGCCTTCCGCCAAAGCAGCGCAATTGGCATCATTTTCAATCGATACCGGAAGACCTGTCCGTTCCTTTATCAGGCTAGTCATGGGAACTCCATGAATATAAGGAAGAGCACTTGCACCGCCAATAAATCCTGTTTTCACTTCGACAGCACCGGGTGAACTTAAAGCAATGCCCTGGAGTTCATAGGAATCTCTCAAATCTTTTACGATCTCACAAATGGTTTGCAAAAAAGGCTCTAATCCTTCCTTCGGTGTTGGAAACTTCCCGCTGACCAGTTTGTTCCCCTCTTGATCCATTACAGCATATTTTATATACGTGCCGCCGATATCAAATACCATATAAGCTTTCATCGGAATCCCCTCTTTAAGAATTTCGTTTGCCTTGGAACCTGGTTAAAAACCGTTATGATCAGACAACTGTTTATACCATCTGCCTGATTTCTTAATGGTACGTTTTAAATCATTGTTTAAATCTACTTCTACTAATCCATAGCGATTCTTATATGCATTTGCCCATGACCAGTTGTCCACAAATGTCCAAAGGTGATAGCCAAGGCATTTGGCCCCTTCCTCTAGTCCTTTATGCACCCATTTCAGGTGTTCTTGAATAAATTCAATCCGATAATCATCCTCAATAAATCCTTCTGCATTGCGGAATTTCGCTTCCCCTTCAACTCCCATACCGTTCTCTGAGATAAAGAAAGGAATATTGTCATAATGATCACGAATATCGATCATAATGTCATAGATGACCTCCTCGCAGATTTCCCAGCCTCTATGTGGATTGATCTTCCGCCCAGGCATAATGTACGGATCAAATAGATGCTCCGGCATGAACGGGGCACCCGCCGGCACCGGCTCTTCCTTAGCTTTAACGCGGCGCGGCTGATAATAGTTCACGCCCAATAGATCAATCGGGTTATTTTTGATAATCTCTAAATCTCCCATTTCGACTACCGGAAGCAGTTCTCTTTCTTTTAAAATGGCAATCAAATCGGCAGGGTACTCCCCTTTTGTAACCGGATCAAGAAAGCTGCGGTTAAAGAAAAGGTCGGAGATATGTGCGGCCTTGACATCTGCCGGATCCTGACTTCGCGGATAGGATGGCGTTAAGTTTAGGATAATACCAATCTTACCGTCGCCTAGATTCAATTTTTTAAATGCTTCTACTGCCTTGGCATGGGCCACAATCGTATGATGGGCCACCTGCGCGCCTCGCTTGAAATCTACGATATTCGGATAATGCCAATTATATAAATAGCCGGCCTCGACTGGAACGATTGGTTCGTTAAAGGTAAACCAATATTTAACCCGGTCGCCAAACAATGTAAAGCAGGTTTCAGCAAATTTCACATAGGCCTCAACGACTTCCCGGCTTTCCCAGCCGCCTTTTTCCTGCATGCACATCGGCATATCGAAATGGTAGAGATTCATGAATGGTTCAATATCATTTGCAATCAGTTCGTCAATGACGCGATTGTAAAAATCAACCGCCTGCTGATTGACTTCCCCGACTCCATTCGGAATTAACCGCGACCATTGAATCGAGGTCCGGAATGAATTATGCCCCGTTTCCTTCATTAACTCGATATCCTGTTTATATCGGTGGTAGAAGTCTGAGGTTTGCTCCGGTCCTACTTGATTATGAAAGCTCTCCGGTTCAATGCTGTACCAATAGTCATATAGGTTTGGCTTTTTCCCATCGATATTTGCTGCCCCTTCTGTTTGCGGACCAGATGATGCACTTCCCCACCAGAAACCATTTGGAAAGCGATAAGTAGGTTGATTCTTAAGCGAAGTATTTTTCATAATTTATCACCGTCTCTTTTTATAATATAAGATTTATAAATTCTGACTTCGAGAATTGTCTAGCTCCAGCGCGCTTGCGGCTAGTGTCCTTCGCTCTCCGCCCTACGATAAGTCAACATCGAATCGCCTCCGGCTCTTCGTGTTTCCTTTATCTCAGTTGGAGCGCTCCACAAGGAAAGCTTCGGCAGCATAGGCATCGCACGAAGAAAAAGCGTTAGCTTTTTCGAGGAGGCCATACGCCGCTGACCAGGGCGCTTGCGCTTTTATATTTTTCTCCACTCACTTGGTGTGAGCCCAATTGTTTTCTTAAATTGTTTATAAAAATATGTCGTATCAGAATAGCCTACTTTTTTGCCAATTTCTCCTGCCCGATAGTGGGTTGTTTTTAACAATTCCTTTGCTTTTTCCAATCGATACCGGTTTAGGTATTCAGAAAAGACAACCCCTACTTCTTTTTGAAATAGCTGTCCTAAATAAATGACATTTACATGAAACTGTTGTCCCAAGGTTTTTAACGAAATCCCTTGGTCATAGGAAGCATGAATATAATCAAGGACATTTTGGACAATGGGACTGCGCATATTTGCCTGATTATGAATGGATAAAAGCAATTCGCGACAATATTCCTTCATAATTGCTTTCAGATGCTCCACGTTTTGGCTATAGGCTATTCTTTCCACGGCAGCTGTATAATAGGAAACATCGTCTTGCTGCAGCGAATAATGGATATAGGAAATAAGATCAAACGTATATTTTCTGGCAGATTGAGGGGAGATAAAAGGCGACTTCTTGGTTAATTCCTCAAAAAACAGGTCAACCACTTGCAAGGTCTCTCCATCCGCTTTCAATAGCTGCTTAACGATACATTCTTTGAATTCCTGCTGTTTTTTGACTTCTTCATGCCTATCAATCGGTAACATTTCTGAAAGAAGTACATTAGGATTTGAAAAGGGCTGCAGCAAACAAAACCCAATGGCATTCGTAAAACTCTCTTCCAATTCCTCTATCCTTTTAACCGGATTTCCCATCGATAAATAGAATAAACCTGAAGCGCTTCCTTCATTATTGAGATGCTCCACCAGGCTTTGATTCAATTGATGTAACTCCTCTTCACTCTTTCCGCCAAAAATAATAATTAATTCTTGGTTTGGACTGTATAGACAGGCCGCTGAATAATGCTCTTCAATATAGTTCCTAATTTCCTTTGATATTTCCGCATTTTGAAACTGTTCGAAACTTAATATAGAGACATTATGAAATGGCTGAACAAATTGGATATTATATAATGATAGTCTTTCAAAGCAATCATTTTTATTAATTTCACCGTTTAAATATCGCCATAATGTATTATCCAAAAGTGTGGACCGTTCCTGTATCTGATTGCCGCCTGTCATGGTTTTCAATTTACGCCCAACATTTTGGATGGTTGTGACTAATTCATCCTCATCCACTGGTTTGACTAAATAATTTTCAATTCCCAATAACAGACCCTGCTTAATAAACTCAAACTCCTGGTAACCTGTTAACACAATACTTTTAACCTTTGGCTGGATTTTCTTCACTTCTTTAATTAGATCTAACCCGGACATCTCACCCATCATAATATCTGTGATCAGAATGTCGATTGGGTTGTCTTTTAAAAAAATGAGGGCCTCTTCTCCGCTTTCTGCTGTTAACACAATTTCAAACCCATAATCCTCCCAATCTAACAGTGCCTGAAGGCCAATTGTAATCAGTGGTTCATCATCGACAAGCATCACCCTATACATTCGTGCCCCCCCTTGCTGGAATCAATAGTGTGACAATTGTTCCCTTATCTTTGGTGCTTTTTAGTGTTAGACCGAACGGAGCCCCGTACTTCAGTTTCAGACGCTGATGGATATTTCTTAATCCAATTGATTCCATTTCATCACCCTCTTCACAATTGATATGATGGATAATCTTTTCAAGTGCCTCTATTGGCATGCCCTTACCATTATCCTCCACACTTATTTCAACCATTTCTTCATGAGACGTGGCACGTATGAATAATTCGTTATCTGACTGGCCTTTCCTAAAACCATGCACAAAATAATTTTCAACAATTGGCTGTAAAATTAATTTTTGTACCAGTGTTTGTTCAACATTACATGGAATATCAAAGTGAACCTGTAATTTGTTTGGAAATTTAAATTGCATCAATTTTAAATACTGATTGACATACTCTATTTCTGTATATAAGGGAACGGTGTCTTTTGATTCTAACGAGTAGCGGAACAGTTTCGATAAATGGAAAATCATTTTACTTGAAGTCTTAGACCCCTCGACAACGGCAACCATCCGGATCGCCTCTAGCGTATTAAATAAAAAATGCGGATCAATTTGTGCCTGGAGTGCTTTTAATTCAGCTTCCTGCTGTTTCAGATTTAATAGATAAAATTCTTCAATATAGTTATTCAACTCATCTAACATGGAATTGATATTAACCGCAATCTTTGATAATTCATCTTCACGCTTTGATTTTGGAATTCTTGCATCAAGGTTTCCCTTTTCCACCTGACGAATAATGGCAACAATCCGATTAATTCGCCGTGAATAATTGTAAGTAAAGGAATAGGTAATCAAAATCGATATGATGATGAAAAAGATGATCACACCCCACATAGTTCCCCTTACAATGGTAAGCTTCTGCCATCCCTTGTCGGGAATCACACTGATGTAGGTATAATCTCCCTTGTTGGCAATCGTATTTATATAAAAATGGTCATTGTTCCACTTCATTTTCGTTTCATTTGTTTCTTGCTTGATCTGTTTGATCATATCTGTTGGGACATGAGCCTTATTTACCGAATAGATGATCTCGCCCTCATCATCCATTAAAAAAAAGGAAGCAGGCGTCCGGTCATGCTTTTTAACAATTTTGTCTAAACGGTTAGTAGAGTAATAAATTTGTATTTCTCCTAGTTTTTTCAATGTCACTGGATTATTAATGAAAACCTTTTTTGTAATGGTATCCTTTAATTTCCGGTGATTTTCCCGGTCCCCGTTGGACCTTGGAAGCAGTTCCGCCAAAAGCGAATTTGAGTTTAATACATCAGAATTTGCTATTATACTTTTATCCCATCGCAAACGATTGTAGATTAACAAATATTCAATCGCGGGATTTTCTACCGATTGTAAATTGATGGCATTAATATCGCTGTCTTGACCAAAATATGCATTAAAATACGTATCAATATTCGTAGGTTGAAACGATGGACTTTCCGAGAATTTATCTAAGCGATATTCTAAATATTTCTCATAGCCGTTATGAAGAGCGAAGGAAAAGTCATCAATCACATCCCCTTTTACATAGAAGTCACGTTTTGCCCGATTAACATCTGAGTCTTTAGCGGAAAAGTAGTCCTCGACCCTTTCCAATGTTCTTGTATTAATATTCACTTCCTTTTGTATGATCACATCGGAATAATAGTTGCTTATGGTAACAATTAAGATAATAACGGTTACAATAATTGTGAGTGAGGAAATGAAAAATAGTTTATTGAAAATGTTTTGGCTAAACCGTAATTTTCTTCTTTTTGACATGTTGAGACCCTCGATTATACGGAAATAAAATCAAGCCGGAATGTTACACCCAGCTTGATTTTTACTATTTACTTTTGCTTACTTTTCCAATCATCATATTGCTTTTGAATTTCTTTTAATACTTTGTCAATGCCAGCTTCTTTTAATTTCTTATTGTATTTTGGCAGGTATTCTTCAGGGTTAACAGATCCTGTTGCCAATGCCGGATAGAACTCTTTAGAGATATTCGTAATCGCTGCAAGCTCAGATCTCACTGGGTCACTGTCAAAGTGGAAACCAAGTGTTGGTGCTGGTTTTGCAGATGCATTAAATTCTTCAAACTTTTCCCATTTGTCTTTAGGATCATTGTCATATAAATCTAAGATAAAGAAGTTTCCTAAAGAATAGGTTGGCACATTGTAACTATCAATACGAGCTGGAAGATCTTTAATCGTCCCATCCTCGCTCTTTTCATAGTGAACGCCTTCAATTCCTTTGTCTACTAGGTTACGAAGATATGGATCAGTGTTAAGCAGATTTAAGAATTCCATTGCTTTTTCAGGGTTCTTAGATGTTGCAGAGATGGACTGAATGGAACCGGATACAGAATCATTAATCGTAACTGGGTTTTCAGCCGGAACAGAAACCACATCGTACTTAGCTGCACGGCTCCAAACTAAATCAGCGTACGGTTGGGAATCGCCCATACGGACAAACCAGTTTTCTACATCCATTGGCCAGCTGTCTTTGCTTGTTGCCGCATCTTCTTTAAGATAACCTGCTTTGTAATAATTATGCATTGTTTTATACGTTTTCATGGCTAGATCAGATTCGAATGGGTTAATGACCTTGTCTCTGTCGCCTTCAAACGGGATGGCAAATGGCATTTCATTATTAAAGATATAGTCAAATGGAAGATACGCTTTGAATGTTGCCATTGGCGTAATCTTTGTTTCATTTTCTTTAATGACTTTTAGCATTGGTTCAAGGTCTTCCAGGCTTTGTACCTTTGAAATATCGAAGTTGTATTTTTCGACTAGACGTTTGTTGAATGTATAAACCGTTTGTCTTGCAGCCTCTTTATTAGTCGGAACACCGTAAATTTTTCCATTTACCTTAATTCCTTCTAATAACGCAGGATTGATTGCTTGTTTTACATCTTTTCCTTCCTTATTTAACAGATCATCAATGGCCAGGAAAGCACCCTTTTGTGAATTTTGAACATAATCAGTACCATTTGTAAAGATAATATCAAATGGTTCGCCTGAATTAATCATCACTTGTGATTTTTGCGCCCAATCGCCCCAGTCTATTTGAGTCATCTTCACTGTGGCATTAATTTTCTTCTTCGTATACTTGTTTACTTCAGCAAATACTTTATCAGTATCCTTTTGTGGTGTACCAATAGTGTACCATTTAATTTCGTATGGCTCGCCTTTCTTACCGCCCTTATCTGCTGCAGAAGTGTCTTTATTGCTGCTGCAAGCAGCTAGAATGGTGCCAAGTGACAAAACTAATGCCAGTAATACAGCTAATTTCTTCTTCATTCAACTCTCCTCTTTCTATTTTTATTCTTTAACGCCGCCAATAGTCAGTCCGCTAATAAAGTACTTTTGGAAGAACGGGTACGAAACTGCTATCGGTAAGGTGGCGATTACAACCATGGCCATTTTGGCTGACTCTTGTGGGATGGTGTCAAACAAGCTTAACTGCATGCTGGCCACATCCATATTTTGTCTCATAAATTCAAGGTTTGCCTCTATTTTCATCAATAAAGATTGCAGTGGTACTAGATTTGGATCATCAATATACAGCAGCGCCGTAAACCAATCATTCCAATATCCTAGTGTACTAAACAAGGCAATCGTGGCAATCCCCGGTAATGAAAGCGGGAAGATAATTTGGAAGAAGATCCTCCACTCACTCGCTCCATCCATCCTTGCTGATTCTAAAATCGATTCGGAAACGGATTTTAAGAAGAACGTTCTCATAATGATAATATAAAACGCATTCATTGCAAGCGGCAGAATCAATGCCCAAATGGTATTCTTTAAACCTAAAAACTGGGTGACAACAATGTAAGTCGGTACCAGACCGCCGCTGAAAAGCATCGTAAAGAACGCCAGAAAGGTGAAAAATCTGCGATACTTAAATTGCGGTCTTGAAATGGCATAAGCATAAAACGTGATCATCAATACACTGATAATGGTACCGACAATCGTAATAAAAATCGTAACACCGTAAGAGCGGAAGAATTGTGCCTTCATCCCCCATAGATACTGGTAAGCATCCGTACTCCATTCTTTCGGAATCAGTTGAAATCCATTTCTTACAATACTTTCTTCACTTGTAAACGAGATAATAATGACATAGATAAAAGGAAAAATACACGCAAGCGCGAGAATCCCTAATAACACACTAAAAATGGTATTGACAACCGGGTGCAGGTGTTGAGGATCTCGGTATTTTTTCCTAACAATACTTGCCCCACCCCCTTTCAAATCTTGTGTTGATTCTGATATAGCGGCAGATGGTTGTGTTTGTAAGTTCTTTGGCATAATGAAGCCGCTAGGCGACTTTCCCTCCCTTCATGAAGGCGCTCTTAAAATAATGCGCTTTCTTCATCTACTTTTCTTACAATATAGTTCGTTATGATCACAAGGGTAAATCCAACAGCTGACTGATAAAGACCTGCTGCTGTACTCATTCCAATGTCACCTAAATTCATTAGACCGCGGTATACGAATGTATCGATAACATTTGTAACCGAATAAAGCGCACCTGAATCTCTTGGTACTTGATAAAATAATCCAAAATCCGAGTTGAAGATTCTGCCGATATTCATAATGGTTAAGATAATCATTAATGGTTTAAGCATTGGCAAGGTTACGTGCTTAATCTGTTTCCATTTTGATGCCCCATCAATCATCGCTGCCTCATAATACGTTCGATCAATTCCGACGATGGATGCTAAATACACGATACTGCCGTAACCGACACCTTTCCATAGACTCATAAACACGAGAATGAACGGCCAATATTTCGATTCGCTATACCATGAAACCGGGTCGATATGGAACCAGCCAAGAACATGGTTTAACAGGCCGTGATCCGTACTTAAGAAAGTGAAGACAAAGTAGCTTCCGATAACCCATGAAATAAAATGCGGAAAGAGAATGGAAGTCTGATAGACCTTTGATAACCTCTTATTCACCAGTTCACTGAGCAGGATCGCTGTTGCCACAGCTGCGATTAGCCCTACTACAATAAAGATAAGATTGTATACGAGGGTATTTCGCGTAATAATCCACGCATCACTCGTACTAAACAAATATTTAAAGTTATCCCAGCCGACCCAATCACTATTCATGATACTGGCAAAGAAGCCATCCGGATGAATCCGGAACTTCTTAAAGGCCAAAACTTGTCCAAACATCGGCAAATACGAGAATAAAAGCAGCCAAATCGTTCCGGGTAAGACCATCAGCAGCCAGATTCTATTTTTATATATATCACTCAATATATTTTTCATGTTTTTCCTCCTCTCGGGTGTTGTAAGCACTTCCATACCTTTATTTTATAGGGAAAGGGGGCCTTTTTATAGTTGACTAATTTGGGATTAAGTGCAAAAATCTTAGAAATTATTTCACTATGTGTTTAGGGAATATGTAAATAAAAAAGCAAGTATAGAATAATTGTCTATACTTGCCCTACAAGCTACTAAAAACTATATCTTACTTTTATATGATTTAGTTTCTCTCTTAAAATGGTATCAAATAGTGTTTCATCAATCGGCAAACTCTCCGCTTGTGTTTTTAATTTACTAAACACATGTAATAGTTTATCAAAATCTCCTTTTTCAGGGATAATGACGTTGGCATCGCCAAAAAACATATTAAACGTAACTAGCTCATCGTCATTCAAATTAAACTGGTTGTTTTTGAGTGCAGTGATATGTATTTTATCAAGAATCTCCTTTCTCTTCGTTCTTAGTCCTGGATCGCGTTGGGAGGTACCTGTTGAATTGTTATGACCCGTTCGGTATTTCAAAAAGCATTTATTTATATTCTCAAGTTTACCAATTACGGATAGATCAACCCAGAATGCGTAATCTGAACAAGCGAAATAGTCCTCCCGGTGTTTTACATTCGCATTCCTCACTGGCTCCATCCTGATCATAGCCGCCGGATTAGCGATGGGATTATGAAATAGTAACGAGAGATGAATATTTTCTGAGCCACTAGGCATTTTACTATATTTATCCGTTGATCCAAAAAACTGGAAATCACTGGAAACAGCTACAATATCTTGGTTCTCATTTAAAAATTCCACTTGCTCTTTCAGTCTGTCAGGAGTTGCCAAATCATCAGAGTCAATGAATGCGATATATTCACTCTCAGTTAATTGCAATCCTAAATTAATTATTTCCGGCAAACTTATTTTTTTCGATAGTTCAATTAATCGGATTCGTTTATCGGTATAGCTTTTGATGATTTCTTTAGAAGAATCGGTTGAGCAGTCATCGATAATTAAAAATTCAAAATCCCCGTATGTTTGCTCTAAAATACTGTCAATTGTGTCTTTCACATATTGCTCAGTATTAAAAACCGGCATGAATACCGTTAATTTTTTTGAGTCCATTATCATTCCCTCTAACTTTCCAATTATTTTGACTATTCACACTTCCCGTTATTGTATCAATTTGATATGAAATGTACAATTCTTCGTTTGGCCTCCTCCCTTTTCTACACAAAAAAACGCATTGGGATTCACATATATGTGAATCCCATGCGTTTATGTTTATTAGCAGCTTGTTCAAGCCACTGGAACGGATTGAGACCAGTAAAAAAGTCTCCTTGGCAATTTTTTCAGCCTGTTACTGAATTCTAAAGGTTTTGATTTCATACGGTTTGATGTCAAACTCAATTGGTCCAGTTGATGCTACACCCATTGGCTCTTCCATCAAATTGGTTTCCACCCATGAGGTGATGTTTTCAGCAATATTAATGGCAACCTTTCCTCTGCGTCCCTCAAACTCATGTAAACGGATAATGATTCCATTGCCATCATAAGCAGGCTTCACAGCGTCAAACCAAACATGGTCAGCAGTGGCTTCTAAGAATGACGCTTCTTTCGTCCATTTGCCTTCCACAGCAGTAATCGGATCATTGAGATCCCATGCTTTTTCCACTGTCTTCCCTTGGCGCCAGTCACCGATATGCGGATACAGCGAATAAGTGAAGGAATGCTGTCCCTGGTCTGCTTGCGGATCCGGATGGATCGCTGATTTTAATAAGGTTAAGCGCATCACATTTTCCTTAATGTCATAGCCATATTTAGAGTCATTCAGTAAACTTACCCCGTAATCCGGCTCTGACAGATCAGCCCACTGATGGCCGACGGTTTCAAACTTCGCCATTTCCCAGCTTGTGTTCCAGTGTGTCGGACGTTTCACATTACCGAATTGAATATCATAAGTAGCTTCTGTTGCCCGGATATTGACTGGGAACGACGCCTTCAGCAACTTCCGCTTCTCATGCCAATCAACATTCGTTTCAAAATCAATGCGGCGGTCATTATGATAGAAGACAATCCGTTGAGAAATTTCAGAATGATGATACTTCCACGTAACAAGAATACTAAAGGCAAGCTCCCCGTTTTCTGCCACTTCGAATGTTGCGATATCACGGATTTCCTCCATTTTCTCCTGATAGAACAGATCAATATCCCACGCATCATGTGCAAGCGGTTTATCTTCAAAAATTTGCAGGACATTGCCCTTCGTGCCTTCTTCTAGCACCGAGCGCTGTGATTCCTTATCATAAAGTTTCGTCAGCTGACCGAACTCATTCCACTGAACTAGATAATATGGTGTTTCCAGCTTTCGGTCTTGATAGACAAAATTCGATGATACTGGAGCGGCTTCAGCCGGATCAAAATATAAAGTTGCCGCACCAAAAGATGGAAGACTGTTGACTTCCACAAGCCAGCCATTCTCACGTTTTTGATGATTTAGCACATTGCCGTTGCTGTCTTTCCAGACTCCTGCGGCAAAATCATCAAACTGAGAAACGAACACATTTCTTCTGTCTTTTTGATGGCTCGAATTGATTACAACGACAGAATGATCCGCTGCGGCAATTCCGTTTTGCAGAATCTCCTTGTCGACTTGCTGGACAATTTGGAAGGCTTCCGCATATTCTTCCTTTGCATCTTCATACACTTCATGAATCGAAGAGCCCGGAATAATATCGTGGAATTGATTTCGTAAAATAATCTTCCAGCCGTCTTTTAGCTCAGTATCGCCCATCCAGGCGCCATTTTCAGACAGCCAGGAGGATAGGAATTCTGATCTGCGATATAAAAGCTCAAGTTTCCGATTCATTTTTTTCATGAAGGCCTGGCTTGTATACGTACCCCGATGGTATTCCAGATACAGTTCCCCATCCCATTTATGAATATAACCTTTAGACTCTGCCACATTTTGATGAAGCTTTTCGAAGAAGTCACCAGCCGTTGACGCCTTTACATTCGGCATTCCAGGCATCATGTCTAGTTTCTCTCTCATTTCGAGCATGTGGCGATTGACGCCGCCGCCGCCGTCACCATATCCGTAGGAAAGAAGCAGGTCTTTCGATAAATCCTTATCGCGATAGCCTGTCCAGGCGCCTTTCACCGTTTTCGCGGTGATAAATCCGTTATACGTGTAGAACCAAGAGTCCGGACCGTTCCACGGTTCTGGCGTCGTGATAAAGTGTGTTAAAATCTCTGAACCATCGATTCCCTTCCAATAAAAGGTATCATGAGGCATGCGGTTGTATTGATTCCAGCTGATTTTCGTTGTCATCATGGTGTTGATGCCTGATTTTTTCAAAATCTGCGGCAGTGCCCAGCTGTAACCAAACACATCTGGCAGCCAAAGATAGGTACAATCTACACCAAATTCTTCTTTAAAGAAGTTCTTCCCGTGGAGGATTTGCCGTACCAAAGACTCGCCGCTTGGAATATTACAGTCGGCTTCCAGCCACATCGCACCGCCGGCTTCCCACTTTCCTTCGGCAATTCTCGCCTTCATTTGCTCGTAAATGTCCGGATAGTCAGTTTTGATATAATCATAGAGCTGCGGCTGGGTTTGCAGGAATAGATATTCTGGGAACTGCTTCATTAAATGCAGAACCGTTGAAAAGGAACGGGCAGATTTTTCCCTTGTGTTCCGTAAACGCCAAAGCCAAGCGACATCAATATGTGTATGACCAACCGTATGAATCGTAATATCGGACGTTTTCTCGATTGCTTGAAGCGCTTCTGTTAAGCTTGAATCTGCTTCGTAGCACGATTGATAAAATTCAGCACTTCCAGGCTCGGTCCAATTAATTTGCAGCAAGGCATCTTGAAGCAGTTGTTTTAAAACGGAATAATTAGGATCCGCTTCATTCGTTTCTTTTAGCACTTCATATCCGGCTAAAAGTGTATAGTATAAATTATCCACTTGTGTATCGAGCCAGCCGATTTTCGCCATTTCCAGTTTAAATTCGTTCTCAACCGGAACGCCGCCACCTTCAAGACCCGACCAAAGGCGAAAATCCAGACTCATTGGCCCTTTAGTGATTTCCTTATCAAAGAGGACCTCTTCGTGATTGGAATCGACACCCTGGTATGGTTTTCCATTTACAAATAGTAAGGATTCAAACCCTGAATTATTCCCGCCGCCTGTCTTGCCGAAGGAGAACAGCCCGGCTACCTGCTTGCTGCTGATTGGCAGATGACTATCAATATCTGCATGAAGCCAAATATATCGATCCCGCCCTTTCCAATAATCACCCAGCTTCATCACGCTAGTTTCATCATAAGAAACAGGTGGATAGGCTCCCACTTTGCCATCATCTTCCTGTGCGATAAATTGCTCAATCGCAATGCAATCACGATAACGATAACCCTCTAATTCGTGAATACGGGCTTCAAATTTTCTTTCCGTTAAAAACAATCCGTTCACCCCATTTTGTTATTTTCGAATTTCCCCTTATAAAGAGAAGTTTCCTGCTGTGACGATACGGTGATACACATTGCCGCCAATTAAGCCGTCAAACATTTCCCAAGGCCCATCATGGCGTAATCGTTCCTCTTCTAATTCCTCAATAGCAGAAATCCTGCCCTCCAGCCATTCATGAATCCGATATTTTACCGAGTCCATCCGGGTAATGACACCGCCGTAACGAATATCAATAACCTCCCAGCCAAATGGTTTATAGGCAGCAAACCAGATGTTTCGATGCATTTGACGCAACAGATTCACATTGGCTTGGATCCAATCGAGCTTTGGCAGGAACGCCCTCATTTGCTCGAAGTCTTTTTTCTCATACACTTCTTTGATTTTTATTCCGATTTCCGCCTTCACACTTAAAACTCTGGCCAATTGCTCATAAAACTCAAATAGCTTTTCCCATTTGGGGTTATTGTGTTTCGCTTGTTCCATTTCCGGGACTAGTTTTTGATAATGCTCACCAATGGACAGTCCGCGAATATTTTCATCATATAATCCAATTAAGACATCCTGGTACAATAACACTTTAGAGGTCATCGATATATTCATGTTATCTTTCATCACACCGGGCGTCTCATCCAATCTTTTTAACATCATAAAGTCATCAAAGTGTCCTTCATTAAGGAAAGCAAATCGCTTGGCGGTATGGGCTATGGTTACTTCCTTATGATAGGTGTGTTCTGCAAATAATTGTAAGATTGGCATTGAGGTGGAGAATGGGGTTTCGGCTCCATTGTCGCCCCATAAGGTCACAAATACTTCTTTAATACCCTCTTTTTTACATGCAGCCATAGCGGCTTCCGTTGTCGCAATGGCTTTTCCGTAGTTCGGAGCAAGCCCATTCCACGTCCAGGCCCCGCCGGCAAAAATGGTCTTCTTGGCAAGCTGTTTATGATGCCTGAAATAGGTTTCATACACTTCCTGCTCTCCCTGATAATAATTCCAATAAACAAGCTCTACATCAGGAATGGAAGCTAGAATTTCCTCGCGAATGCGGCCGTTTTCATCGCGGTATTTGCTGTCTTCTGCAAACAGCGTGAAGTACATGTCACTCCAGATCATTGGTTTAAGACCATACTTATCGGTAAGGGAAACAACCTTTTGCAGATGACGGTTCATGAGATCGATATGATTCTCATAACCGTGCTTTTCTAAATATTTACCTAAACCGAGCTGGAAGGTCTCATCCATGCCAATATGAATCCGCTTCGTCTGAAACGGTTCCGAGGCTGCCCTAATACAGTTTTCCAAGAATTCATACGTCTTCGGCTCATCTACTAATAAAATGTCGTCTGTGTCTTTTATACTAGCAGCATCATTCCATTTAAGTGCTTCCCGTAGGTGGCCCAATGCCTGAATACAAGGGATCATTTCAATCCCTAATTTTCCGGCATAGTCATCACAGGCTTTCAACTCTTCTGTTGTATATCTTCCCCGCATATAGCCAAAATAGGGATATTCCTTTACCTCGTACGTATCCTCTGTATAAAGCATCAAGGTATCTAAGCCCATAACAGCCATTCTTCGGAGCAGCTTTTCGATATCAGCAACGGTTGGCACGGCATTTCTTGATGCATCCAGCATCACACCGCTCAATTCAAACTGTGGATTTTCCGAAAGATCAAACTCATGGTCTTTATGAAAATGTTCGAGCCATAATCCTAAAGCCCGGAAAAAATGAATCGGCTTATCAAACGTTATTTCCCCATGGCCGTCTTTATTGGCTGCCCTTAATGGTCCATGTTGATTTTTCACATCAATCGGATAGCCTTTCGTTGATAGGTGAATATTTAACTGTTTTGCGATACCTCGAAGACCCTCCGCAACAGAAGATATGTCTCCCCTTACGTGCAGTTCCATGATCACTCCCCCTGTTTTTCCAACTTCCAACATGTTTACTGCTGTTGTAATCGTTTTTCTAATGAGGCAAATCGGCCAAGACAAACCTTCATCATCCAAAGGGCCGGCGCGACCGCAGATATAAACAGGACGAGGCCGGGATACCGATTCATCACATAGCCGATAAAAATTAACCCAATTCCAATCAAAAGGGTAGATGGTAAACTTGTCACGGTAAACAGAAACGACTGCCTGATATATTCTTTATTTGACAGCTCGTAATGGACATAGATGGCAAAGAAATAACCAACAGCCATTAATAGGACAAAGATTAGACTGTAAAGAATAATTAATAGAAGGCTGGCAAAAACACCTGTCATCAACTGTTCAGCAATACGGATATCAACAAAGAGAAAAAGGCCAATGCTGTAAAACACAAGGCCTATTCCATTGCTTCTTTTCCATTCTTTAAAATAGACTTGCTTAAACGTCTTCCATACAGGTAGATCCGTATCTTTTCTCAGCCATTTCCGGACAATAGTGAACAGGGCGACGGATGCCGGAAAAAAGCCAAAGACCCCTAATCCCAAGATGGTAAAGGCAATCCAGTACAGATTGGCCAAGATTGCCCTCCAAATCCATTCACAAACGACAATCATCCATGGCACTTTTTTCATGATCCATCACCCTTTCAAATGACTAAACTTGACTGTTTCTTACGCTTGATTGCCTTTGTTCTTCATTAATTGATTATAAAGCGGACTTCCTTTTACTGCCTTACCCGTTAAACTTAAGACGAATTCACTGAACATGGTGTTGGCCCATGCAAACCAATCCCTTGTAAATTCTTCAGGGCTATCAGCGTTAAAGCCTTCATGCATAAAATGAGTACCACCGTCTGTTTGTTTAAAATAAGCTAAAATTTCTTGTTTTTCTGCTTCACTCGTTGTGGTCATTCCTTGGATGGCCAATGCGATATGCCAAATATAATGATCAGGCGTATGCGGACTGCCAATTCCATTAGCATATTTTCCTTCATAATAATAAGGATTATCCCTGCTTAAAAGGAAGGAACGTGTGTGTAAATAGGTTGGATCATCATACGAAAGATAGCCTAAGTACGGTGCTGCAAGCAGGCTCGGAACATTGGCATCATCCATGACATTCACTCGGCCTTCTCCGTCTGTTTCGTATACATACATGTCGCCATGAATCGGGTGGTCCAGCTTCGCGTATTGTTCAATCCCCTTTTGAATTTCACCGCGAAGTTTCAGGCATTCTTCTTTAAGTGCTGGATGGTTTAATACATCACACATTTCCGCTGCATACCCTAAGACGACTACGGCAAACATATTAGCCGGGACAAGGTAGCCGTATGTGCAGGCATCATCGCTTGGACGGAAAGCACTCCAGGTCATACCTGTCGGAACAACTCGTCCTCCCTTGCCTTCACGGATCAACGTATCTGACTGGCGGCAATCCGTACGCTCAAAGCGGTAAGGAGATAGCTCTTCATGATCCTGCTCTGTCCGCCATACCTGAATAATGGTTTCCACTACCTGTTGGAACGTTTCATTTATTAGAGTAGTCCGTCCTGTCGACTTCCAGAATAGGTAGGCTAGCTGGATCGGATAACATAAGGAATCAATTTCATACTTCCGCTCCCAAATATGCGGTGTCATCTTGGTTAAATCCGTTTGATGCCCTTTGCCATTTGCTGTTTGATTAAACGCATTGGCATACGGATCATGCAGGATGAAATCAAATTGCTGGCGAATGACTCCTTCAAGTAGAGCAGCCATTTCTTCATCCTCTTCAGCAGCAAGTAAATAAGGTCTAACCTGTGCGGCTGAATCTCGCAGCCACATTGCCGGGATATCCCCGGTAATCACGAATGTTTTCCCATCTTCTTGTTTCTTCAACGTAGTGGTATACGTATTAACAAAGCATTGCTCAAACATATGCTGTAACTTTTTATCGTGCGGAAAAAATTCGTTTACATGTTGAATCAGTTTTTGCATGGATTCAGGAATTACTGAAGTCATTTGTACCCGCTCCTATCTCTATTTTTGAAAACCTAATGTGATAATTTCGTATTTTCCTACTTCATATGAATCTTTGGCATTGTCTGACTGTTTTTCTAGGATGTTGCTTTTATAGGATTCATGGTCCTGGATATTGGCCTGAAGATTAGTCTTTTCTTCGGCCGGATTAAACCAGCGAACCATCACATCATCTCGCTCTTCCGCTACCCTCATGGACGTCCATACAAGTCCATTGGATTCGGATTGAACAAATTGATGTGTCTCCGGGAACGCCCCTTCATGGATGTCCGTCTGAACAACGACGAGCGGAACTTTGTATTGATAGGCATCGACAAAGGCTTGTGACTGAATGACATCTTTCTCGTGCGGCAGCACTTGCCATTCTGCAGTCTGCATCCCTAAGCATTGTGCTTCCGGTGTCGGGAAGTAGCCCCAGTCCCCAAGCTCGGCTGTCGCACGAAGCACGGTAACCGCAATGGTGCCATTCTCCGGGATAATTTCATATTCTTGCAAACCATCTGTTGCTACGGTTAATCCCATTCTCTCATCCGCCAGGCTGGCAAAGCGCTGCTGGTGATGGCAGAAGCTCGGATTCTCCCACTCTTTTTCCGGTGTGTTCGGGCGGGTGACTATTTCAAAAATACTGTCTGCTTGATGTGTTTCTGTCTGTAAACCTGTTGGGAACAATACACGCAGACGGTGGTCTGTAGCTTGGTTGTCAATGGTCAGTTTAAATGCCGGACCCTTCATTCCCTTTTCAAGGGTAACAACCGTTTTTAAGGTAATCGCAGTCATTTCGTTCGATCTGCCTGACGCTCTTTCTTTGTGCCAAATAAGCTTATTGCGTTCGATTGCTAAGCGATCGTCCGCTGAAACCGGGATCGATAACGTATGTGTAAACTCCAGGACGGTTCTGAGTGTGCTTCTTTCTAACCATGTAAATTCTGCCGGTACACCCTTTGTCGTAATTGGGGCATGTCCCTCTGCTTCCTTGTACATATATTCGTTTCCAACATCTCCTGTGTCCTCATAAATGCCAAGCTGATGGAACGACTCCCCTGTTTCCTTCTGCATGAGATCATAGCTGCCGTCTTCATGAAACTGTAGATGTACATATTCATTTTCCATTTCGAACTGGGTATCGGAAGCAGGTACATCCTGCTGCACTCCTTCGGTACCCTGTACAAGGTAGAAGGTTTTATAACCAAATGACGGTACGCCCTCCGCGAAGAACGAAACCTTTGCCCGTTTGGCAAAATACGGCTGACGGAATTTATCATCCGGCAGATCGTAGCCAAATTCGACTGCAGGTTCCTCTAGCTGCATGTCTACCATATTACCTTCCCCATCAACCAGTATATAGCTTGGCGTTTCCTTATCCTGTAGGTAGGCTGGAATTTCTTCGAAGTGCATTTGTGAAAAATACACTCTTTCCAAGTCAACTATTTGGGTGATGACTTCATTTTTCTCCCAGCCTGTCGTATTCATAATAACGAGTGGAATACCGCCTTCAGGTGTCTGCGAAGTATCAACTGTTTGTGCCAGCTCAGCTGCTTTTTCCCTGACAAACACCTCTCCCATTTGCGATACCGTTTCAAAACGGGTAACCATTTCACGGTGAACTTCATCTACACTGCAGCCGCAAATACTGTCATGCGGGTGGTTCTTCATGAGCGATTTCCACATGAAGCGGACATATTCCCTTGGGTAGCTGCCGCCTGCTAAATAATTCATGGCCGCCAGCGGCTCAGCATTTTTCTCTAAAAGGGTTTGACAGTGATGATTCATTTGCTTTAAATAAATCCGGCTTGACGCCGTATTGACTAGGGTGGACCAGCCGTCTGTCCGCTGATTGCGCAATTCCCCTTCAATGACCTGCAGCTCCTCAGGAAGAGCTTGTTTTAACTCTTCCGTATATTCATTAAAACTTGAATGCTTAAATTGATAATCAGGATAAAGAGCCGATGCTGTTTCAATCGCCTGTGGAATCGACTTTTGCAGCGGCTGATGATCACAGCCGTTCATAAACAATAATTGATTCGTTGAAGCATATTTTTCAGCATCCTCGAGTTTCTTATCCCAGAACGCTTTCGCTTCCTCTTGATCCACCGGGATTTCATTCCCATTGGAATACCAGTTAGCAAATAAAATTCCTAAAACACTTGAACCATCCGGTGATTTCCATATCATTTCGGAATAGGGTGATTCATAATCAGGCACATCTGATACGGTGTTATTAAAGCCCGTCGGCTTCACTCCCCTGCCAAAGGCAGCCGTATCGATTCCCGCCTGCTTTAAGAGCTGAGGGGCCTGCCCGTAAATACCGAATGTATCCGGAAAATAGCCGATTTTTGAAAAATGTCCATAGGCTTTCGTATCATTCAACCCAATCAAAAGGTTGCGGACATTCGCTTCCGAGCTTGTTAAAAAAGCATCCTGCAGTACATACCAAGGGCCGATATGAAGTTTTTCCTCTTCTATTAATTGCTTAACCAGTTCTCGATTTTCCGGGTGGACAGCGAAATAATCCTCGAGCAGAACCGTCTGCCCATCTAGATGAAACGACTGAAAACCGCTGCCGTCCTTTTTGAACTGTTCAATAAGATTATTCATAAGCTGAATGAAATAATAGCGGTGTGTTTCGAAAGGCAAGTACCATTCCCTGTCCCAATGGGAATGGGAAATAATATGGGCTGTCTTTTTCATGAGACTTCCACTCCTTTTACTATTTAAATGCGAAAACGCTGTCATTATTGAATGATAAAGTATTTCCACTCTTACAATAAAAAAAGCTGTCATAAACAGCAATAGATTCACCACAAGTCATAAAGTTATTTCAGTGTATATAAAATTAATCCATTTAAAAAGAAAAGCGCAAACGATAAAATAAACATAACGGATGGAACGTATAAATGTAAGCGTTATCCAATCAAGTAAAATAATTGGTTTCTTGTTACCAGATGATAAAGGAGATTTACTTATGACTAATACAACTGTTTCTGAAACAACAGCTGCTGCGGCATCTGCAGAAGAAAAAGCACAAATCGAATATGAGATCTATCCTATACCACATCAAGTCACCTATCATGAAGGTTCATTGAAATTTGACATGGCGATCCAAGTCATCTACGACGATACCATTGATTCCGTTACGAGAAAAAAGCTGGAAACCGTGTTGAAACAAAATGGCTGCCCGGCTCCGAGTGAAGGGACCACGCCCGCTGATGACAAAATCAATATTTTAGTAGGAACAATAGGCTCAAACGGCCCTGTCGATACCTATGCGGCAAAAGAAGTAAACGCTGATGGCATGGATTTTTCTAAAATTGATGCGTATCAACTAGACATTCAAAAGAATGTGATTACGATTCTGGGAAAAGACACAGATGCCAGCTTCTATGGTGTCCTATCGTTACATGCCATTTTATCGCAAGCCGCTGACAAAGTCGTCCGGAATGTAACCATTCAGGATTATGCCAATACAAAAATCAGAGGGTTTATTGAGGGGTACTACGGCATTCCTTGGAGCAACGAAGACCGCATGTCGCTTATACGCTTTGCCGGCCAATTTAAAGCGACCTCTTATGTATTCGCACCAAAGGACGACCCGTATCACAGGGAAAAATGGGCGGAAGTTTACCCGCCTGAAAAATTAGCGGAAATTAAAGAAATGGCGCAGGTTGGAAATGAAAATAAAACCCGTTTCGTTTGGACGATTTCCCCATTAACAGAGGTAGCCAAAATCTCGCAAACAGGCGGCGACCCGATGCTTGAGCTTGAGGAAAATACCGATAAGATGCTTGCCAAGTTTGAACAATTATATGCTGTCGGTGTACGGCAATTTGGTGTGTTGGGCGACGATGTCGGCAGCCTGCCGCATGATTATGTTGTTGCCTTAATGCATTCAGTTTCGGAATGGGCAATAGCAAAAGGCGATGTCTATGATACCTTGTACTGTCCGGCAAGCTACAATTCCGACTGGGCTTGGATTCCTGCCGAGTTGAATGCCTATGAAAAAGGATTCGATCAAAACATCCAAATCTTCTGGACTGGGTCAACGACTTGCGGGCCGATTGTCCAGTCAACCATCGATACATTTAAAACTTTAGAGAATGACGGTGTTGACAGAAGGGATCCATTATTCTGGCTTAACTGGCCAGTAAATGATGTCGATATGTCGCGCGTCTTTTTAGGCAGAGGGGAAATGCTCCAGCCGGGGATTCAACATCTAGCCGGTGTGGTGACAAACCCCATGCAGGAAGCAGAAGCATCAAAGCTGTCTATCTTCGCTGTATGTGATTATGCATGGAACACAGAGGCATTTCATGCGCAAAAAAGCTGGGAAGACAGCATGAAATATTTCGAGCCTGAAGCAGCGGAAGAGTTTTATACTATCGCAAAACATATGTCAGACGCTGACCCGAATGGTCTTAAACTGTCCGAGAGTGAAGAGATTAAGCCTTTGCTAGACTCCATCACATCTAAAGTAAATAATGGTGAATCGTTAAAAGACGCGGCTCCCAAAGCCATGGCCGAACTGCAAAAAATCGCCGATGCCGCAGATGGATTTTTGGCAAAAACCAAAAATGAAAAGTTAAAAAATGAGCTCGCACCCTTTGTCCAGTCATTACGTGATCTGGTTCTGGCGGATATTGAGTATATTAAAACGATTCTCGCTGTTGAAGCAGACAACAAAGCAGGCTCAAGGGATCATTTTGAAAAAGCAACGGCATTACGCCAGCAAAGCTTAAACTATGATCGCCCGCTCTTAGAAGGCACGATGAAAACAATGCCCGCAAAGAAAAGACTGCAGCCATTTACAGCTAACCTGGAGGAAAAGATTTTACCAATGGTCGCACAATAATAAATCGGTCCAAAAAGGGGCTAGGCCACCGCTGGATAAAAGCAGCGGAGACCTAGCCCCTTACTTGTTAATTCTGAAGAGAGGATGAAACAGGAAAACCGCTCCTATGATTCCTTCTTCAATTGCTGGATCTTTTCCATGGCCTGAACGAGTCGGTCATAGTTTGTGACTTGCTTTCTTAGTGTTGGATGGAGCTTATTGTAGGCTACTTTACAATCGTTGACGATGTGTTTATCGTCAAGCGTCAAATCGTTAACATCTGGCAGATTGTTGATTTGATGAATGACCTCGGTTACCTTTTCGTTCAAATAGGCCACGCTGTATCTTAGGCTTTCTCTTTCACCTTCGGTTTGAACCGTATAATAGATTCTTCCCGCTTCCGTGCTGCCAAAGTCTAACTGATCGAATGTGATAGTTCCATCCGTTTCAACTGTCTTCTCTGCCAGAGCAGCATCCGCATCCAACGATTTATATAAGCGTACTGTCTGACCTTTCTTCACTCTTTCAAGTGTAACCTGATCGTTTGCTCCGGCATTATTTTCTGCCTTCACAAAATGCATCATGCTATTTTCTGTTCGTGGGAGAGCCGCACTTTCAAACATCTGCCATTCATAAATCCGGATCGCACCCCATGGAGAGGTTCCGCTATTGTAAATTTGCAGTTTGAATTCTTTTGCGGTCACCGGCTGGTCTAAGACGATATCCGTTACCGCTTTCGTGTTACCCGTAATCTTTTTGGCGCTGACCCACTCGCCATTATCATTCTTGTAAAACAGTTCAAAATCAACGGTATTCATGTTGCTGGCTTCCCCGCCATATTCGGCATGTTCCACGCGCCAGCGGCGGATGGTTTTCTTCTCACCGATATCAATTGTCATGTACCCAGTTTTGGCATTGACCGCACACCATTTACTGTTACCAATAGCCGTGCCGTCTAAAGCTTTAACTGCAGGCTCGGCAGCATTTTCTGCTGATACACCTGTAACCTTTGCATTTAGAGCCACGTTCGCTGAAGTCGGATTGCTCTCAACCTCTGTTGCATCTGTTCCCATCCCCCAGTCAAAGGCAATTTCAGCTGCCTCGCCGCGCACATAATCGCGATTAACCGGAACAACCTTCAAAGTGGTCATGTTATCACTTGATGCGTTTTCCACGGTCCGGGTAATATTAGGCGTGTAGAAATAATTATTCGGTGTTACTCCTAAAAGTGTATCCATTCCATCTGCATTCTCTTGGTATACCTCGTAGTACAAGTCATTATCTTTGTCAGCCCAGCTTAGACGGGCCTCCGCCTCAAATGCAGTCCGAGGCATTTTTTCTAGAATCTTTACATCTGCAGGCTTTGTTAAAACCGGTGCCTTGGCATCATAAACGGACAGCTGACCTAAATGGATCGAATAGTTGTCCATCTTTTCCGCATTGCTCACTTTCAGGCTTAACGCATAAGCTGTTTTTCCAGCATCCTTTCCAAGATCGACAACTGCTGTCTGCCAGCCATCCCCTGACTTAGCTAATGGATAATATTTCATTTGATCTTGTGCATAGTCTTCACCGTATGCTACACCAAGCGACACCTCTGCTCCGGTTGGATTTTGATAGACGACACGAACCTTTGTCGTATCGGTTACATCCAATTTCGTGCTGTACAGCATGGTGTCATTGACAGAACCTGCATCAAGCGTGCCGCTCAATTTCAGGGAGTTGCCGCCGTTATAGGCTTTTTCAAAATCATAAGCTACGTTGATTCGGCTTCCTTCATGGCGGGTCCACCAGCGCCAAGTCGGCATGATGTCCTGAATGGAGCGGTTATTCCACTCAAGCTCACTGGCGGTTTTTCCATTTACAAAATACTGTTTTCCGTGCCCGCTGTTAAAATTGGTGGTAAACGGCATTTCCTCAATGACAGACGCATCCGTCACAAAGCGCGCCATCCCTTTCCAATTGGCAGAATCATCGGCAAGAGTTGGGTCGCCCTGAGGGCCTGTCCACAACGTTTTCTCTTTCTCATGGAAGTCAGCTGGGTCCTTCGCCAATCCCATGGTGGAGTTTGGTGTATAGAGCGCGATGGAAACCTTTGGCTGCTTGTTCTCATCCAGCAGGGCATCCGTATTAATTTTCGTATTATACGAATTGGCTTGGAGTTCAAAACCTGCATAGGCATCAAAAGGACTGCGCTTATGTCCATTCATGGTCTCAACCGTTGTGTTAATTTTGCTGGTTGTCCAGTTGTAGTTTAAAAAGAACTCATCAACGGCATATACACCATCTTCCGCAGGTTTTACATACATATCATTCTTGCTGTTGATGGAATCCTGATAGTTAATCGCTCCATTATTATCTTGCGCATCGTACCAGCTTACTTGCAGTTTAGAATTCCGCTTGATATAGCGCATCATTTCATTCATGCGTTCCGCCGTTTCCTTGCTGACTCCGTAGGTTTCTTGGTTAAAGAAATAACCATCAAAACCGTAGTATTCTGCTATTTCAATCATTTTGTCTGCCACCGGGAAACTTCCATCAGCCTCCTGCTTGGTAAACTTCTCGATTTCGGCAACCCCTTCAGCTGACCTGCCCCACGGGAAACCAAGTGTGGCATAGACGGGAACCCCATTGCGGTGAGCTGCATCAACGATATCCGGTGTTGGAATAGCAAAAACCCCTTCATTCGTTCCTGCCCAATAAATATAGGAATCTAGCAATTGCCAGTTATCAAAGGCATATACATTAAATTCATTGCTTCCGACCGAACTTGCTTCATCGTGGTTCCAAGTGGTAATTCCTGCATTCGTTATACCTGCCTTTGGACTGGCAAGCGGATTCACCTGGGCCCCTTTGAAGCGGTCTTTATTCAACGGAACACTGGCGCGGTTTAACTCGGCGTCCGGATCATTTTCGGGTGACCACTTCAGCAATGTATCCACTCTAAAAGCTGGTGCCAGCGGCTTTAGACTGAGGTGTTCCGCATAATTTTCGTTCACGACATCTGTTCCGTCTCCATTCACTTCGGCATTTGCTCCAGTGGCCCCCATTGAACTAAGTAACATGAAGGCAGCTGAAGCAGATAACAAACGGCTGTAAAACTTATTTCGACTTCTCCACATACGATCCTTCCTCTCCGGGACAGGTCGACCCTGTCCCTTTCACAAATTCTATTTTGTTGGAAATCCATAAACCTCAAATTCATAGATTCGTGCAGCTTGGTCGCCGCCTTGGGTTGGCTTGTCCGTCCATAACCGGATAAAGCGTGCATTGGTTAAGGTGATGCTATGTTCTGAGACAGCTGCTGAATTATCTGTTACTTTCATAGCCTCTGTCCAGTTTTCTCCGTCCGTACTTACTTCAATTCTGAATGCCTGGGTATTAAAGGCACCCGGTTCCCCGCCGGCCTGAGCATGGTGAATAACGAATTTTGCAATCGAATATTGACCGCCAAGATCAACCTTTAGCCAATGAGGGGCATCCCCTAAGGCGCACCATTTACTTTTTACGTTTCCATCCAAAGCATATTGTGCCGCTTCACTCGGAGCACATTGTCCGCTCGCAATGGCCATCTTATTCAACGCAACATTTTTAATATCCTTGGCAGCTGCAGAAATGGTAATCATCGCTTCTTTAGTTAGAATACTTTCACCTTCACTGTTTTTCGCAATCAAGGTAACAGGGTAGACGCCTTCTTTTTCATAGGTGACAACCGGGTTTTTCTCATTGCTCACAGACGGTGTACCGCCTTCAAAATGCCATTCCACTGCTTCTGTTACCTCAGAGGAAGTATCGAAAAATTGGATCTTATCCCCAGGTGCTGCTACCGTTTGATCTGCTCGGAAATCCGCTTTAGGCTTTGGATAGGACGGCCAGTCGAACGTTACAGCTGCAGGCTCGCTTCGTTTAAACTCTTTGTTCACAGCAACAATTTCCAAATCGGTACTGCTTTCCTTTCCGTTTCGTCTTAGTTTGGAAAGGTAATACACATGATTAGGTGTGGCACCGACAAACTCTTTTTCGTGGTTTGGCAGCGTCCGGTAAATTTCATAGTGGCTTACATCGGAATTAGACGGCTCCCAAGCAAGAGCCACATCCGCATAGATTCCTTTGTTAAACTCAGTATTACTTACCTTACCTTGCTTTGGTGCTTGGACCCGGTTGTGCTTCTCTTGTTTGTTATAAACCTTGATTTCACCAATATTTGTCGTAAAGTCCTTCACCCCGCTGTCACTTTCCACTAAAAGCGAGATGGCTGCGATGTTTTTATCACTGTATTTTTTCAATTTAAACGAATCGGTCATCCATTGCTGATGACTTTGCTTTTTCACATCGAAAAAGACAAATTGGTCAGGATTGTCGGTGAAGCTGACCCCAAGCTTCATGTTTGGCTTTTTCAAATCTGTTTTATAAGTCAGGGCGATTTCCGTATCCTTTTGAATCGGCAGGTTGGTTTTATAAAGCTTAATCTGTGTTGGATTGTTTGCATCAATCGCACCTGAAAGCTTTAAGGAGCTTCCGCCGTAATAAGAAGTTTCCCAATCAAAATCAACGTCAACCGCCTGTCCGCCCTCTTTCAGCCAGCGCCAGGTCGGCAGAAGATCCTGCAGGCTGCGGTTATTCCATGACTGTTCGCTTACCGTCTGTCCATCTACTGCAAAGAACTTACCGCTGCCGGTATTAAAATGAGTGACAAAAGGAAGTTCCTCGACAGCCGTTTTGGCCGTGAAATAATGGGCCATTCCTTTCCACGTACCGTTCTCATTGGTGGACGCAGGATTTCCAGACTTGCCAACCCAGAATTCATTTTCCTTCTGGTAAAACTGTTCCATGGTTTCCGCTGTTTTGAAAGCCCAGTCCGGACGATAAATTCCTAAAGAAGTTAGGGGTGCTTTGCCCTCAGGGAAGATTCCCTGCCAAGGAATAGTTGTGTTTGTTCCATTCGCTTCCACATCAATCCCGGTAAACAAGTCATACGGGCTTCTGCCGAGTTCCTGCGCCTTAGCCGCGGAAGATTGCTGATCGCGCCACCAGAAGTTTAAAAACATGCTGTCAGAAACACGCTTGTTGCCGTCCTGTAAAAAACTGCTATTTTTATCCGTTAACGCATTTTGCCAATTAATTCGGCCATCCTTCGTCATCGAATCGTACCACATGATTTGCATATCTTGCGGTTTATGTTTTTGAAGATACACAAGGAATTCCTGCATTTTTATAGCAGTCTGGACGTTCCCGCCTTCGGTTTCCTGGTTTATGAACCAGCCGTCAAACCCATAATAGTTTGCCGCTTCAAGCAATTTGTCCGCTGCTGGGAAGGTTCCATCCTCCCGCTGGGTCAGCATTTGGTTGACCCATTCTGCCTTCCCGCCATAAACAGTCGGAGGGAAGAAAACGTTTCCTAAAATCGGTACGCCATTTTTATGGGCAGCGTCAATGACGTCCGCACTAGGCGGCACAATAATACCTTCACCGGCAGAGCCTGCCCAATACACCATAAGATCAACGTACTGCCAATAACTAAAGGTATTGGCATAAAAATCCTTCCCACCTTGAGAAGGCACCCCGCTCGTAGTAGGGTTTAAGGCAGACAAAGCTACTACTTTCGCATCAGATTGTGCGTGGTCATTGACCTTGTATAACTCTTCCCGTTTAGCTAATGGGATCTGGCTGCGGTTAAACACAGCATTAGGATCCTTCTCCGGCGTCCAGTTTAATAGTTGTTCAGGATACCAGTAAGATGATTCCGGCTGTTTAGCGAGACTTGCATTTGGCCATAACAGGATGAAACACAAGCCGAAAAAGGCAGCCATCAACAAATGGTTCTTTTTCAAATCAATCATTTTCCATCTCCCCACCTTTAATATTTTTATATTGAAGCTTTTTTAGAGCGAGCTTCCTTCTTTATACCCATGCCACCCCAATTTTTAGATAGCGCTCTCATTTTCCAAAATATTCTACCAATCTGCTTTCCTCCTACAATATTCCGGCCCGTAATCTCCGTCAATGAACTAGAAACATGTGATAAGGTTTTTCCACTATTTCTATAATTTATTCATTGAAATTTCCACTTTAGGGAGCATGAGACAATCCTTATGTTTCTAATTGAAAAGGTGCCTGACACCAAAAGGACCCTAGTTTCCTAGGGTCTTCTTCCTATTACTATTAACCTATCCGTTCAACTGCCAGTGGTCCACACTTTGCTCATTTAACCTGCTTAAGACCCTAGTTTCCTAGGGCCTTTTTTGGCTTGTTATTCATGAATGAACTTGGTTGCTAGTTTGTCTTTTCCGGGGATATTACCAGAACGACACCGTTTTCGATTTGCATGGTCGTGCCGATGGTAGTATTGTCTCGCAGCCAGTCATTTGCATGAATGCTTAGAACATATCCGTTTTTCGGGATGGTAGAATTATTCCCCCCTCTTTTCACAACTTTCCCATCGGCTACCGTGATTTCATATCCCCATGGGTTTGTTCGGGTTGTCTCTCCATATGCCGGCGTGTACTGAATCAACTGACCGGCTCCACGAGATTTATTCACCCCATCTAACATTCGATAGTCGACCACATCAAGGTCTCTCCACATGCTTTTGATTAAGAACGGCTTAATAACCTCTTTGCCAATTTCCTGTGGAAGCTGATACGCCTGCATCATGGCTGTTTTTAAACGATCTTTATAAGAATTGGCCTCATCAGTCTGGCCAGCTTTCTGTGCCATCAGATACTGGACCGCAACCTCTCCTGCTTCCCCATAGACAGTAAGGTTCCGCAGGTAAGGATCAATGGCGGTTAAAAATGCTTCATTATCAATGTCTTTGCGAATGGTTTCTGGAATTTGCTGCAGTCTATTAAATTCAGCGATTAACTGCTTGGCTTCTTGGCTGCCGCCCTCACCATCATACGCTTGCCAAAACTGCTCAATAACGGGCTGCAACGTAAGTTCCAATGGCGGTACCACCAAGGCACTCTTAATTAAAAATGGTTTGATGACACCTTGTCCAACCTTTTGCGGAATCTGTTCAGATTGGTTGAACAAGGAAATCAACTGGTTCCGATAGGCAGCAGCCTGGTCGGTTTGGCCCTTTTTCTGTGCCATCACATATTGAACGGCTGTTTCCCCCGCCTTACCATAGATGCTTAATTTTTCTAAATAAGGCTCCATTTCCTGAAGGAACTTTTTATTATCCATTTCCTGCTGAAGTTTAGCAGGTGCCTGTTGGAACTTTTTGAATTCAGCGATTAACTGGTCTGCGGCTTGACCCTCATCACCGGCCGCATAGGCCTTCCAGAACGCATCAATCAAGGGCGTTAAGGTAAGAGATTCCGCGGTATTAATCGGTGAAGAATACATATTCTCGGCAACGGTTTTTAGCGTTTCAGCACCTTGTCCGCCAAATGCTTGAATACTGCGTTTCCATGAATCAGCCGGGTCATAGGCTTCCGGGTTCCACGTATAGTCGGCAACCGTGAACAACGGAAGCTTAGAAGCCTCTGCTTCATTCATTGGGTTCGCTAATAGTCCTAAGACTCCATACTCGGATAAATCAGCATCCCGGCCAACAACGGGACCAAGGAACAAGCTATTCCGGTCATAATCATTTACTGGATAATTGTCCCATAATAACATATCGTGTTTAAATACTCCGTGAACCTCCTCAGCTTCTTCGGCAGTGACCTGTTCGGAGACTACCTTTTGGCCAGTCCACATAACAACTGTATCCTTGTCGAGTAATTCGGCAAACCGGACACGGTAAGGAGATGGCCCGTTTCCTGTATAATCCGTCGGAACCGTGATCAACCGCTCGGCCCCCTCATGGGTATTGATAAATTCTTCTGTAAAGCGATTTAATAGATACGCCTGTGCCGCTGCCGAAGGGTTTGGATCGCTGCCAAACTTTGCCTTGTCTTCCGGGGCTCGGAGGTTCGGGTCAATATCGTCGAGGAATAAGGCAAACGATCTAACTCCAAGATCCCACATAGCTTGAGCCTTATTGACCAAGGCATTTAGATCTGCCTCACTGGAATAGGTAATCGTATTCCCCGGAGAAATGGCAAACGTAAAAGTAACATGGTTTTCCTGCGCTGTTTTGATGAGTTCTGCAAGCTCAGCTAGTTTATCTGCAGGATACGGTTCCCTCCATTTTTCCCGATGGTATAGGTCATCCTTGGGGGCATAAATATAGCTGTTCATCTTATGCTCGCCGTAAAATTCTAACTGACGTAAGCGATCCTCATGTGACCATGGATCCCCATAGAAGCCTTCAATGGAACCCCTGATTGGCATCGTAGGCCAGTCCTTAATTTCCACTTCAGGAATCCAATCCGTTCCTTCCCGTTCGACAATGATTTGTTCGAAGGTTTGCGTCCCGTAATACGTTCCTGCCCCATCATGTCCGGAAATAACAATATGTTTCTTCTCCTTCGTGCCGTGATTAGAGGCGACAATATACCCCTCCTCTTTTGTCATTTCTAAATCCTTAATGCCAGTGTGCTGCTGAATGGTTTGCAGCTCGTCTGGGTCGGAGAATTCCCCCAGCCAAATAATAACAGGCGCCTGGAGCTTAGGGTTCTTAATATCACTCTCTACAACATTGGTAACGCCTGCTTTCTTCAGGGCCTGCTTCAATTCGGCAATCGCAGCGGGATCGGTTCCTGTTTCTGTAACCAATCCTACTTTGGGATTCAATGGAAAGCCTTTGTCTGTTTGCTTTACCGATTTCGGGATAGGAGATACAGTCATTTCGTAGGTTTCACTTGCCTTTGCTTTGCCTATGTAGGGAATATCCAGGGGAACCAATAACCCGGATACCAAACAAGCTGTAACAACGGACTTTAATGCTTTTCTTTTTACCAACATTTCCACCTCTTCTTCTATGATTTAAAACGTTCAAGGATGAACCACATGTTTAATAAAATCGCTCTCATGGTTTCTAAAAAAAAAAAGCAGGACAACACCATGCTGGAGGAAATCCCCCTAACATAGTGTCGCCCTGCCTGATCATATCAGTAACATGCGAATGATAATTCACCCTATACCGCGTATTATAGACAAAAGGGTTTAAGGTGCATAGGGACTAAAATACTATTTTTAGAAAATAGGTAATTATTCAAAAACAACCTCATCAATGTACTTATCGTAGAAAGCATATAGGTTAATAGTCACAATTTTCCAAATCAATTGACTACTCAAAATCGCTATGCTATCGTATACATAATTTCATACTGTGTCACATGTTACTAATTCGATTAGGCATGGTGGTAGATTGAAAGGATGTATATCCTTTCGTCACCCCATGCCTTTTTTAATTTTCAGCGTAGAATGTCGTATGGAGTATGTGACCAAGTTTTTATTTTAGGAGGTGTGGAGGCGCTGTTAAATAATTTCTAACAAATAGGAATATTCACCTAAAAAAAGAGGAAAAGGAGTTTTCACTATGTGGAAGAAAATAGCCTGCTCATTTTTGTCCTTGGGAATGACATGCAGCATAACCATTGGACATCAATCTGATGTGTATGCAATATCTGATCCCCCTGTAAATAATATAAGCACTAAGCTGGTCCCAATGCCCCAGAAGGTAGATATTAAAAACGGGTCCCTGCAAGTAAGCAGCCGTGTAAATATTATCGGAGAAGAAGCTGCCGACCAAGATGCCTTACATATTTTAACGGAATTTTTAAAAGCAAATACGATTGAAATCAATGAAGAATTTGATAGCAAATCTACCACGATCGCTTTAGGGGAAGAAGATAAACTCAACCCAGAGCTAAAGGGTTTGGAAAAACAGCTCGGCCTGCCGAATGATACAGAATTAAAAGCGGAAGGTTACACCTTGGCGGTTAACTCGGAAGAAAATGAAATGAGTAAAGGCGGCACCATCTTTGTCAAAGGAAAAGATGGGGACGGCACCTTTTACGGTGTAAAAACTCTCCTTCAGCTTGCTGAGAAAGAGGATAACACCATTGAAGTGAATAATGTAATGATTACGGATGAACCATCAATGAGCGTCAGAGGGATCGTTGAGGGTTTTTATGGGAAACCATGGAGCCACAATGACCGCCTGGATCAAATAGAGTTCTATGGAGATTATAAACTGAATACGTACATCTATGCCCCTAAGGACGATCCCTATCATCGGGAAAAATGGCGTGTGCCCTATCCGGAAAATGAGATGAAACGTATGGAAGAATTAATTACTGCCGCAAAGAGTAACAAAGTTGATTTTGTGTTTGCTCTTTCTCCAGGTATCGATATTCGCTTTGATGGTCAAAGCGGAGAAGACGATTTTCAAGCACTGCTGGCGAAAAGCGAATCGCTTTATGACATGGGCGTGCGCAGCTTTGCCATCCTGTTTGATGATATTGGCAATAAACAAGGGGCTAAACAAGCAAACCTATTAAATCGTTTTAACGAAGAATTTATTAAAACAAAGACAGATGTGACGCCGCTTATCACCGTTCCAACAGAGTATGATACACATGCAATGGGCGAAATCGGTAATTTAAGCACTTATACGAAGGCGTTCTCAGAGACACTTAATAAAGATGTTAAGGTCATGTGGACCGGTCAGGCTGTTGTTTCGGAAGCACTTCCGTTAGAAAATGTTGAATTTATGCGCGAAGTATATGGGGACCGAATTGGCGTTTGGTGGAATTATCCGGTTTCCGATTATTTGAGATCTAAGCTCGCCCTTGGTCCGATTGTTAATATCGATAATCGCCTGGAAGGAAAACTTGATTTTTTCACCATGAACCCCATGGAACATGCAGATCTTTCTAAAATCAGCTTGGCAACAGGAGCCGATTATTCTTGGAATACTTCAAACTATGATTCTGATCGTTCATGGAATCGTTCCATCGAACTCCTATTTAATGATCTTGCCCCTGAGATGAAAACTTTTGCTAATCACTCATCACGTATGACTGGTTCTTGGAGTATTGGACGTGGAGATGCTGTCAATGTACGAAAGACGATGGATCAATTTTGGTCAAAACTATCCAAAAGACAAGATACAACACAGGAAATCAATCTATTAACGAAAGAGTTTGTCGAGATGGTCCAAGCAGCAAACACGTTAAAGGAAGAATTGCCGCCAGAGATCCTAAGTGAAGCTTTAGCAAGTTTAAACAAACTAAAACTATTGGGAGAAAACGATCAATTAGCTTTAGAAATGGTTTTAGCTAAGAGAAATACAGAGACGGAGAAATACAATGAATTAAAGAAAAAGATTGAAGCCAACCTACCTGCCCTTAATGGTGGCAATAGAGTCTCTGAAGAAACGGCTCTAGCATTTATCAAGGAAGCCCTTGAATACGACCCATTACCCAAAGTTTCCTTTGACGTGTCCAAAACTTTCGTTGCACCGGGAGAAGAAATAAAGTTTCAAAATACGAGTTCAATGACAACGGAAGAAATAGAATGGACGTTTGAAGGGGCGAAGGTCGAGAAAAGTATAGAACCAAATCCAACCGTTGTTTATGAACAAGAGGGACTGTATACCGTTAAGCTTGTGGGGAAAAACCCTCTTGGACAAGATGAAGTGATAAAAGAAAATGTAATTACCGTTTCCAATCTTGCTAATAAGGATACAACCAATCTCGCCCTTGGTAAATCCGCTGCAGCTTCTAGTTCCTGCGCTCCATCGGAACGGCCTCAATATGCCGTTGACGGGAAATTGAATACAAAATGGTGTGGTAATGGTTCTGGGACACACCAGTTAACGGTTGATTTAGGAGGAATGAATTTAGTCAGTGAGATTGTGATGAAGCACGCTGAAGAAGGCGGCGAGCCATCAGGCAGTAATACTTCCGCATACCGTGTCCTAATCAGTGAAGATGGTGTAAATTTCAAAGAGTTAGTCAAAGTTACTGGCAATAAGAGCGGGATTACCAAGGATCAAGTCCCTGCTACAAAAGGCCGGTATGTTCGCCTAATGGTTGACAAGCCAACCCAAGGGGACGATAGGGCCGCTCGTATTTATGAGTTTGAAGTGATGGGACTAGAGGGAGATGTTGCATTACCACCGAAATACGAAAAGCCAAAAGTAGAAAAATCAATCTTAGAAAAGACAGCAGCAGAGGCAAATGAGAAAATAGAGTCCGACTATACAGTTAAAAGCTGGGATTTATTTGTTCTTGCTTTAGAAAAGGCGAATGAGGTTCTAGCCGACGAGAAAGCAACCCAGGATGAAGTAAATGCAGCAAGTGAAAACCTGGCAAAAGCGATAACAGGCCTTGTACGAAAAGAAACATTTATTGAAACAGGAATAAACAGCATAGATGAGGACATAAAAACAGCTTATGAGCAAGGCTTGATTACAAATCACGGGATAGTAAACAGTTTGCTTGCCAAAGTGGATCATATCCAGAAACATCAAGCCGATAAACAGAAAGTAATTGATGGGTTACATGCTCTTGGAAACCAAGTTAAGGCGCAATCCGGTAAAAAGATATCCCAAGAATATGCTGAAGAGCTTCTAAGCATAATCGAGGAATTGAAAAATGAAATAGCGGCCCTGAAGTAGGCAGGAAACTCAGGGGTAATGAAACAAGGGGAGTGTTCTCCAGCTCCTAAACATATGGGTAAAGGTACGTGACATCAAGAAAAGCGCAAGCGCCCTGGTCAGTGGCGTATTGCCTCCTCGGAAAAGCTAACACTTTTCCTTCGTGCGATGCCTATGCTGCCGAAGCGTTCCTTGTGGAGCGCTCCAACTGAGATAAAGGAAACACGATGAGCCAGAGGCGAATCGATGTTGACTTATCGTAGGGCGGAGAGCGAAGGACACTAGCCGCTAGGGTGATGGAGCTGGACATTTCTCGAAGTTGAACTTTATCTTTCTTATCTTTCAAAAAAGACCCTAGCTGCCTAGGGTCTTTTCTAATTGTTATTCATGCGAAACAATAAACTCAGCATTACCTTCTAACTTAAACTCCCGAACACCCTGCGGCAGGATAAAATGGGTACCCTTCTTCAGCTCAAAAGATTGTCCATCCATGATTAGAACAGTTTGTCCTTCAATGACGCTTACCTGCAAGTAATCTGCGTTCATTTCACAATCAGCCTGTCCATTCAATTGCCAATGATATACAGTAAAATACTGCTCCTCAACCAATTTCTTTTCAGCTAAACCACCAGTAACCTTTTCAGTCTGCTCAACTGCGGCGTCCTGATGCGGCACGGTTGTCACCTGTTTAGATCGTTCAAGATGTAATTCGCGTGTATTGCCGGCTGCGTCTTTCCGGTCATAGTCATACACACGGTAGGTAATATCAGAACTTTGCTGCGTTTCAAGAATCACAATCCCTTTTCCAATCGCATGAATCGTACCGCTTGGAACATAGACAAAATCGCCCGCCTTCACTTTAACGCGTCTTAAAAGCTTGTCCCATTGACCTTGATCAATCATCTCCGCCAAATCCTCTTCAGTCTGGGCATAATGACCTAACACAAGCTCTGCTCCTTCTTCGGCGCTTAGCACGTACCAGCATTCGGTTTTTCCATAAGGAACACCTTCGACTTCACGGGCAAATTGATCATTTGGGTGAACTTGAACGGATAAATCATCAGCTGCATCCAAAATTTTCACAAGTAATGGATACTCTCCTTGTTCGTCAGCCTTTTTATTAAAAAGCTCCTTATGTTCATTCCAGGCATCGGCTAATGTTTTTCCCGCAAGCGGACCATTGGTAATCATGCTTGGACCATGCGGATGCGCAGAAATCACCCATGCCTCACCGGTCTTATCGCTCGGAATCTCATAATGGAACTCAGTGCTTAGCTTCTGCCCGCCCCAAATCCTCTCCTGTAACACAGGTTGTAAAAAAATCGGCTCATTGTTGTACATAATTAACCTCCATGTGAAAAAAGCAAGGCCCCCCCTTCTAAATATATAGAAGGAAGCAAGAGTACTGGGGCCCTTGCTTTATTGTTATTATTGAATACTCTCTTAACAGTTTATATGCTTCTTTCTTGGTTGTCACCTTTCATAACTGCTCCCTGGAGTTCTTTTTTTAAACAGATTTTTCAGGCCGGCTGGGTGCAGGGGGACTAGCCGGAGAGGCAAGCAGAATGTTATGGTTCAAAAAGATTTTCATAATGGCATGACGCAGATGGCTTTCCACCTGCTCTTTTATTTCAAAATTTAATACCGGGATTTCAATAAAAAATTCCATGCCATTGACGAGGAAGTTAATGAAGCGGATCTCCGGTTCCGGTTTTGGCAAGACCCCCCTCGAGAATGGCTTAATTTGCTCTATTGCCTCCTGAAGTAATTGAACCACTTTATCTGGATCCGTACCATACACTACGCTTACATTAACCGCAGCCATCATTTCCGCATCCGAGCGGTTTTTAATTACTTGCTCAATAAAGGTTTGGTTCGGAACAATTAAGACGCCTTCCTTTACTGTTCGAACGATCGTGGAACGCAGCCGAATTTCCTCAACCCGGCCGATTTTATCGTCCATTTCAATTGTATCCCCCACCTCAAAGGGTCTTTCAAATAACATAATAATCCCCGAAACAAAGTTACCCGCGATATTTCGCATCCCAAAACCGATTCCAATTCCAAGTACACCCAGTATGGCACCGACCGCGGTAAAATCAAGTCCGACACTTGTAAGACTGACCGCCAAGGCGGCTATCATGACCGTATAATAAATCATTTGGTTGACCGTATAGGCGCGCCCTTTATCCAACTGATAATGCTGATAAAGCGGTGACAGCACATACGTGATCACAAGTTTAATGAAATGGTGTGCCAATGTGACAATCATAAAGGATACAATCAACAGAAAGGGAGTAACCCCGACCCCATTTTGTGAATACAGCCTCGTAAACAGCCATTTGGTATCATAAAAACAATATAAAAAGACGAGAATCAACCCATAGATCGTCATCCAATTGGTAATCGATGTTAGAATCGGCAGAAAATGATTCCCCAAAGTGCCATTCCTTTTCGTAAAAGAAACAGACGCCCATTTGATGAGCCAGTTTATACATAAAATGGACAAGGAAGAAAGGATAAAAGCAGCACTATTGGATTTTAATACTTGTTTGATTATGGCAATCTTCATCCGTCATCACCCATTACTCCATTATTTCAAATTTTTTCGTTATCTATAGTAATAACCTTAATAATAGTGATGAAACATGTGCAGGCGAAACTATGGTGGCAATTCCATACAATTTTCCCCTATAAAAAAGTAGAAACCGTTCATTCCCAATACCTCTAAAAACCCAGGGCATGCCTGCCTCCCACGTATAATCTATGAAAAATTTGTCCATACTAGGGCTATAGAAATAGTTTTATAGGTTTGCAAAAGGAGCGGGCTAAAATGGGGAGAGAATTAGGAAGTATTTTTAATGAGCTTACATTAGTGAAAAGCAAGGAACTGGATGAGTGTGAGAAGGAGCTAAGTTACGACCATCATAACCACGTCGTCAACAAAGCGTTATTAGCGTACAAGCACAGCATTCTGGAGAAGTTAGAAATGTATGACCACTATCTTGAGCAACACAAAGAATCGATCCTATAATGGAAAGACTCCTTTTAATGAGGAGTCTTTTTTAATGCGCATGAAGCCAGGGGGCGGTTATGGTAGCTCCATTTTCATGAACTATGCTGCAATCGGAGGGAAATGGGTCGTAGAGTAATTCTATATCGGGGTTTGGGTTTGAAAAATCATGAAACCCCTACGTAGACCGCTTCTACATCGGGGTTTGAGCTTAAAAATTCGCCAAACTCCTGCGTAGACCGTTTCTACATCGGGGTTTGAGCTTAAAAATTCGTGAAACCCCGCGTAGACCTTTTCTACATCGGGGTTTGGACTAAAAATTCACTCAAACGTCCAAGTAGACGGGTTCTACTTCGACATTCGTGCCTAAAATTCACTCTAACATCCAAGTAGACCGGTTCTACTTCGACATTCGTTCCTAAAATTCACTCTAACATCAAAGTAGACGGGTTCTACTTCGACGTTCGTACCTAATACTCACTCAAACGTCCAAGTAGACGGGTTCTACTTCGACGTTCGTACCTAATATTCACTCAAACGTCCAAGTAGACGGGTTCTACTTCGAGGTTAAGTCCCAAAATCCACTCAAACCCCCAAGTAGAATAACTCTAGATACATCTTTTATTTCGCAAACACCCAATTTTCCGACGGAGCCTGATTCCTGATAGCCCCTACCTCTCCGGTGCCATCGGAGGCTGTTCTAACCATCCGTGTTTAATCATGATGTTCGCTCCATCCTCTGCAAACGCGGCAATTTCGGCAGTAAGTCTGACATAATGAAGACCGATATCCCGCCTTGGGCTCATGGCCATACTTGTTCCATAAAAGCCAATACTCAGGGCAATGAGGGATGTCGTATAAAACATCATCAGTTTATCCGAAAAGGTAAAAGCGGTTGACTTTGTTACACCCGGGTCCCATGGCATTGAAACTGGAAGGTTGTCTTCCTTCAGAATAGAACGGAAAATTTCACATTGCTTTTTAGCAATTTCCACTCCTCTTTCTAAAAACTCTTTCACTTCTTTTGATTGGGCCACTTGACTAAATCCTATGAGAGTAGCAACCCCAAAAGCATTTCTTTGAAAATTAACAAAAAGATTTGTAATTTCAGTACCAACTAAAGGTCTTTTTTCACCCAGAAAACCTCTAAGGAAACTTGGCCTTTTAACAAAATCAATATCCTCGGGTATAGGTATGTACGGGGACCGAAGATATAAGCCTTTAGATAATAGCAGCTCCTTAACCTCTCTCATAAATGAAGTCAATTGTGAAATACACTCATTAAAATAACTATAGATATCTGCCCTGACGGATATGGACAGATTGATACTGTAACCTTGCAGGGCAATTTGTGATGCTTGATGGAGGTAATCTAACATATAGGAGTCTGAATATAGCCTCGGTGCGAATGCATCTACGTCCTCATTTAGTTTAAATCCACAGGGAATAGGATAATTTTCTTTGTTGAAAATTTCAGTTAAAGTCGTTAAATTCCCTTGAGCAATTTCAAGAGCCTTTTGCATTAGAGGCCTGACCTCTTCATCCTCCACTTTAGCTAAGAAGTATGTAAACTTACATGAAATCGCACGATCATTGATATACGATGTCCAAAGAGCTGTAATCTCCGCTGATGTAAGTTTCACCTGGTTACCTTTCTCCATAAACCGCCCTCCATTAATAGACAATCCCTTTTAAAATCATCATCCCCTATACAATCCAAAAATATGTAAAAAGACGGGGATACCCTTAATCCCTGTCTTTTTATTCAAAAATCATTCGACAAATATCGAGGCGTGTCTGTGGCACCATTTTAATTCGACAAAATAGGACTCAGCCTATTTAGATGATCTGCTTGAATTGTTCCTTCAATGCCTTTGTAACCGAACCTGGCGTACCATCATTGATTTGTTTGTCGTCCACGCGTATGATTGGTGTGATTTCTAATGTGGTACTCGTAATGAATACTTCATCAGCTTGGATCATTTCATCCGGCGTAAACTGTTTTTCTACAAATGGAATTTTGAGATGCTCTGCCAAGTTTTTCACTGCCATTCTCGTAATTCCGGATAAAATATGTTTTGAGAGTGGTGTAGTGATGACCGAGGAATTTTTTACGATGTATACATTGGAACTTGTTCCCTCGGTCACTTTACCATCTCTCACCAGAATCGCTTCCAAGTAGCCTTTTTCATACGCCACCTGCTTGGCAAGAATGTTAGGCAGCAGGTTCAACGATTTGATGTAGCAATTTGCCCAACGTTCATCAGGATGCAAAATGACACTTGCTCCTTGTTCCCCCACTGGAATGATTCGAAATGGTTTAGCAGTCATCGAAACAGATACGGGGCATTCCGGAAATAGATGATTTCTTGGTGCCATTCCTCTCGTCACCTGCACATAAAGGTCGAGGTTCGTTAATCCACTTCTTTGTGTCAGCTCCAGCATAGAGTTTTTGAAGGCCTCCCGATTAGGATCAATACGTAATTTGATAGCATCAGCACTTTTATACAATCGATCCAGATGCTCATCCATCATGAAGGGTTTTCCATCATAAATTCTAATCACCTCATAAACACCGTCACCAAACTGATGACCTCTTTCATCGATAGGCACAACTGACTCATTTGGTTCGACAAATTTCCCATTAAAATAGGCCAAACTCATTTCAAACCCCCTCCTTTATGAAGATGACCCCAACAAAATATCATAAGGAATTGCCTCTCGAACTCTTCCTTTATTTCCTTCCGTTGTGGTCGCCATACAAATAGAATTCCAAATCGCTTCTTCTACAGCCTCAACAGTCATCTCAAACAGTTGGGAAATCCTTTTGCCGTCCTCCCTCATAAATGAATACGAGATATTTTCCTGATCGGGTTCATGAGAAACACGATGCGCCGTAGAGAAGGCAATAACGATATCACCACTTCCGTGAGCCCCATATGAACCGGTGTGGGCAAGTCCGAATGTAGATCGTTTAGCTAAGCGACCAAGTTGTCTCTCGTTGAGTGGTGCATCCGTGGCAAGAATAATCATAATCGATCCATCGGGCATCTTTTCTTCTTCTCCTAAACGGTATAACCCACCTGCAGGAATGCGCAAATCCTTCTCCTCGCCGAAATTACTGACCACCAGCACACCAATGGTATAGGACTGTTCTCCAAAGGAAGCGACTCTCGAGCTTGTTCCAATGCCTCCCTTGAAACCTAGACAAGACATTCCGGTTCCAGCCCCGACACAACCTTCTCCCACTATTCCAGATTTGGCAGAATGAATCGCTTGATAGGCATGTTCCGGTCTGACATGTAATCCCCGAATATCATTGAGGTAACCATCATTGCATTCTCCTACGATTACATTTACAGTACCCGTTGTATCACCAATTTGGGGATTTTGGTCGAGGAGATAACGGATGGTGCCTTCCAAGACCGCCGGAACAGAAAATGTATTGGTTAAAAGAATCGGACTTTCTACTACTCCAAGTTCCTGCAGTTGAATGGTCCCTACGGTCTTGCCAAATCCATTGATCACATAGGAGCTTCCCAATACCTTTTCTTGAAACAAATTGCCCGAATGCGGAAGTATTGCTGTTACTCCGGTTTGAACAATTCGATCTTCTGCACTCTTATAGGAAAGGGTCGTATGCCCAACCATTACTCCTGAAACATCCGTAATCGCATTATATGTGCCAGTTTTAAATCTTCCAACGTTTATACCAAGGTCACGAATCCGTACTCTATTCATCCTCTACACCACCAAAACATTTTGCGCTAATTGAGCATTGACCATTTAATTTTTCATCCAAAGCGTTTGAAGGAACAACTCCCCTTTTCTCGATATCGTTGTTCCTGAACGCCCTTGACGGACATTCAATAATTCTAATTGGTTAAGGGCATCCAGCCGTGTTCTTAACTGCTGTTCGGAAAGAGTAACATTTTTTTCCTCAAGCCTTTTCTGCACCATAGCCCGGCCATAAGATGTATGCTGTTTCTTCCCTTCATCATAAACTTCAAGGATCGCCAGGCTTTCCTCCAAGAAACCGTGCTCTTCAATACTCATAAACAATTCATTTAATTCACTTTCATCCATTTCTTGCGGCAGTGAAGAATCAACAGCCGCTTTTTGAAGCCTCCCCTTCATATAGAAGGGCAATAATTCTAATGTGATTTCTTTTTCTTCCAAACAGGCCATATATGAGAGGGCATTAAACAATTCGATTACATTCCCTGGCCAAGGATATTGTCGCAGAAGCTTAATCATATCAGGCGGAATAACCAAATCACCCCTATGCAAATGGGACTGAAGATACGTTTGAATAAGGGGCTCAAAATCCTCCTTGCGCTCTGACAAGGACGGAACTTTGCAGGTTAAAGCAGCCAGATAATAAAACAGATCCCTGCGGAATTTTCCATCATCCGCCAATAACGAGAGATCGGCATCGCTTGTCGTAATGATTCTTACCTGAATAGGAATCGGATAATGACCATTTACCCTGATAATTTGACCTTCCTCAAGCACTTGCAGGAGTCTGCCTTGCAAGGAAACTGGTAATTCATCAATCTCTTCAATACACAAGGTTCCGCCATTGGCCAATTCAAAAAGGCCTGGAGAAGACTGTCCACCCGATTCTGTTCCAAACAATTCCCTTTCCAGCACGTCAAATGGTCTCGCCGCACAATTAATATGGAGATAGGGACCCGTCTTAACCAGTGAATCGTTGTGGATTGCCTGCGCAAGCATTCTTTTGCCCGTGCCCGTTTCTCCAAATATATGCACAGGGTCACCTGTTTTAGCAAGTCTCTTTGCAATCTTTAAAACATCGTTCATGGCTTGACTATTCGCTATCACGTCATCAAAGAAGTACTTGGCGGTTTTTCCTCCTGTATACTCTCTCCATTTGCTAAAGGTAGAATCAATTTTAAAAGCATTATTTCCATTGGATAAAGCTAAAAGGGATTTCATATAGCGATTGGTAAGAAAGAATTGCTGACAATCTAATTCCAATGCCTCAAATATTTCAAAAACCGTTTCCAAAGCAAGAACACGATAGCCGATATCAATCACTTTCATGTCCCCCTCCGGAACAAGCTGCATCTCTCCCGGGGTAATGATGTAATCAATATGCGCGGGAATCGGAGTATCCGGAGCATATGCGTAATAATTATGCTCAAATACAGTCTCCCGAAGCGCTTGGACTGTTTCCTCCGTGGTATGCTTTGTATCGTTTACTACTAAAATATTCTTTCCCTGAGGAGCATGAAGCAGTTTTTTTATGTTTGCAAAATTCAGCCCTCGTTTAGCCTCAATCCACTTTACCCCTTTTGGCAAGAAAGGCTGAACAAGGGGTAAAATAAAGTTGGCTCCCAATAAAACGATTTCTCCTTCCGAAATCGTTTCCCTCGCCAAGTTTTTAATCGATATCGGACGAATCTTGATTAAATCCCCGGCAATCTCTGTCATCTGCTTTGAGATCGCAGACAAAAGTTCATCCTGAATTGAAATAATTGTTAAAACTTTATCAACCAATGTATTTTTCACTCCTAACGATAAGGAAACCCATCATAATTCCTATTATACATACAAATGACATGCGGAAAAATGCCCAGGTTCGATCTCCTTTAGTTCAGGAACTGTTGTTTTACAAATATCCATACAAGACCGGCATCGGGGATGAAACGTACACCCTGTTGGAGGATTAGATGGACTAGGAATATCACCTTCTAAGATAATTCGTTCTCTCTTCATCCGTGGATTGGCTACAGGAACGGCAGACATTAAAGCCTGTGTGTATGGATGCAGCGGATTTTCATACAGGGATTCCTTCTGGGCTATTTCCACAATTCTCCCCAGATACATAACACCCACACGATCACTGATATGCTCCACCACACTCAAATCGTGGGAAATAAACAGATATGTCAGCCCTAGTTCTTTTTGTAAATCCTGCATGAGATTTAATACCTGAGATTGTATGGAGACATCTAACGCAGAAACAGGTTCATCTGCCACAATCAGCTTCGGATTTACGGAAAGCGCCCTTGCAATGCCAATTCGTTGTCGTTGCCCTCCGCTAAATTCATGGGCATAACGATTTGCATGATAATGAGTAAGCCCGACACATTCTAATAATTCATGAACCCGCTTGTCTCTCTCTCTTTTTCCCATCATGTTATGAACAATCAAAGGCTCTGCAATAATTTCTCCAACCGTCATCCGAGGATTGAGGGAGGCGTAAGGATCCTGAAAAATCATCTGGAAGTCTTTCCTGACTTCACGCAGCTGTTTGTCGCTTAACTTGCTGATATCTTGACCGTTAAACCAAATTTCCCCTTCCGTGGGTGCCAGCAGCCGCATCATCATGCGCCCTGTCGTGGACTTTCCGCATCCGCTTTCCCCAACTAATCCAAGTGTTTCTCCTTTACGAATGGAAAGAGAAACACCGTCAACAGCCCGGACATATGATTTATTCTGGCCGAACAGTCCTTTGCTAATCGGAAAGTACTTCTTCAAACCCTTAGATTCTACTAACAACTCTGCCATTTATTACGCCTCCCTTGCCACTTCGCTTTGATACAGGAAGCACCGACATTGGTGCCCTTCTGCGATTTGTAGAAGATCTGGATCTTGCTCCTGACAAATGTCCATTGCTTGAGAACAGCGCGGAGCAAATTTGCACCCCTTTGGCATATTCGCGGGAGTAGGAACGTTGCCGGGAATGGATTCAAGCCGATTCGTTTTCTGACCCATCTTTGGAACGGAGTTAAGCAATCCCTTGGTATAAGGGTGTTTAGGGTTTTCAAAAATCTCCAACACATCGGCTTCCTCTACAACCTTTCCAGCATACATAACCACGACACGATCGCACATTTCTGCCACAACCCCTAAATCATGCGTAATTAACATAATAGCTGTCCCTTTTTCTTCTTTCAGTTTCCTCATTAATTCTAGGATTTGAGCCTGAATGGTCACATCAAGAGCCGTTGTCGGTTCATCGGCAATTAAAAGTGTCGGGTCACAGGACATCGCCATAGCAATCATAATTCTCTGCCTCATACCACCAGACAACTGATAGGGAAATTCGTCAATAATCTCTTCCGCACGCGGGATTCCCACCAATTTCAACATCTTAATCACGTGTTCCCGGGCCTTTTTCTTGTCATACTTTAAATGAAGCTGCACAGCCTCGCCAATCTGCTGTCCGATTTTATATACCGGGTTCAATGAGGTCATAGGTTCCTGGAAGATCATCGCAATTTCGTTACCGCGTACCTCTCTAATGTCACTTTCCGAAAGGGATAACAGATCCCTTCCTTCAAACAGAATCGAACCATCCACTACTTTTCCAGGAGTATCTGTGAGCAGGCGCATAATAGAAAGAGATGTGACACTTTTTCCGCAGCCTGACTCACCTACTACTCCGAGCGTCTCCCCTTTGTTTATATACAGATCCACACCGTTAACAGCAGGTACATGACCTTTGTCTGAAAAAAAATAGGTTTTTAAATTGGATATTTCCAATAGTTTGTTGTTCATATGATCGCTCCCTGTCTATTAATCTTTTATCTTCGGATCGAGGGCATCCCGCAAACCATCCCCCAACAGATTGAAGGCAAGTACGGTAATGAAAATGGCGAGTCCCGGAAAGAAGGTGACATGCGGAGCTGTATTCAAAAAGTCCCGGCCGGAGCTGAGCATCGCACCCCACTCAGGTGAAGGAGGCTGGGCACCCAATCCTAGAAAGCTAAGGCTTGCCGCCGTTAAAATGGAAGTTCCAATTCGCATCGTAAAATAAACAATGATGCTGGACACCGTACCCGGGAAAATATGCTTCCAAATGATACGCCTGGGGGCTGCTCCAATGGACTGTGCTGCCTCTACAAACACGGTAGCTTTGATGGAGAGGGTGCTGCTTCGTACAATTCGTGCAAAAATTGGGATACTAAAAATCGCTACGGCAATAATCACATTTCCCAGTCCCGGCCCTAAAATGGCAATAATACCAATTGCTAATAGAATTCCTGGGAAGGCGAATAATACATCACAAAATCGCATGATGAGGCTGTCTATCCATTTTCCATAGTATCCGCTGATCAGACCAAGTATGGTACCGGCAATGGCTCCTACCAACACGGAGGTCAAGCCAACAAAAAGAGAAATTCTCGTTCCCTCGAGAATCCTGCTAAAGATATCCCTCCCGAAAGCATCCGTGCCCGCCAAGTGTTCCATCGAGGGGGGACTTAAAATATTATCATAGTCCGGCTCTATCGAAGAATAGGGAGCAATAGCAGGACCTATAAGTGCAATGATAAACAGCAGAACAATAAAACACCCTGCGACCATGGCCAAACGCTGTTTTTTAAATTTCCGGCAAAACTCAAAAAACGGGGTTCGTACCTTCTCTACTTCCCTCCCCGTCACTTGTTCATTCGGTTGAATAACTATACCGCTATTTGCCAATTTTCATTCCCCCTTTCACTACTTATAACGAATTTGCGGATTCATTACCCCATACAGGATATCCACAAGTAAATTAATCAAAATGAACTCTAAAGCAAATAGTAACATCTCTGCCTGAATCAATGGATAGTCGCGGAATGATACAGAATCAATTAGTAACCGGCCCAATCCTGGCCAACTGAATACCGTCTCAACCACGATGGAACCTCCCAATAGAAATCCAAACTGCAATCCTGTCATAGTAATAACGGGAATCATTGCGTTTTTTAAGGCGTGTCTCCACACTACAGCGTTTTCCTTCAATCCTTTGGCTCTTCCCGTACGAATATAGTCTTCCTTTAAAATTTCCATCAGGGATGAACGGGCAAAGCGAGCAATGACAGCAGCTACTCCAGCTCCTAAGGTAATGGAAGGCAATACATACGCTTTCCAGGAATCACTGCCTCCTGTTGGAAACCAGCCCAGCTTAACGGAAAATAGTTGAATCAGCATTAAACCCAGCCAAAAGGATGGTAAAGAAATACCTGATACGGCACTAAACATACCCGCATAATCCTGCCATTTATTCCGCTTTGTTGCCGATATCACGCCAATTAACAGTCCGAAGAGGATGGCCCAGACCATACTCCAAACGGTCAGCCAAAAAGTTGGCATAAATCTTTGGGCAATCTCATCATATACAGGCCTCTTCGTTTTCATCGATACGCCCAAATCGCCTTGGAATAGATTGCCTATGTAAGTGAAATACTGCGTCGTAATCGGTTTATCCAGACCAAGCTGTTGACGAACAAGCTCCACATCCTTTGGACCTGCATCCGGACCAGCTACAAGCCGTGCAGGATCCCCAGGAATCATATGGACAAACATGAAAATAAAAATGGAAACGATCACTAGAATAGGAATGATGCCCAATAAACGCTTTAAAATATAACGAAACATAACCCGCCTCCTTTTCCTTCCTGTCTTCAAGATAGGGCGGTCACTAACAAGTTAATTAGCGACCGCCCACTATTTCCCTACCTTTTAATTTCTGCTTCTTTTGCACTCAGAGAACCGTCAGGCAATAAGTAAACGCCTTCCAGGTAGTTCTTTTTCCCTGCGATTGTATCTTCGACAATCAGAGGTGCCCAAGGTGCATCATCCCAAATCATTTTCTGTACGTCAGCGTAAGCTACTTTGCGCTTTTCTGGATCTGCTGTTTGTAAAGCAGCGTTAATGAGCTGATCCGCCTTTTCATTTTGGTAATAGCCTACATTATAGGATTTCGGTGGAATGGAATCTCCGGCAAGCAACGGACGAATTCCCCAATCCGCATCCCCCGTGGAAGAAGACCAGCCGCCATAATAAAGCTCGACTCCGGCATCTTTTGCTTCCTGAACGGACCAAATTTTATCCGAAAGTGTACCTGCTTCCATAGGAACTACCTCTACTTTGATGCCAACTTGACCCAATTGCTGTTGCAAAAACTCCATTGCCTTCATGGCATCTGAGTTGTTTGCTCCCCATATGGTAGTTGTAAAACCTTTTTCATAACCTGCTTCTTTCAACAGTTTTTTAGCCTCTTCCAGATCATATTGGTATGTTTTTTGCTTAGAATAGAATTGAAGGCCAGCCGGTATAATCGAATCCATTTCACTTCCAAATCCACGGTACACAACCTTTAAGAACGCTTCTTTATTAATCGCATAGTTAATCGCTTGACGTACCCTAACATCATTAAAAGGCTTCTTTGTCGAGTTCATGGTCATATAACGGGCTACAATGGAAGGTTTATTTTCTACTACAATCCCGTCTTTTCCATTGATCGCTTCCACTTGTTCGGTAGGAACAGGATAAATAAAATCAGCTTCTCCTGTTTGTAACATTGCTACGCGCGCTCCGTTTTCCGGTACAGGCTTAAACTTGATGCTATCTACCTTCGGCAAATCTTTTTCCCAGTAGTCCGGATTCTTTTCAACAGTCAAATGGTCGCTTTGATCCCACTCTGCAAATTTGAACGGGCCAGTTCCGACAGGATGCACGGATACCTCTTTCCCGTATTTCTTCAAAGCTTCGGGACTGATGATTCTCGCCGCAGGATGGGCAAAGTTATTCAGCATGGCTCCGAACGGTTCCTTTAACGTTACTCTAAAGGTGTACTCATCTACTGCTTCGGTTTTGTCAACTAGTGCAAACATGCTGTATCTTTTTAATTTATTATCTGGATTAGCTACGCGGTCGATGTTTACCTTCACGGCTTCCGCATTAAATGGGGTACCATCGTGGAACTTGATTCCCTGCTTCAATTTGAAGGTGAATACTTTTGCATCATCGCTGGCTTCATAGCTTTCCGCTAAAACAGGAACCATTTTCATATCTTTGTCGAATCCAACCAAGCCTTCGTACATCGTTGCTTGGACGGAACCGGACAACGTATCGTTCGTGTCCTGCGGATCCATGCTGACGAGGTTGTCCTTAATAGCAATAGTAAGGCTGTTTCCGTCTTTTTTCGCAAGCGGTTGTTCTTTTTGCTTTGTCACTGTTTTCGGTTTCTGGCTCTCTTCTTTTGACGAGCCAGACTGACTGGAGCAGCCTGCAAGCGCAAGGCTTAGGGCCATGAATCCAGTAAGAACGGCGGTCAGGTATTTTCTTTTTACCATTTTATTTCCCCCTAGATCATTTTTATTTACAAAAATGCCTTAGCACTTGTGTAACTGAAAGGATGGTACCATTTCACCCACATTTTCTTGGCGGGCATTCTTCAGAACAGGGCGGTAATGATGCATAACCTTGTTGAGTTTCTCTTCACTGATGAAATTAAGTTGCATCAAAGTCTCCAGGGCGACGGGATAGGCGGCTCTTCCATTTCCGTCCTCTATCTTGATCGCAATGCCGATTCCCGTTTCCCTATCCCCAATCAGGTAGACAGCTTCTGCTCCTGCTTTCCCAAATAAACGACCTTCAGTTGCTTTCATAAAATCGGTACAGAAACGGCCCGTTCCGCCTACCATCTCGGGATACTTCATCATGGCAGTTGTAATTCGATTCGCAGCCTTGGCTCTTTTTTCTCCCAAGGAATCAGGGCGGGCCATTCTAGCAAAGGCATAGGCAAACCGTTCTAATGGCAGGGCATGCACTGGTACACCGCAGCCATCGGTTCCCATTTCAATTTTTTCAATTGGATAATCAGCCACTTCGGAAATGGTTTGCAAAATTCTTTGTTGGACCGGATGGCTGGGCAGATAGTAATCTTCAAGCGTTTCCCCCATATGTTTAGCGGTCACCAGCATACCTGTATGCTTGCCGGAGCAGTTGCTATATAAAGGGGTGAGATCCTTGCCGGCTGCGATCAATTTCCTATATGTATCCTGTGAATGTGGAATATGGGTTCCACATTGTAAAGATGTGTCTTCCATTCCTGCTCGTCCAAGAATGGCCAGTACCCGATCGGTATGCTGTGCTTCTCCACTATGTGAAGCGCAACATAACGAAATGTCCGATTCACTCAGCTCATAGTGGTCTGCTGCCCCTGTTTCCACAACCGGAATGGTTTGTAAAGGCTTCACAGAAGACCTGGCATAGGTTACCCGATTGGGATCGCCAAGCGAATATAACAATTTTCCTTCCGAATTAACGACAGCTATGTGTCCGAAATGGGAGCTTTCTACCCTTCCCCCGCGGTATACATCTACTAGTTTTGAAGAATACAAATCTTTGCACCTCTCCTCTATTTTTCAGAATCTTTCGTTAATCATAATATATTATTTAACCTATTTCAACCTATTTTTTAAAAAGGGAAATACAGTAATGGTGTAGAATAATTAATAAATAGGTTCTAATAGGGGGTAATAAGTATGAGAGTTTTTATTTCTGCGGACATTGAGGGAGTAGCCGGAGTCGTTCATCGTGAGCATACCGCACGGGACGGCCGAGAACATGATCGGGCCAGAATCCTGATGACCGAAGAGGTAAACGCATGTATCGAAGGGGCCTTATCAGGAGGGGCTACAGAAATTGTTGTGAATGATTCACACGGAACGATGCGTAACCTGATCCCCGAAGCGATGCACCCAGATGCGGAGTATATCACCGGTTCTCCGAAAACACTTGCGATGATGGAAGGGATTAGTACGGAGTTTGATGCAGCTATATTTTTAGGCTATCACTCTAGGATGGGAAACGACGGTATTCTGAATCATACTTTTCACGGAGGGGTCATTCGAAATATAAAAATCAATAATAAAGAAATGGGAGAAATTGCACTGAATGCGGGAATCGCTGGGGTTTTCGGGGTGCCTGTTGTACTTGTCACCGGATGTCAGTACGCTGCCCAAGAAGCAATGGACTTCATTCCGGGAATAGAAACGGCTGTCGTTAAACGCACAATCAATCGGCAAACGGCGAAAAATTTAAGTCCACAGAAAGCGCGATGCCTGATCAAGGAAAAAACGATTGAATCGCTCTCGTGTCTTCATAAGATACAACCTGTCACAATTAAAGGTCCCTTCCAGGTCGAAGTCACTTACCTGCACCCAGGTTTGGCTGATGCAGCCGGAATTCTGCCAATCGTCGAAAGAGTGAATTCGACAACCCACCGCTTTGAAACAGATGACTATATCACTGCTTTTCGGTATATTCGTAGTCTGATTGCAATTGCGGGAGCACTGAACTGAGAACGGGGAATCCCCTTTAAAGGTGCAAAAACGCATAATCCCATCAGATCTATCCGAATTAGCCGTTCAAAAAAAGCAAGTAACCGTCCCCATGGTCTTTTTTTAATTTACTGTCAAACCGTTTTATGCCTCTGTTCGTTTCCTTTAGTGAAAACCTAAAAACGGAGGAATGAAGATGAAGAAAATTTTGTTACTTGGTGCATTCTTTTTGCTCTTATTCACGGCTGCAGGAATATCGGTATATGCGAAGATGGATCATTCGTCAGAGTCACAAAAACAAGTGAAATCCTTAAAGAACGATGGTGTGATTAAAGTATATGGGCCAGGCGGACCCCTGGGGCCAATAAAGGAATCTGCAGAAAAATTCACATCTGAAACGGGAATAAAAGTGGTGGTGACGGCTGGACCTGAATCGAATTGGCTTAACAGCGCGAAACAAGATGCAGACATCATTTATGGAGGATCAGAGTACATGCTTCGCAGTTTTATACTAAGCAACCCTGAGATGATAAATGAAAACTCACTTACAGAATTATATCCTCGTGCAGCAGGGATTATAATACGAAAAGGGAACCCAAAGAACATTCAATCCCTTGAAGATTTAACGAAGAACGGGGTAAAAATTGTAGATGTGAATGGCGCTGGGCAGCTTGGATTATGGGAGGATTTAGCAGGCAGAAAGGGACTAATTGGCGGAATCAGCCAAAATATCGATATTTCAGTAAAATCGAGTGCGGAAGCGATTGAGTTATGGAAAGCAAATGCGAAGCTCGACGCGTGGATTACCTATGAATCTTGGCATTATAGGCTGAAGGACAGCACCGAATTAGTTGAGCTGCCAGATGCAGAAAAGCTTTACAGAGGAACCCCCATTACTCTTACAACCATCACGGATAACAAAAAAGATGCCCAACGATTCATAGATTATTTAAAAACCGAGTCCTCTCACCAAATCTTTCAAAAATGGGGATGGAAATAAGCATTATATGAGTCCGCGGGGACGGTTCTCACGGTTTTTTTAAAGCCGTTTCTATTCATGATTTCAGATACGACACACAGAAACCATCAAGGGATTTCTGCATATGGACAAACTAACCATAGATTCCACGCGACTTGCTAGTGACCAGTGGAATCTATGGTTACATGGTTTCATTATTTTGGCGCATCAAAAAAGGTGGTAATGGTTTGGGCATTCTTATGGGAAGTAATATTTACTCAGATGAGATGGTTTTAATGCGCATGATCACTCCCCAAGATCCCATCGTTAGTTGAAAACCTCCCCTTCACATTCAGACACGCCTCAACGATTCTTCTCTATTTCCCCTATCAATCGAAGGTTTAATTTAAATGGCTGCAATCCTTGAAAATATACCGTTTCGCCTGCCAAACAGAAGAAAATATTGTTGAATGGTGTAATTAGATTCCATCAAATAAAAACTCCAAACCTCTATCCCGCTAATCGACATTCATTTGAGGAAATTCCAAATAGGACTTACTAATCAATCGTTTGATTAAATTAGGCATCCTACACTCATCTTCTGAAGTAACTTTTAGTCAATTTTAATCATGCTGAACTGAACACATCGCAACCAATATCCCTTCCACCAAACATGGTAATAGGCCCAACATCATCTATTTTCGACTAATTATGACAAATATGGGACATAAAATTACGCCAAGCACCGAATATTACAGAGAGAAGATATTTTTTAATAGCTGGTATATAGGAAAAACGGATGGAAGTGTCACCCATGAATGTAGACACGATAAAGAATGAATAGGAGAACTGATTATTTTGACTGAAGTTTTATGGGTAAATGGCGAGTTAACACGAAGCAGGAAAGAAACGCATGGAAAACAACAGCAAACAAAAAGTGTACCCGTTTTCACTTCGAGAATGGAAAAACGCGAATATTATCGGAGTGTGCAGTTTGATATTCGCAATGTAGTGGATGTCACAGGATTCTTAAAAGACATACGCAGAAATTGGAATACATATGTTACACAGGTTCATCAATGGCTTCAAAATAGTGCAATAAAAAAACTAATAGTGACCGGGATTTTTACCGTTGTTCTGGGCTTGTCCTCCACCGTTGCGAATGCGGCATATATTCAGGAATACACGTATCAGGTAAAAAGTGGTGAAAAAATTGAAACAATCGCTGCGGCCCATGGTGTGACAGCACAGGAAATTTTAGAAGCCAACGGGCTGACTTCCATTAACGGTAAAAAAATTCTTTTGCCAAAAGTAGAAGATAGAACGGTTACCGCCACATCACTCAATGTCCGCTCACAGCCAAACACGGCAAGCAGTGTTATTGGATCTTATAAAAAGGGCGATGTTGTCAAGGTTGCATTCATCGAAAATGGATGGGCCGGCATCCTGATTAAAGGCCGCGTTTGTTTTGTGAGTGCTGAGTATCTTTTACAAAAGCAAGCAGTGGAATCTCAAGCAAACACAATGATTGTCACTGCATCATCATTGAGAGTTAGAGAACTAGCTTCTACGAGCAGCACAGTACTAGGATCATTAAAACTAGATGACCGTGTCTCTGTGACATCCATCTCGAATGGCTGGGCTAAGATTCAGTTCAACGGCAAAGCAGCATATGTGAGTGCAGCCTATTTAACGAACAACAAGCCGGTAAATACACAAAATGAGTCAACGAACAACAGCAGCGGGGCGGTAAGTACATCTGTATATGTGATTAAAAGCGGTGATACTTTTACAAAAATCAGTAAAGCTTTGGGCGTCTCAGTCTCATCAATTCAAGCACTAAATCCAACTGTCGAGCCAACAAAGTTGAAAATTGGTCAAAAAATCAACATCCCTGTTGGAACCGCCTCTACGCCTAATCAAATTAGTGTAGTCGCTCAAATAGCAGGGATAGAACCAAACGGAAACTTCCGCTTTATCACGGCAGATGGCAGTACCTATGCCGCAAAAGCATCAGGCAACATGATCAACAAATTATTTGCACATCAAGGAAAAACAGTAACCTTAACCCTTGAAGGAAAAAGAGGCCAGCACATGACATTAATATCCCTTCAATAAAACAGGGGCATGATGCTCTTTTTACCTTTTTAATAAAGAAAGGGTTCAGTTTCGCAGCAGAAGCAGCGGGACTGAACCCTTTTAAATAAATAGCTCTGTTAAACGTGGCTGTTGATTTCCGCTACAGTCGCTTCGCTTTCCGCGGGGCGTGCGGTGAGCCTCCTCGGCGCTAAAGCGCCTGTGGGGTCTCACCTGTCCCGCTGCTCCCGCAGGAGTCTCGCGCCTTCCACTCCAATCAACAGTGGTAAAAAGTCAACAATGAACTTTAACAGAGCCAAATAAATAAGAACCGTTTCATCATAATCAACGATTCAAGAATGCTTTCGTCCGCTCGAATTGCGGGTTGGTGAAGACCTCAGAAGGATCACCGGATTCAACAATTTCGCCATTATCCATAAAGATCACCCGGTTGGCGACTTCTTTGGCGAATCCCATCTCATGGGTGACCACGATCATCGTCATGTGCTCTTCTGCCAGGTCCTTCATCACCTGCAGGACTTCGCCGGTTAACTCGGGGTCCAGTGCCGAAGTAGGCTCATCGAACAGCAGAATATCTGGATTCATCATCAAGGCTCGGCCAATGGCTACCCTTTGTTTTTGACCGCCTGATAATTGGGCCGGGTAGGCATCCGCACGGTTCGTAAGGCCGATTTTTCTAAGCAGTTCGGTACTGCGGTTCCGAATAACAGCTGCAGACTCCTTTTTCACTAACTTTGGTGCCATTTCTAAATTCTCCGTGACCGTTAAGTGCGGGAACAGATTAAAGTGCTGAAACACCATCCCCATCTTGGCGGTAATCTGCTTGATTTCCTGCGGTTTTGCATATATACCGTCCTTTACAAGATAATCATCGGAAACCCGGACACTGCCGCCATCTATTTTTTCCAGGTGAACGAGGCTCCTGAGCATCGTGCTTTTCCCCGATCCGGAGGGGCCAATCACAGCGACTACATCGTTTTTATTGACATCAAAGGTAATCTGTTTTAACACTTCCAGATCGCCATACGACTTTTTGAGATTCGAAACTTCAATGATTGCCATCTTTACACCCCCTCCTTATTCAAAGCGAAACCGTCGCTCAATCCATTTAAAGATCAGCGTTAATACAAGCGTCATCAGCAGATAAATAACACCCGCCACAGCAAAAGGAATAATCGTAAAATCACGATTTACCGCGGTTTCTGCAAAATGCAATAATTCCGGAACCGCTACCGCATAAAGCAGAGCCGTATCCTTGACCAGTGTCACCGATTCGTTTGCCACAGCCGGCAGGGCAATACGAAACATTTGCGGCATAATAATGCGCGTCGTCATCTGCCATTTGTTGAAACCGAGGACCTGTGCGGCCTCATATTGTCCTTTATCAATCGCCAACAGCCCGCCGCGGAAAATTTCAGCAAAATAGGCAGCATAATTCAGGATAAACCCAATACAAGCAGCCACAAAGCGGTCGAGCACCAAATACTCCCCGATTCCCGGAATCATCGGCAGCCCAAAACAAATCACCAATAATTGAAGCAATAGCGGTGTCCCGCGCATCACATAAATATAAGCTTGTGCCAGCCAAGATAGCGGTTTGAAGCTGCTTTTGACAGCTAACGTTAATAAAAAGCCCAACGGAATTGACACAACAATGGCAATGACAAACAGCAGAATCGTCATCTGTGCCCCTTCAAGCATCGGCTTAAGGATGGTTAGTATATAATCAAACGACATACAGGATTCCTCCTAAGAAAAGCGCAAGCGCCCTGGTCAGCGGCGTATGGCCTGGAGCTCTCCAACTGAGATAAAGGAAACACGAAGAGCCGGAGGCGATTCGATGTTGACTTATCGTAGGGCGGAGAGCGAAGGACACTAGCCGCTAGGGCGCTGGAGCTAGACAATTCTCAAAGTCCAAAAATTTTCTACTTTCTTACCTTTAAAACAAAACAGGGTCCCTTTGGAATCCTGTTTTGTTCCCTATTTATCTTTACTTTAATACTTTATCTTCGCCAAACCATTTGGTTGAAATTTCAGCTGCAGTTCCGTCTTCATTCATTTCATCCAGTGCTTTTTGCAGCTTGTTTAAAAGTTCTTCGTTTCCTTTTTTCACGCCTACACCATAATCTTCAGGTGCAAGAGATTCATCAAGCACTTTGAACGTGCCCTTTTCTTTTGACATGTAATAATCGATGACTACTTCGTCAATCACGACAGCATCTAGCCGGCCGCTTTTTAAATCATTCAAGGCCATTACATTATCGGAGAACTCCGTTACTTCTTTAATCTTTGCTTTAATTGGGTTTGCCTCCAAGGCATCCGATGCAGAAGACAGAGATTGAAGTCCGACCACTTTGCCATCTAAATCAGCCAGTTTGGATACCTTAGAATCAGCAAGCGTGACTACAACCTGAGCATTTTTTAAATATGGCTTTGTAAAAAGAACCTTTTTCTTCCGTTCATCAGTGATAGTGTAGCCGTTCCAGATAAAATCAATGCGCCCGCTGCTTAGTTCTGATTCCTTCGTTTTCCAGTTGATTGGTTGGAATTTTGGCTTCGCGCCCATCTTTTCAACCGCAGCTTTTGCATAGTCAATATCAAACCCTACAATATTATTATCCTTATCACGGAATCCCATTGGAGCAAATTTATCGTCGATGCCGATGACCAGGGTTTGATCACCCTTTTCCTTTGCCCCGGAAGTATTACTCGAGCAAGCTGTTAAAGCAGAAAATACCGCTGCAATCACTAGAACCATAGATACTAGACGTAGACGTTTCATATAAAAAAACCACCTTTATTGGATTATCAATTCGTTCATTCGCTTTAGTACGTTACCATATTATCACACTAGCACATTATAACACTATAATATTTCAAAATACAATAGCTAAATTTGGATATCTGGGACGAATAAGGAAAAACGCACTTGGAGGAAAGTGCGGAAAATATGCAACCATAATGGATTGGATTCATTTTTGATGAAAATCCGGAGCGAAATAAATTCAAAAGGGGGTATTGGTTGCATTTTTGATAAAAATCCTGAGTGAATTGAATCCAATAGAGGGTATTGGTTGCATTTTTGATAAAAATCCTGAGTGAATTGAATCTAATAGAGGGTATTGGTTGCATTTTTGATAAAAATCCTGAGTGAATTGAATCCAATAGAGGGTATTGGTTGCATTTTTGGTAAAAGTCCTGAGTGAATTGAATCCAATAGGGGGTATTGGATTCATTTTTGGTAAAAGTCCTGAGTGAATTGAATCCAATAGAGGGTATTGGATTCATTTTTGGTAAAAATCCTCGGTTTTATGAATCAAAATCCATGGAAACCTCTATGTAACCATGCACCCACTATGTCGCACTCGGCCCCAACAGCGTCGCTTTAAAAACAAACATAAAGAAAACAGAGAGGCTCGCTCCCTGTTTTACTTTAGCGGTGGTCTGACCCAGTGGCCTTTATTTTTCGATTTAAAACAGTTTCCAGTAAGCCCCAGGCTTCCTCACAGCTTGGATCTGTGATGTAAGGCTCAAATCCATAGTTCAAGTACATATTGACCGCTTGATAACTTGTCGTTTGCGATGTGAGATAGGCTTTTGAATGATGTTTCGCTAAAATATTCATGGCCGCACTGAGTAAGGGTTTTGACAATTTCTTCCCCTGATAGTCAGGCACAACACCTACCCAATGGATTCTGCCCCATATTTCTCCATCATCATTTAAGTCGCCATACCACGCTGTTGTCGTTCCAATCACTTCGCCATTTTCATTCTCGATGAAAACACATCTTCTTGTCATCTCATCTATATCGTCGCCAAATTCTTTATTGAAGCGTTCGAGTGCGGCTTCCTCATCTTTAAATTCGCCTGCACTTGTCTCAACCTTAGCCCAATGATGTTCATCGCCTTTTTCAAATAACCTCATTCGAAAACCGGGTGGTAGTTCATATTGAGGTATATCCAACAAATCTTTTCTCACCATTTTAAGTCGAATTCTCTTCATTTAGATCATCTCCTTCTAGTGATTACCTCCATGTTACATTTAGGTTTGCTAAAATTTCCAATTTTCCACGCTTTCTATGTAAATGGACAAGCATGAACAACACGCCCCATTCTGCCTTGCGTCGTTACTGCTTGTGATAAGGAGTTTAAAATCGCTTCTTCCGCAGCCTCTGCAGCTCCGGTAAAAAGTTGATTGAAAAGCGGTTGGTCTTCCCTTAACTGACTGCGTGTTTCGATTAGTTCGTTTGTAAAATGCGGAATTTTATTCGCAGTTGAAAAACCGATCACGATATCGCCGCTTCCATGGCTAAGGTGGCTTCCCGTTCGGCCAAGACCAATTCCGCATCGTTTGACTACCCTCTGCAACTGTCTGCTACTAAGCGGGGCATCTGTTGCTAAAACGATAATAATCGATCCGTCTTCTGTTTTCGATAAGGCTGAAACAGGTTCTTCCCGCAGCGGCAAATACCGCAAGCCTTGAAACTCTTCTTTTTTCCCAAAATTACTTAGTACCATACAGCCCACTGTGAATGAATGACCACCGTCCTCAACGATCCGGGAGGAAGAACCAATCCCCCCTTTATACCCGAAGCAAACCATTCCCTTCCCTGCTCCGACAGCTCCTTCCGCCGCAGCATGATTGGATGCTTTTTTAATGGCTTCCATCGCATGCTCCGGTTGAACTGGGAACTGCCGGATCGAGTTTAAATGGCTGTCACTACACTCCCCGACTACCACATTAATCGTTCCAGTTGTATCACCAATTTCGGGATTTTCCTCGAGCATATAGCTTAGGGTTCCTTGGGTAACTGCCGGAACCCCGAACGTATTCGTTAACATAATCGGTGACTCAAGAACACCCAATTCGTTCACTTGGATGAGGCCGGTTGTTTTTCCAAAACCATTTAACACATAGCTTGCGGCCGTTACTTTTTCTTTAAAAAGGTTGCCGCCATGCGGTAAGATCGCAGTTACACCTGTACATGCATAATCTTCCAAGTTTTCTAAAGGGTAATCAAGGGTAACATGGCCAACCTGAACGCCCATAACATCCGTAATACAATTTTTCTGACCGACAGGGAGCCGTCCGATGACAATCCCCCGTTCCCTCACTTTCTTAGGCTCATGATTCTCCAAAACAATTCCTCCTAAGAGCAGGTTTTTGCCCAAACCTAAACTACTTATTTTCTCCAATCAATTTTTGAAATTCCTGATACATCCTCAACGTTAAATCTCCAGGCTTTCCATCGTTGATGTCCTTGTCATCCACTTTCACAATCGGTAAAATTTCCGATGAAGTACTTGTGATAAACACTTCATTAGCTGCCAGTAAGTCATCTGGTGTGAACATTTTTTCAATGAAAGGTATTCCTAAAGAGTGCGTAACTTTTTCAACGGCCATCCGTGTGATCCCCGATAAAATCTGCTTCGATAGCGGGGTTGTGTAGACTGCCCCGTCTTTAATCATATACACATTCGAGCTCGTTCCTTCGGTGACATAGCCATCTTTTACGAGGATCGCTTCAAAGCAGCCGCGTTCATGCGCAGTTTGCTTTGCCAAAATATTGGGCAGAAGATTTAACGATTTAATATAACAATTAGCCCACCGCTCATCTGCATGGAAAATCGCCGTCACACCGTTTTCTCTTAAAGATTTTTCAATCATTCTTGCCGGCCTGACGGTCATGGAAACGGACAAAGGCGCTTGTGGAAAAAGATGCTTTCGTACGGCAATTCCTCTGGTAATTTGTAAATACACATCACAATCTAGTAAGTTCGATTTTTGGACGCATTCCAAAATCAGGGCTTTAAACTCTTCCGGAGATTTTTCCATTTGTAATTTAATGGCCCCTGCACTTGTGATTAGCCGCTGCAAATGTTCGTCCAGCATAAAAGGTTTTCCATTATACACGCGGATTACCTCATACACACCATCGCCAAATTGATGTCCCCTTTCATCAATTGGAACGACTGGTTGATCCAGTTGGATATATTCTCCGTTAAAATAACCAATGCTCATACTTTCTAACCTCCTGATGGTTAATCATAGCTTAATTTTCCGACAAATATCGGGGCGGGCCAGTGGTACCACTACAATGTTACACCAATGACAACTGATTTGTCCCCAGGAATCGGAATGAAAATCTTGTTGCTTACACAATAGGTATTTCTCCAAAGGGGACTATTAATCCCCTTAAATAAGATAATTAGTTATTTTATAGTTGACTTTTTGCGCCATTACAAGGTAGTATATGGATACAAGTTTTTTAAGGAGCGATGTTTTGATGAAAGAAATCAAAAAAGAATGGTCGGTCAAATTAGCCCTTTTTGAAAGTGAGTATACTACCTTACAAGATCTTGCATCCGAAATTGATATAACCGTAAAAAAATTGGTAAACAAATCCATTAAACTGGCATTAAAAGATTATGAGAAGAAACACCATATCAAAAGATCGAGCCAAATAAGATATGTCGAAGATACTGAGTTGAGAACATATAGCTTTAAAATCAAAGAAAAGCATTATGAAAAACTAAAGGGCATTTCCGACTCATTGGAAATGAATGTGAAAGAAATAGTCAAATGTATTTTATCCTATTACCCAAATGTAGTGGTGAAGGCGGTTGAGGCGGCAGAAGAGGCAGCATTGGAGGAATATTATTTAAAATAAAGGAGGATGGATGAAAAATGAACAAATTACAAACGAAGCGCTTTACAAACGTGTTGAATGAAACAATCCTGCACATAAAGCCGAGGAGCAAAATTGACCTAGATATTGTTGAAAGGTTTAAGCGTATTGTTACAGAAGTTGAATTCTGTGTTCATCCTACTCCTGGCAAAGAGTACTTGCCATTGCAGCAATTTAGAATCTTAATGGACAAAATAATCAATGTGATCCATTTACGGGATATGGGGGAATTATATCAAGAATATCTTCATGCCGTTGATGAAAGTGATTTTTTGAGAAAGGGTAGAACGTTTTTATCACGGGAAAGAATGAACTCGGAACGCCTGATTCATCGTGAGAAATTCAATAGACCCCGGGTTGAAAACCTGATCCAACATCTAAATAACCACATGGAACAGAAATTTTATAGGTTGCCTCCCTTGGACACCGGCTTACATAAAGCCAAGTTTTCCCTATTTGAATATCAATTAGGATGGATAAGCAACGATAGCAGTATGGTCATTCATGATTGTGAAATGACTTATAAACAGAAAAATGGTAAAACAACATTGTTGGAAATAGAGCAAATCGTATTATTCTTCGTATCAAATTTGTTTATCCCTTATTGTAAAGATCACAAGAACAAAGAATATCTAAAAACCATTCATAAAAAATGCAAAAACGATTTAATTCAATCTAAATCTTTAAAGAAAAAACAGTTAAAACACTACAAAAAGGAATTACGTGGGGCTGTTTAAAAGGGCCATAGGAAGGGCCATAGGGACGGTTATCATGCTTCACTTAAAAACGCTAGAAAAACCGTCCGTCCCACTGGCTTTCCTTTGTCACTGATTTAATTTTTTGGCGATGGCAATACCCATTTCTTCGGTTATTTTAGGGATAACCGATTTTAAAACTGCATTAATCATTGGCCCCATTGCACCGCCGGCAGTCATATCAAGAAAGCCTGTTATCCGTGTTTTATTATTATCCAACGGCTCTGCCAGAAAATATCCACTGCCTGAAAGGTTCTCATTTAGTCCTTTTAGATCAAACGTAACCCTGGTCGGTTCAATCCATTCTTTTATCGTGATCATCAGATTAACCTTTTTCTTTATCGGCCCCATTTTACTATAGAATTCCCAGGTAGACTGGCGGTTAGTAAATTTCTGATGATGAATATATCCAGGAATAAGTGGTGCCCAGTGATCCATGTCCCTTACAAAATCCCACACCTCATTAATTGGTAAGCCTACCTCAACTTGAAACGTTCCGCTTGGCATTCATTTTCCTTCTCTCCATTTCACTAAAAAAGACCTTCAAAATAGTTAAGGCCCTTTTTATATCTATATGTTCTTACACACATTTGTTGTAATTGGCTTTTTCACCCAAATGAAAAATGCGTTCTGAAGGAGAGGACCCCATAGCGGTCGGTGTCGGAACGGAAAACGTCCTGGAAAAAAAGTCAACAGAAGCGTCCCCATGGTCTTTCTATGTCTATCTATTTGCTGATTACCGGTGTAAGCGGCTTATTGCCATTGAGGACACTCACTAGGTTATCGGCTGCTAGATTTGCCATGTTCGTTCTTGTTTGGATACTAGCACTTCCGATGTGTGGCAAGGTGACAACGTTTGGTAACGTTAATAGTGGATGGTCAACAGGCACCGGCTCTTGTTCAAATACATCAAGTCCCGCGGCCCAAATTTGCCCGTCCTTCAATGCATGGTACAATGCAACCTCATCCACTATGCCGCCTCTGGCCGTGTTGACTAAAATGGCATTTCGTTTCATCAGGGCTAATTCTTTTTCACCAATGAGGTGATGAACCTCAGTGCTATATGGAAGAAGGAGGCAAACATAGTCAGACTGCTGTAATAACTCCGCTAGTGTGGCGTAATGAATTCCCAGCTCTTGTTCCTTTTCCGGCTTTCGCGTCCGATTATAATAGAGAACATTCATATCGAAGCCCTTTGCCCGCTTGACCAGCGCTTCGCCAATTCGCCCTAAACCGATGATCCCGATGGTGGCGCCATAAATATCCTGACCCGTCAGCTGCATCGGGGACCATGTCTTCCAGTCACCATTACGCAAATAGTCAGAGGATTCGACGACCCTTCGTGCGGCAGCCATTAACAGCGTAAAGGTTAAATCTGCTGTCGTTTCCGTCAATACACCAGGGGTATTAGTGACGACAATCCCTTTCCTGGCAGCCGCTTGAATATCAATATGGTTATAGCCAACCGCTAATGTACTAATCACCTTTAAAGAAGGCGCTTTCGTTAAAACCTCTTCATCAATCGTCTCCGTTAATAAACAAAAAAGTCCATCCACATCCTCAATCTCTTTTAGTAAAACATCCCTTGGAACAGGAACATCTTCCTCTTGCCACATTCTCACATAAAAATGGCTTGAAAGTTTATCAACGATTTCCGCAGGCAGCTTTCTTGTTATATACACCTTACTTTTCAACTGATTCTCCACCTTTCGAGCCTTGCCCGGCACTAATAGCAAAAAATGATTTTAATGACGGATACAACCCGATAAACACATTATATAATTTATCGTAAATTTTCAATTGATCTGTCTCTGGTAGTCTGATTCCGGATTATTGCCTTAGCGGCGCTTTCTAATGAAGAAAATTACCCAACACCGGGGCGTGACAAGGTACCTGAATCCTTAAAGACATTTTTCATCGTTTCGAAGTGGGGTTTGTCCTTAAGAAGCCTTATTAAAGACATTTTCTCCTCTTGATCGGGGCGTTTTGTCTTTAAGAAGCCTTATTAAAGACATTTCCTCCTCTTTTCTAGATTGTTTTGTCCTTAAGACCGCTTTTTAAGGACATTTTCTCCTCTTGCTCGGGGCGTTTTGTCTTTAACATCCTTCATCAAGCCATGGTCAATTCCACAACCATGGCTAATTTTTTTTGAAGAACTACTTTTTCACTTTGTGTAAGGATAAAGCAGTACAAGAGGGCCCCTGTTTCTTCTATATACTGTTCATCACGTATTATCCTAAACTTTGACGTCGTTTTTCCCGATTTCTCTGTAATTCCCCTTGTTTCCATATATATTTTTGCATATACAGCTTTAAAACATCTTTCATGGTCTTCCCATTTCTTTCTACAGCTTCCCGAAAATCATTTTTAACATTTTCCGGAATTTCGATACTTAGCCGTGCCGTTTTAACCTGCGATTCTAGCCCCTTTTTCAACCTTATGTTCTTTGTTCGTATTTTACACATGGATATCCCCCTCCATTTGATTATTTGAGAGCAAAAAACCCCTTCCAAAGATAACCTATTAAATTAAACATTTTAAATAGTCTAAAGATTATCTAATTTTAACAACTGAAAGCGAATACATTAAAACAATATTTTTCGACAAAAATCGACAATTTTACTATTATCCATGATAGAATCGTCATATAAAAAAGTATGTCTTTCTATGGTTTGTTTGGTTTGGCGATTAAACAATACCACGAAAGAGCATACTTTTCGTTTTTTTCTGTTTTCTAGAATAAAGAAGAGTCGCTAAAGAGCCATCGCGGTTCAATTTCGTTCTTCCCATGATCTCTTTCATTCACTTTTCCTTGTTCAAAAAGCCAGCAGAACCGTCTGTCCCCTTGGTCTTAGCCAAACCTCCACAGAATATCCTCTATAAAAACCTGAATCGAAGGGGCAAGAAAGCGATTTTTCAAGTAAGTTAAATAAACGGTTCTTTCAAGAGAGGGAGAATCAAGCGTTCTCCAGACAACAGACTCATCCTTTGGTCCACGTAAATAATTTTCAGGGATAATCGTAATCCCGAGGTTTTCTCTTACCAATGTAATGGCAGTCTCAAACCGTTCAATTTCATATTTAAGATTAGGCGTCGCCTGTTCGTGTTGAAACGCTTCTAGAATATCTTCCCTCGTCTGAAATCCTTCCGTACAAATAATAAATGGCTCTCTTTCCAACTCTTTGATTTCAATCGATTCCTTTTGAGACAACGGGTGATCCTTTGGCAAAACCAGCACCAATCTTTCATGATACAACGGCTTCGATTCAATATCTTCTTCAAAAACATACTGGTTTGTAATAATGACATGAGAAGAATAATTCCTCAAGGAATCATTCACATCTTTTCCGCTCAACACTTCCATCAGCTTAATTTTTATAGAAGGAAAACGAACTTGGTACTCGCTGAGTACTTTTGGAATCCAATGCTTGACGGACTCAATCATCCCAATATGAAGTACACCGCTGCCAACCAGCTTTACCTCTCCCATCTCCTTTTTCAAGATGTCCATCTGGGAAATAAGCTGGACCGATTTTTTATATAAAATTTTTCCAGCGTCCGTCAATTGAATTTTTCTTGTACTTCTTTCTAACAGCGGGGAGCCGACTTCATGCTCTAAATTTTTTATAGCATTGCTTAAAGAAGGTTGTGAAATATGCAGCAACTGCGCGGCTTTTGAGTAACTCAACTGATCAGAAACAGTTACAAAATAATTTAAGGTTTTTAAATCCAACACAATCTCCCCTTCTTATTTATAACTTCAAACTATAAATATATTAAAATTATATATTAGAAATTATAAGTATGTCATTATAATATTGAAGTATGAAGATTCAGAAAGGATGCGAGAGCGTGCGACATAATAGTTCACCAGATTTATGGTCCGGACGAACGGACCATACAGAAAGAAGAAGCAGTTTCCGCTACCATCAAATCGTAGAATTGATTGACTGGAAAAAATTAAGCCCTTTCAATAAGAAGACCTGTGCCATAATTGGATTCGAATGTGAGGAAGGAGTGCGGCGCAATCAAGGGCGATTAGGTGCTGCAAAAGCTCCAAACGCTATAAGGCAAGCGCTCGCAAGTCTCCCTTGGAAACTGCAGGAAGGAACTCGCTTGATTGATGCAGGGAATGTCAGCTGCGAAAACAATCAGCTCGAAGAAGCACAGAAAGCCTTGGGTAACACTGTTTTCAATATCCTTTCAAATGCTGCTACCCCGATTATTTTGGGCGGCGGCCATGAAACATTGTACGGACATTATTTAGGGGTCCGGAAACATATTGGTAAAGACGCTTCACTGGGAATCATTAATATAGATGCCCATTTCGATCTGCGTTCCTATGAAGAACATCCTTCGTCAGGAACCATGTTTAAGCAAATCTTAGAACAGGATTCAAATAGCGACTATTTCGTGCTGGGAATCCAGCGTTTTGGGAATACACAAGAACTATTCGATACAGCGGACAACCTCGGCGCCTGCTATATTTATGAAGAAGATATGCACGATGGCCAGATGGATATGATCATTTCTAAAATAAACGAATTCATCCAAAAACACGATTATATCCTGCTGACCCTTTGTACGGATGTCTTAAATGCAGCCTTTGCACCTGGAGTCAGCGCCCCCTCTCCATTTGGTTTAACACCAATGGCTGTCCGTACCTTGATCCGTACTGTTGCATCACATCAAAAAACACTTTCCTTCGATATTTGTGAAGTGAATCCTTCTCTTGATGAGAATGGAAGAACCGTTAAGCTAGGTGCATATTTAACAAACGAAGCTATTATGGCATTTTTAGGAGGACATCACGATGACACTAGAACTTAATCAAGTAACCACAATTTTTTTAGCCGTCGCATTATATGTATTAGGAACATTCCTTGTAAACAAAGCGGGCTTTCTGCAAAAATTTTGCATTCCGGCACCCGTTGTCGGAGGACTATTGTTTGCCACCATCGCAACAGTTCTAAAAGCAACCGGCCTTCTAAACATTACCTTAGATACCTCACTGCAAAGCCTATTCATGCTCACGTTCTTCACCACAATCGGCTTGGGAGCCAGCTTTAGACTCGTCAAGCTCGGTGGAAAATTGCTCGTGATTTACTGGATTGCCTGCGGATTCCTTGCCCTCATGCAAAACGTGATTGGTGTCTCGCTTGCCTCATTGTTCGGCATTCATCCACTGATTGGAATGATGGCCGGAGCGGTTTCAATGGAAGGCGGACATGGTGCCGCTGGAGCATTTGGCCAAACTCTTGAAGATATGGGGATTCATTCAGCATTATCGATTGGAATTGCTGCTGCTACCTTTGGCCTCGTTGCCGGCGGCCTTGTCGGCGGACCGATTGTCAAATATTTAGTTGGCAAATACAATCTTAAACCGACTGAAACGGAAGAAGTCACTGCCGGCCCAGAAGAAAAGGACGAACCGATTACGACAAATACTTTTTTCGTTCAAGTTCTTATGATTACCTTCTGTATGGCATTAGGCACGTATTTAGGTGAATTGTTCTCATCAGCCACCAGCATTGTCCTTCCAAGTTATGTCGGTGCCATGTTTGTGGCAGTCATCGTCCGCAACATCGTGGACAAGCTAAACCCAAAAGCGATCGACATGAAAAGCATCAACCTGATTGGCGACGTTACACTGGGCATTTTCCTATCGATGGCACTTATGAGTATCAAACTTTGGGAAGTCGCAGATCTCGCGCTGCCGATGTTAGTTATTGTCTTTGTACAAGTTATTTTTATTGTCCTATTCGGTACGTTCGTTTTATTCCGATTACTCGGTAAAGATTATGATGCTGCTGTAATGGTAGCAGGATTTACCGGCCACGGCCTTGGTGCTACACCAAATGCAATGGCCAATATGTTTGCCGTAACCGCCCGATTTGGCCCTTCACGAAAAGCATTCCTAGTTGTCCCAATCGTAGGCGCCTTCCTAATTGACGTATTCGGCATGCCAATTATTATTGCAACAATTAATTTGTTCAAATAAATAGATTAATCCACAGGGGTCAGTTCCGCTACCGAATGTAGCGAGACTGACCCCTGTATTGTTTCAATTGAAAGGGAAAACGAAGGTAATACTTAAAGCAAAGGAAAAAATCGATTGTCGGCGCGCATTAGATACCGTTTCTTTTTACAGTGCAAGCACTAAGCCAAATGAAAAAAGCCAGCCGAACTGTAAAACCAAGAGAACGTCCGTCCCCTGGCCTCAGTTTACACACTCTGTTCTTTTCTAATAGCCTTTATTCGCTTCATGGACTCTTTTGTATATATTCCGAAGTGGTCATATAATGCTGCGTATTCACGGTACAAATGATTGTATATTTCTACATTTTCGGGGATGGGGTAGTACACTTTGTCATCCAATTTCCCCATTACTTGGCCTGCTTCAAAGACGTCGTCATAACCGCCTAGTGCTGAACCGGCCGCAACGGCTCCAAAGATGGCGCTGGCTAGAGCGGGAGCTTGGGAGGATCCACCGATTTTCACTGGCATATCAAGGACATCCGCATAAATTTGCATCATTAAGGCGTTCTTTCGGGCGATTCCTCCAGCTGCAAAAAATTCATTGACGGGTACGCCATGATTCCTAAAGGTTTCCACTATTTTCCTCGTGCCATAAGCAGCTGATTCGATTAATGCGCGATAAATTTCTTCCGGCTTTGTTTGAAGTGTTAATCCCACAATCAAGCCAGTTAAGTCCACATCGACCAAAGTGGAACGGTTGCCATTCCACCAGTCTAGTGCGACTAATCCATTTTCACCGGCACGTAACTGTTGGGCCTTTTTTGTCAAATAGTCATGTATACCTATTCCTTCATGTTCAGCAAGTTTCGTATACTCTGCACTGACGCAGTTATCGACAAACCAGCCAAACGTATCTCCAACACAATTTTGACCGGCTTCATAGCCAAAAAAACCTGGAACGATACCATCTTCTACCACTCCGCAAATACCCGGTACGGACTGCTCTTTCTCGCTAAGGATTAAATGACAGCTGGAGGTTCCAATGATATTAAGCATTTTTCCTGGGCCATCCACTTTCAGTGCAGGGAAGCATACATGGGCATCCGCATGTCCGATTGCTACTGAGGTGCCGACCCTTAATCCGGTCATGCCGGCTGCCCTCCCGGTGATTTCCCCTGCTTTTTCTCCAATTGGGGTAACTGGAATATTAAGCTTTTCTTCCACCACATTTTCTAAACGGGGATCAAGTTCCTTAAAGAATTCCCGCTGTGGATAGCCATCTTGTTTATGCCAAATGGCCTTATAACCTGCAGTACATGCATTACGTGTATGGTTACCTGTTAGCTGCCAAACTACCCAGTCTGCTGCTTCAATAAAATAATCCGCTTCTTCATAGATGCATGGTGCCTCATCCAAAATTTGCCACACCTTCGGAATTAACCATTCGGAGGAAATTTTACCCCCATAGCGATTCAGCCATTTTTGATTATCCATTTTCACAGCGATCTCATTTAATTGATCTGCCTTATCCTGTGCTGCATGGTGTTTCCATAGTTTCACATATGCATGTGGTTCCTCTTTATATTCATCCAAAAAGCAAAGCGGCGTTCCATCTGATTTAATTGGAATGATTGTGCAGGCTGTAAAATCAATGCCAATTCCGATAATATCATCAGGAGACACACTGGCTTCTTCGATCACATTTGGTATAGTTGTCGAAAGTACATCCAGATAGTCTTGCGGATGCTGTAAGGCCCAATCCGGAAGAAGTGTCTTTCCACTTGGTAAAGAATACTCCATAACCCCATGCTTATATTCTAATGTACTCGTGGCTAATTCTTCTCCCGTACTCACATCAACAAGAATCGCACGCCCAGACAACGTACCAAAATCAATTCCAATCGTATACTTTGACATGCATCATACCTCCAGCAATATTTCTCCGTTACTGTTAAATTTCTTAAATGTCTTCTATAGCCTCTTTAAACTATTTCCAACTTTTCCACCTGGATGAATGACAGCAAATTCTTCTTTCGTAAAGCCTCTAAATCTAGTGATAGCAATACAAATTGCATCAAAAACGGCAATTGTTGCTAAAATACTAGATGTAGCCAGCATATTAAAATCATCGGGTTCTTTACTAATTTTTATTTTTAAAAGTGCATTAGCTTCATGTGCGATATATGAATTTTCTGATTCGGTAACAGCAATAATTGTTGCACCTTTAACTTTGCAGCTAGGAATGATATTATTAATTTCTTGAGTTTCCCCACCTTTAGAGAATACAATAACAATATCCTGACTTTGCACTACTCCTAACCCACCGTGGACTGCATTTGAAGGTGATAAAAATAGTGCAGGGCATTCTATGCAACTGAGAGTATGTGCAATTTTTTTAGCCGCTGCTGCAGAAGTTCCACAACCGGTTGTAATAATCTTCCCTTTACAATCCATTATTAGTTCAACAACTTTATTAATCTGTTCTTCATCCAAGTTATCTTTTATTTCTTCAATTGATTCTGATTCTTTAATGAGTGTATCATTAACCGAATCTATTATTTTTGAAAACATTCGTAATCACTCCCCTTTCATGTGATATCAGATGATATTTACAGATCTTGTAAAGTTACGCCATTACCATACACTTCTTCCCAATCACTTTTAAAATTACTAACGGCCTCTTCAATAGCAGGCATTTTCAACGAATGACTAAGCAAGCTAGGATCAACGGTCGCACAATGTGCACCACTCTCATACGCTCTCATTACTTGTCCAATATTCTTAAAACTAGCAGCTAATATCTTTGTTTCCATATTGTATTCCTTGATTAGGTTACTAAAATGGTTAATAACGGAAGTTGGGTTAATGTTAATATTTTCCATTCTGTTAAAATATGGAGCTATGTAATCTGATCCAGCCATAATTGCAAAATCACCTTGAGCCATGGTGTAAATCGCTGTTGCTGTAATTTTAAATTGTTCCCTTTTAAGAATTCGTATCGTTTTTAGTCCTTCCTCATTAACTGGAACTTTAATGTAAATATCCTTACCAAGTCTTTCCGCGATTGTGTATGCTTCTTTCACCATTTTCTCACTTGAGTCAGTTGTAACTTGGACATGTAAGGAACAATCAGTTCCAACGATGTTTCTGATGTTCTTCAGATGATTAAATACGTCTAAGCGACCTTCCTTTTTCAGGATACTTGGATTCCAGGTTACACCTTTTATAGGAAAAATTTTCGAATAATATTCAATATCATGTAAATTTGCCGTGTCAAACATTAATTCCATTTTAAATTCTCCTTTTACAACTACCATTGGATATTCTTATTTCGTAACCTCATAAAAATTTTCATAAGCTTGGCTACACGCTTTCAATAAATCGTCGTCCAAATTGAACAATCCAGAGGATCCAAGGACAAAAATATCTGCTCCTGCATCTTTTAACCGTTTAAATGTTCCTTTATTAACAGCTCCATCTACCTGAATTTTATAGGTATATCCGTTCTCTTCTCTTAATCTTGCTGCAGCTTTTATCTTATCGAGCATTTCATTGATGAAGGGCTGCCCAGCAAATCCAGGATCAACGGTTAGAATCGTTAATAACTCAACCCTGCCTAAATAGGTTTCAACAAAACTTATTGGTGTTGCTGGATTTAATACAACTCCAACCTTACAGCCCTCATTTTCAATCATATTAAATATACGGAAGGCGTCATTACTAATTGTTTCCGCATGAGGTGAAATATAGGTTGCACCTGCCCTTGCACAAGGTTGAATCCAGTGTTCAGGATGAGTTGTGGCTAAGTGAGCGTCCATCGGCTTTTTTACCACTTTAGAAAAAGCTTGTATAAGATCGGGTGACAAAGAAAGGTTTTTGCTGTAATGCCCATCAATTATATCAATATGAAAATACTCTACATTTTGATTTAATATCTCTATCTGTTCCTTCACATGTAAAAAATCCATACACATTAGTGAGGCTGAAAATTGTGGTTTCATTTTCTTCTCCTTTTGAAAAATAAAATCGATTAGGTTTATTCTAGATTCGCATGGCATTGCCATAAATCGTCAAGTACAAGTTGTTTATCTTCTATCATCATCGCGGCAGTAATATCGCCAAAAAGTAAAAGCGTTTGCTCAAACAAAGAAGTCATCGGCTGCTTGGATTGAACCTCGTCTGAATTTTTCAGTTTACTCGCCACAGGAATCCTCAGGAAAAAATCTGTATATTCCTTTATACTCCCCTTTGGGTTGCTCCCAATATGAATGACGGTTGCGCCAATTTTCTTTGCCTTCTTAGCAATTTCTACAGGGATTAAAGTGTTCCCGCTGCCAGATCCAACGACTAAAATATCTTTGGCCGTGATCGCCGGCTCGGTTATGTCCCCAACAATGACAGAATGAATGCCGATATGGGCATATCGCTTACAAATTGATTTTAACGAGAGTAAAACACGGCCAACACCAATAAAGAAAACCTTTTCCGCCTGTTCAATCATCGTGATATACTGGACAACGCTTTCAGAATCGATGGATTTTAAAGCCTGCATACATTCATTAAGGGCAATCTCACTTTTTTCCTCGTACATCTGCACATTTACCAAATGACTCCCCACCCTCGCATTCTATAAATCTAGCAATTGCTTGATACGTTTCGCACTTTCCTTACGATCATCCTGGCCAGTTATCCCGTTGCCTACAATTACAATTTCAGGTTGAAACGGGACAACCTTATCGACGGAATGAATCGTGATTCCTCCCGCTATCGCAGTATACTGGGATCCAACCGTTCTCTGAACTCTTGATAAGGTATCGAACGGACTTTGTGTATCTTGTACATCGAAGGCAGTATGGACACAAATATAATCAACACCAAGCTCGAGCAATTCTTTCGCTCTTTCTTCTACATTCTGGACACACATCATATCAGCAAGTATCTTTCCGTTCCGATTTTTGGCAGCCCTGACAGCCCCTTTAATCGTTTCATCATGGGTAATTCCCATAACGGTTACGATTTGTGCACCCGCCTTAAAGGCGATTTCCGCTTCAAATTCACCTGCGTCCATAATTTTCGTATCAGCTAATACTGATTTAGTGGGAAATTCCTGTGAAATGACCCTGACAGGTTCCATTCCATAATCAATGATCATCGGGGTACCCACTTCGATCACGTCAATATACTCTGCTACATCATGAAGAATCGCTAAAGCCTCTTTTGTATCACATGTATCTAATGCAAGTTGTAATTTCATCGCTACCCCCTCATGAATAGATGATTTCCCTAAATTTATGGCAGTTTTCTATAATCGAAGATTCCTTGTGAAAAATGCTCGAAGATCCCCCGACGTAAATATTTGCCCCTTTTTCATGCATAAGCTTGGCATTTTCAAAGCTCACATTCCCGTCAACTTCGATTAATATATGTTGATAACCGCTTTCGTCCAACATATTGCGAAGTCTGGCAATTTTATCTAGCGTGCTGGGAATTAATTTCTGTCCAGCAAATCCCGGATCAACTGTCATAATCAGAACCATATCCAAATCAGGTAACAAATCTTCAATCACGCCAATGGGTGTCCCTGGATTTAACGCAATACCAACCTTTGCACCTATATCCTTTATCATTCCCAGTGCTCGATGCACATGCGGTGTTGCTTCATAATGAATGCAAATGATATCCTCCGGGCTGCAATTCGTAAGATAATGAAAGCTGTTCTCAGGATTATTGATCATTAAATGAATATCTAACGGAATCGCAGTCACTTTCCTAAGTTCATTTATAAAGTCAAAACTAAGCGTAATATTAGGAACAAAGTGGTTATCCATAATATCTACATGGAGATAATCTACTTTCGCCTTTTCCAATATGCGCAGATCGTGCTCAATGTTCATTAAATCGATGCACATTAAAGATGGTGCCATCTTCCTTTCCATACCAATACCTCCAGGATATTTTTCGAAAAATCAATCAATTTAAATTAACGCTATTATTATTTGCCTGTAAAAATGCCTCAACTTCTTCCGTATCAGGGATAGAGCTTTGGGCTCCATTACGGGAGACGCAAATGGCTGCAGCTGCCTGGGCAAATTGAATACCCGTTTCCAGTGGATATCCCTGACATAGTTTGATTGCTAATGACGCATTAAAAGTGTCCCCAGCTCCAGTAGAGTCAACTGCATCCACTTTAAACGGGGGATACATTTTACCCACTGCGCCATCGTATACATAAGCCCCCCTGCTTCCCATTTTTAAAATAACAAACGTTGGAGTGACTCTCTCATAAAGCTGCTGAGCTGCTTGAAGTGCTTGTTCTTCACTATCAATCGAAATCCCTGTTAAGGCTTCCGTTTCTGCCTCATTTGGTGAAATGATATAAATCCCTTTTAAGCGATCCAACGGGATATTCATCGCAGGACCCGCATCTAGGAAAACCGGAATATTATTCTCTTTAGCCATTTCATACGTTCGATAAACGGTTTCTAACGGCATTTCTAATTGCATTAACACCATATCATAGTCATTTGCAGCGATTGCTTTCATCACATCATCTGCATGCAAATGGTTATTGGCCCCAAGCACCGTTAACGAAAAGTATTTGCCTTCGTCATCCACCATAATCGGTGCAATTCCCGTTTGCGACTCTTGATCCGTGACAACAAACGTTGTATCGATCCCAACTCTATTTAATTCCGTTTGAATCGTATGCCCATTGTGATCATCACCAATTCTGCCCACCATGCTTACGTTTGCACCTTGCAATGCCGCGGCATAGGCTTGATTCGCGCCCTTACCGCCTGTTGCGTAGTTATAACGGCTGCACGCAATGGATTCCCCAAACTTGGGTATTTTCGGAACACCATAAACGATCAAGTCCATGTTGATACTTCCGACGACAAGAATGTTCGCTTGTTTCATACCGGTCAACACACCCCTATTGACTCATTCTGATTAACTTTGCTTCTTTCTTCTTATCCAACACAAAGTTGACAATTAAAATAGCAATCAGCGCAATACCAAAAATCATATCTCGATAGAAATTGCTGATTTGCGGGAACATATTTAAATAGGAAGAAATCAGTTGGACAATGACGGTAGCTAGAAAAATACCGTATATCTTTCCTTTCCCACCGTCGGGATTCACGCCGCCTAACACGGCAATCAAAATCGTCAACATGACAAAACTAGATCCGAAGTCTGCCTTTGCCGAATTGATTCTTGCCAAACTTAATAATCCAGCAGTTGCTCCTAATACCCCTGACAGCATATACGCTTTCACGATAATGTTATGATTCTTGATTCCAGCAAACTTAGCTGCTTTGCTATTGGTTCCTAGTAAATAAACGCGCGTTCCGAATTTTGTTTTGGCGATCACATAAGCCACAACTATGACAGCTAAAATATAAATAACAAAGGATAGAGGGAAGATTCCAAATATGATTGTCGACCCTAACAGAGTAAATGGTCTTGGCAAGCCGCTGACAATCCCTCCTTTAGTAATAACAATCGCAATCCCCATATATAATTGCATCGTTCCCAATGTCGCTAACATCGCCGGTATACGAAGACGGGCGATTAAGAATCCATTAAATGCACCGCATAGAATGCCCGTTAGGATGCCCAGCAAAATTGCCAGTGTGATAAACAGAACCTGTTCTGGCCCTGTTGCCATCAATGCGAACTTTTGCATAAACATTCCCGATATGATGGCACTGAGATTCGCGATATAAACAACAGATAAATCAATTCCTCCGGCAATCATCGCAATACTTACACCGATGGCCATCAACCCATATTCAACCAGCTGTTTTTCCATTGACAGGAAGTTAGCTAAAGAGAGAAAACTGGCAGGTTTCGTTACACTAGCAAGGACAAAAATAGCAAGCATAATCGTTACTAATCTCAAAATATTTCCATCCAAACCATTAAGCTTAAATGGTACTCTTTTTTTCAGATAAGGTGTCCTGTTTAATTCACTGTTCATGTTAAGCTACCTCCATCTTCTTCCGCCTTGTTCCTTTGAAACCCTTCAGGTTATAGACCTGAATGACTGAAATAGCTGTACCGATAATAATAATGGCGCCGATGATAAATTTTTGCCAATAAATAGGTACACCAATGAGAATTAAACTATTCGTTACAATCGTCAGCAATAAAGTTCCTAACACACAACCGGTCAGTGTTCCTACCCCACCCATTAATCGGGTACCGCCAAGGATTACCGCTGCAATAACGATCATTTCTTTCCCAGCAAACTCAGTAGGTAAAAAATAGGTAGATTCAACGGAGTAGCAGACACCTGCAATCGCTGCGAGCCCGCCGCTAATCGTAAACACACCGAAACGGGTCCGCTTCACATTAAATCCGGCCCTTTCCGCAGACGTTGCATCCCCACCCACGGCAAATACACCGCGTCCAGCCATCGTAAAGTTTAGAATGAGATACGTAATCAGGTACAATCCAACAGCAATAAGAAACGTTACCGGCAGGGAGGATCCTAAACCCGTTTTTGCATTTGTAACGGTGATGAGCGATTGTTGTCCGAATTCAGTCATCGAGCTTGGCAGTTTAATCCGTCCCGCTTCAAAAACGCCTAATAATATGCCGCTAAAAATGGATGTGGTCCCTAAGGTAACAATCAAACTTGGAAAATTATATTTTGCGATAATAAATCCGTTAATGGCACCCATCAATAAGCCAAAAAAGATGGCTACCAGGAATACCACAACGATTGGACCGCTATAACCCGTTTGGAACACAAACTCAGTGGCTAAGTATCCACTCAGGGCAGCAATTAAAGGAAAGGAGACGTCCGGACCCGTGCTAATAAAGCCCAGATAGGCACAAATTGCATAAATTAATGGAACGGTCATGGAACGCAAGAGATCGACGATATTATTATTTGAAAAGAAAAGGCCCGATTTAGCTTGGATCATCATGCTCAGCAAAATAATTATGAGGAAAACATAGAATTCAGGTCTTGTTGCAGTCTTTTTCAGGTTCTTGCTGGAAAACATACTCATGATTCACACCCCTTGTTCACTAAATATATGCAGATAGTACATCAGCATTTAATTCTTCACCGGCAATTTCACCTGTTATGGTTCCATTTTGCATCGCAATGACGCGGTCACACGTCGTAAGAATTTCAGATATATCATCAGATGCGACGATAATTCCCATTCCTTCATTGGCTAATTTACGTAACAATTTATGTATGTCATACTTAGCCCCGATATCGACGCCTACCGTGGGACCATTCAAGATCAATACTTTAGGGCCGACAGCAATCCAGCGCGCTAACACCACTTTCTGCTGGTTTCCGCCTGATAAGGTGGAGACTGGAAACTCATCATTTTTGGTTGCGACGCCAAGATCCTTTACCCCTTTCTTTGACTCTTCATTAAATGCTTGGCGATTAATTACACCAAGAGAATTTGATAGATTCTCTAATTTGGTAACGGTAATATTTTGCTTGATGGATTGTGGTAAAAAAAGCCCTTCTGTTAATCGATCTTCCGGAACTAATGCAATCCCAAGCTCCTGGGCTTTGGATGGATTCGGGATATCTACCAGTTTATTTTCGACTAAAAGCTCCCCTTCATATGGCCGTTGTAATCCAAATAAAGCCAATGTTAATTCCGTCCTTCCCGAACCAAGCTGTCCAGTAATTCCTAGAATTTCACCCTTCCGTAATTGGAAACTAACATTCTCAAAACCTTGGGAAGAAAGATTCTTCGCTTCCAGTACCCTTTCTCCCAAACTAGTACTTTTACTCAATCCCTCTCCATCAAAATGACGGCCCGTCATATGATAACTAAATTTCTCTTCATCCATCTCAGTAACAGGACAAGAGATCACATTTTCACCACTTCTTAAAATCGTTACACTGTCACAAATCTCAAAAACCTCATCTAATTTGTGTGAAACAAAGAGAATCGTGACTCCCTCTTTTTTGAGCCTGTCGATGATTGCAAACAATCGTTTGACTTCCTTCTTTGTTAAGGCGGTGGTCGGTTCGTCCATAATAATGAGTTTTGAATCATCCAGCAGTGCTCTAGAGATGGCGATTAATTGTTTGTCAGCAACCGGAAGGGTTTCGACTAACGCATCTAAATCAACGTCAAAGTTAATTTTACTGACCGCTTCCTCAGCAATCCGCCTAAACTCTTTCCGATTCACAAATTTCTTTTTCCTTGCTAAAACCTGATTAAAAGCTAAGTTTTCGACAACGGAAAGGTTCGGAAATACAGAGAAATCTTGATAAATAATTTGAATGCCCTGCTTGATGGCCTCAGCCGGGGTCATATTGGTAAATACGTTTCCATTTATTTCGATTTCACCTGCATCTGGCTGGTGAACACCTGAAATCACTTTAATAATAGTAGATTTACCGCAGCCATTTTCTCCAGCTAGGCAGTGTACTTCACCTTTCTTTATATGTAGGTCAACACCTTTTAAAGCATGAACTCCTCCAAAGGATTTTTGAATGCCTTTTAAAGAAATGATATTTTCTGCCATATTACCCCTCCTTAAGCGTAGAATGTCTAGAAGCAACTTTTTCTATAAAGAAATACCGTATCCACCTGCTTAAAATAAATAACAAAGGGTACGGCACTTCTTTATAGCTCATTATTTACATTGTTTCATGGCCTGTTTTTTTAGAAATCGTATTGATCAATATTTTCTTTCGTAATTTCGAGTGGTGCATTTCCAATAAGGGTGTTATTCGCGCCTTTCACGATTTTTACACTTTCATACCCTTTCACACCTAGATCCGCGCCTTCTGCAACTTCTTCACCTGCCAAAATCTTGGCAGCAACGGAAACCATTGCATAACCAGCATCTGCCGGATCCCATAGTAATAGTTTATTAATCGTTCCGGCCTTTACATAATTAGAGAATTCATTAGGTGTTCCTACACCGACAATGCTAACTTTTCCGGATAAACCTAACTCCTCGACCGCATTCGCGATCCCTGGACTGTCAGTCGATGCTACTCCTGTAAAGCCTTTCAAATCAGGGTTCGCTTTTAAGATTTGTTTTGCTTTTTCATACGCTACATCGACACTTTCCTCTGATTCCGCACTTGGAACTTCACCCTTATTAATCAGTTCCATGTCCTTATAGGCTTCTTCTTGACGGGCTTTTTGAGCGTTTGCATACTCCATATGTGTGGTACTTGTTGTATAACCTACCATTACGGCATATTTCCCTTTCTTACCCATCGCTTCTGCAAGGGAGTCCATAATCTTTGCACCAAAATCTTCGGATGTAAATGCCTCAACATCGAATAGTGTATTCTTTTGGTTAGAAGCTTCATGTGTAACAACAACGATCCCCTTTGATAAAGCATTTTCTAAAGAGGCTTCAATGGCACCTGGATCAATCGGTACAACGGCAAGGGCATCTACACCTTGGGCAATCAGGTCATCAATGACTTGTACTTGGGAAGCAGCATCCGCATTAGCAGGCCCTTTTTGAATGACCTTAATATTCATATCCTTCCCGTACTTATCTACGCCAACCTTCATTCGTTTAAACCATGCTGCAGTGTTGTCTTTTGTCACAACACCAATGGTCCATTCGGATTTGTCTTTATCTGATTTGTAGTTAGCTGGATCTAATAGATCTCCATTCCCACTTGCTGTTGAACCTTTTCCTGTTCCGCTTGTTTCTTCATTGGAACATGCTGCCATGGCGAACATCATGACCACCATTAGAATGATTGACAAAAACTTTTTCATTTGAACCCCTCCTGCTTTTATTTTTATATAATTTCAGCTGCGATGTCTTTCATCGCAACTGCCCATAAGGCCTCACTCAAGATTGGCATGATTTTGAAACATTTGATGGGCATCTTTTGTTTTTACAGCCATAAGTTCCATAATAAGTCCATCCAAACAAATCAATAACGATTGTTCGAATAGGGCACCCATTGGTTGAATAGATGTAATGTCGCTCGTTTTATCAGACTTTGGGGTTGGAGCCGGTATTTGCAGAGTGATATCTGCCAAATTACCTAAAGTAGAATCTACGAAACTAGTTAGCGTAATGATATTCAATCCTAATTTCTTTGCTTTATTAGCATAGGTGATTAAACTTCCGGTTTCTCCGGATCCAGTACCTAAAATGAATAAGTCACCAGATCTTGCATTAGGAGTGGTAACGTCTCCAATCACATGAACTTCAAAGCCCATGTGCATCAGCCTCATAGAGAACGCTTTCATCACTAACCCGGATCGGCCTGCACCGGCTGCAAAAATACGGGGAGCGTTCTGGATAAGTTCAACAACCTCAGTCGCTTTTTCTTCATCTAGTTTGTCAAATACCTCAGATAATTCTACTGTTATTGCCTTTAAATTGGATTGAAACATATCAGAAGCCCCCTTAGTGACATACAACTTTCATTGTCTGTTAGCGTTTTCATCCCATGGAACGAAAGTTTTATTGATTCAAATTATAGATGGAATATGTCCTTGTTCCTAGGAGGTGATATTCAGATTGGGGGGGTAATATTCGGAAGGTTCAGAAAAAGTGGCGAACAAAAAAAAGACTCCCATTAGTCGGGAATCTTATTGAAATGATTATTTATACAGATAGGTTGTGGTACTTCTCCCGATATTGTGACGGAGACTGACTTGTCCACTGTTTAAACAGCTTGCTGAAATATTTCGTATCTTGATAGCCAACCCGGACAGACACATCATAAATTTTCAGATCCGTTTTTTCGAGCAGTTCCATCGCCTTTTTTAATCGGGTTTGCGTGACATAATTCAATACCGTTTCACCAGTCTGGGTCTTAAAGTACTCGCATAAATAGGTTGGGTTTAAATACACCTGATCCGCCACTTTTTTGATTGTAATACTTTCACTAAGATTTTGATGGATCCATTCCTTTGCCTTAGAAATCGGGTCGGAATGACTAGAGTCCATTTCTTGCAGCTTATTCACGAGGCTTGTCACCCAATCCTTGATCCCTTCTTTTATTTGCGTTAAATTAGCTGCCTTTTTTGTGAAGTGAATCGCCTTCATCAGTAAATTAATCTCTTCTCCGAATCCATCGTTTTCCATCCAGCATTTAATAATTCGAATACATAAATATCGGATCGATTCCTGAATTAATAGCGGCGATTTCAACGTCTCCAATTCATGGAAAAAGCCGCTTATAGCCTTTATCACTTCCCGTTCGTTTTTTTCACGGACAGCATGAACGGTCTGTTCTGTATATTTGTACACGGAGGATGGCATCATTAACGTTTTTTCGTTTGAAAGCTGGTTCAAGGTGCTTTGGTGAAAGATTTTATTTCCGCCTTCAATGATGCGAAATTGCATTAATGACAGCAATTGGTCCCTCATCGCGGGCAAAAGGGACAGGTCCTCAAATTCATTTCCGTATGCGATGGACACGGTAAATGGAAAGTCCCGTTGAATCGCCTTTTTTAACTTCAATAGATACTCTTCCACTAAATAGGAGAAAGGAGAACCGTCTCCCTCCGGTTCATCATGTAACAGCAATAACCAAAAACTTACATTCCCTTTTTTCCAAATCCAATGTTTTACCTCTGGATAACCCAGTCGATCCTCCAGCAGCTCGTTCATCATCTTTTCAACGGCAAGATGCAACTCCCTCACCGCTGAAGGCGAAACCCCTTTTACTTTTTCCAACATTTGATCAATATCGATATGCATTAATTGGTAATGACCTTTTGGAAACTGGAACGTCCAGTCCATTAACGAGAAGTCTGTCTCATCATTCCATGTTAATTCACTTAAATGGTGAATTTGTTTGGCATATGTTAGCTGCAATGCCCTTTCTTCGATCTCTTTCCGTCTTTCATCTTCTTTTTGTTTATTCCTGATTTTTTCCTTCACTTCATCTAATTGCAATTGAAATTTCCCTCGATCAATTGGTTTTAAAATGTAATCAACTGCCCCTTCACGGATGGCTTCTTGTAAATACTTAAAGTCATCATAGCCGCTGATAAACATGGTAAAAAAATCATGTGACTCGCCGTTTAATTTTTTGATCAATGTGATACCATCCATAATCGGCATTTGAACATCCGTGATTAATAAATCAATCGCTTCAAATTGATTCACAATCGCTTCATACGCTTCCTGCCCGTCCGAAAATACACCGATCACTTCCCACTCTTCCCCATTTGAGAGAACCAGCCTTTCAATCCCCTTCCTAATTCTTGGCTCATCATCTACAATAACAGTTTTAATTCCTCTCACCTGCGCGCTCCCCCTTGCGAAATTAGCGTATATTACGGTTCAATAGTTTTAGGAATTCTTAGTACAACTTCCGTTCCCTTGTCCACTTCACTAGTAAGCTGCAATCCGAAGGTTTCTCCAAACATCATCGCAATCCTGGCATATACATTTATAATCCCAAATCCGGAATCCCTGCTTTTCATTGGATCAGACGACAGCCAGTTTCTTAATTTGACCAATGTATTCTCCTCAATTCCGGGTCCATTATCTCTAATAATAAAAAGAATAGCTGCCGATCCGTCTGCCATTTGTTCTTCCACCACATCAATCTCTATAACGATTTCCTTTCTTTTCTCTAAACCATATTTGATGGCATTTTCAATGATTGGCTGCAGTAAAAATTTCGGGGTATAGTACGTGCTGCTATCGACATCCTCACGAATTTGGAAGGATAACCGGTCCTCAAACCTGAACTTTTGGATGGTCAAGTAATCTTGAATATGCTGAACTTCACTAGAAATAGGAACGAGGCTGTCTTTATTGCTAATCGAAAACCTCATCATTCTTCCAAGAATAGTAATCATTCGGACGACCTGATCCCGCTCGCCATCTTCTACTGCCATCCCAATTGTCTCTAATGTGTTGTACATAAAGTGGGGATTAATCTGAGATTGCAGTGCATATAGTTCAGCATTTTTTTGGCGGATCTCAATCAGATAGTTTTTTTGAATCAACTCTCTTATTTTTGTCAGCATCGTACGAAAACTTGTGGCAAGCATTCCTACCTCATCCCCTGCATGAATCGGAACTTCAACGGTAAAATTACCTGTTTCCACATCTTTCATGATGCGACTTAATTGTTTAATAGGTCTAGTTACGGTCCAGGCTAAGAAAATAGAAATGAGTGTTGTGATACAAATAACGACAATAACGAGCAACACGGTGACATTCCGAACACTGCCCGTTTGCTCGGTTAAATTTTTCAATGGAATACTGTGGACGAGTATCCAAGGAAATTCCTTTGCTTCCCCTAAACTAATCAGGGTTTTCTCACCATTGTTATTCATACGGAAGCTGCCATTCAATATTGGATAGTCATGTATGGCTTCCATTTTTTTGCCGATTTCCTGATGATTTGTGTGATAAATGATGTCCCCTTGCGAATCCATGAGCCACATTGTCGTAGTATCTTTCCTTTGCAAGTCCTTCAGAAATTTTTCAAAAAAAGACACATTAACAGCTACATATAAGGTGCCTAAATTCTTTCTATTATCAAAGTCTGTTATTTGTTTAGCCAGTAAAAAGTAAGATGGATTGTTTTTAAATGTTAAATTTAGTTGAGATGGCAGCAGTAACACCATACCTCCCGTTTGCGGCGTATCCTTTTGGAATTCATACGAACGGTCTTTAAAGCTGAATCCCTTATAAGAGGTTCGGGTGCTGGCAAACAACCGATCCTTTGATACTAAAAAAGCGCCCAAAATATCAGGATTATTGGAATTGAGATAAATGTTCGTCAAATAACTTTGAACTGTATACTGTCCCTGCCTAAGAGCCGATTGATTTTGGTCACGATTATTCCTGAGCACTTCCATCACTTCCCCAGAGCTATAGAGAAGTTCAGATAAGCTTTCAATTTTCCCAATCTCATTTTCTATATTATTATTAGCTTGATTTACCAACTGTGGAATATATTCTCCGGCCTGTGCCTCTATAGACTTGGAATATTGGTTATACATGACAGCTCCTAATACTGCCATCGGAATAACTGTGAGCAAAACATACGTAATAATCAATTTGGTAGATAATCTTAAATTATTTATTTTTAGTTGTTTACTATGTTTAAAAATCATACTGATCAACATTTTCCTTTGTAAAATCAATTGGCTGGTCCATGATTACGACATCGTTGTCAAACTCAATGACGCCAATTTTTTGAATTCTTTGCCCGCTATGCGGCATTTCCCCGTTCAGCAAATTTTTAGCCAGCCTGACCGTTAAATACCCTAATTTCTGCGGACTCCATAGTGTGGCTGTTTGGGCAGATCCATCCTTTAAGGCAGTTTTCATTAATTGGGGGGTTGATACCCCTACCACTTTTATTTTACCTGCCTTACCGGCATCTTTTACAGCATAGGCAGCCCCTGGCGGATTGAGGGTCGATACGCCAATGATCCCTTTTAGATCCGGGTGCTTTTCTATTAAACTTTTTGCTGCCAAATAAGATTTGTTTTTATCTTCATTTGTGGGTACAATTTCAACCAGCTTCATATTCGGATAATATTCTGCATTATGGACTTTAATCCACTTAATCCAATCATTTAAGTTGGCTGCCGTAGGCGAACCCGTCGTAATCGCATAGCTTCCCTGCTCATTAACTTCCGATGCAAGCAAATCCAAAAGATGCCGCCCATATATTTCCGGATCAACCATATTAATATAGAAACTTCGGTACTCCGGATTCGTATCCGCATCCCACGTGATTACTTTTATTCCATTATCTTTTGCCCTTTGCAATACGGTACCTAATTTTTCGGGATCGTTGGCAGCAACCGCAATGCAATCAACTTTTTGTTCAATCAATTCCTCTATGATTTGTTCCTGCTCTTCCCAGCTGGATGTCGAAGGCCCTTTAAATAGAACATTTACCCCCAAATCTTCCCCAGCTTCCAGCGCACCCATTTTCGCAGCATTGAAGTAAGGGGCCCCCTCAATTTTAGTGACAAGCGCAATCGTGTACGGTCCACCTGGTCTTGGTCCCCTTGTTTCAACTGCCTTCTTTTGATTATGTACCTCACCATTATAAACAATCTCATACTTTGAAGATTGATCTCCAATTACACCACAACCGCTTAGAATGAAAAGAACGAACAGGAACAGGAAATATTTTTTTCGCATAGGACTACCCCCATTAGCTAGTGGATATTTTAGAAAAACAAGAGGTACAAATACGCTTATCAAATACTATTATTCTCTTTTTCTACAAAAAATTGCGAAAAGTGCCATAATTCGATTATACTATATCTTTTATAAAATAATAATGAACAGTTCCTTACAACTTTCTTTGAAAATTCCGGGTAATCCCCTACGTAGACCGCTTCTACCTCTACTTTGTGGCTCACTTTTCTCTTAAACATCGAAGTAGACGGGTTCTACTTCTACTTTGTGGCTCGATTTTCACTTAAACATCAAAGTAGACGGGTTCTACTTCTACTTTGTGGCTCGATTTTCTCTCAAACTTCGAAGTAGACGAGTTCTACTTCGACGTTGTGGCTCGATTTTCTCTTAAACATCAAAGTAGACGGGTTCTACTTCGACGTTGTGGCTCGATTTTCTCTTAAACATCAAAGTAGACGGGTTCTACCCTGAAATGGAAGGAATTTATTAAATTTTATTGAATTTATAATTAGCTAATCTATTTCCATTTACCAAGTCTTTAGGAGATGTGAACCGTGACTATATTTGATAAATTCAAGAAACGAAAAGAAGAGAATGATTATATTGGGGACATAATTGCTCAATTGGGGTGCGATTGTTGGATTATTGAGGAAAATGATGTGAAAAGCGTCATGACAAGGTATCATCAAGCCCTCATAGAGGGGAAAAAAGAGGGATATACACCACTTATCATTATCCCTTCAGAAATGATGGTAGACATCGTAGATTCCAAGGCGGAAGAATACTTGAACGAAGATCGAGAAACAATCATTGAAAAAGCGAAAAATATTAATGTAAAAGAATTGTTAAAGAGACGGCTTGATGAGGTAATGCCCCTAGAGGAAGACGACGATATTACCGGTGAGTTTTCTGTAGAGGAACCCATACACCATTTTCTATCAATTGAGGATGAAATAAATAAGAAAATAATAATCGCAAAAATTCCAACAAACAATCCATGGGAAGTAGCTGCTTGGATTCCGATGGGCGGGTTTAATGAATGTCCTCTGCCGGAGGAGCAAGTGGCGGTATTCAAACACTGGTATGAAAAATATCGGGCAATTCCTGCTTTAGTAACCCCAGATGTCTGGGAATTTTTTATTGAAAGCCCTCCACAAACCCAAGAAGAATCAGAATTACTCGCTTGGGAACAATTTGGATTTTGTGGTGACATCGTTTGGCAAGGAGTCGGAACAGTTAATTCACTTGCAGGAACACTATTCAACTCCCCAACTTGGTATTTTTGGTGGGATTAAAAATCGGGTCCATCGAAAAAAAGGTCAGCCCCTGCCGCTATAAAGTACTTTCGCACTTTAAAGCTGTAGGTCTGACCTGCACCATTCTCACTATTAAGCATGTGCTGTATCTTTTTTATCGTAACGTTTCGTTCCCATGAATTTGCGTACAATAGGCATCGCATATCGATCTAAACCGAATTTGCCAGCATTTGCTCCTGCAACAAGTACAAAGAATGCTAAAAGAATCATTTGTCCATTTGTGCTAACTGTGCCGCTGAATAGGAAAGAGAAATTCATCACCAAGCCCATTAAGATAGCAAAGTTTGTAAGAAGACCAAGGATTAACGCAATACCAACTAGCACTTCTCCCCATTGCACTAAGAAAGAAAACAGGTCAGCGTTTGGCAATGCCACCTGCTCTAGAAATGCTGCCCACCAGCCTTGAACCGCTGGGTGATCTCCCGTGCTAGAAGCAATCGCCCCTTTTAAGAACCCACTTGCATCAAAACCGCCGCTGGTTATTTTTCCATAACCTGCATGTAAAAATTGATATCCTAAATAAATTCGAATGATAGCTAAGACTCCTGCAACAATATTATTTCTTCTTAAAAGATTTAACATCCTACTCCATCTCCTTCTGGATTAGATAAATATAAATTCGAGTTTGCTCACTGTTTCACATAACTCTTTACAAGAAATTGTTTATTTCTTACTACACTTATATATTATCATCTTTCCCAAGTTAGAAAAGGTGATTGTGATGTTATTCACAATTTAGTAACAAAGCTTTGACAGAATTATGAACGAAAAGTAAAAAAGGGGTCCCTTGGCGGAAGGAGCGGGACTGACCCTTGCTTCCATGTTACCCGAGGTACCTTTCCCCTCTTTTTCCTCACCTTGTTTCATTCTTGTACCTTTTTTTCTTGCCTCTTTGCATACGTCTTTGTTTATATTGTTCAAAATCCCAGTTCGACAAAAATTCTTTTGCCGAAGTATAGCCTGATTGATAGAGAAAATCGGTTTCCTCCTCGTTTAGTACAAAATCAGTGGCATTGATGTCGCCAGTCGGAATTTGAATCGTACGTTCAATCGTATCTTTGTTCATATGCCGTAAATCATGGGCTTGAAGCATCGTTTTAATAATATTTTTGACAAGATGGAGCGGTGTTGGGATCACCGGATCAATGTTCACTTCCTCTTTTACAAAATGGAAGCCAAAGGTTGGAAAACGAGGATTGTCTGTATCAAATATCCAGATAGGAAAGTTACTAAGTAATCCTCCGTCTAAAATATAGGATTTGTTTCGATCATTTGATTTCCAGATAACCGGACGGAAGAAAAATGGCAATGAGGCACTCATCATAACGGCGGTCGAAATTTTTACATCAGCAGGTGTCATTCCGTAGTGTTCTAAATCATCTGGAAAAATAAGCATTCGGCCATTCGACACATCCGAAGCAATAATCTTCAACTTTCCATCGGGAAGATCAGCAAACGTCTTAATGCCCTTCTTTGCAAGAAGTGAATCAATCCATGTCTCTAAATAATCATTCTTATACATTCCAAGATGAATCATAAGTTCTAGAAGGGTTCCGACAAGGGGAATTCGATTCAGGAGCGTCTTACCCCGAAGCTTCAAGAAATCGATCTCGCTCATCCGGTTTCTAATTTCATCGCTTTTATAGCCGCTTGCCAGAAGAGCAGCAATGACGGCACCCGCAGACGTTCCAGCCAGTCTTTGCCATTCTACATCTTCCTCTTCCATGGCTTGAACCGCTCCAATAAAGGCAATTCCCCTGACCCCGCCACCTTCAAAAACAGCATCTGCCTTCAATCATTTCCACCTCTCGATACGATATATCGCCCTAATAATTAGGCCGCGATTTAGCTGTTTAATAGAATCATAACCTTACATGTATATTCGACCAAAGGAACGTCTAACCCTTGCAGGGCCGTTATTTTATTATGAAAATAGTCCACGGGGCTGGTTCGCAGTTTTTTTTCATTCACTTTTCCTTGTCTAAAAAAGTCAGCATAACCGTCTCCATGGTTCAAGATTTAATAAAAAGCTTCCAGTATGCTATGCTATATACTAAACAACTGTTTGTTTAAAAAAAGATAGACCTCTTCACATAATTTATTTTTCACTCGGAAAATGACGGAGGATTTCTACATATGGCAAAACATCAAAAGAAAAGAAAATGGGTAAAGGTAACTGGAATTGTCCTGCTGGTCTTGCTGGTTGCCGGTGGAATCTATAGTTACATGGTTTATCATTCGTTAAAAAGTGCGGTTGAGACCATGCATCAGCCACTGGATAGACAACTATCGGAAAAGCGTCAGAAGCAAGTTTCCTTTGGGAAAGGAGAACCCTTTACCGTATTAATGCTCGGTGTCGATGAACGTAAAGGCGACCGTGGCCGTTCTGACTCGATCATCGTGTTAGCCGTAAATCCAAAAAAAGAATCGGTGAAGATGCTAAGCATTCCCCGGGATACCCGTACGGAGATTGTCGGAAAAGGAACAGAGGATAAAATTAACCACGCCTATGCTTTTGGCGGCGTTCCAATGGCCATGAATACGATCGAAAATTTCCTGGATATCCCGATTGACTACTATATCCAGATCAATATGGAAGGCTTTAAAGATATTGTCGATGCGGTTGGCGGGGTGACCGTTCAAAATGATTTAGACTTTACCTCCGGCGGATTCCATTTTCCAAAGGGCGAACTGACTCTTAATGGGGAAAAAGCCCTCAGTTACTCTCGAATGAGATACGAGGATCCACGGGGTGACTTTGGCCGGCAAACAAGGCAGCGCCAAATCATTCAGGCTGTGATCAAGGAAGGAACCAGCCTCTCTACCTTAACGAATTATTCCGATATCTTCTCAGCGCTTGGAAAAAATGTGAAAACGAACCTGACCTTTGATCAAATGGTCGCAATTCAAAAAAATTATAAGCAAGCCGGCAAAAATATAACACAAATGGAAATAAAGGAAACCGGAACGAAAATTAATAAAATCTATTATGGCATCGTATCTCCGGAAGAAAAACAAAGAATTCAGTCCGAATTAAAAGCGCAATTAGAGTTAGGGAAATAATCAACAAAAAAACAGCGTATCCCCATAGCCAGGCCAGGGGTTATACGCTGTTTTTTTTCGATCCTTTTCGGACTTTTTATGTGGGGGTGACACCAACATCACTCCCGCTCAAGCAGACTCTTTTTCCGTTACCTTATTAGCAGTCTTCTTCGTCAATCGCCTTTTTACCGATTGCAATACGTGATAGGTTGTTGGGACGATCACCAAGGTTAGGAGCGTGGATGTCAGTAACCCTGAAATGACAACAATGGCTAACGATCGTGAAATTAACCCGCCTTCACTTGAGAGGGCTAATGGTAATAAGGCGCCGATGGTTGCGAGAGCCGTCATAAGAATCGGGCGAAGACGGGTTTTTCCAGCTTCAAGTAACGCGGCACCGACCGCCATGCCCTTCTTCTCGTTCTGCTTCACTCGCTCCATCAAGACGATTGCATTCGTGACAACAATACCGATTAACATCAGAAACCCGACTAAAGCCGGCATCCCAAGGGCTTGATTTGTCAGATATAATCCGAGTAAGCCACCGGAAAATAAGAAAGGCAGCGAAGATAGGATGGCGACTGGCATTAACATGTTCCCAAAGGCAATCAGCATCACAATGAACACAAGGACAACCGCAACTGCCATCGCCAGCATCATATTGGTAAACCCTTCATTCATCGCTTGCGCTTGACCTTCCGAATGATAGGTGATCCCTTTCGGTAAATCTAACGTTTTCAGTCGTTTATCGACCTCTGCCTGCACGCCGGAAGAATTATCGGTCGTGATTCTCCCTGAAATCTGTACATAGGGCTGCTGATTTAAACGATACAACGCGGAAGGACTCGGCGTTTTCGTCAGCGTTGCCACTTCTGAAAGGGTTACTTCCTGCCCCATCGGATTGGTCATTTGTTGACTCATAATATCATTGATTGTGTTCACGGAAGGGCTATTCAATGACAAATTGACACTCGTTGTTTTTCCTTCTACTTGCATCTCAGCAACATGATCACCGGTCAGGAGCTCTCTCACAAAGCCCGCAATCATAATCGGACTTAGCCCTTTTTCCGCCGCCTGCTGTTCATCGATTTTTAATTGGAGCTGTTCCTTCACCCCAGAGAGGTTGGATTCAACATTTTCTAAACCATCAATGTCTTTAATTTTATCGGTGATCATTTTTCCAGCGGTCTCTAAATCTTTAGCATTCCCGCCTTCGACCATTAACGCTAAACCAGATGTTCCGACAATCCCAACAGGAGAAAGGGCTACCTGCATGGTATCGTCCAATTTTTCTATTTTTGCTCGAACACTTTTTTCAAAATCACTTGTTTGCTCTTTCGTGACGCCATCCTTTAAATCGATTGAAAAACGGATATGTTCCCCATTCACAATCGTTTGCGTATGCTGGATATCCTTTTCATTTTTCAAAATATCTTCTACTTTAATCGCCATCTCGTTTGCTTTTTCTAAAGAAGTTCCTGCTGGTAAATCACCTGTTAAACGGTAGGAAACAGCTTTTTCCTGCGGTAAAAAGTTCTGCGGAATCCTTGGAATTAATGCCAGTGAACCGGCAAACAGGATAACCGCTAACACAATCGTGACCGCCCGTTTAGTTAAAACCCATGACAATACATGTCTATACGCTTTTTCAAAAAATGTTTCTTTCACCTCTTGGTGTTTGATTTGCAGTAAAAATAATTTGGCCAATAGCGGCACAACGGTTAACGCTACGATTAATGAAAACGCAAGTGCCACGATGACCGTGATGCCAAACGGTGCAAAAAAGCGGCCAATAATCCCAGGAACAAAAGAGAGCGGTCCGAAGACGGCAATGGTTGTTAGTGTGGAAGAGGTAATCGCCCCTCCTACTTCCTTGGCGGCCGTAAGCACCAGTCTCTCATCACGTGTAGGGCTTGCTAAGGTGCGGCGGTAGACATTTTCAATCACAACAATCGAATCATCAATGACCCGTCCGACGGCGACCGCAATACCAGCAAGGGTCATCATGTTTAAGCTATAGCCAAAATATTTCAATGTAATCATCGAGGCTAAGATCGATAAAGGGATGGAAAGAACGGCGACAATCGTTGCTCTTATATTACGAAGGAATAAGAACGTGACGATCACGGCAAACAATGTGCCAAGCAGTACTTCACGCAGCATCCCATCAACAGATGTTTTCACTTCTTTTGATGTATCATATAATTTCGTTAATTTGTATCCGGCCGGAAGATCTAATGCATCCAGTTTTTCCTTTGCCTGCTCCACCACTTCCACTGTATTAGAGCCTGGCTGCGCTAACATTTCGACCAGAACGGCCGGCTTTTCATTCAGTCTTGTATAAACCGTTTCTTTTTTGTTGCTATAGGAAATGGCAGCGATATCCGTCAAGCTCACCTGTTCGATTCCGGCAGGTCCTTGAGCCAAGATTTGAATCTTTTTCACATCCTCAACGGTCCCCAGCTTGAAATCGGCTTGCACATTGAAGGTTTTATCTTCCACATTTACCTGCCCCGCCGGGAATGAAAAGTTGTGAGCTAAGAAAGTTTGCTTAACAGCTTCATACGTAATTCCACGCTGCTTCATTTTTTCAGGATCGAGTTTGATGGCCACTTCCTTTTCAGTCTCGCCAGAAATATCAATGTTTCCGGCTCCATCGATTCCTGTCAATGCCGGCTTGATCCGCTCATTGATAAACTGAGTCAGATCCGATTGATTGGCTGTTTCAGACGAAAGGGCAAACGAAAATACGGGCATCGCAGAAGGACCGTCCTTAAGAATTTCCGGTTTTTCTGCCCCTGCAGGCAGCTTCATGGAAGCGACAGCCGTTGTCACATCCTTTTCCGCTTCATCCATATCCTTGCTCATGTCAAATTCAAGAATGCCAACGACGACATTACTGTGTGCTTCAACATATAAATTATCTAGTTTCTTGATTCCCGACAAAGTGGCTTCTAATGGTTTGCCAATATCCTCTAGTCCTTGGTCAGGAGTAGCTCCAATATAAGGAACCTGGACGACAATATACGGGATGTCGACATTAGGCATCGATTCCATTTTCATCGTCTTGACTGAATAGATCCCCCCGGCCACCACCATTAACATAGCAATAAAAATAACCCCTGCATTCTTTAGTGAAAGTTTGATCCACGATTTCATTACACTCTTCCCCTCCGTTTATATGTAACCTTTTCTTCCATTCCCCTGTTATCTTCGCAATCTTGCTTATTGGATAATACTACCTATTTATTATAAGTTTTCCATTTCAACATCACCATCGGGCAGTTGATGTAATATTAACTACGACCACAGACCTAGGAAGCAGAAATCAACCACTATTGAATTAGATAATTAGCATAAAAAAGGAAAGGCAGGTGGTTCTATAACCACCTGCCTTTCCACTAGCTTTTCGATTTATTTAATTCCCATAACTACTCCAAATAACCACATATTCTAAAATTCTACAAATCTTAGGGCGTGACAGGCATCCCATGCCTTATTGGGAATATACAACCTTATCATTTACGATTGTTTTAAGTACTTTGATGTCTTTAATTTTTACAGGGTCAATGGCTAACGGGTCTTCTTGAAGAACAACGAAGTCTGCAAATTTCCCTTCTTCTATTGAACCTTTCACATTTTCCTCAAAGTTTTGCTATGCTGCATCACTTGTTACTGCTCGAAGTGCCTGTAACTGTGTGATCCTCTGCTCCGGCCCAATCACCTTACCGCTTCTTGAAATTCGGTTAACGGCAGACCATACTGCCTGCAGCGGGTCCATAGGGGTGATGTGTGTATCAAGGTGAATGCTGAATTTAATCCCACGATCAATGGTCGATTTAAGCGGGCTCATCATAGACGCTCGTTCAGGTCCCATGAAAATATCGCGGTGTTGATCACCCCAAAAGAATGTATGTGAAACGAAGTAGGATGGTGTAACACCCAGTTTCTTCATTTCATCCAATTGATCTAATCTAGCCATTTGAGAATGTTCAATCCGATGACGGGCATCTTTACGCGGATACTGCTCCTGGGCTGTCCGGTAAGCGTAAAGAATATCATCAATCGCTGCGTCTCCGTTACCGTGAATCGCAATTTGGTACCCAGCCTTATGCAATTCCACGACACGCTTCGTTAATTCCTCACGACTTTGAGCTGGATATCCACGATAATTTGGATCATCTCCCGGCGGAACATGGTACGGTTTACTTAAATAACCGGTGTACCCTTGGATGGATCCATCATGAGACATCTTCACAGCACCAAGCTTCAACATATCACTCCCGAAACCTGTTACAAAACCACCTAATTCACCAGGAGAAATAACTCCTCCCCACCCAGAGCCCATCGCTGTAATCCTTAACGGCAACAATCCTTGTTTCTGGTAATTTTGTAATTCAATCAGATTCTGTTTACCTGCACCTGCTATAATCGAGGTTGTTATACCTTTTGAGATGTAATCCTGTACAGCCTTTTTAAACGCGGCAAGATTTTCTTCTTCTGAAACAACAGGAATATATTTGCTGACAAGACCCATAGCAGATTCCTCTAATACCCCATTTGGTTCCCCGGTCTTAGGATCTCTTACAATGACACCACCAGGAGGGTTAGGCGTGTCTTTCGTAATTCCCGCTAAATTAAGCGCAACACTATTTGCTACTGCTAGATGCCCTGAAGTATGTCCGATATAGATGGGAAGTTCCGTTGATACTTTATCCAGGTCTTCACGTGTCGGGTGGCGTCCTTCCGCCAAAAGGGTCTGATCGTACCCTCGCCCGCGTATCCACTCCCCTTCATGAGTTTCCATTCCTCGATCTTTCAAGGCAATGATCAAATCATCAATCGTTTTAATCGGTCCCACCGGCGGACTATTTAAGTTCACTTGAACAGTCCCTTCCATTCCAGAGCTCGGAAAATGACTGTGGGCGTCATAGAATCCCGGCAATAACACCTTCTTTTTTAAATCGACAACCTTAGTCTTGCTACCCTTTAGCTTGCTGATCTCTTGATTCGAACCAACGGAAATGATCTTACCGTCCTTGACCGCTACCGCTTCAGCGATCGTAGCATCGTTGTCCATGGTAATTACCTTTCCATTGAAATAAACAGTGTCGGGCGAAAGTGGATCAAGATGTTTTGGAAGTGTACTTGAAGAAAAACCTACTAATGCAAGTGCAAAAACGATAAAGAGGATAAATATACTTTTTTTGCTTAAAAGATTTCTTTTCAAAAGAAAACCCCTTTCTAATTTAAGTTGCTTCTTATCCACCCTAGCAATTAGTTCCAAGGGTAATGAATAACTGCCTTCTTTTCCTTCCACCCTTTTCCTATAACTTTTTTTTATGCCTTATACCTAAAATCACTAGAAAGCTTCCACCCCCCCAAAAATTTGTTGCTGTTAAATAAATGAACGGGCCATACCTAATCCACCCTTTATGAGTGGATTATTTGATGACATCATGATATCCGTACCAGTATGACCTAAAGAAGATTTTCTCCAAAAGGTACTCTACTAATCTCGTTCCCATTCCCAACTGCCCATTAGGAATTGTTATAGTATCTTACGCATCCGTCGCCTAGAATAGAACCATAGATAGAACACAGGGATGGTTCTCATAGTTTTTTGGTTCTTTTGCATTGGAAAGTGCCTGGAGAACCGTCCTCCTGGTATTCAATTCACTATATTACTGAGAAATTACCTATATTTTTACAACAGCCTAGTTTATGATAAAGAAGTCGTAAAGCTTTCTATGAGCTGGAAATTTACATTTATACATTATGAGGAATTAGGGAGGATTGGAATTGGCGAATAAATATTGCCCTATATGTGGTGAAGAAAACAATTGTATGTCAGGTATTGGGGAACACGGTAACTGCTGGTGTGATATGGAGGAATTTCCTAATGGCATTTTCGAATTAGTGCCAGTGGAAAGTCAAAGAAAACATTGTATTTGTAAAAATTGCTTAAATAAATATAAGGATGGACAGCCCCTTTATACCAATCCATGCAACAGTGTAAAATAAATCGATTTTTTGAAAGCAGGTCTTAAAATGCAAACGGAAAAAGAGAAAATGATAGCCGGAGAAATGTACAACCCCGCTGACCCCGTATTAGTAAAGGAACGGAACGAAGTACGAGGCAAGGTTAGAATCTATAACCAAACGGTAGAAACGGAAGGTGAAAAACGGACAAAGTTATTAAAGGAAATACTCGGTTCGACTGGAGATAACATCTATATGGAACCAAATATAAGGTTTGATTATGGCTATAACACGCATGTAGGAGAAAACTTTTATGCAAACTTCGACTGCACGATTTTAGATGTTTGTGAAGTCCGATTTGGAGATAATTGTATGCTGGGTCCTAGTGTACAAATCTATACAGCCACACATCCGCTCAATCCAAATGAACGCAATTCAGGTATTGAATATGCAAAAGCAATCACTTTCGGTAATAACGTATGGATTGGCGGGAGTGCGGTAATAAATCCGGGAGTAACAGTAGGGAACAACGTTGTTATTGCATCTGGTTCAGTAGTTACGAAAGATATACCGGATAACGTTGTAGTCGGCGGTAATCCAGCTAAAATAATTAAACAAATTGCCGACTAGGTAGTCTTCTGGAAGCCACGTGGTCGGTTCACGTGGCTTTTCATTCACGTTGCCTTATTAAAAGAAACGTCCTAACCTTCACACCCATGATCGACCATGGCCAAGTATTTCCGCTAATACTAGGCACTTGGACAAACACAAGCCTTTCTTCATTATAGAATGGAGTAAGGACGGTGATTGAAATGGCATGCTCGATCAATATCAATAACTTTGTAGTCAATTCCCTTACAAATAATTCAAACATAAATTTTGGTGGTACGCTTCAAAACAGCCATACCGCCAATAGTTCCATAACCGGCGGCAATTTCAACAATGGTGACGGATGCTTGATGTCAAGCAAAAGTATCAACTTCGGCAACGCTGAAAAGACAAAAGAAGATTCCTAGCAAAATAAGAAGCGAGCCAATTCTCACCATTTTCCATTCTGCCCATCTATAAGCCCCTCCACCTTGTGAAGGGGCAAATTGATTTCACTTGATTATTCCAATATGTGATAAAAAAGCATTGGAATTTTGCTCCAATGCTTCTCTAACTTATAGCTCAACTAACTTAGTCGATTACTTTTAATGTTATTTTCATTGCTTCGTGGTCTTCCGCAGCACCACATACTGTAGAACATTTTAATTCGTATTCCCCCGTCTTTTCAGCTGTAAATTCAGAAGGGGCATTTGCGGTCAGGTCAATACCTAATTCTTTATTATTAATGGTATGCATGCCTTCCTTGTTGACCAAATTTATTTTGACTTTCGTTCCCTTTTTTACAACCAACTCTTTATCTGAGGAAAACTCCCAATTATTCGCAGTGATGGTGAACTCATTTCCATCTGCCGTAGTGGATGTTTCAACAGTCTTGTCCTTTGGAGCGGTCGTTGCCTCATCTGTTCCTCCGCAGGCTGCCAGACCTAATGTTAATGCACCTGTTAATAAAAATAATCCAACGATCCTCATGGTATGTAATCTCCTTTATTCTAAATCTAGTCAAACAGATTTTTAAACCCAAGCCCCTCTCTGTTTAGCTATCTTCATCATATGGCGTCCAGCCATTCCTTTCCTTGATTTATGTCAAGGTTTTTAAAAGTATTCTCATGGCTTTTTTCCTCACTTTTCGCGGTCCAAAAAATAGTAGAGCCGCTCCCCGTGGTTTAATCCACATAAATAAGGTTCAGTCCCGCTGCATAAACAACAGAACTGAACCCTATATAAACACCCGACGCTTCCTTCTACGAAAAGCCATCGGTCCCATCCACATGACTCAACTTCTTTTGACCAATTTCTTTAAGACCGGCACGAATCAGCAGGAAGACAACGATCCATGAAGCGGCCGTCAAGAAGATTTGTCCAAAGGGAAACATACCGGTTATTGGCGTATCCCATAGAGCATGCATCAGCACGACTAAGAGAAAGACCCGTAAAAACTTAATTTTAACCAACATATTCAACTGAAATGGATGGGTGCCTTGTACCCTGCAAAAGGCTGCACCTGTCAGAGCGGCCCATGCGACATGCCCGCCGGGAGCTAGTAGACCGCGCCAAAGAATTGTGTTATATAGATTTTGGGCATCCCCGGACATGAGCGACCTTAGGGCATATCCGGCGGTTTCAAATGCGGCAAAACCTGCGCCAACAGCCGCGCCTATTAGCAATCCATTAAGAATAAACCTGTATTTTCGGTAGCGGACAAAACTTATCACCGTTATTGCTTTAGCCAACTCCTCGGCGATTCCAATCGTAATCGGATTGATATTATTTTTCAAAATATCGAAAAACACGAGTGCGACCAGCATCGAAAGAATACCTCCGATGAACCCGACAAAAATAACACGATAAAAAGCGATATTTTGCGGCGCGTTCATCTCCCAGAAGAAGATTAACGTTGTCAACGGAACCGCAGATGCCCCCACCATGATCAGTCCCGGGATAAAGTTCACATTCTTAAAATAGTCGACACCTATGTAAAATCCAGCAAAGGCTAGAAGCGCAATGATGAACACCCTCGCAAAAAGCCAAGGCTTGGGCCATGTATCCTTCACTTCTGAAATTTTAGGCGTCGTAAGAGCTGTTCCTACGATAAATAACCGCTCCGCTTCCAATTCACTATGATTCCGAAAAACACGGGAAAATACGTTTTGAAACTTTGGTTCAATCGATCGTTCAAATCGGGGAACCATATCAACGTAATGGGCAAACTCATAAAAAAAGCTGTTTTCATCCACTTGCGAGTGATTCTTCACAAACGTTTCGCCGCAGCTGATGCAGAACTTTACCCCATCCGGATTTGAATAAACACATTGCGGGCATTTCAACAAACTTCCCCCCACTTGGATGACATCATTAACTTGTCAAAAAAAGTATGCCCAACGATTGGAAATATATTAAAAAAAGTGCCTCATGGTCGAATTAGGAGAATTCGGGATTATGTGTTACACTTTGAGTACCATTTGATTTACTTGTTTACATGTGCCCCGCTCATTCGTGAGTGGGGCTCCTTGTTTTTTAAAAGAAAAAACAAAAAAACAGACCCTATAAAGAGCCTGTTTTCGTTTGTTCTACTTATTAAGCTTTACGAACGTTAGCTGCTTGAGCTCCACGTTGGCCTTGCTCAACGTCAAAAGTAACTGCTTGGCCTTCATCTAAAGATTTGAAACCTTCGCCTTGGATTGCTGAGAAATGAACGAATACATCTTCTCCGCCTTCACGCTCGATGAATCCGAAACCTTTTTCTGCGTTAAACCATTTTACTTTACCTTGTTCCATTTTGTTTCCTCCTGCTGTGTGCTTTGCACACATGTGTTACTATCCTTGCACTCAGTGATCATCAAGACGAAAAGTTAATCTTATACTATCCTTTACACCGAACAAAAATAATTCTTCCTAAGCTTAACATCTTTTGAAAGTATTTGCAAGAAAACATGAACAAAACTATTTTTGGCACTCATGAATTTTCACACCTGTGTTCCCCCGGTTCCGCATTCCACCAATCTAATTCCTCCAATGAAGTATTATTTCTGTTGTTGTAAGTTCGGAAATAGGAAATTAGCCGGGGTTTTACCCCCGGCTGAACTTGATATCTGGTTATGAAACCAACAATTATTTATCTTTCTTCAACCCTGCCGTCTCCGTGACGGGCAAATCTACCCGCTTCACGTTCATTGACACGGTCGTACGGCCCCCATGGCCAGCCGCCAAATTGCGTTCGGCGATAATCATTAAAGGCATCGCGGATTTCCTGTTCCGTGTTCATCACAAACGGACCGTATTGCGCAACAGGTTCCCCAATCGGCTCACCTTCAAGAACGAGAATATAAGCATTCATGTTGCCGTTAGAGATTTCAATTTCCTGATCCCCTGCCAGCTTGACACTGTGGGAAGCTTGTACCGCTGTCCCCTCAACATGGATGGTTTCCCCTTGATAAAAATAGACGTTTCTGTTCAATGTTTTAGACACACACGGGAGGGTAAACTTTGCCTCAGGCTCAAGATGAATAAGATAGATGCCAACATGATGGTGTTGGTCATGAGCCCACGACGCTGCTGCCGGTTCTAAACTTGTTTTTCCTTCAAGCTTTCCGGTAATCAGCCTTACGGTCGTTTTCTTTCCGGCTGCATCTGTTAATTCAATGACAGGAATATCCTCCGCCCACAGCATCTTGTAATCCGGATTGGCTGTTTTATCCTTAGCCGCAAGATTCAGCCATATTTGAAAAAGTTCGAGTGGGTTGTCTTGATTCATATGGACAAGCGGGAACATTTCGGAATGGAGGCAGCCCTTTCCGGTTGTCAGCCATTGCACATCTCCATTCCCATATCGCCCATTAGCCCCCGTTGAATCAAAATGATCCACAAACCCTTCAAGAACGATCGTTACGGTTTCAAACCCTTTATGTGGATGGGCTGGAAATCCTGGTACAGTTTTTCCATGATACATCCGAAAACCATCTTTTGTAGTAAAATCCTCTCCCAAATTCCTGCCTTCCAATGAAGCGTTGGGGCCCTGCTCGCCATTCCCCTGCGGATAAGCGTCTTTATGATGCACGGTCATCAGGAAGGGATCTTCGGTTTGCCACTGAAATCCCAACTTTTGAATATGTAAAATTTTATTATCCGACATACACTTGCTCCTTTCATACTTTTCAAAAAATGTTCTTATTTAGCATCTCACACTGTTATTTGAATCACACCTATGACTAATTTTCCAACGTACAATCATAATGATTCTAACAAAATAGGAGGGGCCGAGGCTATTATCAGGATTTAGCAGGTTACATACTTTTTTCAAAAATTTTAGGAGGGATTTGATTTGGTGCAAATTTTCGTTTTTGTTTTAATTGCTGTTACGTTGGTCTTGTTAAGTATGTTTGTCGATGGGGTAATAGAGTTATATAAGGTGGAAAAAGAAGAGAAAAATCATATGAGTAGAGATGGATTAGACGGCTACTTGGACAAAACGTTCGGTTTCGGCAAGGTTAAACTCTACAAAACAGTCCTTGATAGTGAAGGTAATTTACACTATCTAGTATATTTACCGAAATACGAGTGGTTCAAAGCACCGGAATATCAATGGTTTGAAGTGTTTGCTACCCATACAGGCTATCAGCATTGTGAGTGTGAGAGATAAGAGCCGCAAGCAGAACTAGATGAGCCGTAGTCACGGCTCATCTTACTTCATTCTTATGCCTCTTATTCTTTGCTCTTTGCCTGCGTTTTTCTTTATATAGTTCAAAATCCCAGGTTGACAGGAATTCTTTTGCTGAAGTATAGCCTGACTGGTAGAGAAAATCAGTTTCTTCCTTGTTTAGTACAAAGTCAGTGGCATTGATGTTGCCAGTCGGAATTTGAATCGTGCGGTCAAACGTTTCTTTGTTCATATGCCGTAAATCATGGGCTTGAAGCATCGTTTTAAAAATATTTTTGAAAAGGTGGAGCGGAGTGGAAATCACCGCACCAATGTTCACTTCCTCTTTCACAATATGGAAGCCAAAGGTTGGAAAACGGGGATTGTCTGTATCAAAGATCCAGATGGGGTAGTTACTAAGCAAACCGTCATCTAAAATATAGGATTTTTTTTGGTCCTTGGATTTCCAGATTACTGGACGGAAGAAAAATGGCAGTGAGGCACTCATCTTAACAGCAGTCGAAACTTTTACATCGGCAGGAGTCATTCCGTAGATTTCCAAATCATCTGGAAAAATAAGCATTTGCCCATTCGACACATCCGAAGCAATGATCTTCAACTTTCCATCGGGAAGATCAGCAAACGTCTTAATGCCCTTTTTTGCAAGAAGTGAATCCACCCATGTCTCTAAATAATCATTCTTATACATTCCAAGATGAATCATCAGTTCTAAAAGGATGCCTACAAGGGGGATTCGATTCAGGTTTGTCTTACCTCGAAGCTTCAAGAAATTGATCTCGCTCATCCGGTCTCTAATTTCATTGCTTTTATAGCCACTGGCCAGAAGTGCTGCGATGACAGCGCCAGCTGATGTTCCAGCCAGTCTTTGCCATTGAACATTTTCCTCTTCCATCGCTTGAACCGCACCAATAAAAGCAATTCCCCTGACCCCGCCACCTTCAAAAACAGCATCTGCCTTCAATCATTTCCACCTCCCGATACTTATGACGTATTTTTCGAAACTTACGACATTCACTGTATATAATTGGAAAATAGTTCAAGATCACCGTAAAAAATCCAACTAACATTTTTTATAGCAAAAGCTGCTTAAATTGCGAAGTATGGTGTACAATGAGCGAATTTTGCCCTTCAATAAGCGAATCCAAGAAAGCAACAATCCTTTAGAAAGGAACCTTATGATAAAATTAGATTGACAACAATGAGCGGAATACCTTTGAAGTATTCAATAGAGTTTCATTTCAGAATGGAGAGTTCTACTTTTTCTGGGGCAATAAACCATATAAGAATAAACTCATAGGAGTGATAGCAGTGAAAAAAGCAAACCACTGTTTTATCGGTGCGGGAGTTCATGCATCAACAAACATTTACCCTTCTGCGATTGAAGCGGGAGCAGATATACAAGCGATTTCAACACGAAATATCGATCGTTCCAAGGCCGCCCTTCAGCGGTTTGGGAGCACTGGCACACCTTACGATGATTATAAAAAGATGCTAGAAAATGAAGAATGTGGTGGCATTGTTGTCGTTGCTCAACCCGAAGATCATCCTTCACTTGTCCTTGATTGTATCAAAGCCGGAAAAAATGTTTTTGTGGACAAGCCCCTTGGCATGAGTGCGGCGGGAGCGGCTGAAATCGCTCATGCAGCAGAAGCAGCCGGTGTCATCGTAATGGTTGGCTTTATGAAACGTTATGCTCCTTGTTATACCAAATTAAAAGAGTTCATTTCAGACGGTAAACTAGGACATGTAAGATCGTTTCAAGGGAAATTTGCAGTGGACAGTACGCCGTTTTGCAAAAATGAAGAACAATTCATGAAGTTAGTCGCCATCCATTTTATTGATCTTGTACGCTACTTATTTGGCGAAGTGGTCCAAGTAACAGGCTTTAAAAATAGTGACAATGAGTCTATTTCCTATAGTATTTCGTTAAAGTTTGAAAATGGTGTTGTTGGCAACCTATATTTGGCTGGGATGACTGCCTGGTCACGTGAAAGTGAAACAATGCTTGTCACGTTTGATCACGGATTTGTTATTGCCGATGAAGTAACTTCGCTTACCGTCCATGAATCACAAACTTCCGCTGATTTGCCATGGAAATCTCTTACTGAGTCAGACACTGTATATACACCTTCCGCCACGCCGATGTCTGGAACCCTTAAAGATCTTTATTTACGAGGGTTCGTTGGAGAATTGACTCATTTTATAGATTGTTGTAAAGCTGGCGAAATCCCAACGTCAAATGCATGGGATAATGTAAAGACAATGGCACTCTGCGACCAAATACTGGCTGATATATTGTAGAAACTTTGTGGGAAAGTCCAAGTACGATGGGGCAAGGTTCCACTGGTCTCGAACCGTCCCCTTGGTTTCCTCGTAATGCTGAAGCATGACAGTCACCTCGTTTAGTGGTAAAATGACAGCTTATTGTATTTCTCAAGAGAGGGTGACATTACCCTTGCCATATAGGAAACTATCATTACTAGGAGGGCATCATGATGTCAAACTTACAAACTATTGAAAAGCTCGAACAGCAAGCGTTCATCGATGTGATTCGGGAACGTCGTTCGGTTCGTGCCTATGATCCGACAGCAGTGATTTCACGCGAGGAAATGACCGAAATACTAGAGCTTGCAACATTGGCTCCTTCGTCTTCAAACCTTCAGCCTTGGCGTTTTTTAGTCATCGATAAGCAGGAGTTGCAGGAAAAGCTTTTGCCAATCGCTTTTAACCAGCAACAGGTAATCGACGCTTCTGCCGTGATTGCTGTTCTTGGCGATGTGGAGAGCTATAAGAAAGCAGAAAAAATTTACGGACATGCAGTGGAAGCAGGCTTTATGCCAGTAGATACGGCTGCATCATTCATCGAGCGTACGGTCGGTATGTACTCAAACTTGCCGCCTGAAACAGCTCGCCAAATTGTCTATACGGATGGTGGACTGGTCTCCATGCAGCTTATGCTTGTTGCCCGTGCCAAAGGGTACGACACGGTTCCAATGGGCGGGTACGATAAAGCAAAGTTTGTGGAAGCTTTCGGAATTGCCGAAAACTATGTGCCAGTGATGCTCATTGCGATTGGAAAAGCAACCAAGCAAGGACATCCAACTACCCGTCTTCCAATTGAGGATGTAACGTTCTTCAACAAAATGCCAGCAGCGGAATAAGCATGAATTACTTTAAAGAACAAGAAGAAACCAGCTTGAAGTCAAGCTGGTTTTTATTAATGGGGATTGAGTTCCGTTAGGTCGCCATATGAATGGTTCTCATTATTTTTCAACCACATGTCCTTGTCAAAGAGTAGAAACGAATGAACCATTACTGTTTCTGCAATTCTTCTTTCTTTTGATGTGTTACACTAGTAAACTTTTTACTTAAAGCAATAGGAGAATGGGCATTTTCATCATATGGCAGCATCGAAAATGCAAATTCAAAGTTTTCATTTTCCAAGCGATACTGTTCCTGCACTTCTTGACCGCAGCTGGCTGAACCCAGCCCATATTGCTGTTTATCAATATGCAGGGTGATATACGGCTGTTTAACTAAGTCACATGTATGTGTGGCTGCCTCCAACTTTTCAACCGTATAATGGCTTGCCGTGAAATCAAAAGAGGATCCACTGATGAACAATCCTTTTCCACTCTCTTGTGTAAAACTTGCCCATTTTGTTTGATGGCGATTACCGTTTTCTTGCGGAAACACGTACGGCGTATGTAAGCCCTCAACGGTTGATGACCAAACGCTCATCCTCGCCGCCTGCCTGCTATCACTATAGGCTTCATTTGGTCCTAATCCATACCACTGCACGTAATCATAGCTATCTTCTACCACCATCTCCACACCAATTCGCGGCAGGTACTGTGGTCCCTCACCGGATTTCACGCCCTTAATCTCTACTGCAATACTTCCATTTGCGTGGATGGTGTAGAGATAGGTCACCTGGAATCCCCACGCAAGGACCGGTGGTGCCAGTTTGGCTTCACACTGAATGACAACCTTCTTGCGGTCTTCACTGAGGCGTGCGTCCGTTCCGATTATTCGATGTTGAATGGCATCTACGCCAAATTCCTTCCATCGTTTTGTAACGGAGCTTGCGTTAAACTCTTCCGATCCCAATAAATCATTATCGATTGGTGCTCTCCAGAAATGTAATCTTGGACCTTTTGACATCACTAGCTGTCCATCTAAACAAACATCTTCTATTCGTCCATTTTGTTTATTAAAGGTCAATTCAAAGGCAGGTCCAGCTATTTTCATTGTAGAAGTTTTATCTTGAACGGTTAATTGGCCTGAATATTGTGGTTCAATCTGAACAAAACGAGAGATTGGGAGTTCATATTGTGACCACGCAACTGTATGACCTGAATCAGCCCATCGTGTCTTTTCTTTCGTCTTCCAAACGAGATTTAACCAATAATCTGTATTTTCCCTCACCACAGTCGGTAGATGAATCGGTAAGTCAACTACTTTGGCCGTGTTTGCAGGAATGTCTGGAACATCGACTATTCCGCCTTCAAGGATTTGCCCGTCAGCTTCAATAAACCACTCACACTGTAACGTTGATAAATCGGAAAAATCGAATCGATTTTGGATCAGGACCGTGTTTTCTTTATCATTAAATTGGGATGTGACAACGGGTTCAATCACCTTTTTAAATTCAGCTAAGGCCGGGGATGGCTCACGATCCGGCCGAATCAATCCATCGATCACAAAGTTTCCATCATGTGGTGTCTCTCCAAAATCCCCGCCGTATGCAAAATATTCCTTACCCTCTTCTGTATATTGGCGTAAACCATGGTCAACCCATTCCCAAACAAAACCGCCCTGTAATCGATCGTAGGCATAAAAGGTCTCCCAATATTCTTTAAAACCACCTGGGCCATTGCCCATAGCATGGGCATATTCGCATAAAATATGAGGCTTGCTTAAGTTGGTTAATCCGCCAATTACCTTTAATGTTTCAATTGGCGTGTACATGGATGTATGAACATCCGTTGCTACAGGATCCTTCGTTGGGACAAAGTTATCCTCCAACAACATTTCCCGCGTCTCTCCTTCATAGTGTACCAGTCGTGACGGGTCCCTTCTTTTTGCCCATTCATACATCGCAACATGATTTTGTCCAAACCCGGACTCGTTCCCTAATGACCACATAATGACAGAAGGATGGTTTTTATCTCGTTCTACTAATCTTTCCATTCGATCTAAATAGGCATGTTTCCAAGCTGGATCATTACTTAATAGATGTGGCTGCCCAATCTTGGTCAACCCATGACACTCAAGATCGGCTTCATCAATCACATAAAAGCCAAATTGATCACAAAGATCATAGAATCTCGGGTCGTTTGGATAATGCGCGGTTCGGACGGCATTAATATTATGCTGTTTCATTAACACTAAATCCTCAATCATGGAGCGTAATGGGACAGCCCTTCCGTAATCTGGATGAGCATCATGTCGATTGACACCTTTAAACATAATGGCTGTACCATTCACGAGTAATTGACCGCCTTTAATCTCAACCGTCCTAAATCCGCATTTTTGTGGAATAACTTCTACCACTTCCCCCGCAGGATTTAGTAAAGTAACCACCACATCATATAAGAACGGGGTTTCAGCATTCCATGATTTCACTTGATCCAAATGGATCGAACCTGTCACTGTTTCGCCTATTACACCATGTTTGTGTATTGCGACAACAGTGCCCTCCTGTTGGATTTCCACTTCGACTGCATGACCCTGATACACTCCTGACAATGCAATCTCAAAATCAAGTCGGCCATCTTGATAATCATGTTCTAACGTACCATTCAAAAACAGATCACGGACATAAGTATCCGGTTTTGAGAGAATATAGACATCCCTAAATATTCCGCTTAACCACCACATATCTTGATCTTCAATATAAGAGGATTCGGCCCATTGATAGACACGTACCGAGATCCGATTCTCGCCTTCTCTTACAAAATGAGTAATATCAAACTCTGATTGCAGTCGGCTGCCTTGACTATACCCTGTGAAATATCCGTTCACCCAAACATGGAAAGAGCTATCAACACCCTCAAACATCAGATGTACCTTCCCTTGTAAGGCTTCTTTTGTGACATAAAAGGTTCGGCTGTATGATCCCGTTGGATTCTCTGACGGAATATACGGAGGTTCAACTGGAAAAGGATACTGGACATTTGTATAATGTGGTTTTCCGTATCCATTTAATTGCCAATGTGACGGGACGCGTGTTTCTGCCCAATGGTCAGTGGAGTAATTCTCCTGGTAAAAATCACTCGGCGATTCCATTGGTGAATTCGCGTAATGAAATTTCCAATTGCCATTGAGCAATAAGAAGCCTTGTGAGTCTCCCCGGTCATACGTAAGGGCTTTTTGTTTGCTTCTATAGCTAAAAAAGGATGACCTGGCTTGCAGTCGATTCTTATGTAACACGTTCAAGTTTTCCCAATCTTGTTGTACACTCATTTTCATTCTCCTTTCGATATTACCCTTTAACAGATCCGCCATATATGCCGCTGATAAAATACTTTTGCAGTAATAGGAATAAGATTAATACCGGCACAATGCTGACAACCGTTCCCGCTAATACTTGGCCATAATAGACGACCTGGCCTGGAGCCACTAATTGGGATAATAGGACAGGTAACGTGGTACTTTCACGATCCTGTAAAATAATAAGCGGCCACAAATAATTGCCCCATTGTTGGATGAAGCTCAGAATACCTAAAGCAGCCAATGGCGGTAAGGATGTAGGCAAAATAATTTTATGAAAAATGGACATTTCACCAGCCCCATCCATTCTCGCTGCTTCTATCATTTCAGTCGGAATACTCATCATATTTTGCCTCATAAAGAAGACCCCAAAGGCGTTCGCAAGCGCCGGTAAAATAACTGCCTGCGGCTGATCTTGCCAGCCGAACCCGATGATCATTTTGAACAAAGGAATTAATGTCACCTGGTGTGGCAGCATCATCGTAATTAATACGATAACAAACAGGATATTTTTCCCTTTAAACTCATATTTCGCAAAGGCATATCCTGCAATCGCACACAAATAAAGAGTCGCAATCGTAAAAACGACAGAGATAAGTAAACTATTCCCCAATGCCTTCCAAATAGGTGCAGAAGCTGCCAGTCCTGTTATGTTATTCACAAACTCCCCGCTCGGTAATAGCTTGGGAGGACTTTGAAAAATGTCACTATCAGATAGAGTAGAACCTACAAACATCCAATAAAATGGATACACAGAGGCGATACTAACCAGAATTAAAAATAGATATCCTGCTGATTTAGTTAAGAAGGATGATCCTTTCATTACATCTCTCCTCCTTTTGAAAGCTTGATTTGGAAGAAACTTATAATCCCAACGATAATGGTAATGATATACGCTGCGGCTGATGCATATCCAAATTGGAAGCTTTGAAATCCAAATTGATAAAGGTACATAATTGGTGTATTGGTTGCATTATTTGGTCCGCCGGCTGTTAATAAGGAAGGCTCCGTAAATAATTGAATCGTCCCAATGGTAGATAGAATTCCACAAAACAGCAGGATTGGTTTTAACATGGGAATAGTGATCTTAAAGAATTGGGTGAATTTATTGGCCCCATCCACTTCCGCAGATTCATACAACGAGTCATCAATCGTAGTGATTCCTGCCAACAAAATAATCGTATTATAACCGGTCCATCTCCATGTCACCGCTAGTATAATTAACACTTTCGACCAGAACGGGTCACTAAACCAATGGATGGGATCAATATGAATGAGACTTAAAACGTAATTCATCATTCCGTATTGCTCATTAAAAATAAGGGTAAAGACAATGGAATAGGTGACTAAATCAATTAATACCGGCAAAAAGATACATAATCGAAAGATGGCCTTTCCCTTAATAAATTTTGAGTTTAATAGGACAGCTAATAATGTCCCTATAATGAGCATGATCGGTACTTGAACAATTAAAATGATAAAGACATTGGATAAGGATTTCCAAAATAATCCGTCCGTCAAGATGTTTTTAAAGTTTTCAAACCCAACCCATTCTGCACGGTTTCCTTGAGCAGAAGTGAAGGATAAATACAATGACTCAAAAATGGGATAGACCATGAATATGGCAAACACGATGAAAAACGGCGATAGAAATAGGTAGGGAGTTAATTTTTTGTGATTCCATTTTTTCTTTCTGGCAACAGAAGGCTTTGTCATTTGTTCTACAGCTGTTTCTCTCATTTTGGCACCTCCTATAAATAAGAGTAGGTGTTCAACAATCAAACACCTACCTTATTAGTTATTCTAATGATTTACTTTAAGCTTCGTAGATTTCGAAATAGATTCTGCAGCTGTTCCCATCATTTTCTTGACATCATTTCCTGCTAGCACACCATCAATCATATCTTTAAGCGGTTTCGTTGCGTCTAACATAATTGGACCATATTCCATATCTTTAATGGTTGTCGTTTGTTTCGCAAAGAAAGGATATAATTCCATTCCAAAATACTCATCTGTTGTATTAAATGCTTCACTTTCATAGAAAGGAGTATAGGAAGGGAAAAGTCCGTATTTCAGCATGATCTTTTGACCTTCATCTGTCGTTAACACATATTCAATAAACTTAAATGCTGCATCCGCATTTTTAGACTGCTTTGACACGGCTAAGATGGAGCCGCCTAAATTGGCTTGCGTATTTCCACCCTCTTCAAAAGCCGGAATCGGAACGATGCCCCATTTACCAGCTTGTTGTTCAACAGAATGGCTTAACGTACCTGCATACCATACAGGTAAAATAACACTGGCAGCCTTATCGTTTGTTAATGCTGGAATTCGTCCATTGCCATCGTGAACATTAATGGCAATACCCTCATCCTTCATTTTCTTTTGTAGTAAAAGTGCTTTTTCTGATTCCGGTGAAATCACATTAATTTTTCCATCTTTTACATAAGAACCGCCCAATTGATTTAAGAAGATTTCATAAAGATTAAAATCATCGGTATAGAGAGTCATCGCTGTGTCAGGAAATGTTTCTTTTAATTTCTTACCCGCTTCAATATAATCGTCCCATGTTTTGATCGATTCAACATCAATGCCTGCTTTTTCAAATAAATCGATTCGATAATATAAAGCCGTTGGACCAACATCCCATGGCATAGCGTAAACTTTATTATCTTGTGTTACGCTTTTCCAAGAAGACTCTAAAAACGCATCCTTATATTTTTTCGTTTTGTCTGTTATATCCACAAATTGATCCGGAAACTTCTGAAGAAATGCCGGAAAATCCCTTGCTTGTGTTTGAATAATATCTGGAGCGCCTGATCCTGCTGCTAAAGCTGGGGTAACTTTGGAATACCCAGTATCCGAATGTAGTACTTCCACTTTTATATCTGGATACTTTTTGTTAAATCCCTCAATTTGTTCTGTTAAAGCATCCGCAGCGGCATTCCAAGATGCCACCGTAATGGTAGCTTTTCCATCAGTAGAACTAGCCTTTTCATCTTTTCCACTTCCACAGGCTGTCAAGAAAACAGATAGAACCAATAATAATGACAATAAGACTGAGAACCTTTTCATTTCTTTCGCTCCTTTAATTAAATTTATGGTCACGTGACCATTCTGCAGAAAAGAATATGGTCACGTAACCACATTGCAGAAAAAATAACATGGTCACGTAACCACATTATTTAATAAAATACCCTTTTGAACGCATCTTGCATCGATTGATTCAAATAGATGTTTTTCTTCTGCTATGTTTTTAAAGTAAATTATTTTGTAATCGTTGTCAATGGAAATTATTAAATTATTAGACTTCTCACTGACTCTCTTTCCTTCAACATTACTTCAACTTCAATACTTTCCTCAATTGTATGTTCGTTCTGAATTTGATCCATCAGCTGCTGAACGAGCATTCTGCCAATTTCCCTTTTGGGAATATTCATCGTTGTCAACGTTGGCGTCACGATTTTTGCTAACTCAATATTATCCACACCAATGACGGAAATATCCTCAGGAACCTTTTTCCCACTTTCAATAATCGCCCTTATGGCTCCAGCAGCTAACAAATCGTTAGATGCAGCTACCGCAGTAAAAGATTGCCCTTTATCCAATAACATCTTGATTGCTTCATACCCCGTCGTCAATTTATCTTCATACATTTCAATGAAGATTCGATAATAATCCTTAATCGGTAAGTGATGTTCCTTCATAGCCATTTCATAACCCATGAATCTTGGATTACTGTTTTTCTCTTTATTATAATAATGGCCTAAAAAGAGAATTTCCTTATGTCCATTTGTTATCAAATAGTCGACAGATTGCCTCATGACTTTCTTTAAATCCACATATATATGGGGAATTTCTGCTTTACGCGGAATGTTTATTTTATCAATTCGATCCCAATAAATGGACAGCGGCATTTTTTTTATATTTTCGAGAAGATCTTTAATCATGATTAATTCATGTGATGCCAGCAAAATCAAACCATCATAAGGTCCTTCTAAAGCCTGCTTTAAATAATGATGTTTTTTCTTCGTAATATTATACAAAGATAATGAATATCCGCATTCGATGGCCATATCTTCAATCCCCATAAACATTTCTGAAAAAAAGGAGTTACTAATAGAGGGAGAGATACATGCAATTTGTCTATAGGATTTCGTCCGTAAATTTTGTGCTGCCCGATTCGGTATGTAGTTTAATTCGGCAATAGCTGCTTCTATACGTTTTCTAGCCTCCAGGGCAACATACCCATTATTATTGATGACACGCGATACTGTTGATGGTGAAACTCCAGCCTTTAGAGCCACATCTTTTCTTGTAACCATACACACTCCCCTTTTATCTATATAACGATTACATTTTATATTGTACCTTGTATTGTTGCCTTTATCTACTCTCTAGTAATCCCCTCACTTCCTATCCCAAAGGAATGTACGAATAGCTCCATGGCCGCCCTTTGTTATTCATTTTCCTGTTCGATTCCCTTGAAGAACCAGGTATAAAACCATCTGGTAATGGCAAAGGCGATGAATAGAGTAATGAAGGTCGTATACCACGCCCAATGGTGATAGATAATCAAATCAGTATATTTTACAAGAAAGAATTCCGGTATGGTCATCGCGATGCAATAGGCACAGTAGTACAGAAACCTAATCCATTTACTGTGAGCGTACGGGTAATGTGTATTGAAAACAGCACTAACTACCGGGTAAACAAAAAACTCAAAGGTAAAACTAGAACGGTTCTCTTCTCGGAATAGGCGGACGGGGTAGGATATGAGCCCGGCTTCCACCACCGCTAACCCCGCAAACCAGGTAAGCGCCTGAATAAATAAAAAACTCACCAGCGCAATGCGTATTTTCCGTTTCGGAATTGTCAGCAGCATCCCCAGGTTCAGCAGCCATACAACCAGTAAAATCCACCACTCAATTCTCATCGGACCGACTCCTGTCCACGTTGAAGCAATTCTTTGCTTTTAAAAAACCACCGGGTAGTCACGTTTACTATCACTGCAATGCAAAAAGTATTCAGCCACGTGAAATACCAAGCATAATGGGCGTACACCACCAAGTTGGTAAACTTCACAAAAGCAACATCCAGTATGACGACTATGAAACACCAGATGGTTAAATAACCGGCACGGATCATGAACGAGCGTGGGGGCTCGAAAATAATATAGAATCCACAAAGAAGTGGATATAAGAAAAACGCTGTGGTCAACAGCATTTCCGTCGCCTTTGGGAATTCACGGACAGGGAAAGACAGCAGGTGAAATTTGACATGTACCAAGGAACTAAACCAGGTAAACATCTGACACAATAAGAAAGCAAATAAAAAGCGGCGCCGCCGGTTTTGTGGAACAAACAAAATATAGGACAGTATCCCTAGCACCCATATCAGGATGAGCACGATATAATTGACTGACATCCCCATTCACCCCTCTTGCAGCCATACTTTTTTCAACCGACCCTTTGGCAGGAACAGTCATTAGTTTATCGGAACATGGAAATAGTGAAGCATGAACAAAATAATTGCCACAGACAGTCCATAGGTTAGGAACGGCCTCGTTACATGCAGGCGAATCATCCCATACATGGTCGGATAAAAGAGCAGTTCCATCCAAAATTCATACCCATTATGGAGATGAATCGATTCAGTTGGTAAAGGGGGTATTCAATCAGCACAGAACCTGCGACCCACATTAAAAGGAAAATGAACTGCCTACCCTTTGATTTCAAATACGGATAATGGCTAAGAAACAGCAATGTAATTGCCGGCAGAGTAATAAATGTATAAAATAATTCGACTATCGTATGCGTTCCCCCAATAAAATCCGTTTGATATTCCCAAAGCATATAATCTTTACATAACAGGTTGTAAAGTAAATTACAGGTAATCACATAGAAAATCGTATGAATATAGGATTGCCACTGCCGCCAATCCCCTTTCCACACAGCCGCAGAAACCAGAATAACGCTCAAAAGTACATGCATAATTCCCCATCGCCAAATGGGTAATATAACCATAATTTTCCCCCAGGCCAGGTAAACTATGCGGGCACTGTGGAGCCATGCGGCGGTCTTTTGGAACAGCCTCCTTTTGAATACATCGCCATGGTTCTCCAAATGAAAATATCTACTGAACGAAACTTTCCTTTGTTATGAACTCAGTATAGAATAGGAATATACGTTCCTTTTTTAGGGGAATATAAAAATTCACTTTTATTTTAGGAGGCTTTTGGAAATGGAAAAACGCATGAATTATTATGAACTTGCACCTGAAGCGCTTAATATTATGATGGAAATGGAGAAGTATACAAAATCCACTGGAATAGACCGTAAACTTCGTGAACTTATGAAAATTCGCGCTTCTCAAATTAATGGCTGTGCTTATTGCCTGAATATGCATACCTCTGACGCTCGAAAAATGGGTGAAACGGAACAGCGTTTATACTGCGTCAGCGCTTGGAGAGAATGTGATTTCTACACAGATGCTGAAAAAGCGGCATTAGAATTAACGGAAAGTGTGACACTAGTTTCAACAAAGCGTGTCCCTGATGATCTTTATAATCGAGTGCGTAATCATTTTAGTGAAAAGGAATATGTAGATCTTGTTATTTTGATTAATCAAATAAACAGTTGGAATCGAATCTCCATTGCCATGGGAAATTTCGCAACTGCAGAAAAATAGGAATTCTACAGGAACGGTTCTCATGGTCCTTTCATTTACTTTCTCAGTCCAAAAAAGGCGTAAGAACCGTCCCCCTACTGACAACATTTGACGAATTTCGAAATAAGTTGATCCAAGTGTTTTGGGAGCTGTGAAATGATAAATATACATAATCATTCAGACACTGTAGTTATTGTCGTTCATGAAATCTATGGAATTAACCAGCACATGAAGCATATTTGTAAGTTATTATCAGAAAAGAATCTGGATGTCATTTGCCCCAACTTATTAAACCAAGAAGAACCATTTGAGTATGTTCAAGAAGAGGTTGCTTATCAAAACTTTATAGAGAACTTAGGTTTTTTGAATGCCTCGGATAAAATTAAAAGTATAGTAGGAAATATGAGGGACAAATATAAAAAAATATTTATAATTGGATTTAGTGTTGGGGCAACGATTGCTTGGTTATGCAGTGAGGAAAAAGGGCTTGATGGAATGGTGGGATATTATGGCTCACGAATTAGAAATTACGGAGAAATATGCCCTTTATGTCCTGTAATGCTATTCTTTCCGGAAAAAGAGCCCTCATTTAATGTTGATGAGTTAATTTCATATTTGGTAGAAAAGAATATCGAAATACATAAATGTAAGGGGCAACATGGATTTAGTGATCCATACTCCCAAAAATACAATGCAACTTCAGCAAAAGAAGCGTTCAATAAAACGGTTGATTTTTGCCAAAACGCAGTCGTTCTTAATAAGAAACAAATTAGAGAGTCTTAAGATATTGGTAAGCCGTCTTTGTTGATCTAAAAATCGAATCTCTTCTGGATATATTTGGTTAACATACTGACAGTCTTAAAGGGGGGTAACGAGATGACTAAAAAATCCGCACTGATAGCCGGAGCTACTGGTTTGGTAGGAAATGAATTACTACATATCTTAATCAATAGCCAAAGATATGAAAAAATTTATGCTTTAGTTAGAAGACCACTTGAGGTTAAACATCCTACCCTTATTGAGGTAATTTGTGATTTTGAGCGGCTGGAAGAAGTCGAATCATACTTTACGGTTGATGATGTGTTTTGTACATTAGGAACAACAATCAAGAAGGCGAAAACAAAAGAAGCCATGTTTCGGATTGATGTAGACTACCCGATTGCTATTGCCCAATTGGCAATGGAGAAAGGTGCCAGGCACTTCCTAATTGTAAGTTCTTTTCAGGCAAATAAAAATTCACGTTTGTGGTACCCAAAAATGAAGGGAGAGCTAGAGGATAAACTAAAAGAAATTCCCTATGAAGCTATGTCTATTTTCCAACCTCCTCTGCTCTTAGGGAATCGTAGTGAGTTTCGCTTGCTCGAAAAAATAGCTATTGGTATGGTTCGTGGTTTAGGTTCTATATTTGGTCATCAATTAAGGAGCCGCATGGGAATAGAAGCGAGGACAGTTGCAGCTGCTATGTTTCTGGTTGCTCAGAAAGAACAAAAAGGCATCCAAATATATTCTGCTAAAGATATGGAGATCATCCAAAAATCCAAACAGTAAGACGGTTCTCCCAGGGTCTTTTCAACCATATGTCCTTGTCGAAAAAGTGCCGGCAGAACCGTCCCCATGGTCAGACAATTTTTATAAAGTTCCCAACATACCGCCGTCAATATTCACGGATGTACCTGAAACATAAGAAGCAGCATCAGAAACAAGGAAGGTAATCACTTTAGCCGCCTCATCTGTATTCCCGATCCGACCTAGTGGAATTTGCCGTTCTTTATGTGAAAACTGTTCCCATGACAGTTCTGGGTTCTGATTTTTCCATAGTTTTTCAATTTGTTCACTTCGAATCAAACCAATACATACGGTATTCACACGAATATTGTCCGGACCTAGGTCTTTACTCATTGCTTTAGTTAAGGCCATGCCCGCTGCTCTGCTGACTGAAGTAGGTAAGGATGATGCTGGAGGTGTCTTTCCAATGCCCGCTGTCACATTGATGATCGCGCCTCCGCCAGCCTGTCGCATATGCGGCACGGCATAACGAGAACAATGAATGGCACCGAAAAGCTTTAAATCAAGATCTTGCTGCCATAGCTCCGGACTGACTTTATCAAATGGATGGGCTTGAGAAGTACCAGCATTATTCACTAAAATATCTAAACGTCCATATTTTTCAACTGTAGCAGCCACTACCCTCTGACAATCCTCCTCGTTTGTAACATCCGCTTCTACAACGAATACGTCTTTCCCTGATTGTTCCAGAATATAAGCTGCTGCCTCTTCCAATCGTTTTTGATTTCTCGCACAAATGGTTACCTCGGCACCTTCTTTTACTAAATAAAGGGCCGTTTCTAAGCCAATCCCTCTACTTGCACCAGTGATTATTGCGACTTTTCCGTTTAACCCTAATTCCATGATCAACTTCCTTTCTGAATAACCTGTACTGTTTTTTTTATTATATCTGTTATTCTCGTTTCCATGTTGTTTCTTCACCTGTAATAGGAATTTCCAATTAGTATCCAGTAAATGTCGTATGTTTCTGAAAACATGTCATAAATCCTCGAAATTACGTCATAAGTTCATAGAATGATGTCTTAAGTATTCAAAAATATGTCGTAAGTTACTAATTATATAAATCCTCTTCGTTTGCTTTACGCCCTTTATCAATAGCAATCTATTAACAAGGTGTGTGACCTTTTGTGACTCCATTCGAACTAAAAAATAGTTTGCAATTATGTCGATTTTTGTTTTATATTGGAGATTATGATTTTTCCAACTAAACAATTATGAAAAATCGTAATATTTTTTCAATAGTAGGAGGAATCGCACATGCTGAAGATTTATCTGTACCCCTTGTTGGTCATTTTAGCTGCTAGTAGCTATGGGGTCGTTTCCACCATCATCAAACTGGCAATTGGCAGTGGCTTTACCGCCTCGGAAGCAGTAACTAGTCAATTTTTTGTCGGTTTTTGTATCGCTGTCGTCATTTTCTTGCTCACAAACCGCACAAAGTTAACCTTTAAAGGAGTTAAACTTTACATCGTAGCAGGTGTTTTAACAGGGCTAACCAATATTCTATATGGTCTTTGTTTAAACTATTTACCTGCATCATTGGCCGTTGTTCTCTTATTTCAATTTACATGGATAGGCATCGTGATTTCTTGTATCACCAAACGCCAGCTTCCGAGCAAAATGGAATGTATATCTTTAATCATTTTGGTAGCGGGAACGATTCCAGCAGCTGGGTTGGTTAATGTTGATGTATCTAAAATCCCTTTTCAAGGGTGGTTATGGGGGTTAGCCGCCGCTCTAAGTTACTCCCTATTTTTATTTGTGAATGGCAAGGCAACATCCAATATGAAAACATCTAACCGGTTAGTTCTGGTTGCTTTCTTTGCTTTTATGATGTCAGCCGTCTTTCAATCTCCGGAAATTATCTGGAATGGAACGTTGTTTAACGAAGGCCTTTGGGTGTATGGTCTGGCTCTGGGGTTATTTGGCCTGATCATTCCGGTATTCTTATTTTCGATTGCTGTTCCGAAGGTTGGTTTAGGGATGACATCCATTTTGAGCGCGTTTGAATTACCTATCGCCGTGATGGTATCTGTCATCTTACTAAGCGAAACGGTGACTTCGCTGCAAATAGCAGGAATCGGGATCATTATTCTCGGTATGAGTTTACCTATCCTGTTAAATAAAAACAGTTTAACCCCTAAAGAGACCATGTTAAAACAACAGCAAGTAACCTCACATGACTGGTAAATTTAACAAAAACATAAACGGATATTTTCATAAACAATAGTCGATGAGCGCAGGTAAACACTGCGCTCATCTCCATTATGGGCAAAAAGTGACCGTAATCCTATCTCATCCTGGTTACAATTTTTCAAAAAAACACTATTGACAATGAAACGTGGAAGCGTATACTAAACTTGTGTTTAATTAAAAAACATTTGTTTAAAAAGTGAGGTGTGAACATGACTGTTGATATGACTGAAAATGAGGAATTAATTCTAGGGATGATTAAAGACCATCCATTTATTTCTCAACAGGAGTTAGCAGAAATGCTGGGAATATCAGGTTCATCCATTGCTGCGACTCTTTCCGGGCTCCTCAAGAAAGAGCAAGTATTAGGTAAGGCATATGTGTTAAACGAAACAACTCCGATTATTTGCATCGGGGGAGCAAACGTAGATCGAAAATTCTATGCCAAACATGACATTATGAATGAAACGTCCAACCCAGTGAAATCCTCAACTACGGTTGGCGGAGTAGCAAGGAATATTGCGGAAAACTTAGGAAGATTAGGTGAGGAAGTATCCCTCATTTCAGCAAGCGGGAAAGATTCCGAATGGAAAGAGATTTACGAGTTATCGTCACCTTTTATGAATTTAGAACATGTCGCACAGTTTGAGCATTCGTCCACTGGTTCCTATACAGCCGTATTAGACCAGAACGGAGATTTATCCGTTGCCTTAGCAGACATGGATGTGTATGAGCATATTACACCTGAGCTGCTGATCAAAAACAGTAATTTTCTTAGAAAAGCGAAATGTATCATCGTGGATTTGAATTGTCCACGCGAAACGATTGATTTTCTTTGTTCTTTCACATCAAAATATCATATTCCATTAATCATCATCCCAGTCTCATCTCCAAAAATGAACAGGCTGCCAAAGTCGTTGAATGCTGTGACTTGGCTCATCGTCAATAAAGATGAAACCGAAACATTTTTGAATACGAAAATCAATAATGACAACGATTGGGAAGATTCCGTTAAGCAGTGGTTAGCGTTAGGCGTGAAAAATGTCATTGTCACGAATGGAATTAAAGGTGTCATGGCAGGGATTGAGACTGGCGAGATTCGTCATTACCCAGCAATTCATACACCTGTGGTTGCCGATGTGACAGGTGCCGGCGATTCATTTTGCTCGGGCGTGATTTATTCCTGGCTACAGAAGAAGGAATTTGATTATATTATTAAATCCGGTTTGGTCAATTCCCATAAAACGATTATGTCCAAGCATACAGTAAGACAAGAATTATCCCAAAAACAATTCGAATTAGATATGGAGGAAATATAAATGAAAAACTATATTGAATTATCTGCAGAGGTACAACAAGCAAAAGCGGAAGGTAAAGCGATCGTTGCCTTAGAATCTACAATTATTTCTCACGGTATGCCATATCCGCAAAACGTAAAAATGGCACGTGAAGTAGAACAGATCGTACGCGATAACGGAGCGGTTCCTGCAACCATCGCGATCATTGACGGAAAAATTAAAATCGGTTTAACAGACGACGAGTTAGAGCTATTCGGTAAAAGCTCAGGTGTGGCGAAAGTTTCAAGACGTGACCTGGCTTCCATCGTTGCATCTAAAAAATTAGGAGCAACAACCGTTGCATCTACAATGATCTGTGCTGACTTAGCAGACATCAAAATCTTTGTAACAGGCGGTATTGGCGGCGTTCATAAAGGGGCCGAAACGACAATGGATATCTCAGCTGACCTTGAAGAATTAGCGCAAACAGATGTTGCCGTCATTTGTGCCGGCGCGAAATCTATCCTGGATTTAGGCCTTACACTAGAATACCTTGAAACAAAAGGCGTTCCAGTCATCGGTTATGGAACAGAAGTTCTTCCAGCATTCTACACAAGAAAAAGCGAACATAAATTAAACATCTCTACTGATTCCGTTGATGAAATTGCCGAAACATTAAAAACCAAATGGGAATTAACTTTAAAAGGCGGAGCGGTCATCGCTAACCCAATTCCTGAAGAATTTGCGATGGATGAAGACTACATCAACGGCATTATCGCTCAAGCCATCAAAGAAGCAGAAGAAAACCATATTCACGGGAAAGACAGCACACCATTCTTACTCGGAAAAATCAAAGAATTAACAGACGGAAAAAGCCTTGATGCCAATATCGAATTAGTCAAACACAACGCAAAAGTCGGAACACAAATCGCGGTTAGCTTTAACAACCTAGTGAAATAACAAGAAAAGCGGAAGCGCACGTTTAGCGGCGTATAGACTGGAGCACTTCGACTGAGATAAAGGAAACACGGAGAGCGGAGCGATCCGATGTTGACTTATCGTAGGGAGAAGAGCGAAGTCTACTAGCCGCTGGGCGCAGAAGCTGGACAATTCTCGAATTCAAAATAGAACCTTGTCTCAACTTCTATAAAGTTCAAATTATGACACTTTATAGAAGTTGTCTTTTTTACAAAAAATTGAAAGCGCCAACATCAAGAAGGAGTGGCTTCGTATGAATATTGTTTTCTTAATCACAGGAATTTTGTTTGCCGGCGTTATTGCTTTCTTATTCAGTAATGATCGGACAAAAATAAAATATAAACGCATTTTCATTATGCTGGCTGTGCAAATCGTTTTAGTGTATTTCATGATGAATACGAGTATCGGTCTAATCGCGATCACCAAAGTGGGCGTATTTTTTGAAAACTTAATGAAAATTGCTGATGAAGGAATTCAATTTGTCTTTGGCGGAATGGTGAATAAGGGCGCGACAACGTTCTTCTTTGTAGCATTATTGCCGCTTGTGTTCATGTCTGTGTTAATTGGAATCCTAAATTATATTAAAGTATTGCCATTCCTAGTTAAATACCTAGGCTTAGTGTTAAGTAAGATCACCGGAATGGGGAAACTAGAAAGCTATTTTGCAGTATCGACAGCTGCACTTGGACAACCAGAAGTATTCTTAACGATAATCAAGCAGATCCCGCTTTTATCCCCTAAAAGACTTTACACCATTTGCACATCGGCAATGAGTGCCGTCAGTATGGCGATGGTCGGGGCGTACATGACGATGTTAGAGCCAAAATATGTGGTCACAGCGGTTGTGTTGAACATTTTTAGTGCCTTAATCATTGCGAATATCATTAATCCATACGATTTAGACGAAAATGAAGATTTAGTTCAAATTGAAGAACATGAAAGAGTCCCTTTCTTCCAAATGATTGGAGACAGCATCATGGATGGATTCAAGATTGTCATCACGGTTGCGGCGATGTTATTGGGATTTATTTCTTTAATGGCATTGATCAATGTGATTTTCATGGGCATTTTTGACGTCTCTTTCCAAACGGTTATTGGCTATGTTTTTGCACCAATCGCTTTCATAATGGGTGTCCCATGGAGTGAAGCCGTACAAGCAGGCGGCATTATGGCAACAAAACTAGTGACAAATGAATTTGTCGCCATGTTGAATTTTGGTGAAATCTCCAGCCATCTTTCGAGCAAAACCATTGCCATTGTGTCTGTTTATTTAGTTAGCTTTGCCAACTTTGGAACGGTGGGGATTGTGTCAGGTTCCATCAAATCCATCAGTGACAAACAAGGCGGTATCGTATCAAAATATGCATTAAAACTATTATTAGGCGCAACACTAGCGTCCGTCATTTCAGGTACTATCATGGGCCTAGTCATTTAATAGTTTAATAGAAGAAACCACGCTTTTTGCAAGTGCCGCCGGGGGGCGGTTTTTTTGTTTTTTCGGGGAGAATTGGAACGGTTGTTGAGATTTTAGAGGAACATGTAACGCTGTAGAAAGGCTACTTCAATGCCGCAGCTCAAAATCAGAAGAACAACTACGCAGAATGGTTCTACTTCTAGGTTCGGACTGCAATTTCAGGCGAACATCTAAGTAGATTGGTTCTACTTCTAGATTCGGACTGCAATTTCAGGCGAACATCTAAGTAGATTGGTTCTACTTCTAGGTTCGGGCTGCAATTTCAGGCGAACATCTAAGTAGACAGGCTCTACTTCTAGATTCGGACTGCAATTTCAGGCGAACATCTAAGTAGATTAGTTCTACTTCGATGTTTGGGCTTAAAAATCCAGGTAACCCCTACGTAGACCGCTCCTACATCGGGGTTTGTGCTCAAAATCCACCCAAACATCAAAGTAGACAGCCTCTACTTCGATATTTTGACAATTTAGTGGACACAAAAAACACAGAGAAACTATGCTCTCTGTGTCACCTTCGTGCTGCACCGCTTTAAACCTTAGGTGAGCTGGCATCCGCCACCCAATGTTCAACAAACTTCAAGGCGTGCCGGGCACCGCAACTACTGCATTACCCCATTCTTATCAAAGTAATACCGTTTTCCATTAATCACATGCCAGCCCACAGCTTGTTTGCCTGAGGCTAAATAATAGTACCAATATTTATTGTTTGGCCCTAAATTAATCCATTCCTTCGCAGCCATTTCACCACTTGGTTTGAAATAATACTTGGTACCGCCTATGAATTGGATCCCTGTTGCCATGCCGCCCCAATGGTTGAGAAAGTACCACTTGCCGCTGAGATACACCCATCCTGTCGTCATGGCGCCGCTGCCGTTAAAATAGTACCAACTTTTCGCACTAGGTGGCGCTAAATAAAGTGTTTGATTTATGGAAAGATATTTCCAGCCTGTGGCCATCACTCCCGTATTTCGATCAAAGTAATACCACTTGCCTCCGACCTGTTTCCAATCGATGGCTGCCGCACCGCTCGAATGGAGGAAATACCATTTGCCGCTAATGTACTTCCAGCCGTCGGAAGCCATGACACCATTTTTATCAAAAATATATAACTGACCGCCAATGTAATGAGAACCCGTTACCATATATCCTTCTTCATTATCTAAGTAATACCAATTCTTGTTCCAGTAAACCCAGCCTGTGACGAGCTGCCCGCCTGATTTGAAATAATACCAATCCCCTTCAATGAGCTGCCAGCCCGATTGCATTGCTCCATCATGATTAAAATAGTAGACATCCTCATTAATCATCGCAAAGCCGGTGACCATCGTGCCATATTCATCGAAAAAATACCATTTGTGATTAATATACTGCCAGTCATACACGAGCACACCATTCGGTAAAAAATAATACCAGCCATCCTCGATAAATTTCCAGCCAACCACCATTTCGCCATTTTCATTCAGGTAGTATTCATTATCATCGACCAAAATCCACCCAGTCTCCATCACACCGGACTCATCAAAATAATAACGCTTCTGATTGATAGTAAACCAACCGGTTACAGGTTTTCCAGCTTCATTATAATAGTAACGCTCACCGTTGATTACCACCCAGCCCGCGGCTGCTTTTACCGTAAAATCAAGGTTACTAAAATCTTTAGTATTTCCTTCTTTATAATAGAAGCTATTATAAAAAAATTGATAGTTTGCATTGTACCGATCCGTTACCAGGATATGATCCAGTTTCCACGTTCCCGTCGCAAACGAATGATCAATCATAATCGAAGCCACTTGTGGATTAGAGGAATCGCTTAATCGAAACGTCCGTAACTCATTCTGAGGGGTGCGATAAACGGCTTCAATCTTGGTAGAGTCGTACGTTCCTAAATGATTTAATCCTGTTGCCAAAATGTTTAATGTTGTACCAAACGAAACTTGATTCTTATCAATGCTCACAGATCCTAATTGTGGCTGATATCCAGCCGGATCGACATAAAAATTTCCTGCTCCTAAATCGATTGCTGCGGCATCACCCGGGAACAATTCAGCATTTTTAAAAGAATAATTAGACCCATTAAGATGGACGGTTATTTCGCTAACCTTCCAATTCCCTTTTGCATGATAGTCCTCTACTTTTAAACTAGTAACATACTTTTTAGTTGCCTCATCATACTTCAAGTAGGCTGCCCTTTGATAGGTCTGTCCATAATCATCTGCACGTATCGTGAGGGAAACAGTTGAAGCAACCTCCTCCGGCTCGATCCCTACATCTAAGCTGATGTTAATGGAATCGCCCACTTTGACTTCCTTTGGATAAACCTGTAAATCCTTTACCACCACTCCCGCCGCAAGTGCATGGTTACTAGCAACATATGAACCTAGTAAAACAAACAACGCAACAAATAAACTCCTAAACAGCCATCCAGAAACACGACTTCTCTCCACTTTTATCCCCCTAAAAATTTCAGATACCTTCATTATATATACATATGGAACAATCTGTCATTAGGAATAATCTATTTCTATCCCTAATCTGATTTGAGTTGTGTTCAATGGTGAAAAAGCTCTAGTAACTCTCGAATGAGATACAGGATCCACCGGCGCTTTTCACCGTTCTATCAGCGGATAACCTGTTTCAATCAGCGCTTTTCACCGTTCTATCAGCGGTTAGCCTGTTTCAATCAGCGCTTTTCCCCGTTCTATCAGCGGATAGCCTGTTTCAATCAGCGCTTTTCACCGTTACTCCGCTTTAATGGAAACATCGAAAATCCATCAATTTTTGCAATAAAAAAACCTCCAAACATTATGATTTGAAAGTTGATTTGCTTAACGTTTTTTTTCGGAATTTCATTCAGGTTAGGATACCTTTAATTTTCCCGAATGTCGTTAAACCCTTGATACTATTAAGTTACCTAAAGTAAAAAATACGCGCCTTAGAGGATTCGAACCTCTGACCGTACGCTTAGAAGGCGTATGCTCTATCCAGCTGAGCTAAAGGCGCATTATATGAATGGCGGAATTAGCCCCTCGCTCCGGTTACCCGACCTACACCCTTTGCAGGGGTGCCTCTTCAACCTATTGAGTACTTCTCCCTAAAATAAAATGTCTCCGCAGGTAGGATTCGAACCTACGACCGATCGGTTAACAGCCGATTGCTCTAACCAGCTGAGCTATAGGCCCAAAGGTGAAGCGGGTGATGAGAATCGAACTCACAACATCAGCTTGGAAGGCTGAGGTTTTACCACTAAACTACACCCGCATAGAAAAGATTTGGAGGCAGCACCCGGATTTGAACCGGGGATAAAGGTTTTGCAGACCTCTGCCTTACCACTTGGCTATGCTGCCTCATTATTACTAATGGGGCGGCTGATGGGAATCGAACCCACGAATGTCGGAACCACAATCCGATGCGTTAACCACTTCGCCACAACCGCCATGGTGGTGGAGGGGGACGGATTCGAACCGCCGAACCCTGAGGGAGCGGATTTACAGTCCGCCGCGTTTAGCCACTTCGCTACCCCTCCAAATAAAAAGATGGCTCAGGACGGAATCGAACCGCCGACACAAGGATTTTCAGTCCTTTGCTCTACCGACTGAGCTACTGAGCCAAAAAAAATTATATTTCAACAGTAGATACCTACTGGAAGAAAAATGGCGGTCCGGACGGGACTCGAACCCGCGACCTCCTGCGTGACAGGCAGGCATTCTAACCAACTGAACTACCGGACCATATTGCGGGGACAGGATTTGAACCTGCGACCTTCGGGTTATGAGCCCGACGAGCTACCAGACTGCTCCACCCCGCGATAGTAAAAATAATAAAGTTTTGCCCATGCTCAAAGTTTACATGAACTGTATCAATCTCAGCAAGCATATTCAAGCAGCAGCTCGATTGATACAACTCGCAGTTTATTCATTGAAGCAACGCTCGTTGCTCCACGCCGCGATAATAACAATAAAGTTTTGTGATTTAATGGCGGAGGAAGAGGGATTCGAACCCCCGCGCGGTTTAACCCGCCTGTCGGTTTTCAAGACCGATCCCTTCAGCCGGACTTGGGTATTCCTCCATTTTATATAAAATCACAAAGTCATTTGGTAGCGGCGGAGGGGATCGAACCCCCGACCTTACGGGTATGAACCGTACGCTCTAGCCAGCTGAGCTACACCGCCGTTTTAAAAAAATAATAGCGCGCCCGAAAGGAGTCGAACCCATAACCTTCTGATCCGTAGTCAGACGCTCTATCCAATTGAGCTACGGGCGCATTTTTTTATGGTGCCGGCTAGAGGACTTGAACCCCCAACCTACTGATTACAAGTCAGTTGCTCTACCAATTGAGCTAAACCGGCACAATTTAGAAAAAACATTAGTGTGTACACGCTTGTTTTGTTATCGTCGTCCCGACTTCAGAAAGCTTATTCAAGCAGCAGCTCAGTCGGTACGCTGAGGATTTTTCAAAGAAGCATATTCGGTCGTGCTCTACCAATTGAGCTAAACCGGCGTAATTATTTATGGTGGAGGATGACGGGATCGAACCGCCGACCCTCTGCTTGTAAGGCAGATGCTCTCCCAGCTGAGCTAATCCTCCATATGGTGACCCCTACGGGATTCGAACCCGTGTTACCGCCGTGAAAGGGCGGTGTCTTAACCGCTTGACCAAGGGGCCAACTATAAAATAAGGCAAAATAATAGCCCCTATTAGGGGCTTAGCCTGGCAACGTCCTACTCTCACAGGGGCGCATGCCCCAACTACCATCGGCGCTGAGAAGCTTAACTTCCGTGTTCGGTATGGGAACGGGTGTGACCTTCTCGCCATAGTTACCAGACTATTTATTTGAGGTTTCATTCCCTCAAAACTAGATAATGCAGAAGAAGTTTTTGTAAAAACGAGTTCAACCAATATAAAATGGTTAAGTCCTCGATCGATTAGTATCAGTCAGCTCCACATGTCGCCACGCTTCCACCTCTGACCTATCAACCTGATCATCTTTCAGGGATCTTACTAGCTTGACGCTATGGGAAATCTCATCTTGAGGGGGGCTTCATGCTTAGATGCTTTCAGCACTTATCCCGTCCGCACATAGCTACCCAGCGATGCCTTTGGCAAGACAACTGGTACACCAGCGGTGCGTCCATCCCGGTCCTCTCGTACTAAGGACAGCTCCTCTCAAATTTCCTGCGCCCACGACGGATAGGGACCGAACTGTCTCACGACGTTCTGAACCCAGCTCGCGTACCGCTTTAATGGGCGAACAGCCCAACCCTTGGGACCGACTACAGCCCCAGGATGCGATGAGCCGACATCGAGGTGCCAAACCTCCCCGTCGATGTGGACTCTTGGGGGAGATAAGCCTGTTATCCCCGGGGTAGCTTTTATCCGTTGAGCGATGGCCCTTCCATGCGGAACCACCGGATCACTAAGCCCGACTTTCGTCCCTGCTCGACTTGTAGGTCTCGCAGTCAAGCTCCCTTGTGCCTTTACACTCTACGAATGATTTCCAACCATTCTGAGGGAACCTTTGGGCGCCTCCGTTACTCTTTAGGAGGCGACCGCCCCAGTCAAACTGCCCACCTGACACTGTCTCCCACCCCGATCAGGGGTGCGGGTTAGAATTTCAATACAGCCAGGGTAGTATCCCACCGACGCCTCCACCGAAGCTAGCGCTCCGGTTTCTCAGGCTCCTACCTATCCTGTACAAGCTGTACCAAAATTCAATATCAGGCTACAGTAAAGCTCCACGGGGTCTTTCCGTCCTGTCGCGGGTAACCTGCATCTTCACAGGTACTATAATTTCACCGAGTCTCTCGTTGAGACAGTGCCCAGATCGTTACGCCTTTCGTGCGGGTCGGAACTTACCCGACAAGGAATTTCGCTACCTTAGGACCGTTATAGTTACGGCCGCCGTTTACTGGGGCTTCGATTCAGAGCTTCGCTTGCGCTAACCCCTCCTCTTAACCTTCCAGCACCGGGCAGGCGTCAGCCCCTATACTTCGCCTTGCGGCTTCGCAGAGACCTGTGTTTTTGCTAAACAGTCGCCTGGGCCTATTCACTGCGGCTCTTCAGGGCTATGAACCCTAAAGAGCACCCCTTCTCCCGAAGTTACGGGGTCATTTTGCCGAGTTCCTTAACGAGAGTTCTCTCGCTCACCTTAGGATTCTCTCCTCGCCTACCTGTGTCGGTTTGCGGTACGGGCACCTTGAATCTCGCTAGAGGCTTTTCTTGGCAGTGTGGAATCAGGAACTTCGGTACTAAATTTCCCTCGCTGTCACAGCTCAGCCTTCACGGTGAACGGATTTTCCTATTCACCAGCCTAACTGCTTAGACGCGCATATCCAACAGCGCGCTTACCCTATCCTCCTGCGTCCCCCCATCACTCAAACGATTCATAGGTGGTACAGGAATATCAACCTGTTGTCCATCGCCTACGCCTTTCGGCCTCGGCTTAGGTCCCGACTAACCCTGAGCGGACGAGCCTTCCTCAGGAAACCTTAGGCATACGGTGGATGAGATTCTCACTCATCTTTCGCTACTCATACCGGCATTCTCACTTCTAAGCGCTCCACCAGTCCTTACGGTCTAGCTTCAACGCCCTTAGAACGCTCTCCTACCACTGACACCTAATGGTGTCAATCCACAGCTTCGGTGATACGTTTAGCCCCGGTACATTTTCGGCGCAGAGTCACTCGACCAGTGAGCTATTACGCACTCTTTAAATGGTGGCTGCTTCTAAGCCAACATCCTGGTTGTCTAAGCAACTCCACATCCTTTTCCACTTAACGTATACTTTGGGACCTTAGCTGGTGGTCTGGGCTGTTTCCCTTTCGACTACGGATCTTATCACTCGCAGTCTGACTCCCACGGATAAGTCTTTGGCATTCGGAGTTTGTCTGAATTCGGTAACCCGATGAGGGCCCCTAGTCCAAACAGTGCTCTACCTCCAAGACTCTAACAACGTGAGGCTAGCCCTAAAGCTATTTCGGAGAGAACCAGCTATCTCCAAGTTCGATTGGAATTTCTCCGCTACCCACACCTCATCCCCGCACTTTTCAACGTGCGTGGGTTCGGGCCTCCATCCAGTGTTACCTGGACTTCACCCTGGACATGGGTAGATCACCTGGTTTCGGGTCTACGACCACATACTCAAACGCCCTATTCAGACTCGCTTTCGCTGCGGCTCCGTCTCTTCAACTTAACCTTGCATGGGATCGTAACTCGCCGGTTCATTCTACAAAAGGCACGCCATCACCCATAAACGGGCTCTGACTACTTGTAGGCACACGGTTTCAGGAACTATTTCACTCCCCTTCCGGGGTGCTTTTCACCTTTCCCTCACGGTACTGGTTCACTATCGGTCACTAGGGAGTATTTAGCCTTGGGAGATGGTCCTCCCTGCTTCCGACCGGATTTCACGTGTCCGGCCGTACTCAGGATCCACTCAGGAGGGAACGAAGTTTCAACTACAGGGCTTTTACCTTCTCTGGCTGACCTTTCCAGGTCGCTTCATTTACCCCGTTCCTTTGTAACTCCATGTTGAGTGTCCTACAACCCCAAGAGGCAAGCCTCTTGGTTTGGGCTATGTCCCGTTTCGCTCGCCGCTACTCAGGGAATCGCGTTTGCTTTCTCTTCCTCCGGGTACTTAGATGTTTCAGTTCCCCGGGTATGCCTTCTATACCCTATGTATTCAGGTAAAGATACTGTTCCATTACGAACAGTGGGTTTCCCCATTCGGAAATCTCCGGATCAAAGCTTACTTACAGCTCCCCGAAGCATATCGGTGTTAGTCCCGTCCTTCATCGGCTCCTAGTGCCAAGGCATTCACCGTGCGCCCTTTCTAACTTAACCTAAAAAGGTTTATAACTCTTATTCAATAAGAGAGAAAAACTAAAATGGCGATTACTCGATGTTTACTTTGCTTCTTCTTACGATTATCTAGTTTTCAAGGAACAAAAAAGTCTTGAGAGAATTGCTCCCTCAAAACTAAACAAACAAGAAACGTCAACCTTATTATCAATCCGAAAGGACTGCATTATCCTTAGAAAGGAGGTGATCCAGCCGCACCTTCCGATACGGCTACCTTGTTACGACTTCACCCCAATCATCTGTCCCACCTTAGGCGGCTGGCTCCTTACGGTTACCCCACCGACTTCGGGTGTTACAAACTCTCGTGGTGTGACGGGCGGTGTGTACAAGGCCCGGGAACGTATTCACCGCGGCATGCTGATCCGCGATTACTAGCGATTCCGGCTTCATGCAGGCGAGTTGCAGCCTGCAATCCGAACTGAGAATGGTTTTATGGGATTGGCTAAACCTTGCGGTCTCGCAGCCCTTTGTACCATCCATTGTAGCACGTGTGTAGCCCAGGTCATAAGGGGCATGATGATTTGACGTCATCCCCACCTTCCTCCGGTTTGTCACCGGCAGTCACCTTAGAGTGCCCAACTGAATGCTGGCAACTAAGATCAAGGGTTGCGCTCGTTGCGGGACTTAACCCAACATCTCACGACACGAGCTGACGACAACCATGCACCACCTGTCACTCTGTCCCCCGAAGGGGAACGTCCTATCTCTAGGAGTGTCAGAGGATGTCAAGACCTGGTAAGGTTCTTCGCGTTGCTTCGAATTAAACCACATGCTCCACCGCTTGTGCGGGCCCCCGTCAATTCCTTTGAGTTTCAGCCTTGCGGCCGTACTCCCCAGGCGGAGTGCTTAATGCGTTAGCTGCAGCACTAAAGGGCGGAAACCCTCTAACACTTAGCACTCATCGTTTACGGCGTGGACTACCAGGGTATCTAATCCTGTTTGCTCCCCACGCTTTCGCGCCTCAGCGTCAGTTACAGACCAGAAAGCCGCCTTCGCCACTGGTGTTCCTCCACATCTCTACGCATTTCACCGCTACACGTGGAATTCCGCTTTCCTCTTCTGCACTCAAGTCCCCCAGTTTCCAATGACCCTCCACGGTTGAGCCGTGGGCTTTCACATCAGACTTAAAGGACCGCCTGCGCGCGCTTTACGCCCAATAATTCCGGACAACGCTTGCCACCTACGTATTACCGCGGCTGCTGGCACGTAGTTAGCCGTGGCTTTCTGGTTAGGTACCGTCAAGGTACCGGCAGTTACTCCGATACTTGTTCTTCCCTAACAACAGAGCTTTACGACCCGAAGGCCTTCATCGCTCACGCGGCGTTGCTCCATCAGACTTTCGTCCATTGTGGAAGATTCCCTACTGCTGCCTCCCGTAGGAGTCTGGGCCGTGTCTCAGTCCCAGTGTGGCCGATCACCCTCTCAGGTCGGCTACGCATCGTCGCCTTGGTGAGCCGTTACCTCACCAACTAGCTAATGCGCCGCGGGCCCATCTGTAAGTGTCAGCCGAAACCGACTTTCAGCTTTTCCTCATGAGAGGAAAAGAATTATCCGGTATTAGCTCCGGTTTCCCGAAGTTATCCCAGTCTTACAGGCAGGTTGCCCACGTGTTACTCACCCGTCCGCCGCTAACCAACGGGAGCAAGCTCCCATTGATTCGCTCGACTTGCATGTATTAGGCACGCCGCCAGCGTTCGTCCTGAGCCAGGATCAAACTCTCCAAAAAAGTTGAGTTGATTAGCTCATAATTTAAAACGTTGGCTTAGTTTCTATAGAAGAAACTAATAATTTATTGTTTGTTGACGTTTTTGTTTGTTTAGTTTTCAAAGAACAAAGTCACTCGTAAAAAGCGGTTCGAAAATTATATTAACATATTTCTCAAATTCTATCAACCATCAATTTCATTTGATTTAGATTGACTATCGCGTTTTCAAAAGCAACTCTTATATATTATCATGTCGTGCACACAAAAACAAGAAAAACTTTTTTCTAATTCTTGCTTATCCACTCTTTTAAAGAGCAACTTTATCAGTTTAACACCGTTCGTGTTCACTTGCAATAGAAATTTTTCCAATACTACAGCAATCACCTGTAAATCGTTTTCCGCTTTGAATTTAAGGGTGGCTCCCCCCACCTCATTGATCTATAAACAGATGTTGCCTAAAAATAAAGTTTAGGCTCAAGCAGCCTCATTATTTTTATTTTGCTATTATTTTGGTGGAAGTATCGGAGGAACAGCAAGCGGTACATTTTATAGTCATTTTGGCTGGATTGGGGTTGTGGCTAGATCGCCGTTCTTTCTATACTTTCTCTCTTGGTTTCGATTCGGTTAGGAACGATTACATAAAATAGAATGATGTTTTCCCCTCATAAAGCTTAATAAGAACATAAGGTGGGAATGGTCTATTAAAAGTGATCTCTTAGGACATTTCGAGCTGTTTGAAAGTTGAAAATGCCCATTAGAATCCATCTATTAGACATTCCCAACCGTTTAGATGGCGTGGCATTCACTAGGCTAATGTAACTTTTTCTCAAAACAATCCACTTCATTTGCGCGATTTGATTGAGCTGTTTTAAAGTATTTAAAACCAACTGAACTCCAGAACCTTTTTGCCTTCTGATTCCCTTTTAGAACGCCAATCCGTAAAACCTTACATCCTTTTTCAGCCATCTCATTTTCAAAAAGGATATAGGCCAGCCTTCCAAATCCAAACCCTTGATAATCTGCATGAATCATCAGCAGCCCAAGCCATGGACTCTGATCTTTCTCATTCAATGGTAAATAGTCGATAATACCGATATAAGTATCATCAAGCTTAATAAAAAGGCTCTTTGTTTTGCCATTTACTAACTCCTCTTTTACTTCTTCAAGTGTTCTTCGTTCCTTACCATTCTCTAGCTGGTTGTACTCCGGATTTGAATTGATGATTTCAAGAGCGATATAGGATGTTTCGCTTGTTATTTCTTCAAAATGTATGGAATCCAATTTGTATCACACCTTTCATATTTAGTTTATCAAATTGCTGAAAAATAAAAACAGAGAGGCTGGCTCTTCTGCTAACTATAAGCTTTATTAATAAGACTGTATGTTGAATTGCCGCTTCATTTTCAGCTTATCTTTTCCTGTTTCCCTTGATCTGCCTGAATAGCCCTCATAGTACGTAATTTATAAATGCCAATTAGCAAAATAAATCAGACAGGAGTAACAAATAAGGCAACACGAGTATCTTCCGCAAGGGATAAATAGAAAAGCAGGGAAAGACCTTTCCCCGCTATACTTTGAAATATGGCTGCCCTTTCAGAAACTTACGACATTAGATGTATATAAATGGAATAGGATTCACTTCTTCAACACCCAATAACAGAGTTCTATCAGCAGATAACTTGTTTCAATCAGCGCTTTTCACCGTTCTATCAGCGTATAACCTTATTCAATCAGCGGCCATCCTCCAATTTTTGATATTCCCCATTAATGGCGACGTGGAACTATGTTGTGAAACAAGAAAATTCGAGGCGTGACAGGCACTGGGTCTGATAGGTTTGTGACGGATTATATGTATAGGTTTGACCTGTATTTGCATCGTAAACACCAACGGACACGGTATTACTTCGAGAAGCAATATAATTGGTTACATCCGGACCCAACACGGTCGCAGCAGATACAGAAACCTTTCCACATAGCAGCATCGCCATCCCTGCTAAGGCAAAGACGACTACCTTCTTATAAAACCTCATTCCAAAATCCCTTTCCAATAAATCTATCAATCTTATTCTATATTACTGCAGCTCTTATAAAAAAGAAGGGTCCACGGAAAGATCCGTGGACACCTAGGGTTATGCTTTCGAAATATCAATAAATCCTTCCCCGAACACATCACGAACATCATGGATCGCGATAAACGCATTCGGATCAGTGGATTGAACAATTCGTTTCAACTTTATTACTTCCTGCTTACTAATAACTATATAAAGAATTTCCTTTGGTGTCTTTGTATAATAACCATGACCCGAGTATACAGTTACCCCTCTGTCCATAGACGTCGTCACTTGTTGGGCGATCTCATTCGGATGATCAGAAATAATCGTAATCGCCTTCTTCGGATTCAAGCCTTCAATCACAAATTCCATCACTTTTGTACCTACATATAGCATAATAATCGTCAGCATCAGCTTTTCAGCACCAATAATAAAATAGGAAGAAAAAGCAACGATTAAATCAAAAAACAATAACCCATAGCTAATACTCCAGCCTAAAAACTTATGAGTAATCCTCGCTAAGATGGTCGTACCTGCCGTTGTTCCGCCAACCCGAATAATTAAGCCGATCCCAACCCCTATAATAACGCCGCCAAAAATAGCATTCACCATCAACTCATCAGATGCAATACTCCAGCCTTCCGTCAGATGAAGAAAAAGCGAATTAAACACCACGGCAATAATCGTATAAATTGTGGTGATCTTATTCAAAAATTTATAACCGACAATTAACAAAAAGGCATTCAGAATTAAATTGACTAAACCAGGTGACCACTCAAATAAATAGTAGGTAATAATCGTGATCCCTGTTACCCCGCCTTCCCCAAGCTCGTTCGGAATTACAAATATATTCACACCTACTGCAAAAAGAAAGGCTCCAATAATGATAAATATGATGTCTTTAGTTGTTTTTTTCATATACTACCCCACTGCTCATAAAAAATAGGTTCTCAAGCACAAACTCACACCATTATATCGTGGAACATTCAATTTTAACAATAACCTTCGTGCCTGTTTGTGTAAGGAGAAGAAGCGGTTTATAATTCACTTACCTATTGCAATTATTAAAACACGTGAAGTAAAGGAAATCACTTATTATGTTTGAATTTCATGTTTCTTATTGGATCATCTTCTTCCTTGCGGTGATGGCCGTAATTGCCTGCTTCTTTTTTATCAGAAAAAATAACAAACTGAAAACCTCTTTACTTGATTTGGAGGAGAAACTTGCCTCCGTTTTGGACTATACAACAGACGCGATTAATATTACAGCTTTGGATAGCACAGTCCAGTATGTAAATCCTGCCTTTGAGCAGATGTATGGCTGGAAGAATAAGGAGTTGTTCAGAAAACCGTTGCCGATTATCCCAGAGTCACTCCGGAAGGTGGAAGAGCTTCAACGCGTCCAGCTACTCGCGGGAGAATCGATTCGTCAATGGGAAGCCCAATTTTTACGGAAGGATGGCAGACTGATTGATGTGAGTGTCTCAATCTCCCCCTTACGTGATGCGAACGGGGAGATTTACGGATTTGCCGCAATTACAAGGGATGAAACCGAGCGAAAGAAAATCGAAAAGAATTATCAGATGATTGCTGAAAACTCCTCTGATATGATTCGCTTAATTGATAAGGATGGTGTAATTCAATATGCCTCCCCTTCCCATCAAACCCAATTAGGGTACCATCCAAATGAGTTAATTGGGCTGGAGTTTCCCCAGTTTATTCACCCTGACGATCGCGAGGCAGCCGCAGCAATTTTCACCAGCATCATGAACGAACCGAAATTGGTGAAGATGGAATATCGAAAAAAACACAAGAATGGGCATGTCTTGTATGTGGAATCCCATTACAATCCTTATTTTGACCAAGCCGGACAGTTAACCCATTATATTGTGGTGTCTCGGGATATATCAGAAAGGAAGCATTATGAACAGACCTTAAAGGACCTCGCCTATCTTGATCCCTTGACAGGTGCGCTGAATCGGCGTGCTTTATACAAAATTTTGACAGAAACCGTCGATCAGGCGGCTGCTGAAGAGCGCAAATTTGCTTTGTTTTTTCTCGATTGCGACAAGTTTAAGTGGGTAAATGACACGATGGGGCACGATGCCGGCGATGAGTTGCTGAAACAATTGACTGCTCGCATTCAGGATGTCCTTCCTGCGGAGGCGTCTCTGTTCAGAATGGGCGGTGATGAGTTCGCCATCCTGCTTTTCCGTATGGATAGTTTGGAAACGGTCACTGGGATTGCTGCTGCCATGTTGGCCTCTCTGCAGCAGCCGTGGTCGATTGGCTCCGATGAACCAATTGCAGTTACCTGTTCGATTGGCATCAGCATTTTTCCAGAGGACGGTCGGGATCATAAAACGTTAATGAAGCAAGCAGATAAGGCTTTATATGCAGCAAAATCGGGTGGGCGGAATCAATATTGGTATTTTTAAGTAAGGCAAACAGGATTATCCCAAATTTGGAAGGCCTATTGGTGGATTTGTGGGTTCGATCAGTGAAATGGATGGGGCTTTTGAATCGATTTGGATTCGAATGGGCGAATTCTTTCTTGGATGCAATACGCACATCAATTTTTCCAGAAATGCATCCTATACCCCTTATTGGATGCATTTCGCGCTTCAATTTTTTCAGAAGTGCATCCTATACCCCTCATTGGATGCATTTCGCGCTTCAATTTTTCCAGAAATGCATCCTATACCCCTTATTGGAGGCATTTCGCACATCAATTTTTCCAGAAATGCATCCTATACCCCTTATTGGATGCATTTCGCGCTTCAATTTTTTCAGAAGTGCATCCTATACCCCTCATTGGATGCATTTCGCGCTTCAATTTTTTCAGAAGTGCATCCTATACCCCTCATTGGATGCATTTCGCACATCAATTTTTCCAGAAGTGCATCCTATACCCCTTATTGGAGGCATTTCGCGCTTCAATTTTTCCAGAAGTGCATCCTATAGTAAAATGACTTTTTATAAACTCCTTCTTATAAGTATCCTGTCCAAGAAAAGGCTGCCGGAATTGATCTGAACTGGCCAATTTCTATTATGCCATCGATAGAGTATGATAGAATCATAAAAACAGCAATGGTACCCGTACATAAGGATGTGAGACAGTTGAAACGAATGCTTGCCATCAGTGATATTCATGGGGATTTAGATAAATTTGAACGGCTTTTGGAGCTTGTTGAATATGACTCAGACCGTGATCAGCTATTGTTATTAGGTGATTTTGTTGATCGGGGGCCTCATTCGAAGGCAGTTTTAGACAAAGTCATTCATCTGAAGAACGAGGGAGCGATTGCCTTAATTGGCAATCATGAAAAGATGATGATAGATGCTTTTCAGGGAGATCCAATGAACTTGAAAAGATGGTATTACAATGGCGGAATAAAGACGCTTCAAAATTACGGCTATGAAATAGAAAAGGACGATGCCGAGTATTGGTATACGACGGACGAAATGCCTGAGCCAATTCAGATGAACGAGGCGATCCGCACGCACATTGAAATACTAAAGACGTTTCTGTACTACTATGAAACAGACACCCACATCTTTGTTCATGCAGGGGTTCATCCAAATACACCAGTAGCTTCGACGGAACCACATACACTAGTATGGATTCGCGAGGAATTCCACAAGGGATACAAGGGAGAAAAGACGATTGTATTTGGACATACACCGACAACCTATTTGCACGAAAGCAGCGATGTATACTTTGGGGATAATCATATCATTGGAATCGACGGCGGCTGTGCATATGGCGGAAGATTGAATTGTCTCAATGTTGGGACTTCACAGGTTTTTTACGTGGAATAAATTAGTTCGTTAGGGCGGTGAGGGACAATGGCATATATCATTGCATCGGATATTTTCACACCAGCCAGCAGAAGATTCGTGACAGCAAAAGGATTCAGGATAAAAAGGAATAAAAGGTTTGAATCAGGAGGAAAAGGGTATATAAAAATCACAAGGCTAAAACAATACTAAAACAGAAAGGGACTGATGAACATGAAAAGTTTAACAGCGACTTCGAGTAATGTATTGAATCATACCTTGTATGGGGAATTTAGTTTCCGGGCGAAAGGAACACTCGTCCTGAACCGTTATATTTAGCGCTAGGACTTTTTCTTAGTAAAATTCCTCACCCCCCTGCATTGCAGGACGAAAAAGGTGCGAACCCATTTGTGGCCGCACCTTTTTTGCGTTACATACACTCAACCTTTCTTCCGAATCGTTTCGAAAAGTTTGTCGAAAGCCCATACGTAACTCTTTTTGACATTTATTTTCTGCTATTCTTCCAGTTTTGTAGAATGACGTTTAGGTATAGCAAAAAGTGGATAGTAAATATAGAAAAACTAATTTAGCAGCAAAGCAAATTCCTTTAGTTAAGGAGTAATTTATTTTAGGGTGGATGGTATGTGGATTAATAGACCTTTTTTTAAATATGCAATGGGTATCCTGCTAATTCTATTAATTATTTTCTTATTTGGGAAGATTGATTACTTTGTATGGCCCTTTAAAAAGATGATTGCGACTATATTTTTTCCGATTCTCGTTTCCGGATTAATATATTATCTCATAAGGCCGTTTGTCACCTTTTTTGCCAAATATGTCAGCAAAAATATGAGTATATTGATTGTTTATCTACTTTTCATCGGGGCTGGATATCTTTTTTTTCATTTTACAAGCACACCCATTACACAACAAGTCCAGCAGCTTTCACACCAATTTCCCAACAAGGTTGAAAAAATATCAGATGCATCCCTTAATATAATGAAGAATAATAGCTTTGGAAACAGCTCGTTACGAATGCTTGAAGAAAAAGCAAGTTCCCTCTCAAACTCCTTTTTTAAACATGTCGACCAAAATATAACGAATATCCTATCAACACTCACTAGTATTGCTATGATTCTTGCAATCGTTCCGTTTATTGTTTTTTATTTTTTACGGGATGATGAGAAACTGAAGCCCGCTCTCTTGAAAAATCTTCCTGTTGAACATGTAGAAGAGGGAAATTTGATTCTGGTCGATATTGATAAGACCTTATCCGCTTATATAATTGGACAATGTATCATCGCATTAGCCGATGGAATCTTGCTCTATATCGGTTTTTGCATGATTGGCCTGAATAATAGTCTAGTGCTTGCCATTTTCGCCATGTGCATGACGGTTGTACCTTTTTTTGGGCCTGTGATAGGAATGATCCCGGCCGTCCTTGTCGCACTCTTACAAAGTCCATTTATGGTTTTAAAAGTCGTTTTGGTTGTCATCGTGGCTCAACAAATAGATGGGAGTTTGGTTACACCTAAAGTGATGGGGAAAAAACTTGATCTTCATCCGTTAACTGTCATTTTCATTTTGTTAATTTCAGGGGCTATTTATGGATTTGTCGGAATTATTATCGCCATTCCCCTCTACTCGGTTGTTAAAGTGACCCTTCAAAATGTCATTCGATTTTATAAGCTGAGGAAAAGTGAAAACGTGCAGTCCAAATAACCCTTAGTCTACAAAAACCTCAACTTCTATATCGGTGGTTTCTTTGAAAATTCTCCAAACCCCTACGTAGACCGATTCTACGTCGGGGGTTCTTTGAAAAATTATCCAAACCCTTACGTAGACCGATTCTATATGGCTGATTTGGCTAAATTCACATTCAAATATCAAAATATGAGAATGCATAGGCGGAGTATTTCCGGCTAATGTATATAGCGGAAGCAGAAGAAGCAGTTATAAGCGGAGATATTCCGGTTAACTGCTCAAAATAAGGCAAAAATCAACGATTTGAATAAGATAGGCGGAAAAACTCCCCTTATTTTTAAGGAAAAAAGGACATTTCCCAATATAAACGGAGTACTTTTTCCCTACATATCATTTTATATAGATTCGTCCAACACCTATAAGCGCCCTCATTAAAAATCGAAATATTTAGAAAATAGATCCCGTATTTATTCTAAAAATAATTATAAGAAATATATGATTAATGAAGGAACGAATAAAAAAAGGGGGGAACACAATTGAAAAATTTTTTAACCGCCATACCATTATCGTTGCAGCATTTGTTTGCGATGTTTGGTGCGACCATTTTGGTGCCGGCACTAACCGGTCTTGATCCGGGCAGTGCGCTTATTGCCAGTGGGTTAGGAACGTTGATTTTCCACCTAATTACACGTGGAAAAGTTCCTACGTATCTAGGTTCATCTTTTGCCTTTATTGCCCCGCTTGCGTTGTATGTAGGGAAGTTACATTCACCGGGTCAAGCCGTTGCAGGTCTTATCAGCGTTTCCATTGTTTATGCTATTGTATCTATCATCATTTCCTTTTTCGGCTTTGAAAGAGTTCGCAAGGTTATTCCTGCCGTTGTCGTTGGGCCTGTTGTAAGTATTATCGGTCTTTCACTGGCAACCACGGCGGTGACCAGCATGGCTTCGACCCATTGGGATGTCGCGATCGTCAGCCTTCTTGCAGCGGTCATCGCAACGCTTGCAGGTACGAAGGTGATCCGCCTTTTACCGCTCATCATCGGTCTTGCAGTAGGGTATGCTTATGCCGCGGTTCGAGGGTTGGTGGATTTTCATACCATCGCCTCTGCACCGGCATTTGCTCTTCCCCATTTTGTCATGCCGGAGTTCACCTGGGTCGTGATCTTCGGAATGGCGCCGATTGCCCTGGTTACCATCATCGAAGACCTTGGGCATATGTTTGTGCTAAATGAAATTACCGGAAAAGATGTAACAAAGAATCCCGGATTTTCTAGCATCCTATGGGGGAATGGCATTGCAACATTAGTTTCGGGGTTCATCGGCGGTCCCGCACAAACAACTTACGCGGAAAACCTCGGGGTTCTAGCCATCACGCGCCAGTTTTCCAGCAGGATCATTCAAGGCGCTGCTGTTCTATCCATTCTTCTTGGCTTGTTCGGTAAAGTGGGAGCATTTATCCAATCGATTCCAGTTGCCGTAATGGGTGGCATTTGCATCCTGCTCTTTGGTATGATCGCTGCAATGGGAATCCGACACCTCCTTGAGGAAAAAGTGAGTCTGGCCAATATGAAAAACTTGATCATCGTCGCGATCATCTTCATCATCGGTGTTGGATATGCTCATAATGGTATCGCCTACGCTACCATTGCCGGCTTGCTCATCTATTGGCTCGTACCCGATTTTACGACAAAAAATGAAGGGTAAAAATGAATTGGCCATTCCAAGCATTTGCCGCGGAATGGCTTTTTATTTTTCGGTAAACACAGCTTTACAACCATGGACAATAAATGACTTCACAATGAAAAATCACAGGGACGGGACGGTTCACATGGTCACCCCATGATCTACATATCCCAAGCTTTTTTTAAAAGTGATAATCCCGTCTGAATTTGCTGGGAAGAGAGGTTTGCAAATCCTAATAGTAAATGTGGCTGTACGGCTAGATTTTCAATAAATAAGGGACTGGTTGGATAGACCTTTACATTTTCTTTAAATGCTTTTTCAATTAATTCAGTTTCACTGTAGGGGGTGTTTACTTTAATCATTACATACAGACCTGCATTTGTACCAATGACTTCAAGTTGATCAGGAAACATCGTCTTAAGTTGTTCCACTAAGAAATGCATCTTTCCTTTATACACTTTCCTCATGCGTTTAATGTGCTTCTCCCATTCACCTGATTTCATAAATTCCGTCATGGTTAGCTGATGCAGCAATGACGCATTATGTTCAAAGTGTCCAAATTGCGCGCAATAGGAAGGGAGTAATGGTTCGGGCAATACCATATATGCCAGTCGAATAGCCGGCAAAAATGATTTTGAAAATGTCCCTAAATAAATGACGCGACTTGCATCTAGAGAAGCTAACGCAGGGAAAGTTTTTTGGCCATATCGATATTCACCATCATAATCATCTTCAATTAAGTAACCTTGTCTTTGATGTACCCATTGAATCAATTGCCATCTTTGTTGAATGGATAATGCTGTACCAAATGGATATTGATGAGAAGGAGTCACGTAAAATAATGAGCTTTCTTTTTGTGAAAGTTCCTCCATGGCTAACCCTTGGTTTGTAACAGTGATCGCTTCCATTTGAAATTTCTGTATTTGGAACACTTCTCTAGCACCGTCGTATCCGGGATTTTCTAAAAGGATGCTTGAAAATATATCTTTTAATAAGAAGCTAAGATGTAGTAATAATTGCTGCGTGTTGCTGCCAACAACAATTTGTTCAGGTTTAATTTGAAGACCTCTTGCTTGCAGCAAGTAATTAGCGATTTCAACTTTAAACGAATCTTCTCCCAAAGACTGTCCATATGTATAGCTATTTGCTTGTTTGAGAATCGCATTTGACATTTGCCGCCATTTTTTCATAGGGAAGTGTTCTTGATCGATCGCACCTATTCTAAAATCAATGGTATGATTTAGCGGTTTTGGTATTTTGGGCTGAGTTGTTGGATTTGTTGGATTAATAAAGAACGGTTCCAATTGATTGACAAAATAACCCTTTTTCTCTTCAGAGCGTATATAGCCTTCAGCTAGTAATAGTTCATATGCTTGTAAGGTTGTATTTCGACTTACATGAAGTGTTTCTGCAAGAGAACGGATAGAAGGTAATCGTTCATCAGAAGCAATCTTATTACTTTCAATGATTTCTTTAAATTGTTCGTATATTTGAATATATTTTGGCTGATATGGATTGAATGGGAAAATAAAATGATACAAGAAAATCGACCTTTCTGACATTCGAAAAAGTTTATTCTTGTATCTTTTTGAATGTCAATCTATTTTCTATAATTATACTTAATTTAAAGGAAATGAGGAATAGTGATGATTATCGAACGCTTAGCAGTAGAAGATGTAGAAGCAGTGGCAGATTTATTCAATGCCTATCGAAAATTTTATCATCAACAAAGCGATATTCAGGCTGCAAAACAATTTTTAAAAGCACGTCTCTTAAATGAAGATTCCATTTTATTCGTAGCGAAAATGGATAATCAGTGTGTTGGATTTACGCAGTTGTATCCAACATTCTCATCCGTTGCGATGAAACGGGCTTTTATTTTAAATGATTTGTATGTAGCAGAAGATTATCGGAGACATGGTATTGCAGAAAAATTAATGGAACAAGCCTTTCAATTTGCAAAACAGCACGATGCGCGATCTATTGCATTAGAAACAGGTGCGTTAAATACAAAAGCGCAAGCTCTATATGAAAAAGTAGGCATGGAAGTAGAAAATGATGTCAAACACTATATCTATTATTGGTGATGTTAAAGAAAACCACAGGGACGGTTCACCCATGGTTCATCTTGTATGGAAAAGCTCATTTTCATAAAGGCTTTTTATTTAAATGAATGATTTCAAAAACTGCCTGTTCCGCTGATTGAAGAGCACCTTCAAGATGTCCGCCAAATTGTGAACTTGTCTCTGTTCCAGCAAAAATAATTTTCTCTTTCCAAACCCATGCCTTTGGTAGTAGACTGTAACTCGGAAAGTCTCTTAGCTGCCTTTACTCGCTTGGTTCCCTGAATTTTCAGTCATTTTAATTTTAGTAGACTTCCTCTGTTTGTCAATACCTGCCCAAATAACAATGGGAATAAGCACTAATGAAAACACCCCGCCAGCAATGGAAAGCACTGCATAACTAGAATGGGCGACAATCAATCCGGATAGGCCTCCTCCTATTGCCCCTGACAAAGCAATCCCAACATCTACAGAGCCCTGCGTCTTCGCTCGAGTGGAGGCGTGAGTTGCGTCTACGAGGATTGCTGTACCGCTAATTAAACCGAAATTCCAACCAAGGCCCAGTAAAACAAGTGACAGAACGAGTACGACCATCGAATCAGGAGGTCCTAATGCAGCTAGAATGCCAGAGGCAAGCAGCGTAACAGCAGAAGCAATGGCCATTGTAGCACGACCAATTTTATCAACAAGATGTCCTGTTATTAAAGAAGGTAAAAACATAGCTCCTATATGAAATCCAATCACAAGTCCTACTTCATTCAAATGATGTCCATGGTGTCCCATATGTATGGGTGTCATCGTCATAATGGCAGTCATAACAAATTGAGTTAGAACCATTACTGAAGCTCCAGCAAAAATACCTCGCTTGTTGATCCATAACGAATCGGAATGTTCCCCTAAAATTGAATCACCGGTTGATATTTTAGCATCTGATATTGCTTTAGCAACAATTAAAGGATCTGGCCTGAGAAAAATGCAGAGAATCAAACCAGCAACGATATAAGCTGCTGCAGCTAATAAAAATGGACCCGCTAAAGCTGGAATACCTATGGATATCGCAAACTCACCCATTACATCCACCAGGTTGGGACCTGCTACAGCTCCGAATGTGGTGGAAACCATGGCCATACTAACAGCTTTTGCCCTTTGTGCCCGGTTCGCCATGTCTGTTCCTGCGTAGCGTGCTTGTAAGTTTGTAGCTGATCCAGCCCCATAGACGAGCAGTGAAATAAATAATAGTAGAATGCTAGTTGTTAGTGCTGAAATGACTACTCCAATAGCACCGATCCCTCCAGCTAAAAACCCAAAAGCAAGTCCAGAACGCCGTCCATACGCTTGAGAAAGTCTTCCCACAAGCAGTGCAGCTCCTGCTGACCCTAAAGTAAATAGCGCCGAAGGCAATCCTGTTACACTATCTGTCCCTAACATGTCTTGAGCTAGAAGTGCCCCCACTGTTATTCCTGCGGCAAGTCCTGCTCCTCCAAAAATTTGGGATAAGACAACAACGAGTAATGTTCTCTTATATAGTTGTTTTTGTTTTTCTGGAGAACGAATGTAGACTTGTAACCAGGCCGGTTGAACGTCTAACTTTTTTACGCCATCTTGTATCAAAATGTATCCCACCTTTCTAGAAGCTTATCATCCAACAAGATTTCAAACATCTTAACATGAATAAAAATGCCATACAATATCATAATTGTATGGCAAACAATTTTTTGATTATTTCATAATCTATAATAAAATACCCTTGTTATAAACTTCTATTTCAAAAATACCATTTCAAAAGTAATTAATTTAGGCTGTTTAGTAAGTGTTTAAGGATCATTAATCCTTGCTCAAGCTCGTTATACAAGTTCATCTTGTGTTTTTTCTTAATTAACTGCACGAGCCTTCACTTCGTTTGAAGATGGATTTGTTTGCTTTTTCCAGACCAATGTAAGCACGATTCCCACAGATAGGATGACTGTCGCGAAGTAATAAGGGTAGTTAAGATCGATGTCAAATAACATCCCCCCTATAATGGGTCCGCTTATGTTCGCTAAACTTGTGAACATGGAGTTCATCCCGCCGACGAAACCTTGTTCGTTCCCCGCGATAGTTGAGAGGTAGGAAGTGATGGCCGGTCGGAACAAATCGAATCCTACAAAAACAATAAATGTAACGAGTAAAATAGAAAAATAGGAATGAACCACAGTCATTAAAAAGACAAGTACGGCTGATAATAGTAAACTATATTGAATCAGTTTAATTTCACCCCATATTCGAGTAAGCCTATCAAATAAGAGGACTTGTGCAACGGCTCCAAAAATTGCCCCACCAGTGATAACGATGGCGATATCGGATGGTTTAAATTGAAATTTATGGTCGACGAATAGACTAAAGAACGATTCAAAAGCGGCTAAACCAAATGAGGCGATAAAAATTAAAATAAACGCAAGGAAGTATTTGGGGCTAAAAATACGTTCGAAGCTGCTCTTACCATCCGAGACTTGTTCATGATGATCTTCATTACGATTTGGTTCAGATAATAAAATAAGCGAAAGGATCGCCGCAATGGTACCAAGTACTCCTGCAAAGAGGAATGGTACTCGTGTTCCAAATTCCGCTAAGAATCCACCAATACCAGGACCAATAATAAATCCTGTACTAATGGCAGCAGACATATACCCGAGTGCTTTCGGGCGAGTATCCAAATTGGTAATATCAGCAATAAAAGCGGTCACAGCTGGCATAATGAACGCAGCGCTAATACCACCCAAAATACGCGAAATAAATAGAACCTCTATTTCCTTGCCGATCCCAAATAAAAATTCTGAGAAACCGAAAATAAATAAACCAATGACAATCATAATCTTCCTGCCATATTTATCTGCCGCTTTCCCTGCAAATGGAGAAACAATCAATTGAGCAATGGCAAATGCCGCTGTTAAATACCCAATTGTCGTTCCCGTAATCCCTAATTCATTCATCAGCGTTGGTAAAACTGGAATGACAAGACCAATTCCCAAAAAGGCGATAAATAAATTCAATAATACTAAACCTAACATAACTTTATGTGTCTTCATCTTTTATATCTCCTTAAAAAAAACAATTAACGTATGTTGTTTTCATTTATTTACAATTTCTATCCTAGTGTATATAGTTACTATATACTCAAGGATGGAGCTTTAAAAAAATGAATAAAGAACATGGCAAATATTTAACAACTGGGGAATTCGCGAGGCTTTGTAAAGTAAACAAACAGACCCTCTTTTATTACGATCAAATTGGGCTTTTGTCTCCGGTATGGAAAAATGAAAAAGGGTACCGATATTATTCCATTCGCCAGATAGAGCTATTCTTTGTGATCGATTTATTAAAGGATCTTGGAATGTCGCTAAACGATATTCAACAATATATGCAAAATAAATCGCCTGAACGTTTTTTGTCATTAATGTACCAAAAAAAAGAAGAGATCGTGAAAATACGTCAGGAGATGGAAATGAAGGAAAAAATGATCGAGGCAAAAGTAGCCTTAATGGAGGAAGCGGCACAGCTTGATTTTCAGCAAATGACGCTTGAACAATTACCAGAAGTAACCCTTTATATAAGTAGAAATATTGAAAATGTAACGGATGACGAATTTGTAGAGGTCTTATCAGACTTTATTAATGAACTGAACGTATCACAACTTGATACAGGATATCCAATAGGTGTGATATCGAAACGAGAGCACGTATTAAAGGGAGAATTCACGAATTACAGCTATTTATATATTGAGCAGCCGCATCCAAAGGAAGGGTATCCCTATTTTAAAAGTGTGAAGGGTGATTTTCTCATTGGATATCATTTAGGGGATGAGAAAACGATCCATAAAACATATAAGCGCCTTTTTTCAGAAATGGATCGATTACATTTAGCCTTAGGTGATTATGTTTTTGAAGAGTATATTTACGACACCGTTGTCATGAATCATAAGGAACACTACGTGACCAAAATTATGATACAAGTTGATCAATCACCAGTTGATTAATAAAATCTGAACTGGATTGCACGTTTCCTGATGGCGAATGAGAAATAGTTACTGTATTGGATTAATCACTTCAAGGCATTTTCCATTATACGCGTCTATTCGAATGGTAGGTTCTTTTCCATCTTTCGTTTTCAGTGTCACACTCAACTCGCGTTGATTAGTGATTTGATTAAAATAACCTCTTTTTTTATCAATAGACAACTTCTCTAGTGTTATGTCGGAATAATTAAGATCCACGGGTTTAATTCCTAATTTTTTGGGTGGAATATTCAAACACAAAAATGCATAACCAGTGGCTTTATCTGTTGTCAGTATTGGCTTTTGGTATGCATATACAGACCAAATGATAAGAAAAATTAAAATGCGGATAACTTCCTTCTTCCAGTTTGCAGCCTTTAACACGTTTCGCTCACCCTATCTACTATCAGATAAAAATATAATTCGACATCCCCTCCAAAAGTCCTGCCTTATTACACATCCTGCGCCAATAGTTGCATACGAAAAAGGCTGCATATATAGCAGCCAGATTTTTAAGCATATAGTCATAAGTTCCGATTTTCAAAAAGCTAATTCCAAATCTCATCCAATTTATCCGAATAGAACTCAATTGCTTTTTTATATCGTAAGATTTCATCATCGGTAGTTGTATCTATTAAGCATGTAAGTAACCATTCCATCGCTTGGCTATGTTCGTTCAAATTATACAATGTCATCGCATAGAATGTCTGAATAGCCCTGTTGGTTGGAAAGGATTCAATCCCCTTCAGAAATATGCTTTTGGACTTTTCATAGTCTCCTAATGTTCGATAGGTGCTCCCTAATCCTAATAAGGCTCCTTCCAATTCATTTGAAGACAATCCTAATTTGATTGCTTTCTCATAAAAGGGTACGGCTTTCGATTCTTCTCCCAATACATCGAAACTCCACGCACATTGATAGTTAATTGACGCATGATCGGGGAACTCCTCGACCAGTTTAATAAGTAATTCGCTCGATTCTTCATGGTGTCCCCTCTGCCGTAAATCAATCGCCTTCTTTAATTGCATTTCCACCATTTTTATCTCCATCGCCTCACATTGTCATTTTGTTCTTGAAATACCCCAACATTTCATTAATTGGTGAATGCCTTTTTCAATTTGATCGAATGGAATACCACCAAAGCCAAATAGAAAAGTTGGATATTGATAAGCAATTGGCCGTAATAGATAATCGCTTACCGGATAGATAGCAATATTGTTATCTGCTGCAATCTGTTTTAACTGATCTTCACCTTTTGACAGGGGGACAGAAATTAAAATGTGCATTCCGGCTTGGTCGCCAGTGATGATTACATCAGGATAATGCGTTTCGAATATTTGAGTTAATTTTTCATGTTTTTTACGATAAATTTTCCGCATTCGGTTTAAGTGTTTGGAAAAATATCCATCTCTCATAAAGTTAGCTAATATATGCTGATCAAATCTAGGTACAGTTGCTGAGTAAAAACTGAAAGTCTCTTGATATTTTTGCAGTAAGGGTATCGGTAATATAAAATAAGCTACTCGTAATGATGGCATTAATGATTTGGAAAAAGTACTCATATAAATGACTTTATTGTTTTGATCTAATCCTTGTAATGCAGGAATCGGTTTTCCGATATAACGAAACTCACTATCGTAATCGTCTTCAATGATGTAGCGATTTTCACCTTTTGCTGCCCAATTTAACAGATGCGTTCTTCTTGTTGCCGATAGAACCGCACCCGTAGGGAATTGGTGAGAGGGTGTGATGTAAACAACATTGGCATTTGTCTGTTCAAGTTCATCCACCACTAAGCCATCTTCATCTACCCGAATGGGAATGGCTCTATTTTGCAATTGTATTTTTGGGATGGCTGAATATCCGGGATTTTCAAGGGCAAATTTTGATTCATTTTCAAGTAATCTTAGAATCAGGGGAAGTAATTGTTCCGTTCCCGAACCAATGACAATTTGTTCTGGTTTACATACAATCCCCCTTGATTGATAAAGATATTTTGAAATTTCCTCTCTCAAGGCAAATTCTCCTTGATGGTCTCCAATTTGTAACAACTCTTTTGAACTATGATCAAATAAATTTTTTGCATATTTTCTCCAAAGGGAAAATGGGAATGAGTCCGTATCGATTTTTCCTGGATGAAAGTCAAATTGATAGTTTTCTTTCTTGGCTGCCTCTACATGAATGTTTAAACGTCCTTTTTCAATATAGGGTAAATCATCGATCTCTTCTACAAAGAATCCAATCCGAGGTTTAGATGCCACATATCCTTCTGCAATCAGTTGGGCATAAGCCAATTCAATGGTTGTTTGACTGATATTTAAAAATTCAGCTAGAATTTTTTTTGATGGTAATTTGGTTCCAACTTCAATTTGTTTCTGGATAATAGCATCTTTAATACCGGTATAAAGCTGTTCATATAATGGCATTGTATTACTTTTATCCAATTTAAACATAAGCATATCCACCTTTAATCCCCCCTGCTGACCATATGAATTTTTTAAAAATTGAACCTTTTCATAATGTTAATTTCTATTATACTAATAATCATAAATGTTTGGAGGTTCTTTATATGAAAAAAGTAGGTACAGAAACAGTAAAACGCGGAATGGCAGAAATGCAAAAAGGCGGCGTCATTATGGACGTCATTAATGCCGAACAAGCAAAAATTGCAGAGGCTGCAGGTGCAGTTGCGGTTATGGCTTTAGAGCGAGTGCCATCAGACATCCGGGCAGCTGGCGGAGTAGCCCGTATGGCAGATCCTCGTATAGTAGAGGAAGTAATGAATGCTGTAACGATTCCAGTAATGGCAAAAGCACGTATTGGCCACATTGTAGAAGCACGTGTATTAGAATCAATGGGTGTCGATTACATTGATGAAAGTGAAGTATTAACACCTGCAGATGAAGAATTCCATTTATTAAAAAGTGAATACACCGTACCTTTTGTTTGCGGCTGCCGCGATTTAGGGGAAGCTGCACGCCGTATTGGAGAAGGAGCATCCATGTTACGAACAAAAGGGGAACCGGGAACCGGTAATATTGTAGAAGCGGTTCGTCATATTCGTAAAGTGAATGCACAAGTAAGACGTGTTGTCAGTATGAGTACAGATGAATTAATGACAGAGGCAAAAGTTTTAGGCGCACCATTTGAATTATTAGTAGAAATCAAAAAATTAGGCCGCTTACCAGTTGTAAACTTTGCTGCTGGCGGTGTGGCAACACCCCCTGATGCTGCTTTAATGATGGAACTTGGCGCAGATGGTGTATTTGTTGGATCAGGAATTTTCAAATCTGATAACCCAGAGAAATTCGCACGTGCAATTGTAGAGGCAACAACACACTATCAAGACTATAAACTGATTGCTGAAATTTCTAAAGAATTGGGTACACCTATGAAGGGTATTGAAATTGCAACGCTACATGCAAGTGAACGTATGCAGGATCGTGGCTGGTAATATGCTTAAAATCGGTATATTGGCATTACAAGGTGCAGTCAGAGAGCATAGTAGACAAATTGAAGAACTTGGTTGTGAGGCAATCCCCGTTAAATCGGTTGAAGATCTAAAAGGAATAAATGGTCTGATATTACCTGGAGGCGAAAGCACGACAATAAGTAAACTGCTGGACCGTTACGACTTACTAGAACCTATTCGCGCTTTGGCAGACAAAGGAATTCCTATGTTCGGAACATGTGCAGGCCTGATTTTATTAGCAAAAAATATCGTTGGCCAAGCTTCGCCGCATCTAGGATTAATGGATGTAGTTGTTGAACGGAATTCATTTGGACGCCAAGTAGATAGTTTTGAAGCAGACCTATCCGTTCGAGGAGAAGGCGGAGATTTTCCTGCTGTTTTTATCCGGGCACCGCATATCGTCGCTGCAGGTGAAAATGTTGAAATTCTAGCAAAATATGAAGAACGCATTGTTTTAGCTCGGGAGGGTCAATTTTTAGGTTGTTCCTTTCATCCAGAGTTAACAGAAGATAGTAGAATTATGAAGTATTTTATTGAAATGGTGCAAGAGAGCACAAAGTTTCTATCTCATTAGTTTATAAAAATATAAAGCGCCCACAAATGCTGTTGACCAGCGTTTGTGGGCGTTTTATTCAAATTTGTCTTTCGAGAGTAAGATGTATTTTGATTAGGAAAGGTTCCATTTTTTAAACATAAGGGTCTGTTAGTATTCACTTGTGATTTTCGTGTAGGTATGGAATTGATAGTAAAATGGCTCAGTATGGTGAACTGAGCCATTTTACATTTAATTGCAAAAACAGTTATAAAAGGCAGTACAAATTCAGCTGCATTTTTGAGTTTTTGCGATAGGAAACGGAATCCGTTATTTCTCCCATAGTTCAATTAGTCTGCCTTCGGGATCTTTAATCCAAATAAACTGACCAAAATCACTACTCTCTTTTTCCTTTGCAAGAGGTACACCCATTTGTTCAAGATGCTGAATTGTCTCGTTTAGATCATAAACTTGGAAATTTAACATCACTTGCTGTTCTGTTGGGAAATAAGGGTCATCTTCAGTAAAGAAAGAAAAGACAGTTTCATTTTCTGAATCGGATTTAATAATAGTCCCATTCCACTTATCAATTTCCAGCTTCAGCACTTCACTGTACCATTTTTTTATCGCATCTAGATTTTTAGTCCTCCAAAAGATTCCGCCGAAACCTTTTATCATCATACTAAACTCCCTCACTTTTCTAATTACTATTTTTTAAATTAAATTAGTAATTCAAGAAAAAAATATAAATACCTTCATCACCCAACCTTTTAGGTGAAAAAAGAACTTTCATTTAATGATCACGCTTAGTTTTTCAGACATTTGTTAGGATCAATTCTGATGGAATCCCAGTTTCCTTCAGAATCCTTTTTAAATTGAGAAATTAATACATCTGTATCATTTGTTAATTGATAAAAGATAAACCGATAATCGGCTCCGTCCGTACCAATAAAATCAATGGTTTTGACGTAACCATCTTGTTTAGTAGGCAGCTGTTTTTTTATTAATTTGCACCATTCACCATACATAATACCAACGACTGCTTCCGCATCATGCTGCCAAAGATGATAGGGGGCACATAGGAAGTCCTCTCCGTACAATTTCATCTGGTCAATTTTATATAGATTTTGAACTTTTTTTAATTGGACATAGCCGTAATAATAAGCAAAATAGGTGACACCTTTTAATGAACCTTCGATGCTTTCCAGCTCAATGAAATAAGGAACAATGCCTTTTTCATCAGGAAGTCTGTTCATCTTAATTAAATTTAGATGTCCAATTCCAGCAAACGATTGAAGATATTCATTATAGGAAACCCTTTTGTGATAGTCGTTAGTAAAAAAGTTATAAGCAATTGGATAGGGCAACTTTGCCATCCCCACCGTTCCGCACCCACCCAACTGGTTTTGAGTGAGGTTTTCTGCCTCTCTTAAAATACTAAAGTAGTTTAAAACAGTTTCATCAGGAGTCCGAGATAATGTTGCAGGTAGTTTAATTTCTTTGTAGTTTTTTTCATAATAGGGAGCAAAAAATTGGCTGTTCTTGATAAGGGTATTTTTAATTGGGAGGCGGGAAGGACGAAAGTATTTTTCGGCATCTCTGGAACTTATTAACGAAGTTTGGTTTCGTTCAACTGGTTGCCCAAATGTTTGTGGTTCGTATTGAGCTCCCAAAACGAGAGTCAATTTTTTTCTGAGATCATGATTGAACGTCCGATTTATCCATTTTCTAAAGTAATTCAATTAGACTCCCCCTTCAAGAATATACTGTTTTACCTTATTCACTTTTCCTGAAGATTATTAATCCTGGACGGTCAACAGGTGTGTAGTAACCAAATTTTAAATAGTCCACTAAGTATTTCTTTTTACCAATTTGTATAGCAATTTCATTGCCGGTTTTTAATCCTAGATTTTTAGCATAATAATGTTTATCTATTCCTTTTTACTCTTATAATAAGCTAACGGGCAACCAATAATTATACAAATAAGTCCACCTTTTCATGATTGACATTTTTTGTTTTTTTCTTGAACCAACCTGAATCCAATATGCTTGAAGCTACACCATTCTATCACCTATAAAAAGCCCTAGAATGATACTGTTTAACAATAGGATTAAAGGGTATAAACATATCGACAAGGAGGATGAGATATTATGCTAAATAAGATTGTTGGCACATTAGCCATAGGTGGAGCTGCTTACCTGTTGAGGAATAAGGAATCTCGCACTAAAGTCATAAATCAAATAAAAAGCATTGCCTCTTCAGAAAACATTGATAAAATAAAGGACCAAATCCGGTCACTGTCCGACCAAAGCTCAAAAGAGAATTCTGACCAGTCGAAGTTAGTAGAGTCTATGTCAGACCCGGCATTACCAGATTACGCAACAACAGCAGGGGCTCAAGCGGGAAGGCTCTAATGTGAGATCCACCAATGTTCAAGTCTAAAAAGGAATCAGTTGAATGGCTGTTTCCTTTTTTTGTTTTGGAATAGAAACAGAGCTGCTATTATTGCCGCAGCAATCCACTCTTTAGTCAAATGCTCTTATATACAGACTCATCCTATCAGGTGAATTTTCTTCATTTTCATTTCCTCTAGTAATTCAATTAATCAGCTGGCTCTATTAAAATGGTTAATTCAAATAAGCTCTTATCAAGCATTAAAGTCACATCATCTTCTTTTCCACTGTAGAGGTGATATCGTATCGTATATTGGGGTAACTTAAAGATTCTCAATTATTCTTACATTGTTAAGGGGGTAGTAAAACAGAAGTTATTTCTTATACATATCGGTCCATAAAACTCTGTACAAAAGTGCAATCTCGGCTTCTTCCATACCCGTGGGCAGTTCCCCATTTTCGCTTCCAACAGAACGCAGTCCGTTTTTAGTAGTGCCTAGCCACGCCGCTAAATAAACAGGTTTATTTTTCTCTAAAGTAACTTTTTCGTCTACTAGCTTACTAAAAGAAACCGAGAACATTTTCATGTTAGTTGGGTAAATCGCTGTATTAACCCCAGAAGGTGTACCAGCTGTCAGTTTTAAAGAATAGTCTTCGTCCTGAATGTTGCTAATTCCAAAAGAAATGAGGCTGTCTTTAAATGTTGCTTTCGGTTCATTCGAAGTGGATAGCAACGCTTCTTTAAATTTTCCGTTTTCATATTTCTCAATGGCAAATTGTAAATCATCTTCTTTCTTCAATTCGCCTTCCAACTTAAAAAATTCAATATCCTCTACACCTGTTTTACTTATGAGCAAGCTTTCTTTTTCAGTCATGTTATATGGCACAACAGTTATCTTCCCATATGATGACGCTTTTTCTTTTCCCACACCTGAACACCCTGTTAACAACAAGGTGAAAATTATAAAAAAGCAACAGATTTTAATGTATCGCATTATTTAAATCCCCCAATTAATCAATAAAAACAATAGGAGCAGTCATACTCGTGTGTAAAAAACTCAGAACCATTATGTAGCAATAAAAAATCCTTTTCCTTATTTCCATAAACGTTTGGAAGTGACTTTATTATTATCATTTTCTAAAAGATGAAATTTGACTTGCTCTATCTATGCCTGACCATCTGGCATCCCCAATCCTACACATGCCGTTTTAACATCAATCAGTCCAACTGTTCTCCATCCAATTCCCATTCCGCTTGCCCTTTCATTATTAAAGCTTTATTCCTCATGATCTGTACGTAGAGGTGAAGCATATAGATTAATAAATAATATGTAAACAGGATACAGAATGACAGACCCATAAATCAGAAGGCTAAATCTCGGAAAAAGTGTGACTCCTGCATTAATAGGAAAGACAACAGGGAAAAAAGAGAAAAAAAGAATAAAATAAGGTGCCCACAAAAGGTATGACAAATAGCTGTATTTTCTACCTATAGTCCATTTTTTTGTTAAGCAAATGAAGAAAATGGTCGAAAGTAGAAGTCCAATAACATTAATAACAGCAATGACAAAGTAAACATTATCCCATTCCCAGCCAGTTAACGTACTAATATGAGATACATTTACTATGAGTTCGATTGCAATATACAACGCTATAGCGTATAAGGCACTAATAGTATTTAACTTTATTAAAAACTTCATCATAAACCTCCTAAATTAAGAAACAGCAGCACCTCTGAGTTCAGTTCTTTATTCAATTATAATCATTTTTAAAGTAAACTGCCCCTTTCGTACATCAAAAAACGGATTGCCACAGCAATCATTCCTGAATCTGCGAACGCCGTTAGTTGTATAATAAAAAGCTGCCAATGAAGGCAGCCGGATCTTCCAGTATCGCACCCTTTTGTTTAAGAAAAAATCTTTAAAGTTGGAGATTGAAATCATTTAAAGTCCCATTCCATATTTATCTGATTTTCTCCGCCAACTCTAAAATAATTCCCTCTGGACCACGAACGTAGCATAACTTATAACTTTCTTCATATTGCTGTATCTCGCTAAAGATTTCCGTGCCCTTCTTTTTCAATTTTGCAACAATGGCTTCAATATCTTCCACAGCAAAGCAAATATGTCGGATACCCAGCGTATTTGCAAAAGGTTGCTGAACACCTTTTTCATCTGACGGCGTATGAAATTTGACTAGCTCTATCCATGCCTGACCATCTGGCATCCCCAATCCTACACATGCCGTTTTAACACCATTAAGCCCAACAATTCTGTCCAGCTGTTCTCCATCCAATTCCCATTCCGCTTGCACTTCAAGTCCTAAATCAAGAAAAAACGCTTTAGCCGCTGAAAGATCATTTACGTTTATACTCACATGATCTATCCTATTGATCTTCATATCTCATACCTCCTATTTTCCTGTTATTTTCAATTGCCCTCTTTCGCTCTATTTTGACTAATCCCTTCACCAAATGTTCCCTATAAGGCGAATGATCATTTTTGGTATAAACATTAAGATATTCCAAACCACTTCAAATATGAACTCAATTAGGGTATCTTTAAAAAAACCGTCTCTATTTCTTTTTTTATTTTTCATCTCATAACTCCCAATTACTCAATCTTTGTTTAACTATTCGGCTTTATTCATCAAACATTTAATTAAGGTTTTCATCAGAATAAAGCCTATAATTTTCATAATTACCAATGTATAGTTACAATCATATCATGATTAGGACTCCGGCCTTTTATTTATTGATGACTAATAAGGTATAGTCGCAGTTGTAAACTTCCCAACTCGTCGAATTGTTGGATTCAAATCAGAGGTATTAGTTATTGGAGGTGTAACAGAAGAGGGTGATGAAGTTCTTTTAAAACTAGATGAGCCTGTTAAAAATGGTACACCGATTGCCTAAGTATGGATCGTCATACGACGGTCTTTTGTTATTTGCATCATCAAAAAAAGAACCGGTTCGGTCCTTTTTGTCCTTGCTGGTTAAATTGTTCAATTACCCGCTCTTAACATATCCGTCAGGCCATTGTCAGTCACGTATTGAAATCCATCTATTTTCCCTTCATCCTTTGTAGAAAAACGGACATCCCCTTCTACATTAGCAGTTTTTTCTTCTTCACCATTTTTCTGGCAACCGACCTCTGCTATGAAGCTATAACGATTTGAAGTATTCTCACTTTGCTCAATCGTGATATTCTTAAGACTCAGCTTATAGCCACTATCGTAAGCATATGTTGGGTATTGAGTGGCAAATGCAGCTATGAAGGAATCGAGCCCAGATTCTGTAAAGTAAGGTCCGTATACCTTTGCATAATACGTACTTAATTCTTGGATTTCTTCTTTATTAATTAGCTCGATAAACTCCTCATCTGGACCAGTAAACTGATGCTCAAGAACCTTTTTAATTGCTGTCTTATGCTGATCTTCCTCTTCTTTTTGAGAGCACGCAGCTAGTAAGAACCCTGACATGATTAACAGTAAACAAATAAAAAAGGATGTTACTTGGTGATTATTTTTAAACATAACTCCACTCCCTTCTTTATATGTCATACGTTTGAAATTATGGAAGGTTTCAACAATTGGGTGTTTTTTTACCATATAAATTGCTTGTTTAAAATCCTTTCTTAATATTGTTGTTGTACAACTAACCCGAAATCAAAATGTAATTATTCTGTCACCTCAATACAGTTGATGTTAAGAATATGAAAGTATAAACTTTACTTACTATTTGAGGAGTGATTAAGCTGAAAACAGTAACTGTGGATCAACTACAATTCAAGAAAAAATTATCTATGATTGAACAATTTACACTCAAAGATTTCCTATTTAAATGGGTTGGTAGACCAACAGAAGGATTAGATGATGTTCTGCCACTTGAGTACATCGAAAGTGTCTTTCCGAGGATGGAGGCAAAAAAGGAAACAACCTTCCTTATTAATGGGGATGAACATTTTAGATATGCGACAATAACAGAAGAAAATCAAATTGTTATAGGTGTTTTAGATTCGAATAAAGAGTTAAAGCATAGAATCATTTCTCTGGATGAGGTTTTAATAGGTAAGCACTTGTAAAGTGCTTACCTATTACCTTTTTCTCTGCCCAATTTGTATACTTCCCCATAAAGTTTTTTACTTAATTCTTCAGTTTAATTATTACTTCGATAACAAATCCCCCGCCAGATCTGATTAAACCTTTCCAATATAGATTCTCCCTATTATAAAGAATTTCCTTTTTTTAAGTAACCTGTGACGTTAGTTCAATTAGAAAAGGTTGCCAGGAATTTTAGTTTTAAAAAGGCTGGGAAGTGAAGAAATAGCTTTTTTTGTATGATTCAACAAAATGAACCAAATAATAAATGAGAGCAAATCAAAGTATTATTAATTTGAGGTGATATAATGCCAATCCTCGAAGTTGATGAGAGTACCCTTTACTACACTGTTAAAGGTAAAGGGATTCCAATCATAGTTATTCATCCGCCCGTTCTATCTTCTATAAATTTCATATACCAGTTAGAAGGACTATCACGTTATTTTCAGGTTATCACCTTTGATATACGAGGACATGGAAGGCAAAAAAATTGAATCAAGTTATTTATCACCTTATCCAAAACCTTCCAAAAAATAGAGGTGAATAAGCTTGGATGTTAAACTATTTCGCTTAATAAATTTGCTTTCCGGACGTCATTTAGTAATAGATAAATTAATGATACTTATTTCCCAAAAGATGAAATTTGTTTTCTTTATTATTTTAGTGATTTTGCTTTTTAAAAAAAAGAATGTAACTATTGAAGCAGTCGTGTCTATCATAATTTCGTTATTCTTGCATTTTATCATTAAGTCATTTTATTTTAAGCCCCGTCCATTTAAAGCAGGGAGAGTAGGTATACTTATCCCTTCTAAATTCGATTCGTCCTTTCCAAGTAAACATACACTACTAACTTTCGCCGTTTCTACAACAGTCCTCTTTCATCAACGCATCCTTGGATTTATTATGTTGGGGTTTTCTTTTTTAACGGGATTGTCACGAATTTGGGTAGGACATCATTATCCATCTGATATTGCAGGAAGTGCTGTATTAGGCTCTTTAACAAGTGCGATTATTAATAAAATATTACAAAGAAAACAGCAATGAAAACTCTAAGGGATTGCACTAACGTGCAGGATAGTTCAATAAGAAATGATATAATTTCTAAACAAAAGCGCCAGACGGGTGCTGAGTGTAAGAAAGGATTATTGCGGCGATCCTTTTTTCTTAGTTGAAGAACGGAGAGTTTTAAAATTGGACTATCAATCAAAAAAGACAGGTTCTTGTGGATTATGCAAATGTTTAAAAGCCAATTTAATTTGTGATTCCGTATTTCTGGCAATAGATAATGATGGTAATACGTTTTCAGCAAAAAACTGAACAGCACTCGTTTCAATACCTTCTTTTGGCTGCCCACCAATGATTTCACATTGGATAAATATTTTGTATACGTGATATGCGGAAGGTGGATGTGGATGGCATTTCTTGTCCAGTACAGCAATCAATTTTTTTGCTTCAACATCAAACCCTGATTCTTCTTTTACTTCCTTTACCGCAACTTCCCTTGGAGTTAATCCGATATCCCCCCAACCTCCGGGTAACGACCAACCTCCATCATGATTTTCTCTCACCATTAATATTTTATTATCTCTGAATACTACAGCCCTAATATCAACTTTTGGCGTTGCATACCCAGTTTCATTTGCAAAAAGTTCTTTTATAACTTTTTGGTCTATATTTGTATGCTGCGTCAATATTTCAACACTTATATTTCTTATTAATTCAAATCTTTCCAAGTCATATACATCTTTAGAATAAGTTAATCCTCCCTGTGCAATGGATTGAAGCTGTTTTGCCCATTCTAGCCATTTAGTTTCCAAACCGTTCACCACCGCCTATCGATTTTTACCTAATTTTACCTTAACTTAATCGAAAACTAAACTAATACTTCTTCACCTAACCTGCCCGTTCGCTGAAAAAGAAAAGGAGCTGCTGAACAGCCCCTGTTATTTTAGTAATGTCCCCGATAGTTTTAGTACAATTTTTTACAAACTTGCTTACAAATTAGAGCTATTCAAATAATTTAAGCATTGTAATAAATCATTTTTTCCAATAGGCTTTTGCTTCTTCCTCAAGCACCTTTAATCTTTTGTAGTAATCAGGAAACTCGTTAAGATGAGCTAGGGCAATTTTCCCCGTTATAATAGGATCATCACCAGTTACATTTGTTTGGCTGGATATTTTTCCATGTTCAAGCTCGGTGTTTACTCCTATCCAAAACTCATCTAAATCAAACTTACTTTTATTAAAATCAATGCCTAAAAGTAAAGCGATTGCTGCTGCTTCCTCTTTAGAAAAGGATTTATCCCTGGTTGCAGAACAATTATTTCTATACCTGTTTGGACTTCCTGTGGTTGGATATGGATATCGCGTACCATAGTTATAACCGTTAGTAACGTGGTTCAAATACCAATTATTATAGTAGGACAAAACACATCACTCCTAAACGTAGATATCACACTATACGTTATTTCCCTATTTATGAGCTTGTCTCCTAAAAGTTAAACAAATATCGTATTTAACAATTGAACTTGGCTTATTAAACTAACCTGCCAATTAGCACAAAAAAATAAGCTGCCTCAATGACAGCTCTGATCTAAACTCTTGAACCCGATTGTATTCGAGAGAAAATTACAATCCTGTAATTAACCATTTTAGTCAAATTAGAACAGTCCTGGATAACAGTCCTGTTCATATTACTTAATGCTCAATAATTGTAATTTACATTTTAGGGGCTTCCATACCTTTCATAGCCCATTCCTCTTTAGATGGACCATAAAGCCCCGGGACTGTTAAACCTGCTTGACGCATAAGAATTGTCATTTGTCCTCGATGGTGAATTTGATGTTGAATTAAGAAGAATAAAATCTCCCCCTTTGACATTTTTTGCCCAAACATATCCTGTTCTTCTCTAAGACTGATGTCCGTCCCAAATTAGCAGTTACATCTCTTTACCTATTCAATTCTCATTACCTTTTTTCCTTTATTTTACTAACCTGCCCGTTACTTGAATAAGAAAAAAGCGACCTTCTGCCTACGATAAAGATAAATTCGGTAAGAAAAAAGAGGTGTTGCTTTTGAAAGATTTGGGAATGTCTATTTCTTATAGAGGATATTTTTAATAGACGAAGTACAAAAAAGCAAGAATATTGTCGAATAATATATTCGTTAAGCAAAAAGTCTGATCACACTTTATAAACAAGACATCGAGGTAATAAAGACCCCATAAAAGAAGTAAAAAATTAACTATCTTACAAACCAATACGATTTTTTTATCAACCTTCAACTTACACATATATATAGGTTATTGATAATCAAAATACTAAATTTAAAATTTTCGAGGTGCGAATATGTCATTTATTCTTAAAGGTAAACTGTTAGAGAAGAAAAAAAGGAAGGAAATTCTTGTTCGTAGATTGTATTTGCTGTTACAACAAAACAGAAAATTGAAGACTTATGGAGAAGAATCTTAGATTACAATTATCTTGGGCTACATATTCCTCATGTACAAACAAAGCAACGCATCGAATAAGCGTTGCTTTGTCAAATTCTTGCACCTGTTAGTTAAAGTACATTTTTTCACAAACTCTTTTTACAGTTCTACTCTCTGATAAAATTTACCGCTAATATATTTCATCATCATTTCGTTAACCAAGAAATCAATAAAAATAATACCGAAGAAATCAACCCATAAACAACCATCTTTATGTTTTGAATGCCATCTAATAATTCTATTCCACAAATACCTAGAAACACAATAGAAGCACAACTAAACCACATTCTGATGTGTAGTGAGAATGGAGAATGTACTTGGTCGTGTTGTTTATTTACAACGAAACCCATAAGATAGAGAACTATTGAAATACCAAAAAGCCAATAAAACATATTCTCACCTCATATTTAACAATAACATAATTTTTACCTGTATTCTTTTCGTTATTCCACTAACCTGCCCTTTACTTGAAGAAGAAAAAGGCATTGTGAAAAATCTACCCCTACTCCTAAATGGTATGGCATTTGAGTTTTCCAGTTTACTGCAGTATTACCATTGATCTGCATTTATCTGGATTCCACGACACTGTATATTCAGTTGCCCGACAAAATTGAAACTAACATAAATAAAAATAACGGCAATTATCTTCACTGAATATTTTGAAGAATAGGAATTTCAGCCCATCAATTTTCATTTGATTAATGGTACACTAGATCTGATAGTTCAAATGTATCACATGTTACTGTTGCGAACAGGCATGGTGGTAAGTAAAAGGATTGCACATCCTTTTATTTTCCCCATGCCTTTTTATTTTTCAAGGAGGTGAAATAGGTTCAACTGTATTACTGCTATATAAGAAAATTATTTATGAGGAGGATATCGTTTTGAAAAGTTTGTCACGAAGTTTATTTGGAAAATCGATTAGTGTGCTGCTTACTATTCTATTAATTCTACCATCGTTTTTGACAGGACTTTCGCTGGAAGCTAAAGCGGGCACGGAACCAATCTACACGTCATCAGGATCTGAAACCGCAGCATTTGGTCCGGAAAAAGCTTTTGACGGACATTATAATCGGTTTACGAGTAAGGATTCCAGATGGGCTAGCACAGTAGGATTGGCCTCAAAGGAACATCCTAAATGGCTTCAAGTGGAGTATCCCGAAGCAAAAACAATTCAAGGATTTAAAATTCATTGGGAAAGAAAAAATGTCAATACATACTCCATCCAGGTGTCCAATGATGGTGTAAACTTTAAAAATGTGTATCATTCTACGGATAATAAAAATCAATGGATAGAAACCATTAAACTGTCTAATGCCGAAACAGCTAAAATAGTTAGATTAGTCATCACGGATTTTGTATCGAATTCACCGAGTGTTGAAAAAGATGTGGATTGGGCAACTGTCTCCGTGTATGAGTTTGAGGTTTTAGAAAGCTTAGAGCCAGTTGTGGTTGAAACTGATAATGTGGCGATTGGGAAAACTGCAACCGCTTCAAATACGGAAGCGGGAACTCGCTTTGTCGCTGGTAATACTGTAGATGGTGACTACAATACACGTTGGTCCACCGATAAAGCTAACAATGTTCCAAGAACATTAACCATTGACCTCAAAGCCCTGACGCAACTTCAGGCAGTCATCATTGATTGGGAGCGAACAAATATTATTGCCTTCAACATGACTTATTCAGAGGATGGAACGCAATATTTTCCATTCTATCGACAGACACAAAAGTCCGACATTCAACGCCAAACACTAAACATTCCAAGCCCCGCGAATGCCAGATTTTTAAAACTAGAAATTACCCAATATGATGGCGGCACCATAAACTGGCCGAATATTGGCATCAGTGAAGTGGAAGTGTACTCCACTTGGAATAACGAAGCACCATCAGAAATCACTTCTCTTGAACAAATCACCTCCCTAACGGTAAATGAAGAAACAAGAACACTCAACATTCCAAAAGCGGCAAATGGGGAAATTGCGGTTGTGGGAAGCAACGCTTTACCTGTTATTGACTTGGAAGGAAACGTATTTACTCCATTAACAGATAAAAGTGTGAAAGTAACCCTGAAATTAACAAAGAAAGATACTAAAACCGAGTCAAAGGAATTTACTGTTTCTGTAGATGGAGTGTATAACGATGAAGGAAAAAATAAAAAGCCAATCGTCATCCCAGCGCTTCAAGAATGGTATGGTTTGGAGGGGACAAAATCAGTTGATCATTCAACTGCATTAGTGGTACAAGAACCTGCTTTCCAAAAGGCAGCAGAAGTTTTTCAACAGGATTTAATCGACATAGAGGGACTTAAACTATCGATGGGAACAAGAGACACCAATGCGATTATTTTCAAAAAGGATACAGAAGGTGTATACGGTGAAGAAGGCTATGGAATTGAAATTCAGAATAACAATATTGTCGTGACGGCGGAGGAGTATACCGGGGCTTTCTATGCAACCAGGACCCTGCTCCAACTCTTGAAACAAAGCGATTCGAATGCGATCCCAAATGGATTAATTCGCGATTATCCGAAGTATAAAATCCGTGGGTTCATGTTGGATGTTGGTCGTAAATTTACAGATCTTGATTATCTTTATGAGTATGTCAAGAATATGAGCTACTACAAATTGAATGACTTCCAAGTTCATTTAAATGACAATGAATTAGAAATGCATTTATATAACTCAATCGAAGATGCCATTGAAAATGCTCATGCCGGTTTCAGATTGGAGTCCAATATCGTTGGACAAAATGGGGTTCCGTTAACCTCACAAGATGGTTATTATACAAAGCAGGAATTTAATCAATTCATTTCCGATGCCGAGAATTATGGAGTGGATATTGTTCCCGAGTTTGATACACCGGGACACGCCTTGTCTATGGTAAAGGTAAGGCCCGATCTTTACTATAAAGGTCAAATTCTGAACGGCAAACCACCTGAAGAAGCGGCAGCCATGCTTGATTTATCCCATCCGGATACCTTGCCGTTTATTAAATCCATCTATAATGAGTACTTGGATGGTGAAAATCCAGTATTTAAAAACGTTCCTATCCATATTGGAAGTGATGAGTATTATGGAGGAGCAGAAGCCTATCGTGCCTATGTCGATAATATGTTGAAATTCGTTCGTGACGATAAACAGCGTACTGTACGCCTGTGGGGAAGCCTTTCGAATAAAAGCGGCGCTACACCAGTTACGTCTAAAGATGTACAATTGCAGGTTTGGAATACAGGCTGGGCTAATCCGGGGCAAATGCTCAATCAAGGATACGATATCATTAACATTGATGACGGCCAAGTTTATATGGTGCCAAGAGCAGGTTACTATAGGGATCGCTTGAATCCGCAAACCATTTACAATAGCTATCAGCCAAATAGGTTCTCCAATGGGACAGTTGTCAACGAATCGAACCCGCAATTCTTGGGAGGTATGTTCGCTTTATGGAATGACAAGGTTGGCAAACTTGAAAACGGAATTACTCCATATGATATGTTTGACCGCGTGTTTGAGGCAATACCGGCGATTGCACAAAAGAATTGGGGAAGCGATACGACAAATGTTACTTACGCAAACTTCAATGAGGCAGCGAAGAAGACAGGGTATGCTCCGAATACGAATCCAAAATTTGATGTGAAAACAGTTGATTCAACTGTTATCGATTATGATTTTACTAAAGGGAACAAGGACAATAGTAAAAATGGCTATGACATTGTAGAAAAAGATAATGCAAGTTTAATAGATGGACTGGGCCTACAATTACATGGCGGTAAGAGCTATGCGAAAACGGGTTTATCCAATCTAGGACCTAATGCTGTTCTGAATGTCACTTTGACATTGAAGGATAATAACGGCCCACAAATCTTGGCAGAAGAAAGCCATGCCGGACCGAATAAAACACATGCCACCATTTATGCCGTAAATAAAGATGGCTATGTAGGTTACGATTATGCAAACCGCTCCTATTCCTTCGATTACAAGTTAGTGAGTGGTAAAAGAACAACGCTCACATTTATAACAGAATTGGAGAAAACAAGATTATTTGTGAATGGTGAGGAAATACCACTAACACCAGAAACAAGCATGCCTTTCAATACGCTAGTTTTACCGCTTGAACGAATTGGCAGTGCAACGGATTCGGTTCGTGGGATCATTTCTTCCTTTCATGTAGAAAAAGGAAAATATGTGGACCCAACAAGAATCGACCCTAAAACAATGAAAATCACCGCCACAAGTGAAGAAACAGCCCAGGGAGACACGACTGCGGAAGGGCCGATTAAGCTTGCGTTTGATGGGAATGTAAACACTTTTTGGCACTCTAAATGGAGCAAAAATCCGCCGCTTCCATATGAAGTAAACATGGAGCTTGCTGAAGAAACTGAACTGGGCAAATTTGTCTATACACCTAGACAAAGCGGTGACAACGGACGTATAGTAAAATATCGTCTACAGGTCAGTACCGACGGGGAAACCTATGAAGATGCAGCTTCTGGAACTTGGAGCAACACCCCGACCGTTCGAACCATTGATTTAAACGGAGTGAAAGCAAAATTTGTCCGCTTTATTATTGAAGATGGTGTTGGCGGATTTGCAAGTGCAGCCGAAATCTCATTGCATTCTAAATCCCAAGCCCCTAAAGTGACGATAGACGGGTTAGATGAAGAACTAAAAATAGCCTATAATCTAGGGCTAATCACCAACAAAGGTATTCTTAACAGCCTTCTTGCCAAGGTTGACCAGATTCAAAAAGCTTCTGGAGACGAAAAACAAATCCAAAACGGCGTGAAAGCCTTGGTAAACGAAATTCAGGCTCAATCTGGCAAGCATCTTGACAAAACCTACGCTGCCCAATTGCTCGAGATCATTGCTGAATTAAAGTGATGGTGGAGAGCGTTTAAAGTACTGAATGAAAGACATTTTTTATGATTTCTGGAGCAGAGGTGTCCTTCATCTGGGTAATGAAGGACACTTCGTATATTTTCGACACGGTTCCTAACGGGATTTTTATATTATATGAAACTATCCCAACATATAGGTACACTACGCGGTCACTACTGGATAATGGTGGAAAGTAGTGATAAGGAACACACCGGAAAGATTTCCACCTTTATTTCTAATTAAAAATGCAAAAAATGCATCCAATACTACTTGTTGGATGCATTTTGTTTGGGATTTTTTTCTGTAATGCATCCTATACCCCTCATTGGATGCATTTTTGTTTGGGATTTTTCCCCGAAATGCATCCTATACTCCATATTGGATGCATTCCGTCAAAGACTTTTTTCTGTAATGCATCCTATACACCTCATTGGATGCATTTCGTTGAGAACGTCTAAAATTTTGTGTAAATGGTTATACTTGCCAACTAAGGAGATGATCATTTATGCAAAATTTTGGGGATATGACGATTAAGGAATTGGCTAGCCAATGTGAAACCGTGGATGATATTCAAGCCATGATTAAGGGCCTCTTTAAGGAAACTCTACAACAGGTTTTTGAAGCTGAAATCGAGAATCACCTCGGATATGCAAAAAATGACGTAAGAGGGAATAACTCGGGAAATAGTCGCAACGGGTTTAAATCGAAGACGATTAAATCCAAGTTTGGTGAGACTAAATTAAGCATCCCAAGGGATCGTAATGGAACATATGAACCTCAAATTATTAAAAATTACGAAACCTCAATCAATGGTTTAGAGGATCAAATTATTGCTCTTTATTCCAAAGGAGTGTCAACGAGGGACATCGAAGCACATATGAAGGATATTTACGGTATTGACGTTTCACCAAGCTTGGTGAGTAAGGTGACTGATAAAGTTTTACCCATGGTTGTTGAATGGCAGACCCGTCTACTAGACCCTGTTTATCCGATTGTGTTTTTAGATGCCATCCATTTCAAGGTGAAACATGAAAATAGGATCATCAGTAAAGCTGCTTACACGGTATTAGGCATCAATTCGGAAGGTGTTAAGGACATTCTTGGCATTTGGATTGGCGAAAACGAGAGTGCAAGTTTTTGGTTGAATGTGTGCCAGGAGTTAAAAAGTCGTGGTGTCCAGGACATCTTAATTGCCTGTAAGGACGGGCTTTCTGGCTTCTCTGAGGCAATCAACGCGGCCTATCCAAAGACCACTATTCAGTCGTGTGTTATTCATGAATTACGTAATAATGTTAAGTATGTTCCAAATAAAGACCGTAAGGCCGTTATGGATGATTTAAAGAAAGTCTATAAGGCTGTTACTCTTGAAAAGGCTGAAATTGCCTTTGACGAATTTAAGGGGACATGGGGCAAAAAATACCCTGCTGTTGTGAAATCTTGGGAGGCTAATTGGCTCGAACTTACTGCCTTCTTCTCGTACCCTGTAGAGATTAGGAAACTAATCTATACCACGAACACGATAGAAGCCTTCCATAGACAATTGAGAAAAGTCACGAAAACCAAGACCGCTTATCCTACCGACAATGCACTCAAAAAGATTGTATATCTGGCTACAGTGGGTGTTACGGATAAATGGACTAATCCTATTCCGGGTTGGATAGAATGTAGACAACAGTTTGAGATTATGTTTGAAGGGCGGCTTGGGAAGTAATTCTGTAAGTTACCCTTTATAGAGTTAGGGCTACGCCCTAAGGGTTTATCGCTTTTGTTCTCCCAAAAGGAAAAAGAGAGGAAAATTCCCCTCTCCTTTTGTACAGAACCCTATTAGGTGCTCGGGTTGCTCCCCAGCATTGCCCTATCCCCCTAGTAGGTAAGAACATTGTAATGTCAGTATAGTCTAAAATAAGGTAATTCAACCATTTACACAAAATAATTTACATTCCCATTTCGTTCAGGATTTTCCCCCGAAATGCATCCTATACACCCTATTGCATGCATTTCGTTCAGGATTTTCCCCCGAAATGCATCCTATACACCCTATTGTATGCATTTCGTTCAGGATTTTCCCCTGAAATGCATCCTATACACCTCATTGCATGAATTTCGTTCAGGATTTTTCCCCAAAATGCATCCTATACACCCTATTGGATGCATTCCGTCAAAGATTTTTTTCTGTAATGCATCCTATATAAACTTCAACACCAATAGGATACTTAAAGTGTAACAGTGGCACCCACCAAAATGGATGGTCTACTTCCGATTAACTCTCTTAATTCCTTTATGTATCAAGTCATTATTCCCCCCTGTATATTTTATTAGATTATTCCAGCAATTTTTTCTACTAATTGGACTCACGATAATTCAATTAAGTTATACGTGTAACAAATTACACCCTCTACTTGGATAAAACTTTCGCTAAGATACAAAGCCAATGCCCCTTCATTATCAGTATTCACACATAGTATCGTCTGATCATATCCTTTATCTTTTGCCATTTGAAGTGCCGCCCGGAGAAGACACCTTCCCAGTCCCTTTCCTTGATAATCAGGGTCAATAGCAACCGGCCCAATGTTCATAATTGGCTTTCCCTCGTAAGTATCATTTGCCCCTTTAATCACACCTATTGGATGATCAAAGTGATAGAGGAGGAGCATACCCCCATCAATATAATCTTTGTCCAAGACCATTTTAGATACCATATCTGGGGTAATCGGCGTTTCGCTTCCCTTTAAGGTCGCAAAGCTTTTGTTTCGTACTGAACACCAAATCTCCTCATCAAGCCCTGGCCTAAAAGGTCTGATCTGACACCCCTCCGGAAGCTGATAGGACGGTGTCATTTTTTCTTGCCTGACGAGCACGTACGTATAGCGCTCAATTTGAAACCCTAACTCTTCAACTCTACTAACCAGCTGGTTATTTGTGAAAGGTACAAACATAAACACATGATCAATACCTTCCAAATGCGGTTTGAGTGCGTTCCAAAGAAGCAGGTATATTTCCCGGCTATCAACTTCTGAATGGAAGATGCGAAACCGTCCCTTTCTCCCCCTTCGATGGTAATCATCAATAATCAAAGAGACACCGGCAAGGACTTCATTGGCTGGACTATACACTAGATAAGTAGGGTTTTCCGAACTGAACTTAAAATGTTCCAAGTCCTGGTCATAAAGAAAAGAATCATCTACCTCATTTCGATGCTTTAAACAATAGGCAACAAAATCATTAATATTTACCTCATCAAGGCTCTTAAGTTGCACAATCTTATCTCCTTTTCAACAACAAAGAATAATTCCAAGGCTTTCTAGGATTCGCCCATTGAAACTGCAAATTCGCTCATTGAACATCATAATCCGCTCATAGACGGGTTAGGCCGTTAGATTAATAATTTTTGAAGCACTCAAAAAAAGAAATTGGTGATCAATAAATTTCTTTACTGATTCGTCTCTATTTAACAACGCTCCATCTAAATCAAATAGGACAGCCTTAATCAAGATGTAGCCCTCTTCCCGAATACATTTTTTACTATTAACTCATATATTCTCCAATTATTACTATTATCCTTTTCAGCTAACCTTCCCGTTAGCACAACAAGAAAAATGACCGCCCCAGCGATCACTTCTATAACTCTTGCACCCTCTAGTTCAATAAGGTTTTACTTAATAGCTTGTTAAAAATACTTTTCCTTTAGTTATTTTAGAAGATTCAACAGCATCAATAGCCTCTTTTATGTTAGATAAGTCGTACTGTGAATCAACCATCATCAAACGTAATTTTTTATCCTCTATTAGCGTTATTAAACGATTTAAAGTTTCTTGCCATTTGCTGGTTGAGACATTTTTGTTCCAATTCCTTAAATGAAACATATTGGCATTCACTTTTGCTGTATTTATAATATCCACCCAGTTTACTTGTATTCCTGATAAAAGTCCGATAGTTAAAAAATCTCCATTTGGATGTACACAAAAACTTTTAAGTATAAAACTTCGGTAAAGAAATCCGATGGGAATATCCCCCTCTAAGTGGTAATAAATCAGATATGTTTGGATTTTGAAAAAAACGACTGGATGACAGCATGAACTATAACTCTAGGTAACCAACCCAATCGAGCTTTTGCACAATTTGGCCGAACTGCGACAATATTATTTTTTCAGTATAATTCCATGCTTGTCCATATCACTCAAGTTCGAATTATCATAGGATGTACTAACCTTGGATAAAGGAGGTGATACTTTATGTCAGAAGGATATGGACATGGCTCATCGTTTGCTTTAATCGTTGTTCTTTTCATCCTGTTGATTATTGTTGGTACACAATTTATGAGAGGTTACTAAGCTTGTAATAGAATAAGCCGCCAATTCTAAAACTAGTAAAAAACCTCCTTAAACTGAACGGTATTGAAGCGTGGCCACGCTTCTTTTTTTGTTGAGCCGCAAAAGTTATTAATTTTCAAACTAAATTATTCATTTTTTTCAGGGACTTTTTATAATCCCATTGAGAATAATTACATTAATATAAAAAAAAGGGGAGGTTTAAATGACAAACAGCAATGGCATCCGAAGCATGTTAGGTATAGATGTTTCTTAGGAAAAGCGTTGATTTTATCCTTATTAATGATGTTTGCCCCTTACATAACTTGTCCAGAATTTATATACATATTAGTAATAGCTTGAATAAATAGTTGTTTACTATTTGTTAAGACTGAGCAAGATCGGAGGATAAAAAGCTTGCCTTCAATTATAAAAATAGGAGCTATTTTTGTAAACTCCCCCCAACCCAGTGCAGCAATCAATGTTGGTGAAACGGTTATTAATGGAATGGACGCCAACAGGCAGTATAATCTAAGCATTGGTGGAAGTTATGGTATTAATAATGTCATTACAAATAACACAAATACTATCAATGGAAGAATCGATGGGCAGATCTTTGACCAAGACTTCAAACCATCCATTGGCGGCGGCGGAATGGTTAAAAGGAGAAGATCCCCTTTATTCCGTAATAAATAGGATTTTGCCCCTCTATAGCCGAGGGGTTTTTATTATATAAATTTCGCTGAATCCAACGTTGAAATTTTCTTAGAAAATTTAGATAGGGAAATAGAATGCTAATTTCGACAAAATCTGCATAAATGCCATCTTTCCTTCCTTGTGAATGAATGATATTTTACTAATTTCTTCTTATATAGAGGAATATAATGTTATTTTCTTCATCCGAAAGTAATGCTCAGGGATTTTTGTATGTTTATCAATGTCGAATAATGAAGATGGTTCAACTAATGATTTGCAATATAATGAAAATTAAAAAAGATAAAGGAGGTCAATTCATGACAATCAAGAAAGGTTTTTTGGCAGGTGCACTTAGCTTAACATTATGCGCATCAACTGTATTTGCAAGTGGTGCAGGAGTAGGACATGCCCAATCAGTTGAAAAGAAATACATAGTAGTTTTTAAAGATGAGGCCAAACTTCCAACTGGTTACGAGGATTTACTAAAAAAAGCTGGTGGACAAGTTCAACAAAGGTTGGAAAAACTCGGGGCTGTTGAGGTATCCTCAAGCAATCCCAATTTCCTAAAAGAAGTTAAAAATTCTTCCATTGTATCTGATGCAAACGTAGAAAACAAAGTTTATGCTGAGGCACCAGCTGTAGAAGCAACGTTCTCCTATGAGGAAGCTACATCCGTTAAACCAGATTTATACGAACAGAATCAATGGGATATTAAACAAGTAACCAATAATGGAGAATCATGGACCCGTCCTGGGGGCACAGGTAAGTCAGTTTCAGGGGAAGATATTGTTGTAGCTGTTATTGATACAGGTATTGATTATACCCATCCAGATTTAAAAGCGAATTATGCCTACGGGAAATCATTTGTTCCTGGCTATTCTGATCCAAAGGACGAAAATGGTCATGGAACACATGTAGCAGGTTCAATCGCAGCAAAAGGAAGAACGTTGGGAGTAGGTCCTGACCTTAAAGTTGCGTCATATCGTGTCTTTGGCCCTACAGGAGAGGCTTCCACTGCAAATATCGCTGAAGCATTAATGACTGCTGCTGACGATAATGTCGATGTGGTAAATATGTCATTAGGCGGCTACGATTGGTTCCAGGACCCAGAATATGCAACGAAAGACATTGTAGCAGATGTACAAATGTTTAACCGTGCGATTAATTATGCCATCAAAAAAGGGGTTACTGTTGTAGGTTCTGCCGGGAATAATGGCGTTGATATTAGCAGCCCTGGTAAACTTTCTGGTGATGATAAAGGTGCTACACATCGAAGCCCGAGCAATCAGAACTTGATTAGAGTTTCTGCAGGCGGTCAATTGAAGAATCTAGCTTACTACTCAAACTATGGAGTAGGTAAAATTGATGTAATGGCTCCAGGTGGAGATTTAGGTCCTAACTATAATCCTGAAACAAAAGAGGGAAGAGATAATTCATATTTATGCTTTGCTACAGTTCCTGGCGGTTGGGGTTATAAAGCGGGAACTTCCATGGCTGCTCCAAAAGTTGCAGCACTTGCCGGAGTCATTATTGCCCAACATGGGAAGGATCAATTGAACCCCGCCCAAGTAAAACACATTATTCTGAAATCTGCAGAAGATGTATTCAAACCTGGATACGATGAAAAGTCCGGTAACGGATTAATTAATGCCGTTAATGCATTGAAATACTAATGATAAATTAAGCTATCCCATATCATTTAAATGATATTAAAAAGGGCTTACCAACTGACATCAGTTTTGGCAAGTCCTTTTCTGATTTATATAGTCTTATTGAGTGCATAAAATACAAATTCACCGAGTTTTGTAATAGTTAGGGATCTTTATCATTCTATTCTTAAAATCAATCTTCGGAGTTAATTCAGATGCAGTTTTTTTTAGTTCGATTACCCCTACATCGGTAATGCTAAAACGAGCTATATATTCATCATTATTATTAATAATGACAAATTCATCTTTGTTTATAAATAAAGAAAAATCGAATTGCATGATGAGTTTCCAATTGTGAACTAAATTGTATTTTTCTAAAGGGATGATTTGTTCTTCCACCATTTTTTCTTCATTTGGCTTTTGTTTTTGTTTATTATCATTCCCCGCCAATGACTTCTTCTCCTCTCTTATCTACTCATTTAGATAAACTATGATTGGTCTTGTCTCCGAGTGTGGATGTTTGTCCCAAAATACTTAAAAATTCGCGAAGCCCCTATGTTGGAACCTATTCCATATAATCTCCAACCAACTGAAAGCATCTATCTTCTGTAAGATTTGCCAATACAGCCACATATTCTAAATGTTCCTGTGTACCGCCTTTATATTTTTGGGATGCCTCTAATGCAGTATTATCTCTATATTTGATCCAATTTCGTTGTTCAATTTTCAATTGGTCCATCTCTTCTGTAGAAAGCTGCTCCTTTAGAACTCCATACACTTCATTCAACAATCCATCCCAAATATCAAATCGATCTCCTTCCACTTTTTTCGCAGCGAATGTTGATGAATCTGTTGGTTTCATTTCATCCATTTCTTTTTTCGTATCATTTAATTTCTTAAGGTACTCATCCTTCAGACTCACTGCAGCATTATGATTCGACGAGTCTTCATCTTTTGCCGGTACATTGTTTGATGGATCCACTTTTTCGTTTGTGTCATTATTGTAGGCGTCGGTATTGGAGGAGTTTTCTATCGAATCATCATTTGAAGAATCGTCCTTTGTTTTTTGAGATAAATTGTTATTTTGTGACTGCTTTTCCAACTTAGCACTTGACTCTACAGATGGTTTTCCACAAGCAGCCAACAAAATGACAAATACCACAGAAATCATTCCTATTAAAATTTTTATATTATTTTTCATACTATATGCCTCCTTTTTATAATGAAAATCCCGTATGTGGTTTTGCAGAATTTCCCCACAATTCCTTCCTTAACTGGCAATATTATCATTATAACAAATCACACCAATTTGCTGTTCTTGCCACTCTTTAAAATCTACTCCGTTTAAAATAAAAGGCCAACGAGCCGATCATAGCATCGAGATCATATAGAGCAAAAATAATAAAAAAGCCTTGAGCAGCATCGTGTAAAAATCACTGTTCAAGACTTTTTTATTAGAAAGCATGAAAAGGAATTTTTTCTACTTAACAGCAGATGGAGGCTCAGGTTCCTTTTCCAATACATGCTCAATATAATTTTTGCCCCATTCATACATAGCCTCTAAAATCGGCATAAGTTTTCTTCCATACTCAGTCAAGGAATATTCCACTTTCGGTGGAACGACAGGGTAAACTTCTCGATGCACGATTAAATGATCTTCCAGTTCTCGTAATTGACTAACAAGCATTCTTTGCGTAATACCTGGCATAAGGGACTTTAATTCACCAAATCGTTTCGTTCCTTCCTTGCCTAGATGCCATAAAATTAACATTTTCCACTTACCGCCAATAACGGCAAGCGTTAATTCCTTTTCACAATTAAAAGTTTTCTCTCCTAAATTTGGCATTTACTTCACCTCTCCCTTATTTTACCCCTTAGTATACTTTTTAGCACTATATGCGATTAAAGTGCGTACTTTTAGTTTTATAACATACCTAGTATACTAAGCAATGTGCTAGAGAGTAAATAGCTTTTCAAAAGGCCCGTGCCTTTAACACAATATAAAACATTCTATAAGGAGCGAATATATATGAAATTACAATTAGCATTAGATCTTGTCGATATTCCAGGAGCCATTGAAGTAGTGAAAGAGGTAGAAGAGTACATTGATGTAGTAGAAATTGGTACACCCGTGGTAATCAATGAAGGTCTTAAAGCAGTAAAAGAAGTAAAAGCTGCATTTCCTAACTTAACTGTATTAGCTGACTTGAAAATTATGGATGCCGCTGGATATGAAGTAAGCCAAGCATCTGCTGCAGGTGCTGACATTATTACGATTCTTGGAACAGCGGAAGATGAGTCGATTAAAGGCGCAGTGGAAGAAGCGAAAAAACAAGGAAAAGAAATCCTTGTGGATATGATTGCAGTGAAAGACATTGCAGCCCGTGCGAAAGAATTGGACGAACTTGGTGCCGATTATATCTGCGTACACACAGGTTACGATCTGCAAGCCGTAGGAAAAAACTCCTTTGAAGATCTGCACACGATTAAGAGCGTTGTAAAAAATGCCAAAACGGCGATTGCCGGTGGAATCAAATTAGAAACACTTCCGGAAGTAATCAAAGAACACCCTGACCTCATTATTGTAGGCGGCGGTATCACAAGTAAAGAAGATAAACTAGCTACTGCACGTGAAATGCAGGAATTAATTAAACAAGGGTAATGTCCGATGGAGACTACACAGTATTTAGCCAAAGTCGTTGAAGAATTAAGTCAAACGGTACACTTAATCTCTGACTCAGAAGCAGAGAAATTAGTCAATCAGATTTTAGCATCCAAGAAAATCTTTGTGGCAGGTGCTGGCAGATCTGGATTTATGGGTAAATCTTTTGTGATGCGAATGATGCACATGGGGATTGATGCCTATGTAGTTGGTGAAACCGTAACAGCTAACTTAGAAGAGGGCGATCTATTAATCGTTGGTTCAGGTTCAGGAGAAACCAAAACGTTAGTTGCCATTGCTGAAAAAGCGAAAAGCTTAGGAGGTACAGTCGCAGCGATAACCATTTCACCTGAATCAACCATTGGAAAATTAGCCGATATGATTGTTAAATTACCGGGAGTAACGAAAGACCAGTCCGAAGGTGATTACAAGACTATTCAACCAATGGGATCTCTATTTGAGCAAACGATGTTGTTATTTTATGATGCCATAATCCTACGCTTCATGGAAAAAAAAGGCTTAGATTCTACTAAAATGTATGGTAAACATGCGAATCTTGAATAGAGTAAGAAAAGCACAAGCGCCCTGGTCAGCGGCGTATGGCCTCCTCGAAAAAGCTAACGCTTTTTCTTCGTGCGATGCCTATGCTGTCGAAGCTTTCCTTGTGGAGCGCTCCAACTGAGATAAAGGAAACACGATGAACGGAGCGAATCGATGTTGACTTATCGTAGGGCGGAGAGCTAAGGACACTAGCCGCTAGGGCGCTGGAGCTGGACATTTCTCAAAGCCGAAACTTATAAATTCTTATATTATAAAATATCCTGAAAAGGCCACTAACTGGTTCAGTTATTGGGGAGAAAACATTAAATACCGCCTATTGGGGGACACAATTCATATGAATGAGTGTCCCTTTTTTGCATTACAGCACGTTCTGTTAGCAGCAAGTTTCCAAGGGGCGATTGTCTATACAGTGGCATTCTTAGTATGGGGAATTGGCAGTGGAATCATCTATCATAAAAATTTTATTTTGTATAAATATTCTAAATGAAAAAAAGCTTACTCAAATAGTAAGCTTAACCGCTATAAACACTATCACATGTTCCAGCTTTTGGTTCATAAAAACAATGTTCTTTAAATTGACCAGAATGAGGTTGACCGTACCATGTTGGAGGACATGGAGCATGTGGATTAAAATACCATAGTGCAAATTTCGCTGGGTGATCTCTCCAATAATTCAAATTTTGTTTTGCTAATCTTTTTTCAGATGTTCTTGCTCTTTGATAAAAAACATTTCCTTTTTGAACTGCTTCAAAAGAATAATTTCCTCCTTGTACTTGAAATATAACATCATGAATAGTCTTTACATCTTTGAAGTCTAAACAGGTTGCTACACACCGATTCACTATTACATTTCCAACATATAGCATTCCTTGTTTTCCTTCACCTTCGGCTTCTGCTCTCATCATCCTTGCCATTTCGTCTACTTCATAACTTCGATAATTTACTCTTGGCATATTATCACCCCAAAATATAGTTATGAAAAAAAGCCTACATTCATGTCATTGTTTATGAAGCACCTTCTCATTTGCTGCACATTTTCACCGTACTACGCAACAAATCCACTTTACGATTGTTCAAAAAATGGAACTTTTAAGCCGTATAAACGTTTTATTCATCTTCTCCTGCAGCTATTTTGCAACTTCCGGATCTGCAAGGCTCTGTTATGATTTGTTGTTGATTTTCGTGTTGTATGAGAATTCATAGACGGAGAATTTCCGGCTAATGTATATTGAGGAAGCTTAAGAAGCAGATATAAACGGAGTTATTCCGGTTATCTGCTCAAAAGAAGGCAAAATTCAATGATTTCGATCATATAACCGGAAAAGCTTCCTTTAATTTCAAGGAAATCTAGGTATTTCCCAATTTAAACGGAATTTTGCCGTTTATTTTTCAAACACAGTGAAATTTGGATTCTAGCCTTTTTTACTCCCGTTTTTTGGGTTTTTATTAAAAACAAATGTATATTGGAGGGCTCCTAACTCGGAAGGGAAACTTATACAATTTTCTTATCTGCTCGATAGGCACCTTTTTAGTTTTCTTGCTTATAATTAAGCAAGAGCTAATGGATAGGGGTGTGTTAATTGCCAGCGATTACTGGGCAGGTTCAAATTCTTAATATAGGTGGTGGCATTACACAAGTTGGAGATAGTCTGTTTATATCATCAAAAGAAGCTGATAAGACGTTTGCAGGCTGTGGGGGATTTAACACAGGCGGATTGGTTATTGCCAATAATGGAATAAGTTCTACCAACACTCTTGACCCTAATATAATAGATCAACCGATTGCGGGAAATAATTAGGGTAGGTAGTCCCAGATAAACAATATACAAAAAGTGAGTGTCAAATTGGCTGTGAATTTGGCACTCTTATCTTATTCCTTTTATTTCGTAAGTAAATCTTTTAAGGCTGGGCGGAGTGTTGGGTGCATGAAGGTAAACCCATTTTCGCTTAACACTTTCGGAACAACATGTTGACCCTCAAGAACAAGTTTACTTTTTCGTCCTAGTAGCAATCTCATAATGAAGGAAGGAACAGGTAACCAATGTGGGCGATGTAAAACAGAACCAATCGTTTTACCAAAAGACTTCATACGAACTGGAGTGGGAGCTGTGACATTAACCGGTCCACGTAAATTGGGATAAGTAATGACAAATTCTATAGCTCGGACAACATCTGTCATATGAACCCAAGATACCCATTGTTCGCCTGTACCCACTGTACCTCCAGCAAACAATCTATATGGCAGCACCATAAGGGGAAATGCTCCACCTTCCTTATCAAGTACAACACCGAATCTCATAAGCGCTGTTCGGGTTCCAACTGTTTCTGCTTGTTTAGCTTTGTTTTCCCAGTCATATACAGTCTGACCTAGAAAATCATTTGATGTTTCTAACGAATCTTCCGTATATGTAGCATGTATTGACGCGGGGTAAATGCCAATCGCACTGGCATTGATCAATACAGCTGGCTTACTAGGTAATAGAGATATGATTCGTACTAATTCTTCTGTTGCTGCCATCCGGCTAGTATAAATTTGTTTCTTATGGTTGGTATTCCATCTTCCATTATTGATTGAAACCCCTGCTAAATTAATAAATACATCCGAATCTCTCAATTCATTTTCAGGAGAAGTTCCTTCTTCAAGCCATTGTACATAATGAACATTGCCTGAATTCTTTTTTGCTTTCCTTGTTAAGATAATAATTTTATGGCCCGCCCTTATAAGGTGATCAGTCAATTTCTGTCCTATAAATCCTGAACCGCCAGCAATAACAATCTTCATTCCATCCCTCCCATGCAAAATGATTTCATTTTTTTCAAAATCCGGTTATCGAATAAAATAACGGCCTAAAAGATTGCCAACTAGAAAAACCAGGATCATAATCAGACTAACCGGGAGACTGGTGAATAGCAAGTGCCAGTCCATCTGTCCATATTCGGCTAAAAAATAATAGGTAAGAAGGCAGTAAGGGATAAGGAGGAACAGTGACGTGATAATGCCAGGCGTGTAGCCCCTGAACATGATGGTTTGAACTATATGCATGAATGCCTGCAAAACAAATAAATTAAGAATGGCTGTAAATAATAGAAAACCCCCTCCGTTAGCGGCCATGACTGCAGTGAATGTGATAATCAGTAAAATCCATGCAGCCGAAACAGCAAGCTGGGCAGCGGTCGAACCTAGTTTCTCCCTCATTCTTAATGTTCGTTCGACGAAGTTCGTTTTCGGATATTTGATTCTGTTTGCAGCCATGGAAGATTCAATGGTTATGATCTCTTCTAAGTCATGGAAAATAAAAATGATGGGAAACAACCAAATGAATGTTTTAAGATCCAAAAATGGATGGAGCGCCCCTAACATCTTTCCTGCCCCCTTTTAGATGGTAGAATTTCGTTTTTATCCAAGACGGCCCGTCTGTTAGTTTGTTCATTTTATGGGACAGAACAGTAAAGTATGCCAAAGGTCACCCAAGAGATTTTTTGAATACACAAGCCTTTAATTAACATCCTTGTGTGATACATCCGTTAGGAGCTGCCCGCCAGCTAATTTTTGATAATGGGCCAGGGAAAGCAATGGAAAAACATATTCATAACAATGATAATTGAGATAGAAAGATCCTGCCATCCCCCTTCCTTTTGGGTAGGTCGTCGTCCAATCTTTTTCTTTATGATCCACTAAAAAAGCGGCACCGTTTTCAATTTCAGGTGTCACTCCAGTTGTGGCCGCGATCAGTGTGTCAAGCGCCCAAGCGGTATGAGTGCGGGTACTTTCGCCCAGTGGCACATAGCAATTTTTAGTATCACTTTTACAGGATTCTCCCCACCCCCCGTCGGGATTCTGAATTTCCCGCAGCCAAGTTAGCGCCTTTTGAATAGCTGGATGATTCGGGGAAACCCCCACTGCAACCATTCCCGTTACAGCCGCCCAAGTGCCATAAATATACACGCCCCATCGCCCCACCCAGGAACCATCGGAATTTTGCTGACGCAACAGCCAGCGAATTCCACGTTTCACCATGGGATGGTGCTGATCCAAATGGGTATAGTTTCCGAAGAACTCTAAAGTCCTTCCCGTTAAATCAACCGTCGACGGATCAATCAATAAATCCTTTCCACCCTCTATCGGTAACAAATTCAACACTTTCTTGTTCACATTCTTTTCGAATGCCGCCCAACCGCCGTCATTGTTTTGCATGGAAATGAGCCAGTTTATTCCACGATCCCATGCCTGCCGGCAATCCACTTGCTCTTTGGCCAACGTACGGATCGCCCTTAGTGCAGCTGTTGTGTCGTCAATATCTGGGTGGATTGTGTTCAAGTCCGCAAACCCCCAGCCTCCCGGTAACAGGTTCGGTTCATGAATGACCCAATCCCCATATGTGAGATGCTGACGGGAGAGAATGTACTGATTGGCCTTTTGTATCGTGGCGGATGAATAGGGAACTCCAGATTCTTGCAGGGCATAATTAATTAAAGTCGTATTCCAGACCGAAGCCGTCGTATACTGGCAGTGAAGTTCTCCGTCAATCTGGCAGGTCATCGCTTTTAAACCTTTTACAGCACGAGTAATCACCGGATGTGTATTCGTATAACCCCTAGCCAGTAAGGCATAAATCATGAGAGAAGTCGTGCTGAAATAATTTAAATAGGTGCCGTCCGGTTCAATTCGGTCCAGCATATATTTTTCGGCGCGATATAAAGTCAACTCGCGAAGGTTTCCATGGAATTTCAGGCCCTGAATCCCCTTTTTAATCAATTTGACCAACGAACGGGCCTCTTCTGTTTGATCTTCTGTAAAAAAACGAACTTCTTTTTTTTGAAACAAATCGGAGAGATCGGGTGATCGCTCTGTTCTCCTGCGAAAATTCGTATTGGCGAGAATCAAAAAAGGGATAATGTTCGCTCTTCCGTACACGGAGAAGTCAAAAAGATTGATGGGAAAGGAGTCTGGTAAAAGCATCACTTCAATATTAATGGGGAAATGCGGCCACGGACATTGTCCTGTTATGGCCAACATGATTTTCAAAAACATATGAACTTCCGCCGCTCCTCCGTTTGCCATAATAAACCTTCTAGCTGCCTGAATTTCCTGGTCCTTTCGATTCCGGTAGCCAGAATAAAGAAGGGCATAATAAGCTTCAACAGTGGCTGTCAGATTCCCTTTTTCCTCATCATGAAATAGCTTCCATGATCCATCTTCCTGTTGTTTTCCTGCAATCCGTTTCACCAATTCTTTTATGAACTCCTCGTCACTTATCTCCAAGGTCCGTAATAAGATAATCATACTGCAGTCTGTTGCAATCCCGGTCTCGAAAGGATAATGCCAGGCCCCGTCCTCTGATTGGTCTCGGGCGAACTGATTGGCAATTCTGTTCATTTCCTTATATACCCGATGCCTCATAAGTACCCATCCTCTCCCCAAAATTCTTCTTTGTATTCATATTCCGTGAGCAATATGAATATGCATTCCATTGACGGGGAGGCCGAGACAGTAAGAAAAGCGCAAGCGCCCTGGTCAGCGGCGTATGGCCTGGAGCACTCCAACTGAGATAAAGGAAACACGAAGAGCCGGAGGCGATTCGATGTTGACTTATCGTAGGGCGGAGTGCGAAGGACACTAGCCGTTAGGGCGCTGGAGCTGGACAATTCTCAAAGTTGAAATATTATACATTCTTTTCTTTCAAAATAAACTTTGATAAAGGGTGATGCCGTTTTTGCTGGACTCTTTCTCAGATGTCAAAAAAGAATTGAAAAAAAAGATGAAAAAGAAATCTTCCGGCCAGCTGCCCTGGTTATCAGAAAAAGATAAACAATGCATTCACCTTATAAGAGAACAGACGAGACAACTTAACCAAAACAATGTAGCACGGACGCAAGCTTATTTTCAGTTTTACCTTAAGCACCCTGAAATACATTGGGCCCTTCTCGGACATATGGTATCGCGAAACGTCGGTTGGAACATGACGGATTTAAAAGGGGAATTACTGACAAAACTTCTGCCTGAAAGAGATCAGATAGCTTTTTTTTCCTTTTTGGAACGCGGCAGCTGGTTGATTTTTCAAGATGTATATCCTCAATTTTTGGTTTATGACCTGAGTGTGAGGTCCAGCCAAGAGATGTTCCACCTTTTACCTCATCTTTCCACTTCCACCTTCATGGAGACGTTGTGGCGTTATTTTTGGCACAGTGGAGATAGCTATGCGCTGGCGATTGCGACGGTGATCAATGAACAAAGCTATTTGGAAAAAAGATTGATTCAAAATAATCATTTCAAAAATACCGTAACCGGTACGGTCAGCCTCAAAATGTATGATTTTTTGCGACTCAATAATATTCTTTTTCCCTACTATGAAGGGGAAAAGAGGGAGAAACCTTCACTTGCCGGCGCCACCTCACGGCATTTCACTTCGCTCCACGAAAGAATTTTATTCGGAAAACAATTGTATTCCCTGCTTTTTCAGCGGGAAGAGATTCTGGCGGGGGTCTTGAAATGGGCGCATAAACGCCCTCACACGGGCTCACGGAAAGATTATTGGCCTGATTTGTTTAATGATGTAAACGAATCTTTTCCCCGTTCCCTTTATAAACGACGGGTGAAAAATTGCATGTTGAGAAAGGGCGCCGAGCGGCTGTACAGCCCGCCTTTAAAATACGCCTGGCCGAATACGCCTCATGAAGACGCGGAGAGCGTAGATTGGTTTGAGGATTGGCATGTTCTCGATTATATTGATAAAGAAGTCAGTATGAATGGCGAGATTTTAAATAATTATTGCAAAACCCTTGAAACAATTGAACTTGCGATTATGGCGAAGGAAGCCCTTCTGTTACGAGAAGAAGAATCATAAGCCTGAAGGATAAAAAAAATTTCTTAGTTTATCCCTTTGTAAATGGCTCTTTTAAAGGTCTTTTACAAAGGGATATTCTTTTTGTTTTATCTTATCGAACATTTATAATGCGCAATCACTTTAAGAATGTTAGATTTTCTTTCTATGTTGTAATAAAAAAAACAGCATTTCTCGTTGAAGGAATGCACCCGTTTGGGTTGCAAAATATTAATCATCAAATACAAATGTTGGGCATGGACCCTTACCAAGTTGGTGAGGCAATTCCAATCAATCCATATAGTCGACAATTTCTAAAAGATTCTCGCCTATTCGTAGGATTTGGATGCGGAGGTTGTTTCGGCTTTAGTTGTTTTGGACTTGGTATCGGTTTTATATAATAAGAATGTATCCCTGCTTGTCTTCGCATGGGCATTCCTATATTCTCTATGAAAGTTAATGTTTTTTTCAACTAATCTCCCTTTACTTCAATAAAAAAGCGTCTCCACCTTATTGTAGAAACGCACCCGTTAGTTAAATAAAGACTAGAGAGCAATCATCCATTTCGTCCTTCTTATGAACAAGCCTTCCTAAAATAAAATCTCCTCAACAAAGATTTTTATTCAGGATTTTTCTCCTTAACAAAATATAGATAGGAATCACTAGAATAATGAAAAATACCAACTTCCAAAGTAGCTCAGTCCTTGAGTCTTTAAGATACACATACCCCTGATTCCATCTCGAAAATTCTACATCCTTTACTTCTATAGAAAATTTATTCGTTTCCTTTGGCTTTATCCCTCCTTCGGGAAATTGGAAATAAACTTTTCTTACCTTATTTCCCCGTTTATCTAAAAGGTTAACGAAAAAACTGCCGTCAATACTTCTACTACTGGTGTTGGTGATGTCCACCATAATTTTTAAGTAATCTCCATCCTTTAAAGAATTGAATTCACCAAATTGCAGATTTGAAGACAGCTTAGAACATCTAGAAACAATAGAAAAAAATAATATAAGAAATAAAACTAGTACCAATATTTTCTTCATTCTCGTTCTCCCCCTTAAACACCCATAATTTTATATACAAATTTCTGCTAAAAAAGTTTCGACTTTTGATTCAAAAAACATTCCATTTCCACCTATTACCTTTTCGTTAATTCAATAAATTCCACAAAAAGAAGCGTTAATCCTTCTTGGATCAACGCCCCCGTTACTTTAATAACGAAAATAAATTCTACTTATTTTATCCGTCTTTTTGACCAAATATTATAAATCACCCCAGCTATCCCTGGAGGAATTATTATTAGATATTTTAAATGCTGAGGTAAGTAAAAAAAAAGAATGATTGAAATAATTGCTGCTGAGTCATATAAAACTAAATACTTTTTTGTCAATAAAAAGCACCGCCTTTTTTAATACAACCTAATTTCCCCATTATTTGCCGATTTTGTATAGAAGCTTTATCAAAAGTAACTTATTCAGCTTTTCTGACTGTTAGTTCAATAAGAAGAGAGCATCCCTTAATATTAAAGGAATGCCCTGGATAGTTAAGTATAATATTTCAAAATTCATAATAACTTTATTTCCAACTCGCCTCTAAGAAATCACATTTTTGAACCATTAATTTTAATCCAAAGTCTTTGGAATCATTAATGTATAATTCAGCAAAAGAATGTTCTTCACTTTTTTATATTGTTCAATATGATAGGCTTTCACTTAAATTCCACGTCCAATAAGCTAATTAATTACCCTATTATTCTTCCTTGTTTCAGAATTTAAATATTCCTCTTTTAATATAGAGTAATGTGCAGTATCTGTTAGGACACCTTTTACCATTTGGTCTCTACGAAGAGTGCCTTCATATGTCATACCTAAGCGGTTCAATACTTTTCCTGAAACACCATTCCTTACATCATGTCCCGCAAACACTCGGTCTAAACCTAGTTTATGAAAGGCTAATTCGAGTATTAATTTCCCTGCTTCCGTCATGTAGCCCTTACCCCAAAAATGTCTATTCAATGTAAAGCCTAGTTCTCCACTATTATTCCATTCATGTATTCTAAACTCAATTGTCCCAATCATTTTGTTGCTCTCTTTTAACACGATTGCATACATACCCATTGGTTCTTTCATATAATAGTTTGCTATCATTTTCTTCGTTTGGTTTACATCTGTATGTTGGTCATAAATGTAACGTGTAGTTTCTTCATCTGATGTATACTCATACATATCATCAACATCATCAAGTGAAACCGGACGTAATATGATACGCTCTCCTTCCATATGACTATGCTTAAACATTAAAAAGTTTGTATTACCCATGTCAACACTCCGGTTAAATTACATTACTAGATTCCTACCGTGATTGAAATTTGTTCCTTTCCACGGTAAACCCTCACTATCTAAGTGAGGGTTTCTTTGTTTTTTTACAAATGCTTCACCTTAGTCCAGTGTGGATAGTTTTATAAAATATAGCTCTTGATTATCTCGTCCCTATTGTGTAACGGTTTGTTTTTGCGAAATAGAAGATAATGTATTTTTATCAAGTTGGTGAAAAACAGGTAAGAAAAAAGCGATTATTGCAACAAGAATAATCAATACTCCCATGACACTAAATAAGAACGCTATTCCGAAATAATCTGCAAAATTTCCAGCAAATAGAGCGCCTATTGGGATGCCGATTTGTGATAGTAATATACGAACAGCAAATACTCTACCTCGTAAATGTCTTGGAACATATTTTTGGTACAACGTTGTATTATTAATTGAAAATATAATCGAACAAAAACCTACACAGAAGATACAAATCGATAGAATAGAAAAGGACTGGAATATTCCTAACAAACCAATAAAGACTCCTGCAATCATATACGAACTAAGCATGATAATACGGCGGTTGTCCGGTTCCTTCTTTAATCCTGTAATGAGAGAGGCTAATAACATCCCAAATGATAAAAATGAAGTAAATAAACCATACTGAAAAGAGGTACCCCCAATATCTTTAGTAATAAATGGCAAAAACATTGAACTTAGAGCTACAAAGCCCATATTGAATATCATTATTAACAATCCTAATCCTAAAAACACTTTGTTCATTCTATAAAAATGGATACCCTCTGCAAATTGTTTGTACCAATTTACTTTAACTGGCATAGCTTCTGCTTTCAAACTTGGTAACTGTAATAGTAATAAACCGGTTCCACCCATTATTCCAACTAATATATACAAAACGACTTGTGCACCAAAAAATTGTAATATTACTCCAGCAAGTGGAGGTCCCACCAGAATCATGGTTTGCATAGTACCCTCTAGTATGGCATTTGCATTATTCAAACGGTTTTTTGGCAAAATCTCGGCTATATAAATCATACTTGATGGTCTAAATAATGGTTCAGCTATTCCAATAAGAATCGCTGTAATATATAAATGCCATATATGTAGTGTTTCAAATGCAAACAACACTGTTGGAATAAGAAATGCAAATGCCCGTAACCATTCTGACAATACCATTACTTTCTTCCGGTCCCATCTGTCTAAATAGGGAGCTGTATATAATTGAATGAATATGCCAGTAAACAGCTCAACGGCTAAAATACTGCCTAACACAACTAATGATTCTGTTATTTCGTAAGCCATCCAACTCATGATAAACGTAGCAAATTGACCGCCCAAACCAGAAGCTGCTTGCCCCAGCCATATAAAGACAAATGAACGATTTCTAAATAAATATGCCATATTTTTATTCCCCATCCATCATTTTCAATCCAACTTTAATTTTTCTAAACCTAAGTAGCTGGTTAAACCACTGTTAAATTTGTTTAGTGCTCCACTTCTCAAACTGTACCTTTCTCTGCCTTGAGAATAGACGTGTACACGGACTAATCCTGCTGATCGAAGAGTAACCATATGATAATGAACTGTACTTTTGGCTAACCCTATAAATTGAACAATTTCTGTAAATTTTTTTTCTCCATTAGTTAAATATCGTAGAATTCTTAAGCGATTTTCATCCATAAGAGCTCTTGCGATATTTAAAATTGATAATGAAGGAAAGTCTGGATTCACTTGTTCAATCTGTGTTGAATAATAAATAATGGTCAGACCATTAAAGTCATAAGTCAGATTGTATGGACTAATATGATATTGCGGGATCAAAATAATCCGTTTAACCTTAAATTCTAATCTTAAACCATTTGTTATTTCTTCAATAAGATCAATAGGCTTGTAATCCTTCAACAACTCTTTATTTTTCTGTGCATTTTTAGTAAGAGAATTAATGATGGATGGATCTAAGTGTTGATAGTATTCCTCATACCATAAAGATAATAATTGAACTATATTTGAACGCCATTCATTAATATTACGCAAATCATTTGTCTCTTCAGAAGTCCAAGTAGAAACTTGCTCAAATATCTCCCCAATTGATACATCCCCAATCCACTCTAATAAATCATGCACACTATCTTTTTTAGGACATGCTAATAAAAGCAAGTTAAGAATGCTCTCCTTTAATTCTGTATTTGCTATAAGTTCCAATGTGGTTTCACTCAGTTTACCTTTTACAGTTCTCACCCAGCTATTTCCTAATTGAATACCTTTATGTAGTGACTTCGTTTTGAAGGCTAATAGGCTAGTAATTAACTCGTTGCTTTCAGAAAATTCGATTTCTAACTTAATACCATTCATTTTGTTCGCCTCCTATCGAACTGTTATTTTGTTCTATTATATTCGAACAAATCACAAGAATCAACTGTAACAGATAACTTAATACACATAAAAACGCAAAAAGCCCCAAAATACAAAGATGAATACATCTATGTATTTTGGGGCAAAACCATTGGTCAAATTCAATTAAATGAATAAAATATACTATTTCAATTATATAATTTTTTATTTTACTGTAATTTTGGTTAACCACAAACCAATATGAATAATTAATGTAAATAATTATTCAGAAGACTATTGATGGAGTGATTTATTTCATTTATGTTAGGATTTCCTACTTTCGTATCGTTAATGCTATAGTTCCTTTTTAGTTGAATAATTCTTTTTATACTTTCATTTACTCTTTGTTCGGAGATTTCACCATTTTGAACAGCAGTTTTTAAAGAGGAGATAATCTTTACAACATTATTATAGTCATGCCCTACTAAAATAATATCGCTTCCTGCCTTTACTGATTCTACCGATGCTTTACCAATATCAAAATGTTCTGTTATCGCTCCCATTGTCATATCGTCCGTTATGATTACTCCTGTAAAACCAAGTTGTTTTCTAAGAAGATCCGTCATGACAGCTTTTGACATGGTCCCTGGATTCGTTTTATCTAATTGAGGCAATAAGATATGAGCGACCATCACAACATCTCCACCTTGATTAATCGCACGTTCAAACGGTATTAACTCTAGTTCTTTAAGTTCCTTAAGGCTTTTATTTACAATTGGAAGGTCCAGATGGGAATCAACCGAAGTATCTCCGTGACCAGGAAAATGCTTAATTGTCGTGATAACGTTCTGAGACTGTATCCCTTTCATCGTTTGAACCCCAAGTTTACTTACTATTTCCGCATTGTTCCCAAAGGATCGATCCCCGATTACTGGGTTATTCGGATTGCTGTTAATATCGAGAACAGGTGCAAAATCGAGATTTAAACCAAATTCTTTTAATTCTTGCCCTAAAAGTGTTCCGACTTTAAAAGAAAAATCAGGATTGTTTACTTGTCCAATCTGTTTATTTGGAGGAAAGTTAACAAGTCCACCCGGCAATCTTGTCACACGTCCACCCTCTTGGTCAACACCTAGTAAAAGCGGTAGACTTGAACTATTTCCAGCTTTCAGTTGATTCACAAATTGAACGGCTTGTGCAGGAGTTTCAAAATTATTTTTGTAAAAAATAATTCCTCCGACATGGATTTGGCTTATTAATTGTTTTGCGCTTGCATCCATTGTAGTCCCGGAAACCCCAGCAAGAATCATCTGCCCTATTTTATCTTCTAAACTCATTTTAGAAATTGCTTCTGAAATGGTTTGGTTTTCTTGTTGATTTGGTGTTTTTTCAATCTGTGTAAAGAGTGAGATATGGTCAACTTTAGGATTTGGCTCCTGTTCTGTTTTTACTGGTAAAACCCATAATAAATCCGTAGAAGACGTTGCATGATAGACAAGTATCATTTGGTTCTGAGTTGAATCTTTATAGTATCGAATGGCATCCGGCTCTCCACCAATTTTCTCAATTTCATTTAAAGAAATATTTTGTAGTTCGGGATCATAAGATCGTATATCATTTACAGTCTGTTCTGCATAGCCGATTGTTGCATGATGACTTTCGTATTCCTCATACCTACCTTTAGCAGTTTCCGAAATATCGTCTGATTTTCCCCATTTTTTATTTACTTCCTTCCATCCTGTTTCACCAGAAACAAAGGAAATCTTCGGAACCTTACCTACCTTAGATAAGGAAAACGTTTCCTCTACTAATTTCTCAAGATTTGAATTCTGATCATTCTCCGAGTCCATTGTATTTTTACCGGAAGGTTTTTTAGTATCGGATGGATTAGTTACAATTGGGCTTTCTTTAACTGGCGTTTGTTCGCTATCATTTTCTTTGATACCATAATAAACACCAATGGTTAAGGCAAACATTAAAAGTAGGATCGTAAAAATACGTAGCTTATTTCGAGAAGCCCTTTTTCTATTCCTTCTCATTTTCCAATTCCCCTTTCTACTTTTTTTATGGTACGATTTGAGTTTTTATTTTACCGTTTATTTGTCGTAATGCCAATCAGCTTAAAGAGAATTAGAATTATGGTGCATATCCAACATTTTTAAGGGGAATTAGGAGAAATAGTAGTGCTATAAGGTTGCTTCTAGCATAAACATGGATATAACATTAGATAGATTTTAAAATGTAAGCTGATGAGTTATAAATGGTAAACACATCAGCTTTTTTATTCGAGTATTGTGATGCGTAAATTTATTTATCTGTTCACTTCAGCGCGTTAAGTGCGACCTTTGCAGCTTCTGCGATTAGCGTATTGTCAAAGGTGGCATTCTGTGTATCGCGGCTGGATAGAACTGCGATGACAATGGGAGCTCTATTCGGCGGCCAAACAATGGCAATGTCATTCCGCGTTCCATAGCTTCCCGCCCCGCTCTTATCATCGACTTCCCAACCTGTTGGTGCACCAGCACGAATCAATGTATCTCCAGTTGCATTTCCCCGCATCCAATCTATTAGGATCGTACGTTTTTCAGTTGGGAGCAAGTCGCTGACCGCGAGCGCCTGGAGGCTTGTAGCAAGTGCTTTTGGTGTGCTGGTGTCACGTTTGTCTCCAGGAACAGCTGAGTTCAAATCCGTCTCGTAGCGATCAGCCTGGGTAACGTGATCGCCAATCTGCCTCAGTGCTGTTTCAAATCCCTCAGGTCCTCCCAGTTTCTCTAATAAAAGGTTTCCTGCAGTGTTGTCGCTATATCGAACAGCAGCCTCGGCAACTTCCCAAAGAGTCATCCCGGTATCTACGTGAAGTTGTGTTACGGGTGAATACGAAACGATGTCCTCGCTGTTGTATGTGACCAACTCGTCAAGTTGATCCATGGAGTAATGCTGCAGTAATGCACCGGCGGCTAGAGCTTTGTAAGTAGATGCGTAAGCGAACCGCTCTTGAGGCCGATAAGAGACTTTCCGATTTGTACCTGTATCGATGGCGTAGACTCCGAGCCGGGCATCATATTTGTTCTCGAGTTCTGCGAACTTACGGTGTAATTGGGGTGCTGGTTGTTTCGCGACTGCTTTTTCGGGCTTGTCAGAAAGGTTATGGGAGCTCATCGACCAGCCAGCGAGGGGTACAATTGCAACCACTAGCACAAGCAAGGCATATATAAATTTATTCATACTGAAAATATTATGTGTTTTCTTCAAGATCTTAACCTCTTTCTATTAATATTTGATGTCCTGAAAATAGAATCAGCGGGTTTAATCATTATGTATCGATTAACACCCATTGGCTCTTAACCAGCAGATTTTAAAATGCTGGGGGAGAATTTCCTCCTTTCTCCACTCTGATTACATACGTAATATGAGATTATGCATCTAATACTACATATGTAGTATTTATTACACGATTAATACTACGCTTGTAGTAAAAAGATGTCAATCATTTTGTAGTTGGCTGTCCTTTTTTATTAAGGTCAAAATATGCCCGAAAAACCCGCTGGCTAATGATATTAGCTGCACTATGCGGCTGAGCATAACCATCACGGTAGGCATTTGGCACAATAACGGCAATGGCAATCTCGGGATCATCGAATGGGGCATAACCAGCAAAAGAAAGATTCCAAGTCTTCACCCCATTTTTATAGGATTCCGAGGTCCCGGTCTTACCCGCGGCATTGTACGGTTCGTCTTTAAAATATCCTCTTGCTGTTCCTTTGGAGCCATGGGTGACCAGCCAAAAACCTTGTTGAACCCGCTTAAGCATCTCCTCACTCATATCCACCTGATTCAGCACCACTGGTTCGATTTCATCGATTACGTTGCCTGGTTCATTGCCATTCTTATTGGGTTCACGAATCTCCTTCACCAATTGGGGCTTCATCCGGTACCCTCCATTAGCAATCGTTGTAATATACTGGGCAATTTGCATCGGTGTATAGGTATCTAGTTGTCCGATGGCTATTTGAAAGTAGGTGCTTGTATTGGTTCCTTTAATTCCCGCCGTTTCATTATCAAACCCTATACCAGTAGGGATGCCCAAACCAAATTGGTTGAAATAATAGCGGATTGTTTCAATTTTTTTCGGATCGATATTCAAGGTGCCATTAGGGACATACTTTCCTCCCATCATTTCAATCGCGGTTTTCCACATATAAACGTTGGAGGAACGCTCCAATGCCTCTAAATCATTAATTCTGTTCATGACTTGGTAAGAAGAGAAGGTTCCTGATCCCTTAAACCGCATGACTTCATCCAATTCCATTTCCCCGAAATCCCTGACACCGGTTTGGTATCCGGTTAATACGGTGGCCCCTTTGACAACGGACCCCTGTTCAAACGCGTACGTGAATGTTCCCGGTGTAAAATCGGTGAACTCCCCGGACTTCCTGTCATACACTTTTCCTGACATCGCAAGAATGCGGCCTGTTTTCGGTTCCATTGCCACAACAAAGGCAGTGTCAAGGGTATCCGTATGCGGCTTTTGGATTGCACTTCCCAACTCTTCCTGCATAATTTTTTCCACTTGGGCTTGAAACTCCATATCAATGGTCAGAACAATATCCTTGCCGTTCTTCCCTTTCGATACTGTCTCTGTACTCACCACATTTCCATTTTGATCTGTCACTGTTTTCACTTTTTCCTTTCGACCTTGCAACACACTATCGTAAAGCTCTTCAATATAGCTTTTTCCGACCCGGTCATTCAGTTTGTACCCTTTAGCCATATAGTAATTTACCTTTTCTGCGGGTAGGCCTTCATCTGCACTTGTAACTTCCCCAAGCATATTCCAAAACGTTTCTCCATAGGTTCGGTCCCTCTTCCAATCAGTCGTGACATCCACACCCGTCAGGTTATCCAGATTTTCATTGACCTTTGCAAATTCTTCCTCTGTTACATTTTCATTTTTGATCATCGTCGGGGTTAAAGCGATGGCAGACGACAGTTTGCGGTAGATTGCCGCCAGGTTTTTGTCCATTTTCTCGAGATCGCTTTCTGTAATGCGGTTCAATTTTAATTGATATAAATCCTTGTCATTCAGCTTTTCCTGTTTGTATAATTTCTCCTCCTTCTTTGTGATTAAATCCGTGCCATTGTTATGTTCTAGCAGCCAGATATCTTTCAAATCCCGATCGGTGACTTTATTGATCTCTTTATCAGTCATGACCAGGAAGGTATTTAACTTTTTACCCAGTTCAAGCAATTCGCCGGGCTGCGGATTTTTCGGCGGTGTATAGATAATCGCCTTTTCCGGAATATTGTAGACTACTAACTTATGATTCGTATCATATATTTTTCCACGCGGAACGGAATAACTGACGGGCGTCACATCTGTCTTCTCTGCCTGAGCCGCATAGGCTTCCCCTTTAATAATTTGGATAACGCCGAGGCGGAGAATCAGGATAGAAAAAAGAACAAAGACCATGAAAAAGAGACCATTCATTCTCCATCGGATTGGGTTTCTTACAATATTTTCTTTCTGCTTTTTCTGCTTCAAAACACATCAGCCCTTTCATACTGGGAAATTTGTGTACAAGTTAGTAATAAATACTACAATTGTAGTATTTTGTCCTGAAAAATCCCAAAAAGGGAGGGTAATCCTTTCTGGGGTTAATGATTAATAGATCTTTTTATGCTGCAGGATCAGCTTGGCAATCTCAGCTGCCTTGCTTCCTTGGGCTTGACCATCCTTATTTTGAATATTAATGGCAAAATAATAACGATCCTCACCCTTTTCGACAAAACCAATAAACCAGCCATTTACATTCTTTCCATTAATCATGCCGGTTCCCGTTTTACCATACAATCGCCCATTCTTTTGTACATCAATTAAAATTGCCTTTTTTACCGCTTTGATATTTTCCGCTTTAAAACCCCATTGATTTTCTTCTAATTGGTATAATAATTGGACTTGTTCAACAGGTGATATTTTTAAGGAAGATTCCATCCAGTAACTATCCAAAATCCCTGAAAGATCCTCATTCCCGTATTTTATCTTGTGAAAATAATCTTGCAGCTCCTTTCTCCCTACTTCTCGATCGGTATTTTGGAAATACCAATTCACTGAACGGGTCAAGGCACTCGCTAAATTTTGATTTTGATTCCATTCAGGAAAGGGATAAATTTTCCCATCCCAAATCTGTTTATTGCTATTCGTGGAAATCACATTGGATTCCAATGCAAATAAGGCAGAATATATTTTATAGGTGCTATCAGGTGAAATCCTCTGTTCACTCATCTCTCGATTATAAATTTTATATTGGTTTTTAGAGGGATCATATAAAACAAAGCTGCCCTTGTAGCCCTCAAAATAAGAGCTTAAATCTTCATAGACTACATTCTTCCCGCTAAACTGATACACATCATCCGTGCTGGCAATAACGGTGGTGATGGGAGCAATTAATAGCACAACAATTCCTAAAACCGCACAGATGACCTTGCTTTTCCATTTCAATAATCGAGAGTCGCTAGAGAAGCTTGCAATGCACTGGATTCTTTGTTTGATTTGTTTTTTAGTTCCCCCTATACCTGGAGCAAACTGTTCAAAGGCCCTATCATATTTTTTATCGGCAAAACGAATGATGGTATGCCCATATTCGATATATCCGCTCTCATCCAAGAGATTTAACACGGAATCATCACAGGCCAATTCCCGATCCATTCGAATCTTTTTTAAGGCATACCAGACGAATGGGTTAAACCAATAAATAATACGAAATATCCACATGACGTAATTCACGAACAAATCTTTGCTTTTATGATGGTGCAGCTCGTGCAATAACACGTATTTTATTTCATTAAACGAGAATGCTTCTAGCGTGTTGCTTGGAATAATAATATAGGGCTGAAAAATCCCGAACGTGATCGGCGAGGTAATAAGAGAGGTCTCCCTCAGCCGTATGTTTCTTTTCACCCCAACCATCTCTTTGCACGTTTCTAATAGTTCATTTAGCTTTTGGTTATGAACAGCTGCAGCTGACTTTTTGAGTTGATGGATTTGAATGCTTGAATAAACAGCAGCCCCAACCAAAAGAACCACTCCAATAACCCAAACCGTAAAAAATGTATGGTAAATGAAATCTGGCGTTGACTTGTTTACCGACACCGTGAAATCATGTAATAAATCGCTGTTTGACCCTTGAGAGGCAACCGCTCCATTTATCCTTTCACTCTTCGGTACCGTGTCTTTATGAAAAAAAAGGAATCTTTTAAAATAGTGAGTTCCTTCTCCAAGGCGAACATAATTCCAAGGTAAAAAGGAAGCAAGGAGTGGTATGCCAAGAAAATACCAAATATGATAATGGGCTTTCACCGTCATATGATTGTTTAATAGCCTTTTGATTAACAGAATCAAGAAAATAAGGAGAGATACCACGATTGTACTTACTAAAATCCGCAGCAACATGGTATCCATTATTGGTCCCCTTTCTTATCTCTCTTGGATAAAATTTCCTTTAATTCTGAAATATCTTCTTTCGACAACTGATCATTTTCAATAAAATTTAATATCATTGAATTCAAAGTACCGCCAAAAAACTGTTGCAGAAAGGATTTACTTTTTTGCCCAACATATTCGTTCTTTTCAACCAGTGAGGTATAAATAAACACTCGGCCAGCTTTTCTTGCATGCAAAGCCTTTTTCTTAACTAGGCGCGCCAGCATAGTGTGAATGGTATTTGGCTTCCAATCACTCTTATTCGATAATTTCTCCACTACCTCAGGAGTCGAAATCGGCTCATAGTTCCATATAACCTTCATCACTTCATATTCTGCTTCTGATATTTGTGGAATCTCCTTCATGATCCCCCTCCTACTTTTACAACTGTAGTATTTATTATAGCAAGAAGTTCCAAGTATATAAAGAATATTGGTGACTGTAGCCTATGGTAAATAATCCCCCTGTGTGCTGAGGATTTATACTGATACCATTCACCTTATTTAAGAAAAAAATAGCCGCCTATTAAGATACCTAGAGTTTCGGAAATTTCCTTAACAGACATTTCTTGAAAGTAGAATAAAACGATGACAGATTGGTATTTTGTTTTTAACTGCTTAACAAAATTAATGATTAAACGTGATTCCTCACTTGCTAAATAATTTCGTTCTATGCTGCTTAAGAAAAGCCGCCTATTCGTTGGCAGCATTAATCTTCAACATAAGCACCCGTTACTTGAATAAGAAAACAGGCTCTCCAAAATAATCCTATTCTTAACTTTCACACCCATCACTTAACAAGCATTTGTTCTAACTCATCTTTTTGCCGCAAGTGATGACGAAAATGCATACCAACCAAATCATACCATTCCCTTGCATTCAGCCAGCCGAACCCTCCATGCTCGACTTTATAAATTGGGTTAATATTATCCACTTTCGATTCCCATTGGCTCAACCTTAGAATTACTTGATCCATTCTCCTGATAAGATCGTCCCTGCCATCTGAATTATTAGGTGGAGTATTTAGTTCATCCGGTAATTTAATTTTAATTGGCGGAAACCCTCCGATCTTAAATAAATGCTCACCAAACTCCGTTTTCCCAAAGGGTTGTTCATCATTTAAGGTGGAGCATGTTTCCATATTATCTAGATACTCATGGGCAACAAGGATTAAATGGTCATACATTTGCCCAATAGACCAAACTGCTTCTTCAGATTTATATCTTAGCTGTTCCAAAGAGTAATTTTGAAGCTCGTTTTTGTAAATATTAATCAGTTTAAGTTCGCTCAATGTAATTCCTCCTTTGTATTAATTAACTCAAATCTAAAAGTTTTGCATTTTATATATATGTAACTAATTATTCAATTTTCGATTACAAATCCTTCATCAACTAACCTGCTCCGATAGTCGAATAAGTAAAGCTGCCAAAATGACAGCTCCAATCTTCAACTCTTGCACCCTGTTAGTTTAAGTATAATCCTTTCACAAACCTGCTTAAAGAAATAATAGGAGACCTTTAACTTGGCTATTCGACTGCATTTGTTCGACAATACAATGTTATATACTGTTAGATTACTTATTTATATCTTTCTCTTCAATGTACCCTAGGAAGCAATCCTGAAGCTCACCTTCACTATCAATAGAATCAAGAAGTAATTTTGGTTCAATTGGACAGTCTATTAGGGTTGAACTTCCGTCAATTATCCCAAGCATATTTGAAATGGTATCAATCATTGTTTGTTCAATAATTTTGAATAGAACGCCTTTATTTTCTTCTTCTAAACTATTATATAAACCAAGAGCTTTTATCCAGTAATCATCAGTGTTATTACTGACATTCGTTGTTTCGTATAAGCATTTGTAAAGCTCAAGGTCTTCTAGAACTATTGACTTGTAAAGAGATTTAACAAATTCTTCATTCATTGAAACTCCTCATTTCTGAATATAAGAATTCCTTTATTTTATAAAAGTTATAACTCATTTAAGGTTATCTTATTCAACTAAACTTCCCCTACCAATTCTTGAAATTTTTTTCTAAATATAAGCTGGTATTGATAAACAAAAAAAGATATTTTAGACGGTTATCAGTTAATTTGGTCATTTTTTCTCATATTGTAATCTATAACAAAAAATGTGATAGAAGTAACAATAATAGAGATTGTATTCAGCTTATTGGAAATTAACCCATACTGTGTTAGTAATAGGGAGGATAATACAATTAAAGTTCCAATCACTTTTATAATCAAATACTTTCCTTTATAATACTTTGACATATATATATTCTTCTCCTTAAAGGACGTTAAACATTTTTATTAAATGAAATATATTTACTGTTTTAATTCAATAAAACAGTAACTTATTTTAATGAATCAGTCACCTCAAGGCATTTTCCATTATACGCGTCCATCCTAACGGTTGGTTCTTCTCCATTTTTAGTTTTCAGTGTAACACTCAACTCGCGTTGATTAGTGAATTGATTAAAAAAACCACTCTTTGTATCAATAGACAATTTCTCCAGTGTAATGTCATTAAAATAAATTTCAATGGCTTTTATTCCCAATTTTTAGGAGGAACGTTCAAACACAAAATTGCATAACCTGTGGCTTCATCAGTTGTCAATATGGGCTTTTGGTATACATATGCAATCCAAATGATAAGTAACACTAAAACGAGAAAACCTTCTTTCTTCAATTTTGTGGCCTTTAACACGTTACAATCACCCTATCCAATATTGTATAAAATTGTAATTCGGCAATCTCCTCCAAAAGTCCTGCCTAATTGCACTCTCCTGCCCTTTACTTCAATAAGAATAGCCATACTCTCTTCTTGAAGTATGGCTACCAATTAGTTTACGTACATTTATTCACAAATGATGAAGGTAGAAAAATGTATATCTGTAATTAAACGCCGAACGCTAAAAACCCCCATAACCTTCCATCCTTTATTTCATAGCAGTTTCCAAATATGCCAACAGCCCAAAAAGTTATTATTCTGCCGTTTTCATATTCGAAGTCTCTTTCAAAAATATTAAAAATAATCCTTTCTGCAAACATTCCAGACCTAGTTTCAATTTCCTTACCGTCTTTTACACACCAGTGGTTAAATTTCTCACATTTAATATCTAACTTTTGTAAAGTCCAACTTTCGAATTGTGCTTCAGAAGGAGAAGTTGATACCATAACTGTTAAAAGCAATATAACCAACATTACAAGCACGATTCTAAAATTCGTTTTAAATTTACTTTTCACTATTTTTCTCCTTGGCTTATAACGTCTTCCTAATCAACTTAGTTTTAGTAGTATTTTTCCTCTACATTTTTTCATAAATCTTTCTAAACTATTATTCTTATTGTAACTTATTATAATAATCTATGAATGGAAAAATTCGAATTTTTGGGAATGACTATCTGTAATTAACCTGCCCCGTTAATGCAATCAAAAAAAGGGATCGCTACAGCAATCCCATCTTGAAGTAATGCACCCCGTTAGCTTAATAAAAAAAAAGACCGCTGCAGCGACCTTTCATTATCAAAAATTGAAGCTTCATAGGATATCTTACGATTTACTTGTTTTAACGTTATCTAAGATTTCAGAAACAGCTATGGCTATACTTGCATTTAGCATTCCTAATATAGAAAAATAAAAAAGATTTGGGTCTGTGTGAGTTGCAAAGAATGATACAACTAAAATATATGAGCAACACAAAAATACCACTATTCCAAAAATTAACAAGAATTTACTCATTACGACGACATCCTTTTCGACATATTTTCTATCTTCAACAAAAAATTCAACAAAAGGTTAAATATTCCTTTTTTATTAGTCGTCCAAACCTCTTTTCTTATTAATACAGATAGGTAAGGGTTTGAAGTTATCGCTCCCTTTTCCCCCTGTTCACACCGTACGTGCGACTTTCACCGCATACGGCGTTCCAACTAATCCAATTCATTCAATTCTATGTATTTGTTTAGATTGATGTTGCTTTCTTCCGAAATCATATGGCTTCGTTTTTACATTGTAATCGAAATTCGATTATCTTTTCTTTTTGCTTTTTGGTAAGTTTTAAGACTTTGATTAATTTCTTTATCTTTTCACTGTCCTTAAGATGGATTAGGCGATGAACTGATTCATGGAGTATCACTAGGTTTGAAAAAGTATCATCTTTTGATAGGTGATACGGATTCTTGTGGTGGCAATGCCAATCGCTAACGCCAAGATCTACTCCTGTTACCGCACATTTCCCATATTGAGCAATAAACTTACTTATTCGATTGTCATTGTATTCGATTGACCGATTTGGAATAAAGTTTTTCATAATTGAAAACAAAACCCTTTTGTTAACAGCCTTTAGACTTTTGTGGATTTTATCTCTACCTTCGGCAGTATAATTACATGTTTCCTGCGAAAAGCATAAGTTTGTTTTATGCTTCTGGGCATATATGGGCACAAATACCATACTTTGTATTTTGTATAGTTTCGATTCATAACCTTTGTACCTTTTTTGTAGAGTTTTTGTCATCTCATGAAAATTCGCATCTGTTCTAAAAATCTTTAAACGATTATACAGTATTTTTCTTAGATAGAAGTTTAACTCATTAAGATTTGTTGTAATTTGGGTGGCTGCGGAATAGTAATTTTGGATTCCCATTACGACTGTGTTGTAATGCCAGACTGTTGCTACACAAGGCTTCTTCTGGATTGCTTTGATTGCTTCCTTAATTTTATTAGAGGCATTTGTCTTAGCTTTTCTCGACATCTGTGAATGGACTACATGACCAAACCTAGTTTTTCCCTTCCTTACTAATTTAAAAGTAAAGCCGAGAAACTCGGAAGAGTTTTTCTTTAGGTTAATTACCTTTGATTTCTCATCACTGGTTTCAAGGTGTAATCTTCTATTTAAAAAGTCTTTTATGGCATAGTACATTTTGATTGCTTGAGACCGAGTTCTGCACAAAACTTTAAAATCGTCCGCATAACGGACGATAAAACATTCTTTTAATCCAGATTTTTTCAGTCCCTGGTACTTGATTCCACTGGTCTTATATTTAAAGTTGCTTTTGAATGTTTCCCACTGATTACTGATCCACCAATCAAGTTCATTGAGAACGACATTTGATAATAGGGGTGATAATATTCCACCTTGCGGTGTTCCTTTGGCTGGTATTCCTTCTCCATCAATCTCCGCTTTTAATAGTCTAGAGATAATTGAGAGTAATACTTTATCCTTAATCCCCAATGTCCAAAGCTGTTTCAAAAGCTTTCCGTGATTCACATTATCAAAGAAGCCCTTTATATCGACATCCACACAATGATGAAGCCCAGCTTGATTGACAAGGAATTCGAATCTTGCTTTGGCATGGTGGGTGCTTCTATTTGGACGAAATCCATAGCTATGTTTATGGAATTTAGCTTCAAAAATCGGCTCCAAAACTTGTAGAATACACTGTTGAAAAATTCTATCCCAGATGGTGGGAATCCCTAGTGGTCTAAGTTTTCCATTCCCTTAGTCAATAAACACTCTTCTAACCATTTTAGGTTCGTAGTTTTTAAACATGATTTGAACCGTGCTTATTACATCTTCCACCGTTAAATGACTAATATCTTTAATCGTAAGATTATCTGTACCTGCCGTTTTACTACCTGTATTTCTTTTGATATTTCGGTAGGCAAGACGAATATTTTCATTAGAACTCATCAATTCTTTTAATCCATAAAACTTTTCACCACTGACACTTTGAGCATACAGAGAGTCAAAGCATTCCTGTAAGTTATAATACTCATTGTGCCTCAGTTTCTTCCGTTTCAATAAGTCGGTAACTCCTTTCGGAGTTAAACCTCTTTTAGTCTCACAAGAACCTTATTAATCGATAAAAATCTGCATTACATGGTTGATTGATTTTTAATTAGTCTAGTGGCTATCCCTCCATGTGGATTAGACATTTCATTGGTACTGTGCCACCACTTTCACTGATACAAAGAAAAGTTATACAGTAACTAATATCATTATTGCTTTCCTTGTCAACGCTTCTTCAGGAGTAAGCCCTCCACGTTATCAGCTTACAATGTTGAATTATACCTATTATGGAATGAACTTAGGTGCTTCCTTTAAGCCTGTTAGCACTCATACGCCTTTAACGTATCATGGATTTTTATATTAGTTATTCTTACTCATCCACAGCTAACCTCACGATTTGGTGATATACACATTTCTATGTATTGCAGTTTTAGACCCGTACATTCAGAAGTTCGTCAGCTTAGCCTTTTACTTTTAGACTTAACCGCATCCTCACCATATTCATTCAACTCAAGCACCATGAATTACACCACTCCATCGAGTAAGCTTTCGTCAGCCAAACTGGTACGGTAATTTCTCACGCCTTTTCACCGAGCTTATAACACTATCATTCTTACTAAATCTAGTGCTATTCGATTAAGAGAGAACCCTTCAGGGCGTTATCCCGTCATTTGATTCTTCGATATAACCCTTCAGTTCCGAAAGGAACTGCCTAGCCTTTACCAGAGTGATGTTACCATCCTCCATTTAAACTAGGAACATTTCGCACAACTAACCTGCACCGTTACTTCAAGAAGGAAAAAGGCGATCCTTCATTATTGAAGAATCGCACCCTTTAGTTTAAGTACAATATTTCACAATCTGCTTTTAAAAATACCGAAAAGGTCAAATCTTGTTAATAGAATATTCAGCTCCTGCAATAAACTTAATCAAGTTGAACCCCATTAGAAAACCAATCCCAATACGCATTTCCTTGTGCAATAATCATTCTTTCTAACCAGGTAGTTAAATCACAGTAGAAACTTAAGGTCTCAATACTCAGCAACAGGATATTTACTTTATTAGTTTGTTTATAGTTAGAAATGTCAAGTAATAACGTACCTCTATCTACAACATAGCCAATTGGGTAGCAATATTTCAAAATATATCCTACATCACAATAACCCTTCATTGAATTGTATTCACTTATCATTTTCTCGATTGAATAAAGGCAAAAGGAGTAGCCATATTCGTTAGTAAAAAACTCTGCACCATTATGCAATAATAAAAATTCTTTATATTCAGTAGGCAATTCCATATGATTTTTTGTAATAATTTGTTCTAATTCGTATTTAGTAATAGGCTTGTTAAAATTAAAACCAACTTTTGGGTAAACTCCAGATGTACTATGAACAATTAATGAATTATTCTCATCCAATCTGGTTTTTAAAGCTTCCATAACATTTAATATTGACGAATCCTTCATACTCATCACCCACTTAAGCAAATATTGAATCACTGTAACAGATAATATTCGTGATGTTATTGTCAATTCCTTTTTTTACTAACCTGCTCCGTTACTACAATAAGAAAAGCCGCCGAAATGGCAGCTTGGATCTTAACCCATTACTTACATAACCTATTAAAATAGAACATTCTCACAGTGTTCAACTATTGGGAACGGGTCATAGAAATGATGTAGTTGCTTTTTCCATTCTTGATACTCTTTCGATTGTCTAAATCCAATTGTATGGTCATCTAATGTCTCCCACTTCACCAACAATAAATATTTCCCCTTAGCTTCCATACAACGTTATAATTCGTGAGATATGTATCCTTTCATTGATGATATAATTTTTGATGCTTCTCGAAATGCTACCTCATATTCCCCTTCCACGCCTTGCTTAACTTGTAACATTACAGCTTCTAAAATCATTTATTTTCCCTCCTTTTTAGAAGGAAACCACCGGGATGGTTCTCCCGGCTTATTAATAACAACCTTGATAAAAAAACCACCAGAACCGTCCCCATGGTCCCCTTCATTTCGTTAAGACCAATCAACGCCACTCCAAGATGATTGCAACTTTCGCAACAGAACAATTTGGCCGATATGATATGTATTGTGCATCATGATATTGCTAAGTAAACGCTCAATAGAGTAACTGTTAGCTGCATACGGAGCTGTTAACTTTTCATCGTCAAGGTCCGCAATGACGGTTTTTAAATTATTCATAACTTCATTTAGGCGCTGAACTGTCTGGGCCCAGCCAATGTCGTCTTCTGGATCCCCTGGATTTCCAAAGGTTTCTTCATTGCTTTCTGCATTATGCGGATTCTCTGTGCCCTTAATTCGATGGATCACGTCTTCATTCCAAAATATCAAGTGGTTGACAATCTGCCAAATCGAATTGCTGTTTCCCAAACTTGTCCATGCTGCCTCAGCTGCGGTGACTCCCTGAAGCGCCTGATTCATGGATGCAAACCATTCATTCTCATAGCAATGCATGTCGAGTTGTTCTAAAAACATTTTGGCAACAACTTGCATAAAACCACTCTCCTCACTGTTAAGTGTCATCTTTCAAAGTTAAAACAATGGACAACCAATTTGTAATTACTCTTTTATTCTATGCCTACTTATTTAAATGATAGAACACTAGTTTTTAAAAGATAACCCTTTTTCCTTCAAAGCAGACCTAAGTTTTGGTAATGAGGATGGACCCATACCGTGAAATTTCAAAATCTCTTTTTCGCTATAGGATGATAACTCCCCTAAAGAAGTGACACCATTGTTCTCCAATGCTCGTCTTGCCGGTGCCGAAAGCAATGAAAGAAATCCATTTTCAGGCTTGCGTTCCTGCTCACAAATAGGACAGGTTGGACATTCACTACTTTTATAATATGTATGCCCCTTGTTACAGGTCCTTACATTTTTATTGGAAGTTGTCATATTTAAACGCCTCCTTGCTTTATGAAATCAACTCGCCCTATAGTTTTATAAAAGTCTTTATAACTTTAGCTTCAAACCTTCATGCGTTGCTTTAAAACCTAACCTTTCATAAAAACTTAAAGCATCTTGTCTTTTTTTATCCGTTGTTAGTTGTACTAAATGACAACCACGTTCTTCTGCACGTTGAATTGCCCATTTTATTAGTTTAGTTCCTACACCCTTACCTCTTACAGAAGTGGTTGTTCTCACTACTTCAATAGTAGCTCTCCACCCACCTTGATGTGTTATATATGGAGTAAAAGTAATTTGTTGTACCCCAATCACTTCATGGCCGTCACAAGCCACTATTAACTCGTTATTAGGGTCAGCCGTAATAGCCTCAAATGCTTTTATGTAACCAGTAGGAAGTGGATGCTCATACCGCTCCCGTTTACTTCCTAAAACATCATCAGCAAGCATGGCAACAATAGCATCTAAATCTTTTTCAGTAGCCATCCTAAACCTTATTTCTGTCTCCATTAAAATCCCCCCTTTAATTAGTAAACCTTTTATTACTTTCTATGCTAACTAAATTCCAACTATAAGGGTAATTATAATTATGTTATGAATTCTAATAAGTTTCTCTTATGTAACTGCTCGATATCCTACTTCCACTTACTTCAACAAAAAAGGCACTAATCCTGCTTGGATCAGTGCCTTTTATTTCCAAATATTACCCCTGTTTACTTTAAGTGTAATGGTTCTCAAACCTTTTGTGAAAGAACTCTAGCACCCTGTTTGTTTAATAATAAAACATTATTTTTTTACAATCGGTATATAAATATCAAAATGCGGATCATTCGGATCACGATCAACTGGATAATGTTCATGTTTAATCGGCATATAAGGATCATAGTAATCTACACCAGCTTCTCTAAATGCGGTATAGTCACTATCAAATAACCATTGATGTAAATCCGTATAGGTCTTTTGTATATCTTCTCCTTTATTATGGGTCGTCTTTACATACGTCCATTCAGGAACCCATATTTCAATCATCCCATCTGGAATTTCCTGCTCCTCACTCACTTCATACACCGCGTAATGTGCGAATCCATTCTCAATTACATGATAGGATAGACCTAATTGAACATTAGGATTCACCTTATTCTCTAACTCATCGGCACGGTCTTCAACTTGTTGAATGACGTTTTTTAAATTCGGTACAATTTCAGGGAATGTTCCCTCCCATTTTAATCCTACTGTCCGATAGGCCGGTAACGTTATAATTTCATAACTCAATTTATTCCCTCCATTTCTCCTAAAGCGTCATAAATTCCTTTTAAACAGTTTTCTCTATCTACGGGTAAATTACCTTCTTTCACTAACTAAACTGCCTAGTTAATCGAATAAGAAAAAATGACCTCCATAGCGATACTCCTCTTCAATTCTTGCACACGTTAGCTTAGGAAAATTAAATTAAATAATGGGTTTCTTGTACAGTAAAAATTGATTGTGCCATTTTCATAATCTGCTACTTCTTATTTCTTATTTTCCCAACCTAAATTTCTAATATCGTGAATATCAAGGTTAATTGGGTGAAATTGACCACCACTCTAAAAGTTAATACGCTCATCCCCCTCTTTAGCTCTTGCCCCTATTAGCGCAATAAAGATTCTCTAATTTAGAGTCCCATTGCTCAGCACAACAAGAAAAAAGCCGCCAATTATAGCGGCCTTTCTTCAATTTTTTGTTTTATATGTGTATATAACCTTATTTACTCACCTACTAGTCCATCACCATCTCGATCGTCCATATATTTATAAAGCCAGTGATCACTCGTTATTGGCATGCTATAACCTGCTGCTTTTGCTTCTTTAATCGTCACTTGTCCATTACCATCTGTATCAACACTAGAAATATCTTCAGTGCCATTCGAGTTATTAGAACTAGTTGACTTATTTGAGTTAGTTGATTTACTTTCAGTTAAGCCTAGAGATTTATTTATCTCATCAGGGTTGCCGTTATCAAACTCATCTACAATCTTATTCCCTTTTAAAGTGTAAGTGTACTTATAATGAGAAGGAATCTGCGTTTTCGTATTAGGATATGTGATAATTGCTTCAAAATGAGTAGCCCCACCAGCTTTACGAATGGCATCTTCCATATATGCTTGATCACCATGTCGGTTAAGCGTACTGTCTTGTGGAGTAATATTGTAAGCATTAGATACCCCTCCGAGAGAATCTGCAATGATATGTCCTTCATCTAAATCTGCTCTTTCTACACCAGGAACTTTTGCTTCATCTTCGTAGTATCTGCCAGACGATGTTACAGGTTCGCTACGATCATCTTGTAGAACGATTTCTTCAGCAATGACACGGACTACTTGCCCGTGTTCATTCGTAAAGGACCAATACTCTCGGTCCCCAAAACCAATGTCAACGACGACGTTAGGTTCTCGATGTCCAGACAAATCACCACCATCAATTTCAATTAGTTTGTAACCTTTAAACAATTGATCTTTTGATTCTGTTGATGTTTCCTCTACCACCTGTTTTTCAGTCGTAGTTTTTTCTTTTTCACTATTTTTTGTAATTACTTCTTGTGAATCAGCTTTCCCATCAGTATTTGATACATCTTCTACGTTAGTACAACCAACTATTAAGATCGCGGTTAAAAGTAAGATAAAATAGTTTATTTTCTTTTTCATTTTAGGACTCCTTATAGTATTTTTCACTGAATATTCTAGAGATCTATGATTAAAATATAAATTAACATTGTAAACCTATTTATAGTAGTATATTACAATATCAATTTTATTACAGTAAATACTTAGTTCGAGGTATGTAGTGTTAAATTCCAATAAAGATTAGTAGAGTCCAATGCACTAAAAAAGGCACAATTCCAATTCAAGAATTGCGCCAGATTGTTGATGATTGTTATTTAACTAAAGCACCCCATTAGCCATCCATGCAGCAGAGCTGCACCACAAAGAATGAAAATGAATAGGAAGTGTCAATACTGATACTGACCTTAATCCAGTCAACCAATTCATAGACATATTAAACTCTCCTCTTTTTTTTAAACGATTGAGCAGGGCCTTCTTAAGTATTGTCATTTTTCTAACCTTGAGGAAACTTATTTTCATGGTAGTTTAATAAGAAAAATCCGGCATAATGGTTCTAAGTGCCCTCTCTTTTAATTCACATTTTATTCGAATTACGCATTATAAATGTACTTTTTGAATATTCATTTCTGTTTTTTAACAAACTAAATAAAAACTAAAGGAATGATAAAATGTTACAAAATGGCATAAGAGTTTCCCTATTTTTAGTTTCTTGGCTATCTGTAATTTTTCTCCCTGATAAGAAGAAATTGTTTGTTAAATACCTCCTAGTTACATTGTTTTCTGCTTTGACCGTTATGTGTGAAATATTTTATTTTACCACTCATAAATTATGGAAAGTAAAAGGGGGGCAAAAAAATCTAACACGTACTGCATTCTTACTTTTATTTGGACCTTACATGATTTTAACAATATGGGTTTTTTATTTATCGAAAGGGAAATTTCTTATATACGTATTAATCAATTTAGTTGCGGATTTAATATATGCTTTTCCAATAATAGCTTTATTCAAAAAGCTTAATGTTTATCAAATTAAAGTGAAATCCATTAATTTCTTTCTGTTGATCTTTACAGATGCATTGCTTAACTTTGGATTTCAAAAGGTTATTGAAAAAATATACCCACAAACGAATAAGCTTTTTAATAGCTAGGTAATTTCCCCTAGCTATTTTTATTTCGCAATATGTGTCTATTGCGGAGTTAATAAACAACTCCTTCTTCAACTATCCTTCCATTTAGTGGAACAAGATGAAGGGCTGCCGTTGCAGCCCTTTGTTAAACTCAAGCACCCATTAGCTTAATAAGAAACTTCGCCCCCAGGTAATGAAAATAAATTAAAACCATTATTCCCTTGTAAATTCCAACCCTCAAAATAATTGCTTGCGTGAAACAATTCAAATTTTAAATTATCTTCAAATTCAATGGTAAAGATTAATTCTTCAATTAGGGAAATGTTTAATATCTTCCTCGACAGGAGTAAATTTTTTACGGTTTTATGAGAAAATTTCTTTGGTTCCGAGATACAATCAGTTTCACCTATTAGAATTTCCTTTTTTTTGCGAAGTCTCCACGGACATTCAATGATAAGCGAACCTTGTTCAAAGATAATTCCTAAAGGGAGATTTTCTTCAGTATTGACATCAGTTACAACCCGTCCGATAAAATATCCAAAATCCATTTCGCCCAACTCCTTTTTTTAAGGACATTATCCCATACATTTAAAGTTGATATTCTTTATAAAACTATCCTGCCCCGATACTTCATTAAGCAAAAAGCGACTCTTCGTTATTGAAGAATCGCACTTGTTAGTTCAAGAAGAACTAACTATTTAAATTATTCAAATTCAAAATATATTCCATTTGCTATATTCTCTTTCCCCTCTAGCAGTATTTCAGAAAGGAATGTTCTTATGTCATCGTATGATTTGATTATTTTTTTAGTTCTAAAATCTATTTCTAATATTTTTTCATCAACATCTATCACATAATAAGTGTTTTTCACAAGAGAGTCAGCGAAAATGAAATGGGTTGCTGGTGTACGCTTTCTTCGATATAGGTTCTGCATATTTTCCAGAGGGAAGGGTGTACTAATTTGCTCTTCTATACTCAAACCTTTATAAGTTTGAGGCTGTTTTCCAGCGACTCTTAATAAATCAAATAAATAACAACCATTATGAAATGATAGAAAGTTTTTATATTGGGTAGGGAACTGTTGTTTTAACTCCGTTTCAAACTGACTAATTGACTCGTTCCATAATGGGGGTTGAAGTGTTGAGTGCCAACGACCTTCTCCCAAATGTCCATATTTGACAGATTTTGTTCGTAAGTTTTTCTTATCATTACTATATATTTCAATTAGTTCTTGGCTTAGAAACTCTATCATAAAAACACCTTCTTTTGAATTTAGCTTAACATATTACACTGTTTTTTGAGAATCCTTATTGAACTAAACTCCCCGTTAGCACAAGTAAAAAGCCGCCAAAATGGCGGCTGGATCTTAAAGTCTTGCACCCTAATGTAGATCATGCTACGGTCACCTACCTAATTGGAACATGAAAATAAATAACAAAAAAGAAAATAATCGGAATAGAGATTATTAAAGCAACTGTTGGGTATTTATAATGCAGCCTAAGCATAACAAAAATAATAGCATTAAAGAAAACTGACCAACCTATTGTCCACCCATTATGATGGGAAATTAAATTTAAAAAACGCAAATTTATGTATTCAATTATTGAAAACAAAGATACCCAAAATAATATCCATAAACCCATATTTAGTTTTTTCTCTGGAAATCTTCCAAGAAATATCAAGACACTTGATGGATAAGCAATAAACATAATTAATAACGTTATAATAGTGTGATTTGGCAGTACAGCAAAACCAAAAATACTTTCCTTATATTCCCACATCCTGTAATCATAACAAAGAAAATTATAGAGTAAATCACCAAACCATATAAATAAAATTGTGGAATGATATTTCCTCCAGTTCCGCCAGTCACCCCATATTATAGCTGCAATGAGAAATAAAGCATTGAATAATAAATGCATATTATCAGCCTCGAATTCCTTTTTTACTCAAATAATTTATTCAACTATACGGTTATCTGAAGCAAGAACTATTTCGGAACATTTTTAACTTCATTTACCTAGTACACCATAAAACCGAGATATTCCATTACTTTTTAATGTATCCAAGTAATAATAAAAAAATATTATTAAAAAGCAATCAAGATTCAAAAACCTTAACATACCAATTTCTTATTGAAGTAACCTGCCCCGTTAGCACAATAAGAAAAGCTTCACAATTGGCATAACGGGTTCTCCTTTGGAGAGAAAGCTGCAAATTAAATAGAGAAATGACAGACTAAATAGCCATTTATATATAGGAGCTTCATTGCAAAGGGATTAAATAGTAATTGTCGAATATGTAAAAGATTAATATTAATCGGGGGGTCTTGAATGAAAAAAACACTTATGATTTTATCAATATTTACTATATTCCTTACAACTCTTATTGGTTGTTCAAAAGAAGTCCCTAAAGAGTTCGATTTAAACAAACTAACTAGAGTTGACATTCAACTATTCGCAGATGAACACATTGACAATGAAATAATAATTTCAGAGGAAGAAAAGATAAAAACTTTAAGAGAAGTATTTGCAAAGATTGAGTGGGAACAGAACGTAAAGGCTAATATGGCTCGAAAAGAAGATGTGAAAGCCACTTTATTCTACACCTTTGACAAAAATATGCCAGAAAGATTATTTGAATATTTTATCTGGTTCAATCAAGGTGATGCATCAGCAACGATTATTGACAGAGAAAAAAATGCTTTAGGCACATTAGAAAAAGAAGATGCCCAAACACTAAAAAATATTTTGTTGAATGACTAAAGAGCAGATATAACCTGCTCTTTTTGTATGATTTAGTGTGTATGTAGTTACCTCAGCAGCGAATGAAACCCCTAATTTCGCTAATGGTTTGTTTTTAACTTGTCTTATTCCACTAACTGTCCGTTCGCAAACAAGGTATTTCAATCCTGTCTGATTGTGCTTAAAAGTACAAACGTTAACACAATCAAGTTTGGCCACTAATGAATACCCTAATAGTATCTACCTTGTAAAAGGAGGTGAAAACGATGGGATTATCTTGTTCATGTGGCGTCCGTTCAAGGCCGACTGCTACAACGCTTAGTATTACTTTAAACTTTGTAGATGGAGGCCTTAGAAGTGGTCCATTAATAATCACTGTTGACGCATGTACAGATAGACTTGAACTCTCAACGATTTCAGTATCATTTGATGATCAAAGTGGTCTTCTTCCGAATAAGAGTTTTTCATTTACTTCGACAAGTATTACAGGCATTTCATGCAGTGATTTTAGAGATGACTGCGCGGTTTCTATTCAGGGGATGGGACTCGTAACTGGTGAGGTAACTCCACGTCAATTTGGAGTTCTCCTTCTAAACCGTCCGTTACCTAATAGCAGTCGTTTGCAGTCATTATTCATACCTGGATTTGTATCGAACAATACACTTGGGGATCTTACACCTAACCTGATGTTCTTTGGTTGTCCTACAAGTTAATAGCAATGGAGGATTACCCTTCGTGGGTTCTCCTCTTATTTCGCTTACTCCTAATATTATCCGTCAAGCCATTGTCATTCACGTATTGAAATCCCTCGATTTTCCCTTTATCCTTTTTAGAAAAACGGACATCCCCTTCTACACTTGCCGTTTTTACTTCTTCTCATATTTCTGACTGCTAGAGCCCTTTTTACCCGAGTTTTATCTTCTAGCGATCATCTCGATTTCAACTTGTGCACCAAGAGGGAGGGATGACACACCTATAGTTGTACGAGCAGGATATGGCTCGGAAAATTGTTTAGAATACACTTCATTCATTGCTGTGAAATGATTCATATCAGTTAAGAATACATTCACTTTTTCAACATTATCAGGAGTTAAACCTGCTGATTCCAATACATTGAAAAGATTCTTAAAACATTGATTGGTCTGTTCAACAATATCACCTTCTACAAGCTTTCCAGTCTTTGAGTCTACTGGGGTTTGCCCAGATAAAAATATTAAATCTCCAGCTTCAATTGCGTGTGAGTAAGGACCAACAGCAACAGCTCCAGATGCATTAAAAGCCTTTCTTGACATATTAAACTCCTCCTTTAGATATAAGCATTCCAAATGTCAGTTGCACTAGGGGCAATATTAATGATACTTTGAGAAAGAAAGATGCTGAAAGTTATCCATTCATTGGATTCGCTCATTGAATCGCAAAATCCGCTCATTAAACACCGAAATTCGCCCATTGAACATCATAAATCCGCTCATAGACGGGTTGGGCCGTTAGATGAATAATGGTTGAAGTGTAAATTCCATCGAAAAAGAAACATTTATGAGTTTCAATTTATAATTATTTATTCAATCGTTCATATTGGTGGTCAATAAATTTCTTTACTGATTCATCCCTATTTAACAACGTTCCATCTAAATCAAATAGGACAGCCTTAATCATGATATCCCCCTCTTCCCAAATACATTTTTTTCTATATACGAAATTCCTTTTAATAAATACTTCTCGGCCTTTGCTAATATTTCCTCCTTCTTCTATTAACCTTAAATGGTCACAGCCAACTTACCTAAATGATGTTTTATATGTAAAGAGACAAACCTTCTAAACTAAAACATAACCAACCTTTCGACTAATTTCTATAGTTTATTTCTTATGAAAACATTTGCTTGAAACAGCAGTAAAGTAGGATCTATAAGGCTTTCCCATGGAAACCTGAAAAAGAAATTGTCGAGAATTGCCAGGGAAATTTACAAGGAATAGCCCATATATTCACAAAATCCCACTAGTTACACGTGAACTTACATGGTTCTATCAAATCTGTGTCATTCCGATATCAATTAAACGTTCGTTTGAAAGCAGACTCAACCCGCTCCAATCCTGAACTCCCTTCGCGAAGGCCCAAAAAGAAGGTCGAAACCTGTCCCTAAATGTACGTAGAAACAAATAGAGTAGACACATGAAGAGGTTTCTTGCGCCTACTCTATAGATTCATATGGTGGTGGGGATTTAACTGACCAACATATGAAAAATGGGAGCTTAAAAATTTGCCAAACACCCACGTAGACGGGTTCTTCTTCGACGTTCGTACCTAAAATTTACTCAAACATCCAAGTAGACAGGTTCTTCTTCGACGTTCGCACCTAAAATTTACTAAAACATCCAAGTAGACGGGTTCTTCTTCGACGTTCGTACCTAAAATCCACTCAAACATCCAAGTAGACAGGTTCTACTTCGACATTCGTACCTAAAATTCACTCAAACATCCAAGTAGACGGGTTCTACTTCGACGTTCGCACCTAAAATTTACTCAAACATCCAAGTAGACGGGTTCTACTTCGACGTTCGTACCTAAAATTCACTCAAACATCCAAGTAGACGGGTTCTTCTTCGATGTTAAGGCCCAAAATCCACGAAAACCTCCAAGTAAAATAATTCTAGATACATCTTTTACGTCGCACTCATCCCCTATTCCGTCGTATCACTATCCACCTAAAAGGATATCCCATGGAAGTTGATCCGCCCACTAGATTAAAACTTAAAATATCACGACTTTCGGTCATAAGAACGCATCCAGAAAACGGCTTAAGTATAATCCCCACAGATTGGGCAAAAAATAACCGTAATTACGTGCCAAGGGGAACCAGTTGATGAAATTTTTGGAGAAAAGGAAAAAGAAAAAGATATTTGATTTTCCAAGTAAACACTTGAATGAATCGTTGGATACGTTACCGGAAATTCCTCTTGATCCGGAGTTATCTAAAAATATGGAAAGGCTAAAATCAGCCTATAAAGATTGTTCGGATGTGATATTTCGCGAATTTAGTATCGGCAGCAGTGTCAATGCCGTTCTTCTTTACATAGATGGTCTTTCTAATACGGAAGAAGTCGATCAGCATGTACTCATGCCGCTGATCAGGATGAAAGACCTTGATTGCGATGCGGTATTTGAGTGTACGAAAAAGGAAATATCCATTTCGGATCTCAAAGAGATTTATTCGATTTCTGATGTTTTTAAACAAATCTCAATAGGAAACCCGATTATTCTAATGGAAAAAGAAACAAAAGGGATTTCCATCGGGCTGCCGAAATGGGAAAAGCGCAGTATTATGGAACCAGACGCGGAATCAGTCATTCGCGGTCCTAGAGAAGGGTTTATTGAAACATTACGAGTAAACACTTCCCTGTTGCGCAGGAAAATTCGCCATCCATTATTAAAAATGAAACAAATGACGATTGGCCAATATACAGAAACCCAAATCATAGTGGCTTATATTGAAGGAATCGCCGACACCACTCTAGTTAATGAGGTGACCAGCAGGCTTAATCGCATCAAGATTGATGGTATCTTAGAAAGCGGATATATTGAGGAAATGATCATTGATTACCCGTATTCTCCTTTCGCACAAGTATTAACAACCGAGCGTCCCGATGTAGCTGCCGCCTGTCTTTTGGAAGGGCGTGTTGTAATCTTGATTGACGGCACCCCTATCACTCTCATTGCACCATGTACGTTTGCCACTCTCTTACAGTCACCGGAAGATTATTATAATCAGTTTTACATCAGTACATTTATCCGCTGGCTGCGCTATATGTTCTTTTTCATCGCGTTGCTTGCCCCATCAGCGTATGTGGCAGTCTTAACGTTTCATCAAGAAATGCTTCCAACCACGCTGCTCTTAACGATCGCTGAAAGCCGTGAACAAATTCCTTTTCCGGCATTGGTTGAAGCGTTTATCATGGAAATCACCTTTGAGGCATTAAGGGAAGCAGGTGTGAGGCTGCCAAAACAAGTGGGTGCTGCTGTTAGTATCGTCGGTGCTTTGGTCATTGGACAAGCTGCGACCGCGGCAGGCCTGGTTTCATCACCAATGGTCATGGTGGTCGCCATTACGGGAGTCGCCTCGTTTTTAATGCCAAGATATGCGACCGGCATATCGACTCGAATCCTGCGCTTTCCCATCATGATTTTATCGGGAATGTTAGGATTATTGGGCGTTATGATCGGAATTACTGCTATTGTCGCACATTTATGTAATCTAAAGTCCTTTGGTGTACCCTATTTCAATTCAACTGCGGCGCTAAAGGTTCACAATTGGAAGGATATCCTCATTCGGGCTCCTTGGTGGGCAATGGATACTCGCCCAAGCCTTTTTTCAAATGATTCGAGTGACTTAATGCGTGAGGCCAGTAACCAAAAGCCTGATCCAAGCAAAGGTGGCGACGGAAGTTGAGTGGTATGATTCGATCGGTTAAGAAAACCTGCCCTTTCATCCTCCTATTATGCTTGACTTCGTTTTTCCTAGCAGGATGTTGGGACCGAACCGAAGTGAATGATTTAGCTCTCATTTTGGCATCAGGTATTGATAAAGGGAAGAAAAACAATATCGAACTTTCCGCTCAAATATTTATCCCACGCGCCCCACAAGGCGGAGGACAATCGGGGATGTCTAGCGGAAGCAGCAGCGGCCAGTCATTTGTCAGGTCGGCTGAAGGGGAAACGGTCGCAGATGCGATGGCACGACTCCAGGAAGAACTTACGAGAGAAATTTTTTGGGGGCAAAACGAGGTGCTCATTATTGGCGAAACATTAGCAAAGGAAGGAATAAGCGACGAAATTGATTTTTGGATGCGGCACTCGGAACCCCGTATTCGTGCCGACGTGTTTGTGGCGAAAGGAAGGCCTAAGAATGTTTTGCAGGCCATGCCTGAATTGGAAAGAAGCACCTCAAAACAACTTCGCAAAATCGCCAAAACACATATTGGTGTGAAAGTAACGGTGAAGGATTTTTCGCAGATGCTGTCAGGTGAATCCAATGCAGCCGTACTCCCTTGGGTGGAAAACCTGGACCCATCCATGATGGATTCAAAAAAGGCCATTCCAATCATTAACGGAGCCGCTATTTTTAAGGATGGAAAAATGGTAGGAAAATTAGATGATAAAGAAACAAGGGGGATTCTTTGGCCAAGAAATGAGATCAAATCAGGTGTGATTACCATCTCTTTTCAAGACGAAAAAGGGTACATCTCCTTAAATATAATTAGAAGCCATAGTGAATTGATCCCCACCATAAAGGATGGAAAATGGGGCATGCACATCAAAACAAACGTAGACCTGGAAGTGATTCAAAATACGACAACACTTAATTTTCTGGATCCAAAGGTCATAAAAAAAGTCGAGCAAAAGGTTGGTGTGGAAATCAGGCAAAGAGAACAGTTAGCTTTTTCGATTGTAAAGAAAGACTTACATGCTGATATTTTTAATTTTGCTGATGAATTCCAAAGGAAATATCCACAAATTTGGAAACAACATAAAGAGGAGTGGAATAAAATTTTCCCACAAATCGCCCTTTCATTTGAAACGAAGGTAAATATCAAAAGAACCGGTATGGCAACTGGAACCCGTAAAAAAGGTGCTGCACGATGAAGGTGGCAGGAGTACTGGGAGTAACCATTTTACTTGCGCTCATCTTTTTGTCGCAATGGCCGATATTGAAAAAAAATAAGAAAAAAGTAAAAATGGCCTTTTTATCACTGATGCTGATTAACTGGATTCTTGCTGTTTTACTTGTTCTGTTTCCAGATATGCCGGGGCCAGGGCAACTAGTGGATTTCATCTATCAGTCATTTGAACCATTTTGGCAGTAGACGCCTTTTAGAAGAGGACTGAACAAATATGATTGAAAAAGGTAAAATTTCTTACTTGGAATTAGCCCTTATTATGTATGCAACCGTTATCGCTACGGCTATTCTTTACATTCCATATGTCACCGCCCAACATGCAAAGCGTGATCTATGGCTGTCGCCCATTTGGGGTTCTTTGAGCGGATTGCTGATCGTCATGATCATTGTAAAGCTCTCTAGGCTTTTTCCGGGGAAAACGCTAATCGAATATTGTGAACTTATTCTAGGCCGGACCATTGGCAAAATTCTTGCGTTCATTTACTTGTTTTTTCTCCTGCACGATACGGCGATCGCCTTTAGGGAATACGGTGAGTTCATTGGAAGTGCTTTTTTGCATAAAACACCGATCATTATTGTTACCGGAAGTATTGCCCTTTCTTGCGCAATTGCTGTTCATGGAGGCATTGAAACGATTGGACGATGCGCGACGATTTTTTGGCCGATTGCTTTGGCCCTCTACATCCTGATTTATGTTTTTCTCATTCCTGACTTGAATGTAAAAAATATATTTCCCATACTGCAAGATGGAGTCATGCCCTCTATTAAAGGTTCCCTTGCCCCACTCGCCTGGTTAAGTCAATTTTCATTGATGTCGTTCCTCATCCCTTCTTTACGGAAACAACAAAAGGTCATGAAATGGGGAATGTTATCGCTTATTGCCAGTGTGCTGACAATGGTATTTATAAATCTTGGAAATCTATTATTATTTGGAGGAATTATTTCCAACCTGCAATTCCCCGTATTTGAGGCGGCAAGGTTTATAAGCATCGGCACTTTTTTTGAACATGTGGAGTCCATCGTCATCGCCGTTTGGATTCTTGGTGGTTTCGTCCAGCTTTCCGCCTTTTTTTATATGCTAGTGCTTGGCACGTCCCAATGGCTGACACTGCCCAGTTATAAACCGTTTGTCTTACCCATTGGTTTTTTAATTATTTTATTTTCAGTCTGGTCGATCCCCTCGTTTGAGGACATGATTCGGGGAATGGGGACAACTGTGCCCTTTTATTTCTTAACAGTACAGCTACTCATTCCTATTTTACTGCTATCGGTTGCGCTAATCAGGAGGAGATGGTGAATGGTCCTACATCGGGGGTTGCGCTTGAAAATTCGTGAAACCCCTACGTAGACCGCTTCTACGTTGGGGGTTGCGCTAGATGACAGTCGTATTGGTTTTTAAAAAAGGAAAGATCGCCATAGTAATTAGCGAGTTTCTTTAATTAGGAATCTAAAAATATATAAAACCTCACCGTAATGCATCAAAATTAGATTCTCTTGGATTTTTGAGATAAAACTCACTCCTTTTTAAATACGATATCTTGTCCTTAATCGAGTAACCAGCAACAGTAAAATAAGCGGAGATTTTCCGGTTAAATGCAGAATGTAGCTCGTTTCGTGGTAAATAAGGGAAGATTTTCCGACTATACAGAGCAAAACCCCCCATTTTCATGTTTTTTGAGTCAATAGGCGGAATCTCTCCGCCTATTTCGTCCTTTTTTAATAATATTTACTTATTAAGCGGAATTTTTCCGTCTATCAGCTCAGGGCTGAACCGGATCCCGCAACCGATAAGTCCGGAACCCTTTACTATTTTCGTCAGCCTTACTCAGTCGTTTGAGTAAGGCTGATACTATTCCCTTTTACGGCAGCATCGACAAATTCTATACACTTCACCATGGACGAGGCACCCTGCCGCTGCAAAAATTGTTCAGACCTTTTAATAATGGCGATCATGTCCATAACCAGAAATGATAAAAAAAGGAAGTAACGATAACTAAGAACATATAAGAAGTACAAATTAAGCCGAGTAAAACAAGGAAACATAACGAAAGTTTTCTAATTAGAACCATTTGGTACCTCCTTAGAAATAAATACTTATGTTTACCTCATTGTAATTTTAGATGTTAAATTTTCTTTAGGATTTTTGTAAAGTAAACTTTTAGTTTGTGTAAATTGGACTTTGACACGCCACGACCATTCTCCACCATTTTTACGAAATATACATCCTTTCGAGCAATTTCCATAGTTGCTTTCCTATGCAAACATTTGATTGAAACAGCAGTAAAGTATCGACGTGAACCTCTCTCCAATAAATTGGAGAGCTTCTCGTTTCATTGAGTCGGCTATTGCCGTCCTCTCCACGAAGGCTAGTTCCTAGCCCAAAACATCTTATAATAATAATTCTATTGCTCGATGGAGTATATTGATGCTTGCATTTACATCCCTGTCACATTCAAAGCCGCAAAAAGGGCAGTCATGAACCCGTTCACCCAATGCCTTGTTTACCATTTCATGACAGTTGGAGCATTCCTGGCTTGTGTTTTTGGGATCCACCAACACGACACGCTTACCAGCACTTTCAGCCTTGTAAGTCGTATAGTTGATTAGTTGATACCAACCAGCATCGGCAATGCTTTTGGCCAAATGGTGATTTTTCAACATATTCTTGATTTTCAAATCTTCAAAGGCTATCACTGCATATTGATTCACCAATTGTCTACTTACTTGGTGGGCATTATTCTTTCGCTGGTTCGCAATATATTCATGCTTTTTGGCCAATAACCCCACTGCTTTTTTCCGTCGCTTCGATCCTTTTTTACGTTTAGATACGATTCGCTGCAGGCGTTTCAATTCACGTTCAGATTTTCTTAAAAATTGGGGTGGGGGAAAGAAATGTCCAGCTGATGTAGTAGCCAGATTCTTAATTCCTAGGTCGACTCCCACCATATTTTTACTATCAAGACACTCCCACGATTCACCATCACAGGATAGACAAACAAAATATTTTCCGTTTTTAGATACAACTGTACAAGTTTTGATTTTCCCGGTTATCTGACGATGGAGTTTGATCCGAATATTCCCGATCTTGGATAGTTTCATATACTTTCCATTTAGAGAAAAGCCGCTTTGAGGGTAAGTGAAGCTATGATAACGGTTGGAACCTTTGAAGCGGGGAAAACCTGGTTTCTTTTCCCCTTTTACGATTCTTTGAAAAAAAGACTGAAAGGCTTTATCAAGACGCTCGACCACATTTTGGAGAACTTGTGAATGGACAGTTTTATATTCTGGACAAGCGGTTTTCAATTGAGGCAATTCTTTCTTTTGTGTGTAATAAGAAAGGGAAATCCCACACCCTTTATAAGCGGTGATCCGTTGTTCCAAACAAGCGTTATAAAGCCTTCTACAATACATGAGAGTTTCATCGATTTTTTGTCTCTGATCCTTGGTCGGTTCGATGCGAAATTTATAGGTACGCATCATAGACTTACCCGCCTTTCTTTTGGTTTTCGATATACTTTTTGATAGTATCTTCAGAAATCGATCCAACGGTTTCAAGATAGAAACTTCCATTCCAAAGATGGCCTCCCCATAAATACTTTTTCAGTTCAGGAAATTTCAAAAACAGCTTGCGTGCGGAAATGCCCTTTAGCATCTTAACGATATAAGATGGAGCCACTTTTGGATGAGCAGAGGCAAATACATGGATATGGTCTCCTTCACCCACTTCTGCCAAAACTACTTCAAACCCTTTGTCCATTCCGATTTCTTGAAATAAATCCTTTAGGTGATTTTCAATTTCAGCAGTCAGTACCTTCTTTCGATATTTTACGGACCAAACGATGTGATAGTTGACATTATATACACAAGTACGGGCATGTTTGATTTTGGACTTTTTCATACATATAGTATACCAAAAACAGCCTATAACAGCTAATTTTACAAGTTGTATTTAACAACATATAGTATTGAAATATGATAGAAAGAATTCGCAGTTTATCCAAGAGGGCGGACTATCATCTCTCCATTGAAATGGAGAGGATTCTCGTCCGCGTTTCCTAAAAGGATTTCCCTTGAATACATTGAAGATAAACGCTTCAACATTTTTCCCACTTATTTCTTCCAATAGCAAGTCAAAATTTTCCTTCCCATTATTACATAGTAATCCAGTCCCAACATTTATAAGGAAAAAGACCTGTTTTCTTCCTATTTACAGATTTTTCACACTCTATTAATCTATGCTCAACAATGCTCCTATATTTTTAAAGAGAAATACATAAAACGTATAGGGGATGATTGCAAAATGAAAAAGGGTTTAATTGCTAGTCTTGCTTGCCTGTCTTTGTCCGTCACAACTGCTGCGCCATATGCCGTTTTAGCCAAGCCGATTGAAATGTCCGTAACGGATAATGGACAATCAACATTAACACCATTAAACTCCGATGTAGCCGTGATTGCCCATCGCGGTGCCTCTGCATACGGCCCGGAACATACACTTGCCGCCTATAAACAGGCGATGACAATGAAGGCCGATTATGTCGAATTTGACTTACAAATGACGAAGGATGGCCAATTGATTGCCATGCATGATGAAACATTGGCGCGGACGACCAATGCCAAGGAACTTTATCCAGACCGGGCCCCATGGCGGGTAAAGGATTTTACTCTAGAAGAAATCCAGCGTCTCGATGCAGGCTCATGGTTTAATAAAGCCTATCCGGATCAGGCAAAACAAGCGTACATCGGGCAGAAGGTGCCAACACTGGAGGAAGCCATTGAATTCGTCAAGCAGCACGGGAATGGCAAAGCCGGTCTGTACATGGAAACAAAAGCTCCAAGTGTTTACCCGGGAATGGAAGAGAAAGTAATTGAAATCTTAAAAAAAACGGAAGTCTTAGAGAATGAAAAACTATTTCTTGAATCCTTCAGCGAGGAGAGCCTTCGTAAGGTACACAATCTTGCCCCAAATGTTAAACTGATTCAGCTTTATAATGCTAGTATGCTGAAAGGGAAAGATGTGTCCAAGGAGATGCAGCGAATCTCTGATTATGCTTCTGGTGTCGGTCCGAGCAAAGAACTGGTCGTTCCAAAGATGATGCAAGCTGCACATCAAAACAAGCTTCTCGTTCATCCGTGGACCGTCAATTCTCAGGATGATATGGTTTCCCTAGCCTCACTTGGTGTTGATGGGCTATTCACAAACTACCCGGATCAGTTTGAGAGTCTGCTAGACAAGCCGTATATTTCACACGGGGTTGCAAGCGGTGATGTGACCGATTCTTCAGCCATCTTATGGACCAGGACCAACGAAAAAGCAAACGTGCAATTTGAAATTTCTACAGACAGTACGTTTAAACACGATACGATGGTCAAAACAGCACCGGCAAATGCTACGAACGATTTTGCCGTAAAGGTAGAAGTGGACGGATTAAAGCCGGATACTACCTACTACTACCGGGCACATGCTGTTTCCAGCAAGTATACCGTCAATGGTTCATTTAAAACGGCACCAGAGGAAAACAGCTTAAAACCATTGACCATGGTTTGGGGCGGCGATACGGGGGGCCATGGCGAGATTCCGCCATATAAATCTTTCGAAGCAATGTCTGCAGTCAATCCAGACTTCTTCCTGTTCAGCGGGGACACGATTTATGCGGATAGCCCTACCCCGGCAGTGCCGAATCCTCCTTCGCAAACGGTAGAGGATTTCTGGGCGAAGTATAAAGAAATCCGGACCGATAAAGGATTCCGCAGCCTGCTGCAGAAAACAAGCACCTTTGCCATTTGGGATGACCATGAAGTAACAAATGACTTTTCAGGCCCCTCCCAGCCGCTGACTCCAACTGGATTACATGCGTTTAAAAACTACTACCCTATTTCTAATGAACGCAGTGCAGAGGACAAGCTATATCACAAGTATTCTTGGGGCAACGCGATGGATATGGTGATCCTAAACAACCGGGGTTACCGCTCTCCTAACACCCAGGCAGATGGGCCAGATAAAACCATGCTAGGGAAGGAACAAGTAGAATGGCTGAAGCAGCAGCTTCTTGAGTCGGATGCAAAAGTAAAACTGGTCGCATCTTCTGTGCCAATCTCCGTTCCAACTGGAAAAGCCATGGCTAGAGATGGATGGGCAAATGGAGACAATGTAAACGCAAATGATCCAACAGGGTTTGAGAACGAGTTCAAGGAAATCTCTGATTTTATCATCGAAAAAGGAATCAAAAATGTTTTCTTCGTCACAACAGATGTTCACTTTGCCGAAGTTATCAAATATGACGCCAATCAAGATGGTAAGACGGATTATAACGAATTGATCAGCGGACCAATCGGAGCGGTAAAGATTAATCCAGGGACACTGGATCCAACTTTCGGCCCGGAGAAATTATATGCTGAAGGCAATTTCTTTAACTTCGGCGTGTTCCGTGTGGATCCTGCAGCGAAGCAAGCGATTGTAGAAATTCAGGATGAAAACGGAAAGGTTCATTTCAGCCATACGTACCAGCTGGAGGATTAATCCACAGGGGCGGTTGATCCGGTATTTCCCAGTTTTACTTGCCAAAAAAGGCCGGCAGAACCATGCCCTTGGTCCCCCAGTCCCATTGTCTGAAAAGAGGGATGTAAGGGAATTAGGAGATTTCGGGATTATGTGTTACACTTTGAGTACCATTTGATTTACTTGTTTACATGTGCCCCGCTCATTCGTGAGTGGGGCTCCTTGTTTTTAAAAGAAACAAAAAAAAACAGACTCGATAAAGAGCCTGTTTTCGTTTGTTCTACTTATTAAGCTTTACGAACGTTAGCTGCTTGAGCTCCACGTTGGCCTTGCTCAACGTCAAAAGTAACTGCTTGGCCTTCATCTAAAGATTTGAAACCTTCGCCTTGGATTGCTGAGAAATGAACGAATACATCTTCTCCGCCTTCACGCTCGATGAATCCGAAACCTTTTTCTGCGTTAAACCATTTTACTTTACCTTGTTCCATTTTGTTTCCTCCTGCTGTGTGCTTTGCACACATGTGTTACTATCCTTGCACTCAGTGATCGTCAAGACGAAAAGCTAATCTTATACTATTCATTACACCGAACAAAAATAATTCCTCTTAAGCTTACCATTTATCAAAAGTATTTGCAAGAAGACATGAACGGAACCATTTTTGACACTCATCTTTTGGATATTTAAAGTTCTTTTAACCGGCATAAACTTCCACTGTAGAGGGTAGTATACTTCTGTAAACATTAATGAGGTGATGGAAATGTCTAATATGATGAAACAAGAAGAAATGGAAACGTTAAGAGAGTTAATCAAAGACGTAGACACGGCCATGCTGACTACGGTAACGGAAGAAGGACTTGTTTCTCGTCCTATGAAAACACAAGAAGTAGAGTTTGATGGCGACTTATGGTTTTTCACTAAAAAAGAGACGAATAAATATGAAGAAATTTTACATGATCAAGATGTGAATGTGGCCTATGCAGGTAAATCCTATGTTTCCGTTCGCGGAAGAGCGGAAATCGTTACGGATTTAGACAAGAAAAAGGAATTGTGGAGCACAGCACATGAGAAAATCATGCAAACTTCTTATGATGATCCTAACGTTGTCCTGATAAAGGTAAAAGCGGAAGCAGCCGAATATTGGGAAACCGGTAATCTCACAAAGAAAATTGCCTTTCTCTATAAACGCATGACAGGACAAAGTTCTAAATCGACAGATGTAAATGAAACGGTTGAATTGAATTGAATTTAATAACAGCAAAAATGGGTTGTCTGGTTATAGGACAATCCATTTTTGCTATGTTGATTCATTTGTAGCGAGCGAACAAGCCAGCGCCATTTTGCACAACAAAACAGCCCTGGTTCGTTTAATAAGAAATATCTATATGATACACTTTTAAATGTTTCCAAACTGCTTTCCAGTTCTTTTTTGATATTCGGTTTTCGTAAATTTCAACTCTCTCTTTCGTCTTTGTAAAATAAGGAGTCGGCTTTACCACAAGATTGACCACATCGTTGATTCCACAAGGGGCTATTACGATCACATTGTCTTTTTCATCTAATTTTACTCCTAATGCGGTTGCTGTTTCTGGAAACTTGGAAATAGCATCCACGGATGAAACATAGGGAGGCATATTGCTTTTAATATGCATTCTTGCTTCATTTTTTACAGACCAAGGAATGTTAGGCATAAGGGTTTTAAGCTTTTCCTCAAGTTTCTTTTCCTGTAATTCATTAATATTTGCAGGATCAAAATAAATGACATCAATATCTGGAATGGGAGTTCTTTCATTAAAACTATGTAATGTGTCCCATATTTTTGATCGAACAAATCCAGCACAAATCCACCAGTCAGGCAAATTCAATGATTTTGCTGCTCTTAATATATTCATCATCCATTGATCCTCTGTAATCATCTCAATGATTTTTTCCTCATTTATCACTGTAAAATTTCTCCTTAAAATGTGTATTACAAGTTACCCTTGAACTTTGGGTTAGACTTTTATTAGCTTTCTAACTAAAAATTTTATAGCTAGAATAGTGATATAGGTGGTTAAGGTTACTATTAATATAGAAAAGAAATAATTAAAAGCCAGTAAATCGGTTGCGTTTTCTTGAGGACTTAGGACCCCTACTGTGAGAGGAAAGTCTTTCTCCATAGGTGTTAACGATGTCTGCTGTTCAATGATAGGTAGTGGAAAACCAAATCTAAGATAGGATAAATCATTAGAATTTGACACAATCACGGAATCAAAAAAAGGGGAAATTGAAACAGCAAGCCATCCAAAAATGAAAGTAACAAAAAAAAGGCGACGATTGATACGGCATTCTCCTTTTACTTTTATTAACTAAATTATACATAGAGTTTCTATGTATGTAAACCTGAATTATTTAAAATCTTGTATTCTATTGTGTTCGCTTCAATATTACTTAACATCACTTCTGGCGCTGAGCATGCAATTCCTGGTAAATCATGATGTTCAGCGATCTAATCGTGAGAGTATCCCCTTACGAATTCAAAAAAGGTGTAAAATCACACTTTATCATTGAATTACTGAACTGCATAAGCTGGCTCAGAATCATTTATCAGCGATTTTTTAAGGTTTATCAGCGAATTTCGGCAATATATCAGCGAATTTTTCATTTTATCAGCGAATCCTTCATTTTATCAGCGAATTCAAAAACATCCCCATAGACCATTCTTTTAAATACGGGCTTGTAGACCTAGTTATTTAACCAGCCACAAAAAGGAATATTACATAGGTTAAGTCTAACATGACGTTTTTTAAATGAGGAGAATAGGCGTATGCACCAGTATTGGTATGTGAATTCAAAGGGAAACAGGCAGCTATATACTAACCAAATTTCAGTGCCACAATTATATTCACAGCCCCAAATACCCAAATTTGGAGGAATTAATGGTCTCGGTATTCCTGAGGGGTGGAGTGGTCGAGTCTATCCGGCTGGTTGGAAGATTTCTGGGGGTTTTCATCGTATGGAACAACCTGTTATTCGGACCTCCTCTGCCGGCCAATTAGGTTTGACAGCACAAGAGCCTTCTTCCAGTTGGACAACACCGGCTGACAATACGGGTTCTACGTCTCAAAAACAACTTGGGAATTCGCTGCCGCCGGTCGATCATGACGATTGGGAGTCGGAAGCACAGCACGCCAACTGGCCGCAGCTTCCCGAACAGCTGGGTTTCATGACTCAAGCCCCTTGGGCGCAGCCGATTAACCATGCAGGGATGTTCCCACAAGGAAAGCCTCTAGGTTGGGCTTCATCAACCGGTAATAAGGGTTTCAATCCCCAAAAACAGCCCTTCCCTTGGGTTCAACCAATCAACCATGCAGGGATGTTCCCACAAGGACCGCATCTAGGTTGGGCTCCATCAGCCGGTAATAAGGGTTTCAATCCTCAAAAACAGCCCTTCCCATGGGGCCAACAGGTCAATAATAAGGGGATGTTCCCACAAGGACACCCTGCTGCTTTTCTGCCGCCAGCCGCCAATCCTTTTGGTTTTGGCGCCAATGGACAGCAGGCTAACTGGGGCGGTTTTGGAACCCCCGCAGGCTGGGGGGGACAGGTACATCCCATGGGATGGGGTGGTCCGGGAGCCCCGATGGGATGGGGGTATAACGGAGGTAACGGCCAGCTGGGAATACTTGGAGGCTTACTTAAATTAGGAAAAGGCACCATGGGTGGACTAGGAATTATTAGTAATCTAATCGGTGTGGGAAAAATCCTATTTTAGTGAATTATGTCAAGGATCAATCCAATAGTTCCTGATTCCTAGCGTATAAGTCGAGAAATATTTGATTGTTTCTTAAAAGGCTGCCTATTCCATTGGTTAATTAATTTTACTTTTATTTAAGTTAAATTGTTAAACATAATGAAAGACTGCAGTACATCTACGCAAATAATGATTTCCCAGTCATTCGCATGAGAACTGATAATAATCCGTCTAGCTGTTTTCCTTTTAACATCTGGAGATATTTTAATTCTTCATTCTGATCAACTTCTTACCAATGAAAAACCACGGGGACGGTTCTCATGGCATTTTTCGCTCTTTCTTTCCCATAAAAGCCAGCAGAACCGTCCCCTTGGACTCCTTCTTGATCACAGGTGCATTTTTTCCAATTATGACGCATATCACTACAACAATCGCTAATACAATCGTAAGCCATGTGATTGATTCTCCTAAGAACAATACAGAAAATCCAATCATTAAAAAGGGCTGTAAATATTGAATCTGTCCCACTTTTGCAATCCCTCCTAAAGACATCCCGCCATACCAAGCGATATAGGCTAAAAATTGGCTTACAACAGCTAAATAGAACAAACTGATCCAAGCTTCGATCGGCGCTTGGAATATATCAACCGATATGCTTAAGCCAACAGGAATAATAAAAAACGGGGCTCCAATTAATATAGCCCAAGCGATGACTTGCCAGCTGCCAAGCTCTTTTGAAAGTTTTCCGCCTTCTGCATAACTCAACCCAAGTAGTAAGACAGCTACAATTAGTGCCATATCCCCTTTTTGTAATTGACCTAAACCTAAATATACGGCATAAAGAAGCACTGTTACAGCGCCAATAATACTCGCAATCCAATACCGTTTCGAAGGCCGCTCGCCTCCGCGCCACATAGCAAAACCAGCTGTCGCAAGCGGGAGTAAAGCTGTTTCAATTGCACCATGTGATACAGGCAGTGACTTCATTGCAAAAGTTGACAATAACGGAAAGGCAAGTACAGCACCAGCGGCAACAATACTTAAGCTTTTCAATTGTTTTTTATTAGGTAATGATTCCTTTTTTATGATAAAAATGATACTTACGATTATTGCCGCAACTACTGTCCTACCCAACCCAACAATTGTCTCACCAAAATAAGGGACAGCAATACTTGTAGCTGGTAAGGTAAGACTAAAACAAACGACGCCAATAAAGCCGAACAGCATTCCTCTTTTACTATTGTTTCCCATTCAACTTCCTCCTTCACAAGGATACAAATGTATTTCATAATCATGGTTATAAGGAATAAACTAATTAAACATGATTGTAATGAATATTCGCTCCTTTTAAAACCATAAAATTCCACATCTGTCATAGGACAGATACAAAGGAGAACATATGACAACAAAATATAGAGGTATTTTAGAATGGGTGAAACAACAAATAGAGAATAAGCAGTTAAAAACAGGTGATAAATTACCTTCCATTCGGCTGCTCGCTGATCAATTTCAATGTAGTAAAAATACGGTTGTAAAGGCATTAGTTGAATTGGAACAACAACATATTGTCTATGCTAAACCCAAAAGTGGCTATTACGTTGTTGATTATTACCAAACACCTAGTCCACATGAAAAGGATATTGATTTTTTATCTGCTGGTCCGGATAAACAGATCATGCCTTATGAGGACTTTCAGCATTGTATCAACCAGGCGATTGAACATTATAAAGAACAATTATTTACTTATAGTGAGCAACAGGGACTTTTTTCTTTACGAAAGGAGCTTGCGAAGTATTTACAACATTTACAAGTATTTACGAAACCTGAACGACTGGTTATTACTTCCGGCTCACAACAAGCGCTTCACATTCTAGCCAACATGCCGTTTCCGAACGGGAAGAAGAATGTATTGATTGAGCAGCCTACTTACTTTGGAATGATCGATACCTTACAGTTAAATCAGATTACAACGTTAGGAATTGAATTAACAATGGAGGGTATTGATTTTGAAAGGCTTGAATATTTGTTTCGAACAAACGATATTAAATTCTTTTACATCGTTCCAAGATGCCATAACCCACTTGGGCATCATTATACAAATGAAGAAAAGAAAAAAATCGTTGCACTTGCGGAAAAATACGATGTATACATTGTAGAGGATGATTTCTTAGCAGAATTAGATCCGGATTTAAAAGCAGACCCTTTGTTTGCCTATGAACCAAACGGAAGAGTCATTTATGTAAAGAGTTTTTCGAAAGTATTTTTGCCAGGACTGCGTATGGCTACTGTTGCACTCCCTGAAACAATGATTCCCACCTTTGTAAGCTATAAATTTAGCACTGATTTCACTTCATCGACACTTTCACAAGGAGCATTAGAAATCTATTTAAAAAATGGTATGTTTCACTATCATTTAGAAAGCGTAAAAAAATTGTACATAAAAAAAATGAAAACAGTCTTGGAAGCCTGTTCATTGTATTTACCGGACTATGTACAATTTACAAAGCCCAAAAGTGGTTTTTATCTCACCATCTTTTTGCCTTCACATATAGATGTCAATAAATTAATTTACCTATTACATGAAAAACATATTTATGTAGACAACGCTTCTAGAATGTACTTAGCTGAAAACAGCCAGCAAGCCATTCGGCTAAGCATTTCACAAGTAAATGAAGATAAGATACATCTCGGTATACAACAAATTGCAACATATATAATCGATATGTGTGAAAAAAAGAAATACAATCCACTCTCGTTTAAATCCTATCATTGAAAAACCACGGAGACGGTTCTCATGGCACTTTTTCATGACAAAAAAAGCCAGCAGAACCGCCCCCATGTTAATTGGTCATTTCTTTACATTTTCTTCTTTGTGTTTTTTCGGTTTTCTTTCGGTTTTCTCATTACCACCAATAACGCTATAACAAAACAAATCATTAGAATGATATTTAAGCCCCAACCAAAACTATCAATATACTGCATTCCCCTTCCTCCTCAGATATGTTTTGTTCACTTTAGCATGATTTACTTGTTAGTTGGTTGTTTTCTACAAAAGAAGATAAAAGGTTACAATTTTTTCTTTCAGGAGTCGTTTGCTGAAATTTCCATAATAAAACACCACCCTTCCCCTATAACAAAATATAGAGAAAGGGCGGTGCCGGGTTTTCATTATTTTTTTCGTCAAGGTATGTTCATGTCACTTAAAACAAACCAAGATAGTTACTTCTGCATGATCTGAATAAGGTTGCCGCATGTATCGTCGAAGACAGCTATGGTGACTTCGCCCATTTTTGTCGGCTCCATCGTAAACTTTACGCCTTTTTCCAATAATCGTTTGTACTCTTTTTGAATATCTGCAACGCCAAACATTGTTGCTGGGATGCCATCGGCAAATATCTTCTTTTGAAACTCTGTTGCGGCAGGATGCTCATTCGGTTCGAGTAAAAGCTCCGTACCGTCCTCTGCATCGGGAGAAACTAACGTAATCCACCTATGTTTCCCCATAGGAATGTCGTGCTTTATTACAAATCCCAGCTTTTCAGAGTAAAATTCCCGTGCCCTGTCTTGGTCTTGTACGAATAAACTGGTTACAATGATTTTCATCATGTTTTGCCTCCTTTAATATTTACCACTTTAGTGCGCTGCAAACAATCTGGCCCCAAGCAGAAAAACCCCTACTTTTATCCAGAAGTTTTTACATAAATTACTCGATCCATCCTTTTAGTAGATCTTTAAGTGGTTCGTTGTTAAATTTAATTACTCGATATTTTCCCTTTCGTTTTGATTTGACGAGCCCTGCATCTTCCAGCACAGAAAGATGTTTGGCGATCGCCTGCCGCGTAATGGAAAGTCCGTGCTTCGTAATCAGACGTACCGTAAGTTCATACATCGTCTGCTCGTTACGTTCGGAAAGTTCGTCTAAAATGAGTCTTCGTGTCGAGTCGCCAAGTGCTTTGAATATAGCGTCTTTGTCCCAATTCATATTTCAAGTATAAGCAACCCTACAGTTGCCTGTCAAGCATAAGCAACTTTTTGGTTGCACGAGAAAAGAACCGTATCATGCATAACAGTAGTTTGAACCATAATAGAAAAATAATTTCTAACTCTTTTCTTCTTCAACAATTGAGAGTTAGGTTGAAGAAGGATATTAAATACATAATTTTAAAGCACGTCTGAAACAAATTATTGTGATAATATTTCATGAATTAGCAAAAAATAGTGTTTAGGAAAGGAGGGTTTGCGCATGTTTGCAAAAAAGTGGTTAACAGGGTTGGTCGTATTGTTTGCAGTGATTGTAGGTGTGACAACACTAGGCTCACTCGGCGTATTTGCCGAATCCGGTGAGGTAACTCAGCCTACGGAGACGGTGAAAGCGATTGAGGTTAAGATGAACGATGATTACTTTAATCCGAAAGTCATCACCATTCTCAATGGAAAAACGACACCTTTGATATTGAAAAACGAAGGGAAAAGGGAACACACCTTCACAGTGGAAAAGCTCGGAATTGACGTCGAAGTCCAGCCAGGAAAAGAAAAAACCATTACCGTGAGTCCGAAAGAGCCCGGTACATATCAACTAATATGTCGGTACCATTTTACCAAAGGAATGGATGGAACAGTAATTGTTAAATAACAAACAACCACGAAAAACCACGAGTAAAAAGTTCTCGTGGTCTTATTCATTTACTTTTCCTTTTAAAAAAGCCAGCAGAACTGGCCCTGGCACCCTTATTTGTTCGGTGATAGTTCACTTTCTGTAACCCATTTATGGTTTTTTACTTCTTTTCCTGTTTCAGTATTTTTGAAATCAACCATATATACCGTTGTTTCCTCGGCTGAATCAATAACAGCGGCAGCCCCATCCATTCCTTCCATATGGTCCGCTTTCAATACAACCTCATCGCCAGGCTTAAATGCTTCTTCGCCTGCGTTTTCAATTTCTTCATGAATAACCCACTTATGGTCTTCCACTCTTTCACCACCAGTTGTAGGGGTATATGAAACGGAATACACAGTTGTATGATAGGCTCCCGCAATTGTGGCTGCCGCTCCGTCCATTCCCTTCATATGTTTCGCATGCATAACAGCCTGACTTCCAACTGGGTAGGTTGGATTTTCTGCAACCGCTAAATCTTCTGGAACTTCACCTGAACTTGAATGATTCATTTCCATTTGTTCATTGGATTTCGTCTTTGGATCTGCGTTATGATCAGATGGTGGTGTGTCACCATTTCCAGTACAAGCCGCTAAAACGAGAACCATAATCAAAGTAATGATACTTGCGACAAATTGATGAGCTTTCATTGAAATCGTCCTTTCTTTCTAAATTTACTTTCCATATTAATAGATTTTTGACAACAGTGAATGCACAAATGATGGTACATGGCGATTTGCCTTCTCAAAAATACGTGCCTTTATTGTTATACCCTAGCTCCCTATAGTAAAACCAAAAACAACGAAGACGGTTCTCGTGGTCATTTTCAACCACGTTTTTCAAAAAAAGCCACCAGAACCGCCTCTGGCACCTGGCCCCCCTCATCCCTTGGTCTATGGTAAGATACATTGTAAGGGCAGGAATGCTAATATGGGATGTACATACAGAGCCAAAAATAATATGAGGAAGTGGGTACATATGACAGTGGCAGGCAGGAACAGGATTGAACTAAAAAATTTTTCAATTGGATTACCCCAAAAATTGAAGTACGGGAATAATAAGGAAATCGATTCAGGCATTTGCAAACAAACCATTGAAGAAGCGCTCTTAACAAAAGAGGGATTTCTCGGAGATGGAGTGGCGGACTTACAGCATCACGGAGGTCCAGACCGTGCCGTATGTGTATACCCCTATGAACACTATTTACTTTGGGGAAACGAATTTGCAACTACTTTACCGGCTTCCACTTTCGGTGAGAATATAACGGTAACAAATATGTTGGAAAAAGATGTCCATCTTGGGGATATTTTTCGGCTTGGAGATGCTGTTATCCAAATCACTCAAGGGAGAATCCCATGCAGCACCATTTCTAAGCGTACGAATAATCCATTTCTGCTAAAGAGGATGGTACAAACAGGTTTTACAGGGTATTTGTGCCGTGTGTTAGAAGAGGGGTTGGTCCGTAACGATTCTCAAATTACATTATTGGAGCCACATCCAAAAAAGGTATCCATTCTTTACGGAAATGAGATTTATTTTCATAATCAAAAGGATATCGAAGGGATAAAAAGAATTCTAGCTGTTGATGAATTGGCTAACGAATGGAAAGAACTGATGGCAGATCGGCAAAATATGCTTACCAGTTGAAAAAAGTGCAGGTTAATAAAGTAAATGATAGCACAGTGCGCCTAGTCGAGAATAATATATTACAATTTTTCGGATTAAATAAACAGGACGAGGTGACTGCCACCTCGTCCTTTCATTCGGATCTCCCCATTAGTTGTGCTCTACACAAGTAACTTCCGTTTCGAATTAACCCAATTGCCATTCCCCCTCAATTCATAGGAAATTCATCGAAAAAAAGCAATTTCCCGTTCAATAGTGTTTTTTGAACGGCGATTTTGATTTTTCCAGGTTTAAAATCCCGCCAAAAGTGAATTTGATCTGTTCGCTCAACTGTTCGTAACCCGTTATGGTAGAGGTACCCGGGAATACAATGAAAAGCGCGCTTTCTGAAAGGGTCCTACCATTGGAAAGCTTTGAACAGTTAGCTGAACAATACACACCGATGATCTACAAAATCATGCACTCATTACACATTTATAAGGACCAAGAAGAATTCTTCCAGCTCGGGCTTATTGCCCTTTGGGAAGCCTCCCGCCGCTTTGACGCAAGCAAGGGGAAACTCACCAGCTATGCTTACATGTACATTAAAGGGTATCTGCTCATGGAACTGAAGAAATGCCGCAAAAACGAGGAAAAAAGCCTTTATCCAAGTGATGAATTCTGGAGCGTCATCGAGGATCACACCCCCTTCTGCCCATTAGAGGAAGAAACGCTTCGCTCCTATTGTGCAGGCCTGACACCTAACCAAACAAAGTGGGTCCTCTACACCTCCCGTTATGGCTTATCGGCAAGCGAGATTGCTGCATTAGAGAAAGTGTCGGTTTCCGCTGTGAAAGGCTGGCGTGCCGGGGCGCGAGAAAAAATAAAGCAGTTGGTAATGGTCTAGGAACAACAAATCATGAAAGCAAATAGGTAAGGGCCTTACCGCTCAATAGACAGGTTCTACTTCGACGTTCGTACCTAAAATTTACTCAAACACCGAAGTAGACGGGTTCTACTTCGATGTTCGTACCTAAAATTCACCCAAAGGTCCAAGTAGACAGGTTCTACTTCGACGTTCGTACCTAATATTTACTCAAACACCGAAGTAGACAGGTTCTACTTCGATGTTCGCCCCTAAAATTTACTCAAACACCGAAGTAGACGGGTTCTACTTCGATGTTCGTACCTAAAATTCACTCAAACACCGAAGTAGACAGGTTCTACTTCGATGTTCGTACCTAAAATTCACTCAAACGTCCAAGTAGACAGGTTCTACTTCGATGTTCGTACCTAAAATTTCTCAAATACCTAAGTAGACGGGTTCTACTTCGATGTTAAGGCCTTCAAATCTCCCCTTCTATTTCCAAATAACAAATTATGCCATTAGTAAAATATACTTTTTAGTTATCCTCTTTAGGGTACACAACTAACGTCCTTAAACGCACTCAATGAATTGGCCGATTCTACGAAGCCTATTTTAGGAGGATAATCATGTTTGGATTCGCTGACATTATAAAATTCCTAATTTCTTTTTTCGTAATCCTGCCCATCGTGACACTTATCCATTTAAGCGGACATATTTTTTTTGTTACGCTTTTCGGGGGATCAGAGAAAAAAATCACAATCGGATGTGGGGCAATGGTATTTTCCTTTTGGAATATTGAAGTAAGGAGATACTACTTCTGGAATGGGGCCTGCGAGTTTAAATCGTTAAAGCATGATAACCGTGTTACGAATACCTTGATCTACCTTGGTGGGTCCATATTCAACCTTGCAGGTATTTTTCTGGTATACGCCCTTATTTCTGAAGGAATTCTAGATAATTCCGTTTTTTGGGATCAGTTTATCTATTTCTCTTTTTACATGCTGTTTTTCTCTCTATTTCCTATGTATTTTTCGGATGGGTCGCCCAGTGACGGGAAGGCAGCAGTACTCACATTGAAGAACCAGCATGAAAAGAAACTTAGTGACGATATTCAATTCAGGAAAATGGAAGAGCAAGATCAACCCAAGGAACAATCCAAGGATAATAATAAGTAATCGATCTTATGGGAACTTAAACGCCGATAACAAAATTCCGTACAATTTCCAACTAATCCATAGCATCTTTTTTCTGTAAGATTTGCTAACACAGTCACATATTCAAATTGTTCCTCGGTACCGCCTCGCTCCGTTAAAGGTAATGTTGATATTTGCCTTTCTCCCAATTCTTGATATAATTAAAAAAGAACATACATTCGCAACGAGAGGATGTTCAAGGTGAGCAAAGCGTTTAGCAACTTGTAAAAGTATACCGACAAATTACCACAAAAAAAACAAGTCGATCAATGGGTTAAACGCCATGTTGAGCCTTATTCCTCGGTTGGTGTTCGTTTAATCAATGAAATGAGAGAAACTCGTTTCAAGGAAGGCCTTGAGTGTCCTCCTTGTTCATACAGAACACGGTTGTTCGGTTCGGAAAAATGATTGGCTAAATTCGCTGTGTAATCCTTATACAACGGGGCAGAGGAAACAAAATCTGAATGATTAAAGGAGGAATAGTTATGTCAAATAACGTAAAACAGAGAAAAATAATTTTGGATTTGGCAGTTACTTTAGATGGTTTTATTGAAGGGAAAAATGGCGAAGTTGATTGGTGCATTATGGACCCAGATATGGATTTCACTAATTTCTTGAATCAAATTGATACAATTTTATATGGTAGAAAAAGCTACGATTTATGGGGACAATATATTCCAAAAAAGGAAGACTCCGATACCGAAAAGGAAATTTGGAAATTGGTTCATAGCAAAGAGAAATATGTGTTTTCCAGAACACAAAAAGAGACTGATAATCAAGCAATACTAATAAATGATAATATTCTTGAACAAGTTAATAAATTGAAGAAAAAGCCTGGTAAAGACATCTGGCTATATGGCGGAGCAAGTCTCATTACCACTTTTATAAATTTAGGGCTTGTTGATGAATTTAGATTATCCATACACCCTGTTGTTTTGGGAGAAGGCAAACCGTTGTTTAGTGATATTAAACAGAGGTTAAATTTAAAAGTGGTTAATACAAGAACGTTCTCTTCTGGAGTTGTACAAATAACCTATCATTATAATGGTAATTAATCCCATCATTCACTCGAAAGATATATCCTAATAAATTTTGAGGTAATACTTAAACAGTAGTTGGTACATATTCAACTATTGGAGGTTAGTGAATATACCGCAAACCAAAAACACCCGTCGTTTCGCCATTGTCTCTCCTCCATTATTTATACTCTAAGCGTGGTCCGAAATATTGATCTACAACAGTCTCACCACAGGGACAGTTTTCGTGGCTTTTATTTATATTAGTACAGACCACAAGAACCGTCCCCATGACCATTCGGTAATCTTATTAATTAAAGTGTTAAAGCTAACCAATAGCTAATAATACGTTAGCTTTTAAACTCCATAAAGTGACTTGAATTTGGATAAAGATTTCCCTTTGAAAATCCAATAGAAGAATAAAATGTATCAGCCTGTTCGGTATCTGTATGAAGCACCAAAATTTTATAATACCTTTTTGCTTCGTCAATGATCCTTTTTACCAAAATACTTCCCACACCGTTTCTCCTATACTCTTTACGAACATAAAACCTTCTCAGCCTGCCTATATAATGTTCATTTGAAAAGGGGTCTTTATTTAATCCGCCAACAGCAACAAGTAGACCTTCTTTATTAAACACACCAAATAATCCTTCTCCAGAATGGTGAAAAGTATTACTGCCATTTTTATAGTCATTTAATAATCGTTCTACAAAGCGAAAACCCTCTTCTTTGCTTTGCTTTACTATATGATCCAAATCATAATTCAACAGATCATTTATTTGTTTTACCTCATATTTCCCCATATGTATCCCCTTCGAATTCCGTAACTATTTCTCTTCTTTTTCAAAGAACAGAGGTTTGTACATAAACTTGTATAAAAATGCTATTGGCAAACTCCTAGAGGGTTATCGTCCGGGTCGTAAAATGTAAAAAATCTAGTGGTTCCTTCTCCACCCATTGCATTTACTTTTACATTCTTTTCAAGCAGAATTTTGTAGGTTTCTTCTATTTTGTCTGGAATAAAATTATAATATTTCCCTACTCCAAAATTATTATTTGGAAACTTCATTGGTTGATGATTGACTGTTCTAACAAGACATACTACGGTTTGAGAATGCTCTTCAATCTTCATTACAGCAGCCTCTTCTTCAATGTAAATAAGTTTGAATCCCAGTATTTCCTCATACCATTTCGCAGACATTTCGGGATCTTTAACCGGAATAAAAACTCCTTCCATCCCCCTTAAGAGTGGTTTGGTCATATATTCTATCCCCCTCATAAAATATGTTCAACTCTTGAATGGAACCGAAGTCCCCTTTAGTTTAAGAAAGCTACATTCAGTTAGGTATTTGTTGTCAAAATTATGGGATTTTAAATATAAATAGGTAAATAAATCTCAACTTCTTCCTCGCCATTTTCCATTGGATGATAGGTTTCAACAATATGAGATTTAAGATCCCTTTTATAACCCTGTTCCTCTGCCCAATTTAATAAAGTGCTATGTAAGGTAGCGATATTATTCATTTTCCCCCTTGTCGTGATGTAGTTTTGAGCAGTTTCAATATACTCCATCCCAGCTGGAACCTCTATTAGGGCCTCCTTAACGAGTAATCCTACATAATAATGGCCTTCCAAATGATTAGCATCCCTTTTAGGTTCAAAAAGGGCAACTTCCGTGCCTGCGCAATTTTCGATTTCATCTAAACGAATGAGGAATTTTCGGGCAAGGTTTGGAACATCGGTATCAAAATTAGCATAAGCCCCACTGCCTCTTATTCCTACAACCCTAAAAATTTTCTCTACCGTTTTACACTCCATCAATATCCCCCCTAAGGAATGAATAAGCTCTTACATACCAATTCCCTTCCAAATAATAAAATTCCTTCTTTTGAACTCGGTTAGGGATATTCTATTAACACAGCCTTCTTCTAATCCGACATCTGACACCCACTGACCCTTTTCCACAAATTCTCCTATCAAACAAACGTTTAATTAAAACCGCTGCAACCCTTGAAAAATACTCATTTCTCTTGCGCGTTTGATAAAAATAATGCCGAATGATGTCACAAAAATAAGGCACGAAGTAGATTCGAACCGCTAATATCACGAATCGACATCCGTTCGATGAATTTCCCTATATGATATACTATTCAAACATTTGTTTGAAACAGCAGCAATGGATTGGTAAATATGAATTTCCCTAGCAATTCATATAAGTAGCTTGTCGAGAATTGCCAGGGAAATTTACAGAACATAACCCACAAATAGGTAATATATGACTAGTTTCATGTCTACTTACAAGATTCAATCAATTCCTCATATTTTCGCTATAAGTTAAACGTTTGTTTGAATTGATTGCCATTCCTTTCCACTCCTGAACTTTCCCCTTCGAATGCTTGAAAATGATGGAGAAATCCGAACCCAAAATTCAGTATTCTTATTCAAGTATTTTTGAAAAACCATTCACCTTTGTTACCATGTCGATTCTCTATTTGATGTCTTATTGCCCCTACTGTTCTTTGCATTCCAACAGCAATCCATGGCGCGAGCACATCCATGCTTTCGGGGATAAGTATGAGTGATAATTTATCCAGAAATTCCTTCTCATCGGCTGCATATGGTAGACCATCGCTTGCTGGGATATAATCTGGGCTCAACGAGATAGGCTGTATAGATTTTAGGACTTTTAAAAACTGGTCAATGCTTACACCATAATCAATAAAGCTCATATTTTCACCATTAGAACCGTGAGTTAAATCCATATTGGAGCCTCCTAGTATCATTTTGCCTTCCATACATATTATATTGGTCGCCACCAAAATATGACTTATTCTATAGAAAGGTTGAGGAAAAATGGTGCCAGCAGTCGAACTTTGTATAATATATATATAACTCCAACTAAAACACTAGGAATTTCACATAGAGGATCGATTTCATCAAATTTTCCAATTGATTGGTACACAGCTGTAAGACGCATGATTTGGAAAAAAGTATAAATTTAAGCCCCTTTTTAGTGACATATATCACATAGAATTTCAAAAAAATCAATTAAAATAACTGTAAGTTTTAAATCAAGGGGGTTACTAAAATGTTTGTTGCTTGGTTTGCTGTAATCACTATTTTTTCAATTTGTACTTTTATCACCATTTCAATTTTTGAAGGAATTAAAGAAATTGATGCGAAGGATTTAGCTGACTTACAATCTAGACTTAAATACATGACCGAAAATGATAAAGAACTTTTGAAACAAACCATCTAATAAATGTAAAACAGCTTCCTTGGTGAAGCTGTTTTTTTGCAAGAAAGATAAGATTTTTATATTGGAACGACCTTCATCCCTTCCACCATTAGACATACCTCGACCTTTTTCCTTAAATCTCCTTATCAAACAAACGTTTATTTAAAATCGCTGCAGCCCTTGATACATACACCTTTCTCATGCCTGATCGTTAAAAAGTTTGATGAAAGATGTCATAAAATTAAGGATTGGAGTAGATTCGAACCCTTTTTCCATGAATCGACATCCTTTCGAGGAAATCCCCTATAGGATATACTATTCAAACATTTGTTTGAAACAGTGGCAAAGTATTGGTAAATATGAATTTCTCCAGCAATTCATATACGTAATTTGTTGAGAATTGCCGGGGGAATTTGCAGATAATATCCCACCAATATGTAATATATGACTAGTTTCACTTAAACTTACATATTTCTATCCATTCCACGTCATTCCGCAATTAATTAAATGTTTGTTTGAAAATTGGCTCACCCCGCACCAAGCCTCAAGTTCTCCTCCCAAATTCCTAAAAGGATTGTTGAAAACTGTCCCTAAAAATTCATGTTGAATAAGTCACAATCCCCCATCTACCAAACTATGAACGGAAGCAAATCCTATAAGGAACCGCCCCGTTTGCTTCCTTAGAATGAAGCGAATGGGGCGGTTTTTTATACGGATCAGCCTCCTTTTTATCGTCTTATTTAAAGGAAAGATGGACAAAATAATAAGGTTCGAAATTTTTGATGTAAGGAGGAATCTACTTGGAAGCTTCTTTGAAGGTTGGGGATATGGCTCCGGGCTTTTCGCTGGACGCAACAACGAAGGAAAAGATTTCACTCGCTGATTATAAAGGGAAAAAGAACGTTGTGGTTGCCTTTTATGGAATGGATTTTACCCCCGGCTGAATTAAAGAAATCGCCTCTTGGAAAGAGGACTACAAAAGATTTGAACAATCAGACGCAGAAGTACTATGTATCAGTGCGGATCATATTCACTCACACCGTGTTTTTGCAGCGAGTATGGGAACATTGCCTTATCCTTTATTATCTGACTGGCATAAAGAAACAATAAAAAGCTATAAAGTATTGAACGAAAAAGGCGAAGTAGCAATCCGTTCTGTCTTCGTTGTAAAAAAAGACGGTACCATCAGCTACCTAAACACCTCCTTTAAGGCAGACAAGAAAGAAGACTATGAAGCCGTATTCACCGAGCTCGAAAGATTAAAAGAATAAACGATTGAAGTTGTACATGATGTGGATGCAATGACGAAAGCAGCCGAGGGGAAAAATAGGATTCAGCCCCGCTGCTCTTCCATTCACCAAACGCATTTGCTATATAAATTGCAGTAATTTTAAAACAAAACCGTTCCCTTTCATATATAATAAAAAGGAGAAGTGCTGCGAACACTTCTCCTGACAACAGAACCCGTTAAGGGAAAAGTTGTTTATTTAATATTTTTTTAACCACCCTTATGCTTCCTACGGCGGGGTGGTTTTCTTATGAGTAGATTTAAGAAGAGAAAAACTTTAATTCATTTTTACTTGCGGCAAACGCTACTGCTATGACCATGATTAAACCTTTGGCAATATCTTGAATGTAGAAGGGTAAACCTAATAGGTTTAAACCATTGTTAAGTAGACCAATTAGTAGCACACCAACAAACGTTCCAATAATATTAGGCTGGCCAATTCTAATTGTCGTCATTCCAATAAATACTGCGGCTAAACCATCTAATAGAAAGGACGATCCTGCAGTCGGCTGGCCGCTTCCTAATCTAGCAGCCAAAACAATTCCCGCAATTCCGGCACCAAGCCCACTAAACATTAACCCAATTGTTCTGTATTTTAAGGTTTTGATACCTGAAAGCCTCGCCGCTGTCGCATTACCGCCAGTAGCATAAATATATCGTCCAGGCTTTGTATAGTTTAAGAAAATAAATACGACAATACCGAGAATCAGCATAATGAAAATGGGTGAAGGAATTCCGAATAAGGCCCCTCTACCCAATGCGGTAAATGAAATGGGCAGTCCACCGTAAACGGCTCTTCCTCCCGTATACATAAAATTGACACCTATAGCAATAGAAGATACCCCAAGGGTCACAATCATAGAAGGGATACCAACTTTTGTCGATACCACTCCATTTAAAAGTCCAATTCCGGCACCAACTGCTAGAGCGGCTAAAATAGCTGCAAGCATTCCCGACCCATTGGCAAGAAGCCCTGCTACAACTACTCCGGACAAACTTGCAATACTTCCAACCGATAAGTCAAAATCACCTGCTGCCATCGTAATTGTTAAACCAAATGCCACAATGGCTAAAGTAGAAACCTGACGCGCAATGTTCATGATATTATTTAATTCAAAGAATTTATCTACGAATATTGAAAATACAATAAATAGTATGAGCAACGTCGCAATAGTAGCATAATGGGATACTAGATAGCTTGTATCCAATGCCTTCTTTTCATTTCTTACAACTGATATACTTTGCATGTTAATCCCCCTCTGTTAGACTCCTAAAGAGCTTTGAATGAGTCTTTCATTAGTGACCTCATCTAATTGGATTTCGTCCACGATAGATCCTTCTTTCATAATATATATTCGGTCTGATAGCCCCTTTATCTCGGAAATATCTGAGGATATTAATATGATTCCGGCACCTTGTTTTGCTAAATCCACCATAATTTTATACATCTCAGCCCTTGCTCCAACGTCTACACCTTCAGTAGGCTCATCAAATATAAATACCTTTGGCTTTTTATCTTCCGAGACAATCCATTTTCCGAAGGAAACTTTTTGTTTATTACCGCCGCTTAAATTTTTTACCTTTTCATGAATGGACGGAGTTTTAATATTAAGGTCATTCACCATCATTTGAGAAATTTTTTCTTCTTTTTTAACCTGTACCCAAGAGAATAATGACATTTCACCCAAAAATGGAAGTGAGATATTTCGTTTAACCGGTTCGTCTAAAATTAAGCTTTTTTTCAATCGATCGTCAGGGATTAAAACAAGCCCATTTTCGATCGATTTAGGCACTGATTTTCTATTTTTAATCTCTTTTCCTTCTATGAATACTTTTCCACTTTTCCTATCTCTAGCACCAAAAATGCATTCAGCCAGTTCAGTCCTTCCAGACCCGACTGTACCAAAAATACCGACTATTTCCCCTCGCTTAACTGAAATAGTCACATCGGTTAGCTTCTGACCGTCAGAAACACTTTTTGCCTCGAATAGGACCTCCCCCAGCCCATGAGTCTTTTCTGGATACTCGCTATGGTGGTCTTTGTCAATCATCAGTTTAATGATCTCATCATTCGATGATTGCGACGTTATTCTTGTTCCAGCATGTGTACCATTTCTTAAGACGGTGATACGGTCTGACATTTCAAAAACTTCGTCTAAATAATGAGTAATAAAAATAATAGTAATACCATCATTTTTTAACTTTCTCATAACAGAAAACAACTTGTTTCGTTCATTTTCTGATAAGGCGGCTGTAGGTTCATCTAATATTAATATGCTCGGATGAATATTCAATATTTTTAAAACCTCAATGAGCTTTCGTTGTGCCGGGTTCAAATCTTTGACTTCTTTATTTAAATCCAGATCAATTCCTAACGTCTCCATCAAATGTTTTGCTTTTTTCACCAATTTCCTTCTATTAATAAGACCAATTTTACTTTCTTCTTGCCCTAGAAATATATTTTCAATTGCATTAAAACTTGGGATTAAACTCCCCTCTTGGGTGACAATCCCGATCCCTTTATCAATGGAATCTTGGATGCCGCGAAAAGAAACTTCTTTGTTTTCCAATTTAATCACACCGGCATCAGGAGTATAGGCTCCTGTTAAAACTTTGACAAAAGTAGATTTGCCCGCGCCATTATGACCAACTAAAGCATGGATTTCCCCTCTATTTAGGCTAAATTGGATATTATTCAATGCTTTAACCTTTGCGAAATGTTTGTTTACTCCCTCAACAGACAGTATTTCCTCCAATCGTCAAACCTCACTCTCTTGCGAGGGAGATACGGACATATCTCCCTCTTTATTTAACTTAATTTGAGCTATAGAAATCTTTGGCTTTATATGGTTCTACTCCATCTTCAGGTAAGTTCTTATCCGTTATTAAAGGTGTATCAACATAAACAGTGGTTGAATTTATTACTTGATCGATAGGTTTTCCTTCTGTTCTAATACTATAGATATACCCCGCTATTTTTTCTCCCATAACCTCAAATCCTTGGGCTACTGTTGCCGCAATTGGAGACCCCTTTTTCATTTCATCAATTGCAGGCGGATGACCGTCAATTCCAGTGACAAAAATCTTATCCTTACTAATTCCTGCTGCTTGAATAGCAGCTGCAGCAGCCATTGCAGGCTCATCCCAGCCAGTCCATACAGCGTCAATTTTATCTCCGTATCTAGCGATATAATCTTCCATTGTTTTTAGTGTATCTTCATAAAAATTTGTGTAATCAATATTATGTTCCTCAAGCACCTTAATACCTGGGTTTTCCTTTACAATCGTATCTAATACTTCTCCTCTTTTTCGAACTCCATGGTGTTCAGCCATCTTAAAGGCAACAATATTTCCTTCTCCACCTAATCTATCTACTAAATAACTCGAGACTTTAGACGACATCACGTAGTTATTACTCGTTACATCTACAACAATACCTGGTGTCCAGCCTGAGTCGACCGAAAAGACAGGAATGCCAGCTTTCTCTGCTTCTGCAATAGAAGCTTTTGCTGCACGCAGATCAGCCATTGAAATGATGATTGCGTCGACTTTTCTTTGAACCGCGTCCTCAATATTTGATGCTAGATTTTGACCAGATCCTTTACTATCAACAACACTCAAGTTCCACTTATATCCGCTTTTCTTAACGAAATCTTCAAATCCCTTTTTTGCTCTTTGTTCAGATTGTGCAGCTGAATTCATGTGAACCCAAGCAATTTCTAACTCTTCCTTCCCTTCGCTGCCTTTAGAGGAAGTTTCTTTTGAGGCTGACTCATTTTTACCTTTACCTGAAGATTCAGAATTCGAAGACTGCGTAGTATCAGCCGAACATCCAACAATAAATAGGAACGTTAATAACATCATCACAACTGCCCAAAGCTTTGGCTTTTTCATACTTTTTCCCCCTTATATGTGACTAATTGTCTCAAACTTTGAATATTCTTTTCGATTTCTTGGTTTTTGAATATCCTGCTTCCAATGATTAAATTTCCAACCCCTAACTCTATTAATCTATTAATATTTATTTCATTAACCCCTCCATCAACTGAAATAATGGTGTTAAGTTGTTCACTCTGAATAATGTTTTGGATAAACGTTATTTTATTAAATACTTCTGTTCTAAACTTTTGGCCGCCAAAACCAGGTTCAACTGACATTAAGTTAATTTGATCAAGTTCATGGATAAAATATTTTACTGAATCCAAACTGGTCATGGGCGCAAAAGCTAATGAAACGGAACAACCTCTATTCTTTACTTTCTCAATGGCTCGCAATGGATGTACGAGACTTTCAAATTGAAGTGTGATTAAATTCGCCCCTGCATCAATAAAGCAGTCAATATATTCCTCTTGCTTATACATTTCAAAATGGACATCGATCGGCAAGTCAGTAATTTTCCTCAGATGTTCTACTGTTTTGGGACCGAATGTGAGATTCTTAACATAATGACCATCCATTATATCCACATGGATCGAATCCCCACCTCCTTTCGCGATAGCTAAGATATCATTTTGAAGATTCATGTGATTTCCATCTAAAATTGAGGGTGAGATTAACACCATACACTCATCTCCCTTTCCTTAAATTTGAACGGTTTCTGTAATCCCCTTCATCCAAGGCTGAAGAATTGGGTAGGCTTCATTATACCTTTGGGATATTTGTTTATATTTAAGATGATTTTCAAAATTTGGCTCTACTTTCTTCTTATAATGAACCATGTGACTAACTGCCTCCGGTATACTCGAATATCTCTTTGCAGCAACACTTGCCAAAATAGCAGAACCTAAACTTGGTGCCTGTGTCACTTTTGGTACATAAATTGGCAGATTACTAACATCTGCGTGAATTTGTAAGAACAAATCACTGTTTGATGCACCACCGGCAACGTACAATTCAGTCGCGTTAAAACCGTTTTTCTTAAAGCTATTAATAACCAAGTCTGTTCCAAATGCGATTCCTTCCATTAATGCCCGGTAAATATGTTCCCTGCGATGATTTAGTGAAAAACCATACATCAATCCTCTTACATCCGGATCAACATAGGGGGTTCTGTTCCCCTGCCAATACTCTAAAACTAACAACCCATCTGAACCCGGCGGTAATTTACTTGCCTCCGGAGTTAAAAAATCGAATACGTTCTGATTCAGTTCTTGACTCTTCTGGACAAGGTCCTGGCAGAAATTATTTATAAACCATTTGATAACGGATCCTGTAGAAATTTGCCCGCCTTCAACCATTTTCAAGCCCTTAATTACTGCATCTGGGAAGCCGCCAAATATTCCTTTTCCGTTAAAGTTTTGCTCCGTTAAACCCATTAACAAATGTGATGAGCCAGTAATTAACCCTAACTTTCCAGATTCAACAACCCCTAATCCGATGAGCCCGACAAACGCATCTGCCCCACCTTGCGCAACTGGGGTTCCCGGTTCTAAACCTAAGTCGTCAGCTGCTGCTTTTGTTAACCCGCCGACAAATTCACCTAGATCTAAAATATGTTTTGGGAATTTTCCAAAAATATCACCTAGACCAATTCCTTCGTAAAAGTCATACGGCCATCCACCTTCATCCCGATTGTAATACCACCTCGTAGTAGCATTACAAGTACTGACTGTCCAACTACCAGTCAGCATATACGTATACCAATCAACAAACTCCACAATTTTATCAGCCTTATCATAGTTTTCAGGTTCATTTTGTTTCAGCCAAAGGGCCTTACATGGCATCCATTCAGCTGAAACTGTGTCGTATCCGCTCATTTTTAAGATAGGGTGCTTCGTTTCTGCAATAAACTTTGCTTGTTTATTAGCACGTATATCCATCCATATCAGTGGATTTCTTATAGGCGTTCCATCATCCTTACACGCAATGACACTGCAGCAAGTTGCATCATAACTGACCCCAATGATTTGTTTCTTATCAATTCCGGAATCTGCCAAGGCTTTTCTTGAACTTTTAGCTAAAGCGCTCCACCAGTCCCTGGGATCCTGTTCAGCCCAGCCTGGGTGAGGATGATAGGTTTTGTATTCAGTCGAGGCAAACGTAATCTCATTTCCTTGTAAATCAAATAATCCTACTCTAACTCCCTCTGTACCAGCATCAATTCCCATTACAATTTCTTTCATTGTCTTCCCCTCCAGTTTGGCATCGCTTTCATATTTAACAACTGGAATTATTCCAGTAGGTACTGAGCGACATTCTCACATGTGATTAAAACATCTACCCAATTCCCTTGTAATGCTGCTTTAATTACTTCCTTTTTTTCGTTTGTCCCAGAAATCAGAACCACTTTTGATTGCTCACTTAACTTACTAAAATCAGGTCCAACTACCCTTTTATGGATATCCAAATTTAAGATATTTCCCTTTTTATCAAAGAACCAAGAGCCAATATCTCCTATTACCCCGTCATTTTCCATTATTTTCGCTTCTTCCTTACTGATGATTCCAAGATCAATAAACGTTGAATCGGTGACATTTCCGACACCCACAACGGTGATGTCTGCATTTAACCCCATCTTAAAAACACTCTGAATCATCGGGTCCGTTATAATGGCATTTTTTAATTCTTCATTTCCAACGATAGCAGGGGCATATAAGGGATAAGCAGTACCTCCAAATTTATCTGCAATTCTTCTACAAATATCATTGGAGTGCAATTCAGACTTAACCTGCCCTAACCCTCCAGTAATTGGAACAATATTACAATCAACCTTTTCTTCCACTTCTAAGCAGTTTGCAACTTCACTTAAAGTTTTACCCATTGAAAATGCAACGGTCATTCCTTCCTGAATATTTTGTTTAAGATAATTCATTCCGGCTTCGCCCAATACCTTCAAAATATTCTCCTCGATAGCCGAATAGGATGGAACCACTATTGCTTCCTCAATATGGAATTTCTCTTTTAAAGGTTTCTCTAGAGAATAGCACCTTGTATTCAATGTCTGTATTTCAATTTTGACAATCCCACGATCTCTTGCCGTCTGTATCAGCCTAGATACCGTGGAATTTGAAATATTCAATAATGAAGCAATTTTACTCTGTGGAAGATTGTCAATGTAATACATATAAGCGACTTTTGTTACTAACTCGGTATTATTTTGCATTCTATTTCCTCACTCTAAGACGACTTTGAAATTATTTTCAGTCAATTGAAAATTTTCTCTATGGTTATCATTAAAACACCTTAATTTCATTTTGTCTATACTTTCCAATAAAATTCAGAAAATAATTTCACCATTACAAATATTCAGGAAAATAATTCGAAATATTTTTCACAACCTTGAAATTATTCCCGTTGTATGCCATTATATATCTGTATTCTAAATATTGGTTAAATTTTCATTATTATGAATAGTAAAGGAGGAAGAACAAAATGAATTTCGAAGGGAAAATTGCCTTTATCACCGGAGCAGGGAGAGGAATAGGAAAAACAGCCGCTCTGCTGCTAGCTAAATATGGTGCCGATATTGTTGCCTGTGATCTAAACTTTTCAAATTTAAAAGAAACAGCTGAAGAGGTTGAAGCTCTAGGCAGAAGAGCCATCATCAGTGAAGTAAACGTGACGAATAAAGTAGATATTGACAAAGCCGTTCAACAGGCTGTTGAGGAATTTGGAAGAATAGATATTTTAGTAAATTGCGCAGGGATTATCTCAACATCCTTACTTGTAGATGCTGAAGAAGAAATGTGGGATCAAATTATGGGTGTAAATGCTAAAGGGACCTTCTTAACCTGCCAATCAGTTGCTAAGCAAATGATCCAACAAAATAGCGGTAAAATAGTAAATATCTCTTCCATTGCATCAAAAACAGCTGAATATGCTAATGGACTTTACTGTACTTCAAAAGCAGCGGTTAATATGATCTCTCAAACATTAGCATTAGAACTAGCTCAATATAACATAAATGTAAACGCTATCTGTCCTGCCTATACCAATACGGATATGATGCAAAACGTGTTCAATAATAGAGGGCCAGTAGAAGGAATGACACCAGAGGAGTATCAAAATTACCTTACTTCCTTTGTACCGCTAGGAAGAATGGCTGATCCAATTGAAATAGCAGAATTAATCGCTTTTCTTTCAAGCGACAAATCTAACTTTATCACAGGAACCACTTATACAATAGCTGGCGGAAAAGAATTACATTAATCCTGATTTCTTAAGGTGGTGCAAATCTTGAATATTTTAGATAGTTTTAAATTAGATGGAAAAACAGCATTAGTAACTGGCGGTGCAAAAGGATTAGGAAAGAGTATATCAAAAGCGCTCTCTGATGCTGGTGCAAATGTTGTTATTATAGATATTGATGAAGTAGAAGCGAAAAAGGCGATAGAAGAGCTTTCAAGAAGTGGTGATCATTTTGCCTTAAAAGCGGATATTACGAACGAATATGAAGTAAAAGACGCTATAGCTACTATTATTGAAAAATATAAACAGATTAATATTCTAGTAAATAATGCCGGAATATGCCAAAGAATTGAATCTGAAAATATGTCGTTAGAAGATTGGAAAAAGACATTTGATATTAATATTAATGCCATGTTTTTAGTATCCAAATATGTCTATCCTACTATGAGGGATAACGGCGGCGGTTCCATTATCAACATGGCTTCGAAGGCTGGAATCATCTCGCTTACCTATCCACAGAGTGCATATAATGCGTCTAAGGGTGCTGTAATCATGTTAACCAAAAGCCTTGCCCAAGAATGGGTTGGAGATAATATAAGGGTAAATGCGATTGCCCCAGGGTTCATGCAAACAGATATGACGAAGCCTATGTTTGAAAATGACGGTCCGCTTTCCTTTGTTGTGGATCTAGTTCCAATGAAAAGAGTGGGCTTGCCGCATGAACTAGGCGGAGCAATCGTATTGCTTGCTTCCGAAGCTTCGTCATTTACAACAGGATCTATTATATCTATCGATGGCGGATATACTATGGTATAAAAATCATATATTCGAACAAATGACCTCGTTTTGAACCGAGGTCATTTTATATTACAGCTACACCAATTTCCGAATCGGATTATGGGAATTTTAAAATTGAATGTGAAATTAAACTGAAGGACATTTTTGCAGAGCGGGTGATGATGATCCTATTTATGAACAAGTTTTAAGGAAACTAGGAAGTGACATAAGCCTGATAAACTATCATCTATTTCAGGATAAAGTAGACACTAGTTATTTCACCTTGAATTCAATCCGTAAGGATATGCCAAAATCACTTGAAAGTATGAATAAAGATATCATTTCATTTTTGCTGGGATAAAGGGCGTGCCAGAGGTACCATTTTTAAATAATGTAAAATAAAATATCGGTTAAAAAATAAATGAATACCCCATTAATCTCCTTCTAATACTACTATCTATAGCTAGATAATAAGGTATAAAAGAGGTAGACCTATATGGGAAATGTTTTTTTCATTACAATACTTAAAGGTATTGGATTATACGTGTTAGCATTATTCTTAACCCGAAAAATAGGCACAAAACTTATTTCGCAAATGAATTTTTTTGATTTTATTATGGGTGTTTCAATGGGTTCGATAGTCGCAAATGCTGTTATTGATAAGCAATTTGCAACATTTTCAGCTATTACTACCTTAATATTATTTACCATTTTGACTCTATTTACTGGATATTTAAGCTTAAAAAACCTCACATTAAGGAAGCTGATCAATTCTGAACCGGTTACTTTAGTTGAAAATGGAGCCATTGTGGATGAAAATATGAAGAAAATAAAATGGACCATAAATGAATTAAAGATGAAATTAAGAGAAAAAAATGCCTTCAATGTTGCGGACGTAGAATTCGCTATAATGGAAACGGATGGTAATTTATCAGTATTACCCAAATCAGATAAAAAACCACTTACTCCTTCTGATATGAACATTCAAACAACAAGTTCAGGTCTTGAAAAGGATATAATCATTGATGGAACGATAATGGAGGAAAACTTAACAAGTACTGGATTAGATAAAGAATGGCTAACTTCTGAACTTAATAAACAAAATATCAAAGATTGTTCAGAGGTTTTTTATGCTGGATTAGATAACAGAAAAAAACTGTATATATCTAAAATAAACAGGACCAATAAAGAAACAGTAAAAAAAGAAAACGCACTGTGAATTTGACCTGAAAATCCACGTGCGTTTTCCTATGCGATAACTTGTTTGCACACCTCTAAAGTGAACCCTTAAACCGTCCTCCTGGCACCCTGGTACCGCTCCTATTTTCGGAATATATCCGCTAGTATGAGGGCGGCGGCGTCCATTAGGGATGATTTTTCTATCAGTTTGCCTGGGATGATGGTCAGGTCTTTTTGAAATACTTCGATTGCGCGATTCCTCGCGATCGTGGCTGATATTCCAATCATTTTTTCATATTTCTCTGGGAGTTTTCCTCCAATGAGAATGGGATCGGGATTGAAATAATTGATGAAATTGGTCAAGCCTATCCCAATATAGTTGGCTGACTCCAATGTCTCTACGTAGACTGCTTCTATATCGGGGTTTGTGCTTAAATTTTCATGAAACCCCTATGTAGACATTCTACTTCGACGTTAAGGCTTAAATTTTTCTCCAACATCCAAGTAGACTGGCTCTACTTCGACATTCGGGCTTAAAATTCACTCTAACATCCAAGTAGACTGGCTCTACTTCGACATTCGGGCTTAAATTTCTCTCCAACATCCAAGTAGACTGGCTCTACTTCGACATTCGGGCTTAAAATTCACTCCAACTTCCAAGTAGACCGGCTTTACTTCGACATTCGGGCTTAAAATTCACTCCAACATCCAAGTAGACTGGCTCTACTTCGACATTCGGGCTTAAAATTCACTCCAACTTCCAAGTATACTGGCTCTACTTCGACATTCGGGCTTAAAATTCACTCCAACATCCAAGTAGACTGGCTTTACTTCGACATTCGGGCTTAAAATTCACTCCAACTTCCAAGTAGACCGGCTCTACTTCGACATTCGGGCTTAAAATTCACTCCAACTTCCAAGTAGACCGGCTTTACTTCGACATTCGGGCTTAAAATTCACTCCAACATCCAAGTAGACCAGCTCTACTTCGACATTCGGGCTTAAAATTCACTCCAACTTCCAAGTAGACCGGCTCTACTTCGACATTCTGGCTTAAAATTCACTCCAACTTCCAAGTAGACCGGCTCTACTTCGACATTCGGGCTTAAAATTTACTCCAACTTCCAAGTATACTGGCTCTACTTCGACATTCGGGCTTAAAATTCACTCCAACATCCAAGTAGACTGGCTTTACTTCAACGCTAAGGCTAAAAAATCACCAAAACGTCGAAGTTGGAACGGTTATTATCAAAAAACAGGATTCAGTCCCGCTGCCCTTAAGTCCGCTGAACTAAACCCTTAATTGTAACTATTGAATTAAAATGGTAGCTTATGGACCCTACCCACGCATATTCGATGAATATCAGAGCGTGCCAGGGACCGCAATCTACTGCTTTAAGCTTTAGCCGAGTGGGACTGACTCCAATGTCTCTACGTAGCCTGCTTCTACATCGGGGTTTGTGCTTAAATTTCCATGAAACTCCTACGTGCGTTCTTGACTGGATTTTGCAAATTGATAATAGGTAATACTTCCAAGAAGAGTCGAGGTAACTAAGATCAGCAGTGAAAAGATCAAAATTAATTTCACCCGATATGGAAGCGACAACAAAGATTGTTTGAGGTTTTGTTTCATCGTGACTAATTCCATAAGAATCCCCTTTTCTCCGAATAAGCTATGTATTGCTTTCTACATTTTTCGAGGAATTCCTTTGTTACCTGAAAAAAAGGGGCCAGGGGGAAAAGTTGATATTCTTGATCGATGATTCTTCTTGTCCCCGTTCCATTTTGCAGCTGAATTGCTCTTTCTAAATCTTCTTTTCCTTCTATCTTAGTTCTTTAGTTTAAAAAATCTTTTTTATATCGAACGGCTAGATAGATTCCTGAAGCGAAGAATGCAAGAGAATATTTAAATAAGAAGAAAATTTGCCACATATATTCTTTCGGGAAAATCACGTCGCACAAAATGACTCCACATAACATAATAAGGGCACTTTTTAAAGATATTTGATTTGTTCTTTCGTCCGCCTGACCCATTTTCTTTCGAAATACGTATGTCAGAATCGCTCCGACTAAAAGCAATACCATGCCGATACCAATAAGCATGTTCCAATTTCCCGAAGATTGTTCAGCCCAGGACTTTAAAGGGTTAATAATGGCGTTAGGGATATCTGAAATAGACTTATTTTCCATTTTAATCATTTCCTTTCACATAAGTAAAAACTTCGTTTACATCAACATTAAAAAATTCAGCAATTCGAAAAGCCAACAGCAGAGTCGGAACATAATTTCCTTTTTCCATTACGAAAATGGTTTGTTTGGAAACCCCGACTTTCTCTGCTAATTCTTGCTGAGACATTCTGGCAAGTACACGATATTCATAAACCTTATTTGATATCGAATCACCAAAATCTTTCTTCATGATAACCACCTCTTGAATTAAATTATAAACTCAGTTTTTATAAAAGTAAAGTAAACTTATATAAAAACATAAAATACATTTACATTTGAACAGATTACTTTGTTTTAACAAAAGCCAGAATGTAGAAAGGAGTTTTCTATTTGTTGTTCACCTGCTTCTTAATAAACTTCATTTAATCTATACACTCCGTTTACAAGGCTTTAATCTTCAGGTGATATGATTGCTTTAGCAACGAATGAGGAGGCAGAATAAATGAATGTGCGTGCAATATTTATTGATATGGATGGGACACTACTAAAAGCCTCAAACACCATTTCCCACCGAAATAGGGAAGCCATTAATAGGCTCATGAATCAGGGAATCATGGTTTTTCTAGCTACTGGACGACACTATGAAGTAACGGCTCCCTACCATAAAGAAATGGGATTGCAAACTCCGATGATCTGTTTGAATGGTTCCGCTATTCACGCGGCGGATACAGGAAGAGTTTTGCAAATGAAAACCGTCCAATTGAACGAAGAACGTTTTCACCATCTTACTGCTGAAAGTCCTTGTAATGTTATGGTCCATACAGCACATGGGCTTTATTGTAAGGAAACGAATGAAGAAATAGATTATTGGACAAATGTGGGGCAAACTCCGCCGCGGTATATTGGAGATTTAAGACAGGCAAATTATCAAGATGTACTTAAATATAGTGTCCGAACAGGTATACCAAGTCCGAAAATTTCTGCCTTGTTTAACAAGGAAGCAGCAGTCATTGATTGGAATGATGGGTTTGAGCTGCTTGCTCCTAATGTTTCCAAATGGTCTGGTATAAAAACCTTACTTACCGAACTTCGAATGAGTCCAAATGAAGTCGCAGCCATTGGAGACGGACCCAATGACATAGAGATGCTTCGTCATGCCGGTATGGGTGTCGCAATGGGGAACGCTAGCGACGAGGTTAAAACAGCTGCTGATTTTGTTACGGGACATCACGAAAATGATGGATTAGCTGAATTTATAGAACGTTATCTGATAAAATCACTTGCGATTTAGCGTTTTATTCAAACGCACCGAATCCAACGGGAAGGATGAGATGTGTGCCTTTATTCAACTCGTACCGTCCGCCATTATGAAGAAGGGCATCGTCTCCCCTAATCACACTAAGCAGCAAATACAGATCATGCGCCAGGAACAATTAAAAATGCCCTTCCTCTTCTGCATCGACGTTAAGGCTTAAATTTTACTCAAACATCCAAGTAGAAATGGTTTTAATCAAAAAAACAGGGTCCAGCCCCGCTGCTCTTAAAGTCGCGGAACTAAACCCTTCATTGTAACTATTGAATTAAAATGGCAGCGCATGGACCTACACACCCACACACGCTTTTTCCGACAAATATCGGGTCGTGCCTGGTACCGTTTTAATAGATTGGAGAAAATTTTTAAGCTATTTTCGTAATTAATATTGTTATTAACAGCGTTCATCCTCGTAAGCCGCTTTTAAATAGTGTAATTTTATACCTTTTTTAGAGAGCCAATAGGCGGGATTGGATTCATTTGCGACTAAAACCTTGGCGGGAATGCACCCAATAAGCCGGATTGGATTCATTTTCGCTAAAAACCTTAACCGTATTGCATCTAATAGGCCGGATTGGATGCATTTTCACTTAAAACCTTAACCGTATTGCATCCAATAGGGGGGATTGGATTCATTTTCACTTAAAATCTTGGGCGTATTGCATCCAATAAGCGGGATTGGATTCATTTTCACTAAAAACCTTGAGCGTATTGCATCCAATAAAAAAATGAAAAGCTCTGCGCTAGGGTGATGATTGGAAGAAAACGATTTTAGTAGACAGATCGCAATTTCACGCTTTACCACATTGAACTTTAGCTGAGTAGGGGTCTAGATAGGTAAATAGAAATGAAATTCAATAAAAAAAGGACAGGAATTAACGAATTAACCTGTCCTTCTTTAGTGGATCAGCCCACATTTTCCTTATTTTTTGAAGCACTTTCTTTCACTTTCTCCTCCCAGAAATCAGCACCTTTAATGCCGAGTTTAACAGGATCAAAGACTGGGTCTAGGCCGGCTTTCTTCTGTGCTTCATAGTCTTTAAATACTTTTAATGCTGTTCTCGATAAGAATAGAATCGCTACTAGGTTAAGCCATGCCATGCTTCCAAATCCTAAGTCACCGAGCGCCCATAATAGGGATGCGTCCTTCACACTTCCAAAATAAATCATTCCTAGGAAAATAACGAGTAAAGAAGTTTTCACCCATTTAAACTTTTTATTTCGATCAAGGTAGACAAGGGTAGTTTCAGAGATATAGTAATAGGCCATCAGGGTTGTAAAGGCAAAGAAGAAGATCGCAATCGCAACGAATAATCCGCCGAATCCAGGTATCACACTTTCAACTGCTGCCTGCGTCCACATTGGACCGGCTTCAACGCCCGGGATGTGGTCAACAATCGGCTGCTGTTTTTCTGGCGTAACGCTGTACATACCTGAAATTAGAATCATTAGAGCTGTTGCTGTACAAACAATAAGCGTGTCAATATAGACTGAAAATCCTTGGACAAGACCTTGCTTTGCCGGATGGGAAACTTCTGCTGCGGCTGAACTGTAGGTTCCTTCACCTACACCGGCAACGTTAGAGAACACCGCTCTCTTAACTCCCCAAGCAATAGCTGCACCGACAATTCCGCCAAACATCTCATTTGCCCCAAACGCACTTGTGATAATCAGCCACAGCATCCCTGGAACTTCTGAAGCATTCGCAATTAGAAGGACAAAGGTAACAATCACATATCCTAATGCCATAAAAGGAACTACCTTTTCCGCCACAGAACCGATTCGCTTTACCCCTCCAAAAATAATGATTCCAAGTAAAGCGACTAGGATAATTCCAGTAATATTTCTATTGATGCCCAATGTATTTTCAAATCCAACTGCAATGGTGTTTGACTGAATGCCTGGAACTAATATCCCGTAGCAAAGGGAAACAACGATCGCGACAAGTACCGCGAACCACCTAAGATTTAATCCTTTTTCAATAAAATAAGGTGTCCCGCCTCGGTATTGATTTCCATCCTTGATTTTATAGACCTGGGCAAGTGTTGACTCAATAAAGGCACTTGCGCCTCCTAATAATGCCATCACCCACATCCAAAAAACAGCTCCAGGACCGCCGAATGCAATAGCAGTGGCTACACCGGCAATATTTCCAATACCGACACGTCCTGCTAAAGCCATACAAAATGCCTGGAAAGAAGATACACCCGAATCCGGATTTCCCTTTTCAAAAAGAAGTTTGATCATTTCCTTAAAATATCTAATTTGTACAAAGCGTGTAATAATCGAAAAAAACAATCCAGCTCCAAGTGCAAAAAACACCAATCCAAGACTCCAAACCTTTGATACCGCCCAATTCACTATTTCTTCCATCCTAGACCTCCTCGTGTATGTCTTAAATAAATGACACCGTTTCCAATAATAGTAATATTCAGATAATATAAAATACAGGGAGACAGACCCCCTTCCCGATCCTATCCGATAGGAAACAGGGCCTGTCCCGTTATGCCTTAGACTTATTCATCCTGCTTGATGTTAACAAATACACTTTTCACTTCTGTATAGTTTTGTAGGCCATACTCTCCTCCCATTTCGCGGCCGATTCCTGATTGTTTGTAGCCGCCGAAAGGCATGGTTTCCCATTCAAGACCAAAATCATTAATCCAGACTGTACCTGATTGCAGCTTGCCCGCAATGTAGTGAGCTTTTTTGATATTTTCTGTCCATACACTTGCAGCTAAGCCGTAGTCACTATCGTTTGCCCGTTTAATGGCCTCTTCCATCGTATCGAAAACGAAAATGGACATCACTGGACCAAAGATTTCTTCGCGGGCAATCACCATATGATCTTCTACATCAGCGAAAATGGTCGGCTGGACAAAATATCCTTTTTCAAAGGCTTTTTCACCGCCAGCCACAAGGCGCGCTCCTTCTTTTTTCCCTTGTTCAATATAATGAAGAACGGTTTTTTGCTGTTTAGCTGAAACGAGCGGCCCCATTTCTGTTTCAGGATCCATACCTGGCCCAACCTTCAGGGAGTTTGCCCGCTCTGCTAAAGCTTCTACGACACGATTATAAATGTTTCGCTGTACAAATACACGTGTACAAGCGCTACAGTTTTGCCCATGATTGTACATCGTTCCGTTAAAGGCCCCTTCAATGGCTTCTTCAAGATTGGCATCTTCTAAAATAATGGCTGGTGATTTTCCGCCAAGCTCCAGCGTAACACCTTTCATTTGATCTGCAGCCTTTTTCATGACTTCTTTTCCGACAGCCGTTGAACCAGTAAAGGCGACTTTATCAACATCTTTATGCGTGATGATCGCTTCTCCTGCAATTCTTCCTGCTCCTGGCACAATATTCACAACACCATTTGGAAAACCAGCTTCTTTAAATAACTTTCCAACGTATAGAAGAGATAGCGGTGTTTCAGTTGCCGGCTTAATCACAACCGTACAGCCGACAGCAAGTGCGGATCCAAGCTTCCAGGCAGCCATGGCAAGCGGGAAATTCCATGGAATAATTTGACCTACAACTCCGACCGGCTCATGAACGGTATAGGTGACATAATCCTTCGAAATCTGGGTTGTCTTACCAAATAGTTTCGTTGCCCAGCCGGCATAATATCTAAAATGCTGAATGGTTCCATCGACGTCATCAGCGAGAGCGACTTGATAAGGTTTCCCATTATCCAATGATTCCAGCTGTGCAAGCTCTTCACGGTTCTCTTTTAAGAGATCGGCAAATTTATAGATTAGATGAGAGCGTTCGGCCGCTTCCATTTTCGTCCATCCACCCTCATCAAATGCCTTTCTTGCCGCAGCTACTGCAACGTTAATATCCTCCTCTTGCGCTTCACTTACTTCCGCAATGACCTCTTCATTTGCAGGATTAACGACGGAAAACGTTTTACCACTAATCGCCTGTACATATTCACCGTCGATATATAACCCTTTTACACCTTCTAAAAATTCCTGCACTTTTGGTTTCAATTGATAGTTTGTCGCTTGCATGTTCTCTCTCCTTCCCTATTTTAATTATTTACTGTTTCTAAACTTGCAAGAAGGCTTTTTAGCTGTTGATCTTCCTCAGGTGATAGGCCTAAACGAGGGTAACGTGCAGGGCCTCCAGCCTGGCCGGTTAATTCCATGGCTCTCTTGACAATCTGAACATACTTTCCAGATCCTTCAAGGAACGCGCAAAGCGGTAAAATACGATCATTGATGGCCCATGCTTCTTCAAGTTCGCCGTTTTGGAAATGGTTATACATGTCTGTAACAAGCTTTGGCACGATATTTCCTGCAACAGATATCCATCCAGTTGCTCCAACTAAGTAAGACTCCATGACAAGCTCTTCAGCACCGCAGAATACTTCAAAGTCTCCCTTGCCTTTTCTTGCAAGATCTCTTACCTTGCCAATTTCACCGCTTGATTCCTTAATGTGAGTGACATTTTCACAATCCTTGCCGATCTGAAGCATTAAATCTGTGCTCATATTCACGCCAGAAGTAAATGGGTTGTTATAAAGCATGATTGGCAAATGAACAGCACTGGATACTTCTTTAAAATGATGGTAGATTTCATTTTCCTTTGGCTTCATGTAATAAGGGTTAATGATGAGAGCACTATCAGCTCCATGTGCTTCAGCCTGCTTTGTATACTCGATGGTTTCTTTTGTTGTTTCAGCAGCAGTACCGACAATAACAGGGATGCGGCCGTTTATTTCCTTCATAACCGTTTCTACCATTTGGTATTTTTCTTCTTTTGATAGACTGACAAATTCACCAGTACTCCCATTGATGACGATACCTGCCACACCTTGATCCATGAAATAATGAACATTATTCTTTACTCCGCCCCAATCGATTTCTTGCTCCTGTGTCATTGGTGTGATTAATACTGGATAAGCTCCTCTAATTGTCGTCATTTTATTTTCCTCCTGTATATTTACTAGTTTTTTATTTTAATAAAAACCCTGCGGATAATGGATCTGTCGGGTCTAATACATATGTCTGCATACCCGTAATAAATCCACGGGCTGAAAAACGAAACTCGTAATCGCTTTCAATTTGTCCTGTAAGTTCTGCTGTCAATGTGCCATTAAAAATACTTTCATTTTCTATTAGGCTATCCCCAGATATATCGCCATTTCCTAATAAATAGGTGCTGCAGGCAGCTAGAGTGCCAAAGCCTGGAGAACGTACAATATAACGATCCGGACGGAATGTTACCGTTTTGATTTTGCCTTCACTTTTTTGCGAATGATCCAGCAAGATCACTCGGCTGACAGCATGTTTGCCTTCTAACGCTTCAATCGCCTTTTGTCCCCATTGTTGAATGTCAGGAAGGTTCTCCATTTCAATCTCAAATGGCAGCTCTGCTTTATCAAAAATCGCATAAAGCTGATCGGCTTGAACGAGAGCAGCCTCTGTCTGTAAATCTAAATAAGACACTGGCACATGGGTTTGTACAACCTGGCATGGCTCGCTTTTTAACTTAACTAACTTCACTTCATCGTCTTTCATATCAGCAGTAACAGGAACAACACCACGGACTGTTTCAATCCGGTATTCATTTGAAGGCTTTGCCTTTAAGTGGCCGCACTCCAGCAATGCAGTTATAACAGCAACCATTCCGCCATATTTTATTGGAAGTGTTCCGTTATGATCGAAAAAGACAACTGCTGCATCGGCACCGCTTGTAAAAGGTGGAACAACCAAACAGCCATTTAGTCCGGCAAATCCTCGGGGCTCATTTAAAAGAAGGTTGATTTCCTCCTCATAGACAAGCGAAAATTGCTCATTCAGCTCTTGTAAATTTTGATAATGAACAAATGGCGCATCCTTAATAATCCGATATGCCTCGCCTGCTACGTGTACATCGGTTGCTGTGTAAGCCTTTTGAATTTTCATTTTACATCCTCCATTTCATGTTCCATTGGGGGAATGAGTAAAAAGCCTTCTTTAAGCGGATCTTCCTCGTTATAAAAGAACCGGTGCATGCCCATTAGCCATGCTGAACCTGCGATTCTTGTCACAACAGCCTCCACACCCTGAACATCTGTTGTTTCAAGGACTCGTCCACGAAATAAAGAGCCGACAATACTCTCATGCACAAATTCTTCATCGATGCCAATCTCCTTTTTGGAATAGAGGACAGATAATTTGGCCGATGTACCTGTACCGCATGGTGAACGATCAATCCCGCCTGGAGGGACGATGACCGTATTTTTCACATCTGCTTCCTCATGGGTTGGCTCAGTGAAAAATTCAATATGGGTCAAACCGCGAATAAATGGATACTGCGGATGAACGATATCCGTTTTTTCATTAATCTTATTTCTAATTTTGATCCCTATTTCAATGATTTTTGATGCATTCTCCGGTATCAGCTCTAAGCCAACAGACCCGGCATCAATGATTCCATAGAAATTGCCGCCATAAGCAATGTCTGCATCCACGATTCCAATTCCCTCCACATCAACAGAGACACTCTTTAACAGGAAGGCAGGGACATTGCAGAAGGAAACCTCTTTTGCTTTTCCGTTCTCTACCTTAATCTCTGCCTCAACTAGGCCTGCTGGTGTATCCAGTTTGATTGAAGTAACCGGCTCTTGAACAGGGATTAGCCCAGCTTCAACTAATGCGGTACAAACACCGATTGTGTCATGGCCGCACATTGGCAAATATCCGCCAGTTTCGATATAAATCACACCGATATCTGCGTCCGGATGGCACGGATCTGTCAACAGCACACCTGACATCACATCATGTCCTCTTGGCTCATTCATCAGCAGCTTGCGAATCCAGTCATACTCCTTTTGCATATGTAGCATTTTTTCGGACATCGTTGCTCCTATTAGCTCTGGGAGTCCACTAATCAATGTCCTTGTCGGATTTCCGCCCGTGTGTGTATCAATAGTTGTAAACACTCGATTTGCCTTCATCAGCTCAACACCCTTTCCTTAAAGCGAGAAAATCTCAGCGGTTCAATCGGGATGCACGTATCCTTTTTATTAAGCATTTCCTCTATCACTTTTCCCGTTACAGCGGCAAGGCTGATTCCGTCTCCTTCATGCCCGGCTGCAATATAATAGTTTGGAATTCCCTCCACTTCTGACACGATTGGCAGATGATCCTCCGTCCATGGGCGTAAGCCTGCATAGGAACGTATGACCATCATGTCGGCCATTTTCGGATAAAATCGAATGGCGCGATTGGCAATACATTTAATAATTTCATTGTTGACCTTTGTATTAAATCCAGCAAATTCACGGCTGCTTCCAATCAGGAAGTTTTGACTCTCAGTTGGTTCGAAAACAAGGGCTACGCCGTATTTTTCAGTAATGTGATCAACCTGGCGCCTGCCGCCAAATTTGGAGATAAGATAGCCAAATTCCATCACTTTTCTTGGCCCTACAAATTCCTGGCGTGATGCGACAATGATGTGGCCTTTTCTTGGTTTAATGGGGACAGACAGATCCAGCATCTCGCCAATATATGGAGCCCATACACCTGCAGCATTTATGACATGATTCGCGGTAAACATCCCCTTAGCTGTTTCAACGGTAAAGGTACCGTCCGGCTCCGTTCGCATTCCAGTAACCTCAGTTTGTTTATGGGCTTTAGCTCCCATTTTCTTTGCACCCTCAAGAAGGTTAAAGGCAAGTAGGTATGGGTTAACGGTTGAATCTGTTGCACACTCTAAGCCGCCTAATAAATCATCTGCAAAATACTTGGAATCTTGGCGAATATCCTGACGGTCCAGCATCCTGAACGGCAAACCGGCCTCCTTCTGACGGTCAACCCACTTTTGTGCCGCTTCCATTTCCTCTTCTGTCTCACAGACAAGGATGCTCCCAGGAGCACGATAATCAAAGGGCTGTTTCAATTCTCTGCTTAATTCATCTACTAATTTCTGACTGACAAGTGACATTTGACTATCAAAGCCAGGATCTTTATCAATCGCTAGTATATTTCCGTCACAGCGGGACGAAGTACCACTGACAAATTCACCTTTTTCAATAACGGTTACCTCTCGTCCAGATTTAGACGTATAATAGGCAATGGCACATCCTATGATTCCCCCGCCTATAACCAACACGTCACAATGATGTCTCACAAAACCAACCTCCTTTCGGTTTCTTATATAATTTATTAATGCAAATTGCGTGCCAACTTTTTATAAAAGCGTAAAAACAGCAAACCCCAAACCCCTTTTGCGATTATTCCAAATATTAAATTTGCAAACGTTTGCAATTGTCTATATTTTTGATAAACTTGTGTATAAAATATTAAACAGTGTACAAAAACTTTTACATACCGAGGAGGCTGTCATGTTTGATTTGCCGTCAGTCAAAGAAATCATTGAAAATAATTTTCTCCATCTAAACCAGGTAGATCATGAAGGCACTTTAGGAAGGGCTAATTTGGATGATTCCTTCTCTGTTCTAGCTGAGCTTTGCAAGCACTACCCGGCCATTATCGTCATAGATTCAAGCGGTCAAGACCTTGGCTGCGTCACAACTGAACAAATCATTGATTTTTTGCATGATGCCTACAATCAATTAAAGGCTTTCTATGAAACTGTCATTGATACGATGGACGCCTCGGTGACAGTGATCGATGCGGATGAGCGTGTCCGCACATGGACACAAGGAGCAGAAAAAATTTTCTCCGTTAAAAAAGATGAGATTTTAGGCAAACCAATTATAGAATTCTTCGAACATCAGCATCTAGAAATCTTAGAATCATTGCACTCAGGAAAAAGAATTCGGGGAAAGCATCACCAGGCAAGATCTAATCTATTTGTTCATATAAATGCAAACCCTGTTTACTTTAATGAAAGGATTATCGGGGCAGTTGTATCGGAAACCGATGTGACAAACCAGGTTGTTCTTAATGAAAAATTATTTAATATGTCGACAGAGGTTCACCGTTTAGAACAGGAGATGGCAAAATACAGGCCTTCAGATCCCTTTAATAGCATTAAAGGGAAAAGTGCTGTGATGGAAAAAACGGTGCAAATGGCGAAAAAGGTGTGCTCTGTCCGATCGACTGTATTGATCTTAGGAGAAAGCGGGGTTGGCAAGGAGGTCTTTGCCAAATCCATTCATGAGGCAACCGAAGGGCCTGACGCACCATTTATTTCAATCAACTGCGGTGCCATTCCTGAATCATTATTTGAAAGTGAATTATTCGGCTATGAACGCGGTGCCTTTTCCGGTGCGGATCATAGAGGGAAAAAGGGAAAAATTGAACTCGCTAAAGGCGGTACTCTTTTTCTTGATGAAATTGGCGAAATGCCTTTAGACATGCAGGTCAAGATGCTTCGCGTACTTCAAGAAAGAAAATATTACAAGGTTGGCGGCGAAAAGGAAATGGAGGCTGATTTCCGGGTAATCGCCGCAACAAATAGGGATTTAAAAGAATTAATAAAAGAAGGCCAATTTCGCGAGGATTTATATTATCGGCTAAATGTCGTCAGTTTAAAAATTCCTCCATTAAGAGATCGCTGCGAAGATATCGTTGAACTGATTTATCATTTTTTAAAGGATTTTTCACTAGGCTATCAGCGGCCGATCCACCATTTTTCACAGGAAGTTATGCAAGAGATGCTTCAATATGATTGGCCGGGCAATGTCCGAGAGCTGCGTAATGTCGTTGAACGCCTTGTGGTTTTTGCGACAGATGGCGTCATTCGAAAAGATTATTTGCCATTTCATTCAGTAATAGGCTATTCAGATGGTTCTGATACTGATCTTCAGGAAAGCCCCATGGAATTGAACACGACCATTTTGCCACTTCAGGAGGAAATGGATCAACACGAGAAAAAGGTACTCGAAAAAGCATTGGCATTAACCAATGGCAACAAATTAGAATGTTCAAAAAAACTAGGGATCACCCGAGCAACCCTTTACAATCGTCTAAAACGCCTCGGCTTAAGCTAATGTAAAAATAGTTACTCCAAAGTTGGTACGATTCTTGCATTATATTTTTACATATAGCTGAAAAGGGGGGTTTTCCAAATGAATAGCAAAGAAGCACTTGTGATCTGCCGTTGTGAAGAGGTTACCTATGAACAGCTTTCCGCAACAGCAAATGAGCATCAATGCACATCCAGGGAACTAAAGCTTAGAACAAGGGCAGGAATGGGTTTTTGTGGAGGACGCACGTGCAGAGTCATGGTCGACCGGGTCATTGAAAGTATCGTACCTAATACAAATGAGGGCGAAATCCCATTAAAATATCAGCCGCCCATTCGCCCTGTAACATTTGGAACGGTAGGTGAAAATCATGACTAGAATAATAGATCATCCAGTTTTAGGAAAATTAAATGATAGAACAAAAATTCCATTCACATTTGATGGAAAAGAATATGAAGCATATGAAAATGAAACGATCGCAGCAGCTTTGCTAGCAAATGGTGTGAGAACATTGCGCGTTCATGAGGAAAGTGGAACACCACGGGGGATTTATTGCAATATCGGCCACTGTATGGAATGCCGTGTAAATGTAAATGGTCAGGCCAATGTAAGAGCCTGCTTAACTATGGTGAAGGAAAATATGGTTGTTGAAAGCGGGAAACAGCATCCTAATATTGTGAAAAGGATGGTGGAGAAACAATGATAGATGTGATCGTAATTGGAGCTGGACCAGCCGGTTTAGCTGGTGCCATATCCTGTGCTGAACACGGCTTAAACGTAACCGTCATTGATGAATTTATCAGACCAGGCGGGAGATTACTCGGTCAATTGCACCAGGAACCGTCCGGTGAATGGTGGAATGGAATAAAAGAATCAGAGCGTTTGCACAATGAAGCTCAAAAACTATCGGTAGATATCCGCTGCGGCGTTTCTGTATATAACCTTGAAAAAGACGAGGATTCATGGAATGTTCATACAAATATAGGAACACTAACAGCTCCATATGTGCTGGTAGCAACTGGTGCAGCTGAGTTTCCAATTCCTGTGCCAGGCTGGACTCTCCCAGGTGTTATGTCCATCGGGGCTGCACAGGTCATGACCAATGTTCATCGTGTCGAGATTGGCAAAAAAGGCATCATCATTGGTGCTAACATTCTAGCATTTGCGATTTTAAACGAGCTGCAATTAGCTGGAATGAATGTGGAACGCATTGTTCTGCCAGAAAAGAGCCCGCTCAGCAAAAATGCCGGAGAACCGGAGGAAGTTATGAAATCGCTTCTAAATGCGGCCCATCTTGCCCCGTCACCCATCTTACGTTTCGGTAGCCGTTTTATGAAAAATGAAGGATTACGCAAATTAGGAATGAAGTTTTTCCCTAAGAGCGGCGTTAAGGTGAATGGCACACCATTGCAGCTTAGAAAAGCAGCCCTTGAAATTCTTGGCAAGGATCAGGTAGAAGGCGTCCTCACTGCAGATATTGATGTAAATGGAAAGGTAATCAAGGGTACAGAAAAAATGTACGAAGCTGATTTCGTCTGTATCGCAGGTGGCTTGTATCCGTTAGCAGAGCTCACAGCAGTTGCCGGCTGCCCATTCCAATACGTTCCAGAACTTGGTGGACATGTTCCACATCATTCTGAAAAAATGGAAACTCCACTTGAAGGATTATTTGTTGCAGGCAATATCACTGGCATCGAAAGCGGAAAAATTGCTATGGCCCAAGGAACAACAGCCGGTATTTCGATTGCCAAGCACGCAGGGAAAGGCGGTGCGAACATCAACGTAAAGCTTGAGCAGGCAATGAAGAACGTTCATACCGTCCGCGAGAACGCTGCCATCCAATTCAACCCTGAAATTGCAAACGGACGCAGGGAAATGTATGAACTTTGGGACAAGCTATATGAGAACGAACAGGATTCTTTACAGAAGATAGGATGATAAAACTAGCCGATTGGCGAGCCCGTTGGGGCGGTTCATGAGGCGTAGTTGCACTTATACTTTCTTACCAGCCCAGCCAAGAACTGCAGCCAAAATGACTGCAGTTCTGTAGTTAGGACACTTGAAAAAGGTATTTTTTATATACTAACCCCTAATAACGAAGCACAAGAACAAGCTACCCTGCGCTTTACACCCAAAACATCGATAGTGCCGGGAAGTAGGTAATAATCAATAAATCGATGACCATGACAACAATAAATGGTGCAACCGATCGAACCAGTTTATCATAAGAAACGTCGGCGATGCCTTTTACAACAAAGAGGTCTAACCCAACTGGCGGTGTGATTAATCCGATGGATAGATTCACGACCATGATCAGGCCAAAGAAGATCGGGTCAATTCCTGCTGCTAAGGCAATTGGCAGCAATAATGGTGTTAAGATAGTAATCGCAGCAGATGCGTTTAAGAAACAGCCTGCGATAAAGAAGATAACCGTGAACATAAGCAGGATCAGATAACGATTATCAGAGAAGCCCGTTACAAGGTTGACAAGCAGCTGCGGGATTTGTTCCGCGGTCAGCAGCCAGCCAAATAGGTTAGCGGCTGCAATAATAAATACCACCATCGCCGTCATTTTTCCCGCTTTAATAAACGCTTCAGGAATGTCCTTCCAATCCATATCCTTATAGACAAATTTATTGATAATAAAGGCATACGCAGCTGCTACTGCTCCAGCCTCCGTCGGAGTAAAAATTCCACCCCGGATGCCAAAGATAATAATTAATGGAAGAATCAACGCTAATATCCCTTCAAAAAAGGTCTTTTTAAATGAAGCGAATTCAAACTTCGTGTTCTCTTGAGAATAGTTATTCTTTTTCGTCAGCCAATAGTTTAACATCATAATTGACACACCAATTAATATCCCAGGGACAATCCCGGCTGTAAACAAGTCACCAATCGACACGCCAGCGGTTACTCCATAAACAATCATAGGAATCGAAGGTGGAATGACCACAGCGATGGTCCCGGCACTTGCTACCGTGGCAGCGGCAAATCCCTTATCATATCCCTTTTTCTCCATCATTGGGATCATCATCTTCCCAACAGCAGCTGTATCTGCAGCACCCGATCCCGAAATACCCGCGAAAAACATACTGGTTAACGTCGAAACCTGGGCTAAACCGGCACGTACCCAGCCGACAGACGCAAAAGCAAATCCCGCAATCCTTTGCCCCATACTGCCGGACATCATGAATTCACCCGTTAGCATAAAAAATGGAATAGCTAGAAGCGGAAATGAATCTACAGAGGTGATGAGTCTTTGTGGAACGACTTCTAAAGGAATATAATAGATGCTGGTCAAAAAGCCGGAAATAGATGCTAATATTAACGAAATCGCAATCGGAACACCTAGAAACATTAGTAAAAACAGGACAACCAGGACAATAATTGCTACCGTCATTTATATTCCTCCTTCATGATCCTAAATCGGGATTCTCTTTTGCCGTGACTGCCTGAACCAACTCAGCCTTTTCTTCTTTTTCAACTACCAAACCAAGAATATTCACAATAGAATGGATGAGACAGATAAGAGAACAGACGAATACCGCTCCATAAATCAAGGTCATATTCAGTCCCATTGAAGGGGATATTTGCTGGCTGGTAAATTTCAAGATGCTCCAGCCATACACGATTAAAAATAGAAAGACAGCGGAGTTGATGACTTCGACGAGGACTTGCAGCTTACCTTTCCATTTTTCAGGTAAATAATGAAGTAAAATTTCCACTTGAGCGTGTTCTTTGCTCTTGTAGACCATTCCAATGCCTAAAAAAACAATCCAGACAAACAAATAGCGGATCAGCTCTTCAATCCAGCTTAAATTAAATACGGAAAAGTCAACCATCGGGAGCATATTTTGTATTAAGGAACTCTGTAACACGAATCGGGAAAAAACTTGATAAACAGTAGACACGAAAGCAATAACGAAAAATAAAATTAAGAGCATTTGACTGGCTCTATTAACCTTTTTACTCATTTCCGTCATAAACCCTTTCATTTATAGCACCCCCACACGCTTATTTTAAGCTTTCTATTTTATCCAGCAGATCTTTTCCAATGGAATCTTCGAATTCTTTGTATACTGGTTTCACCGCTTCTCTAAAGGAGTCTAAATCAGGGTTTTCTTCTATTTGGATATCAGTTTTCTTCAGGTCTTCTAACAGCTTACTCTCATCTTCTAAAGCGGATTTTCTTTCAAATTGGATCGCTTCTTCAGAGGCCTCTGTTATCACTTTTTGCAGATCTTTTGGCAGCGTATCAAAGGTTGTTTTACTCATGATAAAAACAGCTGCATCATAATTATGATGGGTTAACGTCAGGTACTTTTGAACTTCATTAAATTTGTTCAGGTAAATCTGTGCAAGCGGGTTTTCCTGCCCATCTACCACATGCTGCTCAAGCGCTGTATAAAGCTCTCCGAACGGTACGGGCACTGGAGTCGATTTTAGAGCTTTAACGAAGGAAATATAGGGCGGCGATTCCTGAACCCTGATTTTCATACTAGCTGCATCGTCAGCCGTTTTAATCGGCCTTACATTATTGGTCATATGTCTCCAGCCGTTTTCCATAAAGCCTAAATTCATTAGCCCTCTATTCGCCAAATCAGCTCCGAGCTCCTTGCCGATTTCACCATCGAGAACCTTAAATGCATGCTCACGGCTCTCAAATAAATAGGGTAGATTAAGTACATTGAACTTCGGGGCAAAATTGGTGACCGGAGCGACGGAACCGATGTGAAAATGAATCGACCCGATTTGAGCTCCTTCAATCTGGTCCCTCCCGTTTCCTAACTGGCTGCTTGGAAAAATATCAATTTGAATTCTTCCATTTGACTTTTTCTCCACAAGCTCTTTAAATTTTTGAGCCCCTTTATGGTATGGATGTGTTTCTGTCTGCAAATGTCCAAGACGTAAAACATACTCTGCATCTGTTTTCTTACTATTCGCTACACTAGAACAGCCACTCATCATAAATAAACAGGTTAAAACTATAAGAATGAAGACAGACCACTTTTTCATTTTCAAACCTCCCTGCCAATTTGTAAGCCCTTTCATATTTTACAAAACACCCTAGACACTCGGTTATCTCTAGCTACTATGTACTCCTCCTTTCTGTTTATGGTTCAGTCACCCAACCACTAAATTCATTATATTTCAATTTTCAAAAAAATCAAATATTTTTTTGTCCAATTAAATAAATTTATTGCTTAGTTACAATAAAAATGGTTTAATAAAATAAATTGGTTGGGTCACCTAACCATTTATTTTCCATAACGAAACTGCAAATTGAAGACTACTTAGGCAGGCTTTCTTTTTACAAAAAAGTAGTATTTTAGCTGTAAACGACGAAGCTTTGAATAGATACAATACTATAAATATTTCTATCTCCTTAAGTGAAATAACTCATTTACAAGCTATTTACGTAATGTTTAAATAAAGGTTGAGCCACTAGGAGAAATTTACTATTTTTTTAAAAGAGAAGCCGTCATTGAATTGTAGCGGAGGGGGTTGGAGGTCAAATGGAATTTAATAGAAAAGGGATTTCTGAACAAGTAGCAGACAGTATTAAGAAAAAGATCCATGCAGGAGAATACGAAGTAGGCGAACGGATCCCAGGGGAAAGAGAGATGGGGATAGAGCTTTCCGTGAGCAGAAATACGGTGAGGGAAGCCTATAAAATCCTTGAAGCGTACGGATACTTACAAGTGAAGCATGGAACAGGTGTATTTGTGGCGTCGCCGGAACATCAAATCCAAAAGATGACGGAAGCATTTTTTGTTTCAACTGAACAGATCAAGGACTTTTTCTCCGTCCGAAAAATCCTCGAGGAATGGACAGTAAAGTGGGCCATTGAAAATGCGAATGAAGAACAATGGATCGAATTGGAACAAATCGTGAATGAAGCAAATGAAATGGTTAAAGGCAAAGTAGATTATAAGCGTTTAGCGGAATTAGACCATAAATTTCATATCACTTTAGCGAATAACTCAAACAATGTAGTCCTAATTGGCATCATGAATTATTTAATCGATTTATTGTCAGAATCCAGGAATAAAGCCATTCAAATTCCTGGTCGTGCCTTACAATCCGTCCAAGAACATACGAAAGTTTTACAAGCAATTAAACAAAAGAATCCAGATTTAGCACAGCAATGCATGAAGGAACACTTGGAAAGCGTCGAGCGTTCCATTACCGAAAATGCGGTAACCGAATAATGAAGAAGGCTGTTCTGAACGATTTAGAACAGCCTTTTCCTTTTATACTTTTTCTACTGATAGTGGCTTGGGAAACGGGATTTTATAATCGTCGCCAATACTAGTTAATTCCTTTTCCACACTGGACGATAACTCAATTCCTTCTACCTGGCGCCGCTCCCTGTCCCTCTTTCTTCTTTCTCCTGGGTATCTGATTTCATCTGTTCCCGGTGCCTTTGGGACTTCCTTCATCTCTGTTAATAGATTTTCAAGCGAGGTAAAAAAGGTAGATAAGTGCATAAACTTTTCGATATCCAGCAAGATGAAGAAATGGCCTACATTTGCGCTTTCGGTTTCAGCATCATGATAAATATTTTTCACATGTGGACCAAAGGCAGCTCCGGAAAGAATACCCGTTAGGATTTCTACAGCTAAAGCTAAAGCTGATCCCTTCGCGCCGCCTAATGGCAACACAGAACCTCTTAATGCCGCTTCCGCATCATTCGTTGGAAGACCGTCTTCATCAATGGCCCATCCATCCGGAATCGGATTTCCCTGCTTTGCTGCTAAAATGATTTTCCCTCTGGCAGCAATGCTAGTGGATAAATCAATAATCACTGGCTGATCGTTCCCGGTAGGAAATCCAAATGCAATCGGGTTCGTTCCGAAAAAGGCATTCTTCCCGCCCCAAGGAGCAATACCCGGCGGAGAATTGGTGAATCCGATACAGGCGAGATTTTGCTCACAGGCCAGTTGACAAAAATAAGACGCGGTGCCAAAATGATTGCTATTTTTAATCGCGATGGCCGTCATCCCGCTTTGTTTCGCCATTTCTCCCCCCTTTAAGATCGCATGATAACTGACCACATGGCCAAGACCATTAGCTCCATCAACAAGTAAAACAGATGGGGTTTGCTCCGTCATTTTGATGTCGGGATTCACATTAATACGATGATCATTAAACCGTTTCACATAAATGGGAAGGCGGCTGATTCCGTGGCTGTCAACCCCTTCCAGGTTCGCTTTGACTAAAGAATCAGCGGCCACAGAGGCATTCGCATGATTCATGCCCACTTTGATTAGTACATTTTCACAGAACCTCTTAAGATCGGATTCACTGTAGATACTCATTGGTAAACTCCTCATCATAAATTATTAAAAAAAAGCCTCCATCAAAAAGCGAACTCCCTACGCATTACCATGTGTAGGGAGGTGAGTTTTAAGCACTGCGATATAATTTTGTCATAACAAATTCGCGATGGCCTAAAGCCTCAGCACTAGTAAGACGTCCATTTACCGTACGACAAATCATTTCCATTAATTGATCTCCAGCTTCTTCAAGTGAAATATTGCGGGACAGCAAGCCCTGCACATCCACATCAATATGTTCACTCATCGTGGCAGCAGTGATGGGATTAGCCGTAATTTTCACCACCGGTTCAATAGGGTTGCCAATAATATTTCCTTGACCTGTAGGGAATAAGTGAAGCACCGCTCCTCCGGCTGCCATGAGGGTAATACATTCTGCTGCTGCGGAAGATGTATCCATGAAGTAAAGCCCAGGTCCATTCTCTGGTTTGTCGGCAGGATCCAGGACCCCAATGACTTCCTTCGATCCTGTTTTTGCAATATTCCCCAATGCTTTTTCTTCGATGGTCGACAAGCCTCCGGCGATATTCCCTTGAGTCGGCTGCGAGCCTAATAAATCAACACCTTTAGACTCAATTTCGCCAACATAGTCATCATAGATAGCCATGAATCGGTCACGCAGTTCCGGTGTGGCCATCCGATCACCGATTAAATGCTCGCCGCCTGTTAGTTCAGAGGTTTCCCCAAAGAATACAGTAGCGCCTGCATCTACTAAACGATCAACAGCTTGAGACACGGTTGGACATGAACCTAGGCCTGTCGTCGTATCTGACTCACCGCACTTAATACTCACCGTTAATTCCTTTAATTCAATTGGCACTCTTTGCAGCTCAGTGGCCCATTGAACATACTCCTTCGCCTTCCAAGATGCCGCACGGACCGTTTCTAAATCACCATTTCCTTCGATAGAAAAATAGGATACTGGTTTACCAGTTTCGGCAATTCCATCAGCGATTTTCTTCGCCCAATTTTCTTCAATCCCAATGACGACAACGGCTGCTACGTTAGGGTTAGAACCCGTTCCAATCATCGTTCTAAAATGCAAATCTAAGTCTGGACCATACTGAAGTCTGCCGTATGCATGTGGAAGAGCAAGCGTCCCTTGCACTTGTCTTGCAACAGCTTCACAAGCTGCATTAGAAATATCATCTACCGGTAAAATAATCACATGATTCCGAATGCCGACCTTACCATTTTCCCTGCGATAACCAAAAAGCTGTTGACTCATTTTCTACCACCTCGCCGTTTTAATGTTGTGGGTATGAACGTAATCGCCGATTTCCCACTTGTCTGTTGTTAAACCAACCTGAACGCCATATTTTAAAACTGGTTCCCCTGCTTCTAAATTAACGAGGGAAATTTTGTGACCTAAAGGAATATCCCCTTTAGCTGTTACAACAACATCGGAATTATCATCCATATAAATCCCGACTACTTTTTCCCCTTCTTGAATGGGACTTGTAGCAACACCTACATGATCGCCGCGATGATGGATTAAAAACTTGTGAGTGACTACATTTCCAGCTGCCTCTGACTGCTTTTCCGTAACAGTACTTGCGTGACTATTGTTACTCATTTGAAAGCCTCCTTTTGACGGTTGAGTTGTGGTTGAGTGACCCAACCACTTTCTATATACTTATTAAATCATCAAATTACGGGATAGTCAACATCAATATTTAAATTTTCAAAATATTTTTTATATAGTGCATAAGGAGCGTTCGCCTTTTACTATTTTCACTACTTCTTTTGCTACTAATAATGAGGTTCTGATTTGAGATTCATCGGTGAGTCCTGCAATATGGGGTGTGATTATGGCAGTTTCGCAGGCTAAAAGTTGATTAGATTGTGAGATAGGCTCTATTTCAAGTACGTCCAAAAAGGCCCCGGCAATTGTATGATTATGTAAAGCAGCCGCCAGTGCGGATTCCTTTATAATACCTCCTCTAGAGGTATTTATAATAAATGCAGTAGGCTTCATTTTTTTGAGTTCTGATTCCGAAATGAAATAATGCGTCGCTGGTGTCAACGGAACATGTAAGGAAATGAAATCGGCAGCTGTTAAAAGGTCTTCCAGGGATTCTATTAGCTGAACACCCGATTCTGAAACAATATGGTCGTACTCGGTGATAAACGGGTCATAGCCAATTACCTTCATGCCAAAAGCATGTGCCCGCTTCGCGACACGATGAGAGATTTCTCCCAGTCCAATTAATCCAAGTGTTTTGTTAGCGATCTCGCCGCCGGTAAACCTTTTACGGTTCCAATTCCCCGCCCTAATATCTTGATTTGCTAAGGAAAGCGGCCGATTCGCGTCTAACATGGCAGCTAACACATATTCTGCAACGGAAGTAGCATTGGCATGCCGGCCATAAACTACTTGAATGAGGCGTTTTTTCGCTGCCGCGATATCAATGTTATCCATTCCAACTCCCAAACGGCCGACTACCTTTAAGCGGATTCCGGCATCTAACAGTTCCTGATCCACCTTTGTTTGGTTCCGAACAATAATGGCATCATAATCTTTGACCATATCAAGCAGCTTTTCACGGTTTTCCCAGAGACCTTCATCATAATGCACGTCAAACCCATGTCGTTCCAGTTCATCAATTCCTTCATTCCAGATTAATTCTGTTATCAAGGCTTTCATAAAAAGGCTCCCTCCTTCTTGTCGAAGTTGGCTCAGTGACCCAACCACTATAAGAATATTAAATCACCCCTATTCCTTTTGGTCAATAGGTTTTAAGCAAGACTGATTGATTTAATGAATTTATCAAACCAGACGGTCTGGTTTTTCATAAGAGGCATTGGCTTCATTTTCTATCATATCGCAGGGCGTTATGCATCCAATAAGGCACATTGGCTTCATTTCCAATAAAATCGAGAGGCGATATGCATCCAATAAGGGACATTGGCTTCATTTTCTATCATATCGAGGGGCGATATGCATCCAATAAGGCACATTGGCTTCATTTTCTATCATATCGTAGGGCGATATACAAGCAATAGGAGGCATTGGCTTCATTTTCTATCATATCGAGGGGCGATATGCATCCAATAAGGGGCATTGGCTTCATTTTCTTTCATATCGTGGGGCGATATGCATCCAATAAGGGGCATTGGCTTCATTTTCTATCATATCGAGGGAGAACGTCTAAAATTTTGTGTAAATGGTTATACTTGCCAACTAAGGAGATGATCATTTATGCAAAATTTTGGGGATATGACGATTAAGGAATTGGCTAGCCAATGTGAAACCGTGGATGATATTCAAGCCATGATTAAGGGCCTCTTTAAGGAAACTCTACAACAGGTTTTTGAAGCTGAAATCGAGAATCACCTCGGATATGCAAAAAATGACGTAAGAGGGAATAACTCGGGAAATAGTCGCAACGGGTTTAAATCGAAGACGATTAAATCCAAGTTTGGTGAGACTAAATTAAGCATCCCAAGGGATCGTAATGGAACATATGAACCTCAAATTATTAAAAATTACGAAACCTCAATCAATGGTTTAGAGGATCAAATTATTGCTCTTTATTCCAAAGGAGTGTCAACGAGGGACATCGAAGCACATATGAAGGATATTTACGGTATTGACGTTTCACCAAGCTTGGTGAGTAAGGTGACTGATAAAGTTTTACCCATGGTTGTTGAATGGCAGACCCGTCTACTAGACCCTGTTTATCCGATTGTGTTTTTAGATGCCATCCATTTCAAGGTGAAACATGAAAATAGGATCATCAGTAAAGCTGCTTACACGGTATTAGGCATCAATTCGGAAGGTGTTAAGGACATTCTTGGCATTTGGATTGGCGAAAACGAGAGTGCAAGTTTTTGGTTGAATGTGTGCCAGGAGTTAAAAAGTCGTGGTGTCCAGGACATCTTAATTGCCTGTAAGGACGGGCTTTCTGGCTTCTCTGAGGCAATCAACGCGGCCTATCCAAAGACCACTATTCAGTCGTGTGTTATTCATGAATTACGTAATAATGTTAAGTATGTTCCAAATAAAGACCGTAAGGCCGTTATGGATGATTTAAAGAAAGTCTATAAGGCTGTTACTCTTGAAAAGGCTGAAATTGCCTTTGACGAATTTAAGGGGACATGGGGCAAAAAATACCCTGCTGTTGTGAAATCTTGGGAGGCTAATTGGCTCGAACTTACTGCCTTCTTCTCGTACCCTGTAGAGATTAGGAAACTAATCTATACCACGAACACGATAGAAGCCTTCCATAGACAATTGAGAAAAGTCACGAAAACCAAGACCGCTTATCCTACCGACAATGCACTCAAAAAGATTGTATATCTGGCTACAGTGGGTGTTACGGATAAATGGACTAATCCTATTCCGGGTTGGATAGAATGTAGACAACAGTTTGAGATTATGTTTGAAGGGCGGCTTGGGAAGTAATTCTGTAAGTTACCCTTTATAGAGTTAGGGCTACGCCCTAAGGGTTTATCGCTTTTGTTCTCCCAAAAGGAAAAAGAGAGGAAAATTCCCCTCTCCTTTTGTACAGAACCCTATTAGGTGCTCGGGTTGCTCCCCAGCATTGCCCTATCCCCCTAGTAGGTAAGAACATTGTAATGTCAGTATAGTCTAAAATAAGGTAATTCAACCATTTACACAAAATAATTTACATTCCCTATCGAGGGGCGATATGCATCCAATAAAGGTCATTGCCTTCATCTGAATACGAAAATGAAGCAAGGCAGCCAACCGGGCCCTTGCTTCCTCTAGCAGTACCGCCCTAATTTCTCCCCTTAAAAACTGGTTTTAAAAATAGCGGTTGCAGAAAACTTCCCTCTAAATTAATCCGTCTTAAATTTATATCGTAAAACTGCCGCAAGACCGGCGCCATGCTTAAAATCGCCATTACTGATTAAATCCTTCAATTCCTGCATCGTAACAGTATGTAATTCAATCTGTTCACTGTTTTCTAATTTTTGCTGGGTTGGAGTTAAGCCAGCCGCAGCATATAAAAAGATCTCCTCCGTCGTCGATCCGGCAGAAGGGTAAAAGCTTCCTAAATCTAGCCAATGCTCAGCCACATAGCCCGTCTCTTCCTCAAGCTCTTTTTTCGCGACCTCAAGCGGCGAGATGCCATCGCCATCGATCATCCCGGCAGGTAATTCCCATTCCCAGCTCTTTACCGCATGACGGTATTGTTTCAAACAAACTACTTCATGATTTTCCGTGATGGGCAGGATGCAGACACCCCTTGTAATATTTAAATAGGAAAATGTCTTTTCCTCACCATTAGGAAGAACGACCTGATCAATTGTGACCCCATATCGATCCACCTGTTTTTTACTAGAATTAGTAATCTTCCAAACCATTTTCCTCACCTCATTTTTTTAAAAAGTGTTTATGTCTCTGTCACAGCACTGTCTGCAAGTAATAAGGCTCCGATCATGCCGACATCATAAGCCAGACCAACCGCACAAACAAACTTCGTTCCGCCTTCCTTAATTGCACCTAACTTTTCAACACCCCCCAAAATAAATAGAAACCTCTATCTGATTTTAAATCAATTTGAACGCGAATAACAATCGTGAGCTTGAGGACACAATCTTCGAAAAGGCAACGACTTTATTATTTATAAATTTGATGTTTAATGAGCGAATTTTACACCCTAATGGGCGAATTTCGATGTTTAATGAGCGAATTTTTCCCTTCAATGAGCGAATCCGAGAAAGAAGCTATCTTCGACATAAATCGGAGGTACGTGCCAGTGGCACCTTCTATTCATAGTTCTTCCAATTAAGGTAACAATAATGGTAACCCGAAATAGATGGTGATGATGCATGAAAAGATGGTTGAAACCAAAGAGCGAACCAGTACATAGTGAAAAACAAGACTGGACACAAACAATTGCAAAATCGCAGGACTTTAAAAAAGCCTTTTATGATCATCCAAAAACAAATATACGGTTTTGCCTTACATTTATAACGACACTAGTGGATGATGAAATCGTGCAGCAGGGGATCCTTTCTCCTTTACTAGAAGGAGAATTTCAGTCGATTGCTGATCTAAAGAAAATCGTCCCACTTGAAGATGTTCAACTCTGTGAGGATCCTTCCAAAATTGAAGATACATTATGTCAGGGCTATGTGCTGCTGTCCCTTGAAACAGAGGAAAAGCGTTTTGCTTTTATTGCGGCCAAAAAGGAAAAGACCCGTCCTGTCACATCACCTGAAGTAGAGATTTCTGTTATTGGACCAAAAGAAGCCTTTGTCGAATCCATGGAGACCAATGTAAACTTAATCAGAAAAAGATTGCCGATCAAAGAGTTAATAGTGGAAGAGTTCACCATTGGCAGTCTATCGAAAACAAAGATTGCCGTCCTACATATTGAAGGGATTACGAATCAGGAGAATGTCAATACCGTCAGACAGCGTTTGAAGGGTGTTGAATTTGATGCCATTACGGATAGTTCTTATCTCGTACAACTGATTGCCGATAACTCGAATTCACCCTTTCCGCAGTTTTTAGATACAGAAAGGCCGGACAGAGTCGCGGCGGTTTTAGCCGAAGGAAAGGTAGCCATTTGTGTAGACGGTTCGCCGAGTGTGTTGCTTACGCCGACTACAATTGTTAATTTTTTCAGTGCCTTTGAAGATTATTATTTAAATTGGATGATTGCTTCCTTTTTCAGATTGCTGAGGGTGTTTGCCGTCGCCTTTTCCATCTTGGTAACCCCGCTTTATGTGGCAGTGCTTACTTATCATTATGAAATTATTCCCCATGATTTATTAGGCACATTAATTTCATCAAGGAGGATTGTTCCCTTTCCCCCAGTTCTGGAGGCTTTGTTCTTGGAATTGACGATTGAATTGTTACGGGAGGCGGGGGCGAGGCTGCCAACAAAGGTAGGGCAAACCATTGGGATCGTGGGAGGAATCGTGATTGGGACGGCATCGGTTGAAGCCGGCCTTACAAGTAATGTTCTTCTCATTCTGATTGCCCTTGCAGCACTTTCTTCCTTTACAACACCCATCTATAAAATGGGCAATACCATCCGGATCCTTCGCTTTCCTTTTTTGTTTTTTGCACACTTATGGGGACTGCTTGGGATTGTATTTTGTTTTTGTATTTTACTGACTCATTTAATTCGGCTTACTTCTCTTGGCAGGCCGTTTTTAGAGCCCTTTTATCCGCCCAGGGTGTCAGATTTAAAGGATTCCCTCATCCGATTACCTTTTATAGAACTGGCAATGAGGCCGCAATTTTTAAAAACAGAAAATCCTTACCGCTATAGTAATAAAAAGGTAAGGAGGAAAAAGGATATTGAGGAATGAATAATGGACAAGGAATAAATAGGGAGGTGAACCGATGAGAAATGAGCAAACCATTCCTGACAGGCTGAAAATCTCCCCTTTCTTGATTTTTTACGCAATTATGGCCATGCAGCTCGGACTCGGTACCTTTGACTTTCAGCGCAGAATTGCCAAACATGCCGGCTATGATGCCTGGATTTCAATCCTGTTTGCCGGTTTATGTCTTCATATAATTCTTTGGATGATGTATAAAATTGCTGAAGCTGTTAACGGAGATTTGGTGACGGCCCATACGTATGTAGCAGGGAATTTTCTCGGGAAGGTACTCAGTTTTCCGCTTATTGGCTATTTCCTTTTGCATTCTTTAGCTACTCTTCGTACATTCATTGAAATCATTCAAATTTGGATGTTTCCGGAATTAAACATTTTCTGGTTCACCTTCTTCTTTTTAGTGCTTTGTATGTATATTGTATTCGGCGGACTCAGAACAATCGTTGGAATCGCCTTTTTCTCCCTTGTTCTTCCGTCCTACTTACTGTTAACGTTCAGCTTCAATTTACCCTATTCTAACTTTGAAAGTCTACTGCCTATTTGGGACCATTCTGTAACGGATTTGCTAAAGGGCTCTTTTCAGATGACCCTTTCTATTATCGGCTTTGAAATCGTGCTGTTTCTATACCCGTTTATAAAGGATCCGCAAAAATCGAAAAAATGGGCTCATATGGCTGTCCTTACGACCACACTGCTATTGACGATTTTTGCGATTATCACGTTTGCCTATTTCTCAGAAGTGCAGCTGCAAAAGGCATTATGGCCGACTTTGTCAATGTGGAAAATTGTAAAGCTATCCTTTGTCGATCGCTTTGAATTCATCGGAATTGCCAACTGGAATTTAATTATCCTTCCGAATGTTTGTATCTCGATCTGGATTGGCTCCAGGCTCATCAAAAGGATCTTTCCTATCAACCAGAAAAAAGGGGTGTATATGTTCATGATCGCCCATTTAGCTGCTATTAATTTCATTCACACACGGGAACAGATTGACCTCTTAAATCGGATTGTGGCGGAAATAGGGTTTGCTTTTACGATGCTGTACATTCCTTTATTATTCATTACCGTCCAGATTGCGAAGAGGGTGAAGCAGAAATGACAAGACTGATCTTATGTGTATTCTTACTAATTCCTCTGTCAGGATGTATTGAAAAAAAAATCATTGATGATATTAATATCATCACTGGTGTCGGTTTCGACCAATCAGGCGGTCAAATGATTGGCACGTTTTTAACACAAAATTTCAAGCCTGATAAAAGTATTATCAATCAAACCTTTACCTCAAAAGCGACTTTAAGAAGAGATCTTTTAATAAAGGCGAATAAACAATCGCCCCAGCCTCTTGTTACCGGCGGTTTGGCCATAACGGTGATTGGGGAGGAGCTCGGAAAACGCGGCATTAAAGATATATTGGATGTATATCAAAGGGATGTATCCATCGGAGCCAGAAACTTTTTTGCCACCGCTGAAGGGAAAGCGGAGACTATTTTAAAAGGAGAGTATGGAACAATCGGAAGTGGGAATCATTTGTACAATCTTCTCGATAACAATATAAAGAGTAAAGATTTACCTAAAATGAATCTCCAATTGTTATTGCGTGATTATTATCAAAAAGGAAAAGATATTTATCTTCCCAGATTAAAGAAAACCAGTGCTACCCAAGTTGAAATCAGCGGGCTTAGCCTGTTTAAAGAGGATAAAGTGGTAACCGACATTCCGATTGAAAAACTGTTTTTCTTCAAGCTGCTGGTAGACAAATACAGTAAGGGGAATTTTTCAATTCCGAAGGAAACGGATGCGAAGGCATCCATTAGAAGCATCCAATCCAAACATATTTTTAAAATAGCAGAAAATAACCCCTCCCACTTGACCATTCAGATTAAAATCAAGGGAGCCGTCCAAGAATATACAGGAAAGAAACTGGTAACAAAGGATATAAAAAAGATTCAGAAAGAGTTAGAAAAGGAAGTGGAAAAGGAATGCTTACAGCTAGTCAAGCAATTCCAGCAACAAAACATCGACCCGATTGGATTAGGCCACTTCTATAAAAGCAGGAATCGGGGGTTTGATTATAAAAAATGGGAAGCCGATTATCAAAATCTGCAGGTGAAAATCATCTGCCACGTCGTAATTGAAGGGACAAGCATTATCAGTTAGAAACCAAAGGGACGTTTCGTGGTCTTTTCCTTTAAGAAAAGACCGCAGATCCGTCCCCCTGGCACCTGGCACCCCCCGGTCTTACTTTTCTACAGGTGGGGTGATGAGTACCTGCCCATTTTCTACAAGAACCTTTGCACCAATAACAGCATGCACATCAAGCCAGTTTCTTTCCATCCAATTGCTGTTATGAATGCTTAATACAAAACCGTTATCTGGGATGGCGGAATTATTGCCGCCTCTTTTTACAACGATCCCGTCTTCCACGGTTACTTCATAGCCATATGGATTGGTCCTTGTGGTCTCCCCGTGCACTGGTGTATATTGAATCAGTTGATCGGCTCCGCGTTTTGCATTGACGCCGTCCAATGCTCTAGACTTTACATTTTGGCCCCAAATACCTTGTACAAGGAACGGTCTGAGCGCAGACTCTCCAATTTTTTGCGGGATGGCATCGATCTCTTTCAATAAAGACTTCAATTGTTCTTTGTATTGCACCGCTGCCTCAAGGTCATTTGATTTGTCCGCTAGTAAGCCTTTAACAGCCAATTGACCCGCTTCTCCGTATAATTCAATCTTATCTAAATACGGTTTTGTTTCATTTAGAAATTTCTCATTATCCAGTTGTTGACGCAGTCTATCCGGTGCTGAACGCAAATTCCCAAATTCAGCAAGGAGCCTATTGGCAGCCTGCTCCATATCATTGGTCCCATAGGCTTTCCAGAACTCTTCAATCAGTGGTGTTAATGTCAAAGAATCTTTATTATCAATCGTTGATGAATAAGAATTTTCCGCAAATGTTTTCAAGGCATCTGCCGCCTTACCGCCGAAAGATTGAATACTGCGCTCCCACGAATCGATTGGATTATAGCCGCCCTGATTCCATGAGTAATCCGCAATTGTATATAATGGGACTTTTGAAGCTTCTGCTTCATTCATTGGATTCGCCGTTAAGCCCTCTACACCGTGCTTCGTTAATTCCTTATCTCTTTTATCGAGCGGACCGAGGAAGATTCGATTACGTTCAAAATCGTTCACCGGGTAATTATCCCATAACAACAAATCATGTTTAAAAATATCCCTTACCTGCTGTGCATCTTCTGCTGTGATTTGTTTGGCAACCACATCCGGTCCCGTCCAAATAACGAGCGTATCCTTATCGAGCAATTCAGCAAAGCGCTCACGGTAGGTGTTAGATTGATTTCCGGCATAATCTGTTGGAACAGTAATCAACCGCTCTGCACCCTTATGTGTGTCGATAAATTCTTTCGTAAAACGATTCAATAGATAGGCATGGGCTGCAGCAATTGGGTCCGCATCTTCCCCAAATTTCAGATTATCCTCTCCACAATGTAAGTTTTTATCGATATCATCCAAGAAAATCGCATAGGATTTCACACCTAAGCCCCACATCTTTTCCATCTTCTTCTTCAACAATTCAAAATCCTGATCCCCTGAATAGCAAATGGATTGACCTGGAGAAAGGGAGAAAGTAAACTTCACATGGTTTTCCTGCGCCTTCTCAATCAGTTCAGTTATCCGTGCAAATTCTTTATCCGGATAGGGTTCACGCCAATTTTCCCTATGATAGGGATCATCCTTAGGCGCGTAAATGTATGTATTCAGCTTGTTATCTCCATAGAATTCCAACTGATTTAAGCGATCTTCATGTGTCCAAGGCGGTCCATAAAATCCTTCGATGGAACCCCGAATGGTCATGTCAGGCCAATCACGTATTTCTGCCTGAGGAAACCGATCCCTGCCTTCTTGTTTTTGAATCATTTGTGTAAACGTCTTTGCCGCATAGAAGGTTCCTGTCTGATCCTTTCCCGCTAGTACAATCTGTTTTTTCCCTTTGCTGCTTGAGGCAAGGACATAGCCTTCATCCTTCAATCCTTCTGGACCTTCAATACCCATATCTTCCAGCACTTTTGCGGAAGCCTCATTTTCAGAAGGGCCGCCAATCCATACAGTAACAGGTGTAGTGACCTTTTCACCGGCGTTATAACGAATAATTTGTATTACATCTGCTGCTTCCAGCGTATGAACAACCTCTTTCACCGCTTGTTCATCGGTTTCTTCCCCTACAACAATTCCCACTTTCGGTGTAAGCGGAAAACCTTGATCCGTTATTTTCAACTCCTGTGGTTTCGGGTTAATCGCTAGATTGACTTCACTAGCTGCGGATGCCTTAGTAACCCCATTTACACTAGGGATACATAACAATAAGGCAGAAGAAACGACCAGCACCCTTTTCAAACTTTTTAAACCAATCATCCTTTACGACTCCTTCTTTGAATTGAATTTGTTTTCAAATGGTACCTTCCTATCAAAAGGTAGGATTCTTGCTTTTGCCTCCTTTTGATCGATTTTTTTATAATTGGCTTTACTCGATTCTCTATCTTGGAAAAATAAAAAAGGCACGGAAAACTAGCGAGAATGCTCCCGCTTTGTTTTCCATGCCTAGTATCATCTAGTAACATGAAACCAATTATTTCCTCCCATACTAAACCGCTAACATTGATACGTCAATGCAATTTTGAATATTCGGTTAAATAGTACTATAAACAGAATGGAACGGGACCAAGGGTAGTCATTTAGTACCACAACTTCCACATGGTCGTCACCCCATATAAATAGGGTTCCATCCCGCTATATAAACAGCGTGACAGAAGCCTCTATTGTTGAAGAAGCAACCACGGTTCCCTTAATACCCTTCTGGTTTATATTTCACCTCCCAGCGGTCACCATTTTTAAAAAATGTGCCTCCGGGATATTGTTGATCTAATTTGATGATCATTTCAATATCAGCATCGGTTACATCGGAAGATTTCCTTTTAGAAAAGGAATCACTATTTTGTTTTTTCTTCTCTTCAACTGTAATTTCAATAAAACCCGTTTTAGGAATAAAAATAAAATCCTTTTTGTCTCCTGGCCGCATCGATTCCCACACTCCTTTCTCATCTCTATATAACATTTAAACAAAAGGCCAAATTTCCCTTGTGGCGAATTTAAGAACTTTTTTGCAGACTCCTCGTTTGAGCCATTGAAAAACCACCTTAATTGACATCCCTCCCATGATCAGACACATCTCGACCCTTTTCCGTCATTATTCCTATCAAACAAACGTTTATTTAAAACCACTTCAAATCCTTGATAGATATACCTTTTTCCACCCCAATTAATAAAAAAATTGTTGAAAGGTGCAATTAAATTTGGAGGTTAGTAGATTTGCACCTCTATTTTCACGAATCGACATCCTTTCGACGATATTCCGTATATGCTATACTATTCAAACATTTGTTTGAAACTGCAGCAAAGTCTTGGGAAACATAAATTCCCACTACAATTCTTATAAAAACATGGTCGATAATTCCCTTGGAAATTTGCAGAAAATAACCGATAATCTTTGAATATCAAACAAGTTTCACGGAATTATACATTTTTCTACCTATCTCCCGTCATTCCGCAATGAATTAAATGTTTGTTTGGAAATTGCCGCAACCCGCACCGAGCCTCATGTTCTCTTCCCAAATGCCTAAAAAGATTGTAGAAACCTGTCTCAAAAATCCTCTTAAAAAAGAACCAAGGATCCCTCTGCAGCGGTATTGATAACATTTGTTAAGCATAAAAAATAGGCAGCACCCAAGTCGGTACCGCCTACAAGTAAAGCTGTATAAACGTATAGAATCCACACAAAAATGTCGCAGACCATTTCCACAGCCCCTAACACCACCATCTCGCAATAAATGAAGATGGAAACTAGTAATCAATTTGTTCTTTTTGCTACTCTTGATAATAATTAAAATTCAACATATCTCCCCATACAATACCTACCATGTCGTCTTGTTGTTCGTAGAACATCTTAAAGTCCTCTCGTTCGTAAGTAGTTGGATTGTTTGGATTTGTAATTTGATCAAAATATAGTTTAATATTTTCTGTCGTTTCTGGTGCCCCTATTTTTGGCGCTGTTTCTGCAAGGAAATCAATGTATTGTCTTGGTCCACCGATAAATTGCTTTGCTGCAAAAGCTACTAAATCGTCACCATTATAAACAATAACCAGAGCCATATCTTTTTCGATGGTATAACCATAGCGATCAGCCACTGCTTTTATATTTTTATAATAGACTGGATCGACTAATTCTACTGCCTTGCCATCCATACCTATCATAATACCGTCAATGATATCATTAACTGCCATAATTCCATTGTCATAGAAATAGTATTGGTCGCTGCCAACCTGAACCCAACCCGTTTGCATGACACCATTTTTACCTAAATAATACGTATCGCTGCCTGTCTGCAGCCATCCGGTTTTCATCGCTCCGTTAGCATTTAAGAAATACCAAGAGGCACCATCCTTGAGCCAGCCGGTTTTCATTGCACCAGATTTGTAATCAAAATTGTACCATTGACCTGATACGAATTCCCAACCTGCCTTCATAGCACCATTGCCTTTTAAGTAGTACCATGCATTTCCATCCTTAAGCCATCCTGTCTTCATGGCCCCGGAGGATTGCAAGTAATACCACGTACCTCCGTCTTTTAACCAGCCTTTGGACATTGTTCCATTACTCTTTAAATAATACCAAGCGCCATCATAGATCCACCCGGTTTCCATCGCGCCTGATTGATTAAGGTGATACCATGCGCCACCTGTATTAATCCATCCGGTTTGCATCACTCCTTTAGAATCTAGGAAAAACCATGTATTTCCGGATGCTAACCAACCCTTATGTAATTTCCCTGATGAGTAGTAATACCAGCTACCACCATTATACTGCCACCCAGTTTTTGAAGTACTTGTGCTTGTACTTACACTTGTACCCGTGCTTCCGCCTGAATTGCCGCCATTATGATAGTGGTACTGTCCGTATTGGAGGCCCCACTTCTCACAATTAGTCCTACAAGTATGTCCTCCGTTTGCATCCTTGTTGCCTGGATGGGCTAATGCTGACATCGGTAGGGATGTTAATACCAAAAAACAAATAAACGCTACCAGTGATTTTTTCATCTTTACCCCCTATTTAGTTGATATTTCGTATGAATGTAAAAATAATACAATCATAGTGATTATAGTATAATAGACCTGAAATAGATACAGAAAATAGGGAAATATTACATTTTTTTAAAACCCCTGATTGGGAGGACCGGTATAATTATAAATACTATTAAAATTAATTTAGTTAAATAGTCTTTAAAGAAGGCTCTGTTAAAGTTTATGGTTCTTACGCAAACATGGTGAAAGCATTTTTTACTGCTTTTCGGGTATAGCAATACTAATACTCAAAGGGCGGTGGTTACAATGGTCATTTCAAACTTCAATGAACTTTTCAAGTTCGACCAAAACGTTGAAGTCCTTTATACCATAATGGAACCGGATGCAATGTATGCCGTGTTAAAGATATGTTCAAAACATGCACAATGCCCAGAATGCAAACATGTATCGTCTCGACAGCACAGCCAATATGCTAGGAAAGTCGATGACCTTCCGGTCTCAGGTCATTCGGTTCATATAACCGTTCTATTGCACAAATGGTTTTGTGGTAACAAAGACTGTAAGGTTAAAGTATTCACCGAACGTTTGAACTGGTTAAGCCCTTCCGCCAGAAAAACAAACAGGCTGGAAAACCTGATTCGTCATGTGGGATTCACTAATAATTGCCTGGCCGCTGAAAAAATCTGCCGAAAAATGCGCATTTCGATAAGCCATGATGCCATTCTGTACCGGATTAAAAAGGAAGAACCGGTTCAGCCAAGGGAGTGTCCCTTTCGTGGGCATTGATGATTTTGCTTTTAAGAAAAGAAAACGGTATGGCACGATCTTCATAGACCTACAAACAGGTGATATCCTTGATTTTTTACCAAACCGAGACAAAGAGTCAGTAAGGAGCTGGCTCATCAAACATCCTGAAATTCAACTGATTACAAGAGATCGTGCCCATGCATATAAAAATGCGGCAGAGGAAGCGTCACCAAAAATCAAGCAAGTTGGTGATCGTTGGCATATCCTCCAGCATCTTTTTGACGCAGTTAAGAAGACGATTAAGTCTATTGTGCCGCCAAGATGGAAACCGACTGGTCAAGACTCAAATGTCCAACAATGCAGTTCATCACGCCCTTTACCAAAACGGCTCCAGCCTTTGGTGGAACACGAAGAAAACGTTTGGAAGAGAATTCAAAATGCCCGGCGCCTTCAGAAAGAAGGCAAGAGCATCACAGCGATCGCAAAGCAGCTAGGTATTTCCCGTAATACCGTTTATAAGGATTTAGCTACGACATCGAAACCGTCCCTTAAACGAACTTCTTTATATGACCGATATCTTCCCCTTATCCGTAACATGATCGCAGATGGATCAAAGGGTGATAAGATAGAGGCTGCGTGCAGGAAAGCAGGGTTTGGTGGACATCGCAACACACTAAATTACATGATTGCGGACGAACGCCGGGATATCCGAAATAAAAAGCCACAGACACTGAATCTTCAACAGGCAATCATCCGGATCCTTTGGGATAAGGACGTACAGAACCATAAGAAAGCATTTAAATCCTTGCATCCCAACCTTCTAAAAACGTTCCCATCGTTAATGGAAATTAGCGAATTCATTCAATCCTTTAGGAGCCTTTTTGAGGAAAAACATTCATCCGGCCTTAGAAAATGGCTGATTGAACATAAGCACTCACCATTTACTTATTTCCAAACCTTCCTTAATGGCATCAGAGGTGACATTAAGGCTGTTTATTACGCTATAACATTACCTTGGTCAAACGGGAAAACTGAAGGAACCATAAATAAGTTGAAAAATATCAAACGGATGATGTATGGACGTGCAGGTATAACGGTGTTGTTAAATCGCTTACGTTTCCAGGGTTAAAACTTGATTAATATAACATTTTTTTACCGAAGGTAACACTTTTACTTAGGGCTACAAACATTCACCAAAAAGACGTAAGAACCAAGTTTATTGTTGATTTTTTACCACTGTTGATTGGAGCGGAAGCCGCGAGACTCCTGCGGGAGCAGCGGGACAGGTGAGACCCCACAGGCGCTTTAGCGCCGAGGAGGCTCACCGCCCGCCCCGCGGAAAGCGAAGCGGATGTAGCGGAAATCAACAGCCACGTTTAACAGAGCCTTAAAGAAACAAAAAAATGGATGGCTTTACATTTAATACTGTAAAGTCACCCACTTTTGCATCAAAACACCACGTTAACAAACATAACTACCCATTCTATATATGTATAGAAAAACCATTCACAACTGAAAAAAAGATCTCCAAAATATTCGTTAAGATACATCCTTACAAATCATCAACACGTTACCATCCGGGTCTCTAAAAACAAAATAAAAATCGTCCTCAATCTCTGTCAATAATTCAACATTATTGTCTTTCATAAATTGAAAAGAAACGTGGATATCATCCGTAACAAATTGTATGGATGGTACTTGATAAGGTGAAATGTTGCCTTTTTCGTCTCGCCACTTTGGCATCGTATCTAAAATTAATCCCGCTGTACCATCCATTGGAGCAGTATATATATGCCCAAAATATATTTCTCCACCTTCCAAACCAAGTATTTCACTATACCATTTTTTCGCTTTCTCGATGTCTGATACCGGTATAAACACACCACCAATACGGTTTTTTATAGGTGTACTCACTAGCAACCTACCTCCTTAAATCATACAATCTATATATTAATTCTTTGAAATTCTACTAATTCCTTTTAAAGAGCTGAGGACTTTTTTCAACCCTACTATTATGTTCTACAATAAATGTTGAAATGGTTCCCCAAAAAGCATTCTCACTAGTCCAGAAGGCAGAGGATGGGAAAAGGAAAACATGTATAATAAGTGATGTAAGTTTATACTGTTTATGTAATAGTTATTTTCTAGAAATGTAAACTTACAATTCAAACGTAGTGAAAGTGGGAATCTTAATGGCAGTGGGAACACATACAGTAGAAATTCCAGTAGATGTACAAGCAGTTTGGGATTATGTCAGTGATCTTGAAAAATGGGAACGTCCGTACCCGCCTATAAAGAACATGAAATCATAAATGACAAGCAATCTATTTGGACATTTGAAGGCAGTGTGAAAGGGATTAAAAAAACAATCCAAGCGCAGGTTGATATTACCGAATGGAATGAACCCTCAAATATTAAGTTTGAACTAAAAGGTTTATCAGATAACTTTACAGGCAGCGGCCACTTTACTGCAGAAGAAAGTACTGGTAAAACAACAATGACTTGTACGGTGAACGTCCATGCAGGTGGATTAACGGGTGCGGTGTTAACACCAATTATTAAATGGGCTGTTCCGAAAGTAGCCTCTCGTTTAACAGAATCTATCGCACGTAAAATTGCCGTATTCTCATAGTTTTCATATTTAACGGAAAGGGGGCTATCCAAAAATGGGTGGCCTTTAGTCAAGTGGAGGGACCTACATCTAGTCATTCGCATGAACATCATGAAGATATGGCTAATACCACCTGTTTGACACCATGAAAAGTGTTTCCAATAACAATTGACAACAAAATGGCAGTAAAGCGTTAGCCTTACTGCCATTTTACGAAATTATTCAAATAAAGGCAGTTTCACAACAACTGTTGTACCGCCGCCTTCTTCCGATTCAATATTCAATTCCCCAAAATGTTTTTTTACAATCTGAAAAACAATCGCGAGACCCAAACCGGTTCCTCCCTCTTTTCGTGAACGGGCCCGATCGACGCGATAGAAACGTTCTACTACCTTTGGCAGGTCCTCCTTAGAAATGCCAGGTCCAGAATCCTGAATCATCAACACGGCAAAGGACCCTTCCTCCGTTAAAGTAATCCTGATTGGCTTACCCTTTGGTGTATACCGTATCGCATTATCAAGCAGATTGCTGACCACCTGCTCAAGCCGATCAGAGTCTCCATTGACAATAATCCCATCAGACAGATTCCGCACCAGTTGAATCGCTTTTTGTTGAGCAGACAATTCAAACCGTTCGGCCACCTCCGAAATCAACTGGGCAAACGGCAGCGGCTCATCCTTCATCGGATACGAGTCACCCTCCAACTGCGCCAAATCCAGCAAATCATGAACGAGCCGCTGCATCCTTTCCGTTTCGTTATGAATAATCGAAACATATTTTCGAGAAGCCTCCCGATCTTTAGCCACACCATCGAGAATGGCCTCTGTGTATCCTTTCATATAGCTAAGCGGCGTCCGTAATTCATGGGAAACATTTTGCAAAAACTCCCTTCGCTTTTGTTCGACGGCTTCCAATGAAGAGGCAAGAGTATTAAAAGAAGCAGCGAGATTCCCGACTTCATCCGTTTGTCGGACCTCGATTCTTTTGGAAAAATCACCTTGGGACATTTTTTGCGAAATGGTTTCCATCTCTTTTAATGGTTTAATCAGCCTGTTTGTCATTTTCAGCGCCATCCAGACTACAAGCGATAAAAGCAATACTAACGAAACCACTAGCACAATTCGAATAGACTTAAACGGTTCGTAAATATCAGCAAGCGGCATATACAGAAACAGTGCCCCTTTTAGTTGATCTTTTTTCAATAAGGGAATCGTAACCGCCAAAATATCCTGTTGGAAGCGTGGATGCTCACGGATGAAAATAACCTTTTTCCCCGCGAGCAGCCGCTGTCTTTCATCAAACGTAATTAAGTTGTTTTCGGCCAATTCATCATAAGGAATTCCAGCGCTTAACAGCATCGGGTCTTCAGTAAAAATCACCTTGGCATCAGAGCTGGCATCGATCCATTGTACCCTTTTTTTAAACTCTGCCTTGTTAACCGCTTTATAATAATATTTCCGAAGCTCTTCCCCTTGCATAATCAAGATTTCTTTTTGTTTTTCTACATAAAATTTCTCATACAAATAGTAGGTTAATCCCGTTCCAAACACAATCGTGATTACGGCTACGATGGTAATGGTCGTCCAAATTTTCTGCTTTAACCCAAAGTTTAGTCTTCGAATTTGTACCCCACTCCCCACACCGTTTTAATCAGATGGCCTGCTGAACCAAGCTTAATTCTTAATGTTTTAATATGAGTATCAACGGTTCGTAAGGTTCCTTTGCTCTCTAGTCCCCACACATGGTCGAGCAGCTGCTCCCTGGAAAAAACTTGTCCTTTAGACTTAAAAAAAAACTCCAGCAAACTAAATTCTTTACGCGTCAAATCGATTCTTTTTCCTTGGACTTTGGCGGTATGTCCTTCCAAATCAATTAACAGATCCCCTAGTTCCAGTATGTTCTGCCCTAGTTTAAAATCATTAGACCTTCTTAGCAATGCCTCTACACGGGCGACTAATTCTTTAGGACTGAACGGCTTCACTATGTAATCATCGGCACCGATTTTTAAACCATGAATCCGGTCCAGCTCCTCGCTCTTTGCCGTCAGCATGATAATCGGGATCTTTGAGACCTCGCGAATTTTTTGACACACGGTAAAGCCGTCCATTTTCGGCATCATGATGTCCAATATGACCATATCAAACGCCCCGTGTTCCCACTGTGCCAACACTTCTTTCCCATCCACAGCAGTAACCGTCTCGTACCCTTCTTTTTCCAAATAAGACCCAACCAACATCAGCATCTGCTCTTCATCATCAGCTATTAAAACTTTATATTTACTCATTTTAAGTCACCTAAAACCATCATATGCGGTCCGTTTTTCAACCGGATTTGCTTACTTTTAGTAAAATCCGTGCGGTCAATAATGGCAAGCGAGTCGCCATCCAAACTTGTGACATAAATCCTGTGCTTGTCACCAATAATATCATTCGGATTGGCGCCCACCTTCAGCGGCTTGCTGATGGACCTGTTCTTAATATTGATTTTATATACACTGCTGGAACCGTGGCAAATCGCATACACATATGAATTTGACGCGTCCCCGTAAAATCCAACCGGCATTTCCCCAACTTTTACCCGATCTACTTCTTTCCCCGTTTCCGGATCGTACACATAAATATTATCGTTCAGCGACCCGTATGGCCCGTGACCGCCGATCCAAACATATTGACCATCAAAAAAAATCCCCTCCGGCCGCTCTACGATAGGAAAATGAGTACGTTCTTTCTTTGTGTTAATATCGATGACAGAGAGCGATGCACCTTTTACATTTACAACATACAATAATTTCTTATTTTCGTTAAGTGCCATCGATGCTGGAAATTTACCAGTTTTTACCTCATCTGTAACTTTTCCCTTTTGAACGTCATAGAACCCAACCGTATTTTTTAAACTATTTGAAAAATACAGCAAGTGGTCCTTCGGCCGATATAACATCTCATTCACACCTTTACCTGTCTTTACTGATTTAGTAAGCGTCCCCTCTTTTAATTGCAGCCGATAAAGCGAATCTTCGTTTTCCCCCGCCAGAATAATCGTATTAGGATTGATTTTTTCCATTGAAGTAATACGAAAGTTTAAGTCGTTTGCGGTTAATTTGCCTGTTTGTAAATCAACAAAGGAAATCTCCTGCTTTTTCAAATTAGAAATAACAAGAATGTCTTTCATTGATTTAGGGACTGAAAGTTTCTCTGTTTGACAGCCTGCTAAAACAAGTAAGGTAAGTAAAAATAGACCGCCCCTTTTCATCTAATCCCCCTCTCATTGTTGAAAAAATCAGTGGTTTTTCATTAATGGAAAATACGCCTGATGATGAAATCAGGCGTAAATGTTTAGTGGGCAGTTAAAGTGCTTTCCTCGTGTGTATGAATTTCGCCCTTTTCTACATGGACTTTGACCGTGTATTCTCCAGTGGCCGGGAAAGTAGTCTCTGCTGTATATTCTCCTGACTTATTTTCCTTCGTTTCGATAAATTCATGTTTTTCCTCATTGCCCTTCCAAACTTCAAATCTTACTCTGGCACTAGTTAAAGCAGAATTATCCTTTTGCAAATGTACGGTTAAGGTTGTTTTATCATTAGCTTTTATATCTTTGGCAGCCATAAAATGCATGGATACGCCCGCAGCGTCATGGTGATCGTGGTGATCGGAATCAAGGCCTTCTTCATGATGTTCGGTGTTCTCGGCTTGGTCATCGGCAGCATTTGCGTCACCGACGGTAAATTCCTTTTTTGGCATATTGTGCATATCTCGAGCTGTTACATGCGAAATCACAAAATACTTGCCTGCTTCCGGAAAGCTTTTTGTAATGGAGTAGACGCCATCCCCTTTATGCTCCCCCTGAATCTTATCGTGTTTTTCCTGTCCGTCCTTCCAAATCTCAAACGTTACTTCATCAGCATCGTCCACTTTCTCTTTGCCTTGGGTGACCGTTGCACTGAATGTTACCTCTTTATTTGGCTGTGGATTTTCCGGATTGATTTTTAATCCAACGTCAACCATTTCCGGCGCCTGTTGATTTTGACTGCTAGTGTCTTTTTCCTTACTGGTTCCGCATCCCGCGGCAATTGCCATGATAGATACTATAAATAGTATCAGTAAAGATTTATGTTTCATCGTTTCCACCCTTATCCATTTTGATAATCACTCCTCTGTGGAGTAACCTCGTTCATGAATTGAGTATAAATCACAAATGTGAAATCCTTGTGAAATATGATTGGCATTTATTTTACCTTTTTACATGGCGATTTCCAAATTTCAGTTAAACAAGGGGGTGATGGGCTTCAATAAAGGTTATTGGCTTCTCACACAACTGATTTTATCACTTACGTTTGAGTTATTTTATACTGGTCTTTTATTTTAATAAAAATGACACAAATCTTCACTAAAAGCCGCCCTAAGGCAGCTTTATAGTAGAAATAAAGGTGCCATCTGTTTAATAAGCTAATTTTTAAAGGAGTATTTTACTGAAAAGCGACCCTGGAATGGATTGTCACTTCAATGCATGCAGCTTTCCATTGATTCAGTATTGAAAAAATTTACACTTGAAAAATTTCATGAAGCGTAGTAATATTCTCTAGGTATTCATTATTAACTAAATATTTACCTGTATAACCTCTAGAATATGGCTTGAGGGTCTCTACCAGGAACCATAAAAATCCTGATTACAGAAAAAGAATTTATTCCTTTTCTGTAATCAGGATTTTTTTATTTTCCAAAAAAAACCATCAAGACCAAATTCTTTTACGATTAATCATGAAGAAAGGATGAAACAGACTATGAATTTTAAAGTTTATATACTAGCCTTATCGACGGTCGCCGTTGGATTAGTAGAATTAATAGTAGGTGGGATTTTGCCAACCATCGCCGACGATTTTAACATATCATTAAGCACAGCCGGACAGCTCATCACGGTGTTCGCGCTTATCTATGCTATTGCCGGGCCTGTTTTGCTTGTATTAACCAGCAAAATCGAACGCAAGAAATTGTATCTTGCTTCCTTGTTCGTTTTTTTCCTCGGTAATGTCATGACCTATTTCAGCCCGAATTTTACCTTTATGATGATTGCAAGGGTGTTGACGGCATTGAGTACCGCACTTATCGTTGTACTTTCCTTGACTATTGCTGCAAAGGTTGTTGCCCCTTCTCACCGAGCAAAGGCTTTGGGTCTCATTTATATGGGTATTAGTTCGTCACTTGTGTTGGGCGTACCGTTAGGAATCCTCATTACCAATACAGTTGGCTGGCGCGTGATCTTCCTTGGAATCGCTGTGTTATCAATCGGGTCAATGGTGCTTATTTCACTCTATTTGGAGCGCATTCCTGGAGAAAGGACGATTCCACTTTCAGAACAATTAAAAGCAGTAGCTAGCGCGAAAATTGGCAGTGCCCATCTTGCTACCCTGTTTATGCTAGCGGGTCATTATACGGTTTATGCTTATTTCACACCATTTTTGGAAACAAATCTTCATCTGAATTCTTATTGGATCAGTATCTGCTATTTTGTATTTGGTATTGCTGCTGTAGGCGGGGGCGCATTCGGCGGCACACTTTCGGATAGGATTGGCTCTCGCAAAAGCATCATCATCGTCATTAGTGCCTTTGCTATTGTACTTAGCTTATTGCCATTAACCACTTTTTCACTTGTCTTATTCATTCCGGTGATGATGGTTTGGGCAGCACTAAGTTGGAGTTTGGCACCGCCGCAACAAAGCTATTTGATTCAAACAGACCCTGCTACGTCCGATATACAGCAAAGCTTTAATAATTCCGCATTGCAAATAGGTATTTCTCTCGGGTCAGCAATTGGCGGCCTCGTTTTAAACCAAACCGGCACTGTTTCCAGCACAGCTTGGTTTGGAAGTGTCATTGTCCTGATCTCGTTACTATGTGCCGTATTTTCTTTGACTAGACCGGCCATAACAAGAGAAAACACAACTGCCGCCTAGTTTTTTCAAAAATCAGAAGCATGATCAGATCGAAAAAAATGAGTGGGACATTCTCCCTTTAATCAAAACAGACCCCAGTGAAATGTATTCACCGGGGTCTGTTTTCGTTCGCATTGTGCTAATACTAAAAAATATATTAGACATTCTTTGATGGAAAGCGAATAGTAACCGTAGTACCTTCACCTTTCGAACTTTGGAAATCTATTGTTCCTTTATATTTTGCTGCAATATTGTAGCAAATCATCATACCTAGTCCCGTCCCTTTACTTTTTAAAGAGTAAAAAGGAGTACCTAAAGACCCTACTTCTGCTTCTGACATTCCTTGTCCATAATCGATTACTTTAATCTCAACAAAATCATTCTTCATATTAGCCGTTATCTCCACCGAATCACCTATTTCGGAGGCCTCTATTGCGTTTTTAATTATATTTATTAATAATTGTTTAAATTCTATGGGGTTTGCGACGATAATACAATCTTCTATTGCATTTAATTCGATATTATTCTCACGCAAAAGTCCATATGAATGAAGTAAATCTGTTACAGTCTGAAGAACATTCTTTACATTCACAGTTTCCGTTTCTTGATCATTATTAGGCTTTGCAACAGATAACAATTGAGAAATCACGTGCTCAGCAGCATTCAATTCACCAATCATCAAAGTATAGTGTCTCTTTATATCATCACTAACTGATGGATCTTTTTCGTTTAGCTGCAAAAATCCTTTAACAACTGTCAAAGGATTTCTGATTTCATGAGCAACAGCAGCTGCTAGTTGGCCAGATATCTTCAAACGCTCTGTCTGTTTTATTTGTTCATAATATAATTGCTGTTTTTTAATTCGTCCATACGATAAATAAAATACACAATAGATAATCACTTGACTACCTATAAAGTTTATAACATTTCCTGTTAAATCTTGTTTTATAAAGTAGAATAGATTGCCTTGATCAAGTAGCATAATATAACTAAAAGTAAATATTATTGATATACTGCTTAATAGTAAAGAAAAGTAAAAGAGTTTTGCATCAAAAAACAAGATAGAGATTATTGGAATTAAACATAGAAAGATAAAGTCGGACCCAGTCTCTGGATATAAAAAGAAAAGTGTATAAAAGTAAACGGACGCTACTATTATTATGATTATTCTAAAAACATGGGTTACAAATCTAGGATAAAGTAATAAACAGACAGATAGAATGACCACAAGTGTAACATGTAAGATAAAGCCGCCCCCATGCCCACCTATACGTGGATTACCAATAAATAACCCCATTATCATAATGGTTATAAAAGTTAACATTGTAATATAGTATACTTTTTTATTTATTTGAGTATAAAATCCCTTCATATATACCCCTTTTTTGATAGTTTATTAGAAATTTCTTATTTTACTTTAATAATATGGTTTAAATTTCCCATGTATAATATTATCATACTATTTTAGATTACAATTACATCTTAATTTGAAAAGGGAGAAATAGGTGAACTAGGTTGGATAAAGCAATATCTTTCTAAATGAGGTTTCCTATATGAGCAATAAGTCATTCCGGAGTCATCTGCGGGTAAATAAGGGCAAAAGGCTTGTAAGAGGGCAATCTGATTTCTTTTCCTATTTGTTCAGCAGTTTCTTTTTTGATGGCGTTTTTGACTCGAAAAACATCAAAAAATCCGCCAAAAGTTAATTTTGGCGGCGGTTTTTACCTTTTAGATAGTTTCTTTATAAATTGCGGCAAAGACCAATTTTTCTCCTTTAAGAGACATCCATTCGCCTTAATCCCTTGACTCTAATGAACAAATATTTTAGGTATGATCAAAACCCATTATGATCGGCCAGCTGCCTAAACCACTGCCCACTCTTCTTAATCGTCCGCGAGCCGTCTCCATGAATATCAACTGAAACGAGTCCATAACGATTTTTATAGGCATTCAACCAGGACCAGTTGTCCATAAAGGTCCAGACATGATAGCCTTTCACATTGACGCCTTCCTGGATGGCTTGATGAATCCATTTCAAGTGATCTTTGTAAAATTCAATTCGATAATCATCTTGGATCATACCTTGTTCATCTATGAAGCGTTCTTCACCTTCAACCCCCATGCCATTTTCCGAAATAAAGCACTCGATATTGTTATAGTTATCTTTCAGGTTGATTAGAATGTCGTAAATTCCTTTAGCATAGATTTCCCATCCACGGTGAGGGTTGATTTTTTTCCCCGGCATGTCATAGTAATCAAAGTAGCGTTCAGGCATAAATGGGGCATATGGATTTGGCATGTTTTCCTTTGCCTTTACACGCCTTGGCTGATAATAATTGATCCCAAGTATATCGACTGTATTTGCACGAATTGTCTCAAGGTCACCCTGTTCTATCTTTGGCATAAACCCTTCCGCTTTAATCAATTCCACAAGATCCTCAGGGTATGTGCCTTTTACAGAAGGATCCAGGAACGACCGGTTAAAGAAGGCATCGGCAATTGCTGCAGCTTTCAGATCGGCAGGATGTTGGCTTCTCGGGTACGATGGTGTCAGATTCAAAATAATTCCAATTTTCCCGTCCAACTTCTTTTTCCGATAGGCCTCAATCGCCTTGGCACTTGCAAGCATCGAATGATAAGCCACTTGGACAGCCTTTTGGAAGTCGCAGACATCAGGGTAGTGGGCACCATATAAATAGCCCATCTCAACTGGGACAATTGGTTCGTTATGAGTAAACCACTTCTTGACACGATCGCCAAATAAATCAAAGGCAGCTGAAGCAAAATCAGCATAGGCACGAACCACTTCTCTACTTTCCCAGCCTCCGAGCTCTTGCATCTCATACGGCATATCAAAATGGTAAAGATTCACGAAAGGTTCAATCTCATGGCGGAGTAACTCATCAATCACGTTATTATAGAATGCAACTGCCTGTTGATTTACCTCACCACGGCCACCTGGTATAAGCCGTGACCAAGAAATGGACATCCGAAAGCTATTATGTCCAGTTTCTTTTAAAAGCTGAATATCCTTTTTATATTTTTCATAAAATTGCGATGTGTTCGCAGGCCCTACACCATCAAAAAAGCGATTCGGCTCTATTTCATACCAATAATCCCAAATATTCATTCCTTTGCCATCGATGGAGGCAGCACCTTCCATTTGTGTCGCGGAAGTTGCAGATCCCCACCAAAAATCTTTTGGAAAGATATAGTCAATATTCTCCATTTCCAATTCCTCCTACTGAAAGAACCAAGCACAGAGGAAATTGCCTGGTTCATTTTTTATTTTCAAGTTATGGTCCAATCATTTTTCAATCAATTTGAACTTTTGCCATGGCCGGATACGATCAAGGATAAATTGTTCGTTTGGATCAATCGTGGCTACAATGTTGGTTTTCCCGCTGTTTTCCATATCCTGAAGGGCGATGTGCATTTCTCCTTTGTAGCGCTCATAATCAGAGTTATCAATGGTCACACTTCCACGTGCAATCAAATTTGTATCATGAGGAGGAAATTCCTCATGTTGATAGTGGACACGACTTTCCGTTGAACGAATCACATAGGAGGAGACATCTCCACGATTGACATGTTGGCTTGCCAACACAATCTCTCTTTCTGTATTGGTCGCATCGTCTTTAAATTCAACCTTAAATTCCAGCATGTACCGGTTCATCGAGGAGAGAAGCTGCAATTCTTCTTCAGAGGCAAAGGCGTTCCCGATAATCACATCGTCAATCAGATCCGTCTGAAACAGATCCTTTGCTTGAATATCAATTGGTAAACCGCGATGTTCCTCAAGAGTGGGCAGCCCCTCCTGGACAGGCCATGGACCAAACATGGCCGCTTTCGAAGAAATCATGGCCGCAGTCCGAATCCCATGTTCTTTAAACTGTCGGGAGCAATGAATAAAATGTTCTCTGGATAAACCGGTGTAACGCCTAGGGTAAAAGTTATGACAGCCAATTATTTGATGCTTATTTGGCTGATAAGAAAGAATTTGCTCTAAATACCGCGTCCCCTGACTCATATTTAATTCAATACTTAAGCCATGCTCATTCATAGACATAACACTTTCTTCTAATCCTGAAAAACCTAAGTCCAAACGCAGCCCCGAAAGACCAAGCTCTTTGAAATACGATAAATCTTTGTAAGAAAGATGCAGGTCCTGAAACACGGATGGACTAATATCGGCGATTACTTCAAACCCCAGCTGATTCGCCCTTTCAACCAATGCCTTGAGCTGCTGGACATCCTTTTCATCTTTTGCCGACATTAAACAGGTGAAGATTCTTGAAAATCCGTAGGCACTTGCTTTTTCCATATAAGTCATTTGCTCATTTTCCGTACCATACTGCGGGTAAATCGCAATTCCAAGTCTTCTCAATGGATCTCGCTCCTAACGAGAAATTGTGGTAAATATTCCTTGTTTGCTTCTAAAATATCGTTTAACAGCTGCTTGGCCACCTTGCTGGACGGAACGAATGGGTTGTTCACTAACGCCAGCAGCGCCTTTTGCCGATCACCAGTAGCCGCTGCTTCAATGGTTAACTGCTCAAAGGCCTTGACCTGCTGAATTAACCCAATGATTTCAGCAGGTAATTTCCCTACTTGTAAAGGTTTTGGTCCTTCACTCGTCACGACGCACGTTACTTCAATCACAGCATCATCAGGGAGCTGTGAAATCGTCCCGTTGTTTGGCACGTTGACGGTATGTAGGGCATGGTCATTTGTCACAATGGATGTAATGAGTGAAACGGCCGCTTCTGAATATAAAGAACCGCCGCGTTCTTCCAATTCCTTTGGCTTCACATCTAATGAAGGATTTTTATATGTTTCAAATAAAGCTTTTTCGATTTCCTTCACTTGTTCGGCACGGGTTCCTCTCAACCCAGCGGCTTCCTTTTCTTCTGCCAACATTTCATCCATCATGTAGTAATAGCGATGATATGGACATGGAAGGACTCTTAGCGCTTTTAAAAATTCCTCTTCCCACGGGGCATCATGAATATTTCGCATGTTCATGTTTTTCCCTTCAATAATCCCATCAATTAAAGGATCCATGGCATCTTTCCCATTAACATGAACGGTTGTGGCATAGACTAAGTGATTTAACCCTGCAAATGACATATTTACATCGTCGCGATTGACCTCTAAAATATTGGCGGCCATTTGTTTCATATTAATAGGGACATTACATAACCCGATCGCCTTTACAGACGAGTATTTATGAACTGCCTCTGCTACCATTCCCGCTGGATTCGTAAAGTTAATTAACCATGCATCATTGGAATATTCTTCAATCTCTTTACAAATGTCAAGAATAACTGGAATGGTGCGGAGAGCTTTAGCAAATCCCCCAGGACCTGTAGTTTCCTGACCGATCACATTGTATTCAAGGGGAATACGTTCATCACTTGCTCTTGCATCAAGACCACCGACACGGAACTGGGTCAACACAAAATCTGCGTTTGTGATCGCATTGATCCGATCAAACGTCAACTCAACTTTGATTGGCAGCCCACTCTTCTTGATCATTCTTTTGGCGAGTCCTCCGACGATCTCCAACTTTTCTTTTCCCGCTTCGATATCAACTAGAACAATTTCATCTATTTTAAGTTTATCTGCACGGAGAATAAACCCTTCAATTAGTTCAGGTGTATAGCTACTTCCTCCACCAATAACCGCAATTTTCATTTTTCTCCCTCCAATTTCCCATATTAAAGAAAGGCTATGGTTAAAGACTCCGTTGACCTTCAACATGCATCTTAACCATAGCCAACAATATTTATTTTTTTAACGTCTCATATAAATCAACAAATTCATTGGCTAGGTCTTTAAACGTAATCGCATTCATTAGATGGTCCTGTGCATGAATGAGCAGCAGGGAGACCTCCGTTTTCTCGCCACGTACTTCTGATTGAATTAAAGATGTTTGTACATGATGCGCGTTGACAAGCTCTTGATTTGCCTTTTCCATACATTCTCTGGCTAATGTGATATTCTGCTCCTTAGCTGCGTAGATTGCTTCAAAGGCGGTGCTTTTTGCATTCCCGCTATAAAGGATGATTTTCATAATTTGCTCTTCTAAATTCATTGTTCAAGACTCCTTGCTACACAATCTAGGCTGTTAGATTTCCCTTTTCTTGTTCTTGAAGCTTCTTCACTTCAGCTCTCTCCGCAATTTTAATAAATGGAATATAAATAACCACAGCGATAATGAGATTCACCAGTGCCAAAGCAGCCCCTCGCCAAGAACCTGTCGCTAAAAACCCTCCAATAATAGGCGGTGTCGTCCAAGGAATAAAGGCGACCGTTTTCGGTACAATACCTGCAGCAATCACCAAGTAACTAAAGATAGTTAAGACCACCGGTGATAAAATAAACGGAATGATTAACAACGGATTTAACACGATCGGGAAGCCAAACAAAATCGGTTCGTTAATATTAAATAAAGCTGGTGCCGCACCTAAACCGGAAATGTTCCGATAATGTTTATGCCGGCGACCCGCAATAAACACAGCGATAATTAAAGCAAGTGTTGCACCTGTTCCGCCTAAATACATAAAGGCATCAAAGAATGGCTTTGTGACAATATACGGGATTTCTTGACCCGCCGCCAATGCTTTTGAGTTGGCTTCAATTGCCGGTAAATAAACGGTTTGCATAATCGGCTCCATGATATTTGAACCATGCAAGCCAAAAAACCAAAGGACGTGAATTAATAGAGCAACAACAATGGCTGATCCAAGTGTGTTCGCCAATTTTGAGATTGGCGCTTGCAGAGCATCATAAAACGCTTGATGAATATCCGGAATGCCACCTACAAGCATGAGAACTTTAACGAGACCAAAGATAGATAGAGTGATCATCGCCGGAAATAGGGCAGAAAAGGATTTAGCTACAGCAGGCGGTACCGTTTCAGGCATTTTCATCATCAGTCGTTTATTTCCTAACAACCTTGTGAAAATTTCAGTAGAAACTAGCGCTGTAATAATCGCGATAAATAACCCTTGAGCACCTGCCCATACTAAAGGCAGTCCAGAGCCTTCACTGATTGGCTGCATAATCGTTGCTAATGCGGCAAAAGCGACAATCCCCGTAGAAAGACCATCCTTATCATAAGAACGTGCCAGCTGATAGGCAATCGAAAAGGCAACCAATAACGAAACAATTCCAAACGTCCCAGTCCAAACACTACCGCCAAATTGCTTCCATGTATCACCATGAAAGACAGCGTTCATAAAATTTTGATAGGCGTCAATCGGTAAATTATTGATAAGTACGACCATTGATCCTAAAATCATTAACGGCATTAAAATGACAAAACCATCACGAATTGCAACCAGATGGCGCTGCGCTCCAATTCGTCCGGCAATTTCAATAAATTTATTCATGTGAACCCCCCCACGCTTCATATCATAAAGATAATGCTTTTGTTAATACGGCTTGTCCGTTCATCATTCCATAGGCGACGGTGTCAATCACATCAACCGGAATGTTTTTCCCTGCGACAGCCTTTTCAATTTTCCCTTTTAAAAAGCGAACCTGCGGGCCAAGCAATAGCACATCAATTTCATCGAAATGTCTATTCGCCTCTGCTTCCGAAACAGCGAAAATTTTAACTTCTTCTCCCATATCCTTTGCTGCCTGCTCCATTTTTGTCACTAAAAGACTTGTTGACATTCCTGCTGAACAAACCAACATAATCGTTTTCATATCTATTTCCTCCTAAGTGGAATATATTAAAGTACCTTATGGCTTAATGGTATGATAATAGCTCTTTACTTTGAAGCCAATCATTTTCCGTTACACAACGGAAACGGTTACATCGGTAGAATTTGCATATATATTATTCTTATCCCAAGCCCCGATAAAGCAACAGCAAAAAGCCGATTGCTTCTTCGCAATCGGCATGTTGCTTTATATTTTTTCATGTAAAATGTCAATTACTTCGCTGGCAGATCTGCACTTAATGATTTTTTGTACCAGTGTTTTATTCTCAACGATTTTAATCAGTTTTTTATACATGTTCTCCAAGTCCCCTTTAGGGTCTTTTTGAATATTTAATAAACAAACAAATTGCACCATCCGCTGATCATGCCAAGGAATGGGGCGCTTGAGCGTGCAAACAGTCCAGAATGTTTCCTCTGTTACTGGTGTTAATGGATGGGGAATCGCCACTAAATTGCCAAAGCTGGTAGGTGCAGCCGCTTCTCTTTCTAACACATTGTTTACATACTCCTTTGTCACAAGACCTTGTTGATATAATTTCTGGCATAAAAAACGAATCACACTTTCCTTATCGTCCAAGTCTTGATGAAGAAATACCCTCGAGGCATCTAAATAGCGTGAAGCTCCTTGCTGATTGGATCTGTCTAGATGTTTTTTTATCTCCCCTACATCTTCATCACCCAAAAATGTATTAACCACTTGAACCGGCACGCCTAAGTCTTCCTTAATCGGAATGGTACTAATAATAAAATCAATCGTCGATAAATCATATTCGGCCAGCTTATAGTAGTTCGTCGAAGCAACAATTTCCAGCTCCTGCTCAAACAAATGCTGCAATCGGTAATAAAGCAATTTCGCACTCCCCACACCTGAAGCGCACACGACAATGACCCTTTTGACCTTTCTTTGCTTACCTTTCATCCGTTCCAGCGCCACACCAATATGCAAGGCAATGTAGGCAATTTCATGTTCGCCAGCGTCCTTCGACAAATACTCTTCAATACATGTGCTGGCAATGACCGCTCCTTCAAAGGCACTCGGATATTTTACTTTAATGTCATGCAACAGAGGATTTCGAATATTCATATGGTATCGCAGCCGATTCATCGCCGGGCGAATATGCAATGTCAACGCTTGAATGAATTCGTGATCCTCATGAAAATCCCAATTTAATTTGGTCTGCAATTTGTTTAACATGCACTGTACAATGCTTCCTACCTCATCAAATTCGCTAAATCCCGTCAATTCCTCTGTATGCAACAGCTTTGTACCTAACAAATGGACAATGATATAATCAATTTCCGACTTTGGAAAGATAAAACCAGTATAGGTCTGGACTTCAGCCACAATTTCCGCAGCGACAATTTTCTCAAAAGGATGTTCTTCTGCAAATGGCGGCGCTAACTGTTCGATGACAAAGCCTTCCTCAATTCTTTTACAGGCGATGGCAATGTGGGTAGCTAAATTTTCAAGCGAGATATCAGAGATTTCTATTTTATACTCATTCACCTTTTTAACAAGAATTTCTTTAATCTTGTTGAATAAATCTGGATCTAACAAAAAATCCGGCCCAATATGAAAACTTACATCATCCTGGCGGTTGAAAATATTATTGGACAAGCATAACCTTTTCATATATTCGTCGCCTTCGACTTGTGTCCCATAATGCGGTCGATTGACCAAGCTCAATTGATATTTTTCAAGGATTTGCCGCACAACTTTTATATCATTTTGAATCGTTGATTTTGATACAAATAATTCATCTTCAAAACTCTCTAATTTAATCGGGTCCTTTTCCAATAATAGCCGCTTTAATAAATAGGTGACCCGGTCCTCTTGAACAGAAAAATCGTAACCGGTTTCAACAATTGGCTCTTGGATTAAATGCCTGAATTCATTTAAAAATACGTGCTGGTCAAGAATCCGCAGTGAATAACCTGTACCGCGAATGGATTCAATGGCAACACCTAACTTGGGACATTCAGGCTGCATTGCTTTAATCTCAGTCCGAATCGTCCGATCACTGACCCCAATTTCTTTGGCCAGCCATTCCGCCGTAACAGGCTCCTTTGTTTTCGACAAAGATGACAAAATTTCAATTTGGCGCTTTGAAAACATAGGTATCCCTCTTTTCTGTATACCATTCCTATTTCCATACTTTTAACATTTAATAAACGTTAACATGCCATGCATTAAATAAATTAAAAAATCCTTATCATTGGGCGAAAGGTGAAGTTGTCCTGTCCAAATCCCAATTATAAGAAGATACTATGACAAACATACCATAAAAACTGTTTTGAAGTAATTGATTTGCTGGATAATGCAGGCCTAAAAGGGTTTCAACAAACCAAATATATTTTACCGCATTAAACTTTAGCTGGGCGGGGGTCTGACCCCGCAGGCCCTTTATCTTAAAATAGGCTCTTAAATCAGTAACAGCGGCCTAAAAGGAATCATATTTTGTCTTAGGGAATACACGGAGTATCTCTTATATACACAAAGCTGACAAAGTCTCTTCGTATAAATCTTTTGTTAGAAGTCAGTTTAATCTAATAATTAAATAAACAGGGGAGGATAAAATGCAAAATTTTCAAAATCAGCTTCAAACTTTGGGAATGGATAATTTCCAAGTCAGTGAGGTAAATCCGATTGATCCAAGCCTCAATGATCCGCGTCATTTTGGCGGGGGAGGTATGCGTTGCGGAGGCGGAGGCGGAATGCGCTGCGGCGGCGGTATGCCTTGCGGAGGCGGAGTGCGTTGCGGCGGCGGTGTGCGTTGCGGAGGCTTTCGCTGTGGTGGTTTTCGCTGTTTTGGCTGCTTTGGCTGTTTTGGTTGTTTTAGCTGTTACGGCTGTTACAGTGGTTACTACGATTACTATGATTACAACGGTTGGTACGGTTACTGATTTGAAGAAAAAAATGGATGACTTTTGAAACAAAGTGCCCCTGCATGATTCACCGCAAGGGCACTTCTTTTATATTGAACTAATTGGGGGCTGACCCTTATTTTGAGTGTGAACAGATTCGTGATAAGCAATGCGTAACCTGCTTCGTAAGCATAATAACTTCAACAAAAAATTAATAATGAAATTATTACTCAAAGACTTACATGGCTACATGTGAGTTATATACCTTTTTGAATTTCATAAAACTTATGATTCTCCATAACCCAACATATACAAACAGAGATATAATCGATAAAGCATTTAATGTCAAAGCATCAATGCCTGGTAAAAAGTAATTAACTAATCGTCGGCTAACAAATACTATGATTAAAGCATCACAAAACCAATGCTCTTTTTTGCATATATGTTCCCATCCTCTCGAATCTTTCAATGAATAAGGGCATAAATCCTTTTTGGATCTATGTCCCTTTGTACATTTCCTTATTAAACTATTCTTCCCTGTTACTTCAATAAGATAAAAACGTCTGGCCCTTAAATAAAAATGAGCGCACAGGATAGCGCCCGATTAAAGAAAAGGCGCACAGTTTTATTCAATAAAGGGTTCACTTTAGAGGTGCTTTTCTTAAAATACGTGCCGAAATGACAGTCGTATTGGCATCATAATTGGCGAGTTTCTTTATTAGGAATACAAAACCCTTATTTATATAAAGCCACACTTACTTGTGAAAAGGTCCGCAGTAATGGGTCTCTTGGATTTTTGAGTTCCCTTTTAATTAGGATGTCTTGTCCTTAATCGAGTAACCAGCAAAAGTAAAATAAGCGGAGATTCTCCGGTTAAATTCAAAATCGAGCTCGTTTCAGGCTAAATAAGCGGAGGTTTTCCGACTATGCAAAGAAAAATCCCCCATTTTCGGGTTTATCGGATTAAGTCCGTATAATTGTGTAAAAAGAAAAGGGTCATTTTTATCCTACTTGGCTACAATGTTTAACAACCACGATAAACATAGAAAAGAGGAATAAAAATGACCCAATTACAGTTTAGCCTAGATTTGGAACTTTTAAAAGACTCAGTAATGAATTCAAATATAGATAACGTTGTTAAATCAGCTGTTGTTCTGGTTTTGAATGAGTACATGGAGAAAGAAAGAAATGATTACTTACACGCCGCTGCATATGAACGCTCTGTTGAGCGTCGTGATTACCGAAATGGCTACTACGAACGTGAGTTAACGATGAGTATCGGTAAGATAAAACTTAAGGTTCCTAGGACTCGAAATGGTGAGTTTTCACCTACGGTTTTTGAGAAATATGCACGTTGTGACCAGGCGTTAGTACTCTCTATGCTAGAGATGGTTATCAATGGCGTTTCTACACGTAAAGTTACACATATTGTGGAACAACTTTGTGGTGAAAGTAAGTCAAAATCGTTTGTTTCTTCACTTACTCAAAAGCTTGATCCTATTATTAATGACTGGGCCAAACGGCCCTTAAATTTAAGGTATTATCCTTTTGTTTTTGTAGATGCCATGTATATAAAAGTTCGTGAACATCATCGTGTCGTCTCTAAGGCTGTTTATATAGCCACTGCAATCACTGAAAGCAAAACACGTGAAATTCTTGGGTTAAGTGTGGATCACGCTGAGAGTTATGAAAGTTGGAGTCGCTTTCTCCAACAACTAAAATCACGTGGTCTTCAATCCCCAAAGCTAGTCATTTCAGATGCTCACCAGGGGCTTCAAAAAGCGATTCAACGTGAATTTATTGGGACTAGCTGGCAAAGGTGTAACGTCCATTTTAAACGTAATATCATAGAAAGGCTTCCAAAAAAGGACTCAGCGGAAATACGTATGATGATTAAGCGTATTTTTGATGCAGTCACAATTGAGGATATGCGGAATTTTAAAGGTGAACTGATGAGTCAGTTTGGGGACAATCTTAAATACGAACAAGCTCTGAAAATATTAGATGATGGTTTCGAAGATACCATACAATATATGGAATTCCAAGAAGATATCCGTTGTCATATCCGTAGTACAAATTCTCTTGAGCGATTAAATCAGGAAGTCCGAAGAAGAGAAAAGGTAATTCGAATTTACCCTAATACACAATCTGCTTTTCGTTTAGTAGGAGCTGTTTTAATGCACTATCAAGAAACCAATTATTCGAAGCAGAAATCTATTAAAAGGTAGATGTTTAATTTTCAACGTACTTCCAATTATGGATTATTCCATATCCAGTCAAGGGTATCAAAGGAAAAACCGCCTTTGACACCCTTGACTGGATATGGAGATTGAAACCCATGGAAGTAACGCTCGAAAAATGTTAAGGGGATAAGTGGCTGATCATATATATTTGACATAACAAAATTTGGTTAAAAACATTGTTTAGCAAATTTACACAAAATCAAGGACTTGACTGTTTATCGAGTCAATAGGCGGAATTTCTCCTTCTATTTAAGCCATTTTTAATAATAATTACCAATTAAGCGGAATTTCTCCTTCTATTAATCAGATAGGGTGCATAACCTGTTCTCCCATCCGATAAGTGCGGACCCCTCTAGACAATAGATGCGTGAAGTAGCAAATAAAATGGGTACTCAAAACGGCATTACAAATGCCAGAAGTTTTGACCCTCTCTTTTAAATCTACAATACTCATTGTCCATCATAATAATTGTGTCAATTGCTTTGTCAAAGTGAAAGAAATTCCGCAGAAACCTTGATAAATAAAGAAAAAGACGTATGCCAACTCATACGTCAATTCCAAATTCCTTATTTTGGAATAACAAGCAAAGCATCGCCTGTTGGTCGTTCTTGACCATCTGAAGGGTGCCCGCGCAGGCCGTCTGGGCCAACAAAAGTAGAGGAGCCGCCGCCATCAAGATTTACAGCATCCGAAACACCGAGGCTTTTCATCAATTCCACTTCTTCTTTAAAGTTGAGTCCGGCCGCAACACCCGGAAGCCGTCCGTCGGCCACCACAATGATAATCTTACCATCTGGAGTTTTTCCAGCAATGGTTCTAGGGTGACGGCGTACGCCAAAGTCATAGTAGAACGTGCTTTCGGACCAATTGAAGCCCTCAGCGGTTGCGTCAACAATCGGTTTCCCATCCTTGAGCAGGATCGGACCACCGCTTACAATACTCGTATGCTTGTTAATTTGAAGCGGCTTCCCATCAGCTGTTTTTACTTCTTGGTCAATTTTCAGCTTTAAGCCAACCTTTGCGTGGTCGCGCAGCCAATCAGCGCCTTTGCCAATACCCTGGAGAATGATACCTTCCTCTGGAATCGTTCCGCCACGCTCTTCGGCTAACGAAATTACTTTACCATTCTTGTCAAGATTCACCTGCACACCCATTCCAGCATCTGCACGTTGACCGAAATCCTTTGTAAAATAGATGATTTCATCTGAATCGGTACATAAAAAATCATGTTTTGGCTGATTGGTAGGCGTATCATTCACACCACCACAGTTTAAAATAAGTCCTGGTTTGCGATTGACTCCATCAATGACCTCCGCAGATCCGTCAGATGAATGAACAGATATCTCTGTCGACAATTTTTCAATCTTAGCTCCTTGTCCATTAAGATTGGATAATACAAAGCTGCCAGTATTGTTTACTGCCTCACTAACAAGACGTCCGTTAATCATGGAAAGTCCGGCGACATCACCTGTTGTACCATTACTATCCTTCGTGACAAAATAGCTGGCATTTGTACCAATTAGTGCGCCCGTACGCTTGACAATGGATGATACCGTTTCACTGCCTGTCCCATCTGGTGTCGCAAGGGCAACTTGAAGTTCTCCGCGATATTGCTTCGGATCAATGGTCAAAATTCTTACTTCCCATGGCCCTGTGGTAGCGCCTCCGTCTTCTCCGCTATACTGTACGGATCCGCCAAGCTTTGAGCCATTCACAACAATATTTGCTTCTTTAATCTTATTCACCATCTTCGTTGCTGAATCCTTATCATTAAACATGCCTACACGAACTCGGTAACCCAATGGACCCTCAGCTGGATCATCAGGTGCGCGTTCGGTCAGAGTCTCCATACGTGCATCCAAGCCTGCCTGCTTTAGGAGATCTGTCATTTTGACCGCCGTATCCCTGTCCTTTACGGAGGCTACCGTTACAGTAAAAAACGCATTGCTATCCGCGAATCCACGGGTAACGGAAGTGATGGTTACTCCCTTAGCCGGATGCTCAACCGTCCGATGCTCAGGTAATGCAGCATCTCCAAGAGGGAGATAGTCCTTCACAATGCCCTGCTTCTTATTGGGTTGTGCAGCAGATGAATCTGTTTCAAAAGCAGCGGTTGAACCAACAACGAAAGTTGCTAACGCTGCAACGGCAAAGGCTTTACGCCATTTTCTCTTGCTTTCCATTTTTCCACCTCATTTGATTTTCCTATTAAAAAAATAATAGCTTAAGAATGTAAAGGGTACGTCAAATAATTGTAAGAGTTTTTTGAAGATTCAAAGACAAACAAAATTCTAAGGTCCATATCGACTTTTATAAAGGACATCAAAAATGCCTCCAAAAATGAATTTAGGAGGCGATTTTTACGTTTTTAGATAGATTCTTAATGAATTGCGGCGAAGGCAAATTTTTCTCCTTTAAGCGACACCCATTCGACTTAATTCCTTATATGCTATACTATTCAAACATTTGATTGAAACAGCATTAAAGTATGGATCTATAAGGATTCTCTTAGCAAATTTGAAAAGAAAATTGTCAAGATTCACAAGTGAAATTTAGAGATAATCTCCCATAAAATTGCACATTTTAACTGGTTTCACGTGATCATACATGATTCTATCTATTCCCCCTAATTCCGCTATTACTTAAACATTTGATTGAAATGGACCTTATCCCGCTCCAACCTTGAACTTTCCCTTCCAACATCCTAAAAATAATGGCGAAATCTGCATCCAAATGGCTACTTGGTAAAATAAACTTCTGATAACTAAATATCAATTCTGACCCTGAAATTCACAAGTGCTTATGTTAAGAACCATCTCTTCCCCTAGTGAGTAGCGAAGCCGAATCACTTTTCACTCGTTATTACCAAACTACCTTTCGGCAAGCTTCGCACCCAAAAAATCACTAAACCCGCTCTTTAACAATAAAAGCAGCAAATCCAATCAAACGTTTGATTAACAAAAAATTTACTAACTAATCGTTTGATTAAATGCGGCCAAAACCCTTATGTTAAACACACTCTGGCCAGTTTGTCAGAAAAATCCCTGTCGGTGATAGGTCTCCATTTTCGATAATTGTCTTCAATATTAACTTATAAGAACTATTAATCTACAAAAATTGGCACATTTTGATACTAAACAAACGATTGATTAAAACTGCCCCAACCACAGACAAATAGAGAGTTTCTATTATAAAATACATCGAAATATGTCACCCCGATACACGACGACATTTCTTCTAACTCATCACCCCAAATTCGATTGTCCGCCACCTTGGTCTATATTACTTCACATTTTCTTCTTTGTGTTCTTTCTGTTTTCTTTCGGTTTTCTCATTACCGCCAATAATGCTATAACAAAACAAATCATTAGAATGATATTTAAGCCCCAACCGAAACTATCAATAAACTGCATTCCCCATCCCCCTCAGATATGTTTTGATCACTTTAGCATGATTGATGCGCTAGTTGGTGGTTTTCCACAAAAGAAGATAAAACGTTACAATTTTTTCTATCAAGATCCGTTTGCTTTCATTTCCATAATAAAACACCACCCTTCCCCTATTACAAAATGTAGAGAAAGGACGTAAGTGGGGGCTGACCCCACAGCTTTCCCCCTCTTTGAAACTTTTCCCAAGTCTAGTAAACTCTATTGTTCGAAAAAATTCATAGGTCTATAATTCATTTATCGATAGCGCTTTCTATTAAATTGATCAGAGGAGTGAGTAAGACATGATGCAAAAATTACAGCGATTTGGCGGCGCTATGTTTATTCCAGTTCTAATTATGCCTGCCATGGGATTGTTGCTGGGGCTTGCCAATACATTAATTAATCCCGAAATTGTTGGAGAGATCGCTAAAGAAGGTTCTCTTTGGTATATCTTTTGGAAGCTAGTGTTTGATGGAAGTTATGTTATTTTTCAAAACATACCACTGCTATTCGTAATCGGCCTGCCTATCGGTCTTGCGAAAGTGGCAAAAAGTAGAGCTGCTTTAGAATCATTTGTTATTTATATGTTTTTCAATATGTTTATTAATTCCTTATTAACAAATGGTGGTTCCTATTTCGGGGTTGATTTTACTCAAGAAGTAGGGGGAACTAGTGGACTTGCTTCTATTGGTGGTGTAAAAACACTTGACACGAGCATGATTGGTGCACTTTTTGTAGCAGGGATTGTCATTTGGATTCACAACCGTTATTACGATAAAAAATTACCAGAAGTACTGGCAATCTTCCAAGGTAGTGCACTTATCACCGTTATTGGTTTCTTTGTTATGATTCCAGTTGCTTTATTAACGGTACTTGTTTGGCCGGTTGTTCAAGAATGGATTGGTTCTTTACAAGGTTTCATGAAAACTTCCGGTGTCCTTGGAGTTGGTCTGTATAACTTCTTAGAAAGAGTTTTAATTCCAACTGGTCTACATCACTTTGTGTGGCAACCATTCGTTTATGGACCTGCTTTTGCAAATGAGGGGCTCCTCACTAGTTGGTTTACAAATCTAGGTGATATCGCTGCTTCTTCCGAGTCAATGACGACTCTATTCCCAGGTGGCGGATTCATGATGTTCGGGAATACAAAAGTATTTGGATCATTAGGTATTGCAATTGCTATTATTCTAGCAAGTAAGCCAGAAAAACGTAAAAAGACAATTGGTCTTATTTTACCAGTTGCAATAACTGCAGTATTAACTGGTATTACAGAGCCACTTGAATTTACATTCTTATTTATTGCACCAGTCTTATTTGCGATTCATGCTGTGCTTGCTGGCATTATGACAGCAACCATGTATGCGCTTGGGATTTCGGGTAACTTCTATAATGGTTTAATTGACTTTTCTATTACATGGGCAAGCACTTGGCCAAATCACTGGTCAACCTGGTTAGTACAAATCGGGGTTGGTCTAGTATTTACCTTAATCTACGTCATATTATTCCGATATTTAATCGTTAAATATAATTTCTTAACCCCGGGCCGTGAAGCAGATTCTGAAGAAGGTAAGCTATTTACTAAAGCAGATTACCGTGAAAAGAAAAATGGCGGGAATGAATCTAGTAAAAAAGAAGGCAGCGGTTCTTTTGATGAACAAGCTGCGAACCTCTTAGCTGACCTAGGCGGGGCAGAAAATATTGAAGAACTTACAAACTGTGCTACCCGTCTTCGGTTAACTGTGAAAGATCCTGAAAAGGTAAAAAGTGATCAAGTATTCCGTTCTCATGGGGCACATGGTTTAGTTAGAAATAAAAAAGCTGTTCAAGTGATTGTCGGATTATCAGTTGGAAACGTTCGCGATAAAATAGATGAGCTCATGAAATAATTCCTCTTTTGAAAAGGTTTTCTACCAGTCGGTGAAACTTTTCCCAAGAGTCTTCCAAACTATTATCAAAGAAATAACAATGAGATACAGTAAATATAGAAATTATCAATTTACAGAAAGAGGGATTCAAGATGAAAAAGAAAAATTCCGTAGTAATTGCTGGTGGAGGCAGTACTTACACAGCTGGTATTGTCATGATGTTAATCGAAAATCAAGATAAATTTCCTATAAGAAAATTAAAATTATATGATAATGATAAAAGTCGTCAAGATATTGTTGCTAACGCTTGTGAAATCATCATTAAAGAACGTGCTCCTGAAATTGAATTTGTTGCAACAACGGATCCAGAAGAAGCATTCAAAGATGTTGACTTCGTAATGGCGCATATCCGAGTCGGCGGATTGAAGATGCGTGAACAAGATGAAAAGATTCCATTAAAATATGGGGTTGTAGGACAAGAAACATGTGGCCCTGGCGGAATTGCATACGGTATGCGCTCTATCCCGGGAGTTATTGAACTAGTTGACTATATGGAAAAATACTCTCCAGATGCATGGATGCTAAACTATTCTAACCCAGCATCTATTGTCGCAGAAGCAACACGGATATTACGTCCAAATTCTAAAATTATCAACATCTGTGATATGCCAGTAGCTCTTAAAAAATCAATGGCAACGATTCTTGGTATTGATGAACAGTCAATCGTTGACCGTTACTACGGACTTAACCATTTCGGATGGTGGACTGAGATTCATGATAAAGAGGGTAACGATTTAATGCCTGCTCTTAAAGAACATGTAAGAGAATGGGGATATGGACCTAAAGGGGATAATGAAAATCCACTTCTTGAAGAAGCCAGCTGGATGGATACGTTCCAAAAAGCAAAAGACCTTTATGTGGTAGACCCTGATACTCTGCCAAATACGTACTTGAAATATTACCTATATCCTGATTATGTGGTAGAGCATGCGAATCCTGAATGGACACGTGCAAACGAGGTAATGAACCATCGTGAGAAAAATGTATTTGCTGAATGTAATCGAATTGTTGAAGCTGGTACTGCAGAGGGTACAAGCATTGAAGCGGGTGAACATGCAGAATTTATCGTGCAATTAGCGGGAGCATTAGCCTATAACACCTATGAAAGAATGCTATTAATTGTAGAAAATAATGGTGCCATTGCAAACGTCGATCCAACGGCAATGGTGGAAGTTCCATGTTTAGTTAGTAAAGCTGGTGTAGAACCATTAGCAATGGGAATCATTCCACAATTCCAAAAAGGAATGATTGAACAACAAGTTTCTGTAGAAAAATTAGTCGTACAAGCATATTTGGAACAATCTTATCAAAAACTATGGCAAGCACTTACCCTATCGAAAACAGTTCCAAGTGCAAGTGTCGCTAAGAAGATTTTGGACAACCTTATTGAAGCCAATAAAGATTTTTGGCCTGAACTTCATTAATCATAACTGACTTGGTAAACTAGATGAGGAGAGAATTTTTTCTTCTTATCTAGTTTTCTAGCACCAGGAGGTTCCTTAATTGAAGATTGAAGAAATCATTAATAAAAATTACAAACACTTTAGTGATATTGATGAGAATATTGCTAAATATGTTCTTGACCACAAGGATACGATTGGTCGCATGGGAATCAATGAAGTTGCACAAAACAGTTTTACATCAAAATCTTCTGTCTTGCGTTTTTCTCAAAAATTAGGCTTTAGTGGTTTTAGTGAATTTAAGAATTATATTAAGCGAGAAGCAGCAAGAAAGATGGATTACCAAGAACCACATGAATTATTTGATCAAGTCATTACAGATATAGAAAAAACCGTAGAGTATTTGAAAAATGTCGATCTACACTCTATTTATGAAGCTTTAGATGAATGTAAAGACATCTATATTTTGTCAACAGGCGTTGCACAAGTAAACCAAGCGAATGAATTACAGCGGCTCTTTATGATGAGTGGTCGTTCTGTGCACATTCTGCCAGGTTCTATATACTCTTCCGAATATAGAAGGATTATCGAAAATGTTACAGAGGAAGATCTAATTTTCGTATTATCCCTCTCAGGTGAAAACCCAACTTTGGATGGTGTGTTGGACATTCCAAAAGTAAAAGGCGCTAAGACTATATCACTTACAAATTTTAAAAGTAATTCGTTAGCCGGAAAAGCTGATTTTAAATTATACGCCTCTAGCACACTAAACCCAGCACCGCAAAACTGGTGGACCCAGTCTGTTTCTTCCTTTTTTGTGGTGTTAGAAGCATTACTATTCGGATACATGGATTATAGGAGTAGAAAAGATATCGAAGGGTAGGCTTTGTATGTTATTTAAAAAAAATAAAAAGTCTGAGAACATTGCGATTCAAAGCCCATTGAACGCAGAAGTGATTAAATTAGAAAGTGTACCAGATCCTGTTTTCTCGCAAAAAATGATGGGAGAAGGAATCGGTTTTATCCCAACAAACGGAGAAATATACTCTCCAATCAGCGGAAAAGTAACACAAGTATTCCCAACAAAGCATGCGATCGGATTAATGACGGAGGACGGTGTAGAATTACTCTTACACCTTGGCCTAGAAACTGTCGAATTAAATGGGGAAGGTTTTGACATACTAATTGAGTCAGGCGACAGGGTTCAAGCACAAGACCGAATAGGTTCATTTGATTTAACGTTTATCGAGGAAAAAGGAAAAGAAATTATCTCTGTACTCGTCTTCCCTAATCTAAAGGAAAAAGGAAAAGAGCTGACCTTGTCTAAAACAGGAGAAGTAAAAGTTGGAACTGAAATAGCAAATTTACATAAATGATTAGAAAAAGCACAAGGAAAGTAGTACTGCACCCCAAAAGATAGATCGAAAATCTACCTTTTGGGGTGTATTTTGATGGCTAAATATAGTGAACAATTCAGCCATCTTTATCCGAGTGCCTCGGTTCGTAAAAATGATCCTTCGCATCAGGAAACCAAATGCTGTTATTTCTCGACAACAGAACTGGCACCTCCTTTCTTTTTCAAACCATCACACTTTACCGCATTAAACTTTAGCTGAGCGGGGGTCTGACACCAAAATTGAATCGCTATTTTCATGAACCGACGACATTCTTTCGACCAATTTCCGTATCTACTTTATTATGCAAACATTTGATTGAAACAGCAGCTAAATGGCAATCCATTAGGATTTCCCTGCGAAATTGAAAAGAAAGTTGTCGAGAATTGCCAGGGAAATTTACAGATCAACCCCTTAAATTTACATGATTTAACTGGTTTCACGTAAACTTACATGATTCTCTCTATTCCCCGATATTCCACCATCAATTAATTGTTTGGTTGAAAGTGGACTAAGTGTGCTTCAATTCAGGACTCCCCCATGTAAATGGATAAAAATAATGCGGAAATCTGCCGGAAATTGACTTTCCCCTAATTGGTCATGAAGCATTAAACGTGGGGATCAAAGGGATAATAACTGTGCGATTCTTCCAGGAGATATAATTAGGCTTTACGGTCAAAATTATCATAAAAAATAGACGACCTCCGAATTCCCTAGTATCTCGCTTTACCGCAGTACACTTTAGCTGAGTGGGGTCTGACCCCAAATTGCACGATTAAATAATCAGGACGAGGTGACTGCCACCTCGTCCTTTTAATAATAAAATTCACTTCTTGCTCTTCGATAAAAACGGGACTTTTTTAATTGTTATGAGCATGATGATTACGCCCAGCAATATATTTACCATTGCTTTTGGGACATCACCTACCATTTCTAATGTGATCCCTCCGCTTTTCATTGCACCCATAAATAGTGCAGACAATGGTATAAATAATGGGTTATTGTTACTTAGCAACGAAACAACAATCCCATCAAAACCTAATCCATTTGAAAAGTTAATAATAAAACGGTGATGAATTCCAAGGATTTCTATAGCTCCCCCAAAACCTGCAATTGCGCCACTCACAGCCATTACTAACATTTTTCCTCTCGGTACTTGAATTCCGGAAAAATTAGCAAATCTTTCATTATTTCCGATTATATTAATCTCGTACCCAGATGAAGTTTTAGTATTCCAATAATATACGATGATAATTAAAATTAAAGCAAAAAATATTCCTGTAGTTATATTACTTCCTGCCAAAAGTACGTTAAGCATGGCTTGGGAGGCAATTTCCTTTGATGCCCCACTTTCACCGGCAGTGCCTGGTTCATAAAATGGATACCTAATTAAGTATTCGGTAAATAATATGGCTACATAGTTTAGCATCAGCGTAGTAACAACTTCATTTGCTTTAAATTTTAATTTTAACCAACCTGCCAACATAGACCATGCCGCCCCGACAACTCCAGCTGCAATTATACATAAAGGAATGAGGATTAATTTTGGTAGATCAATGAAGGTAAACCCTACCCATGCTGCTGCGAAAGCACCTAGGTATAATTGACCTTCAGCACCTACATTAAACATCCCACCTCTGAATGCAACTGCAAAAGCGAGGCCAGTAAACATAAGGGGTAATGCCCATCTAATGGAATTTGCAATACTCCATTGATCACCAAAAGCCCCCGTAAAAAGTGTAGAATAGACCATCGCTACATCCTTACCTGTCAATAGAAGGACCACAGTGTTTATGAGGAATGCACCTAGGATAACAACCAGTATTAGATAAATTTTTCTAATGTGTTTTTTGAAAAATTCATTAAAGGACATCATACCTAGCCTCCTGATAATGTGTACCGAACATCATTTGCCCCAATTTTTCTTCATTGGCATTTGAGTCCAGCAGCTCCCCAGAAATCCTTCCTTCATAAATCACAATAATTCGGTCGCAAAGTTCCAATATTTCGTCAAGATCTGCTGAGATAAGAAGAACGGCCCCTCCCCGCTCTCTAACATTGACGAGCATTTGTCTGATATATTTGGAGGATCCGATATCAACTCCTCTGGTAGGCTGGCAGGCGACTACTACGTTAGGATCACGTGAAAGCTCTCTTGCAACGATAATTTTTTGCATATTTCCACCGGATAAATTCTTTGCATGCTCTGCCTCTGAAGGAGTTTTAATAGAATATGTTTGAATTAATGCCTTACTTAATTCCCTTGCTTTTTTCCAATTAATAATGCCCCTTTTGGCAATTGGTGGTACATTATGTTTATTAATGATAATATTTTCGGTGATAGAATTGGATAATGCTAGGCCCTCCCTCATTCTATCCTGAGGAATATGGGCAAGCCCCTGTAACATTCGGTTCCTTACAGAATCATTTGAAATAGTTTTCCCATTTAGCGTTATAGAACCACTTGTTATATTTCGCACACCAATAATTGCTTCAGAAAGTTCCGTTTGTCCGTTTCCTTCAACTCCTGCTATACCGAGTATTTCGCCACTATATAGTCGAAGGGAAAAATTATCTACTTCTATTTTTTTTTGGTCTCCTATAACAGTTAAATCTTTTATTTCCAAACTGAGTGTGCCGGTTTTTATTTGTGACTTTTGCAAGCCATCAATATCTCTTCCAATCATCATTCTGGCAATATCCCTTGGCTGCACCTCACTTGTATTAACTGTGCCAATCGTCTTTCCGGCCCTCATTGCGGTGATTCTGTCTGAAATCTCCATAACCTCACGCAATTTATGGGTGATAAATATGATGGAATAACCTCTCTTAGTTAATTTTCTTATTGTCTGAAAAAGAGTTTTTGTTTCTTGAGGGGTTAAGGTAGCTGTTGGCTCATCAAGGATAATTAACCTTGCTCCTTTAAAAAGAATTTTAATAATCTCTACACGCTGCATCAGCCCTACAGAAATATCCTGAACCTTAGTGTCTAAAGGAATTTTTAAATCAAACTCCTCTTGGATTCGTTCAATTTCTTTCCTAAATTCATTCGGTTTCCACACAAATTTCCTTTTTGGAGGTTTTCCTAAGACGATATTCTCAGCAACAGATAAAGAAGGGGAAAGCATAAAATGTTGATGTACCATGCCAATACCTAAGGCAAGAGCATCGTTAGGCGACTTTAGCCTAACTTGTTTGCCTCGATAAAGAATTTCACCGGAGTCTGGACTAAGCATGCCGTATAAAATATTCATTAATGTAGACTTTCCTGCCCCGTTCTCCCCAACAAGGGCATGGACTTCCCCAGCTTTTACACACAGAGAAACATTGTCATTAGCTAAAGTAGCAGAGAATCGCTTGGTAATATTCCTTGCCTCAAGTTCATATTGCATAACTATTATTCCCTTCGCTTCTATTGAGTTACTGTCCAAAGTGTAATGAATATAAAATTACTATTGAATCAAAAAACATTATCTGCTAATATTTCTCTCTATTACTAAGCTTCCTGATTTAATAGCTTCGATGGCTTCGTCAACCTTTTTGTTCACTTCTTGAAGTTTATCGGATAGTTCAGGAACATTTTTACCTAATTCTGTATTTCTTGTAAGACCGATGCCACCATTATTGAAAGTAGCTGTTGTTAACCCACCTTTAAGTGAGCCCTTGACGAATTTTTCAATTTGATCATAGACACTGTTACCAAACCCGATTTGTGTATCCATTAAAACATTAGATGGAGCAAGCTGAGAATGATCGCTGGAATCCCCAATGACTAATATTCCCTTCTCCTTGCTTGCTTCAATAATGCCTAGTGTTGTTTTTGCCGAATCACCAAGTAACACATCGACACCTTGATTAATTAAACTGAACGAGATTTCCTTTCCTTTCGCTGGGTCCTCAAAAGAATTTGCATTGATTCGGGTGACAGTAACATCACCCCTTACTGTTTTTGCTCCTTTTAGAAATGCATTATAATTGGCCATAATGGTATTATCCTCAGTGCCTACTATATGCCCCAACTTCCCAGTCTCAGTCATCATACCCGCGGCTATACCCACTACATAGTTAACTTCCCAAGTAGCAAAATCTACCGCAGTAATGTTCGGCACTTTAAAATCCTCTGAGCCATAAATCAATACAAAATGTGTGTCAGGAAATTCAGGTGCTACCTTTTTCAGCGGTTCAATCATTCCCGGGAATGCTGTGATAATTAATTTGTTCCCCTGGCGGGCAAAATTACGAAGTGATGTCTCATATTCTGCTGGCTGTAGTGCTTCATAAACAGAAGTCTTCACCCCTAAATCGTTTTTCGCACGCTTCATTGCAGCATTCATATCATCCGCTGGACCGCCATCCCCAAGACTTTGTGGCAAGATTAAAGCAACCTTTTTTTCAGCTGTAGCTTTGTTGGCATTATCTTTGGAAACACCGCAACCCGTTAGAACCATTCCTACAATAACCATAATTGAAATGAGTTTAGAACATATTCTTTTCAACTTTCAACACTCCCTCACCATTCTTAGTCTTGAAGCATAGTGCCGTTTTTAAGAAATTAGTTCAATCCAGATATTTAATAATACACACTCTTCACTATTTTAGGAGATTAGTAGGGTGTGTTGCCTCCATCAACTGAAATCGATTGTCCACGAATAATCTCAGCTGAATCAGAGGCCAGAAAAGCTATAACTCTCCCAACCTCTATAGGTTGGATTAAACGCCCGAGCTGAGGCGGCCCCCAGGTTTCCCTTAAGGTTTCAACCGAAATAGCTTCAGCAGATTCCTGTACTGTCTGAACCATTAATTTTCTTAGCATTTCAGTATCTACTGCACCAGGGCAAACTGCATTTACGTTAATATTCATTGGGGCAAATTCCTTTGCTAAACTTTGGGTTAGGTTGATGACTGCGGCCTTTGATGCATTATAATGTGCTTGCCCGATGTAGCTTACTTTCCCCGCATTAGAGGCTATATTAACAATTCTCCCCGGCTTATGATCTTTGAATAACTGTGAAGCAAATAGTTGACTACAACTGAACATAGCCCTAACGTTAAGATTAAAGATCATATCCCAATCTTTGGTAGTTATATCAAAAATATTTTGAAGCTTCGTAATACCGGCATTATTTACGAGGATATCAATCCCCCCGAATTGTTTAATCGCACATTGGAATGCACTCTCAATACTTTCATCTTGAGTGATATCCATATATACACCAATTACATCAATACCCATATCCTTTAAACTTGCAGTGGCATTTTCCAGTGCTTCTTGATTAATATCACCTAAAACAATATTAGCCCCGGCCTCCCCTAATGCTTGGGCTATACCAGTACCTAAGCCACTGCCACCGCCAGTAATAATTGCTGTTCTTCCTGAAAGCATAAAGTTATTCAATAATCTTCACTCTCCATTGTTAAAAAATTTTTTAATACGCTTCTGCTAAGGTTATACCCCCATCAACTGTCAAAACCTGACCAGTTATCCAACTTGATAATGGTGAACTAAGAAATAAACATGCATCACCAATATCCTCAGGGTTTCCAATCCGTCCTAATGGAGCACGGTCATTATACTTTTCCCTCCATCCCGGAACAGCCTGATCTAACCCGGGGGCATCTATTAATCCAGGGGCAACACCATTAACCCTGATACCATATTTGCCAAGGTCAGTGGCAAGACAACGTGTTACCATTGCCAATCCAGCTTTTGAAGCACCGTAGGCAAGCCCGTTTGCCATAGGTCTGAAAGCATTAATAGAAATTATATTAATGATGGAGCCACCATTTCCCTGATCAATCATTTGATTTCCCGCTGCTTGGCAACAATAAAAAGTTCCTTTTAAATTACTATCGAGCATATTATCCCACTCACTTTCCTCAATAGTTAAGGAATTGTGATGAGGATAGATCCCTGCATTATTTACTAGAATGTCAACCTTACCAAACTCCTCCACTACCTTTTCAACCATAAATTTACACTGAACGATGTCCCTTTGGTCTAAATAGACAGCCTGACTTTTAACACCCATCGCTTCAATTTCTTTTGCTACATTTTGCGCGTTTTCTGCTACTGCCTCACTTGAATAAGTAATGACAACATTGGCCCCAGCTTGCGCAAAGCGATTAGCAATCCCTCTGCCAACGCCTGCTCTACCTCCAGTAATGATTGCCACCTTATTTGAGAAATCCATTGCTTTTGTAATTTCCATTTTTATTCCTCCCTCTGTTTAGCACTTGACTCGCGAATAATTAACCTTGCTGGGATTGTTTCAATATGCCCCTCCATGTTTTCCCCGTTGATCATATTTATTAATATTTTTGCAGCCCTTTTTCCAATTTCATGAGCATCAACATGCATACATGTTAAAGACGGAACAAGAACCGAAGATAATTCAACATCATCTATGCTAGCAATTGCTATCTCATCAGGAACTTTTATTCCCGCGGATATCATTTTCAGCAATAAACTATGTGCAATTACATCTGTCGCAACAACAATTGCAGAGGGCCTTATTGGCAAAGAAAGCAGCCATTCGCAGGCCTTTATACCACCTTCCAGATTGGGACTTACTCTACATACTAATTCAGAATTAAAAGGTAAACCAAAGTCTTTCAATGCCTTTTTATATCCCTCTTCTCTTAGAATAAACGTATCTCTTTTTGAATTAGCATTAATTAGGGCAATATCTTTAATCCCCCGAAAGGCAAACATTTCTGTTAGCTTATATGCAGCATCATCCGGTCCAAAAGACACACTAGGTGTGGCATGGTGATCATCAATATAAACTGTTTTCATATTATGAGTTGCAGAGGAGAGTTCGTTAGCCATTGATTGAATGATTAATCCATCTACTGCACTAGAATTCTTTAATTTCTTAATGGATTCTTTCGCTTCTTCTGTATTTAAGTCGGTCAAATTCATTAGAATAAGGTTATATCCTTCTTCTTTTGCCACTTCACCAGTTCCCCGAATTAATAAGGGCATGTAAGGATGAGACATATTGGGGATTACCAAACCAATTTGCATTGTCTGTTGTTGCCGCAACGCTTTTGCGACATAGTTTGCTTGATATCCAAGTGACAAGGCCGTCTTTTCAATTTTTTCTCTTAGTTTTAACGAAATTCTCTCGTAATCATTTGCTTTACTTAAAACGATAGATGCAGTAGTTACTGAAGTACCGGCCTTTTTTGCTACATCTTTTAATGTTGGCTTTTTGCTTGAAAAATTATCTTTCATCTCTTCTCCTTTTATGAAATAACAAAGTTTCATATTTTTTGATGACTTCGCCTATCTTGCCAAAAGATTTTTTGTCCTTTTTTTCACCCTTTTGTATCGGATACTGAGGGCAAGGATGGTAATGATATATGGCATCATAAGTACAAGGGATGAAGGGAATCCAAATTGTTGTGCCCTTAAGGAAATACTTTCGGCAAACCCAAATATTCCACTCGCCACAAATACAATAAATGGATCTGTCTTGCCGAACAATACCGCTGCATAAGCAAAGAAACCTCTGCCTGCCGTCATCCCTTCCGTAAACATCGTCACATATCCAAGTGCTAAGTGTGCTCCTGCCAATCCACATAATACACCTGTCATGCAAACGCCTATAGTTCGGTATTTAATAACCGATACTCCGGTAGCTTCAGCAGCCTCAGGCTTCTCTCCGACTGCCCTTAAATTAATACCAATGTACGTTCTATAAATAATAAAACTTAAAATGACAACAAGGATTAAAGAAATATAGGTTAATGGTGTATGTCCATTTAAAACTGTATTAACAAAGGGTATATCTCTTAATATAGGTATATCTAGTTTAGAAAAACCTTTAATATTTGATTGGATAGAACCCAAATCCCCAAAGGTTTCTTTCATAGCAAATGTAGTAACCCCCAGGGCAAGTGTATTCACGCCTATTGCGGTTATAATGGGCTCAGCTTTATATTTTTCAACCAGAGTCACAAACAAAAAGCCTATGAATCCGCCTACAACTACACCAAACAATGTTCCTATCATGGGATTTCCGGTTAGAAATGTCCCATATATTGAAAAAAATGCTCCAAATAACATTTTTCCTTCAAGTGCAATATTAAACACCCCAAGGCGCTCACTAATCAGCCCACCCAATGCAGCTAGTAAAATAGGAGTCATTGTACGTAATACTGTGCCTAGTAATTCTTCAATCATTCTAATCCCCTCTTTATCACATGATTGGGACAAATCAACTAAAACGATAAAATAGATACGGCTAGTATTGAGTGTGTTGTTAATTTTCACCTACACCTAATCATCACCTCATCTTAGTAAATCGATTCAGTAAATCGTTTCACTTAACTTTCAAAAAAAATATATGTTTTGTATGTTACTATTGATACTTTTACAATTTTCTAAATATTACACTTCCGATAAATTTTTTTTAGGTAAAATTATCCACATCGAATTAAATTAATATGTTTTAGAGGAATAGGATTTTAAATTAGATTCGAACCATTATTTTCAAGAATCGACATCCTTTCGACGAAATTCCAAATAGGATATACTATTCAAACATTTGATTGAAACAGAAGAAAAGGGTTGGTAAAAATGAATTTCTTCTGTATTCATTTAAGAAAATTGTCGGGAATTGCCGAGGAAATGTGCAGATGAGAACCTACATATTTGCACTATTTGACTGGTTTCACGTGAACTTACATGATTCTACCTATTTCTCGTTATTCCGATACTACATAAACGTTTGTTTGAAATAATCCTCATTCCTCCCCAATCCTGAACTTTCCCTTTCAAAAACTTGAAAATAATGGCGAAGTCTGCATTGATTTCATTTATATAAGCATAAAAATAGGCAGCACCCAAGTCGGTACCGCCTACAAACAAACTGTATAAACATACAGAATCCTTACAATTATGCCCTTTAGAGTCTTACTGACTAGATGAGTGGGATTCAGCCCCTTATGTTAAGCCTTTTTGCTTTCTTTACAACGGTAGATTGATCAACCCGTAATGCCTCCGCTACTTTCTTGGTTGTTTGATATTTCTTAAAAGCTGAACGTAAAAGTTTTTTTAGGGGGATGATTTCTTCATTTGAATAAGGAGACGCAGGTTCCAACACCTCAGACACGTCTTGTTTACCAATTGTATCTCCTAGCGTATTAATCAGCGAGCTTCTTCCGAGAGCTGTTTTGTAAAACCATACTTTGAATTGAACTGATCTAAGAATGATTGAATAAGGAGAAGTAAATCTTCTTTTCTGTCTCTTATGCCGGAATGTCGATTGGCACTACATGTAAGCGATAATATAAATCCTTGCGAAATTTCCCCTGTTCAACGAGGTCCTTTAAATTTTTGTTGGTGGAAGCGATTACTATCGCTTTTACGTCATAAGCTGTCGAACAGCCAATTCGACGTACTTTTCTATCGTCTAAAAACGTGCAGCAATTTAACCTGAAGACTCAGAGGCATATCCCCTATCTCATCCAAAAAGATAGTCCCATGATTGGCAATCTCAAAAAGTCCCTTTTTCCCTTCCTTTGAGGCCCCGGTAACCGCATTTTTCGTAGCCAAACAATTCAGATTCTAAAAGGTTTTCAAGTATAGCACCACAATTGATGTGAACAAACGGATAATCCTTTCTTTTACTATGATTATGTTTAATCTTCGCCATAAAATTTTTCCCGACCCCTGTTTCACCTAATAATAGAACAGTTACCGGCAAATCGGCGACATGATGGTCCAGATCAAAATGATTCAAGTTACTCAACGGGTTCTGTATTTATTATTGACCGGGGGTATCACCGCTTCCTAATTCATCATATTGCATGATAGCAGTAACCATTTTTCATAAAAAAGATGGTTCTTTTGTAATTATTGGTATGATTTGCATCAAAGGGAAAACATAGCCATCGTGGGATGCTGGCCTTGTGATTTCTTCCGAAATCACATACACCTCGACCTTGCTCCTTAATTTTCCCTATCAAACAAACGTTTATTTAAAACCGTCACAATTCTTGATATATACACCTTTCTCCTGTTCAATCGATAAAAAATTGTTGAAAGGTGCAATAAAAATAAGGAGCGAAATGGGTTCGAACTCCTATTTTTACAAATCGACAACATTTCGACGAAATTCCGTATATGCTATATTATACAAACATTTGATTGAAACAGCAGCAGGGTTTTGATTTAAAAGGATTTCACCCGTAAATTGATAAGAAATTTGACGAGAATTGTTAGGGAAATGTACAGATCACATCCTATAATTTACACTATTTTACTAGTTTCACGTGAACTTACATTGTTCTATCAATTTCCCGAATTTCAGCTATCAATCAAATGTTTGATTGATAGTAGCCTAAGTGTGCTTCAATTCAAGATTCTCCTTGGTAATTGCCTAAAAAGAATGTTGAAACCTGTCCCATTGAGCTTTTTGAAAAAGGAACCGTGTACTGCTGTTGTACTAGAATTTTTCTCCATACTAAGCATAGTAACAAATGACAAGTATCCCCTCCTCCAAGTCCCTCCCTCATTCGATAATAAATTTCGACTAATTAAGGACAAAAAAAACAGAGAGCAGCCTCTCTGTTAAATCATCACGCATTACCGCATTAAACTTTAGCTGAGCGGGGGTCTGACCCCAATGTTGAGACTCCTGTTTCTACTTTTTTAATGGTTATAGCTGAACCAAATAGTTTCATACAGATATAATAAACCACACCAGACGCTACTAATGAATTTAATGATGATACTCCAATATCTGTAACAAAGTAACCAACAGCGAAACCAGCTGCCCAAGCAACAATGGATATAGGATTCCAACTTTCACTATGCTTTGGCAGTTCATTATTTCTTCTACTTTCATCCAGCTCAGCCCTACTACGCTTTAAAATAAAATAATCAACAATGATTACACCTACAACTGGTGGGATAACTACACCAAGTAAAACAAGAAAACCTATAAATTTGTCAAGAATCCCTGCAACTGACATGAAAGTACCGAATAAACCAACGACAATCGTCATTGTAGCACGATTAAAATTTTTCTTGAAAAATATATTCATAGAATTTGTTAATCCGAGACTAGATGAGTAAAGATTAAGATCATTCGTTTTAATAGTAGAAAATAGTACAATGGAAGCCCCAATCCAGCCTGACAAAGAAAGCATAATGGTGACAACATCAGGTGATTTAACAGCATGCGCCATTAATACTGCAATTAAGCATATGGTTAACTCCCCGACAAAAGTACTTATGGCGGTCATCCAAAATACATCTTTCCATGTCCGAACATATCGGCTTATATCCGGCGTTGTGACAACCCCTACAACAAACCCGCCAGTTACCATAGTAATCGCAACTCCCATTGGAAGTGCGGTACCAGGTGCTGGAGAAACCAGCAGACTGCCAATATCAGCAGTTGCAAGCATCTTGTATGCCGCAATGCCAACGGCGACTAAAAATAAAGGTAATCCAATATTTGCCGTGTAACTTAAAACCTTAAATCCATAGACAACTAGTAATGTAAGACCCAACCCCGTAATGACTGACCATATCTGTACATTAAACATATTTGTCGCTTCGTAAAGTCCTAATGCAAATACACCATTCTGAACACCAAACCACCCTGTTAATGATATGGCAATAACTAGCCCGATTAGTAATGAACCAAAATTTCCAAACCCTGACCATCTTGTTAACAATGCGGTTGACAGACCTTCCTTAGCAGCTGCGAAGCCAATTCCAAAGCCAATAATTTGCAGGATTACACTTCCCCACATAACTGCCCAAAATGCATCCCAAAAAGACATTCCATACCCTAATGTTGCACCCAGCATCAATTGTGACACACAGGCAAAAAAGCCAAGTCTTACGACTAATACCTGCCACATAGGCCGTTTGTCGGAATCAGGAACACGACGTAAAGAATGATCATCATGAGACTCTAAATTTTCTTTAATTTTTGCCATACCGCCACCCCTTTTGGTTTGTTTTAATAGGGAAACGAATGAACCGTGCCTGTGTTTCCCTATTAAAAATGGTTTCATAGATACCTGTTAAATTCGTCTCTAACGGAAGGGTTATTGAAAACAACATAAAGTGGTCTTGTGAAATCAAGATGTCTCAATATCTTAACTCCTTCAAACTCTCTCTCTTGTGCCTGATATTCAAAGACTCCAAGATCAACCACTGCATAATCAGCTTTATTTTGCATGACAAACTCAACCTGTTCCTGTTGATCATGAGAGTAGACTTTTATTCTTTCTGGCAGCAGATCTATAACATCTCCATATTTATAGCCTTTAATTACAGCCAACTTCTTATCCAACAGATCAATTTCTTCAATAGACTTAAGATCTTCATCTACACATGAAATGATCGTGGTTATGGCATTCCTAAAGAGACTTGAAAAGGAGTAGAGTTTTTCTCTTTCTGGAGTCTTTTGAACCTGAAATGCAATATCAATTTCTTTATCAATAAGCTTTTTTTCAATTCTACTCCAATCATCCAAGATGTACTCTGCAGTAGCTCCCATTTTATTTATTATTTCTTCTGCATGACTGTAATCCGATCCTTCTAAAACACCCATCGCATTATAAAACTGATATGGCGGAAATGGGTCAGCCCCTACTAAATATTTCTTCATCACACCCCTACTTTCCTAACTTTTTAGCTAGTTCAGCAAGGTCCGGATGTATGAATATCCCATTATCCAGTATTAACTGTCCGTCCAACCACACCGAGCATGCCAATGAAATTCCATCTACATGGCTTTTTGCAACTCTGGGTGCTCCTCCTGAATAATTTGGTCCTTGATGACCAAACCCCCATTCAGTACTTCCCCAAATTCGCTCATCCTCTGTGGTGCATCCCTCTAATTTAGCATTAGGACTGCATCCATAACAAACATGTGCTGCAATATACATATTCGGGTCATTTAAGGATGCGAAATAATCTTTAACTCGCTTTGCAAGCTTTCCACCTTCAAACTCAACTATTCGTCCTTTTTCTACAACGTAAGTTATCGTCTCACTTAGAACACCTAATTCGAGATCCCCACCTCCACTAAGTGCCCCATCAAATGCTATTCTGCCATTTATACTGTCTTCAATTGGTGCCCACCCTATCTGGCCAATAAGGAAATGTGCTCCAGGTGTACTATAATCGATTTCATTATTTATTGGTCTGTTTGGATCATTTTGAAAGGTTACGTCAGTACCTGCTTTATTTGTTATTCTTACTTCTGTTGCTTCTTTGGTTAGTTGAGTAAGTCTTGTCTGGAACTCATTTTGTGCTTTCATATCGACCAAACCTATATTCCTTACAATTCTTTCTATTCCTAATCCGCCAAGCATAACTTGCCTGGTTCTTCCATTAGTAACAGCTTTATCCCATATTGGAGAGTATAAAAGCCATTGGTCATTTAGTTCTATCCATACATCCGTTTTGTCCACACATTCTTTAAGTGGCTCTGGTAAGTATTCCATGGTAAGTGCCCCATAACCTTTTGGAGTTGAATGCCAGGCCAGCATTGCCTTAGCACCCAGTGCATCAGCCATTTTTACTATTTCCTCAGCTACTCTGAAGTCTCCAATTGAATCCAGAGTTACCAGCACGCTTTCACCGGGTTTTACCTTCACCATATCGTGCATTAGTTTGTAAGCGCTTTTTGTAAGTTCCATATCTAAAAATTGTGCCATACTATCCCTCCGTTATTTTTTATCAATCTAGCCTAATTTTACAATAATTGAGTGAAATATTTGAATGTTCTAAAAAACAAAAAAAGGTTAGCTAGTTGTGCTGTAACACAAACCGCTAACCACAATATCTAAAAAGCTCACTTGTTATCAAGTGCAATTACCATCAATGTATTTAGTAAATAAGGCATTTTCCATGGTTCAAAACCTAATAAATCAATAATTTTATTTTTTCTATAATGGACAGTATTTTTGTGAATATACATAGAGTTAGCCACTTTGTCAACGTCCATATCATTAATAATAAGTTGGCTCAAAGTATTATACAAATCTTGTTTGTTCTTCTCATCATATTCTTTAAGTTTTTGAAAAATATTTTCTAAAGAAGCAGTCAATTTATGATTCTCTCTGAACTCTCTAATTAATCCAAAACAACCTAAGTCCCTGTATAACGTATATTCATTTTCCCCAAAATATCTTCTTCCAAATTTAAACGCATCTATGGCTTCTGTATATGCTTTGGGAATATCCCTGAAATCATTAAATTCATTGCTTACTCCAATAGAAATGTCACCCGCTAAATCATTATCCCAATATTCAAGCAGCTGGTAACATATTCTATTTATTCGGTCTTTTATTTCTATGGTTGGTTTCGCAATTAGTATAATAATTAAATCGCTTCTTAACCCAACTAAATTATCCTTATTCTCTCTTTTTATAATGTCGTTTGTCTTTTGGTACTGAACATTTTCTATATATCTTTCTAATTCTCTCAGATCCCCCCTAGGATTTTCCTGGAATTTGTTAATGTTAAGAACAATTATCTGACTGATTTTTTGTATATCCCAACTTAGATCCATCCCCATCTTTATTGCAACTTCATCAGATCTAAAATTCCATGTTATGAGATCCCCAATATACTCTTGTTGCCTTTGCATTTCAATTTCTGATACTCTGCTATTTTTGGTAGATATTAATGTATAGATTCTGGATATTATATCAAGTATTGAATCAGAGTTCTTTAAATTATTATCCTCAAACTCTGCAACTATAGTACCAAAAAACATACCTTGTGATCTGACAAATCTTAATATGTATTTCTTATCATTAATTGTTAAAATCTTTTTATCATCTATAGTTTGAATCTCATTACTTCTTTCAAGTAAATAATTTGATAAATTACTAATGTCGTTAATGGATTTAGGATAAATAAGCTTATTGTTAATATCTAAAAACCATATTTCCCCACCGTAAAAATCTGTCATTGTTTTATAAATCACATTAACATCCTTTTTAGAGACTACATATTCAATTAACTTATTCTGCATGTGATTTGCATCTAAATATCCATCAGATGGTTTTTCCATAAGCTTTAAAATAATTGGATTCAAAATCTCAATATATGTTGTCTCACTCTTAGCAATAATCAAAGGAAAGTTCATCTTGTTACATAGATCTTCGATTCTTGGGTCAATATTCTTAAGCCAAAGATCTAAGTGGCAAATAATTACCCCTGCAGATTTAGCTTCTATAAGTGATTCAAAAATTTCTAGTTGTTTCTCCTTATTATTCATTATTGCATAAAGAGAAGTTACATAAAGTTGCCCTTCTATTAACCAACTTTGCTCTTTAGTCTCAGCAACTTCTAAAACGGTTACTGAGGATATTTTATTGTCCAGACCATCAATACCCGCTTTTATATAAGCATACTTAAGACCACTTAATGAAAATACATCCCTTACTCTCATATAATCACTCCAGATTAATATTGTTAAATTGTAGTTTCATTTTTAATGATTCATATAATATAGCTATTTTTTTAATAATTGATATGGCCATTATAATATCTTTAAACGTTCATCCTATATCTATTATAGTGTTTTTCGATGTAAACGTTGACATCTCTTTACAACTTAATTCCTACTAGGGTAACGGCTGAATAATACTGGATGAATCATGACGGTCCCTTCGAAGCTTTATACTTTTAACCAGATAACCACCGGGCTAAGTGGAGGTCTGAATCCACTCGTCATGAGTTGGCGATACCTGGTAAACCCACTGTCAAATAATGGTACAAGAGATGGCGCTCGTGGTAAATTCTTATGGCCGTAATGAGACTATAGCAGGCACCGATATTTATAGCAACGAGTAAAAAAATACCAATTAATTGACTCCTATGAATTTTGGAAATATAATTAGTCAGAAAAGGTCAGTTTTTATTAACACTTAAAAAGGATGAATAAAATGTTAAAAAGGTATGATCCGCAAAATCCCAAAATGATACGATCAGCAGTATGTTTTACCGATATATTAGGTTTTTCACAAATGGTATTAGATGCCAATCAAAACGGTACAGGAGACCAACTTTTACAACATCTACACAAAATACTTACACAACAATACAATAATTTAAAACCTGGTGAAGACTATGTAGGGATTTTTAAGGCCTTTACTGATAATATAGTTATTGGATTACCGATTTATGAGGATGGAGAATCACAACTTGGTGGTATTTTTCTTGATTTTGCATCTTTCCAGTTAGAGCTTACCTTAAATGGGTTCTTCATTCGTGGTGGAATAGCTATTGGAGATTATTATGGGGATGATGAATTCGCTTATGGCCCTTCTTTAATTGAAGCCCATTACCTTGAAGATAAGCTTGCCAAATTTCCTAGAATCATATTAAGCGAAAACACTGTTCATATGGTTAAGGAGCATATTAAAAACTATGCAGAACCTTATTGGGCTCCACAGAGTAGAGATATTCTTCAGGATTGCACAAATCAGAAATGGTTTATTAATTATTTGGAAGCTGTAATGTTTGACGTTCATGCTACCGGAGATTATCAAGTTGCCATACATCAATTACATAAACACAAAAAGGAAATTGAAACAAATCTTATTAAATATAATGGTAATACAAAAGTACATCCAAAATATGTTTGGGCTGCGGAATATCATAATTACTTTTGTTCTGAAAATATCCCACAACAGTTTTTAAATCAATCACAATTAATAATTACACATCAAACTTATGGTAGTTTCTCTAAAGTAATATAAACTTCAACTATTCTTCCCTGATGTTGCTAGAGTAACACCCATTAGATCAATGTGTACAATATTTCTATTGAAGGGGCTCTGAATTGCTAAGAAGGAAAGCAGTAAAGCTAGTTTGTAACGGTGGGCAATTAGTCCTTGGGGGATTCTACATCCGATGGGTTTTTGCGCTCCTTTGGAAATTTCACCTACGAGTAGAAAAGTTTAAAAGGAAATTTGTGAAAATCAAAGTTTATATTTGCTAGTTGGTACCACTGGAGGATGAAAAACGCAGGATTCCTTCACTTTCTAAAGGAGCCCTTGGTATTATTGAGCTATTTCAGTTCAACCAAGTAAAAATAAAAATCAAAGCAGCCATACCTAAAGTATTGCTGCTTTGATCTTTTTTATTAGAAAAACAATTCATTTTAAATGCTTTAAACATATTGACATCGTTTTTCGGTTTATTTATAATTCTAAACGGTAATTTGAAATTTGCTAAGCTTGGCAGAGCATTAGCATAGAGGACTATTTGTTGCAGAAAGTAGTAAGACGAACTCTTTATACTTCAACTGCACTTATATCCTCTTCTTCCACTGTGGTTTTCACATAGTCTATCATTATGATAGTTTCTTCATTCTCATGATTGATCGTAATGTTACTATAATCCTTTTTAAGATCTGCTACTCGTACAGTCCGACCGATTTCAAAATCAGTGATATCAATTTCAATATTTTCAGGGATATCATTTGCTTTAGCAGTTATATTCAATTCGTGAAGAAATTGTTTCACTACTCCCCCGGCTTTCTCGCCATTCGATGTTCCCTTTAGAATGACACTCACTTTCGTGTCGATTTCAGTGTTCTGATTAACTTGAAGGAAGTCTACATGAAGTACTTCTTTTGTTATTGCTTTATTTTGATAATCTCTTAGAATAACATTTGTGGATTTTCCATCAAGATTAAGAGACATTATGCCATTTCTACCAACAGCTTTTATCACTTTTAGTAAATCTGCGTTTTTAATTGAAATAGATTTTGTTTTAATCTCCCTACCATAAACAACTGCAGGTATCTCTCCATTATTTTTTAATTTCCTCAAAGAGCCTTTTTTAAAGTCTTTTCTTTCTTGAGCTACTAACGTATTCATTTTACTTCCACCTTTCTTTTCATTTGAATCTTAGACTTTCATTTTTATAGAAATGTCTAAAAACACCTTACAATTCAAGTATAGCTTATCAATTCTTTTATTTCATTGAAAAGGCCCCGAGGGAATAGGACTGTTGATTTTAGATTAGCAGTTACACCGTCTTACCATCACACTTTACCGCTTTAAAACAGCATTATTAAAAAATTTTTGTTTTAATTCCGAGTATTCTGATGTACAATTAACAACATGGACTTTTTTGAGTTTTAAGAATATAAAAATTTTAAGAAGGGTTGGGCATCATGATTTCTTTATCCACGATTAACGTTACATTTGAAACTAGCTCTCAGTCGGTAACAGCCGTTCAGGATGTCAATTTGCAGGTTGATGCTGGTGATGTTTATGGCATTGTAGGCTACAGCGGGGCCGGGAAGAGTACCCTGGTTCGCGTCATTAACCTGCTGCAACGACCTACATCGGGAAGCGTAAAAGTAAACGGTCAAGATTTGCTCTCCTTGAATCCCAAAGAGCTGCGCGTGGCCAGAAAGAAGATCGGGATGATCTTCCAACATTTTAACCTGATGAGTTCTAGAACGATCTTTGACAATGTAGACTACCCTTTAAAAAGCTCCAAGCTTTCCAAGCGTGAAAGAGCCCAGAAGGTTATGGATTTGCTTGAGTTGGTAGGTTTATCGGATAAACGGGATGCTTATCCCTCTCAATTGTCAGGTGGGCAGAAGCAGAGGGTAGCCATTGCCAGAGCGCTGGCGAATGACCCGGAAATACTCTTATGCGATGAAGCAACCAGTGCGCTGGATCCCAAAACAACGCTATCCATCCTGAAATTGTTGAAGAAGCTGAATCAAGACCTCGGCCTAACGATCGTTATTATTACGCATGAAATGCAAGTGGTGAAAGAAATATGCAACAAGGTGGCAGTGATGGAGGCGGGCCGGATCATCGAGCAAGGCGATATCGTCTCCATCTTCAGCAGTCCGCAAAATGCATTAACCCGTGATTTCATCAATACGGCGACACATATTGATCAAACGTTGGAAAAGCTCGCGCTGCATCCGTCATTGGTTCATCTGAAGGATAACGATATCTTGTGCAAGATTTCTTTTATTGGCGATAATACCAGCGAGCCGATCATTTCGGCGCTTTCCGCCAGGTATAGGGTGACGACCAATCTGTTATTCGCTAATGTGGAAATTTTACAGCAGACACCGATCGGCTTCCTGATCGTGGTTATGTCGGGTACCTCCAGCGATCTGGATGCAGCACTAAAGTATTTGCAGTCAATTCAGGTGGAGGTTGAATTGATCGATTCCCGTCTTTTGCAGAACAGTAAAGGAGGTGAACCAGTATGAGCGATTTCTTTATAAAATATTTTCCGAATATATGGAATTTGAGAGAGGATATCCTCTTGAGCACATATGAAACGATTTATATGGTGGCCGTGACCTCGTTATTTTCCGTATTATTCGGCCTTTTGTTTGGCATTATCCTAGTTGTCGTGGATAAAGGAGGGATTCTGGAGAACAGGCTGATTTATAGTGTCGTGGAAAAAATCATAAACCTGTTCAGATCGATTCCGTTTATCATTCTCATCGCTGTTGTCGTTCCTGTTACCCGTTTAATCGTAGGGACATCGATTGGCATGCATGCAGCTATCGTCCCTTTGGTCATCGGAATAGTACCTTTCTATGCCAGACAAATACAAAATGCGCTGGTAGAAGTAGATTCTGGGATTATTGAAGCGGCTCAATCCATGGGTTCGGGGCCAATCGAGATTATTTTCCGTGTTTATTTGAAAGAGGGAATGGCTGGCATCATCCGCGCTTCTTCGGTTACGGTCATTAATCTGATCGGGCTGACGACTATGGCAGGTGCCATTGGCTCGGGAGGATTAGGCAGTCTGGCGATTAATCAGGGGTATAACCGATTCCAGACGGACATTACAATTGTAGCAACGATTTTGATCCTGATTCTGGTGTTTGTATGCCAATTCATCGGTGACTATTTCACCAAGAAGTCAACGCATTAACAACAAGCTCCTATCGATTTATACAGTATGCCGCTTTCGGGTGCGTACTGAAATAAATATACAATATTATAGAAAAAGGACTGAAGTACAATGGCAAAAGTAGAAAGCTTCCAATTGGACCATACGATCGTAAAGGCTCCTTACGTCAGAGCAGCGGGAGTCGAGCACGATGAGAAAGGCAGTACAGTGCAAAAATATGATCTGCGCTTCCTGCAACCGAATCAAGATGCGATTCCGACGGCTGCGCTTCATACACTTGAACATTTGTTGGCGACATATATGAGAGATGAGATTCAAGGCATCATCGATATATCACCTATGGGATGCAGAACAGGATATTACCTGATTCTCTGGAACGAGCATAATCCGGAAGAAATCGCATCCGCATTGGAAAGAACGTTGAAGCGTGTGCTGGAAACGACGGAGGTTCCGGCCGTATCCGCGTTGGAATGCGGCAATTACAAGGATCATTCGCTGTTCTCCGCACAAGAATACGCGAAGATTGTACTAAACGCCGGAATTAGCAGAGATCCATTCGAAAGGGTATTGTAATTGACATAATTACGCTTGATTTATCGCAACTTACGGCAGATGTAAGCGGCGGCATGACGATGCATTAGGGCAATAATATTTCAGTTAGTCTAGGGAGAGAAAACATATGAATATAAAAAAATTATTGGGCGGATTTGCGATTGGATTGACATTGACACTGTTGATAGCTGGCTGCGGGAGCAAGACATCGAGCGACGGCCAGACAATCGTCATTGGTTCAATGGGTTCTGACGCCCAGATTTGGAAGCATATCGCGAAGTCTCAGGCGGCCAAGGATGCCAACCTCACTATCGAAGTCAAAGAGATCAATGGCGGTGTTGTAACGAATAACGCAACCAAAGAGGGAGAAGTTGACGTAAACGCCTTCCAATCTTGGGGTTACTTGGTCAGCTACAATAAAGACAGCAATGCCAACCTTGTAGCGGTAGCGACGACTTACCTTGAACCAATGGGAATTTATTCGCAGAAGATCAAGGATATAAAAGACGTTCCGGACGGCGCGCTCGTTGCCTTAGCTGATAACCCGGCCAATACATCCAGAGGATTAAAATTATTGCAAGCGTCCGGACTGATCAAGTTAAAGGACAGCTTCGATGAAGGCGTAGGTTCGGTGAGCGATATCGCAGAGAATCCTAAAAACCTAAAATTCAAATTGATCGACGACACGACTGGTCCGCGGGTGATACAAGACGTGGATCTCGTATTGATTGGTAATACGATTGCGATGGAAGGCGGACTTAACGTATTGAAGGACTCCATATTCCATGAGGAAGTTTCCGTAGATACAAAAAGCAGCATCAACGTGCTTGTAACCACCTCAGATAAAAAGGACGATCCTGGCATCTTGAAATTAGGTGAATTGTATCATAATGACGATACCCAAAAATATATAGAAAAAGAATTCGGCGGCTCGAAAGTGCCTGTAAATAAGCCAATTTCATTCCTGGAAGAATAGAGAGGCTCTGATGATGAGAATCGCAATTATTACGGCGATGGAGGAGGAAATGGCTCCTTTTCGCATTGAATCACGAATTACGGCACGGTCACAGGTAGGCAAGGTGATCGTTGAAGAAGCAATCTATCGTGACCAGTCTCTGATTCTAGTAGAAAGTGGGATCGGCAAGGTCAATGCAGCTGTCGCAGTTACGCTGCTGATCGAACGATATAAACCGGATTTAATCATCAATGTAGGTTCGTCGGGTGCATTTGCCGAGGGATTAAAGGTGGGCGACGTCGTTGTCGCTACGCAATATAGGTATGGCGATGTCGATGCCACTTGCTTTGGTTATGAGCATGGCCAGGTTCCGCAAATGCCGGCGAAATATGATCTAGACGAGAACTGGCTAGATGTAGCAAGACAAGCTGCTGCCGTAGCAGATGATCTTCCGTATTCACTTGATTTCGGATTAATTCTGACGCTAGATTCCTTCATGAGCGAATCCGATCGAGTCGAATGGATTAAATCGACTTTTCCTTCCGTTAAGGTATCAGATATGGAGGGACTTGCCATCGTGCAAGCTGCTGCCCAATATGGGATTCCGGTGTTAGCCATCAAGACGGTATCGGATATTGCCGGCCATGGCGGAGATACAGCTGATAGCTTCGATGAAAATCTGGATGGCGTTGCCAAGCATGCTGCGCACTTTACTGATCTGCTGGTTCAGCAGATTCTATCGAGCGCCGTGTAGCTAAATGAAGGCGTCCCTCGCGGAAAACATACGCTAAGAAAATTTCGACATCAACAAAGCCGATGATTCCCCATGCTAAGGAATCATCGGCTTTAATTTTTCGATTCTAAGAAAAATCTCTCAATCTAATTCATACATAATTCTATCTATTCCCCATCATTCCGCTATTACTTAAACGTTTGATTGAAATGAACCTTATCCCACTCCAATCACGAACTTTTCCTTCCTACAGCCTAAAAATAATGCCTGGACGCTGGTCAATAAAAGTTTGAAGTAACTAGGGCCTGACCCCAAAGGCATTGCTAAATCACAAGAAAATCAGACCATTCGTACTTATTTTTGAGAAGATGTCGATTTTTACTGTCGGTTAATGACAGAAACTTATAATTACTATTTTTGTAAAAAACTAGTAAAATAGACCTGTTGGATATAAATACCAAAAGGGAGGAGAAGAAATTGAAATTAAAAAAGATTTATAGTTTTTTGCTTTTATCCCTCGTGATCATGCTAACAGGAGGTTTTACAGCACATGCAGAGACACCTTATGACTCCGCAAAAGCAAATTTTGAAAAAGTAAAAACGCATAGTGTTCAAGGCGAAAAAAGCGAGGGTTTTGGAAATTCGAGGATTAACAAACTAGTAAAATCTCAAGTGGCCGCTCAAAAGGGGTTTACAACAAAGGCATTAGATGGATCTACTTTTTATGAGATGGAGCCAAATGACTATAATTACAATGCAAACATATTAAACAGAGGGGATATTGTTTTAGGAACCTTTTCCCAATTTGATATTGATGTCTTTCGAATTGTCATCCCTCAACCTAGTAAAATTGTTATTGCTGGCGTTATGGATTCTTCTTCATGGTCTGACATTGGCTTTATTCTTGAAGATGCAAGTGGAAACCTTATTTATCCAGAGGATATGATAGTAGATGACCATGAAATGTCTCAGCTACATAATCTTGCTGCAGGGGTTTATTACATTAAAGCACTTAATATAGGGGAAATGGTTACAAATGATCTTTATGCTCTCGCTTGGGATTACTTCGAGCCGTCAACGCCTCAAGATACTACACCACCTGCTGCTCCAACCATTGATCGAGTAGATACTAATACTACAATTATCACAGGAACAGCAGAGCCAGGTTCCACTGTTGAAGTGGAAGCTACAGGAGCTACAGGATTTCATGCTATGACCGTAGCTGATTCAAAAGGTAAATATTATCTCAATATTGATTACCCTCTTCCTGTAGGAGCACGCATTACCGTGACTGCTGTTGATGCAGCTGGCAACAGAAGTGTTACAAGTTATACTACTGTAGTCAATGTTCCTGTCAAAAACGGATGGGTATCGGAAAATAATAAGTGGTATTTTTATGTAAACGGCAATAAAAAAATAGGTTGGCTTAAACAAGGAACTACTTGGTACTTCCTTAGCTATCAGACAGGGACTATGGCAACAGGGTGGATTTTTGATGGAGGAAAATGGTATTATCTTCAACCAAGTGGCGCGATGAAAACAGGGTGGCTATTTGATGGTGGCAAATGGTACTATCTAGCTTCGAGTGGAGATATGAAAACTGGCTGGCTATTTGATGGTGGCTCCTGGTATTACTTAGCCAATAGCGGGGCTATGCAAACAGGATGGGTTCTTTCAAATGGCAAATGGTACTACTTGTATAGCAATGGGAAAATGGCACATAGCACGAAGATAGGCACCTATAAATTAGGTCGCGACGGAGCCTGGATTCGATAATGAACAGAAGGAGTGTTTTAGTGGAACACTCCTTTTTATTAAGGCCCCATACCCCTACAATCCTGAATTCCATATTCGGATCGCTGTCATACATTCGAAGTTCTTTCTTCATCTATGTGGATGGGGATGAAGAAATTGAAGAAAAAAAAGAAATCAAAGCAGTTCTACCTAAAGTATGGCTGCTTTGATTTTTTATTGAAAAAACAATTCATTTTAAATGCTTTAAACGTATTGACATCGTTTTTCGGTTTATTTATAATTCTAAACGGTAATTTGAAATTTGCTAAGCTTTGCAGAGCATTAGCATAGAGGACTATTTGTTGCAGAAAGTAGTAAGACGAACTCTTTACACTTCAACTGCACTGATATCCTCTTCTTCTACTGTGGTTTTCACATAATCTATCATTAAGATTGTTTCTTCATTCTCATGATTGATCGTAATGTTACTATAATCCTTTTTAAGATCTGCTACTCGTACAGTCCGACCGATTTCAAAATCAGTGATATCAATTTCAATCGTATCAGGGAGATCATTTGCTTTAGCAGTTATATTCAATTCATGAAGAAATTGATTCACTGCTCCCCCGGCTTTCTCGCCATTCGATATTCCCTTTAGAATGACACTCACTTTCGTGTTGATTTCAGTGTGCTGGTTAACTTGAAGGAAGTCTACATGAAGTACTTCTTTTGTTATAGCAACATTTTGGTAATCTCTTAAAATAACATTGGTTGATTTTCCATCAAGATTAAGATTGATGATCCCATTTCTCCCAACAGCTTTGATCACTTTTAGTAAATCTGCGCTTTTAATAGAAATAGATTTTGTTTTCATCTCCCTGCCATAAACAACTGCAGGAATCTCTCCATTACTTTTCAATTTCCTCAAAGAACCTTTTTTCAAGTCTTTTCTTTCTTGAGCTACTAACGCATTCATTTTACTTCCACCTTTCTTTTTATTGATCTTAGACTTTCATTTTTATAGAAATATCTAAAAATCACCTACCATTCAAGTATAGCTTATCAATTCTATTATTTCATGGAAAAGGCCCCTTCAAAAATGTCAATGTGGTCTGCTCTAGCAGAGTGGGGGGCTAAGCCCGTAGCCCAGATATCACCCCCTCCCCGAAAAGGAATAAGAGCGACAACCAACCACCCTAACAATATTCAGTAAAAACCTATCAATCTTCGATAAAATTCGGGTGGTGACAGACACCGGTATTCATTTACACGCCCTCTTTTGCTCTTCTCATATTATGGGAATTATAGTAGCCAATCATTCTGGTTCTTTGTACAACCATTATCTTCCCTAAAACAGGTGCACATATTAGGTAGAAAAAAAAGTTCCCACCAGCATGCATGGTATCGAACCATAGCCCCGCTAAGTAGTAAGATAAAAAGCCACTCAATCCTCCATAAATAAATGCATGTTGTGAAATGATAAAGCCAAAGATATATCCACATAATGCCGAGTAGCACGCTGTCACTATTAATGGCGTTCGTCTTAGGATTGGTGCTAGGAAATAGGTAAGAGTTGCAACGAACCCCCACGCAATAATCTGACCTAACGACCATATCCCCCATCCTAATATCATATTGGACACACAAACGGTTAAGACAGTTACAATGGTTCCGAATCTCCAACCACATATCAAAACAGTAAGAATAATAATAGATGTTACGGGCTTTATATTCGGTAGAAACTGTAAATACACTCTTGATATTACATTGATACCCACGAGGACAGCAATGATTGCTATCCCCTGTGGTGATGTTATCAAACCTCTAGGTAGTTTAACGACCTTTCTTAACTCTCTTTGTAAATCCACTCAATTACATCCCCTTCTTTTATATCAAAGGCACCAGAGGACACATTAGGTGTAACACCATTGACGCTAAAGATCCAACCACTTGTAGCACCTTTGTCCTTCTCCATTTGACCGTTGATCCCTTGTACATAAAGGAATCTGCCAGAACCCATGTAATCAAGGTAAATTTTCTTTAGGTCGGCAAGGTCTTCCAGGGCACTAAAGGCAGTCGAACCCTCTTTAAACTGTAACTCGGTCTTACTAATTGAGTAACCGTCGTAACCCTTAACAGATATATTAACAACCTTACGCTTAGGCTCTTCTATTTTAGAAGTAGAGTTGGATGTTGTCTGAGCACTGTTATTGGTGCTTGCAGGGGTTGAGCTTTCATTAGACTTAGAAGAGTTGGTCTCTGCAGTAGGAGTTGCGGTCTCTGTCTTCGTAGTCTGTGAGTTAGTAGATTGAGTGGCAGCAGGTGCACTATCTTGAGCACTCAATTCCTTATGATCTTTATTAGACTCTTCATTCTTCTGCTCATTTTTTACTTGCGGGACTTGCTCTGTTACAGTAGTTACGGTCTTCTTTGGTGTTTCTAAAGATAGAACTCCGAAGACTAGTCCAATTATGATAACAATGATTGCTGATATGTCGAGAGCTTTAGTCTTCCAATTCATTTTAAGCACCTAGGAACTTTCTTCTTAAAAATAATCCTATCGAGCCTAGAGCAACACTTCCCGCACCAACTCCTAAGTTTTTAAGGTCTACACTCCACCCGGTCGTTTCTTCCTTAACTTCTGTTACCACAGGTTTAGTTGATGACTCTGATGCTGTGGTTTTACCATCTGGAGTCTGTTGAATAACGATTATTTGCGGCTGTGAGCTAGTCGTAGAACCAGAGGTTTTTGTGGTGCTTGTTGTATTGTTATTAGTAATTACCTCTTTTATTGTTTCTTTTACTGACTCACTTACTGGTAAGTTAGAAACATCACCATTAGTCGGTAAAGTGATTGTAATGGAATTGTTATTTTGGTTATCAATAACAACATTACTTTCATGACTTCCATCTGACGGCTCAGTAGGAGTAGGTTTTTCCTCTGTTGGAGTTTGCTCCTCTACTTTTCGGAAGTCGAACTGGTACAGAGTATCTCCTTTTGTGAAGGCATTATAAGCTACTAAACCTTGGTAAACCTGTTCTGTTGCGAAGGCATTGCCTACAGTTTCTGTAGATTTCCATTTAAATAAACCATCACCCGTACGGTATGATAGTAAATGGGTTACAGGGTTTTTACCTCTAACTGAGAAATCGCCACTTGTAGGGTCTATACCTACTGATGATAAACCAATTACTATTTGGGCAGTAGACATTGAATTAACACCGTAGTTATCGAAACCACCATCATCTTTCATCTGTGTCTCTAAATAATCTACAGCTTTATCAACTGCCGCATCTACATCTTTATTATCCATATGTTCAGCTAATGAAGTAAGAACCATACCAGTTGTATCAATATCTGGCTTTGAAGTTGGCCCGCCAAAGCCCCAAGCACCCGTTGTTTCATTGTCAGCTGCTAATATCTTAGTTAGCAAATTTTCACGAGAATATGGTGCTTCTGGAGGTACTGGATAATCAGCTGTATCTAAAGCAATAAGTGCATACGCATAGCCTGTTAATGAAGTAGGGTTAGTTTGCTCATATAACTTCTTCACTAAGTTCTGACCTTCAATATTCGTAGGGTCCGCACCAACTGCACGTAAAGCAATAATAGTTTTTGATAGTTCATTCCCTACTAGGTTTTTAGAAGTGATTCTAGCTTTTAACTTTGCGAGATAGACATCTTTATCAGCTTGTGTAAGCTTACCTTCCTTCGATAGAGCCGCTGCTACGAAGTCAGAACTTAACTCAGCAGTCTTGTACCTTGCACTTGTTAGGTCAATGTCACTGCCTACGTTGGCAGCGGCTAATGTGTTGAATGGAATAGCTAGTGCTAAAGCTCCTGTTAATATCATTGCTTTTGTCTTTGTTGCCTTCATTCCTCTTCTCCCTTTTCTCTTTTTTCTTCCTAAGTAAAAATCCCCCTGCCAAAATGGCAGAGGGATACCTGATACAATTATTATGTACCAAGTCGTCCTTTACCTCGAAGGTTATCGACTTAATGAAATGATGTAAGCGTATCTGGCTCTGACTAGTTGAGATCGTAACTAGTCGTCACAGTTGCGGGGACAGCTCCAGATTTACACTGGATTCCGCTTCACATCTTTCGTTTATAAATGCAAATTTTATTATAGCAAATTCTATCGAGAAAAAGGTTGAAAAAATTCAAATAAAATGTAAACATATTTTTTGATCCTTTACATTTTATAAAGGAAAGACCTAAGCCCAAATTATAAAAAACAAGCGTTCCGTAAAGGTACGCATCACAAATAGCCGTATATCCTGATATTTTCAATCGAATTTCGGCTTATTTCATCGCAATAGCTCACTTTTTTAAGGAAATATGGGTATTTCCCAATTTAAACGGAATTTTTCCGTTTATTTTTCAAACACAGTGAAACCAACATTCTATTCAGCTATAACATTCCCAAATAGACAAATGAATGACACGTCGCTTATCCCGTAGAAATGGACCTTAAAAATAAATAACCCCATCCAAATATCTGGATAGGGTTAACATAAAAATTGATAAAGGCACCTCGCCATACATTAAACTACCAATTGTACAAACTTACATCTTTACGAACAAGGTTGCCGAATGGATCATCGAAAACCGCCAATCTGACTTAACCGATGTGATGAATGAAATGGAAAGGAAGCACAAGAACCGTCGATCCGCGAGCCGTCCCCAGCTTACAATGTCACACCCTTTTTAAAAATTGCCATCTCTCTAAAATCATTTTTCTCGTTATTGACGAATTCGCCGCTTGCCACCTTAATGATGTACGCAATAAACTCTCGTAAGACGGCATCTGATTCCTTCTCAAGCAGGACTCCTGCATTAAAATCAATCCAGTGTGGCTTCGCTTCGTAAATCGGGGTATTCGTTGAAATTTTCATGGTTGGGACAAACGAGCCAAACGGCGTTCCGCGTCCGGTTGTAAATAAAACCAACTGGCACCCTGCCGCAGCTAAGGCGGAGGAGGCCACAAGATCATTACCGGGTGCGCTTAACAAATTGAGTCCCTTTTGTGTTAAGCGCTCACCGTATTTCAGGACATCGGTTACCGTGGATGTCCCTGCTTTTTGCGTACAGCCAAGGGACTTATCCTCCAAGGTGGTAATTCCCCCTGCTTTGTTTCCTGGGGATGGATTTTCATAGACAGGTTGTTTATTTTCAATGAAGTACGCTTTGAAATCATTAATGAGATCGACTGTCTTTTCAAACACTTTCCCATCTACTGCCCGCTCCATTAGGATTGTTTCCGCACCGAACATTTCCGGCACCTCAGTCAGAACAGTGGTCCCCCCTTGGGCAACCAAGAAATCTGAGAATCTTCCGAGCAGAGGGTTAGCTGTAATACCTGAAAATCCATCCGAGCCGCCGCATTTCAAACCTACTTTTAGCTCCGTTAACGGTACCTGTTCCCGCTTGTCGTCTTTTGCCTGGACATAGAGTTCCTTTAGAAGCTCAACACCTGCTTCGATTTCATCGGATACTTCCTGCGAGACTAAGAACTTCACACGTTCTTCATCAAACTCTCCTAAGCTTTCCTTCAATTCATATAGATTGTTATTCTCACAGCCAAGCCCCAGCACGAGAACACCTCCTGCATTCGGATGCAGAACGGTATCGCGTAATATATTTCGTGTATTTTCATGGTCGTCGCCTAATTGCGAACAGCCATAATTATGCCTTAGTACTAATACATTTTCGAACGGAGCGATATCCCCTACTTCTTTTTCAAAAAGCTTGAGCATTCTTTCCGCCACACCGTTCACACACCCAACAGTGGGAACGATCCACAACTCGTTGCGAATCCCTACATCGCCGTTCTTCCTTTTGAATCCATTAAATGTGAGATTCTCATGTTTATATGAAATCGTGTTAGGCGTCGGCAGATATTCATACTCCTGAATTCCATCTAAATTCGTTTTTGTATTATGAGTATGAACATGCTGGCCCACGAAAATATCCTCCACCGCATGCCCAATGGGGTAGCCATACTTAACCACATGCTCTCCCCCTGCAATCGGTTTGACAGCAATTTTATGTCCTCTTGGCACATCACATTTAAGTTCGATGACCTCTTCACCAACGGTAAAGGTTTGACCCGATCTGAAATCCTTAAGCGCTACAACTACATTATCAATATCGTGAATTTGGATGATATCCAACACTACAATTCCCCCCGAATGCTGGCTATTTTTTTCCCTAAAATAGCTTCGACCGCCTGCTTCATTCCCACTGTCTCTATTTCATATAAATCCCTTGTAACAGCAGCAGTTAATCCAGGGATCTCATTTAAATCCTGTTCCCACAGTTTTTCGTAACCTAGTAAGCTTGTAACAATCGCCATCACGCTCTCGCTGGTCCCATTGTATTGGCTCCATTGCTTGCTGAACAAATTCAGGACATCCGGATCATCCGCTAGCTGAATGGTCTCCTCTCCTCTTTTCCCTTTATAGAAGGAAATCAGTGCGGCAAGTGAGAAAACAAGCTTCCTTGGCAGTTCCTGTGTCCGATTGTAAAATGCGAGTAATGAGGGAAGATTTCTTGTCTTGAACTTAGACAGCGAATTAAGTGAAATGCTTAATAAGAAATGCTGCATATAAGGATTCCTGAATCTTTCTACCACAGCATCAGCAAAGGATCGTAATTCATCCGGAGGCAGATCTAATGTCGGAATAATTTCATCGTAAATGAGCCCTTTAACAAATTCCCCTGCCACCTCATGGTCAATCGCCTCCGCTACCGTGTCTAAACCATATAGGTAGGAAACCGGTGTCATCGCTGTATGAGCACCATTTAAAATGCGAACCTTTCTTGTTCGGTAGGGAGTCATGTCATCGACAAACAGAGTATGTAACCCTGCTAAATGGGCAGGAAATTCCTGACGAATCCATTTCGGCCCCTCTATGACAAAGAGATGATAATGTTCGGCCACCACCACAAACGGATCATGATAACCCAACTCCTCCGTTACTTCCTCAATCGTCTCTCGCGGGAATCCTGATACAATTCGATCGACCAGGGTATTGCAGAAGGTATTGGCCTCATGAATCCACTGGGCAAACTCTTCACCAAGATGCCAAAGCCCTGCATACTTTAGGATGATTTCCTTTAATCTTTCCCCATTCCGCTCGATCAGCTCACAGGGGATGATGATCATGCCTTTTTCCTTGTCTCCTTGAAAGGCTTGATAACGCTGATAAAGGAACGCGGTTAATTTTCCCGGAAAGCTCTTTTGCGGGCGGTCTTCTAAACGATCCTCTTCGTGAAAGGCGATCCCAGCTTCCGTTGTATTGGAAAAAACAAACCGGAGAATCGGACTCATAGCCAGTTCTAGATAGTCATGATAGTGTGTAAACAAATTGATTCCTCTGCTAATGCTGTTGATGATCGTATGTTCCTTAACGGGTTTCCCTTCCTTAACACCTTGCAAGTACAGGGTAAATAGACCATCCTGTGCGTTCAGCTTCTCTATCTTTTCCTGTCCGCGCGGCTGAACGACGACAACACTTCCGTTAAAAAGATCTTGCTTATTCATGACATCAATTTGCCAGTCAACAAACGCTCGCAGAAAATTCCCTTCGCCAAATTGCAGCACTTTCTCAGGGTATGCAGGGGGATTTCCCACTAACCCCTTATTTAATGGCTCCATGCTTGCCCCTCCTCATGTATTGGGCTTTTATTCAAATTGAAAATACTCTTTTGCATTGGTATAAGAGACGCTCTGAGCGATGCCCCCTAAAAACGGGATGTCATTTGGTACCTCCCCATTTTCCACCCATTCACCGATGAGTGAGCAAAATAAGCGTCTAAAATACTCATGACGTGTATAGGATAGAAAGCTCCGGGAATCTGTCAGCATCCCAATAAAGCGGGTGAATAGACCAACATTGGCCAGCGACCGCATTTGATCGAGCATGCCTGATTTATGATCATTGAACCACCACGCGGTTCCAAATTGAATTTTCCCTGGGATGCCGTCCCCCTGAAAACAACCAATCATGGCGGCAATAACTTCATTATCCGCCGGATTGAGCGAATAAATAATCGTTTTAGGCAGGGCATCTTCACTCTCTAAAGCATTCAATAATTGGGCTAATGGTTTGGCAACTTTGTCATCATTGATGGAGTCATATCCTGTATCAGATCCCAATTCCCGGAACATCCTTGTGTTATTGTTCCGTAAGGCATTGATGTGGAACTGCATCGCCCAGCCTAATTCCGCATATAGCTTCCCAAGGAACGTTAAGGTATAGCTTTTATATTTCTTTTCATCTTCGTCAGAGACCTTTTTACCCGCTAATGCCTGTTGAAAAATGCGGGCTGCTTCTTCCTTTGTTGCTTCCGCGTACATCATCGTATCGATGGCATGGTCAGAAACTCTTCCCCCAACGGAATGGAAAAAGCGAACTCTCGATTCAAGGGACTGTAAAAAGTCATCATACGATGCAATGGCTCGATCGGATACCTCTTGGAGCTTCGTTACCCACTCAAGAAAGCCATCCCGATTAATCTCAAGTCCTTTATCTGGGCGGAAGCTAGGCAATACCTTTACATCAAAGTCGGCTTCTTCTGTTAATAATTGATGATATTCAAGAGAATCGACAGGATCGTCTGTTGTACACACCACTTGAACATTTGATTTTTTAATAAAGTCTCTTGCACCAAATCCGTCACTCGCAAGTAAGGCATTCACTTTTTCCCAAATGGCCGGTGCATTCTCCCTATTTAACAGCTCATGAATACCAAAGTATCTCTGGAGCTCTAAATGAGTCCAATTGTACAGCGGATTTCCAATGGTCATGGGAACGGTTTCCGCCCAAGCCAAGAACTTATCATAATCACTTGCATTGCCCGTTATAAACGATTCCTCCACACCATTCGCTCTCATGAGACGCCATTTATAGTGGTCACCTGATAACCAGATATCGGTGATGTTTTTGAATCGTTTATTTTCGTAAATCTCCTTAGGACTCAAATGGCAGTGATAATCAATGATCGGCATATCCTTGGCATATTCATGATAGAGACGGATAGAGGTCTCATTATTTAATAAAAAGTTCTCATCCATGAAGTTTTTCATTTTTCATCCATCCTTCTCTCATTTTTTTAAAACCGCCTTTGCTTTTTCGTATTGATCCAATAAATAGGCCATGCTTCCATCAATATGAGGCTCTGTCGTACTTTCCATTAATATGGTGATATACGGCTTTTTCCTCTTTACGAAATGAAATAAAACATCATAATGTAACAGTCCATGACCAACAGGAACCATCTTGACTTGATCATCCTCAATGATAAAATCCTTGGCGTGCAGAATAACCATCCTGTCGCCAAAAAGGTCAAAAGCTTCTTGAATAACGGCATCCTGATGTTGATAATTATCGCGGGAAATAAAGTTGGCTGGGTCATAGATGACTTGGAGATTGTTCGAAGGGATCAAATCAAGCAGCCGCTTCATCAGTAAGGGGGTATGGATCGGGTGGTTGATTCCCCCTTCAATGCCAACGATGACGCCAAATTTCTCAGCTTCTTGAACAAGCTCCTTCACACTTTCGACTACTTCAAGAAAGGGTTGTTCCTGATAGTTCTCTTCCGTGTAAACCATCTCCGCCCTTACGTTTCCGGTTTCTGTTCCGACAATACTGCAGCCAAAATCCCTTGCAAATCGGATATGCTCTTTGAAACGGTCCAATTCCATTCTTCTTTGCGTGAGGTCTGGATGAATCATATTGATGTAGCAGCCCAGGACTGCAATGTGCAAATCTCTCCTTTTGAAAATACTTCCAATGGTGTGGGCAAAACCAGGACTTAAACTTCCTAACTCAGAATTGACATCCGTTAAGGATTTTTTCAGTGCCAATTGAACAGACGTGAGTCCTTTTTTGGCAACCACATCTGCTACTTCCTCTAGGGATGGGTTTTGAATATCGTGTGCTCTAATGCCAATATTCGCGATCATAAGTGCACCTCCATCTAGGTTTTGTTTTAGAAAAGCCGCATCACTATCACAGCGATACGGCTTTCATTCGGTTTTATCTATCTAGCTAGCCAGCCACCGTCGACTGCTAGGATATGACCGTTCATATAATCCGACGCTTGGCTTGCCAGGAATACGACAACACCCATTAAGTCCGCTGGTGTGGCCCAGCGTCCGGCCGGGATCCGTGCGGTAATTTCTTTATGACGGACTTCGTCTTCCCGAATCGGTGCCGTATTCGCTGTCTCCACATACCCTGGCGCAATGGCGTTCGTTTGGATGCCATATTGGGCTAATTCATTGGCAAAGGCCCTCGTTACACCGGCAACGGCATGCTTACTAGCTGTATAGGGCGGGACGAATTTTCCTCCTTGGAAGGATAGCATCGAAGCCACATTAATGATCTTTCCGCTCTTTTGTTCCACCATCACCTTGGCGACTTCTTGACTTAAAAAGTAAACAGAATTCAAATTAAGCTCCATGACAGCATCCCAATCCTCCGCCTTATACTCAAGAAGCGGTGCCCTTCGAATCGTACCGGCATTGTTGACTAAAATATCAATCCTTCCATACGTGCTGACGCAGGCGGCCACAATATTCTTAATCGCTTCCCGGTCCGTTAAATCGGCTTGGAAGAATTCCACGCGGCGGCCTTCCGCTTCAATTAGTTCCCTTGTTTCATCCCAGTTCGTACCGTGGGTAACAACAAATAAATCGGCACCGGCTTTGGCAAGTGCAACGGCATAGCCTTGTCCTAATCCCGTATTTCCGCCTGTAACAATCGCTACCTTGCCTGCTAGTGAGAAAAAGTCTAATGAGAATTCATGTAATGATGTGCTCATTCTTTTTAAGCCTCCTCGTTCGTATTCCAGTTCTCGATTATCGCAAATCTTCCATTTTGACAAAATCCATGTCATCGTACGTAATGTTCTCTCCACACATTCCCCAAATAAAAGTGTAGTTGCTGGTTGCTGTCCCCGTATGGATGGACCAGCTTGGAGAAATGGCCGCCTGCTCATTTTTCAGGACAAGATGTCTCGTTTCATTTGGCTGTCCCATAAAGTGGAACACGCGAGTTTCCGGCTCCATATCAAAGTATAAGTACACTTCCATCCGGCGTTCATGGGTATGACACGGCATCGTGTTCCACACACTTCCAGGTGACAGCATGGTGAGTCCCATTTGAAGCTGACAGCTTTCACACACATTCGGATGCACGTACTGATAGATTTTTCTTTCATTTAATGTTCCGGGCTCCCCAGCTTCCAGCGGCTTAATGTTGTTGATATCAATTTTCACCGTTGGGTACGTATGGTGAGCAGGAGTCGAATTAATATAAAACTTGGCCGGGTTATGGGCATCCTTAGAACCAAAGAAGACTTCCTTTGTTCCTCTTCCCACGTAAAGACCGTCACGGCGTTCCATATCATACTGGACTCCATCAAGAACGACGAAGCCATCGCCGCCAATATTAATGATTCCCAGCTCACGGCGCTCAAGGAAATAATTTACCCCTAGCTCTTTATCCATTTGAATGGTTAATTCTTCTTCGGTTGGTGTGACTCCACCAAAAATCATCCGGTCCACATGTGTATACGTTAAATGGACCTGGCCTGGTTCAAATAGAGTCTCCATTAAAAAATGCTTTCGTAATTCATCTGTATTGTAGCGTTTGATCTCTTCAGGGTGGTTCGCGTAACGTGTCTCCACACTCCATTCCTCCTCTATAAAAATATCTATAAGAAACTGCTTATCTAAGAATTTTTCCAGGTTCAAGCCTAGCAAATTGGTTGATCTCAACCTCGGAGAACGTATTGCAATCCCCGTGAATGGTATGTTTTAAAACAGATGCAGCCGTTGCAAAGGATACAATCTGTTCAGGCGCCTGCTCTTTCAGAATTCCGTTGAGAATTCCTGCCGCAAAGGCGTCCCCGCCGCCCACACGATCCACGATGTGATCGATGGTGTAAACCTTTGATTGATACAGTTCTCCTCCACTATAAAAATTGCCTTGTAGTGTATGGGTCGAGGCTGAGAGCACCTGACGGAAAGTAGAACTCATGTATTGGATGTTCGGATACGACTGCTTAATTTTTTGATAGTAATAGTCAAGCTTGGCATCAGGGACCATCGCTTCATCCGCTTTTTCAATGCCCAGCAAATAAAGCGCATCTAACTCGCCGCAAAAGCAAATATCCACAAATGGAAGAAGGGTGCGAATCGCTTCCGCCGCTTCTTGGTGACTCCATAATTTGGCCCGGTAGTTAAAATCAAGGCTGGTTGTCACCCCATGTTCCTTCGCTTTTCTCAAGGAGTGTAAGACCACTTCCCTCATATTCGGAGAAAGGGCAGCCGAAATGCTAGAAACATGGAACAGGTCTGCTCCACGGAACACTGCATCAAAGTCTATTTCTTCAATCGTTAGGGTAGAAAAGCTAGAATACTTTCGGTCATAGGTGACCTGCGGACTTCTAGGGCCGGACCCTAACTCCAGATAATAGGTACCTAACCGCTCTCCACCTTTTAATACGAAATCTGTATGAACGCCATAGGACTTCAATTGGCGTTCCACTGCGGTTCCAAGCATATTATCGGGGATCTTGCTCATCGCAAACACATCATGACCAAAATGCGCTAACGAAACACCAACATTGGTCTCCGCTCCGCCATAGTGCATCATGGCCTGATTGGCTTGGGAGAGCCTCTCCCCTACATGGGTAGAGAATCGAAGTAAAATTTCTCCTAGAGTAATAATCTTTTTCATATTTTAAGCCTCTCTAGCAATCTGGACTTTTTTCACATATTCTCTTGCATATTCCGTAATTTTTGCAAAATCGCCTGTTTTAGCCGGGGCTATTAAGCTGCCGCCCACACCAACTGCGACGCAGCCATTTTTAATCCATTGCCCGACATTATCTAAGTCCACTCCACCTGTTGGCATCAAGTTGATTTGTGGCAGCGGTCCTTTGACGGCTTTTACGAAGTCCGGGCCAAAGGCGTTTCCAGGGAATAGTTTGACGATATCTACCCCTGCCTCGAGCGCATGCTTCATTTCTGTAATGGTCATACAGCCCGGCATATAAGGAATTTGATAGAGATTACAAAGTTTGGCACTTTCTAAGTCAAAGGTTGGACTGACCACAAACTGTGCGCCTGCGAGGATGGCAATCCTTGCGGTCATAGCATCCAGGACGGTTCCCGCCCCAATAACCACTTCTTTGTGTTCCTGATAGATGGAAGCTAATTGTTTGATGACCTCGTCGGCACCTTTTACCGTAAAGGTCACTTCAATTGCCGTGATACCGCCATTTACGCATGCCTCTGAAATATTGACCGCCTCTTCTTTTGAGTCCGCTCTTACGACAGCAACCACACCACAATTCAAAATTTTATGTAATATAGGAAATTTATTCACATTATCCCCCCTATCATTGGTCTTCACATTGAAAAATCGCAACATTAGGAAATCTTCACACCATGATTGTATTAAAGGATGTAAGGGGTTACAATTCGATTCAGCAAAACCCTTAAAATCTTAAACCTTTATCTTAAATATTTATATATTAAGAAAAGCGCAAGGCGCCTGAAGCTGGACAATTCTCAAAGTCTAAATTTCTTTTTTATCTTTGAAAAAAAAAAACTAACCACCCAATGGATGATTAGTGTCAAAGCTTCAGCTTACCTAAACTTCTTCTTATACTCTGCAGGCGTATGCCCTGTGTATTTTTTAAAGCAGATGCCAAAGTATTGCGGGTTACTGTAGCCTACTTTTTCACAGACCTCCGAGGTTTTGATATCCTCCGAGCTTAATATTTCCATCGCCCGCTTCATGCGCAGCTCAAGGAGGAAATCACCAAAATTAAATCCCTTTTCAAGCTTAAATAAGTTACTTAAATACGGTGTGCTCACATGAATCACCTCGGCCACTCGTTGGAGCGTTAAACTACTTTCATGGAAATTCTCCTTCATATACGTGATTGCTTGATCCACGTGGCTGAAATAATTCTTCTCTCTCCTTTTATACATCGCTGTAGACCACTGCTCAATCAGCTGTTGCAGGATCTCCGCCATTTCCGTCAGAGTATGTAATTCCATGATTTCTTTATACACTTCAGATGCGTTAAAGTCGTTTGTCTCTTCCTTGATCCATTTTTCAATTTCGGAGAAAAGCATAGTGCTGAATTTCAGCGCCATCACCTTCAAATCAGCTAACGGCACACTTTTCCTTTCGACAATCGCTGCACTTAACTGCCCCAGGGTTTCATTCGCCTTTTCCGGTAAGCCGCTCTTGATTTGCGTTTCTAATTTCGTGACAAGATCGTGTAATGGTTTCTTTTCTGTTTCTTCGTTAGACATTGTGTCATCTAAAGAAAACAGTTTACCTGTCCCCATAATATGTCTCATATCCATCGCAAGTCGGGCTTCTAGAAAGGAGTGACCCACTTCAAACAAATTCGCATACGTCCGCCCGAAAGTCATCGTTACCTGATGGTCGACTTGTTCACTAAGCTGCTTGAACAAGGCCCGCGCTAGCCTCCTTTTCCTTTCATCCTCCTCCTGCTCCATGGATAAGAGGATCGCAAATTCATCGTGAGCCACATTCATCACGATTGAGTCGATTTCTTGAAAAACAGAGGTCGTGATGTTCGTCATTTTTGACATGATCTTATTGCCTTCTTCCAGCAGTTCAGACGACATTTTTACAAGGATGGCCGCATAGCTTGGCCCTTCAAGCTCGACACCAAGCTCGAACAGCTCTTTCTCCACATCGACTCTCTGCTCTCCTTCCTTAATCAGTCGTTGGAAAAAATTCCACTGAAGCAGCGGCAACGATTCCGTGATCTTCTTTTCTTTCGCTGCCTCGCCCTCCCAATCAGCCGCCGCTTCCTTCACTTTCTTAAGCAAATCCTCCGCGTCCACCGGCTTTAACAGATAATCAAACGCCTTCACCTTTACCGCTTCCTGGGCATATTTGAAGTCTTCATACCCCGTCAGAAAAATAATTCTTGTATCTAAGCTTCTCTCTCTTATCTTTTTCGCCATTTCCAGCCCGCTCATAAAAGGCATATTAATATCTGAAATAACCACCTGCGGTTTCTCTTTTTCTATTAAATCAAGGGCAACCTCCCCATCTCCCGCTTCCCCTGCCACAACAAACCCATGGTCTTCCCATGGAATTGCCTGACAAATGCCGCGGCGAATAATGCGATCGTCCTCCACCACAATCACTTTAATCATACTCCCATTCAGCTCCCTTCTGTTTTGGGGATCGTAATGCTTGCTACTGTCCCCTTCCCAGGTTCACTTGCGATCGTCAAACCATATTCTTTTCCGAAGTGGATTTCAATTCGTTCATTTACACTTTTCAGACCAATACCAATAAATCTCTTTTTGTCTTGATAGGAAGCGGCAATTTCCGCCAATATATCTTGTAATCTATGTGGTTCGATCCCATTTCCGTTATCGGCAACCTCTAAATGAATGGCATCCTCCGCTTGATAGCCTTTTATCGTAATCTTCCCTTGCCCGCGTTTCTGCTTGACCCCGTGGTAAATGGCATTTTCAATGAGAGGCTGAAGGGAAAGTTTAATAATGTTATAGGAAAGAATCTCCGGGTCGACATCAATTTCATACGTAAAGTCATCTCCATACCGCATCTCTTGAATGAACAAGTAATGCTGAATATGCTCGATTTCCTCTTGAATAGAGATAATCTCTTTTCCTTTACTAATCCCAATTCTGAAAAAGCTAGATAGGGCAGTGATCATTTGACTGGCATCCTTATTAAGCCCCATATCACATAATCCTTTAATAGAGTAAAGCGTATTATAGAGAAAATGAGGATTAATTTGTGCATGCATAATCGCAAATTCTAATTGTCGTTTCTCCTCTTGCTCCAATTGGATTTGTTCCATCAGCGTTTGAATCCGAATAATTAACTCTTTAAAGCCCGTATGGAGAATCTGCATTTCCTTCGGCCCCGACATCTCCACATTAAGCTCGAGATGCTCTTTATCAATTTTCCCCATTTGGTCTGCCAAGCGTTCAAACGGCTTAGAAATATACCTTCCCACGATGTTCGTTAGATAGATAACAGCCACAATCACAAAGACCATCAAAAAGACCGTGAAGCCCTTAATATAATTCACCTTTTTTAACATGACATCTTGGGGAATGACAGCAGCTATTTTCCAATTATTCGCTTCTAACGTATCGTAGAGGACAATCATTTCTTCACCTGACGAACTCTTGTAGGAGAATTGCCCACTTCTTTTCTTCAGCCTTTGAAGCGAGACTAATGTCGATTTATCTAGCTTGTACTCCTCTTTTACGTTCTTGGATTCATATTTTCCGTCAGGACTGACCAAAGCCAGATACCCATTTTCGCCGATGAGCGATTTATTCAATACCTGTTCAAAAAACTCAGCTCGTAAATTAAAAAGAACAATCCCTCTCGATTCATTCCGATGAATCAATCGGAAGACGGATAGCACCCGATCCTTTTGATTAAAGACTCGATCTTGATGAATATTCCTCCAATAAAACCCTTCCCTGCTCCCACTAAATGTGGAAAAAAACTGATCATAATTGACCGACGGGTTGGAATTATACCCACTATGATAAAGCAGGAATTCCTTTTGATTGAGATCGACCAAAACGGAACTGAGAATAACATCATATCTGGAATAAATAAGCTTTAAATTATTATCGATTTCTACATAAGAACTCGGTTGAATCTCTGATTCCCTCTTATCCATTAATGATAGGATCCTAGGATCATTCGATAAGGAGACTAATTGTTGAAAAACATCTGAAAGCATATTATCCAGGTAGTTTTTTGTCTGAAAAATGGTATCGTTTACATTTTTATACGCATTTTCTTCAATTTGTGCGGTAGCAAGCATCGTGGATACCCAGCCCGTAACAAAAATAGCGATAATAATGATAGGAAGATAGAGAGTGTTAATCGTGGATTTAAACGAGTTAAAAAAGTGCTTTCGAATCATTTGTTTCATCTTCATAGCCATCATGTCAGGTTCTCCCGTTAGCAAAAGTATGTAGACATTCCCATTCCCTATATAAAACAATAAACCAATTTTCTGAAACGGTAAACAAGGAAGTTGTCACAAATATCTTAAAATTTTAATCAATCATCTTAAAATCTTTAATTATCCAAGAAACCGTTTTCATTTATGATGAAAAACAAGAGAGGAGGAAACTAGATGAATGCATCACAAAGCGCTGCCGAAACAATGGTTAAGAGTAAACGGGTGGTGAGCAAAAGGAAGAATAAAAAAGACAAATGGATTCCTTATCTTTTTATCCTGCCATCTTTCCTTGTGATCTTAAGTTTTCTATTTTATCCAATCGCGACTGTATTTTACTACAGCGTTCAACATTATGATGTGTCCGCTCCCTACTATAACGGCTTCGCCGGGATGGAGAACTTCGTTAACATCTTTACAAAAGATAAAATGTTCATTCCAAGCCTGGTAAACAGTTTGAAATGGGTCGTTTCGGAGGTAGGTCTTCAATTAGTATTTGGTATGATTACAGCCTTACTTTTGAATCAAACCTTTAAATTTAGAGGCATCATTCGTGCCGTTGCTTTTATCCCTTGGGCCATTTCAGGTGTGCTTGCCTCAACCATGTGGTCCTTGATGTTCAACGAGCACATGGGCGTACTGAATGACTTGCTAATGAAATGGGGAATCGTCGATGAACCGCAGGCATTCCTAGCAAGTACAACAACCGCTTTTACCGCTGTGATTATTGCAGAGCTTTGGAGAGGAATTCCGTTTTTTGCGATTACCTTACTCGCTTCCTTACAAAGTATACCGGATGAATTATACGAAGCGGCGCGGGTAGACGGCGCCAGCAGATGGAAGTCCTTTATTTTTGTGACCCTGCCACAATTGAAAAATACGATTATCTTAACCACCTTGCTCCGTGTGGTGTGGGAATTTAATAACGTCGATCTATTGTTCAATTTAACAGGCGGCGGTCCTGCCCATTCCACAACCACCCTAACCATGTATATTGCTGATTTAGCAGTCCATGGAAGTAATTTCGGATATGGTTCGGCCTTAACGGTTGTTTCATTTGGGATTCTACTCATTTTCGCCATCCTTTATTTGAAACTAGCCCGTTATGAAAAGGAGTGATTCTAGCATGTTTACAAAAAATAAAAAAGTCGACAAACTCTTAACACTCTATCTTCCTTTGCTCATGATGTTGAGTTTTACGATTTTCCCTATTTACTGGACAGTCAATACTGCATTTAAACCTGAAGGCGACATCATCAAACGGCCGCTCCAGTATCTGCCGGCAAGCCCAACTATTGATAACTTTGTCATGGCCTGGAGCAGCGTTGGGTTTGCTACTTTCTTTAAAAATAGTTTACTAGTTGGCTTTTTCACCGTCATCACTGTACTGGTTTGTTCCACCCTATCTGGTTATGCACTAAGCAGGTACCAGTTCAAAGGCAAACGAAGCTTCATGCTCATGCTGTTATGTACGCAATTCATCCCAAGGGCGATGATGATCATTCCATTGTTCATTATTTTCAAAACCCTAGGATTAATTAGTAACCCGCTTTCATTAATTATCACGTATACAGCCGTGGAGATTCCCTTTACAACGATTCTTATGAGTGGGTTTATCTCCAATGTTCCAAAGGAATTGGAAGAAGCCGCCATGATCGATGGCTGTACCAAATTGCAGTCACTTCGGCACGTCGTCTTTCCACTATTAATGCCGGGAATTGTTGCAACAGGTGTTTTCACCTTCATTTATACGTGGAATGAATTTTTAATTGCCTTGATGCTGACCAATCAACAATCCAAATTCACTCTTCCAGTTGGACTAAGTTCGATGCTGGGTGAATTTAGTATCAACTATGGCGCCTTGGCAGCCGGAAGTGTCATCGCTTTAATTCCTGCCGTTATTCTTTTTGCCTTCGCGCAGAAACACCTAGTCAACGGGATGGGTGGAGCTGTAAAAGGCTAATCAATATAAACATTTAAAAGGGAGGCAATACCATGTTTAAGAAAAAAGTGACAACCTCTGTACTTGCATTGACAATGGCAACCGGCATGCTGCTTACAGGCTGTGGCGGAGAAGAAAAAGCAGCCACTACCCCTAAAAAGGAAGCACCAAAGACCGAAGAACCTGTAACACTCCAATTTTGGGATGAAAACGCAGGTCCGGCCCGTACACCTGTATGGGAAGAAGTAATTAAACGCTTTGAAGAAAAGAACCCAAATATCACTGTAGAGTACGTGGGAATTCCCAATGCTTCGGCCAAATCAAAATACGATGCAGCCATAGCAGCTGATGATATGCCAGACGTAGGCTCTATGCAAACAACATGGCTTCCTGAATTCTCGATTCGGAATGCATTACTTCCACTCGATAAGTATTTCGATAAGTCTGATATCAGCAAAAAGATGAACAAAGCGGCAACAGATGTAAATAAGAAAATCACGCAGGATGGCAAGCTTTATGGGATTCCCTATGCACAAAACTTGGATGCTTTATGGATCCGTACTGACTGGTTCCAAGAAGCAGGTGTAGAAGAGCCGAAAACATGGGATGAATTCTTTACTCTCATTGAAAAAATGAGAGATAAAGAGAATAACCGTTTTGGTTTCACGATTCGCGGCGGTGCCGGCGCTTCCTTCACGATCCAAAGAGCCATGTTTGCTTATAGCGGTTTAGACTTCTTTGACAAGGATGGGAAACCCAACATCAATGATCCGAAGCACGTAGAGTTTGTAGAGAAATATTTCTCTTACTACAATAAACTAACGCCAAAGAGTGACATCACAAATGGCTATAAAGAAATGATTGCCGGCTTTGATACAGGTGTGGTTGCAATGGTACACCACAACCCTGGTTCTTTTGGGGAGCACAGTAAAGCATTGCCAGAAGGTTCCTTCAAGTTAATTCCACTGCCAACAACAGAAGATGGAAAATATGTGGCTGAAGGTGGAAACGCTGTCAACCTAGGGATCTTTAAATCAACCAAACATCCAGATGCCGCTTGGAAATTCGTTGAATTTGTTAACTCAGCCGAAGCACAAAGCTACTGGAATGAACAAACCGGTCAAATCCCAACCAACAAAGATGTCTTAGCTGATGACTGGGTACAAAACGCACAACATATCAAAGTCGCCTTTGATGTCTATAACAATAAAGATACAAAAATTTATATGCCGCCATTTTATTTACCAGATTACCGCTCCATCCTTGATGGCGTCGTAGATCCTGGCGTCCAAGCCGTCATGAGCGAGAAAATGACAGCAAAAGAATTCCTAGACCAATGGGCAAAAGCAATCGAAGATTCCAAAAAGAAATACGACGAAACATTTAAAAAATAAACAAACGGCTGAGTGTTGATGCTATTGACACTCAGTTTTAACTATGTTGATTGGAGCGGAAGGTGCGAGACTCCTGCGGGAGCAGCGGGACAGGTGAGACCCCACAGGCGCTTTAGCGCCGAGGAGGCTCACCGCCCGCCCCGCGGAAAGCGAAGCACCTGGAGCGCTAATCCTATCTTTTAAAAAGGAGACTGTACAATGGAAATCACATCCGAACAAACTCGAATCGAAACACCATTAGCCATGGCAGAAAAAGCCTGCCAAGCCTTAATGAACAAATTCCGTGCCGAGGACTTACCACCAGTAAAAGACTTTCATTATCACCAAGGGGTCTTCCTATATGGAATGCTGCGCGTCTGGGAAGCGACTGGTAAGGACGAATACTTCGAGTACATCAAAGCCTATATTGATAGCCTGGTAGATGAAGAAGGAAATGTATGCTTTGCCCGTGATGAGCTTGACTCTACAATGGCAGGGATTCTCCTCTTCCCTCTTTATGAAAAAACCAAGCATCCAAAATATTTAATTGCCGCTAAACGATTAAGAAGTGCATTAGATACATTAAATAGAACCTCGGAGGGCGGCTTCTGGCATAAAGAAAAATATCCTTACCAAATGTGGTTAGACGGCCTCTTTATGGGCGGACCCTTCATGCTCCTGTACAGCCAGCAGTTCCAAGAACCAGAATTAGTCCAGACGGTTCTTCGCCAAGAAAGTCTAATGAGAAAAAATATGACCGATCCAAAAACAGGCTTACTCTACCATGCCTGGGACGAGAAAAAGGTGCAGCCATGGGCCGATGCGGAAACAGGCTGCTCACCAGATTTCTGGGGACGTTCCGTTGGCTGGTATGGAACGGCATTGATTGACCTGTTAGAGATTTTGGGTGACAAGAAACGGGGCCAAGAGGAATTAATTACCTCACTGCAAAGCTTTATCCCGGCTGTAGCCGCACACCAGGATCAGGAATCCGGTCTTTGGTATAACGTGCTTGATAAGGGCAATCGTCCAGACAATTGGTTAGAATCCTCCTGTTCTGCCCTATTCATCTATTTTATTGCCAAGGCGGTTCAGAAAGGCATCGTCAGTGACTTGTACCGTGAAGTTGCCAAGAAAGCCTATGCGGGATTACTACAGCACATGGTCGAAACGGATGATGACTCCTTTACCTTAAAAGGTATTGTCATCGGTACGAGCGCAGGCACCTACGATTACTACGTTTCCCGCCCAACCTCAGAAAACGACCTGCACGGAATGGGTGCCTTTATCCTGGCGAGCATGGCTCTATACGATCTGAATAAAAGCGGACAATAGTTGTTACAAAAAGACTGTTTTCGTAAAGAATGTTGTTTTCAAAACACGTTCGAACTCCGAATAAGGGTGGAATTTGTACCTTATTAGCAAGATAAGCTGATTTATCGGCGATTCTTGGCGTTCTATCAGCGAATTTGATGGTTCTATCAGCGAATTTTAGCGTTCTATCGGCGAATTATAGTGCTCTATCAGCGAATTATAGCGTTCTATCGGCGAATCTAAAAAATCAACATTTTTTAAAATAGATCCATCACTTCGTTCGAAAGCTTCCAGTCACATGGAAGCTTTCTATCTTCTGTTTTGTTACTTGGCTAACAAGTGTACGTTTCTAAAGCTCAAAACTGGTCATAAATATCTATTAAAAAAAGCTGTTTTCGTAACATTGTTGCTAATAATCAAAGGCAAACTCATAAATAGTCCATTTTCAATGTAAAAATACACTTCAACCCTATTAATTAGTGATTAATTTAACAACAGAATCCGTCTATGAGCGAATTATGGTGCTCTATGGGCGAATTTACAGCTTCAATGAGCGAATTTACAGTTCAATGAGCGAATTTTGCCAATCAATGAGCGAATCTAAAAAAGCAACAATCTATTAGAAATGAACCTAAAAAATTTACAAAGGAGGCCCTCCAATGACTATTCGTACTGTTAAGCTGGACGGAACACAGCCTATTAAGCTATCTCCTGCAAGGTCGTGGCGGACCTACTTGGGTGGCAGACTCATCGATGAATTATATGGAAATCCTAACCCTAAGGATAGTCATTATCCGGAAGAATGGATGATGTCTATCATTTCTACCACCCGAAACGCCGAACGTGAACATATTCAGGACGAAGGGCTAAGCAAGCTAGATGTTCCCGGCATCGATTTAAGTTTAAAGGAACTCATTGAGAAAAACCCTGAAGCCTTTCTAGGGAAAAAACAGGTGGAAACATTCGGCATAGAGACTGGTGTGCTAGTGAAGGTAATCGACACAGCGGAGCGGTTGATCATGCAAGCCCATCCCGACCGGGAGAAAGCGAGAGAATTATTTGATTCGATGTATGGTAAAACAGAGTGCTGGCACTTCATTGGCGGCAGAGAAATAGATGGCGCGGCCCCCTTTGTTCATCTTGGCTTTAAGCCCGGTGTAACGAAAGAACAATGGAAAGCCCTGTTTAAGGAACAAAATATCCAAGGCATGCTCGATTGTCTGCACAAATATGAAGTGCAGCCTGGTGATACGTTTTTAATCGAAGCGGGCATTCCCCATGCGATCGGCTCCGGCTGTTTATTGATTGAAATTCAGGAGCCATCCGATTATACCATCCGGTTAGAGAAGGTTTCCCCTTCCGGATTGCAAATTGATGATTTCCTCATCCATCAAGGTCTCGGCTTTGAAAAAATGTTTGATATTTTCAGATACGAGACGCTTCCAAGGGAAGAAACATGGGCGAAATGGCGGGTAGCTCCGGACATAGTAGCAGCAACTGAAGGGTATCGAGAAATCGAACTGGTCGGCTACAACCAAACACCTTATTTTAGAATGACACAGGTTGAGGTCTGGAAAAAGGCGGACATTCTAGGAAAAGGCGTGTTTTCCGGAGTATACATCCTTTCCGGATCTGCCATCATTGTCACAGGTGAAGACGTTCAGTCAGTTAAACAAGGAGATCAGCTGTTCATTCCGGCCAATGTCTCCCAGTTTTCAATCGTTAACCAAGGTGAAGAACCAGTGAAAGCTTTACGGTTCTTTGGACCTGAGGTGTAGAATCATCCTTTTTCAAACATGGGAGGAATAAGATATGAAGAAATATGTCATTTGCGGCGTGAGTAATCGAGCATTACAAATGTTTATTAAACCATTAGTCAATCAATTTTCACAAGATCATGAGATTGTAGGTCTGCTAGATTCTGACTCATTGCGGTTTACAATTTGTAAAAAGCAATTTCCAGGACTAGCACACCTTCCAACCTATTCTCCCGAGCAATTCGAGACAATGATTGATGAAACACAGCCAGATGTTGTGATTGTCGCCGGCAGAGACGACACACACGTGGATTATATCCTAAGGGCACTAAATAAACAGGTAGACGTCATCACTGAAAAGCCGATGGTGACAACCGCTGAAGATGCGTACAAGGTCATGCAGGCCGAGGCAGAGAGCAAAGGAAAAGTGACGGTTACCTTTAACTATCGCTACAGTCCGTTTCATCGAAAAATTAAAGAAATGATCCTCGAAGGAAAAATTGGCCGAGTGACATCGGTTGATCTCAATTGGTATATTGATACCTTCCATGGCTCAAGCTACTTTAAACGCTGGAACCGCAATCGCGAACATTCAGGTGGATTATCGATTCATAAGTCTACCCACCACTTCGATCTCGTCAACTGGTGGCTGGATCAAAAGCCAGAAGAAGTGTTTGCTTACGGCAGCTTACATTACTACGGGCCAAACGGAGAATCGAATCCACGAAAGGAATCGGGACGGTTCTGCGGCACCTGCGACGTCAGAAACAACTGTAGTTATTTTAGACGCTGGAATCCCAGAAGCGGTACTTCCTCTGTTAGAGACGATCATCTTTTAGCAGGCGTATATGAAAAAGACGTTCCATACAGTCATTATCGGCCGGATGCCTGTATTTTTGATGAGGAGATTTCCATTGAAGATACCTATGTGGCAACCGTAAAATACGATGGCGGCAGCTTGCTCAGTTATTCAGTTCATTTTTCAGCCCCATATGAAGGATACCGGTTAGCGATCAACGGAACAAAAGGCAGAATTGAAACAACAGAATACCACGAACCTTCACGTATTCCTTTTGAATACCCGGAACAAACCATTGAGTATTACCCGCTGTTCGGCGGAAAAGAAAAGATTGAACTGGTCAAAGCGGATGGCGGACATGGCGGCGGCGATCCGATTTTATTAGAGGACTTGTTTCTGGGGCCTGACCCAGCCCGCAGCTATCAAATCGCAGCCGGCTCCGAAGCCGGTGCCTACTCCATTGCAGTCGGTGAAGGAGTCTGGCGATCCGTTCAAGAGAAGAAACCAATTAACATTAAGGAACTTCTTTTTCACCATGACTATCAGGTAACCAAATAACATCTATAAAACATACGAAGAGTCGATAAAAAGACGTTTCGTATGTTTTTTCTACTTTTATCTAAAACTTTGACTTTTTCCCAAAAATACGGCATGGTATGGAAAGAATTAGTTTATGGCATCAAAGGAGATAACGAACGAATGGTAAGGAAGAACGTATCGGCTTCTGTGCTAGCCTTGATCATCACTGTCTCATTCCTGCTGACAGGATGCTTTGAGAAAGAACAATCCTCGCAGAACGCCAACCCAATAACAGAAAAAGTCACCATTACTTTTTGGGATGACAATTCAGGGCCGCAGCGAACGCCCATTTGGAAAGAATTAATCAACCGATTTGAAAGGGAAAATCCAACCATCGATGTGAAATATGTGGGCTTACCAAAAGATTCGGCAAAAGCAACGTTTGATGCAGCAATCGCTGCAGAGGACACACCAGATGTTGGTAGTGTCTATACAAGCTGGCTGCCGGAATATTCTTCTCGGAACGCACTTTTGTCTCTGGATTCCTATTTTGCTAACTGGAGTGATCGGGAAAAAATCAATCAAGAAGTGATTCATTTTAATAAACAAATCGTGGATGACCACAAATTATATGGCATTCCCTATACACAGAATCTTGATATCCTTTGGATTCGATCCGATTGGTTTAAAGAAGCTCAGGTCAATCCTCCCGACACATGGGACGAATTTTTTCAGGCAGCGAAAATCTTAACAGATCCGGCGAAAAAGCGCTACGGATTCACCATTCGTGGCGGTGCAGGCGGATCGTTTCAGTTACAGCGGATGATGTATGCCTACTCTGGCATTCAAGCTGCTATGATCAATGGGCGAAGTACCATTAATGATCCAAAGCATGTCGAATTCTTAACAAGATATGTAGCATTGTATCAGCAATACACACCAAAGAGTGATATTACTAACGATTATAAAGCGATGATTACCAGATTCGATACAGGCGATGCCGCTATGGTTCAGCATAACCTGGGCTCCTATGCCGAGCATAGTGAAATGTTAACATCCGATCAATTCCAGGCAGTACCATTGCCCAAATCCGTTAGGGGTCACTATACAGCAGAAGCCGGGAATGCCATCGGGATGAGTATGTTTAAAGGGACGAAGCACCCGAAGGAATCATGGAAGTTTATTCAATTCATGAATTCCCAATACGCACAAAGCTATTGGAATCGAATGGTGGGTCAAATTCCGACAAACGCGGATGTACTCAGCGAAGAATGGGTAAAGAAGGCTCCTCACATTGCGACGGCTGCGACCGTCTATAGGAATCCGGAGACAACCCTTTATGAGCCACCCTTCTACCTGCCGGAATATAGCAGAATCCTATATACCATCGTGGACCCTAGCATTCAAGCCGCATTAAGCGGGAACATGACAGTAGAAGAACTATTGGACCAATGGGCAAATGCGATCAATGAGGCACAAAAGCAATATGAAGCAGGGGACAGTTGAACCGTCCCCTGCTTTATTTCCTTACTAATAGAATGGCTATTGTTTCTTTTTCTGCCCCGGTGGCATTTGTTTTACATGAATCGAATGCTCCGCTTTCAAGTCATGATAACTCACCATAATCTTCGTTTTTCCCTTAGTACCTGCTTGTATGGAACCGTCGTCCTCTACCATTGCCATGGCTGAGTCCTTACTAGTAAACTTAACATCGTCCGTCAATGTTCTACTAGAACCATCCGCATAGATTCCCTTTACAACAAGCTTTCCTGTCTCTCCCTCTTTCAAGGAATCAGGGCCTTCTACCTTAATGGACAACGGATTTGCTTCCAGTGCGCCAACATAGCTTTGTCCTGAACCTGCCTTATTGAGGGCACTGGCAGGGGCCAATCGAAGGAAATCGCCAAATTGGATGTTCCCCTTTTTAGAGCGCGAATAGGCGGCAGGGGTATCTAGGCTGACAAAATCCTTCTTCGTTACAGTCATTCCCTTACTGTTCACCGATTCTGATCCGTTATAGAAGAAATTTGTTTCATCCACTACACCAGAAATAAAATCTGCTAATGCACCTGTCTTGGTCCTGAAGGAAAGGTTACCTTTGAAAATCCCCTGCTCTTCAGCCGTGAAATATGGATTGATCCGGAACACATAGTTAAAGCGCTTATTATTAAAAGAAGTATTGTTTTCAACAATCATTTTACCCGGATTAAAATTGTCGGTAAACCCGTCCATGTTATTGTCAAAAGAAAGATTGTTGCGAACGATATGCGCGACAGGAAGACCTTCACCGCCAAGTTTAAAACCATTGCCCATATTGCCATCTTTGTTATAGCCGTTGCTCAGCTTTCCGTTCGAATAGGCAATATTCCCTTCTAAGGTGATCGGCTTATTGGCGCCTTCATTTGTCCGGTTATATAAATCCCAACCGTCATCAATATTGTGATGGGCGATATTCCCTTTAAACACATTGCCTTCGCCAACCCCTAATTTAGCGGCAAATCCGTCTGCATCTTCATCACGTGGGTCGCGGTTATCATGTGATTCGCAGTTAAGAATCAGGTTATACTTTGGCCATAGATCCGGGTTTGTGCCGCTTCCGCTGATTTGCAGGCCTGTATCACCGTTAAAGTTGAAAAGCATTTGCTCGACCACATTATGGTCACCACTCACCCGCATACCGTTAGTTGCGGCTCCCGTGATATGAAATCCCGCCACATGCCAGTAATCGGCATTCAGCTGAATCACATTAGCAAGCTTTCCTTGGCCATCGATGGTTACTTTTTCACCATTATAGGCAGCAATCGTTTTCACTTGATCCATTAAGCCACTGTATTCCTTTTTAATGTTCAGCATGGCCGAAGGTGTATAGGTTCCTTCCCTCATAAAAATCGTTTCACCAGGCAGAACGTACTTAATCGCTGTTTCTAAATCCATTGGACTCGCTATCGTACCCTTTCCAGTGCTGGTTCCATTTGGAGAAACAAATAACCCTTTTCCACTGTTAAAAATCTTTTTCGTTACTTTAATGGTTTTCGTAATCGCGGCCGTCGATGGTGCATCTATTGGCGTATAAACAACGGTAAAGTCAGTGAGATCGTTTTCCAAGTTGGTGTCGAAGGAATATACTTCATTCCTCACAACGGCTGTCTTGCCTGCGACCTCTTTTCCGTCTTTCGATATAGAAATCGTGCCATCATAGTTTGCAAGCACTCTCAGTTTATAATCGGCAGAGCCTGATTCCGGTGCGGAAACAATGTTCATTACGGCATTTTCTTTCGCCGGCGGTGCCGGTGGTGTTGGAACGGTATGGGCTTCACTCAGCGTCAAGCTCGCATTCCTCACCGTCATCTTTGCATTTCTTGCTGCGTAAAAACCAACATACATATGGTCGGGGTCAAGGACTTGTACCAAATCGGCCCCTTTCACCCGAGTCTCAAACGTCTTTTTTTCCGAAGAATGTAGGAATGTGGTTGACATGATAAAGTCTGTGTCTGTTCTTTCTAATTTGACCCTGACCGGTGTTCCAATTGGCAGAGTATAGGCTGGATCCGTTGTAAATCCAGTCGCTTTTAACTGACTGCCTAAATTGCCCCATGGATACACGACTCCCGTCCGATAGATTGGGCTGATTCCGTGGCGCATCATGCCGACACCAAAAATATTCGAAGCAGCCGGAACCTCTTCGTACCCTATTATCATCGGGTCCTGCCTTGGTGCAGCAATGGCGTCTCTGACCATGATTCCCGCACTTTCCTGACCGTTCGGTGCAGCACCAGTTTCCGGCCCGAATTGTTCAATGGTAAGATCGGCCTCAAGAACAAAGTTATCCGTTTTCGCGTTGAGCTTCGTGTAATAGAACGTTAATCCATCGTGGCCAGGTGCCAGTTTTCCGCCGCGGCTTTCCAATGTTATCGCCCCATCAATGCTCCCAGGCACCTCTGGTTTCGCGTAATTGGTGCCAATTTTATGAGGCAGAACATTGGCGGAAAAATTTAAATCAGTAGACTGACCAAACGAGATACTTTCCCATTTTAATTGCGAGCTGTCCCCGCTTTGTTTCATTTCCTCCTCAGCAAAAATCCTCCCAGGAATTGCACTCACAACCATAACCAAAGAAAGTACCATCACCAACATCTTAGTAAGCGCTTTCGACTAATCAACTCCTCTAGCCTTATTTTTGTAACTCTAGAAGAGTATAAGACATCTAGGGAACCTTTATAATTCAAAATTTTTAGAACTTTGTTTGATATTTTAACTAAATACGGAGTGCATGAAGACGATGAAGCAATCTCTCATGCTTTACTGGATTAAACCTTAGCTGATTAGTGATCTGCCACCTGTACGATCCGCGCTGTAAATTGTTGAGGCGGTTGAACTTTTTTCACGTCTTCCCCATTCAGCCAGTCCCACTCATAGAATTCTCCGCCAATCTCATAAAGAACCTTTTCATCATCTTTCCTAGGCTCAGCTGCCATCCTTTCGTCGCACAAGTTATCATAATACAGATAGAACTTCTCTTTTAAGATCCCGTAAAAGTAGGCAATGGGCTTTTTGACGACGTTGGTAAACTTTAGTTTTCTGACTAATTGCCGGAAGGAATCAATGGCTAGATCAACGATGGTCTCTGTTTCTTCATGGAGTTTATAGTCAAAAGCAAGAATATGAACCATACGCCAATAGTCTTCGATTACTTTCGCATCGTCGAAGAAACATTTAACAAATTCTGCAAAGGGCTTTGGTACACGGCTGCTCACAAAGGTATGGTCCAATGTAGACGGTTCTTCTTTACGTTTTTTTATCTCTTGATCTTTTTCAGTTTTTAAAAGATTAATAGTTTCTTTTGGGTGGTTCATCGTTTGTTGTTTAGGTGGTTCACTGACTGGAAAACGATTGAACACGTAGAGATTACTCGACTGGGAGCCGTTTGTGCGTTCCGTTTCATAGACCGTGAAAATCCCTACATCCTTCGCCTTCCCGATCATCCGTTTAAATGTCGAACGGGAAATGCCATTATTCCTGTACTCTTGATGAATCGCTTTTAACATCGTGCCAATCTTCGCATTGCACACCCCAGGGATTTTCGCAGCAAAACGAACCAGCCGCTTTAAGCCGACTAGCTCCCCTTTTGAAAAATCCTTCTTATGCTCCAGCAGCCACCATTCCATATGTTGATTAAACTCTTGTAAACTCTCAAATTGCGAAAACTGTTCAAAGCCCTCAATGTTGCCTGATTTCAAATTCATCATATTGTACCGCCCTTTAACCGCTAGTTTTCGTTTCCGGCACCTTTAAGATAGCGGGTTTGGCGTTGAAAATCGAACTCGTCAATTTCACTTTTGAGGGCTGTTTTTGACCTTTAAACATCAAAAATGCCTCCAAAATTGAATTTTGGAGGATATTTTCACATTTTAAGATAGTTTCTTTATAAAATGCGGCAAAGGGGAAACTTTTCTTCTTTAAGCGACATACATTCGACTTAATTCCTTATATGCTATACTATTCAAACGTTTGTTTGAAATTAACCTTAGCCGCTCTAATCTTGAACTATTCCTTCCAACTGCCTATAAATAATGGTGAAATCTGGACCCTGGTCAATAAAAGTCTGTAGTATCTGGGGGCTGACCCCATAGCTTCATGAAAGTTATCAAAAAGTCAGCCACTCTGTTTTTATTTTGTTCTTCAATTTGACAATATTTATGAACAAATTTGGTAGGAATGTAAAGGGGAGTGCTGAATATTCTATTTGGTAAAAATCTTAGTCGAAAGAGAGGTGTTATCTTCCCGCATTTAGTTTCCAGTGCCAAGAAAAAAGGAGGGTAACGATGTCCGCTAACATTGATCATGACTGTTTATTTGAAGAATTTATTTTGTTATTTTTTCCAAAGGTATATGAGGATTTGGACTTGCAGAATCTCCGTTTTTTATCGGAAGAGCTCGTCACGGATGTTACAAAAGATGAGAAATACCGGATTGATCTTCTAGTTGAGACGAATATTTAAGGGTGAGGATGGATTGATTCTCATTCATTTAGAGAGTCAAGCTCAATATCAGTCTCTTTTAATACAGCGGAGTAGGGGCTAACTCGCTGTAAATTTATGTATAATAACAAGACTTTTAAGAAATAATAGAGAAAAAATTCTATTATCTAAGCTTTTAATCAAGCTTTTATGAATCTGGTATGATAGAAGTTTTAATAATATTTAGCATTTTGAAATTAATATAAAATTGGAGTTAGTCATTAGTAGAAAATTATAGAGCAAATGAAGGAATTTTATATCGATTAATACCTCTTATACCACATTAATGGATATAATGAAGATACAGACATTATGTGAGAGAAACTACGTGCCAATTACACACAGTTGAAAAAGTTTGTCTCTTTTGGAGGGGAAGTATATGAGTCAATTTGACTTTACAAGAGATAATATTGATGATGAAATTGATAAAATTAAAGAAGAATCATTCGGCGTGGAGTATGAAGTCCTTCTTGAAGATGAGCAGCAAACAGAGGTCCCCTTTGATGCTGAAAAGATTCGTATCGAACAGCGTATGCTCTCTTTAAAGTACATGAAGGAATTAATCGATCTTGACCTACTAAATCTTTATCCAGATTTTCAAAGAAACAAAGTGTGGAAAGAAATCAAAAGAAAATCACTGTTAATAGAATCCTTAATGTTAAGAATTCCCATTCCTGCCTTCTATTTTTATGAAGACGAAGACTCAGTCCTTCATGTGATCGACGGATTACAACGACTTTCAACCATCAATGAATTCTTAAATGGTGATTTTAAACTAAAAGGTCTTCAATATCTCCAAGATTCCTGTGACGGTAAATCCTTCAAAGATTTGGATGCCAAATATGTTAGTAGAATCTATATGACTCAATTAGCTGTAAACGTTATTGATGCTAGAACTCCTTCACAAGTGAAGTACGATTTATTTAGACGGATCAATACTGGTGGCGTCTCACTAAATGCACAAGAAATCCGAAATTCGATTGCAAAACCGCGAATTCGTGATTTTCTTAAAAAATTGGCACACTCCAACTCTTTTCTCAAAGCTACAGACGGTGGAGTAAACGACACGAGAATGGCTGCACAGGAACTTGTTTTGCGCTTTATTGCCTTTTATCTAGCATATAACTATGACACAAATGAGTTAGAATATCATAAAAGCGATTTGGAACTATTCTTAGATCGAGGTTTTGAAAAGCTAAATAGCATGAATGAATCAAAACTGACAGAAATAGAAAAGGCCTTTACCCAAGCCATGAATAACGCAAGTGGAATTTTTGGGGAATATGCCTTTCGGAAGTATAAGTCATCTGAATTAAACGAACCCGTGCGCCGCAAGTTGATCAACAAATCATTATTTACTTCATGGAGTGTACTTCTTGCCGAACCCGGACTGAAGGTAACAATAAACGAGTTTGCATCTAAAAATGCCGTTTATACATTAGCTAATTTAATTGAAACGAATGAGGACTACTCGAATGCTCTTACGATCGGAACCAATGCTGCCCCAAGAGTGGACATGAATTTCAATTTAACAAGACACTGCTGGGAGGAGTTACGCCTTGATTTTCAATAAGATCTCTATAACCCACTTTAAAAGCATTAAAAATGCCCAAATAGATTTAGCTCCTATTACCTTATTCACAGGTCCCAATGGGGTAGGAAAATCAAGCATGGTCCAAGCACTATTACTGGCGAAGCAAACCTTTGAAAATATTCACCGATTTAATCGCTGGGAAGTTGAATTAAATGGTTCATACCATTTATCACTAGGAAGGGCAGAAAATGTCCGTTCCTTCATGCACGAACATAATCATATACAAATTCAACTTGAATTAGATGTCAATCGATTAACGTATACATATGAAGTGGATCCTATTGACCATCCATATAGTTTACAAGTCGAAAAATCTCTTTCATCCGCTGACCTTAATTTTCAAAATGTAGCACTTCATTATCTTCATGCAGAAAGGCTAGGGCCAAGAAAAGGGTTGCCGTTTAATCCAGGCAGTTTACTGACCACTGGCTATCAAGGGGAGTATGTCAATCATGCAATTGATCGCGCTGATCAAAAGTCACTTGTTGTTCACGAGATACTAAAAGCAGAAACCGCCCTCCCTCGCTTCTCCACCCAAGTGGAAGCCTGGATGCAATTACTGATACCTGATTTTCGTCTGCAAGTTAAACCTCTACCGGACGTAGATATGGTGACCATTCAATATAGTAACTCTGATTTAGGAGAATACATTTCACCAACATCCACTGGGTTTGGTATCACTTATGCACTACCCATTATTACTTCCGGTCTTCTTGCCGCAACTGAAAACCAAGGATTACTTATTGTCGAGAATCCAGAAGCACACCTGCACCCTTATAGCCAATCTCGAATGGGGCAATTCTTAGCATTAGTCAGTATGGCAGGTGTCCAAGTTATGGTAGAAACTCATAGTGAGCATGTTGTGAACGGAATGAGATTGCAACTAGCATTAAAGAAGAAAGCAGAAACAGGGCTAGTGTATTTCTTCTCGCAAAAAGAAGGTCTTACTCAAACTGAGAAAATAAAAATAAAACCAAATGGAGAACTCTCCACTTGGCCAAAGGGATTTTTTGATCAGGAAGAAAAGGATCTATTTGAACTATTAAGGATTAAGAAACAGCAATGAACATTACGTATCTACTAGTTTCGGAATCATTTGATCAAAAGCATGCAATTGACCGAAACTCTACCATTTCACAATTACAAACTTTCATAGAAGTACTTGAAATGCTCGCTGAGGATGAAGCAGTTTTCTATACAATGGATTTGTATGATCAAATCTTATTCGAAGGGCAATCATTAGCGGAGTGGCTTTATAGTGGCGAGACAATGCGTGATGAAAAGAAAGCTATCCAACTTAAGTTACGGAAAATGCAAGAGGAAGAAAAGGAAATCCAACAACAAAGGATAGAAAAATTACAGAACAGCGACTACCAGGAACCTGTAGCTTTACTAGCCTTTCATCCGTGGACTGATCCTAAAATAAATAAACATCTTCTGATACATCATCCTGAACGCTGTTTAGATGCACGTAGATTCTATTTAGAACTTGTTGAGGATACCTCGGTGTTCTTGGAAGAATGCAAAAACTGTTTTCCTCAGCTATATATTCATGAACGGGTTCATCAAACCATTAAAAGATTTAAACCGTTTCGTGATTATCGGGGAGAAGTTATTCTACACTTAAACGTTTTGAATGATCATGGTCGCCGATTATTTTTAGAGTTTCAACATCAAAGTGAAAATGTGGTTTTACAGCATTTAGGCACAATTGGTAATATTCACTGTTCACCCCAGGGGGATCCTGACTACGAAAAGAAATACCTTTGCTTTGACTTTCCTAGTGATTCAGGCGGTTTAATTAAAATTATTTGCGCACCACATACCAAACTATTCAAAAAGCATTCTGGCGAACGTATTTATTTTCATTGGGGCCATGCCCATGTTAGAGGCGGAGAGAAGATTTTAATTGGACATATTGGGGAGCATTTATAGTTAAAAATCTATTCCTTGCCCTTCAGCAAAGCAGGAGGCCTAAAACAAGCTTTCAATCATATTAATATGATTTGATCTCAGTATTAAAAAAAGGCGGGGCAAATGAAACTAGCGGCATGGGGTCTGATCCATAAATAGTGTTTAGTACTGCTTTGAAAATAACAGATCTGAGGCCTAAACCGGCCCTACGTTATTCGTTGACTTCGAAATATGTAAAAGCACCCCATAAGGGTGCTTGAATTATATGCAGTCAGTGCTTAATTAGTACCAATCGCTTGTATATATATTTCCCGGTCTCTTGGTCCGTCAAATTCAAAGAAATAAATACTTTGGGAATTTCCAAGCATTAATTTTCCTTCTTCAATAACAAACGTTATAGAAGGTCCAATTAATGATGCTTTAATATGGCCGGCAGCATCGGTAGGAGTATCACACTGATGATGAAAATCTGTTCTTGTAGGTACAAGTGATTTTACTGCATCGTTCAAATCCATCAGGCCCAATGGGTCGACCCCAGAATAAATAGTTAATGCTGCAGTTGTGTGCGGAACATATACACAGCATAATCCGGTTTGTACATTGGACTGTTTTACATATGATTCTACTGTTCTCGTGATATCGAGGACTCCATGAGTGTCAGTATGTAGTTTATGTTTAATCATTTACACCAGCCTTCCTTTAATCTACCTGCCAACCGGCAACAGGACCAGTATAAAGCAAATTAATAACGTGCTTTAGATCCACATCATGCGGAATATCAGGGTCTTTATATGCTTTATGAGAAAGTTCAGATGCAAACAAGTGCAATATAACCATTGAAGCTAGGGTCACACCCCATGGGGATAAAGTCTTTAGAAAAGGTGCAACCTGTATGGTATTGATACTTGGATTTTCTACTAAAACATCACCGATAACTAGGACCCTTGCACATTGATTCTGCGCATATTCAACAACTTGGACTTCCCTATGATCAGATATATTATTGCCAATAACAATTACTGCATCTGGGCTCTTAACTGAAAATCCATAAAGATGAAGATATTCTTCTGCATTGCAAAAAGTTACATGTCCTCGTGATGTTTCAACTATTTTGGCAGCACCAATTAATGCGGAAGCTCGACTAGGGCCGCTGCCAACAAAAGTATACTTTCTAGCATCCAGGAACATTTGAGAAGCATCAATTAACTTTTGGTGTTCAGTTTCATAAATTTTACGAATCATTTCTGGCACATGCACTGACAATTCTTCTTTTAACGCAGACTCTTCACCTTCAGAAATCTTCCCTTTCCGGACACCTAATTCAATAGCAAGCTGGTAATACAACGCTAGTGCACTCGTGGTTGTTTTAGATGGGAAGGACTTAGAAATCCCTGTAGCTAAAGTTACTAATGGAATTGTACAGGTAGAGCCTAAAGGACTATCCGCATGATTTGTAACTCCAATCGTTATAGCTCCACTTTCTGAAGCATAATCTAATGATTTAAGTACATATAAGGATTTACCTGAAGAGCTGAATAGAATGACCATTGTTTTTGTTGAAATCAAGGGTTTATTTAAATAATAATCATAAGCTTCGTATCCTGTTGCTCGTATACCTGCCAGCTTTTTAAATGCGTCAGCAGCCGCGATACTAATAAAATAACAGTCACCAGAGCCAACAATATGGATCTCATCAATATCATGATTATCTGTGCTAATACTCTTAATATCATCTGAGAGAGCACTTATACAATTCTGAATTGCCTCCGCTTGTTCAAGGATTTCGTTAGGAAAGTAATAATTTTCATACCATTTACTCATAAAAGCAGTTCTCCTTTAAGCTGTTTATTTTGATAAAATTGTTTAATCTCATCAATACCCGGCATACTTCTTGCTCCATTTCTTGTAACAGAAATACCTGCTACAATGGTGGCGAACTCCATTGATTCTTTTACACCATATCCTTTTAGTTCAGCTGAAATATATGCAGCGGCAAAGGTATCACCAGCTCCAGTAGCATCAATTGCGATATGAGAAGTGGGTGGAACAGTATATACTGTTTGTCCATTACCATCTAGTGAATATGATCCCTCTTTCCCGCATTTCACAATGAAAACTTGTTCTTCCTGAGGATAAAGCCCCAGAGCTCCCATTTCTGATTTTCCAGTCAGGACCACATCACATAATTTAGACATCCTTTGCATCGAATCCCGAATAGATGATGGAACAGCATTAGTAGGGTGACGCAGATTTGGATCAAAGTAAAGTCTCGCTCTTCCCTTCCATTTATTCGCCACTTCAAAAATAGTATTTTCCGCAATTTCTAAACCTAGCAATACCCCTGTTAAAAATATAGCCTTAGGTTGTATTTTTTCTATAATATCAACATCGCTAATGTTCAGCTTTCCGTATGCTGAATTTAAAGCAAATACAAATATCGTACGTTCTCCCTGTGGATCTACGGTAATAACAACCGTTCCTGTAGGTGTATCATAATCAAGGACAATTCCGCCTGTATCTACCCCATACTTAGCCAAATCCTCCTTAAGAAATCGGCCAGTTTCGTCATTGCCTAAACGACAAATCATTGTTGTTGGCACCTTTAATGTTCCAAGGCCTGCAGCAACATTACCACCAGTGCCTCCGCCATTTCTTTCTAAGGGGGTACCGTATGTCCCCTCTCCATTGGAAGGATAGCTAATAACACGTGAAATCATATCAGCAAAAATATCACCAATCACGACAACCTCAGAATTTTCATTCATAAATGATCACCCTTTAGAATCTTCTTATGATTATCCATAAGTTTTACGATTAAATCTGCCATATCATTAATGGTCCTTACATTTTCACCCGCAATCATTGGAAGCCTTTGTTTAAGCTTATGATATAATTCAAGAATAGGGGGAAGGCTAATATTCGCAGTTTCAAATAATTCCTTGTAATCTAAAAGACCAGTGACATCACCATCATATACAATATTCCCTTGATGCATGGCAACCACACGTGAGGAGTATTCTCGAACAATCCGCATGTCATGTGTTACGGCTAGAATGGTCATCCCTCTTTTATGCAGCCTCTCAATTAGTTCTAATATCTTCTTACTTTCAAACCAATCTAGACCAGTTGTAGGTTCATCGATAACTAAAAATTCAGGTTCCATTACTACAGTAGAGGCTATTGCTATCTTTTGGCGCTCTCCTTTCCCAAGGTTAAATGGATTCTCATCCTTTATTTCACTTAAATCTAGTAAATCAAGTATTTCATCCACTCTTCTGTCAATTACCTCTTGTTCAAGACCTAGGTTTACTAATCCATAAGCTACTTCTTCCTTAACTGTATTGGAAAATATCTGATGGTCTGGATTTTGGAAGCAGTAACCTACTTCAGATAGAAAGTCAGAAGTATCCCGGCCTTGAATATCTTCCCCTTTTAAAAGAACACGCCCACTGGTTGGAGATAATATATTATTAATGTGCTTCGTTAATGTACTTTTTCCAGCACCATTTGTTCCAATGAAAGTGATGTAATCACCTTTATAAATATTCAGTGAAACGCCATCTAAAGCATTAAATGGACCACCAGGAGTTTCAAAGGTATGAATAACATGATCAAACTGATATAATGGCTTTTCATTTTTTTTAAATGGTAAATAATGATATAGCTTTTCCTCATAATTACTTTTAGATTCAATCTCAACTGTGATACCCATTTTCCCTAGTAAACTACTGTACATCTCGCTTGGGGTTAATGGTAATTCCGAAAAAGTTATTCCGGATATCCTCTTAAGTTCGTTAGCAAGTCTAACCATTTCAGGTGGGGCGACTCCAATTTTCTCACACATCGTTACATCGTTAAAAACTTCCCTGCTTGGTCCATACGACACTATTTTCCCTTCACTCATAAGAGCAACTTTAGAAGAATATTGGGCAATTAGTTCTGGATCCTGTTCAATAAGCACAACTGTAATATCTTTACCCTGTCGAAGATCATCCAATATCTCACACAATTCATTGCGGCCCTTGGGGTCAAGCTCAGCTGCTGGTTCATCCATAACTAGCACTAGGGGTTCCATACATAATACTCCTGCAGAAACAAGGCGTTGAGTCTCACCTCCCGAAAGCGAATCAGGTTTTCTATTTAACTTTTTCTTTAGATTAAGCCTATCAATATACGTATTCACCCTGCTAATCACTTCTTCCTTTGGCAGACCTAGATTACATGGCCCAAAAGCAATATCATCAAAAACTGTCGTACCAAGAATCTGACTTGATGCATCCTGAAATACACTACCAACATAATTAACGATTAAGTTAGGAGAACTGGCTGATACTTCAACTCCAGAAACAACAGCCTTTCCAGTTAATATTCCGTCTTCAAAAAAGTCAGGAATTAATCCACGTATAACGAGAGATAGTGTACTCTTACCTGCACCGGTTGGACCCATAATGCCAATGAATTCCTTTTGATTCACATCTAATGAAATATCACTAAGCACTTGCGGATCATTAGAATTGTATTTCCAGCTGATGTTTTGCAATTCAACGATTGGCATACTAGCTCCTTTCAAGAAAAAATTGATAGTTAAAATTCACTTAAATAGATATCTCCATTTATACAAAAAGATAGAATTTGGTCGTAAAGAACTTCACTTTTTATCTATCATTACTTTTCTTTCCCTTTAAGAATTAGAGGCTCCCCCCCTGATTTTTTTGTTACTGCAAAATAGATTAGAGAAGGTGTAAAACAGCTCACAATTAACACGGCCAGCCATACAAGAGTCATAATAGATCCCCCCTTATCCTTTTACCATATTAGTTTTTGCAAGAGATTGATGTGCTGCAACTCCAATTGAACATGCAATTGCAGATGCTACACAGGTTCCGATAACACTTGCAATTCCAACTCCAAAAGCTGCCGGGACAGTACTACCACCTACAAGGATGAACGATACAGGAAGAACTACAAGTGCAAATAATACTCCATTTGTGAGTGTTGCGGCGATAATAGCAGCGATAAAGCCAAATTTCAGTCTAGCCAACCGTGCATAAACCCCCATGCACCCTCCAAGAAATACTCCCCAGCAAATCTGAATAGGAATGCCAAGGGGAAATCCAACAATCCAAGCTGCTATTAATCTAGCAAAGATTCCAATGATTTGAGCCTCTTTCCAGTCCCAATTTTTTACCATAGCTGCGAAATAACCAGGGGCAGAGTCAATCCCTATATCACCCGTAGGTGTAGGTATTTTAACAAAAGCACCAACAGCGGATAATGCCATAAGTATGGACATCCTCGCCATCCGTTTTGGTGTAAAAAAGGTTTTATTTTTGACTACCACATGTGTTTCCTGTAAATTTGTATTTGCCATGTAAAAATCCTCCTCACTTTTTTATAAAACACCAAATCCATATTTTGACTTTACATATAAGCAAAGGGCAAATCCTCCAATAATGAATAAAATGAAGATAAGCTGTGGAATCCCAAACTTAATATCTAACAGCTGTGTACGTTTATTCGTGTAACCGTACCCACGAGAGGTCATAGACATTGCCATCGTATCGGATCGTCTCATAGAAGAAACAATCATTGGGACAAAAAGCGGAATGACACCTTTGACTACTGCTCCTTTTTTCCCATTAGCTTTCTTCTTATTAGAAGCACCACGGGATTTTTGTGCCTGCTGGATTTGTTCAACCTCCTTTTTAAGAGTAGGAATAAATCGTAATGCTATACTAAGCATAAGACCGAACTGATAGGGAAGACCCATGCGGTTTAAACCAAAAAGCATTTCTTCAATTGTTGTTGTCTGTGAGAAAAGATTTGAAGCAAAGATCATTATTAGCATTTTTAATATGAAGTTTGAGCCTGTCAACATACCACCGCTTGTTAGGCCAATTTTTATAAACTTGGCTTCCCATAAAACAAAATATACTTGTTTGGCTAATTCACTTTGTGCGTTTGTTACATCATAAATGAAGGAAGAGAAAATAAATAATATCAAAAATATACCCGAAACCCCCTTCACTGTTTTTGCCAACGCCTTCACACTGACTCCGGCACTCAAACACATAATTAGGGCTAGAAAGAAAACCGGAAGCAAATGAATTGGATTATTAATGACAATGGCAATAGCGATGAAACCGATAAAGATAGCAAATTTCGAGTAGAGATTCATTCCTTTAAGGAATGAAAAATTGTTCGTAGTCTGTGTTTTCAATCCTATAGCACTATCTCCTGCATGATTATCCATAAACCATTCAACCCCTTTACTACTTATGAATTCTAAGAATCTCTATCTATAATTAAAAACAATACATCGGTGTTGGCACTTTTAGAAGTCGGAAAATTTCGACTATTTATGACAAAAAAATTATTGGTTAGAAAAAGTGATGGTTCATCACTTTTTCCTCATTATGAATTATTTTTGGTGATAATTGTATGGGTATATCGATCCCCACGATAATACACGTCACTAAATTCAACAATAGTATTGTTCTGATCGTAGGCTAACCTTTCTATATGTAGAACAGGATGCCCCTTTTTTATTTTTAGCACATTTGCCATTTGTTTATCAGCCATTTCCGCTGTAATATTGTCCAATGCTGTTTGTATAAATATTCCATAATCTTCTTTTAAAACTCGATATAACGACTGCTTTTCTTCCCAAATAGTGAGATCATAACTACCCACATATTTTATAGGGATATAGGAACAATGAATCGTAATCGCTTCATCTTCTATAGAACGTACACGATAAAACTCAATAACCTCCTCACTTGTAGGAATTTCTAGTTTAGCTGCAACTTCTTCAGTTGGATAAATTCTTTTCACAGACATTTCAAAAATCGAAGATTTAAGCCCTAATTGACTGAGAATATCAGTAAAGCTCATGATATTTGGGGTTGTAGAACTAAGTCGGGAAGTGGTCACCCGAGTTCCTTTTCCTCTCACGACCGTCAGATAGCCAGCATCTACAAGATCACGGATAGCACTACGAATGGTTGTTCGGCTCACTTTATAGTACTCTTCTAATTTACTTTCACTTGGGATAAATTCCCCCCTCTTGTAAAATTTATTTTCAATCTTTTCAATCAAATCCTCTTTTACTTTTTGATAAAATGGAGTTTTTGTCATTTTTAAATCTCTCCAAAACAGTTTTTTTCTAATGATTAACGCATTTGGTAACCCATCATCCTAGGATGACATCATTATGTCTATGTGTATAGAATATTCTATATATTATAAATTGTCAATATGGGATATAAAAATTTTTATGTACCGCGTAAGGAGTTGGTTGATTCTCTGGAGCATCTATTGTAAGCCTTTGCCTATCTTGGAGTGATTAACCCAATAACGATAAAATTATAACCATCTTAATGGGGTTATTTGTTAAATAAAACAATAGAAGTCTATTTTTTAATAAAAACCTAAAAAACCAAAGGTAATAAATGATGAAAATGATATGGAAATTCCAGGACAGGAGTTTATCAAATAAAGTAAGCGACAAACTATCCCCACATGGTTCCCTCTCAAATGCTTCCATTGACAGACTGCTGGAATTCTGGGACACTTCCGAAATGATGAGAAGAGAGAAGGAACCATTAAAATTGCTATTTTTTAATCAGACTACCGCGTGGTATTAAACCTGTATTTAAAAGCACAATTTATTTCTTTAATTATTAAATACAAAATAGTTAAGCAATTTAATAAAATGCTAGTTAAACATGGTTACTTTCCTACTAGTAAGTGGCCAAGAATAAAGCCCCAGTCTTAAATCTATTATTGAATATATTTGAATCCAGTACCGGTACCCAGACACGCACCGGTATTTTTAGAATGTCTCTCATTATGGCGGTAGAACAGTTTGAAACTTACTATTTAATTCGCACGCTTTACTTCTTTCAACTAAGCTAAATGGGAATCTGACACCTGCACAATCCGCGCTGTAAACCCCTGAGGCGATTGAACTTTCTTCATATTTTCCCCATTCAGCCAGTCCCACTCATAGAATTCTCCGCCAATCTCATAAAGAACCTTTTCATCATCTTTCCTAGGCTCAGCTGCCATCCTTTCGTCACACAAGTTATCATAATACAGATAGAACTTTATTGGAGCCCGTTCCGCCGAAAAAGTTTGGAGAAAGGTATCCAATAGTAGTTTAATGGATAAAAACAATGTGGAAATCTGCCCCAAATGGACTTTCTTCTAATTGGCTATGCGACATTAAACGTTGGGATCAAAGGGAAAATTACTGTGGAATTCTTCCAGGGAATCTAAGTATGCTTCACGGTCAAAATCACCTTAAAAACTGCCGTTATGGTAAACAATTTTGTTATTATTCGAATTCAAACTCCCAAATGTTTCGTTTTCGATGGAAATTTACACTTCAACCATTATTATTCTAACCGCCTACCCCGTCCATGGGCGGATTATAATGTTCAATGAGCGAATTTGCTGTTTTAATGGGCGAATTTTACCATTCAATGAGCGAATCCAAGAAAGCAACAATCCTTTAGAAAAGAGCCTAGGAAATTAAGACGACCTTCGATTCCCTCGGTAACACATTAAACTTTAGCTGAGTAGGGGGCTGACACCAATAATTGTTTTCCCTTTCAAAATGGAATATTTTTGTATATAATGGATATATAATAAAAAAGAGAAGTGCGTCAACACTTCTCCATGCAACTGCTACCGTCAGGGTGATGGTTGTTTTTGTTATTTATTTTCTTAACCACCCTTTGCTTACGTGATCTGAACCCAAAAAGTTAGACACAGAAATTTAGGCAGCTAATTGGGCATGATTTCGGTATTGAACCGGACTCATGCCTTTTAATTTTGCCTTAATCCTTTTGTGATTATAGTAATAAATATAATTCTCTAATTCTAATTTAAAATGCTCCATACTCTCAAATTCTTTTAAGTAGAGTAATTCAGACTTTAATAAGCCAAAGAAATTCTCCATGACTGAGTTATCTAAACAATTCCCCTTACGGGAAATACTTTGGGTAACCCCTTGTTCTTTTAATGCGTGTTGATACTGCTTCATTTGATAATGCCAACCCTAGTCTGAATGGAGGATGGGGGAGTCTCCCTCATTCAAACGATTAAATGCTTTATCCAACATTTTCGAAACGAGCAGATAAACCGGTCGTTTTTCTATGTTATATGCGATGATTTCTCCGTTGAATAAATCTAATATTGGTGACAAATATAGCTTCTCTCCGTGCAGGTGGAATTCTGTTACGTCCGTTACCCATTTCTCATTTGGCTTTGAAGCTTTAAAATCGCGCTCCAAAATATTAGGAGCAATTTTACCGACATTACCACGGTATGATCGATATTTTTTCATGCGTACCAGACATTTTAAGCCCATCTCATTCATCAGACGGCGGACAGTTTTATGATTTATTTTTAAGCCACGATTATGTAATTCCAATGTAATGCGACGATAACCATATCGTCCTTGGTGTTCTTCAAAAATCCCCTTAATCAATTCTTTGATTTCCTTATACTTGTCTGGACGATTCATTTGTTTAATCCAGTAATAATACGTGCTGCGCGCAATACCAGCGACTTTTACAAGATTAATTACTTTAAATTTATGCCTTAATTCATAGATTACTTGCGCTTTGTCTTGTTCTGTAATCTTTCCTTTTCCTGAATTAAGGCTTTCAACTTTTTTAAATAGCCATTCTCCATGCGCAAACGCTCAATTTCGGCTCGTAACGCTTCTTCTGATCCTTCTGCTGGTTGAGTTTTGTTTGTTTCTATTTTCATTGGTGGACGCCCCTTTTGTGTTGGTTTTAGGGCGTCTAATTCACGTAATTCGAAACTTTTTTGCCATTTTTGAATGGTACTATGTGTTGCAATATTAAATATTGCAGCGGTTTCTCTTATAGACGTCCCTGTCTCTTTTATATAGTTCAGTACGTCTAGTTTAAACTCTGTTGTATATGATGTATAGGGTTTTATAAAAGCATCTACACCATGATGTTCATATTGTTTAATCCAATTTAATAAAACTGTGTGATGTACTCCTATGGATTTCGCAATAGATTTTACCCCCTCCGATCCCTGTTGATAACGAATAACTGCTTCTATTTTTTCCCCTGTGGTGAATTTAGACATATAAAAACTGCGCCTCCAATTGTTAGTTGTGTGTCTAACAATTGGGGGGCAGTTCAACGACGGCGCAGGGTGGTTTTCCTGTTTTCTAGAACGTTTTTCCGAAAGAAAAAAGCAACAGACTCCCGCATAATTCCTTTCAGAACTTCTCTTAGAATTTCAAGAAATGTTTCCATGATTATCACCCCCTTTCCGAAACGGAAAGAAGCGTAACAACCAACCACCCTAACAATATTCAGTTGCCGCTTCATTTTATCACTTTCTGTTAATCTAATAACCTATCAATTTTCGACAAACTTCGGGTCGTGACAGGCACTGGTAAAGACCTTTATTTTTCTGCTATATGATGATTGTCCAATCAACTTCTACCTTCCGAAATATGTATGTATAGAGGGTTTTTCCTTCGAAAGATCAAAAAGGTGGTGGAAAATATGGGATATGGATATGGATATGGCGGAGGTTATGGCAGCAGCTTTGTATTAATCGTTGTATTGTTCATTCTCCTTATCATTGTAGGGACTTCTTTTATGGGCTACTAATTTGCTATGAATAAAGGGACAGGCTAGTTATGCTGTCCCTTTGTTTATTGGGTTCTGATGACAGGATCATGAAGTCTACGTCAAAGCTATGCCGCATATCGAAGGTTTGATTATTACAGTCGCTACTTTCCGGCTTTAGGCAAACCATTAATTTTATTTAACAGTATGATTTTTGTCCAAACCCTCCTTGTTTTTGAACGTATACATAGTTAGAAAAGGCTTTCTAAAACCCATCATCATTTATCTTATGAGAGGAAGGGGAAATTGGTGGAAGAGAACGACCATAAAGGAAAACAAGGTCTAAATGGTGAAATGGATCATTTTTCAAGATTTCTGTTTGGAAACAGACACCATAGAGAAACTTACAAAGAAGACGAAAATAATTCAGAAGAACATGAAGAACACTTATCATTTTCCCATAACAGATCGAATCGGATCGATCATTGGCTTTTTGGACCTAGGAGAACAGAACAGGACGGTACTCTAAGTAATCAAAATCAAGTAGAGAATCTGCCTAATAATTTGGATTTTGAATTGCTTATGGAAACGATCGATATGTTTATCGAAACTTCTAATCAATATAAACCATTATTTAAGAAAATCCCCCTTTTCTTTAACCAGTTTATTAAAGAGTTTAAAACCAAATGATTCTAGAAAACGAGAAAACCACCCACTGCCGGGAAAAGCAGAAGGGTGGGGGCGGTTGCAAAGCGAAGTGTTAGCGCACTTCTCTTTTTTATTTAGCTGGCATTGGATCCAGAATAATTATTTGCACATATACCTTAGTATGATTAAATGACAATCTCAAGAATGTTTAAACCCGGAGCAGAGCGTGTCTTTAAAGTGGTACATTTAATAATTTAGGAATAAACAATGAAATAGCAGGAATAAACGTTACTAACAGTAAGACTATAATCATTACAAAAATCCATGGAATGATTGCCTTTACCAACGCATCGAAGCGGATGGCACTCACCTGGCTGGCCATAAATAAATTAGCACCTAACGGCGGCGTAATAAAGCCAATCGCTAGATTAAGGATGACAATTAGACCAAAATGGACTGGATTCACACCCAACGCTGTTACAATGGGCAATAGGATTGGTGTAAGAATAATAATCGCTGCATTTGTTTCCATAAACGTTCCAACAATGAGAAGTAATACATTAATGAGAATCAAAATTAATATCTTATTATCCGTAATACTTAGGATAAAATCTGCAATGGTCGTAGGAACCTGAGTAATAGTTAGAATTCGTCCGAACCCTGTTGATATACCGATAATGACGATAACAGCAGCACAAAGCAGACTTGAATGAAAACCGATATATGGCAGTTCACTGAACTTCACTTCTTTATAAACAAAAACGCTTACAAAGATTCCATACACACAGGCAATCGCAGCTGCTTCAGTCGGAGTAAACACACCTCCATAAATTCCCCCTAACACAATAACAGGGACGAGTAAGGCCGGGATTGCATCCTTAAAAATAGTGACAACTTCTTTACGGGTATAAACCCGTTTTTCTCCCTTATACCCATTCTTTTTGGCGTAATAAAGGGTGTAGATGATTAAAGCAACACCTACTAACAACCCAGGGCCAATCCCCGCAGTGAACATACTTGTTACTGATACACCGGAGGCAACGGCATAAATAATCATACAAATACTAGGCGGGATCAGCACTCCCACGGTACCTGCTGTGGCCACAAGGGCACCTGCAAACGGCTTATTGTAATCTTTTGCTAACATAGCAGGAATCATAATCATTCCAATCGCTGCCACCGTGGCGGAACCCGTCCCTGAAATAGCTGCAAAGAAAAGACAGGCGACAATCGATATCACTCCAAGACTTCCGGTCCAACGTCCAAAAAATACACCTGCCAAGTTAAGTAGCCTTTTGGAGATTCCCCCTTTCCCCATGATATCTCCAGCAAAAGCAAACAATGGGACAGCCATTAACGGGAAGGAGTTCAGTCCCTGAATCATTGTCTGAGTAAATGCCTCCATACTAATTGGCTGAAGGGCATAGATCGTAATAACAGAGGCCATCCCAATCGCAATTGCAATCGGAACGGAGAGAAGCAACAATAGTAGAAAACTACCGAATAGTAAAGGTATCGTCATCGTTATTCACTCCCCCCTCAATCGATTTTTTTGGTAGCAAGCAAATTTCATTTACACCTGAGTAAACGCCTCTTTCATTTTCAAAATACTCCATCGGTTTAGAGAAATTTTTTACTTTCCACACAATTCCTTGGACTAAACGAATGATAATGAGTGCAAAACCAATGAGTCCTGCGCCATATATCACATTCATCGAAACGTCTACTGTCACAGCTCGATCGTTAAATTCGATAACAGATTGACAGATGCGGATAGCTGATAGAAATATAGCAATTGAAAAAGCGATAAATATTAAATCGACAATAATCATCATGACCTTCTTCATTTTTTCATTAAGTAAATCTACCAAAAAAGAAATTTTTATATGTCCATGATTGCGTGTTAAATAGGAAATACTGAAATACATTAACCAGACAAAAAGAAATCTTGAAACCTCTTCTGCCCAGGAAAAACCAGATTGAAAGAAGAAACGCAGGATCACTTGCAGGGTAATGAGTGTAGTAATCGCATAAAATAAGATGGTCATGATAATCGGTTCAAAGTTTTTATCAAGCCAGGCAAAAGCGCTTTTCAAATCTATTCAACTCCTCTATTATTTCGAGTTAACAGTTGGAGAAGGCGGTGACATATTAGGAATGTATATGTCACCACCGGTTTTAACTGCTTACTATTTTCTTTGCGTTTCTACTTCCGCCGTAAACTTATCATATAAGTCTTGACCAGCTTGATTAATAATATCTTTCTTTATCGCTGTATTCATAATTTCCCCCATTTTCCTTCTCTCTTCCAATGGGACTTCATTGATTTTAATTCCAGCTTCAGAAAGCTTATCGAGCGTATCCTTTTCCTGCTTTTCAATTAAGGTTCTTTCTAACTGAATCGCCTTTTTGGCCTCGCCTTCAATGATTTTGCGATCTTCAGGAGCTAAGCCATCCATGAACTTTTTGTTCGCATACCATAGATAATCCGTATAGATATGCTGTGTTAAGGACCAATATTTTTGTGCTTCAAAGAACTTTGCTTCATAAAAACTAGTAGTCGCACTTTCCTGACCATCAATCAGATTTTGCTGCAGGGAAGTAAATACTTCCGGCCAAGCTAAATTAGTAAGAGAAACGCCGAGCGACTCCCATGCCTTTATTTGCAGCGGACTGTAGCCTCGTATTTTTAGTCCTTTAACATCTTCTACTTTAGTGATCGGCCTTTTACTATTTGAAAAGTTTCTAAATCCTATTTCCATATAACCTAAACCTTTTAATCCTTTTGTTTCTAATACCTTCATTAATTCCTGTCCACCCTTGCCGTCTAGTACTCTATGAGCATGGGATACATCATCAAATAAATAAAAGCTATCTAAAACAGAAAATTCAGGGATGGATTGTGAAAAAAGAGTAGATGCCCCAAAGCTCATTTCAATGTCTCCACGACGGGTTTGTTCCATCATTTCAGAAACATTCCCCATTTGCGCCGCCGGGTATAGCTGTACGTCTATTTTTCCATTTGATTTTGCTTCAACTGCTTTCTCAAATTCTAGTAACGCTTGATGTGCCGGGTGCTGCACATTACTATCATGAGCAATGCGGATTTTTACCTTGCCTTCTTTTGATCCGCCCGCTTTACCAGCAGATTGAGAGCACGCCCCCAACATTCCAACAACTAATGCAAGAATGGTTAACAAAACGACTGATTTTTTTCCTATCATAAGGATTCCCCCAATAATATATATATGGATTTCAGTAAAGAGTACTATTGTTAATCAAAGTGCTCACCAGAATAAAATAACTTAGGGCATTTCTTAAGAAACGTTGTCGTTACAAAAGTTTCTCCTCTTTATCAAATGGCTAAATTCATTTTTCTTTTTGTTCAAATTTTACAAGTACAGTATGGGACGTAAGAGTGAAATACATCGATAGTTAACGAGTAGGATATTTTCCAATAAACTTTTTTACATTCTCTAGCGCCAATTTACCTAGTGATCCACTATCAGACATGCTTACGACAAATTGATAGCCTTTTTCGTATAAATCGAAAGCCTCTTCCATACTTCCGGAAACAGTTCCAAGAAACTTATTACTATTCAGAACCACTTCTTCAATGGTCTTTATCGCTTCCTGCACCTCTTGTGCCGAGGGATTAGCAAAGTAATTCATCGATGTGGCTAAGTCCATCGGACCAATGAAGATCCCGTCAAGCCCTTCTACAGCAACAATTTCATGAATCTTTTTGAGTGCCTCTGGGGTTTCTACGGCTGCCAAAACGAGCGTTTGTTCATTAGCATGCTCAAGATAATTCTTGCCGTTCATGTTGAATCCCCCTGCCCGTGGGCTCGGAGCAATCCCTCTGATTCCCATTGGAGGATATTTTGCAGCAGCAACTGCTTTTCTTGCCTCTTCAGCCGAATTAACATGGGGAACTAAGATCCCATAGGCACCTGCGTCTAAAATGCGTTTAATAACCACATGGTCATTCGATGGTGTTCTTACTAATGGAACAACATCATAAGCATTTAAAGCCTGACACTGGGTAAGAAGCGTCATAATATCCCCAGGTCCATGCTCCATATCAATTAGCGCCCAGTCATATCCCGCCTTGGCGATGATTTCTGCAGTGATAGGACTGGCTAACTGAAGCCATGCACCAGCTGTTTTTTTATTTTCTTTTAAAAGGGTTTTTGTTTGATTATGGAAAACTTCATTTTGTTTAAGCATATATGCACCACCCATATTATTTGAAAAATCAGATATATATTGGTATACTTTTCCTATACGTGTTGAGGAACACTATTTTATTGACTTTGACAAAGGGTTTGACAACAGGCTTTACACCTGTTTTTTTGGGCGGAGCAGTTTCCTTCTGATCTATTTTCATGACTAAGCCAGATTCTCATTGCCCTAGTAACGGCTTCAGGATTTTCTAAACTGCTCAAATGACCGCAATTTTCAAGAATAACTAGCTGGGCATTCGGGATCCGCTCTTTCATTTCCTGATGCATTTTTACCGTACAGAGAAGATCTTCCCTGCCCACAAGCAACAGGGTATGACACGTAATGGCCGGGAGTACTTCAAAGCCATCGGGCTTTGTCATTACCGCCTTCAGCTGATTGATATAGCCCATGAGCCCGACCTCTTCAGCCATCGTAAGAATCGTTTGAGTCAGTAGTTCTTTCTCTGGATGGTGCTGGTAGATTAGATTAGGCAATAAATAATCCTCGGTCACTTGTGATACCCCGACTTCTTTTGCCGTTCTCAGTAGCTGATTCCAGGCAGGAATTTGCTCCGGCTTTGGGGGATGAGCTGTGGTATCGAGTAAGGCAAGTTTAATCACACGTTCTGGTGCCTGCCTCATGATTTCTAGGGAAACAATACCGCCTAATGATAAACCAGCAAGGGCAAAACGCTCAGGAGCATGTTCTAAAATCGAACTTGCCATCGCTTCTACCGAAGGGAATGTTGTGAGGTCCCCTACGGTTATATCAGCGAGATCAGATAAATGCTCTATTTGATGCCGCCATAATCTTTGGTTGCAAAGCGTTCCAGGCAATAAAATGAGCGGTGTTTTGCTCAAGCCTCCAACCCCTTTCCTATTTAATGTCTAAGTGTTTTTTCCTAGTGAATCTGTTTGTAAAGCGTGACCACAAGATTGTCGTATCATGAGCTGGTCTTCAAGAATGATATGCGGGCGGTCAATCTTTTCTTTTTTTATTTTCTTTAAAAGTAAATCCATTGCCCTTTTCCCAATTTCATATCTGGGCTGGTGAATGGTCGTTAAGCCTGGATTGGTATAACGTGCCATATCAATATCATCAAACCCGACAATGGCAATATCTTCGGGAACCCGTAATCCCGCATCTTGAACAGCTTTCAGTGCACCAATTGCGACATTATCATTTCCGCCATAAATGGCAGTCGGCCGGTTTTCAAAGGCAAGCAGTTTTTGAGCCGCCGAATAGCCGTCTTCAAGAAGATAACCCCCTTCTTGGATTAACGATTCATCGATCAAAAGATTATGTTGATAAAACGCTTGTTTATAGCCGGCTAAACGAGTCTGGCTTTGCAGCCGCTTCATATCACCTGTTATATGGGCAATCCGATGATGCCCCAATTCAACAAGATGATTGGTTATTTTTCTGCTGGCACTCTCATTGTCAATTGAAATCGATGGAATATCTGGATTGGGGATATAATCAAATGTTAATACCATCGGACTATTTTGACTGATTTTATCAATAGCAGTATCTGCTTGTGCGTTAGCAGTTGTTAAAATGACCCCATCGGCACGGCTTTCGCGAATAAGATTGATATATTCTTTTTCTTTTTCCGTATCTCCATCCGTACTGCCAATTAATAGATAGTATCCCGCCTCACGAGCCACCTCTTCAATACCTCTAATAAACTCAGAAAAGAATGAGTTTTTAATATTAATCATTAAGACAACGATAATATTACTTTGTGCCATTCGCAGCGTACGGGCAGCACTATTGGGGAGGTACCCTAGTTCTTCCATCGCTTTTAGCACTCGTTTTTTTGTTTTTTCGTTAACAACTTCCTCATTGGATGTAACTCTCGAAACTGTTGCTATAGAAACGTTTGCAAGTTTTGCAACATCATGAATAGTAGCCAATATGAACCCTTCCTTCCATTAAACGAAACCATGTAAAGGTTTACAATCTATTCTAACATGAGTAAACAATTTATTGGTATATTAAAACATAAGTTAATGAGAAGGAAGCTTTTTTTCGTCATTTAAGTAAGTTTCAATACAATTTCCAGTAAGGTAGAATCTTCCCCCACATTTCCTGGAAAAATGATATAGGGAACACCAGAAAACTTTGCTTCCTCTCCAGTGAGCCATACAGGGATGCCCGGAGCTGCCTGGCCGATGACCTTTGCCATTTTAATTTCTAAACCAAGGGTAGCAATATCACTCGATGTAATGCCCCCTTTTGCAATAATAAATTTAGGCGCAGTGGTTAATGATTGGATCACATCCGTAAGAGCCTTAGAAATTCTTTGGCTAATGGCCAAATTATCGAATCGATTCGTGGTATAAATTAACTCCCTGCTGGTGTAAACAACAGTAGTAGTTCCTGATTCAACCGCGGAATGAACCATTCGATTAATTCGATTAATCTCCTCGTCTCGTTTATCATTTTCAAGCAAATGATTTACATTGATTTCAACTGCATTTAAAGAAGAGTCTGCTAATAATTGCTGTAGTTGATTCGTCGTTTTTTTTACATGAGAGCCAACAATCACCAATCCGCCCCGATTATGATCTCTGCCAATTACCATCTCTTCTTTAGTTAAATAAGGCTGATCATCAACACCGCCATACGACTTGACGAAGGAAGCAGCTGTCCGATAGATAAACTTTTTTCCCTGTTGTTCCGCTTTAATTAGGGCCATTGCTGCTGTATCAAGATCTTCATAACAAAGGGCATTCACAATAATTGGCTGATTACCAGTAGTTTGTAACAATAAATCAAGTACCTTTTCAGGTCCCTTTCTAATCTGTTCTACCGATATAGATAGACAGCTCGTTTCTGGAATGCGTCCATTTGTTTTTTCTGCAATCCACTTACAGAGGTTACTTTCGGTAAAACCAAAAGATTTATCCTTGGAGAATTCCGTTTGGCTGACTGGAATCAGCTGGTCTTTTTCCTCAATATAATGAACATCTCGATACGTATATCGTTTTCCTTCAAAAAATGCTGGAATAATTACCTGTCCATCAAATTCCTCACCACTTAATCGGTGAATTTCATCAGTGATGACATCAATCTCCAACGGATAATGTCCTCTAAGTGTAGAATCGCCTCTATTAATGATTGAAAATGAACAGTCTAACTCCTTTGCAACAGCAGTTACATTACGAATGATTTCCCTCAGAATTGCTTCTGTTTCTTCCGGATTAAAGCTCCGTGTATTCGTTAAAATGTAAAACATAAAGTGAGAATCATTGAAAGCTTTTCGGAGAATTTCCTTATCCCAACTTGTTAACACAAAAAGGTTATGAACGGTTTGGGAACCTGTGGGATCATCATCCAAAACGATCATTTTCCGCTTTTGCTGCGTATTAACTTCCTTAATCTGTTGACGAATATTTTCATGTCTCAAGGGGGAAGGCAATGATTCTAGTAATCTTTTATAGGAAAGTTCTGAATGCCTTATCATTTCTACCCTCCTTTATAATCATAATGATGTTTAATTTTTCATTCTAGCCGACTCTCACGGAGTGGTTTCCTTCATGCTGCAGGTTTAAACGATTCTCAAGAGTCAGCTTTCCAGATCTAACTAAATATATATATATACTAGTTATTTGTTCCCGACTTCCGAGTCAGCCCACTTAGGCTGGACGCGTTCGTCACCACCATTAACAATATACAAGAAACCTGTTTCATTCCCTACGTTCTTAATACTTCTAACCAGGTTTTTAGGAACAGACATGATATCCTTTTCAGATAAGATTGCTTCTCCTTCTTCTCCGTCTTGATTCCAAGAAACTTTCCATTCACCTTTGTAAACAATTAGTACTTGTGTATTCGTCTGACTGAAAGCATGGAAACCATTCCCCGGCTCTGCTTCGATTAGTTCTAGACTAAATGAGTGCGGATTTGTGACAATCGTTGGTCGGTTTTCATCTTCCGACATTCCCGGTCCAATAATGCCGTAGGTTAGCTTCTTTCCACCTTCCAATTTACAATCTAAAAATGCATTTTCATGAGGCTGGCGATTTTGGAACCAGAAAACACGTGCTTCCATTTCTTCCTGAGTTACTTTGCGAATTTTAACCAGTTCTTCCTCGCTCATAGGTTCAACCACGTTTACACTCTCAGGGATGATTTCACCTGCTGCTGTATCAATTAATTGACCATCTTCAAGAAGAACTAGGCCATAGTCTTTTGCATCACGTAATACTTGAGGTCCCCAAGTTACCTTTTTCGGATCATCTTCACCTAAAATGGAGAATAGAAAACCATCATCAGATCCTATATTTTTAAATCCTCGGAAAATATGGGTTGGTAGAGAAATAACGTCTCCCTCTTTAAGAATCGCTTCTCCATCTTTTCCTTCATTCCCCCAAATAAACCGCCAAGTACCTCTTGCCACAATGAATACCTCAGCAGTTTGATGTAAATGAAGGGAATTTACACAACCATTCGGCATGGCCGCAGCACCGATATTAAATCCGTGAGGCTCTTCTAAGTTGATAAAACGATTTGGGTTTTCAGAAACTCCTGGTCCAATAATGCAATAGTTTTCTTTTTTATCAGAACCAGGTGTCCGTGCATCTATAAATGCTGTTTTATCTGCAACAAAGTCCTCCTTACGAATCACTCTTTTTAATATTTTTTCATTTGCTTTAACTGCCAAGATCATAATCCCCTTTCAATTTTCAATTTAATAAACAACATGTTCATGTTGTTTTCTTTACAAGCCCATTGTACAAAATTATGTAAAGGTTTACAATACGAAAATTGATAATTTTCTATTAATTTTGATTTAATTTCAACTAAGTGTTGATTTTAAAGGGTTTTTATGTGGATTATTTTTTCTATTATTGAAAAATTTATAATAAAAATGTAAAGGATTACATTTTTAACACAAAAAAGGAACGAGTAACTGGATGGTGTCATGCATCACTCCCAATTGAACTCATTCCCTTGTCCGATTTTTGTTTTTATTCTACTATTAGCAGGCCCATAATATAAACGTCCGGGCCTAGTAAGTTGTTTTACCAACACGAAATGGCGAAGAGCCTTTAAACTTTAGCAAAGCGGGGATCTGACCCCAGTTCACAGTTCAATTCTTCGTCCTTCTTTATGAGACAACGCTGCCGCCTCGTTTACCCGTGTCAAATTCATAACATCTACTTTTGTAATAGTTGGTGTGACCCCTATTTGAATGGCGGAAACCCACTGATCCATTGGCATCGGTAAAGAGGTTACGTTTTCTTCAGGATAGACCCATTCACCATTTCCAAGCATATTACTTTTTATACGAATCTGATTTTCCTCGATTAACAGCGTCCCATGTGTACCATAAAGCTCTAATTGAAAAGGACAACCAGCAGATAAAAAACTAGTTTCAATCACACCTAGCGCACCGGAAGTATACTCGACAATCACGACAGCATGATCGTCCACTTCATGTTGATTACTTTGTTGTAATCGTGCATGGAGTGCATGAACAGGCCCCGCTAGACGATTCGTTAAATAAATCGGGTGTGCGCCCAGATCAATCAAGGAACCGCCGCCGCATTGTTCTTTGTCAAAGAAACGCTTTGGCAGCCAGCCTTGTGCTGTTCCATCTGCGGCAACCGCACCATTATGAGCGACACGGCATCGAATGGACGTCAATTGACCGAGCAAGCCTTCCTTGACTACTTTTTCTGCATATAAATAAGTGGAGTCAGTCAGCCTCGGCAGGGACACCATAAGCTCAACATCCTGCTCTTCAACCGCCTTATAGATTTCCTCACAATCAGTGACGGAGAATGCCAGCACCTTTTCCGTGAAAACATGTTTCTTATTTTTTACAGCTTGAAGAATGACTTCCTTATGCAGATTCGTCGGGGTACTGACAATCACCGCATCGATCGCCGGATTGGCCAGAACAGCCTGTATATCTTGTTCAAAAGGTACACCTAGTTCCTCTGCCCACTCTTCCCCGCGCTTTACATCCTCATCCCACACAAGCTGGATTGTAAGATGTTCATTTTCCTGTACTTGTCTAGCATAATCATCCGCATGGACATGCCACCTGCTCAATAATGCCACATTGATCCCTTCCATATTCAATCTAACTTTCTCTCCATTGATCCCACAACGCTCAGACATTACATTCACCTACATTTCTTTTTTTCATGATAACCAAATTTAGGGTCAGGACCACCCAGGAGGGTAATCGATTCAAACCTCGTTTTTCGCAAATCGACACCCCATTCGATGAAAATCGATATATGCTATACTACTCAAACATTTGTTTGAAACAGTAGAAAAGGTTTAGTAAATATGAATTTCCCCTACAATTATTATAAGAAAATGGTCGAGAACTGCCAGAGAAATTTGCAAATGGTTGCATTCATGAAGAAATCTATGAAACTATCCTCCTATTAAGTCGCATATGGAGGGAAGGGCGACCTAGGGTCTTTCTACATCAGGGTTTGGGCTTAAAAATTCACGAAACCCCTTCGTAGACCGCTCCTAAATCGGGGTTTCGGCTAAAAAGTTCGCGAAACCACTACGTAGACAGGTTCTACTTCGACGTTCGTACCTAAAGTCCTCTCAAACATCCAAGTAGACGGGTTCTACTTCGATGTTCGTACCTAAAATTCACTCAAACATCCAAGTAGACGGGCTCTACTTCGACGTTCGTACCTAAAATTCACTCAAACATCCAAGTAGACGGGTTCTACTTCGACGTTCGTACCTAAAGTCCTCTCAAACATCAAAGTAGACAGGTTCTACTTCGATATTCGTTCAGACCAACTCAAAATCTTTCCAGTATCCTCTATAGAAAAACCCTTGATCTTTCTTAAAACTATCACTTTTCTATATGTATCTTTGATTTCACCTAACGCTTTATAAAGTTCATATGGGTCCTCTTTTATTTTAAAAATCTCTTCAGGCAATAGATTATTGTCTTTTTGTGAAAGAAAAAATTCTTTAAAGATTACGCTTGGCTTACGCTTTCTTAAAAAATCCACCGTTAGATTATGAGCAATACTAAATAACCATGTTTTTTCACTTGAGTGATTTTTAAATGAATCATAATATAAATATGCTTTAACAAACGTATCGTGGGTTAAATCTTCTGCTTGTTGATTGTCCTTAACCATCAATAATATAAAGGTTAAAATCGATTTACTATGTTGGTCATACCAATCTGTAATTTCTTCTTTTCTGTACTCTGACAACAAAATCCCCCCTCCTTTTCTTAATGTTCAATACTTAGACGTAATAACAAATCAAAAGTTGTGTTTTTAAATTTTTTCATTAAAATTTATCATTAAACATTCAGTGGTGCTTTACTACTAAACATATTTATCGAAAGTAAAATAAAGGGAATCTAGAACTTTTAAAATCAAACAATCAAAGATCCTCCAAGAAAGGGAATTGCGGCAATATGTAAATCGCTTGTGTATCAAATATTCATCTGAAGATTTAATGCCGGTATAGCCCCTGGGCAAATGGGAAACTTAATACAAACCATAAGATGGGGGATATCAAATGCAAAAAAGATTTTTAGTGAAACGACGTACCGGAAGATGGGTTTTGGGAAAGTATATAATGCAGCCCATACTGTGTTCGAGCGTGTTCATGATATCTTTGGGCGGGTTTACTATTCCAAGTAAAGCTATGTTCCAAGATTCCACTAGGAATAGCATAATCCAAACTTCCGCGGAATTACATAAGGATAGTCTTTATCAAAAGATTCAAGCCTACAATGAAGAGCATGAAATTAAGCCGATTGATGCAAAAGTTGACAGGGTCTGGAAGGCGATACCTGGGTACAATGGATTGCGTGTAAACAGTAAGGCTAGTTATAAAAAAATGAAAGCAGAAGGTACCTTTGACACAAACAAGATCGTTTATAAGGAAATACCGCCCAAAATCCATTTGGAAGATTTAGGTTCCGAACCGATTTACAGAGGTAACCCGCAAAAACCAATGGTTACCCTGCTAATCAATGTTGCCTGGGGTAACGAATACATCCCGTCCATTCTTAAAACCCTGAACGATTATCAGGTCAAGGCGACATTTTTCTTTGATGGCAGCTGGGTTAAAAAGAACCCTGATCTGGCTAAGATGATCAGTAAAGAAGGTCATGAAATTGGCAATCATGCATATAGCCATCCTGATCTCAAACAGCGCTCTAGGATGGAGACGTTGGAAGAGATTCAAAAAACGAATGATGTCATTGAGGAAACAGTAGGTATGAAACCGGTGTGGTTCACACCGCCAAGTGGAAGTTTTAATCAGATAACAGTGAATGTAGCCCATGAACTTAACATGAAGACCATTATGTGGACAGTTGATACGGTAGATTGGAGAAAACCTGCCACTTTAGAAATGGTTAGAAGGGTTGTGTCAAAGGTAGAAAATGGATCGATGGTTCTAATGCATCCTACGAAGCCCACGGCTGAAGGGATAGGAGCCATGATAACGGATATTAAAGCAAAAGGGTATAAACTCGGCACCGTCAGCGAACTTATGAGTGAGAGGCGCGTTAATTAACTTTTAAATAGAAGGCATCTATATGAGTAAAAAAAACGTAAGTGAACAAGAGTGGGTTTACAATTATCTACAAGGCAAGAAAAGCCCCTTACCTTTAGTTTTAGGCACAAGGGGCACTTGGGGTATAAATGGTAAAAAGGTTATTATCTTAATCGCTTTTACCATACCGGATATAATGGCTTTTAGAGACATGCATAATGTTGGGGAAAATCCAATCAGAAAAATGAAATATAAAGATGTCGTCTATTTTGCTGTAAATATAGTGGGCAAAAAACAAGTCGAATACCTTATGGACTATTGGAAGGACGATAATGGGACAATTAAATGGCCGGGACATATCCCAGCCAAAGGGATATTAAGTTATAATTCCTTCCTCTAGATTCCTCCATAAGTGATGGGCTTCCCTGGCAATATGTTCCAACAGATTTGGCGGGGAAGTTGTAACCGCCGCACATTTTTTGATTAGATCATCTAATTCTAACTTAAATGCTTCTAGATCCTTTGCCTCTTTTATAATCATATGATTAAATTGTGTTAAAACTGGCAGCATTTCATTGCGTGGTTTGCGTATCATCGTCTTTAACGCCTGCGCCTGTAATAGCAGCCGTTCAAACTTATGGGCCATCACCCTCACCTTTTCACGGAGTTCATAATTGGAGGCGTCTAAGTAATGCTCTATATAGATTAAATGATCCGCCATTTGTCTTAACCAAAATGTACTTTCGTGTATGGATGCATCCGCGGGTGAATATTGCCCGCCACCACTTAGTAACAGTTTGAAGATCCTCTGGGATTCTTCTGCTTCTCTTACCATATGATCGAGAAGTGAGGTAGGCGTTGAAATAATGACCTCGCAGTGTAAAGCTTTATCCATAGTATATGCGACTATACCATGATATTCGTGTACAGCTTGTTGCGCCTCATGAATTAATGTTCCGAGATCGGGCGCTTTCGCTTCTATCTTTTTAAGAACGGACCCCATACGTTGGGTTGAATGTTGGTTTGTACGGGCTAACTCAAGTTCATGATGGCTTATCTCCCTGTCAAAGAAAAGGCTGTGATCATAACTATTTCGTACCCAAAAATCAAGTATTCCATAGATATCTCTCTGGTAGTTGTCTGTATACCCCATAATCCCCACTCCTTTTCTTAGAAATTACGTTTCTAGTCGAATCAGTTCACTACCGTAACCGTTGGATCAACCTTACATCATCAAAATAAAACGGTGATTCAGTCCGATGGGTAAGATACAAATGTACCTTTTTTGTTACTCAAATAGATTGTATTCGCTCTTTGCGTCAATTATGCAGGGACATGGTACCAGCTGAGCGGGGGTCTGACACCTTTACAATCCGCGCTGTAAACCGTTGAGCCGGATTAACCTTCTTCATGTCTTCCCCATTCAGCCAGTCCCACTCATAGAATTCTCCGCCAATCTTATAAAGAATCTTTTCATCATCTTTCCTTGGCTGGGCTGCCATCCTTTCGTTGCACAAGGTATCATAATACAGATAGAACTTCTCTTTTAAGATTCCGTAAAAGTAGGCAATGGGCTTTCTGACGACGTTGGTAAACTTTAGTTTTCTGATTAATTGCCGAAAGGAATCAATGGCCAGATCAACGATGGTCTCTGTTTCATCATGGAGTTTATAGTCAAAAGCAAGAATATGAACCATACGCCAATAGTCTTCGATTACTTTCGCATCGTCGAAGAAACATTTAACAAATTCTGCAAAGGGCTTTGGTACACGGTTGCTCACAAAGGTATGGTCCAATGTAGACGGTTCTTCTTTACGTTTTTTTATCTTTTGATCTTTTTCAGTTTTTAAAAGATTAATAGTTTCTTTTGGGTGGTTCAGCGTTTGTTGTTTAGGTGGTTCACTGACCGGAAAACGATTGAACACATAGAGATTACTCGACTGGGAGCCGTTTGTGCGTTCCGTTTCATAGACCGTGAAAATCCCTACATCCTTCGCCTTCAGAATCATCCGTTTAAATGTCGAACGGGAAATGCCATTATTCCTGTACTCTTGATGGATCGCTTTTAACATCGTGCCAATCTTCGCATTGCACACGCCAGGAATTTTCGCAGCAAAACGAACCAGCCGCTTTAAGCCGACCAGCTCCCCTTTTGAAAAATCATTCTTATGCTCCAGCAGCCACCATTCCATATGTTGATTAAACTCTTGTAAACTCTCAAATTGCGAAAACTGTTCAAAGCCCTCAATGTTACCTGATTTCAAATTCATCATATTGTAACCGCCTTTCACCACCGCTAGTTTCCGTTTCCGGCACCTTTAAGATAGCGGGTTTGAGGGAAAGAATCGAACTCGTCAGTTTCACTTTTGAGGGCTATTTTTATACGATAACCATCATTTTCGCGTTCAAAAGTGAATTTTCGAAGGCAATTTTTGCATTTTTGTGTAGATTGGGGGTCAATTACATAGTTCAAGGAAGTTCCACAGGGACGGTTGCCATGGTCTTTTCATTCACTTTTCCTGTCCAAAAGAGCCACCAAAACCGTCCCCTTGGCACCAAAAAGTGTCATAGATTTGTCACAGAATCAGCACAAATTACGACATTTTTTTTGCTTTTCCTATTAGTATTTAAGTCCTATTTATTATATTATAGCCATATAGGGTTTTAATTACATATTTTAAAATATTTACCATTCACTCATAGTATTAACCAACTTCCATTGTTGAAAAATTCAATGCAGAAATCCCTAAGAGTACACACCATGTATAAATACACCGTCCTTACGTCATCTTGTTTATTCAAAATAGATTGGTACCACCTTAATTGAAAGAGCTGTTTATCGCTTGATAGCTGCTTATTTCTTTTAAAATTTCAATTCCTATCAAAGGAGGCGGGATGCCATGTAAGTAGATTAAAAAGGTGTGCCGAATACTAGAACGGACAGCAAGACAAATGGTTTTAGGTGAAATATTTGCTATGACGAAATAACCAATTAAGGGAAGTGAAGCAATGTTTTTGGAAAATAAGTATATAATTACTCCGGATTTTAATTTTATGGTTGGTCAATATGATCGGAATGCAAAGCTGTGTACAATTGTAACTGAGCGTAATAGAATATTTATTGTTGATCGATCCCCCTTAGAAATCCTAGATGATAGTATCAGATGTATTGGTTTCAATTTGAAAGGTGCAATGGAAACATCAAAGTTACTCCTTGGCGACAAACAAATGTGCCCTGTAATGGTTAATCCCATACATAAGATTGTTGTATTTCCTAATAAATCTGCTAAACACGCTGACACTATGTGGTTTAATCCGTGTAATATTTTAAGAACAAACACTTTTAATCGAAAAGCCAGGGTAGAGTTTAAGAATGGTTTGATTATTACGGTTCCTTCTAAGCTTTATTCCTTTAACCATAAACTGCAAACCGCAGACCAATTTAGAAACATCATGTCAGGGCAAGGAGACGACCCTTTTTCCAAATCGAAGGGTCCTAAAAAAGGGGCATAATCAACATGCAGCCGACAAGATTTCATTTCTTTTCTACTAAATTGCATGATAAATAACCAGGACGAGATGACTGCCACCTCGTCCTTCTTCATTTCATTCTACCAATCTCCCGATCTCTCCATTAGTTATGCTCTATACACCTTACTTCCGCCTCGAATCAAGTGCCGGGGCTCGAGAAAGAATAAAGGGGGAAAACGACCTTTATCCCTTCCACCATCAGACACTCTTCGACCATTCTCTTTAATTTTCTACATCAAACAAACGTTTATTTAAAACCGCTACACTCCTTGATATATACGCCTTCCTCTTATCCAATCGATTAAAAAGTTGCTAAAAGGTCCAAAAAAAAGGGGCGGAGTAGATTCCCCCCCATTATCACGAATCGACATCTTTTCGACCAAATTCCGTATATCCTTTATTAGGCAAACATTTGATTGAAACAGCAGCAATGTATTGGTAAATATGAATTTCCCCACCAATTCATATAAGTAACTTGTCGAGAAGTGCCGGGGGAATTTGCAGATTATTTTACGCTGACCCCACAGGCCTCATGACTACATTGAAGTTCTCTCCTTTTGTCTCCCCAGTCAAAATCAGAATGATCCTTGCCAGTTTAATCATTTTGATCACTAAGTGTTATCTCTTTCTAACAATTCGGGGGATTTTTTCAGTTCCCTTGGACGATTCTCATGGTTATTTTCACTTTCCTACCCCTTTTGAAAACTCTTATTTTTAATTAACTAAAAGCTCATGACCATCAGTAGTTTTTCGCCACATTTTATCTATAAAATTTTTAAATGTCACAGGATCCATTGGCTTAGCAATGTAATACCCTTGAATTTCATCACAACCCATCTGCTCTAACCCTCGAAGTTGCGACTCAGCCTCTACGCCTTCTGCCACCACTTTAAAGCCCAGTGAGTGTGCTAAGGAAATGATTGTATCAATTATAGCTGTATCTTGTTTGTTTATTAGAATTCCATTAATAAAGGACCTATCAATTTTAAGAAAATCTATAGGTAAAGATTTAACATAACTTAATGATGAATACCCCGTTCCAAAATCATCCAAAGAAATAGTAACCCCTATCCGTCTTAATTGCTCTAATTTGCGAATGGTTTCGTGTATATTGTTTAGTGCAATGGTTTCCGTCACTTCTAGATTTAGAAATTCAGGTGACAGGCTGCTCTCATTTAATATTTGTTCAATCATATTGACAAAATCATCTTGCAAAAATTGTTTGCCTGATATATTAACACAGACATGTATGGGAGTATAGCCGATTTCATTCCATTCAACAGTTTGTCTACATGCCTCTTTCAAAACCCATTTTCCAATTGAAGTAATGAGCCCTGTTTGTTCTGCGATTGGGATAAACTCAACGGGAGATATCGGTCCTAAAACAGAATCATTCCATCTTGTGAGGGCCTCCATACCCGTTATTTGATTTGCATTAATATTAAGTTTGGGTTGATAGTATATTTCAAGTTCCTTTTCTTGTAATGCCCTTTTTAATCTTTGTTCGAGAAGAAGCCTTCTATTTGCAATTTCCATAAATTCTGAAGAATATAGTTGATATTGGCCTCCACCGTATTCTTTAGCAAAGTGCAAGGCAGAACTTGCCTTTTGGATTGTATCTTCTAAAGAATCATCCTTCAGTACATGAGCAATACCAATGCTGGCAGCTATTCTAATTTCCTGCTTTTCTAGATAAAAGGATTTCGAGAATTCATCTAATAACCATTTGGAAAAATCCTCAGCTCGACTTATATTAGTGTTTGGCAAGAAAAGAATAAAATCATCTCCACCAGCACGAACCACTGTCCCCATGTGCTGTACTGTATTGATCAATCTCTTAGAAACCATTTTTAGCAATTGATCACCGATCTGATGTCCATAGGAGTCATTAATTAATTTAAAACGATCTAAATTAAAAAACATCATACAGGTCGGTATTCCATAGACTTTGGACTCATGGAATTCTCTTGTTAAATGATTATTTAAGTAATTCATATTGAAAAGTCCAGTTAACATATCGTGGTAGGATAAATATTCCAATTCAATTTTTTTCTCCTTAAGTTGATGGATAATTTCACTATTCTTTCGAACAAGTACCCCGACCGCAAAGGTAATAAAAATATTAACAAACAATAGCTCTGTAATCATGATCATTTCATGTTTTACGATACCACTTGGCTGGATTGATTCCACTAGTAGAATGATAATAGACCCTACTCCGGTAGTAATTACTCCATGGATTGTTCCCTTTTCTAAAACAAAAATTAATGTTGGAATAAGGTAAAATAGCCAAAGAATATTATGAAAATACTGATCCCCCGGGTCCCAAAAGTCTAGAAAGGCAGGAAAAAAATAAAACAATATAACCAACACTTGTTTTTTTAAAGAAATGTTGAAAATTCGACCTGATAATACATCGGACACTTTGTGCTCTTCTCCCTTATGAAACCTTATTTTATCAATCCACTTAACCCTATTACATCTTCATTAACGAAATAAGTAAAATTGCCTTTTCGAAAACTATACAAAAAACCATTCTGGGGACAGAATGGCCATTAGATTTTTTATATAAAAAATCAGAAAGTGGAAACCAGGCGATTATAGTAATAGAGCAACTCCGCCTGAAACTTTAGACCCAAATCTTTGTATCCTATTTCTTCAAAAAGTTTGCCTTTATCTGTAAAACATACCAAACTTTTTTATCATCAATAAAGAATTGTATGATATTTTCACCAAAAATACAATAAAATTCCGATTTTCTATATATTTCCCAAATCAAAACAAGACATGCGATGATCTTATTTCTAATGATGTTCCAAATTAATTAGAGGACGGGAAAAACCTCTAAGAAGGATTCTGAAAATAAGAAATAAGATATTTTTTCGATATCAGGACTATTTCAGTTTCTTTACTTCTATATTTACTTCAGTCATAGAAAGTGCAACCTTTTCTGCTTCTTTCCTTTGAATTTCAATACTTTCATTTAACTCCTTCGTTTGAATATCCACATTTTCAACCACTGTATTTACTTCTTGACCATACTTTGCCTGTTCCGCAGTGGCCGTGCTTATTTCTTCTACTCTTTCTTTTATATGGTTAATATTTTGAACAATTTCATTAGAAGTAAGAGATTGTTCCTTTGCCGCATTGGTTACAGAGCTAGATTGATTGGTAATTTCTTCAACAGCAGAGACAATTTCACGGCTGCCCTTTGCTTGTTCCGAGACAGCACTCGCAATTTGCTGGATCTCGCTATTGATGTGAACAACAGTATTCACAATCTCTTCAGCCGTAATCCTCTGTTCCTTAGTAGAATGAGTCATATCTTTTGTCTGGATTGCCACATCATCAACCGCTTTGGAAATGAGCTCACTTTGCCTTCTTTGTTCTGCTGTTGCTTCTGCAATTTGCTCCATTTCTTTTGATATTTGTACAATTCCTCCAACTATTTTTTTGACAGCTTGGTTTGTTTTATTCGCCAATTCATTTCCAATCTCTACCTTATTGGCCCCTTCCTTTATTGAGGCAACTGCCGCTCTTGATTCAGTTTGTATTCCTATGATCAGGCTTGTTATTTCTTTTGTTGCAGAGGCAGAACGTTCAGCTAGTTTACGAACTTCATTCGCCACCACCGCAAATCCCTTGCCATATTCACCTGCACGGGCAGCCTCAATTGCGGCATTTAGCGCTAACAGATTGGTTTGCTCAGCAATATCATCTATAACCTTGATAATGCTGCCTATCTCCTCTGAACTTTTTCCTAGGTTCTCCATTACATCACTCGCTTGATTAATCACCTGTGATATTTCTTTCATTCCATTTACTGTTTCATTGATAGAACTTGTGCCTGTTTCTGCATCTTTTTTAACAGAATAACTTAATTGATTAACGGTATGTACACTATGGGCAACCTGCTCGATTGAAGCAACCAATTCCGCAACCGAATCAGCAGAATTTTTTGCTGTAGCCGTTAATCTGATTGCTGTTTCATTAACCCCTTTTATGGAACCGCCCATTTCTTCAATCGCTGCTGAAATCTCTTCTACACTTGTGCTTACAGACCCCGTATTACCGGCTACATGATTGATAGATGCCATCATTTCCTCAATTGCTGCAGAAGATTGTTCAGCAGCGGCAGCTAAATGGGTTGCATTATCGGCGACAATATGGATGGAAACACTCATTTGTTCGATAGCCGCTGAAATTTCTTCTACACTGGAGGCAGTCTCATTGGTGTTCCCGGCCACCTGTTGAATGGAGGCAACTAACTCAATCACTGATTGTTTTGCTTGACCCATTGCTGCATCTAATTCTTCTGAACTTTTAGCAGTATGGTTAATGGTTCTTTTAATCTCATTAACGGAAGTAGCGGTCCTACCGATATTTACTTCAACTGCCAAAACAGTTTTACGAATAAGTGTCGTCATGAAAAATGAAATCAGAAGACTTAAAATAATTCCAATAACCGAAATACCCAATATCTCATAGGTTGAATAATTTATATTACTCTCAGCATCCTTTAGAGATGCGTCATTATATTTGTGAGTTTTTTCGGTAAAATTGTCTAGGTATATAGATGCTTGGTTTCCATAAGAGACCAACTCACCCGTCTTTTTCTTGATACCATCGGTATTATTACTTTGTACTTCTTCATAAAAGGAGGGAAGAATGGAAACGTACTTTTCAAAGTTTTTTTCAAATTCATCAACTAATTTTTTACTTTCATCTGGGAGCCATAACTTTTTTACTTCCTTAATATCCTTTTTGATCTGTTCAGTGCTTTCGTTAGTCAATTTCACCAACTGTGCTTTATCACTTTCTTCGAGATAAGGATCAAATGCCTGCCTAACAGTTAGTAAACGCACGCGGTTTAACTCTTCATTCATTTCTCCTATCAATTCAGCCTTTGAGAGTTGTGTTTTACCTATAAAGTTAATATCCTCCTCTAAAATATTTATATTTCTTAGAGATAAAAATGATAATAGTACAAACATTAAGATGATGAGAATAAAACTTCCCCATAATTTCATATTCATCGATACTTTTTTTAACATTATTTTTTCTCCTTTTAAGTTTTGCTATTTCAAATTAAATTCTTTAATAATCTACTAATCTCAAATTTTTCTCGTAATGCTTCCATCCTAAAGAGCTGCGTTTTAGATTTTGGCTTTTTTAGATTCCCCCCTTACCTTTATGTGGAATTTGTAAGAATGTAGACAAAACAAAAAGCCCCTGGTTTCTCTCAGAAGGCACGAATTAAGGGGTACTAAAAACCCATTAGATGCTGTCTTCTAGACTATTGTGATGATGTTAAAATATAATGTATCTCATACATAATTTTAATCAAATATTCAATCATTAAAGTTAAGGTTAGCACTATTGAATGATTATTAATGTGATTATTCTTACAAACAGGGTAAATATTCACAAATTGTCGATTTTTGTCTATAGTTCTTAACGACTATTATGAGGCTTTATTTTAGGGAGGTAAAGTGAAGAATCTTTCCGTGCTTTTTTGACGACGCAACAAATATGTTTTATTGCTGATGAACCGCCATCAAACCGCAGGGTAGCTTTTTATGGTATTTCTTATTTTTCGTGCAAAAAAATTCCAGCGGATCTGTCCCCTTGGTCCACTTCAATAAGCGGAGACGCAGGGGCGCTTGTATGTAGTGCAGACAATTTTTATTATGAATAGGTATTGTAAAGGCCTTTATTTTTCTGCTATATGATGTTTGTCCAATCGACTTTTGTCTGCCGAAATATATATGTATAGAGGGATTTTCCTCGAAAAATCAAAAAAGGTGGTGGAAAATATGGGCTATGGATATGGCGGAGGTTATGGCGGCGGCAGCAGCTTTGTTTTAATCGTTGTATTGTTCATTCTCCTTATCATTGTAGGAGCTTCTTTTATGGGCGGCTACTGATTTGCTATGAATAAAGGGACAGGCTAGTTATGCTGTCCCTTTGTTTATTGGGTTCCGAGATGACAGGAGCATGAAGTCTACGTCTGAGCCATGAAATATATCTAAGGTTCGATTATTACAGTCGTTACTTTCCGGCGGCTTTAGGCAAACCATTAATTTTATTTAACAGTATGATTTTTGTCCAAACCCTCCTTGTTTTTGAACGTATACATAGTTAGAAAGGACTTTCTAAAACCCATCATCATTTATCTTATGAGAGGAAGGGGAAATTGGTGGAGGAGAACGACCATAAAGGAAAACAAGGTCTACATGGTGAAATGGATCCTTTTTCAAGATTTCTGTTTGGGAACAGACACCATAGAGAAACTTACAAAGAAGACGAAAATAATTCAGAAGAACAAAGTGAACACTTATCATTTTCCCATAACAGATCGAATCGGATCGATCATTGGCTTTTTGGACCTAGGAGAACAGAACAGGACGGTACTCTAAGTAATCAAAATCAAGTAGAGAATCCCCCTAATAATTTGGATTTTGAATTGCTTATGGAAACGATCGATATGTTTATCGAAACTTCTAATCAATATAAACCATTATTTAAGAAAATCCCCCTTTTCTTTAATCAACTTATTAAAGAGTTTAAAACCAAATGATTCTAGAAAACGAGAAAACCACCCACTGCCGGGATAAGCAGATGGGTGGGGGCAGTTGCATGGCGAAGTGTTAGCGGACTTCGCTTTTTTATTTAGCTGGGATTGGATCCAGAATAATTATTTGCACTTATACCTTAGTATTATTAAATGACAACCTCAAGAATGTTTAACCCACTCTTTAAATAATTAGCCAATGGCATTTTAAAAGACTGGCAAAATATCAACATTTAACTGCGATTTTATGAGTAAGGGCCTGAACCCGCTTGCTGTCACCTTCTAGACCATGTTCATCCCATTTATCTCCCATAGGTCGCTAATGCTGTTTTTTTACCATGTAAAATTACAGCTTTTACCGCTTTCTTTGCCCACTGTCTTGACAGATCATCGGTACCACCGGCCTTATAGTGGAAATTTCTAATCAGAAATTCCCCGAAATAACATCTTGCTTTGATTTTACCACTATTAATTTGAGCCTCTAATGCAGCATCGATCGCTTTACAGGCTGTGTACTCTAACACCCCGTCATAATCCAATAGCCAGTGTTCGTTTGAGACATCACAATCCATAATTGCTTGGACCACACCATTAATATAATCCCGTTCCCCTTTTTGCAGAATCATCGTTTTAGCCATCATTTTAGCCATTGAAAAACCACCTTTATTGAAATACTTCATTTATTCTTTAAAGGTCAGCCCATTCTCCTCTATTCTTATAGGAATGTTAAAAAGTGTTCATAATTTGCGGCAGAAATTGTCACAAGTTAGTATCATTCTATCTGAATCTGTGCCCGGTACCGAAACTTATTTAATGTTGAAACCTATTCATTTACATCAATTGATCCTAATCACATTTCAAGCTGCGTAACGAAAAAGCAAAAAATTATCTCTGATCTAATAAAAAGAGCTAGGGGGTGCTTAGCTCTTTTTATGGTCAGATTTTACATGAGTTAACGTGATGACAAAAATTTAGTCTTATATCAAATAAATATATTAGGAATCCCTTTGAAATGGTAATATAGTATCATCTGTATGATATTCCCATAGTTGTTTGAAGAATATTACTACAAGTAATTTTTAATAAAGGTGTATAACATATGAGTGATGATTTCAAAAGAAAGCTGCCCACTAATAACCCGGGTAAGATGAAGGCATTTTCTGTATCTACTAGAAAAGTAGACGATAAAAATACCGTTTCAAAAGAAAAACCTAAAAAGAAAATAATTAGTTTAAATAGTAGATTGGGGCTCTGGAGTTACACGGTTGGAGTACTGAGTCTCGGTTTTACTGTCGGGTATCCTGTTGGAAGTAATAGCACGCCATCAGATTCCGAATTAATCAATCAGGTAAGTTATTATAAAAAAGAAAATCTCAAGTATAAAAGTGAAAATGAAATCCTTAACGACCAAATAAAACTTAGTAAAAAGGCAAACGATGAAGTAAATGTGAAATTAAAGAATAGTGATTCTGAAAATGCAACATTGACTGAACAATTAAATATGGCTAAAAATCAATTACAACAAAAGGAAGAGGAGCTTCAAATAAAAAATAGCAACAATAAAAACACTTCCTTAGAAAGTCCATCTTCAACCGGTCCAACCTATCAAGAAAGCGAAATCGCATTGAATCAAACAGTTAATTACTTGAATAATGAAGTCTATGTATCAGTTAGTTATATTGGGCTAAACACGGCAGACATAACGGTTGGATCAACGGGCTATGATTCTGATAAAAGAAGAAGTTATTCGACAGGCGACCAATTCGTCTATCAAGCAGCTAGTAAATACGAGATACGAATTACTCATATTAATTCTCGTGAAGATAAAATCAAGGTTCAGGTATCAAAAGTAAAATAAAGAGTATATCGTACAAAATCGCTAACGCGACTTCATCCACGTCCCGAGTGAAGCTTATTCACTTGGGATATTCCTCGCTCGACATATAGTGCCATTACAAAAAGGACAGACCACTTCCACTTCTTCATTTTCTTCCAAATCAAAATGAAACTCTTCAACTCCATATTCAGGAACCTCGTCTTCTTCACCACAATCGATACATTTAAAAATCAACATTTTTATTTCCTCATTCAAACCAAATGGGTCATCCTTATCTAACGATTCCATTCAATCTTCCATAAAATCCGGGTGGTGACAGGCACCCGAATTAAATAAACAGCTTTATTATTTCTGCATATGTTGTTTTATTTTTAGAATCACAAATTCGAAATTGCCTTTAGAAGCACTCAAGGCATAAGCTAGGGGTTTGCCGCTGCGCTCGATAAAAAATTATCGATGCGTGACAGACATCTTAAGTTTAATATATAATACTTTTTTAAAGGCAAACTCACTGAAAGGTGACGACGCAAAGCTATAGGGGCTTCTGTCATTGGACCTGCCAGCCAGCTACCATCAAATGAAAAAGGGGAATTTTTTGATGTCAAAAAGTATGTGGAACACACCTGAAGAGGTACTGAGAAAGAAGAAAATGAAGAAGAACCTACTTTATATTTCAATAATACTTGGCACAGTCATACTTAGTGTAGCAGTGACGGTACTCGCGAACTCAATATAGAATGGTGGTGACCGGTATCTTATTGACAGTGAACCGAAATTCACTGGCCCCAGTCATGGCATTCTACAGATAACTGATTGTGGAGTTATCCCTTTTAATTTGGAATATTTTTGTTTATAATGGATATATAATAAAGAGAGAAGAGCTGCTAACTCTTCTCTCTTGCAACCTCTACCGTCAGGGTGATGGTTGTCATAGTTAGTTATTTGCGAGAACCACCCTTTTGCTTGCGACGGCGTAGGGCGGTTTTCTTGTTTTCTAGAATGTTTTTCCGAAAGATAAAAGCAGCGGTTTCCCGCATGACTCCTTTCAGAATTTCTCGTAGCATTTCAAGAAATGTTTCCATGATTATCACCTCCTCCCCGAAAAGGAAAGAAGAGCGACAACCAACCACCCTAACAATATTCAGTTGCAACCCTATTCTATCATTTTCCGCAAATATAAAAACCTATCAATCTTCGACAAAATTCGAGTGGTGACAGGCACCGGTATTTACCCCCATGATAAAAGGCTAAACCAATAAGAAATTGGTTTAGCCTTGTTAGGTTAGCGCTGCTTACCCGGGTATTGCCAAACACCCGAAGCTCTTATTAGGTCGCGATAAATGACCAGTGTTTCGTCTTTGGTAACGTTGTGGGCATCTTCGACGGTTGGGTAGTCCAGGTAAACCACATTTGTGAATGCCCGGTTGCTATTTTTTGCATTCATTTTATCGTAAAAGTGACTTGCTTCTGTAAAGATCGTGAGTGCTCTTCTCATATGGCTTGCGCTTGTCACGAGCGTGACATCCTTCAAGCCTTCGTTTTCAAGGATGGCGGTTGAGAAGAAGGCATTTTCAACTGTGTCTGTTGATTTATCCTCTGTTAAAATCCGTTCCGCCTCTATTCCTTTGGAAACGAGCCATTCCTTCATTAATTTCGCTTCTGTATTGCCCTGTTTCGGTACACCGCCGGTAACGATGATTTTGGAATTTGGATAGATGTTTGCTGCGGCAAGACCGGCTTTTAAGCGCTCAATTAATGGCTCTCTCATGGTTCCATCATCCGCTAGTGCATATCCAAGAATCACGATGGCGTGGTTGTTCTGCGGTAAATTTCCTGGAACTTCCGTGTTTAATGTGCTTTTCATCATCGTTTCTGTGGCAGAGAATTTTTCAAGATATTCATTGGTTTTGTGGGCATCCAACCGTTTTAAATGGGAGATTGCCGTTTTATAAGCCTTTTCATCCCCATTTACTTTGGAATAAACCCCGTGTAGCAGCTGCGCGTTATAATTGTCAGGGTCTAAATTCAAGATCTGTTGGTAGGTCTTTAATGCTTCCGGGATTTTTTTCTGGATGATTTGCGTGGATGCGAGTGAGAATTTGAGATCCACATCATGAGGGTCTAGTTTGACTGCCTCATTATAGGCTGCTTCGACTACATCATATTTGCCTTTTAGGGTAATGCCTTTAAAAATTTCTTCTTCCGCCTGTTTAAGGTCGCCGCCATGCCAGTAATAGTACATGGCGATATCTTCTAGCTGATTGATTCGATAGGATGTGGGTTCATCCGTTTTAATTGGGGCAATAACCGGATTCGGATTCGTTTGCTCAGCCGTTTTTAAATCAGGTGCTGCTAAAGCGGATGATAATGTGATGGTCCCGCATAAAGCAAGGATCAAGCCCAGTTTGCTTTTCATCTTTTTCATGAAATCTCTCCTCAAAAAATTTTAGTTTCCATTAATATATGGAGCGGACCGATCTAATTCAATGTCGAACATGATTTCCTTTCACAAACGGAAGCTACGAAGCCGTTAAGATTTGGTTTGATACGCCCCCTTTCAGTTTAGATTCTCTAGGTGAATGTCTTGGTGGAATATATTGAAAAAGCATAAAGCTTGTTCAAATGGAGAGTGGGATTAGATGAAAATTAAGAACAACAACAAAAAGGCAGGGGAGCACGATGAAAAGGCCTGTCCTTCTCAAACGTGCCGCCCTGCCTGATCGAATCAGTAACATGCGTATCACTGATTACGGCCAATGAAATGTACCACCTATGACATTCTATTTACCACTTAATGACAAGAAATGTACCAGTAAATGACAAGTTGTTTACCACTATGCCTTCTGTATAATTAGTGAGCACACCTTCGGGTGTGTCATTATTATTCAGGAGGTATTTTTGTATGATTCATTATCGAAAGATATTGGAATTACATGATGAGGGTATCAGCCTTAGAGGCATTGCATCAAGTACTGGTCATTCTCGTCAAAAAGTAACAGAGATCATCGGCCTTGCCGAAAAGAAGGGGTTAGTATGTCCGTTAGAGGAAGAAATGACGGATAAATGGATCGAGGAATTTCTTTTTCCTGAGAAGACATTGGAAGCTTCAGGTCGACACCCCTTGAATTTTGACTATATTCATGAAGAGTTGGCAAAGCCCAATGTGACGCTTTCACTTCTCCACCATGAATATGAAGCTGAATGTAGAGCGAATCAAAAGATTCCATACTCTTATCGAAGTTTTTTGCGTCATTACAGCAAATATGCAGATAAGTACAAAGCTACTTTGCGAATTCGCAGAAAACCAGGTGAAATCATGGAAGTCGATTGGGCGGGTTCTACAGCTTTCATCATTGATAGAGATACTGGAGAGAAGGTAAAAGCCTATGTGTTCGTTGCGACCCTACCGTGCAGCCAATTTTCATACGCAGAAGCAAGCTTGTCTATGGATTCGCATTCATGGATTACACTTCACAATAATGCGTATAAGTATTTCGGTGGCACGACTCAAATTGTAGTTCCAGACAACCTAAAAACGAGCGTTACGAAGCATACGACCCGTGAATTGATATTAAATCCTGCTTACAAAGAGATGGCGGACTACTACAACACTGTCGTCATGCCGGCGAGAGTGCGTACCCCGAAAGATAAAGCTAGTGTAGAAGGTTCAGTTGGAGTTATCTCTACCTGGATTATTGCTGCATTAAGAAATATGCATTGCTTCACGATTGATGAATTGAACGAAGAGGTTAGGAAGAAACTAGATGAGTTTAATAAAAGACCCTTCACTCGGAAAAAAGGTTCCCGTTTGTCTGCATTTGAAGAAGAGGAGAAATTTGCGCTTTCTCCCCTCCCAACAGTACCATATAAATTGTCTGAATGGAAAAAGACAACTGTAGCCCCTGACTATCACGTTTCTTTCGATAGCATGTTTTATTCGGTACCATACGAATATATCAATCGAGAAGTCGAGGTTAGAGTGTCTGATAACCTCATAGAAGTATTTTTTAACCATATGAGAATTGCCTCTCATAAACGATTATATGGGAAATTTGGACAGACTGCCACTATTCACGACCATATGCCAGATAATCACAAATTATTCGTTGATCAAACCCCAGAAGCTGCGATTGAATGGGCAGAAAATATCGGAGAATCAACATTAAGTGTAATTCGATATCTTCTAGATACTTCACAGACAGAGAAGCTAGCCCTACAATCCATATTTTCTTTGAAAAAGTTTGAGCGTCGTTACACAAAATATGAAATTGAACGTGCTTGTAAAATGGTACTCTCAATGACTAAAAGACCGACGGTCAAAAGTATTCAAACGCTATTGAAGACCAACAAAAAGAATGACGCAGAACAAGAATTGAAAAGGAAAACAGAAATCAACAAAAACAATTATGGCTTTACACGTGGAGCTTCATATTATGGGGGAACGGATAAATGATGAATGAACAAACATTAACCAAATTAATCGAAATGAAATTAAGTGGGATGGCAGAAGCCTATAAGGAACAAGCAGCGAATAAAGAGTTTCAAAAAATGACTTTTGAAGATCGATTTAGTTTACTTGTCGATTTAGAACATGCCCGCCGAAAGAGTAATAAGCTTCAACGGTTAATCAAAACTGCGACTTTTCTCAACTCCAATGCATGTATTGAAGACCTAGAGTATCATGAGGATCGAAGATTAAATAAAGAGTTGATTTTGAAGTTGGCTAGTTGTGCTTATATCCTTGATAGTCACAATATTATATTAAAAGGACCTACCGGTTCAGGAAAGTCATTCTTAGCTTCTGCCTTCGGAGTATCTGCTTGTAGACAATTTTTCAACGTCAAATACATTCGTTTACCAGAATTACTGGATGAGCTGTCACTCGCTAAATTGGCAGCAGACGGCAGCTATCGAAAGAGTATAAAAAAATATACGAAAGTAGACCTACTTATCCTAGATGAATGGCTTTTAACAGATTTAACAACGGATGAAGCTGCAATCCTTTTGGAAATTACAGAAGCTCGTCATAAGGTTGGTTCCACAATTTTCTGTTCACAGATTGATCCTAGTGGATGGCATTTAAAGCTTGGAAACGAAACGATTGCGGAAGCAATTTTAGATCGCATTATTCATGACTCTTATCAAATTCTACTAGACGGTGAAGTTTCAATGCGTGAGCGTCATGGATTAGGCAGGTAACCATATATATGACCACATTGACTATAAAAGAGATTCAGAAAATTGAAGAATACTATTATTGGGCAAGTTTCAAAAGCTGGATTCCTTTCCCAAAGGAACTAAATGAAAAGCTTCTAGAGGTATATGGGGAGGAACCTATTCCATATACCTGGACTGAGCAAGATATTTATGAGGGATCTAGAAAGATAATCTTCAATCATTTCAGTAACTACTCTAAGTAATTAATCAACAATAAAAGCCCTACAAGATTCCTAGTTGTTAATCTGTAGGGCATTTTTATCCAATGGTAAATGTGTTGGCGTAGCCTGGTAAATTCCTTGGCGAAAGGTGGTAAAAAAGATGGCAAGGGTGGTAAAATCTCTTGGCTGTAATCATATCACCCTATTTACAGAATATTATAACATCAATGAAGGTGTTTTAAAGGGTAAAAGTGCCTATTTTGAGGCGGGTTCTACTGATCCTATCAACCTTCAACATAAGTCGGCTGTAACAGGATTCGATAGTAATTGGAAATAGTTACAACAAAATTTCGATAATAACTGACCATTTACAACTTTGTTCTATATATATTTTTCTACATTTTTGGTAATCTATTTACTATGGAAGTATTTATGAAACTATTGGAGGATTTAAACAGATGAGGACACAAAAAAAGAAAAGTAGAAAGTGGTTGAAGGTTACTGGTATTATTCTTCTTGTATTAGTTATTGGAGGAGGCGCATATGCCTTCACAGTTTATAAATCTCTTAAAACTGCTGTCGATACGATGCACCAGCCAATTGACCGAAAGCAATCTGAAAAACGTGAGACTCCAGTTGCCTTTAAGGAAAAAGACCCGTTTTCTGTACTCATGCTTGGCGTAGACGAACGTCAAGGGGATAAGGGGCGCTCTGACACGATAATTGTGTTAACTGTCAATCCAAACAATAACTCAGTCAAAATGCTCAGCATTCCACGGGATACAAGAACTGAAATAGTAGGAAAAGGGAAAGAAGATAAAATTAATCACGCCTATGCTTTTGGGGGTATTCCAATGGCAATGGATACCGTTGAAAACTTCCTTGATATTCCCATCGATTACTACATGAAAGTAAACATGGAAGGGTTTAAAGATATTGTTGATGCTGTTGGTGGAATTACAGTCCAGAATGATCTAGATTTTACTCAAGATGGAATCCATTTTACTAAAGGACAGTTAAATCTTAATGGTGAAAAGGCCTTAGCCTATACTAGAATGAGATACGAAGATCCTAGAGGTGATTTTGGCCGTCAAACAAGACAACGCCAAATTATTCAAGGGGTCATTCAGGAGGGTGCAAGTGTATCAAGCTTGACTAATTTCTCTGATATTTTTGCTGCCCTTGGCAAAAATGTAAAGACCAACCTAGCATTTGATCAACTTATGGACATTCAGAAAAATTACAAAGAGGCTGGTAAAAACATTCAGCAAATGGAGATAAAAGAACAGGGAACAAAAATTGATAAAATATATTACGGGCTGGTTTCAGAAGAAGAAAAACAACGAGTTCAAAGCGAATTGAAGACTCAATTAGAATTGAATTAAAAATACTAAAAATTTAAGTAACATAAATATGAGTACTCAAAAAATTAACTCATAATATAAAAAAAGGTATAATACCTTCTTATCTGAGGGTATCATGCCTTTTTTAATTCATTGTTTTTGCTATGCTTGTAAACTTCTGATACTTTAAACTAATTGCACCTTATAATATTCACAATACCAATCCGCAAACTTCTGCAACCCATTCTCAATCGAAGTCTTAGGTTTAAACCCAACCGCTTGCTCCAACAATTCAGTCGAAGCATATGTGGCAGGTACATCTCCTGGCTTAATCGGCTCAAATACTTTTTCAAATTGAACCTCTTTACCCATAGCATTACTCAAACATTTCTCCAATGTTTCAATAAACACCATAAGCTTCTCTGGGTTGCTGTTTCCAATGTTAAAGACATTATGAGGGACATTATTCTCCCCAACAGACGGGTTCGAGAGAAGCCGCTCAATCCCTTCAACAATATCATCAATATAGGTGAAATCGCGATATAGGTCATTTTCAAAATCGCCATTATTAAAGATCTTAATTGGATCTCCAGCGAAATACTTATTAGCGAATCCGAAGTATGCCATATCAGGTCGACCCATCGGTCCATATACTGTAAAGAATCGGAGCCCAGTTGCTGGAATCTTATATAGATGGCTGTAAGTGTGTGCCATCAATTCATTAGATTTCTTAGTAGCAGCATAAAGAGAAACTGGATTATCTACCATATCTGTTTCGGCAAATGGTACTTTTTTATTTGCACCATAGACAGAGCTAGATGATGCATAAACAAGATGATCCACCGGATAAAATCTGCAAGCTTCAAGAATGTTAAAAAAGCCAATAACATTACTTTGCATATATACATCCGGATTCTCAATAGAATAGCGCACACCTGCTTGAGCAGCTAAGTTCACCACGATATTAGGCTTGTACTCTTGAAAAACACCAGTAATCATAGCCATATCCGAAATATCACCCTTAATGAAAGAAAACTTCTCAAATGGTTCAAGTTTCTCTAACCGTGCAAGTTTTAGATTTACATCATAGTAGTCATTAATATTATCAATACCTATAACACGGCAACCCTGTTCGAGCAGCTTCTTGGACAAATAGTATCCAATAAAACCTGCCACCCCGGTAATTAAATACGTTTTGCTTTTATCTAGTGGTTTGAAGTCTTGCCGCATTTGAGTCGATCTCCTTTGCGTTTGGTTTAGAAAGTCTACCTGTTCCCATGCTTCTTCCAACGGAATGATACTCAACGCCTGCTTCTCTCATACCTTCCATACCATAGAGATTCCTTCCGTCATACACCAAAGGAGTTCTCATCAATTTTTTAAACTCTTCCGGCTTCACAGCTTTAATCTCGCCCCACTCAGTAAAGATAAAGCAAACATTAGCTCCGTCTAATGCAGTTTCGACATTATCAACGTATGTTATGCTTCCATTACCAATCTTTCCTTCTGGGTATCTACGCTTAAAGTTGTCTGCTCCAACTGGATCAAACGCATAAATATCTGCCCCCTGATCTAACAATAATGGTACATTATCAAGTGATGGAGCTTCCCTTAAATCATCCGTTCCAGGTTTAAAGGTCAAGCCAAGTACCGCTACTTTTAGACCGTTAAAAGTAATCAATCTCTTACTTGCCTTCTTATAAAGAAGAGTTTTTTGTTCTGTATTTACATCAATGGCTGCTTTAACTGTTTTCAGATCATATCCATGCTGATCGGCAATGTATTTTAACGCCTTTGTATCCTTAGGAAAGCAACTGCCGCCATAACCAATACCCGCATTTAAAAACTTGCTGCCAATGCGCTCATCAAAGCTCATACCAACTGCCACATCTTGAATATCAGCGCCAACTAGCTCACAAAGATTAGCAATGTCGTTCATATAAGAGATTTTTAGAGCTAAGAAATCATTTGCAGCATATTTAATCATCTCTGCTGATCTTCTGCTAACAGAAACAATAGGGATATTAAACGGCTCATAGATTTTCATAAGCAATTCTTCAGCCCATTTACTCTCTGTTCCAATAATTATCCTTGCTGCATGCAATGTATCTCTTACTGCTGTACCTTGTGCTAAGAATTCAGGGTTTGATGCAACTTCAACTTTAATCTTTTTGCCATAAGCTGCGCCATTTCCGGTATATTTATCTCCGTCATGTGGAAGAAAATCATAAATAAACTGTTCTACCTTGTCATTTGTACCCACTGGAACAGTAGATTTTACCACAATTAAGCAATCTTTTTCAATTGTTTCTGCTATTTGTCTTGCAACTGTTGCAATATATGATAGATTAGCAGAACCATCAGGTTGTTCTGGAGTACCCACACCTATAAAAATTGCATCTGCATCTTTATATGCTTGAGTGTAATCTGTAGTATAGTTTAATCTTCCTGCAGCGTAATTTTTTTGCATTAATTCTTCAAGTCCATCTTCATATATTGGGGATATGCCCTGTTTCATTATATTAACCTTATTTTCATCGATATCAACACACGTTACTTGGTGTCCAACTTCAGCAAAACATACACCCGCTACCAAGCCGACATATCCTGTACCAGCTACTGCTATTTTATACATAATCATCCGTCCTCCGTTTTGCTATAATCCTTTTATCCCACTCTTTAATAATCAGTATTTATATTTATATCCTATTTAAGTAAATTCCTAATACTTATAGTTCATTTCATAAATATCAATCTATCCTATTTTACCATAATAGCTATCAGCTTTTGATGGGGGATTTTACCAAAAACAACCCGCATTTATATACATAAAACGGGTTCAAAGTTTATTAAATTTTTAGTCATTTAGCGAATACTGTCTATTTAAGTAATTCTGATATTCTCCACTTATGATTTGCTCCCACCACCACTTGTTATCCAAATACCATTGAATGGTTTGAGCAATTCCTGTTTCAAATGTATAAGTTGGTTTCCAACCTAACTTCTCTAATTTAGTTGGATCAATAGCATAACGCTTGTCGTGGCCTAAACGATCAGCGACAAATTGAATTAACTCTTCTGATTTTCCTAATGTACGAATGATGGTTTTTACAACTTCTAAATTGGTTCGTTCATTGTGTCCACCAACATTATAGATTTCACCATTAACACCTTCATGTAATACCAGGTCAATGGCTGCACAATGGTCAAGAACATGTAACCAATCACGAATATTTCTACCGTCACCATACACTGGTACCTTTTCCTCGTTTAGTACTCGAGAAATTGTTAATGGTATCAATTTTTCAGGAAAGTGAAAGGGACCATAGTTATTTGAACAACGAGTGATATTGACTGGCAGACCAAATGTTTCATGATAAGCTCGTACTAAGAAATCAGATGCTGCCTTACTTGCACTGTAGGGACTATTAGGTTGCAAAGGTGTTTCTTCTGTAAAGAATGTTGTAGGGTCAAAATCCAATTCTCCATATACTTCATCAGTAGAAACATGAACAAATTTTGTCACACCAACCTGTTTTGCAACATCTAATAATACTTGCGTCCCTAGCACGTTAGTCTGAACAAAAATTTCCGGTTCTGTAATGGAGCGGTCTACATGACTCTCTGCAGCAAAGTGTACAACATAATCAAACTTTTCCTTATCAAATAGGGATATTATTGCTTCACGATTAGCAATATCAGCCTTCACGAAATGATAGTTGTCTTTCTTTTCAATTTCACGATGCTTAGTTAAATCACCAGCATAGGTTAATAGGTCTAGATTATATATATTATATTCTGGATACTTGCTTACCATATATTGAACAAAGTTCCCACCAATGAATCCTGCCCCACCGGTTACAAGAATCTTTTTCCTCTGCATTTATTTCACCTCATGTTGTAATGCATATAAGTAGCGTTTTAATGAATCCTGCCAAGAAGGTAATGTATAAAAACCATTATCTATCAGCTTTTGTTTAGACATTCGAGAGTTTTTTGGACGTACCGCTCTTGTAGGATATTCCTCGGTTGCAATTGCATTTACTTTTACTGATTTCTCTGCTAGCCGGAAGATTTCCTCAGCGAATTCAGCCCAGCTACAAAATCCTTCATTCGTGGAATGATAGATTCCATATCTATCCGTTTGAATCATATCCAATAATAAATGGGATAAATCAAACGTATTGGTAGGAGATCCAACTTGATCACCTACAACATTTAACTCATTACGAGTTTCTGCTAACCTTAGCATGGTCTTGACGAAGTTACCTCCATTTAATCCAAAAATCCAGGATATCCGGACTATGAACCATTCTGATAATAGAGATTGAACTACCTTCTCCGCCTCATATTTTGTTTTTCCGTAATAACCAACAGGGTTAGGAGTGTCTGTTTCAACAAAAGGAGCTTCTCCCTTACCATCAAAAACATAGTCCGTACTAATAAACATAAACTTGGCGTTTATTTCTTTTGCTACAGTAGCTAAATATTTTGTTCCATTCACATTTACATCTAAGCAATTTTCATGGTCATCTTCGGCTTTATCAACAGCAGTATAAGCTGCGCAGTGAATGATAGCATCAGGATTATATTCCCTAATATACTGATAAACTAACTGTTCATTCGTTAAATCTAAATCTTTTGATCCAATACCTATCATGGTTAAGCTACGATTTAACCCTTCACAAACAACATCATAGCCTAATTGACCTGTCACACCTGTTACCAATATTTTCATATCTTAATCTCCGTATATAAAGTTATTATCAGCATCTGCAAGGAGTGGTGCCTTTTCATCTTTTGCTGATAAAACAGGATATAATTCAATTGGCCATTCAATACCGATCATCGGGTCATTCCAAATAATTCCTCGGTCGCATTCAGGTGCATACAACTCATCCACTTTATATTGGACCTCAACATCATCAGTTAATGTCATAAAACCATGAGCAAATCCTTTTGGAATTAATAATTGCTTGTTATTTTCAGCAGTCATTTCTAATCCGAACCATCTTCCAAAAGTAGGGCTGCCTTTTCGTATATCAACAGCCACATCAAAAATTGAACCTTTAGTACATCTTACTAATTTCGTCTGTGCCTTAGGATTAAATTGGTAATGTAATCCCCTTAATGTTCCTTTGGTAGCAGAAAATGAATGATTATCCTGCACAAACCTAATATTAATTCCTGCTTCTTTGAAAATTGATTCATTATAAGTCTCTGTAAACCAACCACGTTGATCGCCAAATACTTTTGGTTCTATTATTTTCACACCTGGCAAGGTAGTCTCAACAATATTCACATTAACACCCCATTTTTAGTACTTTATACTGCCATTTGCCACCTTTAGCAAATATTGACCATATCTTGTTTTAGAAAACTTTTCTCCAGATTTAATTAATTCTTCTTTTCCAATCCAGCCATTAATATAGGCTATTTCTTCAGGCGCAGCAATTTTAATTCCTTGATGTTCTTCCACAGTTTTAACGAAATTTGTTGCCTCTACTAAACTTTGGTGTGTTCCGGTATCCAACCATGTAAACCCACGTCCAAGTAATTCGACATCTAGGTTTCCCATTCGTAAATAAGTTTCATTAACAGATGTAATCTCTAGTTCTCCACGTGCAGATGGTTTAACACTTTTCGCAATATCGACTATTTGATTATCATAAAAATATAAACCTGTTATGGCATAATTAGATTTTGGGAATTTTGGCTTTTCTTCCACACTTAGAACTTTTCCACCTTCATCAAACTCTACAACACCAAATCTCTCTGGATCTTGGACATGATACCCAAATACTGTAGCTCCAAAATCTTTTTGTGCAGCCCGCTGAAGTATTTTCCTCATACCACTTCCGTAGTAAATATTGTCTCCCAAAATCATAGCGACTGAATCATTACCAATAAACTCCTCACCAATTAAAAATGCCTGAGCTAATCCATCAGGGCTTGGTTGAACTTTATATTCTAAATTAATTCCAAACTGAATTCCGTCCCCTAATAGTGCCTCAAAACGAGGCGTATCTTCTGGAGTTGAAATAATTAAAATATCTCTAATACCTGCCAACATTAATGTAGATAATGGATAATAAATCATTGGTTTATCATAAACTGGCAATAGCTGTTTGCTCGTTACCATGGTTAATGGGTATAAGCGCGTTCCGCTACCTCCTGCTAAAATAATACCTTTCATATAAAGTTCTCCTTTTACTTTAATTTATTTTTCTATCTTATCTGGTTTTGTTCTAAGGGTGACAAGCAATAAAATTAAAGTATCCATTATTTAATAACTTCTAGTATTAAACCAATTGACATAATTAAAATCATCATAAAATCTTTTTATAGAAAGCTTACTTTTGTATAAAAATAATTCTCCAACACTACCTTGACTTTCAAATCCTTTAATGTAATATGCTGATTTTATTTCAGGATATGGTTTATGAGTAAATACCACTTTATTCTTATAAGGCAATTGATCAAAATTTATTAGATCCTTTATAGTACATCCATCTCGATCTGTCATCATTATGAATATATTATCAAAATTAATTCGCTTTGTTCGTTCCAACCATTTTTGTTTTGCTTCAACCTCATTCTTATAATGCATAAAGTGGATCTCTACATCATCTAACCACGCAATCGGATATGATGTATTTTCACCTTTTTTGAAAATTAATTTACTGTTGGAATAGTGCTTTAAATTTGAAACATATTTAATAAAATCACTTGGATACATAAATAAATTTACGGTTGGAGAATTAAACCTCAAATTTAAATCATGTAAAATAAATGCACCAATACAATTACTAGCCAATAGGGAAAAGTCACTATTTGTTAATTTAATATTATTTCTTTTTAATGACATAATCCTAAAATCATACTTAATTTCGCTTAATTTTTTCATATATTTCAACTCCTAGAAATTAAATATTGTCGGGAGTGTTACATTTAACAATTATAGAGAAGAATAACTGTAATTTCATATTTATTAATTCCTTTTTACCAACTTTTTCACTAGATTTATTCCACCATGTATATAATCTCTAATAATGTAATAGACAAAACATAAAAGTATCAACAAAATCAAAATATTAAAATAAACATTAACGTTTAAACAAATAATAGTTGTAACTAAAAATAAGCTTGTCATCCAAATTACAGGTTTCCAATTAATTTTAAATGATATAAACTTATTTACTAACATATACCTTAAAATTAACATTGTTAATGCTCCAAGTATTTGGCCAATAATAACAGAATAAATACCTATCGAAGAAATAAATAAATATGATATGAAGATTGTTACTAATCCACCTATTACAGTTGTTATAAACTGATACTTTGTTTTTTCTATTGCCTGGAAAAGAGAACCAACATTTGATGACATCATAGAAAAAACAGAAAATAATAATAACCAGGGAGCATACTGTACTGACTCATAGTATTCAGTACCACTAATTGCTGAATAAAAGAATACTATCAGCGGAACCGCTATAAGTATCAGTGATAGGAATAATTTAAATAGAGAGTTAATTAACTTTGCAAAACTAGAATCTAACCTTTTAGCTTTAGCATTAATAATTGCTTCTTCAATTATTGACATTGTTACAACTGAACCCAGCATACTAAACAATAAATAAAATTTACTCGAAAAAGAATAAAGGCCATTTGCCTCAGCGCTCATTTTATTAGTAATAATAAATCTTCCAAAACCGGACATAAGCCAGACGGATGTCAAATTTAAAACTAATGGTGATGAAAAAACTAACATACTTTTTAGTAAAGAAATATTAAAGAATTTGAATTTAAAATAATTTAATAATCTTAATCTACTCTCTATGAATATAAGAATCCCCAACTGTCCTATTATAAAAGCAATATAAAGACCATCTAGGCCGAGCTTAAAAATACAGATTAATACAATTGTAAAAATAAAATGAATAAAAGTTCCTACTATACTTGCATAAACATATATTTTATTTTCTTCTAAAGCCCTTGAATAATATTGCCAAATCTGAACAAAAGCATTGGATATAAACATTAGTGCTATTAAAAAGATCTTTCCTGTTTCAATTGACATTACTCTTCCATATAAAATTGTGCCAATAAAAAAAATAACAGCAATAAACAATGTAAATCCAACTGTTGTAGCAATGATTACTCTTTTATTTTCAATATCTTTTTCATTTAATAAAAATTTTAAAATTGATTCCCAAATAGCAACAAAAACAACAGGAATAAGAACACCCATTATAGTTTGAGAGTAATCATAATATCCCAGATCACTAGATGAAATATAAAAGGCATATATTGGAACCAATACCACTGATAATAATTTCGATGAAAGATTCCCAATGAAATACAACCCTGTTTTTTTTATAAGTTTGCTACCTTGCATAATATATTTACCTTTCTATGTTTAGTCCTAATAAATTCTTATAAAATTAAGGGTTAATTGTTATTAACCCTTGTTAGCAAAAACATCTAATGAGTTTACTTATTTTCACATACCTCTTATGCATATATTTATTAGGATAATTAACAATTCGCTCACTAATTTCGGGTCTCGTTAAATATACAACTTTCCCATTTACTTATAATTTTTTCTATTTCTAATTCCGAACGTATTTTTACTGCATTTTCACTGTACATATTACCGAGTGAAGGATTATCAATAATTTTCTTCATTGCTAAATATAATGCTTCAGTATCTCTAATAGGTACTAATAACCCATTATTGTCTGGTTTAATATACATTTTTGCCCCTCCAATAGGGTGGTCTGTGGATATTACTGGGATACCTAAAGCTAGTGCTTCAATTAATGAATTGGATATACCTTCATAATTGGAAGGAAGCACAAAAATAGAGGCATCTAATATATCTTCATGAAGATTCCTAGAAAACCCTTTAAAAACAACCTTATCTTTAATATTTAGTTCGTCTGAATAACTAATTAACTCTTCTTTTAAAGGTCCTTCTCCATATATCTCTAGGATATACTCGGGAAATTCTAATTGTATTTTATAAAATGAATCTAATAATAATTTTAAATTCTTTTGCTCAGATAACCTGGTAGCAGTAACAATTACTTTCCTTCTTTTTCCGATAAAAGGTTTAGGCAATTTTTCTGATAACGGATTGGGAATTAAAAAACTTTTCCCTTGAATTTTTTTAGAAAAATATTTTTGGGCATCCGGTGTCTGAAAAACAATTCCTTTAACAAAATTATATAGGAAATCTCTAATTCCCCTTAGCATCTTACTATTAGGATCTTGGTTTGGATCATTCCTTTCTGATACTATTAATTTAGCATTATTAAAAAAGTTAGCAACAATAGCATATACATTAATTTGTGCCATAAAAGAAATAACAATAGTATGTTTAGACTTATTAATGTGCCCTCGTATGAACATTAAACGCTTAATAACCCGAATCAACTGATTATTACTGTTTTCAATAAAAGGAATATAATTTACTCTTTTACTGATTTCATAATCCTGTTTATCACCCAAAATTGCTAAAATGCTTACACTATACCCTTTATTTACCAGTCCATTAGCGATTACAGAAATCACTCTTTCTGCCCCACCATTTGCCATGTATCCAGTTACAAAAATAATATTAATATTATTTTTACTTATCATATTGTCTCAATACTCCTATTTATTTATTCAGAAAACCCCGCAGATTACATTCAATGTAGTGTTTTCCTTTTTGAATATTTGGAACTTAATTTCTTTAATATTTGTGCTATAATCCAAATAACTATTACTATTACAATAGTTCCCCTAAACCAATTTCTCAAATATTCAAGAGAACTTCCTCTTGACCAACCAATAAGCGATTGTAATGAAGTAGAAATAATAAAGAACTTCAACGGAGCACTATAAAAATCCAATTTTTTATTTGTAAATAGTAACGTTGAAATGAAGAACCCTATAAGTAAAATAATAAAGGGTGCAAAATAAATCCCACCATTTAATAATGCTTCTCCAAATAACGAAAAGCCACTTCCCCAAGTTATTTTTAAGTAATCTTGGGAAAACCAATTTGGAATTAATACAAGGTCTAATCCGAAAAGAAGTGGAATTTTAGTTGTAGGCATCCCCAAAATTGAAACTAGGTAAGAATTAGAAAAGTTCCATGTAACCCCAGATGATAACAAAATTAGAACAATTCCCATTGAGTTTCCCATCTCAAGAACAAAGGTAAAAACAGGGAAATATCTTAAGTTAAACGCCTCAACGAATTCATTATAACCAACATTTGACATCCCGTATTGTCTAAGAGATATAATTGCACTAATAAAATACAAAGCTGTTAACGAAATTAAAGATAGTTTCAGTAATTTCTTTAGGTTAATTTTCTGAACAAATACATGGTGCATCCAAACTAAAACAATAACTATATATAACCAACTTCCCCTATCACCTGCAAATAAATTTAGTATTGTGTATATAAATAATATGAAATAAACAGTTACCTTTGCTTTTTTAGCATAATTTGTACCAATTAATATACCAACTAATGATGGAAAGAAAAATATTGATATAATCATTGTTATACCAGTACTGGATGCAAATTCCGAATAATAAATTGCTGCATAACCATGTTCTAAAGAAACTTTTAGATCAATTACCGTTCTATACAATGTTACTGGTACGGAAATTAACGCAATTATACTGCATACTAACAGCATAGCTTTTTTAGTATTAAAAATTGTTGAAGATGTGAAGTGAATTTTTTTAGTTTTTTTGGATTTATAGCAAAACAATGCACCTAAGTGAAAGAAATAGATAGCTAAACAAACAAATAATTGCGCTTTTATTATTTCAGGACTTGAAGGAATAGGATAATTAGAAAACAAGTTCTGCTTTCCTATCTCTGTATCACTATGTATTCCTATAGCCCAAATTAAACATTGACCAAAATTAAATAATATTAAAAATACAAAAAAAATAATGTACGGTGAAAATAAGTTTTTAGTTACTAAAAACCAAGTTACAACACAATAAATAATAATTCCTATTCCTAACCAGCTTAATTTAAATATTTCTAAATTATAATTTGTAAGGCCTAAAATATAGTTATCGAAGTTTATTAAATATTTCAAAATAAACAAGTACAGAATTATTCCTACTAAAATACTTAAACTATATATTAACAATTTCTTCTCTATGGTTAGGATTGTATCATTTTTATTATTATTCATTTTTATGATACTCCTCCTTCTTTAATAAAGATTGGTACAATCCTATAACACTCTTTCAGAAAATTTTGATATTTTCTAATTAACCTTTAATATCAGTATGAATTTTCTCTTACCTTTATATACATTGGGATACTAATTATATATAAAACAGATTTAAACATAGTTTTTAACTTCTTTGTATTCCTAAGAACAAATTTTTTATCTATGCATTGTTTATAAAAAGACATATCATCTTTACCTAAGAATGCCGTTGCCATATATTGTCTTGCTAAATAGTCCTTTAATACACTCTTTTCACTTTTCTCAATATCCAAACTGTTATATAACTTTTCTAACTCTATACAATTGTTTAGCATACTCTCAATATTCATTTTTTTATTCTTTGATTGTGTGATTGAATTCTCTCTAATAATATAATGATAAAATTCGAAATCGATAAACATTACCCTTGCAGCTGCCAAAAAAAGGCATGGGGTCCATAATTCATCTTCATGTAATCTGTTCTTTGCAAACAATAAATTATTATCTTTTATAAACTTTAATTTACAAAATTTAATGCAAGCTACAGCAGTAATATAATTCTCATTAATTCTCTTAACAATGTAATCTAAACCTGTAAAAATCTCCGTCGTAGATATTCTTGTTTGAACTAACTTCTCTATTTTTTGAGGATATTCTATTATTGCATTTGCCTCTAAAACATCCAAATCATATTTAATAGCATGACTAATTAATACTTCTATAGAATTTGGCTCAATATAATCATCACTATCAACAAATAAAATATAATCACCTGTAGCATTTAATATCCCTGTGTTCCTCGCTTCAGATAGTCCTCCATTTTCTCTATGAATTACTTTGATTCTACTATCTTCAAATGCATACTTATCACAAATAGTCCCAGAATTATCAATAGAACCATCATTTATTAAAATAACCTCAACTTTTTTATAGGTTTGATTTAATAAACTGTCAATACAGCGACTTAGATAATTTTCAACGTTATATATTGGTACTATAATACTAACCAGATAATTCAATATTATCCTCCTATTTCAGTTCTTTCCAAAGATTATTTAAAGTTTCCACTTCTTTCTTAATTTCGTTATAATAATTCTTCTAATATATTTTAGCCAATAAAAAATTCTTAAAAAAAGATAAAAATTATTTGTAATAATATGATTTTTATTCAATTCCTTTATATTTTTAATATTACCCTCATACATCCCTTTTAGATTAGCAGAGAGTCCGCTATAACCAAATGCCGGTTTACCAGCACCACAATTTACCATCTGAACCGGCAAATGGTAATAGTTGTAATTTGAACAAATTTTTAAAAAGTAATTCCCATCTTCTCCAAAATGTTGCCCCTCATCAAAGTACCCCATTTCCTCTACGATTCTTTTTTTAAATATGGCTGAGGGTGTGACAGGAAAGAACTTCAAACATAAATCCTTTACACTTGCTTTATAAAGATTATTTATTCTTCTTGTTAAGATTCTAAGACTTATCCCGTTAGAATCTCCTCCTAAGAAATCAATTTCAGGATGTTCCTTAAAAGTTTCCATTTGAACTTTAATTTTTTCAGGTAACCATTGATCATCAGCATCTAGTAAAGCTATATAACTACTCTTTGCTAACTTCATCCCAATATTACGAGCAGAGGATACACCTCCATTTGGCTTTTCTACTAATTTTATTGGCATGCACTTATGAATTTCAGCATACCTTTTTACCACTTGAGAGGAAGAATCAGTTGAACCATCATTAATAACTATTATCTCACTTATCAAGTTATACGCAGTTTGGTTCCTAACAGATTCTAGGGTACCTGCTATTGTATCTTCACTGTTATACATAGGGATTATTACCGATACTTTAGATAATTCTAGATCTTCAGCCATAATTATTATCTCCTTTTTCTTCTAAGCCATAAATCTATTGTTGAACAATTAATCTAAAAAATATTAGGTACAATTTTTTATAAATGACTCATTTTTTTGTTATTAAATTTTCACCCAAATTTTCGAATCCCTATTATATTTTTTTACTACCTTTGCTGGAGCACCAACTGCAATACAGTTATCTGGGATATCTTTATTAACTACAGAGTTTGCTCCGATTATACATCCATCACCAATAGATACACCAAGCAATATTGAAACATTCTCCCCAATCCAAACATTATTTCCGATAGATACAGGTTTAGTAATAAGGGGTCTTTTATCAGGGGGAACGTTGGGTGCAGATTGCTCATTGCAATTGGAATAATTTCCATGTGTAATATCACTTATATATATTTTTGACGCCATTAGACAGTTATCTCCAATAGTTACTCTTTCTCCTGCTGCTATGTGTACATAATCGCCAATCTTACAATTATTACCTATAATTAATTTCTTTGGACCACCCTTAACTATATCTAACATCTCTATTCGACAATTATATCCAGTTGTGAATCCTTTCCCATACTCTAAAAAACCTTTTCCTCTAACGTATATTGGTCTTCTTATTAACCGTGCTCCATTATAAAAAATCTTTGTGAAAATTAGAGAAATGACATTACTAACTATTTCTCCAATTCCATATTCATTCCTCAAAGTGGTCACAACTCCTTAAGTAAATGGTCTAATTTTTCATTAAAAGCTTCTTGAGAAAAAAGAACATTAAACACTTTTTTGGCATTTCGTCTCATTTCAATAAAGTCATGGATGTCTGTATTTGCAATTTTGCTAGCTATATCGTTAATATTAAAATCAGTAACATTGAATCCAATCAAATACTTGTCAACAATTTGATTGGTGTCAGCCTTAATATTATTAATAATTGGGAGTCCATGTTGGAGGTAATCAATGGACTTCATTGTTAGCCCAACACATACACTATCTTTCATAATATTTAATCCAAAATGGCATTTATCAAATATTTCTTGCTTCTGGTGAGAATCATAAATTTTCCCATGATATTCAACTTTTGCACCTGTTTCCCTAATTTCATTAATTAGAACATCTTTACTTTCTCCATCACCAATAATATGAAAGGTTGTAGACTTAACTTCATTTACTGATTTTATAATTAATTTAATTTTTGAAATATCTATAATGTTGTTTATTGAACCTAGATAGCACAAATGAATTTCATTCTTTTTAAGTATTGGACGAGAATTAATCTGTATAGCTCTTTTTGCTAAATATAACGTTTCAGTGTTCATTTCCATTAATACATTTTTGAGGACTGTCTGATATAAATTACATTCGGTTAATATTAAATCAGCAAACTTTAAATTAGTATCCCTTATATTTCTCCAAAGAGTAAATGGTAGAAAATTTTTAATTTTCCCTACAGGCATAGTTTCCGGCCATAAATCTATCAAATCAAATATTAATTTTACGTTTTTATTTTTATTTTTATACATTGCAGCAAATTTTGCTAATGAGTTTGGTGGAAGAGTAATATATAGCAAGTCAGGATTGATTTTTTCTACTATTTTAAAGGCATCTCTTGCAAAGTTATAATGAGAGGTCAATCGAGATATTGACATATTTTTATAATATGCCTTCGTTTCAACAAATATAAAATTTTCCTTTTTTTTAGTTCGTTTAATCTTTTTAAAATGTCTAAAATCTGACTGAATAACTGTAACTTTATTACCGTTTTTTATAAAAAAGTCATGAATTAAATCTATTCTATCCTCATAAGTATCAAAGCAATTTACTAAAACTACCTTCATTTCATCTACGCTCCAGTTCAGTTAACTCAATCGATTTCCTCAAATCATTAATTTGATAACTTTCTTTATAATTACTCATACTTTTCTCATATACCAAATTACCAAATATCTTATTAATTATAGCTACTTTTCCACCTAAAACTATTAACAATGGATTAAATACTTTTGTAAGTTTTATATTCTTTCCATGTGCCTTAGCTATAAGCTCTACCATATTGCTTGTTTTTACATAATCACTGTTTTGAGGGAAGTATAACCCTCTTTCTTCATTTTTTATAATTAGTCTTATGAACTCGACCAGGTTATCTATATGAAGCATACTCCGCTGATTGTTTATATCCGGAAACACCGGTAAATTTTGAGCAACCTTTGCCAACCTCGGATAATTTCCTTTTGATCCTTTTCCATAAATCATAGGTGGTCGAAGTATTGCAATTTTGAAATTCTCACTCTCTAAATACTTTAAGCCCTCTTCAGCCAAAAGTTTACTGTTACCATAAAAATTATCAGGCTTAGGAATAGTGTTTTTATCGATAATTCCTTCTTTGCTACTACTATTACCATAGACAATTATGCTACTCAAAAAGATAAACTGTTTAACCCCTTCATTTTTAGCTTTTGTTGCTAATTCTATCGTAAGGTCCCTATTGACTTTGTAATATTGGGCTTCCATGTTTGGGTCTGTAGATACATGAGCTATTCCGGCCACATGTAAAATTACATCATATTTTGAAAAGTCCTGCTCCTTCCATTCAGCGGTCCTGCAAGTGATAAACTCTATAATGTATTTATTAGCAGTCCAAGTAACGAATGCATTACCTATATAACTGTTTTTCGCAGTGATAAGTATTCTCTTCATCCGATATTCCTCTCAGTACCTTTAGTTTTCACCGTACCTGTTGAAGGTTTTGTTACCTTAATTCTCTCCATTTCACCAGTTCCACCTTCAACAATACCATCATGCTTTAGAATGCTGATAATAGTCCCAAAGAAACATCTTACATCAAAAGCAAAACTCAATTTTTCTACATATTCTCCATCTAGTTTTGCCTTCACATCGATAGGCAACTCATCCCGCCCATTAATCTGTGCCCACCCAGTCAGCCCAGGAAAAATATCATTGGCTCCATATTTTTCTCTTTCAGAAATTAAATCATATTGATTCCAGAGGCAAGGTCGAGGACCAATAATGCTCATTTCACCTTTGAGAATATTAATAATTTGTGGAAGTTCATCTAAACTAGTATTCCTCATAAATTTCCCTACTCTAGTGATGTAGCTATTAGAGTCTTTTAAAAGGTGGGTAGGTGTATCTTTTGGAGTATCAACTTTCATTGTCCTAAACTTCAAAATATAAAACTCGGCTTTATTTTTCCCAATCCTACATTGTTTAAATAAAACAGGTCCCTTTGAATCAAGCTTAATACAAATAATCAATATTAAGAAAACTGGTGAAAGTACTACAATACCTATAAACGCTAGAATAATGTCAACTATTTTTTTTATATATCTTCTATAAATCACTCTTCTATCCACCCCAATCATACAAGGTTAAATATTATTTAACCTTTCTGCTTCCAGTATTTCATCCATAAATGAGAGTATTTCTTTTCGTAATGAAGGTTCTTGCAAAGCAAATTCAATCGTTGTCTTCACAAATTCAATCGTTGTCTTCACAAACCCAATCTTCTCCCCAACATCAAACCGTTTTCCCTCAAAATCATAAGCAAACACTCTCTGAATCTGATTCAACTTCTGAATCGCATCTGTCAATTGAATCTCTCCACCGGCACCAGGTTCTTGTTGCTCCAAATACATAAACATTTCTGGTGTAAGAATATAACGTCCCATAATCGCTAGATTAGAAGGAGAAGTACCTGGCTTTGGTTTTTCTACAAGGTTTTTAACTTGATACATACTGCCTTCCTTAACCGAAGGTTCAACAATCCCATACCGATATGTCTCATCATTGGGGACGGTCTGAACACCAATAACAGACGAATAAGTTTCATCATATACATTAATGAGTTGTTTTAGGCATGGCGTTTCACTTTGTACAATATCATCACCTAGAAGAACTGCAAAAGGCTCATCTCCAATGAAATTTCGTGCACACCACACTGCGTGACCTAACCCTTTTGGCTCTTTCTGCCGAATATAATGTATATCAGCTAAGTTAGTTGAATAACGGACTTTTTCTAACAAATCTGTTTTATTCTTTTCAATCAGATCTTGCTCTAATTCTGGTGCAAAATCGAAATGATCTTCAATCGCCCGTTTCCCCTTACCAGTAACAATAATAATATCCTCAATTCCAGAAGCCACTGCTTCCTCTATAATATATTGAATCGTTGGTTTATCAACAATGGGCAGCATTTCTTTTGGCATTGCCTTTGTAGCTGGAAGAAATCTCGTGCCAAGTCCAGCAGCTGGAATAATTGCCTTTCGTACACGTTTCAAGTTATATTCCACCCCTATTATTAATCAATCTATACTAGTTAACAGCAGCTAATTCAGCCGCCCCTTCAAATCTATTATTAGCCACATTTATCAACGTATCATGCATCTCTTCCTCAGACATTATTAACAACTTCTCAATTAACTTCCCTAAAAGTTCCGCATGAATAACCTTCGCCTTTCCGATATGAATTTTCTGATACACCTGCTCCGGATGCACTTCATTCTCATTCAGAAGCTCCTCATACATCTTCTCCCCAGGACGAAGGCCAGAGAACCGAATCCCGATTTCTTCTATAGAATATCCCGAAAGCTTAATCAGGTTCTTCGCCAAATCGACAATCTTAACCGGCTCACCCATATCTAGGACAAATACTTCACCGCCACGAGCCAATGAACCAGCTTGAATCACAAGCCGGGATGCTTCCGGTATCGTCATAAAATACCGCGTCATCTCCTCGTGAGTAACCGTCACCGGCCCACCGGCAGCTATTTGCTTTTTAAATAATGGAATAACACTCCCGCGGCTTCCCAATACATTCCCAAACCGCACTGCCACAAACTTCGTCTGACTAGTCGGTGCTAGACTCTGGATAATCATCTCCGCAAAACGCTTCGTCGCCCCCATCACATTCGGAGGGTTCACCGCTTTATCAGACGAAATCATTACAAACGTATTCACACCGAAGGTGTCCGCCGCTTCCGCCACATTTTTCGTCCCAAAAATATTATTCTTAACCGCTTCTCTAGGGTTATACTCCATCAAAGGAACATGCTTATGTGCCGCTGCATGATAAACCACATATGGCCGATGCTCTTCCACCACATCAAAAATCCGTGTTCGATCCTGAATATCACCAATCACTGGTACAATCTCTATTTGATTTTGATACATCTTCCGCAGCTCCATATCAATCAAATAAATACTGTTCTCCCCATGCCCGACTAATACAATCTTGCTGGGATTAAATTTACAAATCTGCCGGCAAATTTCCGATCCAATCGATCCCCCAGCACCTGTAACCAAAACTGTTTTTCCTGACACCTTCTCTGAAATGCCGGCAATATCCAACTCCACAGGCTCTCTACCCAATAAATCCTCTACCTGGACATCACGAAATTGGTTTACTGCTATTTTTCCCGTCATTAAGTCTTCAATCATCGGCATAATTTGCGTCTTTGCCTTTGATTTCGCACATTCTTCAAAAATCCGATTCAACTCTTTTTTCCCTAAAGAAGGAATTGCAATCACGATATTTTCAATTTCGTATTTCTCAACCGCATCCTCAATATGACTCGAATCTCCAACAACTGGAATCCCTAATATATCTAATTTATATTTCTTCGAATCATCATCAATAAAGGCTACAGGCTTCAAGTCAATATCATGGTTACTAAGCAATTGTCTCGCCACCATCGTTCCGCCACGACCTGCGCCAATAATTAGTGTCCGTTTGACATTCTTCTGCTTTACCATGAAATTATCGCGGAACATCCGCCATGAAAACCTCGATCCGCCAATAAGCAACACATGTAACATCCACGTAATCATCAATGCCCTGACATAGACATTACCAAAAGCAAGTTTCTGAACAATTACCGCCACCATAATCGTAAACGTGACGGCTTTCACAATCGCAATCAACTCTCCTACGCTTGCGTATTCCCACGCCTTGTTATAAAGTTTATAAATAGAAGCAAATAAATGATGACTCGTTAATAAAGTAAGTGCCGTAACAAGTAGCATCGGAATTTTAATAATCTCCAATTCCGGGTTCAGTATAAAATAACTTATGTACACCACGGTTAACACAATAATAGAATCAAGCATTGCAAGTGCCGTCAACCTTTTTCCGTATGTCACACTAATTCCTCCTTCTTTCTTTATTTCGTTTTACAAAATATCACTTGGCAAAAAAATAAATATCTAATGGAATCCCATGTGCATATGTGCATAACACCTGTTCTTTCATTAGATATTCATTATTAGGGTAACTCCTCTCTTCTTGCATGCCTATTTCTAATGTGAAAACCACCAAATTTCCCTTCCAAGTCATTGCTTTACTATTTAGAAAAACAGGAACTTCTTTTTCTTCTTAACTTGTACAGGCATTTCTTTCATAATGTTTTTCTTCTCCACCAACAACTCAGCATTTTCTTTAAAGAGATAAAAGTAGTCCGTTCCAAACTTTGAATCTATTAAACTAAAAGCCTCGTCCATTTTGAAAGTCCGATTAAGCACATTATGAGCATCCGAACCGATAAAATGAGTCAAGTTCGCTTCTATTAATTGATTAGAAAAGTTTTTGATTTTCTTACCAAAATAACCGCAAAGACTGGATGCGGTCACCTGTGTTAGAGCACCCTTTTCTACTAAATTGTACAATGTACCTGGTCGTTCCATTAGTTCCGCATTCCGCTCAGGGTGAACAATGATTGGGGTAAGACCCTTTAGTTGAAGATCAAATAATAGCTTTTCTGTGTATCGTGGCACATGACTTGATGGAAATTCAACGAAGAGATATTGACTGTCATTCAATGTTTGAATGTCCCCTTTTTCAATATCTGCTATTATTTCGCCGTAGATCCTTGGCTCTTGACCCGGCAAAACCTTCATATTAACACCTGCGTCTTGCAGGCCTTGATTTAGCTCTTCAACCTTTTCATTGATTAACAATTTACGGTTATCATATTGCTGATTTAAATGAGGAGTGGCGATAATGGTGTGAATTCCTTCTTTTACAGCCTCCTTTGCCATGGTGATGCTATCTTCGACATTTTGTGCACCGTCGTCAATTCCCGGCAAGATATGACAATGGATATCAATCATTAGACCCACTCCTCTTCCAATTAACTGTCATTTTTACAACTTAATTAGTTTAGCACTATTTCATAAACCCGTACATAGCGAAAAATGTCGAATACCTGTTATTTCGCACCATAATAATAGTAATAATTGGTATCCTTCATATTTTTATGATTCATTACAACACCAAGCAATTTACTTTGTGCAGAATCAAGAAGTTCTTTCGCTTTTAGCATTTGATCTTTTTCCGTCCTTCCGCTATAAACGACGAGAATCGTCCCTTCACAGCGATTTGCTAGGATTTGTGCATCTGTTACGGCTAATAACGGTGGTGTATCAAATAGAATAATATCAAACAGCTTTTCTGAAGTTTGAAAGATTTGTTCCATTGATTTTGAACTCAATAATTCTGAGGGGTTTGGCGGTATCGGGCCGCTTGTTAGAACAAATAAATTTTCAACACTTGTTTCAGAAATTGCCTCTTCCAATGGAATTTGTTTTGTTAAAACGCTTGTTAACCCAAATGTATTTGTTTGATTAAAGGTATAGTGCACGGTTGGTTTTCTCATATCCGCATCAACTAATAATACCTTTTTCCCTTGCTGTGCAAACGTAACAGCCAAATTGGCAACGGTGGTTGACTTTCCTTCTCCCGGCCCTGATGATGTGACCATTAGCGTCCTCACATTTTTATCGACCGTTGAATACTGAATATTCGTCCGGATTGTCCGATACTGTTCGGAAATCGGTGATTTCGAATCCACCATTGTGATCAGCGAACGTTTATTATTTACTGATTGCTTCCCTTTTTTAAGAGCCAATTGTCTCACCTCTTAAACTAGCATTTTTCCTTGCCATACTGCCTTGAGCTTTCTTCAGCTGGGTTTCATCGATAATTGCGATGGTACCAAGCACAGGTACACCAATTAGTTTTTCGATTTCTTCTTCATTTTTGATTGTGTTATCAAAGTATTCTAATAGGAAGGCTATTCCTACACCGGCCATTAAACCGACCACTAAGGCAATCGCAACATTTAATAACGGCTTTGGTTTAATTGGTGACGGTTGCTTTGCAGCTTCCGCCTTTGCCAGAATACTCACATTATCGACATTCATTATATTGACAATTTCTTTTTGGAATACTTCAGCCGTTTTATTGGCTATCTTCGCAGCCATTTTCGCGCTTGTGTCTTGAACAGATAAATTGACCACTTGTGAATTTGTTTCATTTCCAACAGTAATTTTCCCATTCAGTTCGTCAACAGTCATATCCAGCTTTAGCTCTTTAATGACTAATTCAAGAATCGCAGGGCTTTTTATGATAACATTGTAGGTATTAATTAATTGCAGGTTTGTTTGTACTTCATTATATTGATAGGCAGACTGTTCGTTTTTCGATTGATTCACTAACAGTTGTGTCGATGCCTGGTAAATTGGTGTTAAGAAAAAGTAACTAACCACACCGCTGATTAATACAGCTATGAATGTTAAGCTCAATATTAAACGTACTCGTTTGCGCAAGGTTTGCAGCAACTCTTTTAAACTAATGGTTTCCTCCATGAGATCCTCCCTAATCGTAAAAAAATCAAACTATCGAATAGTATACCATATTTTTTGTCACGGTTTGGCTAAATTTGTAACATTTTTGCCTTTTTTATGTTACTTTTGTCGTTCGCACTTTTACTATATTACACCCCTTTTGTAAATTTTTGTAGATATAAAATGAAAATGGAATTAATTTTCAAATAGTTCTTTGGTATAATGAAGTTGCACTATTATTTGGGGGTAAAATATTAATGAAGAATTTCCTTACGATCTTTTTAGGGCTTGCCTGTGCAGCCGTTCTCTTCTTGGGTCATTCCCATTGGAATGAAAGAATTAAAGCAGCACCAGAAAAGACATCCAGCCAGACTGACAAACAACAAAGTGGTTCCACTCAGACCGTGCAGAACGATGCATCAGATGAAGACGTCCTTGCTTATACGACTAATTGGCCTGTATCAGCCGTTGACCGCTTCAAGCAAACATTAACTGAAAAGAAACCATTTAAGGTACTGTTTGTTGGCTCTCCTGCCATCGGCTCCGATACTTCCGGTACGTTCCCGACGGTTAAAGAGAAACTGCTTGAAACTTACGGCGAGAAAAACATTCACGTTAACCTTAAAACCTTCAAATCTACGTCTACCCAATTTGTAAATTCAAATAAACAAGACGAAATCGCTGCCGAAGAAGCCGATTTAATTGTGTTTGAGCCTTTTATCTTACAGAATAACGGTTTAGTATTAATCGATGAGACATTACGTGATCTCACTACCATCATGGACGATGTGAAAGAAAAAAAACCAGAGACAACCTTTATTATTCAACCGTCTTACCCGCTTTATAAAGCAAAGATCTACCCTAACCAGGTAGCAGAGCTGAAAAAGTTTGCTGAGCAGCACGAAATCGCCTATTTGGATCATTGGTCCGCGTGGCCAGATACCAATGCAGATGGCCTTAAAGAATACCTACAACCTGATCAAGGTGCCCCTAGTGACAAAGGGAATCAAGTATGGAGTGACTATATGATTCAGTTCTTTATTAGTAAGTAACTGCCAACCTAGCGAATCGCAAGATTCGCTTTTATTTTTCCAGAAATCATTTGAATATTTGTATCCTCAATTAAACCTCGAATACTTTTCTTCCTATAAACATAATCAAATTCTACCAAAATTCCCCGAAGGCAGAATTTCTCTAATTTTGTCATTATTTAATATTTGCATCTTCAATAACTGGTTACTATATGGTAGGATTGTCATATTGTTTGATGGTAGTTTATGCCTACATATTAATAAGAAGTAAAGGAGGGTTTTTAGTGAGGAAAGTTTTTTCAAACAGCCTCAAAATTGTCGTGGCCTTTTTATTAGTTTTTTCAAGCTTTCAGGGGGTTGCGAAGGCATTTTGGGATTCTACTCCGCCTGAGATTAAAAGTGTTCAAGTAGATAAGACTCAGGCATTTGATGGCGAAACGGTCACACTAAGTATCAATGCCATAGATTTAGAGACTTCAATTAAGGATGCTGATATTAGGTATACCGATGGTAGAGGGTTTCCGCAAAGCTTTAAAGGTATATATAATCAGGAAACCCAAGTCCTTCAGGTAAAAATTCCAATCAGTAAATCTTCCAGTCTTGGAAATTGGTCTATCAAAAGTATTTGGTTTAATAGCACGAATGGTGATTTTAAAACGGTTGACTCATCAAATACCGATTTAAGCGGCGGCAGCTTTCAAGTTATTGAAAAACGCGACAATGACAGCCCAATTTTTAATGGAATGACGATTGACAAAAGCGAGCTAGTTTTAGGCGGTACGAATAAGGTGAGTATTAAAGCTGTTGATGCCTTATCTGGTATCGCTGAAGTGAAAGTAGGCTATCAAACACCTAGTGGCGAAATCCAGGAGCAAAACGCTGCATTCAACTGGTTTAACAACAGTTATGATGCCACGATCTCCACTTCTACTTTTTCCAATATTGGAAAGTGGCAGCCTGCCTATGTGTATTTACGGGATAAAAAGGGAAATGCAACGACCATTTATCATTCAGGTTTGTACAATTCTGGAATAATCGCTGATTTAAGCAGCGGGGCGTTCCAGGTTTTAGAGGATAAAGGGGAAAGCTTGGATACCTTAAATCGAACTATTGTTTATACAAGCAATGCGGAATTAACCGATACCACGATTAATGGCGATGTCTACATAGGGCCAAGTGCGATTTTAACGATCAATGGTAACGTGACAATCAACGGAGATTTAATTATTTTTGGCTCATATAGATTAAATGGCAGTTTAGATGTAAACGGTACCCTTGATTTAACGGGAAGTATGGATCAAGTTCCTATTTATTTAGCCGATCAGCCTTTAACCGCTATTAATGGTGTGTTAAAGGTTTCAGGAAAAACAGTACCGCTTGTCTCGATGACGATTGAAAATCAGCCGGTTGCGATCCATGCTGATGGCACCTTCCTTTTAAATAATTTAAACGTGGCAGGTAAAGAAGGCATAACCATTAAGTTTACCGATCCATCTGGTCATGAAAGTGTACGGCAATTTTTGATTAAACAAGAAACGAAAACGGCTCCATCTGCTCCCATTGTTATGGGAATAACCGATAAAGATACGTTGGTTTCTGGTACTGCAGAAGCTGGCGCTAAAGTTGAAATAAAAGTGAAAGGTCTAGTGATTGGAGAAGGTGAAGCCGGTAACAATGGTGCCTTTGCCATCACGATTCCTGCTCAAAAAGCAGGAACAGAATTAGTGGTAACGGCAATAGATAGTTTCGGAACAGTAAGTGAAACGACGATCGTCGTGGTAAAAGACGTGACTGCCCCTGCGGCACCACAAGTGAACGAGGTAACCGATCAGTCCACCGAAATCAGTGGTAAAACAGAAGTAGGTGCAACGGTTACGGTTGCCATCGACTCTGTTCGAGAGGGTTTATCTACCTATACGAGTGTTGTTGGCGACAGTGGAATCTTTAAGGTAGCCATCCCCTTACAAGCTGCGGGAACGGTTATTACCGTCATGGCAACGGACAAAGCAGGCAATGCAAGTGAAGTTTCAACCGTTATTGTCAAAGACGCTACACCACCAGCGAAACCGGTTGTAAATGAAGTAAATGATCAGAGCACCACCGTATCTGGTACTGCAGAAGCCGATTCTACTATCGATATTACGGTAAATAATTCAATTATTGGCTCAACGACTACTAGAGGGGACGGTACGTTTACTGTAAGTATTCCCGTTCAAACTGCCGGTACAGAGTTGGTTATTACAGCGAGGGATCAGGCTGGCAATAGTAGTGAAAGGGCTATTGTCATTGTCAAGGATGTAACGGCTCCCCTAAAACCATATGTCGAAAAAGTAACCGATCACAAAGTCATGGTTTCCGGTACGGCAGAGCTAAATTCAACGGTTGAAGTCAGAGCCAACGGTATACTTTTAGGCTCCTCTAGGGCAGATACGGGTGCAGGATGGTATTGGATTGAAATCCCTCCTCAAAAAGCAGGTACGGAGTTATCCATCATCGCCATCGATGCTTCGGGACATCACAGTGAAGCGACTATTATTATAGTAGAAAAAGATCCATACCCGATGTCAGGTCCGAAAGTTGATAGATTACTAGACACTGATACTGCGATAAAAGGGCAAGCTGGTTTTGCCCAAATGATTAAAGTATGGAAAAATGATGTGCTTCTAGCGTCGAAGTTAACGGAAAACGATGGAAGTTTTTCGTTAGATATTCCAGCACAGCCAGTAGGAACAAAATTACTTGTTACCGCAACGGATACGGCAACATATGTCATAAGTGATCCGACAGTTGTGGTGGTGGGAGAAGGAATTGCCCCTGGTAAGCCAAGTGTGAATACTGTAAATGATCAGGATACTTCGGTGTCGGGAACTGCAGAAGCTGGCTCGAAGGTTGAAGTAAACGTAAACGGCCAAGTCATTGGGTTTGGAACAGCAGGGACAGATGGTACATTCTCCATTACCATTCCAGTTCAAAAAGAAGGCACCGAATTAGTGGTAACGGCCACTGACCAATATGGAAATGTAAGTGAAGCTACCACCTTAGTAGTTACAGACGGGACAGCACCAGCTGCACCTCAAGTGGACGATGTTACAAATCAGTCATTAGAAGTTAGCGGGAAAGCTGAAGTTAACGCTAAGATTACGGTTGCCATTAACTCTGAGCATAATGGTCTTGCTTCCTATACTGGTGTAGCGGACGAAAATGGGGCGTTTAAAGTAACGATTCCCGTACAAGCTGCAGGAACGGTTATTACCGTAATGGCTACTGACAAAGACGGAAACATGAGCAAGACCACAACCGTTGTCGTCAGAGATGTGATTGCTCCTGTAAAACCAATTGTGAATCCTGTGACGGATAAAGATACGGTTGTTACGGGTTATGTGGAAGCCGGATCAAAAGTTTCTGTTAGCGTGAATCATTCCGTTATCGGAGTAACCGATACAGGAAATGATCGTTATTTTTCTATTACGATCCCTATTCAATATGCTGGGACGCAACTAGTGATAACTGCTACAGATAAGGATGGAAACACAAGTGAACCTGCTACGGTCTTCGTTCAGGATGTGACCGCCCCAGATAAGCCAATGGTGAGAATGGTAATGGATAACGAGCCTTTTGTAGCTGGCACAGCGGAAGTAGAAGCAATAATAGATGTGAAAGTAAATGGTTCTACTATAGGAACTGGGAGAGTTAGTGCTGAGGGAACATTTAAAGTAACGATTCCCGTTCAAAAAGCTGGGACGGAGTTAGCCCTTACTGCTACAGATATTGCTGGAAATAGCAGTAAAGCAGAAATAGTAGTCGTGCAGGATGGAACCGCACCTGCTAAACCTGTTGTGAACGAAGTAACCGATAAAGCTACTGCTGTTACTGGCTCTGCTGAAGCCGGTTCTAAAGTGGAAGTGAAAGCGGATGGATCGGTTATCGGGTTTGCTACTGCCGGAACGGATGGGAAGTTCTCTGTTCCGATTCCTCTTCAAAAATCCGGTGTGGAGTTAGCTGTTACAGCTACTGACAAGGATGGCAATGTGAGTGAAGCAACGAAGGTTGTCGTGAAAGACGGTACCTCCCCTGCTAAACCTGTTGTGAACGAAGTAACGGATAAAGATTCCGCTGTTACTGGCTCCGCTGAAGCGGGTTCTAAAGTTGAAGTGAAAGTGGCTGAATCGGTTATCGGTTTTGCTACTACTGGTACTGATGGAAAGTTCTCGGTTACGATTCCAGTTCAAAAAGCTGGTGTGGAGTTAGTTGTTACGGCTACTGACAAGGATGGCAATGTGAGTGAAGTAACGATGGTTGTCGTGAAAGACGTTACCTCCCCTGCTAAACCTGTTGTGAACGAAGTAACGGATAAAGATTCCGCTGTTACTGGCTCCGCTGAAGCGGGTTCTAAAGTTGAAGTGAAAGTGGCTGGATCGGTTATCGGTTTTGCTACTGCCGGAACTAATGGGAAGTTCTCGGTTACGATTCCAGTTCAAAAGGCTGGCATTGAATTAGTTGTTACGGCTGCAGATATTGCTGGAAATGTTAGCGACGCTGTTACTGTTGTAGTGAAAGATGTTACTGCACCTGCTAAGCCGTTCGTTAACGAAGTAAATGATAAAGATACAATTGTTTCCGGTCAGGCGGAAGCTGGTTCTAAAGTGGAAGTAGTAGCATACGGTGCTATGATTGGTTCGGGAACAGCCGGAAATGATGGTATTTTCACGGTGTCTATCCCTATGCAAACGGAAGAAACTGAACTACTAATCACGGCAACAGACAAATCAGGAAATATGAGTGAAGCGACAAAAGTGATAGTCAAAGATGAAGGAGCACCCGATGTACCCGTAGTCGATGAAGTATCAAATTTAGCTACTTGGGTATCCGGTCATGCAGAGGCGGATTCAACTATTGAAGTAACCCTAAACGGTTCTGTGATCGGTTCAGGCATAACCGGAACAAATGGTGAATTTTTGATCAACATTCCTGTACTAAAAGAAGGCACAGAATTACAAATCACCGCAACAGACAGAAAGGGGAATAAAAGCCAGCCAATTAAAGTGGTTGTTATAGATCGAATTCCTCCTAAGTCGCCTATAGTAAATATAGTAACGGATCAAGACTTACACATTACAGGAACAGCAGAAGCTGGGTCTTTTATCAAAGTAATCTATAAATCAGGAAGTGTTATTGGCTCCGGAAAAACTGGACCTGATGGCAAATATTCAGTCGAGATACCAGCCTATCCTAATCCTGGGTCAGAATTTACCGTAACAGCCACAGATGCTGCGGGAAATGAGAGTCAACCGACAAAATTTATTGTCGTCTCAGGAATAAAAGGATGGGTCCAAACAGATCATAAGTGGTTTTACTATGATGTTCAAACCGGTAAACCAGTAAAAGGATGGTTATCTGACGCTGGAAAGTGGTATTTCTTAGATTCTAATGGCGTGATGAAAACCGGCTGGTTCTTAGATGGGTCCACTTGGTACTTTTTCAAAGGCAGCGGTGCGATGCAAACCGGCTGGCTGCTAGATGGGTCGACTTGGTATTACTTTAATGGAAGCGGCGCTATGAAGACGGGCTGGCTCTTAAACGGTTCGACTTGGTACTTCTTCACGAACAGTGGGGCCATGAGAACCGGCTGGCTGCAAAGCGGTTCCACTTGGTATTATTTGAAATCCAGTGGCGCGATGCAAACTGGCTGGCTGCTAGATGGGTCTACTTGGTATTACTTTAACGGAAGCGGTGCGATGAAAACCGGCTGGCTGCTGAGTGGCAAGACCTGGTATTACTTTAAATCCAGTGGTGCCATGCAGACGGGCTGGGCGCAGATTTCTGGAAAATGGTATTACTTTAATCAAAGTGGGGCTTTAAAATAAATATGCAAACACTCCCTAAAATCGATTTAGGGAGTGTCTTTTTGTGTTCAGTTTTAACAGCTTTCGTTACATGGTTATATAGGATTGTTTTGCAGTAGGATAATTTTTTCCTTTTATTAGGGCTTCCCTCAATCTGTGGAATATCAGAGTAACTGTGTTTTAAGAGCCCTCTTCTGCAATGTTATTCTTTAATTGTATTTTTTAATAAATCCCTAGTTAATAAGTTAAAAAGATTCCAATTCAAAATCATAGATTGTGATACTATTAGATTTGTATTTGCTTAGTATACAGAAAAGGGGTCTAGTTAGTGAAAAGAATTGTCTCTGTTTTTACAGCACTATTATTAATTATTAGCACAGTGCCAATTAGTCATGTATTTGCCGAAGCGGATGTTACAAAACCTGTGTTGGAGAGCATTAGTGTGGATAAGAAGGAAGTGACTGCCGGGGATACGGTTAGGATTAGTATTAAAGCTACAGATGATGTTGCGGTTAGTGACGTCAGCTTGTACTACTATACTCCTATTTCCCAAAGAAGCTTTCCTATTCACCTAAGCTATAATTCCGAAAAAGGAGTTTTTGAAGGTAATTTTTTTATTGAAGATAATACCGAATCTGGGACCTTTAAGATTAATTTTATGTTTATTACTGATACTACTGGCAACAAAGCCTATTTAGCTCAAGGGCAAGACCCTGATGGTAAGCTGCCTGAGGGTGAATTCACTGTCACTGGTACACATGGTGCTGATGTTACAAAACCAACCCTTGATGGAATCACTATTGATAAAAAGGAAGCTACTGTCGGAGATACAGTAAAAATTAGTATCAAAGCATCCGATGATGTTACGGTTAGCGACGTTAGCTTGTACTACTATACTCCAATTTCTCAAAGGAGTTTTCCCATTCATTTAACTTTTAATCCTGAAAATGGGTTCTATGAAGGTAATTATTATATCGATGATAATACTGAATCTGGGACCTTTAAGATTAATTTTATGTTTATTACTGATACTACTGGCAATAAAGCCTATTTAGCTCAAGGGCAAGACCCTGATGGTAAGCTGCCTGAGGGTGAATTCACTGTCACTGGTACACATGGTGCTGATGTTACAAAACCAACCCTTGATGGAATCACTATTGACAAAAAGGAAGCTACTGTCGGAGATACAGTAAAAATTAGTATCAAGGCATCCGATGATGTTGCGGTTAGCGACGTTAGCTTGTACTACTATACTCCAATTTCTCAAAGGAGTTTTCCCATTCATTTGACTTTTAATCCTGAAAGTGGGTTCTACGAAACTAATTATTTTATCGATGATAATACTGAATCTGGGACCTTTAAGATTAATTTTATGTTTATTACTGATACTACTGGCAACAAAACCTATTTAGCTCAAGGGCAAGATCCTGAAGGAAAACTACCTAGTGGGGAATTTACAGTTTATACCGAATTTAACCCACCTTCCTTTTCAAAACTATCAATTGATAAGAATAGTGTAGAATCTGGAGATTATGTAAATTTCACAATAGATGCAACAGATGATACAAACCTACAGGAAGCTACTATTGACTATGTAAGCCCTGTTACTAAAACGAAGCATCCGGTTTCCCTTTCTTACGACGGCCAACATTTCACTGGTCAGATGTATATCGATAAAAATACTGAAGTAGGGAAATGGACAGTCGATTCAATTGAGATTAAAGATACCAATGAAAATACTACTGTTGTAAAAGCAGGTGAAACAGATTTAGGTGCCGGGGATTTTACTGTTCTTAAATCAGTAACGCCTTTAAACAGCTATATAGTGACATCAAATGAAACCTGGTCAAACAAAACGATTAATACAGATGTTTACATTTCTCCAGGGGCAATCTTAACTATAAATGGAAATGTTAAAATTAATGGGAATGTTTATACACTAGGTGGATTAAGAAGTTACGGCGGTCTTACCATAACAGGTGAGCTCCATGCCAATAGTATTTACTTTGGCTATTACACCCCAAGGAATGGTCAAGCTATTTTCACTGGGTCTAACAGTATTTCCAGCATGATCGCGAGTAATCGAATTTTAACAGAGGTTCCACTCACACTTTATGATACCCCGCTTGTCAGCAGCAATGGCAAAGTGAACCTAACTGGGGCAACTCTCCCATTTGTCACCCTTGAGATAAATGGACAAAACGTACCATTAAGAACAGATGGAACATTTAAACTGAACGATTTTTACATCGGTGATAGCGATACATTAAACGTTAAAATTACAGACCTTTACGGTTACACTTATTATTACTCTTATAAAGTTGCAGATATATATATTGATGAATTTACTAAAGTCTCACAGACTATTAAAGGTAAGGCTCTGCCGCATTCCACTGTAAAGATAATGGTGAATAATAGCCAAATAGGAGTGGATACTGCAGATGAAAAAGGTTATTTTTCCATTGGGGTATCCAACCTAATTGAAAATACTACCTTACGTTTTGAGGTTTATAATGAAGCAAATGAATTAATAACAACCAAAGAGGTTCTAATAAAAGACATTACGCCTCCAGAATCTCCTGTTGTAAATGAGGTTTCAGATAAGGATCAAGCGATTACTGGTGTGGCCGAAGCCGGTGCGACTATTACTGTAATGGTAAACGGGAATGCCATTGGCACTGGAACTGCTGGAACAGATGGGAAGTTTTCAATAAGCATCTCCATGCAGCCAGCTGGAGTTGAATTGGCCATTACTGCAACTGATAAAGCTGGGAATGTGAGTAAAGCTGCAACGGTTGTCGTGAAAGACGTTACCCCTCCTGCTACGCCAGTTGTAAACGACGTGACTGATCAAGATACTTCTGTTTCTGGGACGGCTGAAGCTGGTGCTAATGTGGATGTGAAAGTAAACGGATCCGTAATTGGTACAGCCACTGCCGGAGAGGACGGCAAGTTTACCATTACAATCCCGATTCAACAAGCCGGGGTTGAACTAGTGGTTTTCACTACTGATAAAGCTGGGAATGTCAGCGAAACTGCAACGGTTGTCGTGAAAGACGTTACTTCTCCCGCTAAACCTGTGGTAAACGAAGTAACCGATCAAGATACTGCTGTCACTGGTTCTGCTGAAGCTGGAGCTAAAGTTGAAGTGAAAGTGAATGGTTCTGTTATTGGGTTTGCTACTGCTGGAACTGACGGTAAGTTTTCTATCACTATTCCTGTTCAAAAGGCTGGCACTCAATTAGTGATTTCTGCTACTGATAAGGCTGGCAATGTCAGCGAGACAACAACTGTTGTCGTAAAAGACGTTACTCCCCCTGCCAAACCTGTGGTAAACGAAGTAACCGATCAAGATACTGCTGTCACTGGTTCAGCTGAAGCAGGAGCTAAAGTGGAAGTGAAAGTGAATGATTCTGTTATTGGGTTTGCTACTATTGGAACTGACGGCAAGTTTTCCGTTTCCATTCCGGTTCAAAAGGCTGGCACTCAATTAGTGATTTCTGCTACTGATAAGGCTGGGAATGTCAGCCAAACTACTACTGTTGTCGTGAAAGATGTTACCTCACCTGGTAAACCTTTGGTGAACGAGGTTACTGAAAAGGATACTTCTGTTACAGGGCAAGGCGAGGTTGGATCTACAATTAACATTAAAGTCAATGGAAATGTGATTGGTACAACCACTGTCGGAAATGACGGCAATTTCACGGTTTCGATCCCACTTCAACAAGCTGGAACGAAACTAGTCATTACCGCTACGGATACCGAAGGCAATACCAGCGATGAAACAACTGTTATAGTAAAAGACGTTACTTCTCCTGCTAAACCTGTGGTAAACGAAGTAACGGATAAAGATACTTCTGTTACTGGTTCTGCTGAAGCTGGTTCTAAAGTTGACGTCAAAGTAAATGGATCTGTTATTAGTTCTGCTACTGCCGGAACTGATGGGAAGTTCTCGGTTACGATTCCGGTTCAAAAGGCTAGTTCTGAGTTATTCATTTCTGCCACTGACAAAGCAGGAAATGTGAGTGAAGTTACATCTGTTGTTGTTAAAGACGTTACTTCCCCTACTAAACCTGTGGTAAACGAAGTAACGGATAAAGATACTTCTGTTACTGGCTCTGCTGAAGCTGGTTCTAAAGTAGAAGTCAAAGTAAATGGATCTGTTATTAGTTCTGCTGCTGCCGGGACTGATGGGAAGTTCTCGGTTACGATTCCATTTCAAAATGCTGGTTCTGAGTTATTCATTTCTGCTACTGACAAAGCAGGAAATGTGAGTGAAGAAACCAAAGTAGTCGTTTCTAAATCGAAACTTTCCGGTTGGGTCGAAGAGAATGGAACATGGTTTTTCTATGATAAAGCAACTGGAAATAAGAAAACTGGTTGGTTTTTAGAGGGTAAGACCTGGTATTACTTTGATACCAAAGGTGCGATGCAAACCGGCTGGCTGCTGGACGGAAAAACATGGTACTTCTTCACCAATAGCGGTGCCATGAAGACGGGCTGGCTCCTAAACGGTTCCACCTGGTACTTCTTCACTAACAGTGGTGCCATGAAAACTGGCTGGCAGCAAAGCGGTTCCACCTGGTATTATTTTAAATCCAGTGGTGCGATGCAGACCGGTTGGTTACTAGCTGGTTCTACTTGGTATTACTTTAACGGAAGCGGATCAATGAAAACCGGCTGGCTGCTGAGTGGCAAGACCTGGTATTACTTTAAATCTAGCGGCGCCATGCAGACGGGCTGGGCGCAGATTACTGGAAAATGGTATTACTTTAACCAAAGTGGAGCTTTAAAATAGACATGAAAACACTCCCTCAGCTGTTTGCTTTAGGGAGTGTTTTCATTAGAGGCGCTCTACAGTTTTATAGATTATGGTTCAACTCAACAAATAGGTTGTTCAAATTTCTGCTTACCATTGCTTGTGAAATGGTTCACCGCACCCATCTTAGGGACGGTATTTAAAATTACAAGATACTGTAAGATGGCTGCATTTTTAAGAATATTGACGGGTACATTTTTGTATTTTCAAAAATATGATTAATTATAAGGAGAAAGGGAAAAGATATTAAAAAATTACTTTTATAATGTAGGAGGAATTTTATGGATGAATATAGAAATAAGATGGTAAATAATAATAAAAAGGTGGTAAAAATCGTGGCTATTCCACAAACAATGCCTCGAAAAAAATCAAGCGGAAATCAGTCAGGCTTTGCAATTAAAAAGAAAAAGAAAAAAAGTGCTCTTGAGATTTCAGATTCAATAGGTATTTACGGAGCTTTTGGACGTACATTATCAGATCTTCATAAACAAGGGAGATAAGTATGGACTTTATCATTGATGGTGAAAAAATAGATTCAGAAGATTATTCTGGGGCATCTATTTATTTGGATGCTTGTTTTATTTTAACTTATTTAGATAAATCGGATAAAAGACGCCCAGATGTTGCAAGAGTATTAGATACTTGGGCTGAATACCCTGATGTAACACTAGGTATTAGTAATCATACAGTGACAGAAGTGATAAATCGTATTTTCCAAATGTTAATCCTCGGTTCGTTGCAAATTTTCCACGAGAATAATAGATTAATAAACCAAACTAAAGATGGCTATGAAAAATTATCTCTATTCCAAAAAGAACAATTGGTTAATTTGGATTCCGCAAGATATCTTTACTCCTTAGCAAAAAAAGAAGAAATCCTACGCCTATATAAAAAAGAGGTTAATGTAAATATTTCAGAATTAATTAAGATGGCGAAAGAGAATGAGATTAAGCGAAAAAAACTTGATACTTTCTATAATATTGCTATAACTAAGTTTGAATCTTTTATAAATTGTATGAGATCTGAACTTGATTTCAGCTTCGAGGTTCTAGATTCCAAGGCAGAGCCAGATTATCAGGTAGCTAAAACGAATATGCGATTTTTGCAGCTAGATATCACTGATTCATTCCACTTAGCTATTGCAAAATCGAATGATTATGATTTCCTAGCAACTTTAGATAGTGATTTTATACATAACCTGTATTCAACACTACCTGAACTATCTATGAAAATTATAAAGGTAGCATAGTCGAATATAAGTGATTATATTTATAAATTTTTTTCCTCTCTCGATTTGCAGGTGGATCATCGATTTTCCGCCTTCTTTTTCAATAAAACGGCAATATGAAGAGACTTGAAAACACTCCCTAAGCTGTTTGCTTTAGGGAGTGTTTGATTAAGTTCACTATTCTGTTTGATAGTTAATGGTTCAACAATTAGTTTGATCGAATTTCTGATTTCCGTTTCATTTACGCCCTTATCCTCGGATTCATCCTCTTTATATTTCTTCACCAAGATCCTTAGGTCTTTCCTCTTGATCACCAAAATGATAAAGTATGGCATCGACAATTCTTCTAGATGCATGGCCGTCACCATATGGATTTGAAGCCTTGGCCATTCGATCATGTGCTTCACGATTTGTTAAGAGTTCATCCGCAAGTTTGAAGATCACTTCTTCTTCTGTTCCAGCCAACTTTAGCGTACCTGCTGAAACACCTTCAGGACGTTCAGTTGTATCTCTTAATACTAATACAGGAACGCCAAGTGATGGTGCTTCTTCTTGGACACCGCCTGAATCCGTTAGTATTAAATAGGCCTTAGATGCGAAATTATGAAAATCGATGACATCAAGTGGTTCAATTAGATGAATTCGGTTGTTTTCTCCAAGTACTCGATTCGCAATCTCACGAACAACTGGGTTCATATGGACAGGGTATACGACTTGAATGTCTTCGTGCTTTTCAACAAGACGTCTGATGGCATGAAACATATTTTCCATTGGTTCTCCAAGATTTTCCCGTCTATGGGCCGTCATTAGAACTAATCTGTCATCACCTATTTTATCTAAAACAGGGTGTGAATAATTCCCTTTAACTGTTGTCTTTAATGCATCAATGGCTGTATTCCCTGTAATAAAGATGGTTTCTTCCTTTTTATTTTCCGTTAATAAATTTTCTTTTGATTGGCTGGTTGGTGAAAAATGAAGATCCGCTAAGACACCAGTAAGCTGCCGATTCATTTCTTCTGGGTATGGCGAGTACTTATTATGTGTCCGCAATCCCGCCTCCACATGTCCAATCGTAATCGAGTTGTAAAATGCTGCTAATCCGGCAATAAACGTCGTCGTCGTATCACCATGTACCAGAACTATATCAGGCTTTACTTTCTGAAATACATCATTTAGGCCCTCTAAACCGCGGGTTGTTACATCAATTAATGATTGTCTTTTCTTCATAATATTCAAGTCAAAATCAGGAACAATTTCAAAAATAGTAAGTACCTGATCAAGCATTTCGCGATGTTGCGCAGTAACTGTAACAATCGATTCAATTTTTTCCCTGTTTTTTTCTAATTCTTTTACGAGTGGAGCCATTTTGATTGCTTCTGGCCTGGTTCCAAACACGGTCATAACCTTAATTTTATCTTTCATTTCAAAGCTCCCCTTTATGTATGAATGAATCCACCAAATTTTATAATAATAAGGATACGAGCTCAAGGGTATTAACTAATAGAAAATAGTACCTATTCAAACGTAAAAAAAAAGCAGATTGGCGAATATTCCTAATCTACTTTGTCATTTTACTATGCTTTTTTATTTAGCTGTAATTCCACATCATAGACTATATTTTTAAAGTCTTCTCTCAGCCAAAAATACGTTTTTGTTTTTTTAAACTCGTTTATACAGCTTCTTAACCTTTCTTCAAGCTCTGGTGTTAGCTCAAAGCTGCTCTGGCCGGCATCAGTTGGGATTGATTGTGCCCATTCCTTCAAAGCAGGGTACTTACTATCCGAAAATACTTCTAAAGAAATAAGCATCGTTTCTTTAAGGCCTAAGGAATCACTTACAAAAATCATAAAAAATACCCCCTGTATTCTAGTTTAACGTTTTCACGCCTCTGACTATTATAACTTTACTATCTCATAGAATCAGTAAATATTTTGTTAGATTATGGGGGTATCATTTGATGATTTAGTCAAATCTATAATTTTCTTCTACTCAACCATTTATTTTTTTAATAGTAATTTTGTTTTATTTACTGATATTTTCCCTTTTTGATCTTTAATATAATACTGTACTTGGTAATTCCCCTTTCCATTTAAAGGGAATTTCATTTTAGGGCTTTGTTGGTACATAATTTTATCCAGTATTTTCCCGTCTTTATAAATGTAATAAGCATAGGTTAATTCATTGGAATTTGTTTTTATCTCAATCTCTATATCATTTTCATTCAATTGATAAAGAACTTCTTGCAGCTCATATTCCCCCGTACTGATAAATTCCTCCAATAAGTCCTTTTGGTAGATGATATGATTATCTTTCATTACATGCATAGCTAGTGTATAAAACCCAGTAGCATTGGGGGTAAATTCCATTTCATTTAAGTTAGAATAAATAATTTGATTATACTCTTTTATGACTAAATAAAACTTTAAATGATTAAATTTATCGGAAACACTTACCTTTCCAATAAGAGTATTTCCTTTTAGGGAATACGTTATTTCCTGTAAATCAACAAAATAAAGAATTAAAAACAACTTCTCAAATAGGAACTTCGGAAAATGGTTGCCCACATCTGAATGATCCCGCATTTCATCACATTCATAGTAGGTAAAAGAAATACCTTTTTCTGTTAACACCTCTAAAAAAGGCTGTAGGTGCTCTGGATGCTGCCAATCGTTGATACTCGACATAAAAAATAGTTTTGTGAATATTTCCTTATCTAGTTGTCTATAAATAATATCATTTAAATGATTGTGCTCCTTCTCATTATATGTACTTCCGAGCATATAATCATAGGCTTCCGGTCGAATGGTCACATAATCTGCAATTTTTGTTTGAAAAGCACCTGCAATGACATAACCGAAATTATATTTTAATCCGAAATACAGGGCTGCACTGCCTCCTTTTGAAGAGCCGGCTAGAATAACATTTTCATATTTAATATTATATTTTCTCATCATATTGGTGATCAGAGACATAACAGATGTTTCTACTTCAAAACTCATATTTTCGCCAATATAATAACAGCCTGTAGGACCGTAGTCATCTAATATAAATAACTTATGGCAATCAAATGTTTTAAGTGTCCTCATGTAGTTGTATGCATGTTTAACTTTGGAAGTGTTTTCTGCAAATCCCGAAAAAACGATAAGTAGATACTCTTTATTCACTTGCCCTTCTTCAAAGATATATTTAATAGGAAGGTTTGTGTTATATATTTTTTCGTTTAACAACATTACTATTCACCTATTTCAGTCTAATTATTTTTTTGATAACTATTAGTAGTAAAGTTCTAAATCCATTCATTGATCATTTGATCCTGACGTATCGTACAGATAAACTGTTATAATGGTTAAATGCAGGGCTTTTCATGAAAGGAGCAACAATGTTTAAACAGAAGATTCATAGAATCATTTTTCTTGCTGTCACAGTTATTTTATTCATTCTTATACCCATTGCTATTCATTATTCCGATCAAACCGATCGCCTTGATAACAAACCATTTTTAATAACGGAGCACGACAACATCCATGAAAAAGTTGACCCGAAAGACTTTGGTGCTGTTGGAGATGGCATAACAGACGATACGAAAGCTCTCCAGGCATGGCTGGATGCACCGGGGAAAAATAAAGTTTTAAAAAATGGTGTTTTTAAAATCACATCAGGATTACGCTCATCTGAAGCTGGCAGAACCATTAAAACCGATGGTGCTGTCATTATAGCTGACACAGCAAATATGATTATGCTTACTGTTACAGGTGAACAAAGTATTGTATCGGTTGATTTAAATGGAAACAACAAAGCTGCAGGTGGAATTTTAATCCTGGGTGATGGATGCCAAGTTCAAAATAGTAAAATCGACAATATCTATGGTTCCAATCAAACTGCATTCGGCATTAAGGCTCAAACTTCAAATGGTGTGCTTATTGAACAGAGCACAATCAAAAACATACGAGGGACAAAAAACGGTAAATTCGGTGATAATATTGGTGCTTCTCGTGCCATTTTAGTCACATCAAAAGAAGCTGCTTCTAAACCGAATATTATAAGAAATAATTCAATTGACGGTGTGACAGGTGAAGAAGGCGATGCTATCCAATTTCTCTTTAATAATGGACAAGTTACGTTTCTAAATGCGCAAGGAATGATAGAAAATAACATGATTAAGAATTGTAATAGGCGAGCCATAAAAGTCCAAGCATCCAATGTAAAGATCCTAAATAATACACATATCAATACCTTGAGTAAAGATGATTTACCGCATGCCGCTAACCTAATTGATATTATTCATTCCAATTTTATTATTGTTCAGGGCAACAAACTGGATGCAACATTCTTCTTAGGTATTAGTCTAAGTGGAGATTCAACTAGAAAAGCGTCAGGGATACTGGTAAAAGGAAATATTATTCAAGGCGGGCTAGTCCTTTTGGATGGAAGAAGGGTAACAGCCAGCGGAATTTATTGGAATAATATAACAGATAGTCAGATCATTGCTAATTCTATTGCAGATGCGGTTATCCCCATCTCTGGAGCAAACGGTACCAATATTACAGTTGCTGATAATCGGTTTTGGGGCGGAGACGGATTATATCCCGCCATTAACATTTTATCCTCAAACACCAACATACATATCTCCGATAACAAACAAATGGCAGGCAGACGCTCCACTCTAATAAGAAATAATTCTCTGGAACAGTAAAGCAGTAATTTAAGATAAAACTCAAAAATAAGCTGATTAGAAACTTTTCCAATCAGCTTATTTTCCCAAAGGTACTGTTTATCTATTACCCCGCACCATGGACACGATGGATACCAAACATTAATGAAGCACTAAATATGACGGCTAGGAAAAGAAGAATGAACTGTATTGTAAAAAAAGCTTTCCTTTGCTTCTCCCTTTTATTACCTTTTCGATCTGTCCCATTAGAATGAATGGGTTCGTGATGATCTTCTTTATATTGCCGTTCTAACATTTTAGCCCTGTACTCTTTCTTTTCCGATTTAGTTAAGGCGTTAAACATTTTAATAAACTCAGTGTATTCTTGAACCACCATTTCAGCCTCAGCAAATCTTTCAAGTCTGCCAAAATGGATCCACATCACTCGATCGCAAAATTCCTTAATTTGTGAAATAGAGTGACTGATAAAGATAATGGTTTTCCCTTGACTTTTAAACTCATTCATCTTGTCTAAACACTTGTTATAAAATGTTTGGTCTCCCACAGAAAGAGCTTCATCAACAATCAATATATCGGGTTTTGTATGAATGGAAATAGCAAATCCCAAGCGTGATTTCATTCCACTTGAATAACTTTTCACAGGCTGATGAATGAAATTACCGATATCAGCAAATTCAATAATTGCGGACTTGAGCTCCTCAATTTCTTCTTTCTTTAAGCCGTGCATTAAACACTTTAGTTCGATATTTTCTATACCAGATAACTGATTATTTAATCCAGCCGAAATGGCAATTAACGAGGATTCACCGTTAATTTTAATATTTCCGGAAGTAGGAGGAATAATCTGAGCCAGTAAATTGGATAAGGTTGATTTGCCCGATCCATTTAATCCTACAATTCCTACCGCTTCCCCTTCATAAATCTCAAACGATACATCTTTCAGTGCATAAAAGCGATCCTTATTATTCTTAAAGGATATCATCTCCATTAATTTATCGGATTGTTTTTTATATAAATTAAAGCTTTTTGATACTTTTGAAAATGCGATTTTCGGCCTCATTATTTAAAGCCTCCAATTAAATATAGTCAACAAACTTATGACGGAATTTTACATGTATACTTGATCCAACAAAAAAAATGAATAAGGTGATCAGCCAAAAGTATAAAGTATACGTCCCGTCATTGAAAAACCAATTTCCACCTAATAATGAACTCCTAAAACCTTCAATAATATAGAAGAAAGGATTCAACTGTAAAAAATCAACCATTGTGTCAGGTAAACTATGAACATTCCAAACTATTGGTAATACATACATCATGATCCTCATTGCTGACTGTACCATTTGCTGAATATCTCGAACAATGGTTGTCAGCGAGGAAAGTAATAATGATAAACTCAAAAGCAATGAATAAAGACAGAGTAAATAATATGGTAATTGTAATAGATACATTCCAGGGAAGAACCCTTTTAAACTAATAATTCCTAGTGATAGTACGATCATGATTAAGAAAGCAAATGAATTTCCGATAATTTTTATAGAGGGCAGCACACTTACAGGGAATTTCATTTTAGAAACTAGGTTTATATTTGCATAGATACTATTTGAAGCCTGAGTTAAAGTAGGATTTATAAAAAGCCATGGAACGATCCCCGCAATTAGCCATAGAAGAAATGGGGTCCCTTCTACAGAAGATCCCCCTCTTATTCCAAAGCCAAAGATAAACCAATAGACGCCAATTTGAATCATAGGATTCAATATTTGCCAAAATGCACCCAGGTAGTGCGTAGTATATTTACTTTTTTCCTCAAAAAAGCTTAATCGAAAAATCAGATTCAAATGAAGAAGTTGTTCCTTCATCACTTGCCATATTACGTTCATACAAGAGTTGCTTCCTTTTTAAGAGATTCAAATAAATTACCATAATTTATGTACTCTACATCCTCCGAGACAGCCTTCACTACGTTCTTTGTATCAAAAATCCGCTTCTGATTCATGGCTGCTAACTCTGTTCCTTCGATTAGTTTAAATTCATCATGATCTGATAAAACTACGATTAAATCAGAGCCTTTTACCGCTTCTTCCATATTAGACATCACCCAGTCATGTTGAACGTGAGGATCATAGGCTCTAACTTCAAATTGATTTTGCTCTTTAAGGCATTCAAATATCTCCATCGCTGGACTTTCTCGAATATCATCGACATTCCCTTTATAGGTTAAACCAAATACGGTTACTACTTTGCCATCCATATTTTTCATTAACTTATTCACATTATTAACTACATAATCTGGCATAGTTGTATTAATAGAACGTGATAAGTTAATTAATTTAGCCGTTTCAGGTGCTTTCGCCACAATAAAGTATGGGTCAACAGCTAAGCAATGCCCGCCAACCCCGGGACCAGGCGTATGCAAGTTCACACGTGGATGTTTGTTTGCCATTTGAATAACATCTAGTGCGTTTATTTCTAACTCATTACAAACCATTGCTAATTCATTTGCCAAAGCAATATTTACATCTCTGAACGTATTTTCCATTAACTTTGACATTTCCGCTGTTTTTGCATTGGTTTTAATGATTTCTCCTTTAACAAACGTACTGTATACTAATGCACCAGCTTCAGCGCATTCTGATGTCATTCCGCCAACAATACGGTTATTGTAAATAAGTTCATGAAGAATTTGACCAGGTAATACTCGTTCTGGACAGTGCACAAGGAAAATATTCTTTCCTACTGTAAAACCAGCTGCTTCCACTAATGGCTTGATGACGTCATCCATGCTGCGCGGGGCAATGGTCGATTCAACAATAATCACATTGCCTGGTTCAACAAAAGGCAATACAGATTTGACCGCGCTAACCACATAGGTTAAATCACAGGATTTATACTGATCATCATGATTCGGTGTGGGAACTGACACTATAAATGCATCTGCTTTCTCAGGCTTTAATGAGGCTTTAAACGTACCCTTTTTGATTACTTCCTCTAATGCTTCTTGTAAACCTGGTTCTTCAATATGAATATGTCCGTTATTTAACGAATCTATAACTGCTGAATTTACGTCCACGCCTACCACTTCAACATTGTGTTTTGCAAACATAATCGATGTTGGTAAACCAATATACCCTAAACCAATTGTACAGATTCTCATTTTACGTTCCTCCTAGCAATTTAATATGATCAAGATGGAATCTATTAGACTAAAACAGCTGCATTCTTTTTATCGTTGACTATTTGTTCAAATACACCTGTAGCTTGTTCTATATTTCCTATCTCAGATTTATAAGCAAGCGGGGAGTTACTTAGAATACTATTTTTTTCACATATCCCCCAAATCTTTGTGCCACTGCCCATGTAATCACTTAATTTCGATGGTAAATATGGATTTATTGGTTTACTATCTTTCGTCTTTGCATCATTAACAACCAAGCAATCAAAAGCAGTAGTTAAATGAAGGAATTCATAGTAACTTGCATATGGGTTCACCTTCACAAATTCTTCTACCTTACTTCCCTTTAAGTCTTCTTGTAGAGACGCTGGATTGGCAGTGAAAATATGAAGATTAACATTTTTTCTAAGTTGTTCGTTGACATTTTCAAGACCCGCAAACAAGTCATCTAAGTTTCTTGTTTGATAAAAAGTACCGAAATAAGCAATATTCACCTTTTCTTTATCTAAGGCATAATTACTTTCCTTCATGTTATAAAACTCTTTAGGAAGTGTCGGCTGCGGTGAGATCACTGCCTTACTTTTAATCATTTTCTTTATTCTCTTAACAGGGAAACTATCTACCATATATTTAAGTTGATTTTCATTGGTGAATATTAACTCATCAGCAAAAAGATAAGGTAAATACTCACACCAGAAAAATAAGTTGGCATCATTCACAGCTGGGAGCTTGTATTTCTTTGCAATTAATTGATTGGTTTTCTTTATAAATGACTCATCATCAATCTTTGCTTCCCTTGTATTTCCGTGTATATCTAGCAGGAGAGGATCAGAAAACTCTGCAACCCATTTTACTTTCGGATTAAGCATTTTATATTTGTAAGCAAGAAAATGTGAGCCTGGCCACATAGCACGGCTATATATCTCTTTGTATTTTTTTGTCTTGCCAATTTTGTCCATTCCTAATTTACAGAAATCATCAATGGCTTTCCAATTTGAGAAACTTGGATAAGAAGGGATTTCTACCCTCTCTTCGATCAGGTCGTCTATTATGTAATTTAACTTGGTGTCTTTTTCTCGAACCTTATCCATTTTATTGTAGACAACGTCTACTACTTCGTTCATATTTCGAATCCGTTTTGCCATTACATTTCCGCTCGTATCAACATATGGCGGGAAACAATAAGAAATAATTAACTTATCAGCCAGCCCTCGATTGACTATTTTATAAGGCAGATAGGATATTTTTAGCTTTTTCATTTCACTAACTACTTTTTCTCGATCTTGATTATTTTCCTTTAGATATCTATTAATAAAAGATGTTTGGGCATTTATTTTTTGTTTAATAAATGTTAGCTTATTCACGTCCGTCGTTTGATCAAGCAATAGGTCCAGCTGCTTAATAACTGCTAATCTTTGGGTAATAAAGAAATCAAACGTCATTGACTGACGTGATACGGAATTATCACGTAAAACTCTATAATAAATCGCTTGCTTATCAATAGGTATGACTTTGAATTTTAGATCATTTTTTACAAATAGTTCGATAAAAAATACTACATCTTCTCCACTTTTCAATTCGGTTTTATACTGTATGTCTTTTAGGCATATTGTAGGGACCAGTTTACATGCATTAATAGTAGCTACCATATTTAAGGATAAATAGTTATTTTCTTCATTTTTTTCTGCACTGATGATTTGTTTGTTAATCGCATTATCATGGTCAGCTTTTCCTTGTTCGCTTATATTAACAATCTGTGAAACAACCGTTGTATCAGGTTGAGCATGCTTTAACATCTCTTCCAGGAAATTAGTTGAAATATAATCATCATCATCTAAAAACACAGTATATTCTCGTTCGGCATGCTGCAATCCAAGATTTCTAGCAGAGGAAGCACTTGCTATAGAAGAATAGAGTAAAGTAACATTAGTTATTTTGTGTTTTTCTGTGAAATTATTAACAATTGATTCAGTAGAATCCTTTTCCCCATTCATAATGATAATGACATCAAACAGTTCTTGTTTTAAGGTTTGTTTATAAAGTGAATCTAGGCACTTTATAATTACCTTCTCCCCTTTATACGTTGGAACAATGACGCTGATTCCTTTTTTATATTTTGGTATATGTACATTTTCCTTTGGTTTTGCGGTTAACGCTGGCGTAACAATCAGATTTATTTTTTTCCTGAGCAACTGTATTTCATTCAATCTGTTTAGAATTTCTTGCTTGTTCAAAGCATTTACCCCCTAGAAATCTTTTTAGCTGAATTACGTTTCATCTGCCAATATTTTATTGTTAAGGAACCAAGCTTTGAATTTTTTAATGCTAAATATCTTCTTTCCAAAAGGTTGAGTTTGTTCTCTAAATCCTTAATTACTTGTTCTTTTTGGTTTAATTCCTCTTTATCTTTTAAATAATGGTTGAGTTCGCTCTCTTCATGATTTAAATTATTCAGCAGGTCCGTTTTCAACAAAGTTAACTGTTTGTTTCGTTCTAAAATGACGTCATCTTTTATCTTATTTTCTTCAAGAAGTTGTTTAACTTTGGAGTTTAACTGAACCTTTAATTCCTCTTTTTCTTTTAAATAATGGTTGAGTTCCTTCTCTTCATTATTTAGAGTATTCATCAGCTCTGTTTTCAACATTGATACCTGTTTGTTTCGTTCTAAAATGACGTCATCTTTTTCGTTCATCTCTTCAAGAAGTTGTTTATGATTATGATTGAAGTTTGATTGAACCTGTAATTCCTCTTTATCTTTTAAATAATGCTTGAGTCCCTTCTCTTCATTCTGTAAAGTATTCAACAGCTCCGTTTTCAACATTGTTACCTGTTTGTTTAGTTCTAAAATGACGTCATCTTTTTCGTTCATCTCTTCACATTGAATTTTTAACTTCTTTTCAGTAACCTTATTCTTCTCGTTTTCTTGAGTTAAAAGAATTCTGCTTTGTTCAATCTCTTTTTTTAATTCCTCTTGGATTACTTTATTGATCTCCTTTGCAAGATTAAATTCCATTTTATTTTGTTCTAACTGTTCTTTTAATTCCTCAATATGTACATTTTTTTGAACAAGTTCCTCAACCTTCTTGTCGGAAAGAATCGTAAGCTGTTCTAAGTTTTCCCTTAGGTTATAAATTTCTATTTCCTTTTGTTCTATTTGTTTATTAAAATTTTCAATATAACTGCGATGTTGATTTTCTACTTTATCAATTAATGAATGAATTTGATGGTTTTGCTCTTTCACTTGCTGCAAAAGTCTTCGATTTGTTTCTCTCTCCTCTATTGTTTCACTACTATTCTTACTTTCTACCTTTTTAAGTTCACTTAGATAGTCGTTTAACACTTTAATCTGATGATCACGTTGTACAACTTGTTCTTTATACTTTTCGATAGATTGACTATGCTGCGCTTGTAGGTTTTTCACATATTCATTTTTCTGTCTTAAAGTATGTTGGAAGTTCTCAATTCTCGTTACTAAGCCTCTTTCGACCGTGTAAAAAGCCTTTTCTAGCTTTTCGATCACCTCACGACTAAATGTCCCCTTATTGGAGAACAGCTTCGTGTCTGAAGTCTTTTTACAAACTACACCAACCCAATTTCCAAGGTATTCTATTTTTTCAATAGAAAAGTATGTAGACAAATGATCATACAAATCTAAAAAATAATACGTGCGTTTATGATCAAAGTAATCATTAATTCCAAAAGGAACGGTTACTACTAATAGACCATCGTTCTCTAAGTGATCAAAAATTTTTTTTAGAAAACTATAGGGGTCCGATATATGTTCAAGTACCTCTGTTAATAAGATTGTTTCATAGGAAGATTCCAATTCTTTTTCGGTCATAAAGTTTGCCACTTTAAATGTAACCTTCTGTTGAACCGTAGCATGCTCATTTTCTAAGTCCGATTTTGCATAGTCAATCGATTCCTGCGCAATATCAATCGCATCAACATTTTTACCCTCACGGCCTAAAATAATGGGTACTACTCCTTGCGAACAGCCTATATCTAAAATATGCTCTCCTTTAACTTGGTTAACAATCCAATTAATACGGTTTCTGGTTTTTACACTAAAGTCTTCCCCCATATTCCCTTTATAGGCTTCTGAGATTCTATCTAATGGCTTTTTAGTCATTTCATTTTCCTCTCTAAGTGGTAGAAATTTTATATCAGTGTTTAGCAGCAACGTATTATATACTCGAATTAGTTGATGTCTGGAAATTACTTTTCCCTTTATAAATGACATGTCTATAAATAGTTAGGAATTCTTGCTTCTCTTCTTCCCAATTATATTTAAACCGGGCAGCAATACTGTTTTGACTAAATTGTTCCCTTAATGTTGGATTTAAAAGCAAGTTATTAACGGCAGCAGCTATTTCTTCATAGTTATGAGAATCTACTGTAATCCCAGTCTGCTCTTCCTCTACCACCTTTTTTATTTCAGGAAAATCACAAGCAATTACTGGAATTCCACTCATCATGTATTCGAATAATTTATTCGATGAAGCTGAATAGTGGTTAAAACATACATTGTTTAATACTTGAAAACCTACATAAGCATTTCTCGTGTATTTTGGCAGTTCCGCTAGCGGAACCTTTGGAAGAAATTTCACTTTGTCTTGAAGTTTCATTTCTCGAACCATATTTTGTAATTCTTTTTTGATTTTCCCATCACCTATGAGAACCAAAATTCCTTCATTAAAAAGTGGTGCGGCTTTTATCAATTTATCTAAACCTCTACCAGTTTGAATCCCCCCCTGGTAAAGTAGAATTTTTTCGTGTTTTGGAATATTTAATATCCCATGTAGATCGACTCTTTCGTCATTCATACTTGTTTGTTTAAACGGATAGTTATGAACAACCTTTGGATAAAACCCGTACAATTTTTCGTTATAGACTGCTCTCGTATGATTTTCTACCATCATATCATCAATCTTTTTGATTAAAAAACCTTCTAAATCCCCATAAACCGGACTTTGATATCCTGTACGGCTCGTTTGTACCTCATGGGAATCATATATCAATTTTTTACATTTCAAGCGCCATTTGGAGGAAATATACCCTTGTAACAGTGTATTTAAGTCATTCGAATGATAGATATCGTAGTTCTTTCTATAGCCCATTAGAATCATGCGAAGAATAAGACTTCCTCTAATCCAAACAATGTTAAGTTTTGTTTTCAATATTATTACAGCTAATAAAGTTATAATCGAAAATAACACCGGGACGTTATATATCAACAATCCCCATACACATAATAAAAAGGCTCCAAACAATTTATGTTGTAAGGAGCACCTGTATACTTTCTGGATTAATTCAAGTAAAACGGGATATCTTCTAAGTCGATATACCTTAAAGTTTTCGTTTCTTTGTTCAAATCTTGGCAGTGAAGCATCCTTTGGATCATGGATACACACTAAATCGACTTCATACCCTGCCTCCGATAATGCTGTACATTCCCGCAATACTCTAGCATCGTTTGTGAAGTGATTCCATACGAACATGCACACTTTTTTCGACATCTTTTGCATCCTCCCTTTGCCGCGATAACCTAGTATCACTCATGTATTCTACCAAACTAGCAATATTCATCTCCCAATTAAATTGAGTAAGAATAAGTTGCTGTGCTTTTCGAGTCATTTGTGTTCTTACTGGGTCGTTCTCTAACAGCTTGACAATTTGTGTAACTATTTGTTGTGGATCGCTGCCATTTATTGCTATTCCTACACCTTCATGATTAATTAAATCCTTGGCGTATCCATCCACCACACCAAGGATTGGAACACCGCATGTCATATAATCAATCATTTTTCCAGGCAGAACCGTTTTAAAGACTTCCTTGTCCTTTAAGGTTACTATTCCTAAATCGTGTTCAGCCATCACTTTAAAGCATTGTTTTTTGGTCATTGGTTTCATAAATTTTACACTTTTATACTGTTTAATCGAATCAATCAGCTGCCTCCTATGGACTCCATAACCAATAATCGTTAGCTGAATGTCATGCTCCGCTAAAAGAGGGACGAGTTGATGAATAATTTCCGTATTTTGCGCAAGCCCAAGATTACCGGCATAAATTAATTTTCGTGTCCCCTTTTTCCTTTTGATCGGAGCTAGTTCTTCTTTGATTACGCTATTGGGAATGTAAAGGATTTTGGATTCTTGAATTCCTGCTTTCCTTTGAATATACTCTTTAAACCCCATACTATTGATGACGATTTTATCGGACTTTTTATACAGGATTTTTTCTAAAGCTCCAAAGAATTTCAGAATGAGATCATGATCAAATACTCCTACCCCTTTTAACGATTCTGGCCATAAATCCCGTATATCTAAAATGAACTTTGTTTTGTATCTATATTTAGCAAAAAGGCCGACAAATCCGGTGAAAATCGGTGGTGAGGTAACAAAAATATAATCATATTTCTGTTTATCTTGAAGAATTAGCCATATAAACTTGAACGCAATTTCCAAGTAATAAAATAAGCGATTCAATAGTTGATTTGAATATTTTCTGCTGCTAATTTTAATTCTTTTAATGTGCGAATGATCGTCATTCAATGACTCCTCATCCCAAAATTCTTCATTTTGATAAATCTTCTTATTTGGGTATGAAGGTTCAGTAGTGAGCACCGATACATCAAAATCATTTTTCCCCAACAATGTATATAGGTGTTTAATGCGGTTGGCATGACTCCCTATTTCCGGGTAAAAATGCTGCGAAATAATTAGTACACGTTTCACTTCCATTACCCCTTTTTCTATTTCAATTTTGCTGTCATGCTTCACTAACTCTGATTATTAAATTCAACCAATAAAAAAATATCTAATGTAAAAATAAGAGATTCAACACTTATCTTTTCATTAGATATCCGAGCTACTAAAATGAGTGAGATAGGTGTTCCTCTGACATGCTATTCCGGTAATAACTAAAAATATTGTGCCAGCAGGTTTTGGGAAACTAGATCATCATCATTTGCAATGACCCCTCTAAGGTCTTTCATTGAAACCAGTTTATCCTTTTTTCAACAGAGATTAAATGCGACGATTGGTGGGTTTTACGTGTTGAACATGGTCTTACTTTAATCAATCTGGGACTTTGAATGGACATGACAAAAACTCCCTAAGTCCGCTTTAGGGAGTGTTTTATCGGGTTCACTCTTCTGTTTGATAGTCAGCAATATCACCAATATACGCTACCATAGCACCCATCCTTTTCTACCACACTCTTTTTCCACTACTGATCAGTGAGATTGGGTGATGATGATGACATTACGGCGGGATGCTTCCTGGTATTACTTCTTCATTTGGTTTACCTCAAGCATTTCCTAGACCGTAATGCACTCCTTGTTCACGAATAAAGTCCAGCTCCTCCATTCTTTCTATTCCTTCTTTGTTCTGCTAGCCGGTTAATCCATTTACACCATTCCTCTCACTCGCAAACTCAGGCTATTTTTCAGCTAAACTCCTTTATTTCATCCAAGTTCCAAGTTTTTGGTTTTTTATTCCACAAAATGCCCCTAAAATGGTATTATATACCTGTCTAAAACTCAAAACCTTTTACTAGGAGTGTCTTTGAATGTCATCTTTATTAATCCTCATTGAAAATTATCGCCATGAAATGTTTGAATTAGCGGAAAAGTACGGACCTACTTCGGAGCAAACGCTTGAATGCAGCCAGCAGTTAGATCAATTATTAAACTTATTGATGAAAACGGAGAAACATAAAGGACTCATTTCGTAACGGACACCCATTGGAAATTCGTTCTCTTATTTCATCATTTTTTATATAGGGTTTTCGGTCATTTCATGTTTTTACATTATCAAAAATACAATCTATCTAACTTTTACATGAGATCAGACTCCATCATTCATTATTTCCTTTGTATAACGATCCTCTTTTCGAAATAATAAATGTTGAATAAAGTGATAGTTATGAGCTGTTTTCACAAAACAAAAAGGCTGTCGAAATGGAATCCCTTCAACAGCCTTATCAATCTATTCTATATATTTAGCAGACAACTAATTGTCGCAAGTCTGCTGTTAATTCTTCCATCATTTTTTCCAGCGTGATTTCTGTCTCACTTATACCTTTATCATACGCCTTTTTCATAATCTCTGAAAAATCGGTGATATTCGAGCCATTCTTCTTCGCTTCCCGCTCCAAATTCCAAAATCCTCCTCTTAATCTATTTAGTTACCTATTCTACTAGAAGGCAATTGGATTGTAAATACATTTCCAGTTCGGAATTGTGGAAAATATATGAATTTTGTCGAAGCAGTGGAGGTTTTTGATTTTGGTATTCAGCACGCTGGCAAAAGACTAAAAAGTTTCCTATTTTTATTTTCTTCTCCGGATTCTCCACCCTAAATTAGATATGCAGAATCATGCAACGGCCCGCACTAGTTTTTGATACCTAATCAAAATGATTTCTTCTTTTGATTCTTAACTATTGTCGAATCCTGTTTAGTGTCCGGTTTTTCCTTTAGCTAGCTTGTTTACTAGAGGTTTTTTGATAGAAATAAAGATTATAACCCGAGTTACTACTATCTGCATAGTTTTTTCTCCTAAATTTTTCTAATTTGTCATAATTACCTTCATCCAAAGGCTTCATTTAGTATTATTATTCAATTGTAAGATTCTTTTAAAAATAATTTGAAAGGGGAATCAAACTCTAAATATTTACATTTTTTGACAAGAAATAAAGAGAGAGCGAGAACAGAAAGAGAGGGACTTCGGTTGAAAAAAATTTTTTCCATTCTTTCAGCTATACTCCTTATTATCAGTACCGCACCGGTTTATAGTGCATCTGCAGCTACGGATGTAACCAAGCCGGTATTTGAGAGCATTAGCGTAGATAAAAAAACAGCTACTGCCGGTGATACTGTAAAAGTGAGTGTGAGGGCGTCGGATGATGTAGGAATTGGTTCTGTTTCATTGAGCTATCTAACCCCTGTTACTAAAAAGGCTACTCCAGTCAAACTAGTTTTGAATAATCAAACTTATGCCTATGAGGGTACGGTTGATATTGACAATAATTTTGATTCGGGCAGCTATACAATCAATGCCCTTACGATTACTGATACTAGCAATAATACCATCACTCTGAAGTCATCTACAGCCCCTGAAAAAATGGCTGCCGGTGAATTTACCGTGAGCGGCACAGTTGGCACCATTGGTCCTGACCTGCAAAAACCGGTATTTGAAAGCATCAGTATTGATAAGACAAAGATTCTTACCGGGAATACTGTTTCTGTAAGTGTGAAAGCATCAGATAATAGAGGAATCAACTTTATTTCTTTGAAGTATCACACCCCTGCAAACAAGGAAATTCAAGTATCTTTGACTAATAATGCTGATACAAATGCATTTGAAGGAAAAATCACCCTATCCAATCTAGCGGCACTTGGTGTTTATTCAGTAAGCTATCTTTCCATTGTGGACCTTTCCGGGAATACTCTGAATGTAAATCTTGATTCGGAGTCCCAAAAGATGGCTAGCGGTGCGTTTAAGGTTGTTTCTGAATTAAATCCTCCTATGTTTACTAAACTATCGATTGATCAAAGTTTAGTAGCATCGGGAGATACAGTTCATTTTACAGTAGACGCTACGGATGAATCAGGTCTGGCTTCAGCAACTTTGTATTACAAGGCACCTAAAAGTCAGGCAAAAGTAGCGGTCCCACTCCAAATTGACGGCACACATTTCATTGGTGCGTTTTCTGTTGCTGGAACTACCGAAGAAGGAAACTGGACGGTAGATTCCCTTGAAATAACAGACATTAATGATAATGTTGCTGTTATCGGCGCGGCTGCTTTAAGCGCAGGAAATTTCACTGTTAAAGATATTATCCCTCCCGCAAAGCCGGTGGTAAACACAGTAACCGATAAAGATTTGACTGTGACTGGCTCTGCTGAAGCTGGTTCTAAAGTTGATGTGAAAGCGAACGGAGCTGTGATTGGGTCTGCTGTGGCTGGTGCTGATGGCACATTCACAGTTACAATTGCAAAACAAACAGCCGGCACAGAATTAACGGTTACGGCTACAGATGCTGCTGGCAATGTTAGTGACGCTGCTTCTACGGTTGTCAAAGACGTTACGGCTCCTGCTAAACCAGTGGTAAACACAGTAACCGATAAAGATTTGACTGTAACCGGCTCTGCTGAAGCGGGTTCTAAAGTTGATGTGAAAGCGAACGGAGCTGTGATTGGTTCCGCTGTGGCTGGTGTCGATGGCACATTCACAGTTACGATTGCAAAACAAACGGCAGGCACAGAATTAACGGTTACGGCTACAGATGCTGCTGGCAATGTTAGTGACACTGCTTCTACGGTTGTCAAAGACGTTACGGCTCCTGCTAAACCAATGGTGAATCCAGTAACCGATAAGGATTTGACTGTAACTGGCTCTGCTGAAGCGGGTTCTAAAGTTGATGTGAAAGCGAACGGAGCTGTGATTGCTTCTGCTGTGGCTGGTGTCGACGGCGCATTCACAGTTACGATTGCAAAACAAGCGGCTGGCATAGAATTAACGGTTACAGCTACAGATGATGCTGGCAATGTTAGTGACGCTGCTTCTACGGTTGTCAAAGACGTTACGGCTCCTGCTAAACCAGTGGTGAATTCAGTAACCGATAAAGATTTGACTGTAACTGGTTCTGCTGAAGCGGGTTCTAAAGTTGATGTGAAAGCGAACGGAGCTGTGATTGCTTCTGCTGTGACTGGTGTCGATGGCACATTCACAGTTACGATTGCAAAACAAACGGCCGGCACAGAATTAACGGTTACGGCTACAGATGCAGCTGGCAATGTTAGTGACGCTGCTTCTTTGGTTGTCAAAGACGTTACGGCTCCTGCTAAACCAGTGGTGAATCCAGTAACCGATAAAGATTTGACTGTAACTGGTTCTGCTGAAGCTGGTTCTAAAGTTGATGTGAAAGCGAACGGAGCTGTGATTGGTTCCGCTGTGGCTGGTGTCGATGGCACATTCACAGTTTCGATTGCAAAACAAACGGCAGGCACAGAATTAACGGTTACGGCTACAGATGCTGCTGGCAATGTTAGTGACGCTGCTTCTTTGGTTGTCAAAGACGTAACGGCCCCTGCTAAACCAGTGGTGAATCCAGTAACCGATAAAGATTTGACTGTGACTGGCTCTGCTGAAGCTGGTTCTAAAGTTGATGTGAAAGCGAACGGAGCTGTGATTGCTTCTGCTGTGACTGGAACTGATGGTAAATTTACAGTTACGATTGCAAAACAAGCGGCTGGCATAGAATTAACGGTTACGGCTACAGATGCTGCTGGCAATGTTAGTGACGCTGCTTCTTTGGTTGTCAAAGACGTAACGGCCCCTGCTAAACCAGTGGTGAATCCAGTAACCGATAAAGATTTGACTGTGACTGGCTCTGCTGAAGCTGGTTCTAAAGTTGATGTGAAAGCGAACGGAGCTGTGATTGCTTCTGCTGTGACTGGAACTGATGGTAAATTTACAGTTACGATTGCAAAACAAGCGGCTGGCATAGAATTAACGGTTACGGCTACAGATGCTGCTGGCAATGTTAGTGACGCTGCTTCTTTGGTTGTCAAAGACGTAACGGCCCCTGCTAAGCCAGTTGTTCATCCAGTGTCTGAAACGGCAACTTCCCTTTCCGGGCATACTGAACCTGGTGTAAAAATTGAAGTAACAGCAAACGGGAAGATCATTGGTTCTGGAGTCGCTGGTACAGATGGTCATTTTACCATTATTATCACCGGTCAACTAGCTGGAACTACCTTAACCATTACGGCAACAGATGTGGCCGGTAACGTCAGTGATCAAACAACCATTGTTGTTTCGAAAAAACTATCCGGCTGGGTAAAAGATAATGGAACATGGTATTACTATGATCCAGCTACCTTTGTTGTAAAAACAGGCTGGTATAAAGTAAATGGAATTTGGTATTACTCTGACATGAGCGGAGCCATGCAAACGGGCTGGGTGAAAGACGGAGCTACCTGGTATTACCTTGACAGCGGCGGCGCTATGCAGACAGGCTGGCTCAAAACCGGGACTACCTGGTATTACTTAAATACCAGCGGTGCTATGCAAACGGGTTGGCTTAAACTTGGCACTTCCTGGTATTATTTACAAGCCAGTGGTGCTATGAAAACGGGTTGGCTCAAAGACGGGGCTAACTGGTATTACTTAAATGCCAACGGCGTAATGAAAACGGGCTGGCTCAAAAACGGAGCTGCCTGGTACTACTTAAATGCAAGTGGCATCATGCAAACCGGCTGGGTGAAACTTGGAACTACCTGGTATTATTTTAATACCAGCGGCGTCATGGTAACCGGCTGGGTACAAATTTCCGGCAAGTCCTACTACTTTGATCCAAGCGGGGCATGGAAAAAATAATCATTAGGTAGATATCTGAATACGTTATTACGAGCCAGTCCTCTTATGAAAGTGTGGGGCTGGCTTTTTTATGCCACGCATAAATGCGGCAGGTTCTCTTATCCAAGCTTCTTCTTTCTCCCTCAGCATCCTTTTCATTTTTTTCGATAATATTTATTTTCCACGAAGTGCGCCATGATGCCGAACAGCACCCCAAACAAGATGCCGTTTAACACGGGATTGTCTAGAAATGTAGAGACCTTCATGATGGGGGAGTCATGCGAAAACAGACCCAAATCCATTCCGATGACCAGGCCAATAAAGAAACCGGAAAGATAGGTTCTTTTTTCGACCGCCTTGCCTTCGAGCTTGTTGTTATTGACTATTGCCGAATTAAACGCCTGCCACATCGCAAAGCCGTAAAGCGATGGATAGAACAGGCCCCAGCTGTAATCAATTATTTGATGGGGAGCATCAAGGTCGCCATCAAATGCCTCGAGGAGCACCAAATTTAAGTTTGAGTTTAGATTGATCAAGAATTCTAATACAAGCAGTACTATGCCAATCAAGTATTCCTTGGTGTACAGCTGCCCAAAGCCCGGGAGCACAAGTGACCAAAGCATGGCAGCATATGGAGATTTATAAGGCCGGCTACTTCTCATGATGACATCTCCCTAAAAATGTAATATACAACTATAATTTCAGCGGGAGCACGCCAGAATCCTTCTTATTCCATTCTTGTTCACACATTTTGGGAGTTTTGTCCTCAAAAGCACAATCCGAATAGGAGAATATTCCCAAATGGTGCCTGACACTCTTTCTATTATGCTCGTGTTGTTTATGGTGTCAGGCACCGTTTTTGGGTTTTTCCTTAAAAAGGGTAATTTATATTCCTTTTAAAGGCGATGTTTTCGTTTGGATTGGGAGTTATTTTCTTTAAGAGTTTTTGAAAGTTTGTTGTTTTTTAGATTCGCTGATTGAAGTGTGAAATACGCCGATTGAACTTCGAAATTCGCTGATTGAACCCTCAGATTCGCTGATAGAAACCCGAAATTAGCTGATTGACGGTATCCGTACTGGATTCGAGTCTATTTTTCCCATCAAATCCTACCCCTTCTACGGCAAAACCCACTATTATTCTTGTGAATTCTTCGAGTTTCGCAATATTTTCCCTCAAAACGTTAGCAAACTATGGTAAAATGAAGAAAAATATGAAATTTTGAGGTGATTTTTACTAGATGAAGAAAACTATTGTTCGCACACTATCGACAACTGCTCTTTTTTCGACACTTTTTGCCGGTTCGGCCCTTGCAGATACCTACAAAGTCCAAAAAGGCGATACCCTATCGAAAATCGCCTCCAAATATAAGACGACTGTCAATGGCATTAAGGCGCAGAACGGTCTGACATCCGACCGTATCTATGAAAATCAAATTTTGCAAATTTCCACCGCTCCTGAGACTTCAACTGTCCAGGCTGTACAGCAGACCACCTATACCGTTGTCAGCGGTGACGCGTTGATCAAAATCGCCAACCGCTACGGTGTGACGGTCGGCGAGCTGCAGCAGTGGAATGGTCTGAAAAGCACGTTGATCTATGTGGGACAAGTCTTGAAGGTATCCGCTCCCGGCCAAACGGTGACCATAACTGTGCCACAGCCGGCGAAACCGGCACCGACGCCAGCACCAGCTCCGACACCGGGTGTGCAAGCCCCAACGAGTGAGTACACTGTCAAAAGCGGCGACAGCCTGAGCAAAATTGGTGTCCGATTCAGCATGACGGTTCAGCAGTTGAAAACATTGAATAACTTGACCTCCGACATGATCTACGTCGGACAGAAGCTGAAAGTGACGGGTGCGTCCGCCCCGACTCCTGTGACTCCTCCTCCAGCAGCTGTACAGCCGCCGGCATCTGGTGAGTATGTGGTCAAAAGTGGGGATACGCTTGGCAAGATTGCCGGTATATACAACATGACTGTGGCAAACTTGAAGGCGTTGAACAGCTTATCCTCCGACATGATTTATGTCGGGCAAAAACTGAAGGTAACGGGCACGGCGAGTACTGCGCCAACTCCGGCACCGGCACCTGTCCCGCAGGGTGATTTTTCAACGAAGATGGTCACTATAGGAAAGAGTTTAATGGGGACGCCATATGTGTGGGGCGGCAGCACCAAGTCCGGCTTCGATTGCAGCGGGTTCATCTATTATGTCGCGAACCAGGCCGGCAACAAGATCGGCCGCTATTCCGCCGCTGGCTACTATGACCGCAGCTATTATGTTGACAGTCCTCAGCCCGGCGATATCGTATTCTTTCAAAATACCTATAAACAGGGAATCTCCCACCTGGGTATTTACATCGGTGACAATCAATTCCTTCATGCCGATGAAAAAAGAGGAGTTATGATCTCTAATTTAAGCAACAGCTATTATAAAGCGCATTTTGCGGCGTTTAAGCGATTCTACTAAATCGTTTAGTCCGAGCCAGTCTCCTATTTTGGGAGATTGGCTTTTTTGATTTTGTGAGGTTTAAAAGATTGATAGCTTGTCCATACTGAGGATAGTTCTTATTATGAGGGGGATTTAAGGATGAAGGAGAGCGGTCTGCTATTTTCGGAGTTTGCAAATGAGGATGGATTTGAACTAAACAAGTATTTGACGCAATTATTTGAGTACATTTCTAATATGCCAAAAACAGAAACTACCAATACCGAGCCATCCCCTTGATGATCAGGGGAGTGGCTTTTTTGATTTTGGGGGTTATCTATCGACGATGTTTGGAGCTTTATCAACGAATTTTGGCTTACTATCAACGACTTTGAAGCTATTATCGACAACTTCCCAAGGTTTATCAACAACTTTTTACTTTTTATCGACGACTTTTCAGCTTCTATCAACCACTTTCGGCTTTTTATCGACGACTTTTTGGGTTCATATCGATGGTTCTCATGGTTTTTTGGGGGGAAATTTCTCCTTTTTTGTTTGACTTTATCGAATTCGGGGGATGCAAATTTTGTCTGACGATTTAAAAAGGATTTTCAGCAATTTGGACTAATTTTAATAGGTTAACAGGTCATAAAAACATGAGGTGAGTTCATTTTGAAAAAAAAGGTTTGGACTTTGATGTTGGGGGCATTGCTGCTGCTGGGGGTTCCGGGTGTGGCGTCGGCGGGTTGGACGGTTGATAGCGGGAAGTGGCGTTATGTGGATGCTGGCGTGAAGCGGACGGGTTGGTTGCTGGACGGAAAGGACTGGTTCTATTTGGACCGGGCTGGTGTGATGAAGACCGGCTGGATGCTTGATGGCGGGCGCTGGTATTACTTGGGTCGGTCGGGCGCGATGAAGACCGGCTGGGTGCTTGATGGCGGGCGCTGGTACTACTTGGATCGGTCGGGCGCGATGAAGACTGGGTGGATGCTCGATGGCGGACGCTGGTACTATTTGAGTCAGTCGGGCGCGATGAAGACTGGATGGGTGCTCGATGGCGGGCGCTGGTACTATTTGAGTTATTCTGGAGCGATGCGGACGGGCTGGCTTCAGGAAAGATGGATGACCTACTTCTTGGATCAGAGTGGTGCGATGGTGACGGGGTGGCAGGAGCTTGCCGGCGGCCGGTATTATTTTGATCCACGGTCTGGCGGGATGATGCGGCAGAATTTCGTTAGCGGGTACTACTTGATGGATGATGGCCGAATGTCGAATGCCGGGAGTGCGGCGGTGGTGTCGGTGGTCGAGGATTTGAAAAAGTCGATTAATGTCGGGATCACCAAGGCTGAGCTTGTTGAGAAGGTTGGAACGGGCTACCACGATCTGGTTGGAATTGAAGGAGAAAAGTATTGGCTTTATACGTTGAAGGTTGCGGGCGAAGGTGATTTTAAGGCTGTGAAGTGGAGTGCCGACGACTTTGGCGCTGAGGATTTGGGAACAGGTGCCGCAGATGTCATCATGCTCGTCTTTTGGGACAAAGACGGGAAGGCGTTCCGGGTGTCGCTGGACTACTTCGACGCAGCGCACAAGTTCCACCACTACTATTCTGGAAATTTTGATTACGAGTATAATTGATTTAAAGTTAGTTGGCCAGTCCCTGGGGTGCGGGGACTGGCTTTTTTGTGGGGTTTGGTTCATTGGTGTTGGGTTCATTTACCGAATGGGTGGTTTTTTTCTTGCTTTGGTCAATGTAACCCCGGCTCATTTACCGATGCGGTCCCCTTTTTCTTGCTTTGGTCAATGTAACTGGATTTCATTTACCGATGGGGCTCTCTTTTTCTTGCTTTGGTCAATGTAACTGGCTTTCATTTACCGATCGGGTCCTCTTTTTCTTGCTTTGGTCAATGTAACGCGATTTCATTTACCGATGAGGTCCCCTTTTTCTTGCTTTGGTCAATGTAACCCGATTTCATTTACCGATTGGGCTCTCTTTTTCGTGCTGTGGTCAATGTAACGCGATTTCATTTACCGATGAGGTTCTCTTTTTCTTGCTTCGGTCAATGTAACTGGATTTCATTTACCGATGGGGCCCTCTTTTTCTTGCTTTGGTTAATGTAACCCGATTTCATTTACCGATCGACTTTCTTTTTTCTCTTTCCGGGTAATGAGCGGGTTTCCCTTTCCTTTTTGCAATAAAAGCCGCCCCTAGATAACATCCAACCCCTATTATATTCTTTATTATGTTACCTATCTGACCAAGGTTATCAATGGTTAATGCAATCAAAATGCTGCCTAACATCATGAGTAAAATAGCAAAAAGTAATTTCAAACTTATCTTAATCCTCCTTTCAGGAATGGGTAAAAAACTATACCGAAATTTTACCTGTTACCCAGCCTTCAATGAACTGCTCTAATGAAGAGGCTACCCAGGTCCGGCTGTCATCCTCGTGATTCCACACATAGATATCGGTTTTTTCGATGGTTCCATTTTTTAAAATGGCGTAGGCAAATAAATCGCCATTCCCTGCGTCGGAGAAAAAGAATAGATGATCAAACGGCATGTAAATATCTTTATAATCCTCAAAGTTTCTAAAAAATAGATTGTCCTTGACCATTTGAGTGGTGGACCAAATCAGAGACAATTCCACTTGTCGAAAACACCATTTGTTTCGTTAAATAAGCTGGCTAATTCATCTGGCAGTTCGACATTTAATTCTTTTTGAATTTGTGAAATTTCGCTCTCAGTCGCGGGTTCTTTAAAATGATATTCATTCGAAATGGCGGTGATATATTTTTTCCACATGGATCATCAAACTCCTTCTTGGGATAACTCTTTTAATCGTTTCATCGCAGAGTGCACGGTAAGTCTATGGAATGCTATTAATTTATTTTTAAAAATAACTCCGTAGATCCCATAGGGTGTGGGTGAAAGTCTCAACAATTCTTCCCTGTTTTTGATATCAATGATTTTTCCGTTTATGCCTAATTTATTTGCTCCCTCGATAACATTAACAGTTGCTATCTCTACAAATGGGCACTGCTGTGTCCGCAGGATGGTTAAATCTTTAAAAGGTTTGAGTCGCTCTTCCCAATCGTTTGGAAAATAGGGGTCAGGGGCGTTCCCGAATTTATGAACAAGTAATTCAAAACCATATGGTGCACGGTCCACTTCGATAAAGTTATTTTTTATAAAAATGTCCTTACTGGGGGTCCAGGAAGTGTTTGGATTTGTTACCACAATCACGCCAGCTTTATTTTGTTCCTTAGCATCTTGAATACATTGATTAATCAATTTCGAGGCATAGCCTTTTCCGGTTACATTCACCCATAAGCAATGAATCACTAAATAATTTTCGCCATAGACAACTCTTGAAGAATATTCAATCGGCGTATATTCAATAAACCCCGCCGGTTTGCAGTCCTCCATGATTTTTATATACTTTAAACCTTCATAGAACCTTTCCGTCAGCCATTTGTTTTTGTTCATGTACCCGGTTGAATTAGGCTTGCTGCGAAGGCAATAACATCCCTGATCGTCTAAGTTCTCTTCGTCTAACTCTACCATTTCCATTGCTTTCACTACATTTCCCCCTTTTGTTCATACAAATAATTCAATAAAAGGGAGCGGTAATCCTTCTTGAATTATTTAATGGTCGGGCCGCATATATTCAACAAAGGAAATTGGATATTTATATGAAGTTAAAATATAGAGTTTGATATAAGGGGGTTTTATTGTGGTTAAATGGGGCTTGAAATTATTATGGGTTGCAGGTCTAGTTGGATTCCTGCTCATCGTTTACCAATTGGAACGGACAATCAAACAAACCGTTGGCGAAACGTTTAATGTATTGCCGCTATTTTGGTTTGATTCCATGGTCCCTTTTTTATTTGGCGTTTACATTTCCCTCCTTTTCGTAAAAGTATGGTCGTTTAAAATCAATACATCCTTATTACTGTGCATCACCCTTCCATGTCTCATTATTTCATTTTATAGCCCAATCGTATTTACTTTGGTTTCTACTACGACCTTCTCTTCTTTCTTTAGCAATGACCCGCTCCCGCTTTGGCTGTTTAAAATAAATTCATCAAGTATCATTCCCATTGTGGCTGGTTTGACCTTTATCGTGGGGTTGTTCCAGACTACTCAACCATCGAAAAATATGGAAAGCTGACCGATGGAATGAATGTCATGTGCAATAATATGCGCATGATTTCATCTACAGCGGAACGACGATTATCCCCTAAAAACAAATGTAGCCGCCAATCAACGTGATTGGCGGCTAGATATGTCTTAATCAATCGACTCATTATCCGGTTACCTTAATGCTCCGCTGCTGTAAAAGTAGTAGGACTTGCCTGCGATTTTGGCCCAGCCGGTGACCATGGCGCCGCTGTTGGTAAAGTAATACCAGGTTGTGCCAAGTTTTAACCAGCCGACCCGCATCGCTCCGCTGTTATCGAGATAGTACCAGGTCGTGCCGCTTTTTAGCCAGCCGGTGGCCATGGCGCCGCTGCTGTGAAGGTAATACCAAGTTGTGCCGACTTTTTGCCAGCCGGTGAGCATCGCGCCGCTGCTGTGGAAGTAGTACCATGTCCCGCTGACCTTTTGCCAGCCGGTCGCCATTGCACCGCTGCCGGTGAGGTAGTACCAGGTCGTGCCGATCAGAAACCAGGCTGTTTTCGGCTTAAAGGTGACTGGATCATAATAGTAGCGCTTGCCGTCGGTGGTTACCCAGCCTGTTGGGTTTTTCGCTGTAACGGTAATCGTTGCTGCCTCGGTAGCACTTTCTGAATCGGCGGTTGCTGAAACAACTAACTTGGTTCCTTGTTTTTGGGCTGCGATCGGGGCGGTGAAGCTGCCGTCTGCACCGGCCGTGGCCATTCCAATGACCGTTTCGCCCGCTTTTACCTCGATTTTCGTCCCTGCCTGTGACATCCCCGTCACAGCCTTATCGCTGTCGGTCACCTGATTGACCACAGGCTTTGCTAAAAGAACCCGAACCGTTTGATTCATTTCCGGATAGACTAAATTCTGGGCCTTATCGTACACTTGCAGATCCAGCTTATAGGTTCCCGCTTCCATAAAGCGTCCCACCTGGAAAGTGGTTTCCCATAAACCGGTGGCAGGATTGTAGGCCAGCTGGGATTGGTAGTAATTTCTCCCAGAAAAATGCAGTTCGGCTGAGAGGACCCCTGATTTGTCATCAGTTATTTTCGCTGTGACCTTTAGCAGATCCCCTAGATTGAGTGCCTGTTTGCTGACGGAAATGTTCTCGACCTTTGGCGGGGTGTAATCCGCGTTCGCATTGGCGAGTTCAAAGTCCTTACTTTCGGTTGTCACGTTGCCGGCCAAATCCGTGATTTGGACCATCATGCCCCAGGTGCCCGGTTCGGTGTTTCCGGAGAAAGTGTAACTGAAGCTCCACTGATCGGTCTTGCTGTCGTAGGTCAGCGGCTGCCCGACCATCGTCGAGCCGTTCGGCATCCGAAAATCGGCCTTCACCGACTTGATTCCCGAATTGTCGGCCGCTTTGACCGTGACAGTAAATGGCTCGCCCGCTTTCACCAGCTGAGGCTCCATGTTGAAGCTCGTCATGACAGGATTCACCCGGTCTTCGTTCGGATTGACCACGGTGATCGACTGGTCCGTGTCGCGGTACCACCAATATTCATTTCCATAAATATAGAAGTCCAGATGCCATTTTCCCTGATGGTCGTAGTTCTGGACCTGATAGGTGCCGCTCCATGTGCCGTTCGTGCTGTTGTAGCTCAGGTCAATTTGCTTGCCCGTGGAACCGTTGAGGTTGGCCTGCACCTTTTTGATCCCATACACCGGTGAGTTGATTTTTGTCATAATGGTGATGATGTCTCCCGGTTTTGCGTCATCCGGAGTGATGGTGACGCTCTCAATTGTTGGTGAATTCGGTTCCGGTTCTGTTGTAGTGCGTCCTGCTTGTTCTGTTGGCTGCGAAGACATGGTTGTCCCGCCGGACGATGGCTCCGTGGTTGTTTTTATAGCGCTGTTTCCGCGGCTTTCTGCGCCCGTATTCGCAAGTCCCGCGCTCGGCACAACCAACATGAACGTTGTGAGTGCCGCAATCATTCTCTTGCCCAAGGCATATCCCCCTCAATCTCGTAAACTACCATTTTTTTATAAACTAACAATATTTTATCAGGGAATCCAAGTTGAAGGAATCACCTGAGACACTCCAGTTGGATTTATTTTTTATAAGATACCTTTTTCGTGAGATGATCGGCGGGTAGGGCTTCTATGAGTCTTGTAAGATACCCTTTTGGGGATTTTTCCTACGGAAAGGGCTCCTATAACCTCTATTGGATACCCTTTTGATCGTTTTTCCGACGGAACGGGCTCCTATAACCTCTGTTGGATACCCTTTTGGCGATTTTTCCGGCGGAACGGGCTCCTATAACCTCTATTGGATACCCTTTTGGGGATTTCTTCGGCGGAACGGGCTCCTATGACCTCTATTGGATACCTTTTTGGGGATTTCTCCGACGGAACGGGCTCCTATAACCTCTATTGGATACCCTTTTGATGATTTCTCCGACAGGACGGGCTCCTATAACCTCTATTGGATACCTTTTCAACAAGATTTTCGGCGAAACGGGCTCTTATGAATTCTATTAAAATATCTTGCTGGCTTTTTCCGAGATGATTTGGAAGTTAATCGGGCTAAAACACCATTGACTGGATTTTAGAATTGATTTTGTAAGAGAGAAGACTGAAAAAATCTGCGAGGAATTTTCAAACAATCGAATTTCCAAGCCTCCCTCTCCTCTAATCGCGATTTTTTGGGTATAATAGTGGAATATGGATTTTTTTAAATGATGGTCCGGCGTGCGATGGGCGGATTTTTATAAAAATAGAAACGTGGGTTTGATCTTTATTTTTTCAATGGGTTTGATCTTTATTTTTCAAAAAGGGGGTTGCGGCCTTGGAGGAGTCTATGCCTGCTCATGAAGTGTTGCATGAATTTTCTGCTGAGTTGCGGGATTTGATGAATGCGAATGACGCGGAGGATGCGAAGCTTGTGCAAAAGGGGTTGATGCTGTATCGGCAAGGGCTGGTGCAGCAGCTGCATATTGGGGATACCACGGTGACGGCGGTTGTGCAGGATGTGACGCCGGTTAAGGTGGAGCTGGATCTCAACTTTATGCCGCTGAGTGAGTGTTCGTGCCCGACGGAGGTCTTGTGCCGCCATCAGCTGGCGGTGTTTTTCGCCGCGTATTCGAAGGTCGGCAGTGTTGCGGATTGGGTGGCGGACTGGCGCGAACCGCTTCGCGAGAAGAAGGCGGTGGCTGGCTGGGGGATGCAGACGGCGAAGGATTTGGTCAAGGCGAACGGGGTGTTGAAGCCGGACTACAGCCGCTGGGTGCATTCGTTTGAGGTGAGCTTTGATACGCTGCTTGCTTCGAAAAAGTACACGAGTCCGTATGTGATTCCCGAGTTGTTCGGCATTTACGAGCGCCGGATTCACGCGAGTGCCCCGGTTGAGCAGGAATGGCGTTTGCTCTATGAGCTGGTCGGGCTGGTGGTGTCGTTCCGGAAGCTGGCCGCGCTGAGTGACCAGCACGGGCATGACGAGATCACGGTGAAGCGCGCCTACTTGAATTTGTTCCAGCAAATGCTCGATGATGCTGAGGATTTGGCGGTGAAAATTGGCGTGCAGTCGCTGCCGTTTGCGTTTGATGAATTTATTGAACGGCTGAAGGACGATGCGTTTGAGCTAATGACGTGCGCGAAGGGGCTTGCGTACGAGCGGATTTATTTGTACCGGCTGTTGTGGGTGCATTTTTTCAAAAAGAAGGAGTGGCGTGAGGAGGAGCTGGCGAAAATTCACGCAGGTCTGAAGGGTCTTCAGGATTGGGAGAGCCCGCTGCCGTTGATGGTGGCCGGGGTGCATTTGAATTTGCTGGTCGGGGATGATGAGCGGGCGTTGAAGCTGGTCGGGATGTTTCAGGCGGAGGAAATTACGCCGTACTTGGTGTATTGGATTGAGTATTTGTCGGGCTTGAAGGCGTGGCGCCGTGTCGGGCCGGTGATTGAACTGTTTTTGCAAAAAGTGAAGCCGTATTTGGATACGCTCGGCGGCTATCAGAGTTGTGCGATGTTCACAAGGAGTGCGCTGCGGACCGTGGCGACGTATTGTGCCGAAAGTGATCGGCTGGATTTGTATGAGCGGGCGCTGCTCGTGATGCTTCCGTATAGTTTCGGCGAGTATGAGTATATGTTGTTTGAGCGCGGGCAGTTTGAGCGCTGGGGCGAGCTTCAGGCGTTTGTCGGCTTGGACTTTTACGATTTGCCGAAGGACCGTTTGAAAGTGGTGGAGAAGGAGCAGCCCGAGGTGTTGCTGTCGATGCTTCATCAGACGGCGCAGCGCGAGATTGACCAGAAAAATCGCGCCAGCTATCGGCTGGCGGTTCGGCATTTGAAGAAGCTGCGGACGCTCTATAAAAAGCTGAAGCGCGTCGACGACTGGGAATACTTTTTGGATACGCTGCTGGAGCGGACGAAACGGCTGCGGGCATTTCACGAGGAGTGCCGGCGGAGTAAATTGATTGAGGCTTAACCCCACTGCGGCGGGTACTGCGGTTTGGCGGAGTCCGCGGTTTTGGCGGTTTCTCGGTGCCATTAAATGGTAAATGGTGCCTGACACCCTTTGTGGACACATTCCACTCCAGGTGGACACGAATGAGCACCTTGAGGGTGTGCCTGGCATCGTTGAAACCGCCCATTATTTAATTTTTTAAGGCTCTTTTCTAAACGTTTGTTGCTATTTTGGATTCGCTGATATAATTAAAAATTCGCTGATAAAATGGTTGGATTCGCCGATATAATTGAAAATTCGCTGATAAACTTCCATAAATCGCCGATAAATCAGATTAATTTGCTGTTACGGTGTAATTTTACATCGTATTCGTGACTTTTTGATTAAGTCCGTATAATTGTGTAAAAAGAAAAGGGTCATTTTTATCCTACTTGGCTACAATGTTTAACAACCACGATAAACATAGAAAAGAGGAATAAAAATGACCCAATTACAGTTTAGCCTAGATTTGGAACTTTTAAAAGACTCAGTAATGAATTCAAATATAGATAACGTTGTTAAATCAGCTGTTGTTCTGGTTTTGAATGAGTACATGGAGAAAGAAAGAAATGATTACTTACACGCCGCTGCATATGAACGCTCTGTTGAGCGTCGTGATTACCGAAATGGCTACTACGAACGTGAGTTAACGATGAGTATCGGTAAGATAAAACTTAAGGTTCCTAGGACTCGAAATGGTGAGTTTTCACCTACGGTTTTTGAGAAATATGCACGTTGTGACCAGGCGTTAGTACTCTCTATGCTAGAGATGGTTATCAATGGCGTTTCTACACGTAAAGTTACACATATTGTGGAACAACTTTGTGGTGAAAGTAAGTCAAAATCGTTTGTTTCTTCACTTACTCAAAAGCTTGATCCTATTATTAATGACTGGGCCAAACGGCCCTTAAATTTAAGGTATTATCCTTTTGTTTTTGTAGATGCCATGTATATAAAAGTTCGTGAACATCATCGTGTCGTCTCTAAGGCTGTTTATATAGCCACTGCAATCACTGAAAGCAAAACACGTGAAATTCTTGGGTTAAGTGTGGATCACGCTGAGAGTTATGAAAGTTGGAGTCGCTTTCTCCAACAACTAAAATCACGTGGTCTTCAATCCCCAAAGCTAGTCATTTCAGATGCTCACCAGGGGCTTCAAAAAGCGATTCAACGTGAATTTATTGGGACTAGCTGGCAAAGGTGTAACGTCCATTTTAAACGTAATATCATAGAAAGGCTTCCAAAAAAGGACTCAGCGGAAATACGTATGATGATTAAGCGTATTTTTGATGCAGTCACAATTGAGGATATGCGGAATTTTAAAGGTGAACTGATGAGTCAGTTTGGGGACAATCTTAAATACGAACAAGCTCTGAAAATATTAGATGATGGTTTCGAAGATACCATACAATATATGGAATTCCAAGAAGATATCCGTTGTCATATCCGTAGTACAAATTCTCTTGAGCGATTAAATCAGGAAGTCCGAAGAAGAGAAAAGGTAATTCGAATTTACCCTAATACACAATCTGCTTTTCGTTTAGTAGGAGCTGTTTTAATGCACTATCAAGAAACCAATTATTCGAAGCAGAAATCTATTAAAAGGTAGATGTTTAATTTTCAACGTACTTCCAATTATGGATTATTCCATATCCAGTCAAGGGTATCAAAGGAAAAACCGCCTTTGACACCCTTGACTGGATATGGAGATTGAAACCCATGGAAGTAACGCTCGAAAAATGTTAAGGGGATAAGTGGCTGATCATATATATTTGACATAACAAAATTTGGTTAAAAACATTGTTTAGCAAATTTACACAAAATCAAGGACTTGACTGACTTTTTAAGTGCACAATCATTTAAATTGCAACATTCTATACGAAAACAGCCAATTTTTTAAAGGAGCACGTTATGTATGCTGAAAACTAGGTTTTTGAAATTGCTGACAACTAAATTAGGGGATGGGCGCTTTCTTCTGACGGCTCAGGATGAGCGTGGTGCCTATATGAACCCTTTCAGGTGGAAGAACCTCGTTTTTAGCAGCCATGAGGAAAGCTTCTTTGGGACGATTCTTGAGACGGAAACGGTGAACGACGTTGAGGGTGTTGTTGTGAGCGGCTGGCAGCTGGTTTCCCTTTTTGCCAAGGAGTCGTTTAACCGCTTTATTGAGTGGGATTGGAACGATCAGTCGGAGATTTGTCTGGCTGCTGCCTTCTCTCTTTACGAGGGCATCGTCGAAAAGGATTGGCTGCCGGATTTCTCGGTGTGGGAGCACGGTGAGTTCCGCTGGAAGCTGCCGGAACGGGTAAAGGATGAATTTGATCCCTCCTTTTGGGAACAAAAGATGGATGCTGATTCTAACGATGACCCCGCTGATGGCCATGAGGAAGAGGCTGATGATGATGTGGCAGAGGCTGATGACGGTGCCTCCGCTAGAGGTCTTGGCACGACCAAGAGCTATATTTCCGATTTATATAACAGCGCCCTTGATGCCTATTTGACCAGGAATTCAGCAATGAAGGAGCTGTTCGGCCCGAAACTGGAACTGCTGAAAAAGCAAAATATATCCGGTGTCGAATTGGCCCGTTATTTTGATGAAGAAAGCTGGCTTGAGTGGGTCGGAATTAAGGAAAGCGATACGCCCTTTACGATTGGGCTGAGGCTGGATGAACCTGTAGACGGTGAGGGCCCGTGGACCCTGGATGTATTTTTACGCGGGAAGAAAGATGTTGATCAGATTGTTGATATCGAAGGTTCGGCAAAGATTCCTGCGAAATGGCGTCCATTTTTAGAAAAGGTCGACCGTGAGCGGGAACGCTGGGTCCGGTTGATTCCGTGGCTGGGTGAGGATGGCTTTTTCAAGACGCATTTGACTGAGGAAGAAGCGTGGATGTTTTTAACAGAGGCCAGTGAGACGCTGCTGGCTTTGGATGTGGAGATCCTCCTCCCTTCCTGGTGGCAGGCGATGAAAAATGCCAATTTGAAGGTGAAGGCGTCGCTGAAGGGTTCCTCGAGCCACCGTCCATCGTTCGTCGGGCTGCAAGCGATGCTTGATTTCAATTGGCGCTTTTCGATGAACGGGGTCGATTTGTCCGAGGAGGAGTTTGGGAAGCTTGTCGAGGAGAAACGGCGGCTTGTCTATATCCGCGGCCGCTGGGTGAAGCTTGATCCGCAGTTTATTCGACAAATACAGGATTTGATGAAACGTGCCGAAAAGGAAGGGTTGCATGTCCGCGATTTGCTCGAGCAGGAGCTGGTAGAGAGCGGCGAGGCCGGGGAGGATGAACTGGAGAATCCGAAGGCGTTCGCGAAGATCCAAATCGAGCTGAATCGGCAATGGAAGCAAATGGTGAAGCAGCTGGCAGAGGTGCACGAGATTCCATTAGAAGACGTTCCGGCAGGGCTGAATGGCGAACTCCGCCCGTATCAGCAGCTTGGCATGAGCTGGCTCTGGTTCCTCCGGCAGTACGGCTTCGGCGCCTGCCTCGCTGACGACATGGGCCTCGGCAAAACCGTCCAACTCATCTCCTATCTATTGAAGGTCAAAGATGAAATGGCGGTGGATGACACCGTTGACGGTATTAACACAGTTGACACGGTGGAGAGTCAAGAAATGGTGCCTGACACCGTTAATGCTATTAACATAGTTGACACGGTAAATGCGGGTAATGCTACCGCGGTTAGCACTGTTAACAATGTGGGGAGTCACAAATTGGTGCCTGACACCGTTAACAAGGTTCCGACGAGGGCGGCGTTGATTATTTGTCCGACGTCGGTGCTGGGGAATTGGCAGAAGGAGTTGGAGCGTTTCGCTCCTGAGATGAAGGTGTATTTGCATTACGGGTCCAACCGCCTGAAGGAGGAGGCTTTTTCCGAGAAGGTTCACGCTGCCGATGTAGTGTTGACTTCGTATGGACTAAGCCACTTGGATTCCGAGGAGTTCGAGTCTAAAATTTGGAGTACGATTGCGATTGATGAGGCGCAGAATATCAAGAACGCGCAAACGAAGCAATCGAAGGCAGTAAGAAGGCTCCGCGGCAGCCACCACATCGCTTTAACGGGGACGCCGATGGAAAACCGCCTTTCCGAGCTATGGTCGATCTTCGATTTTGCCAATCACGGCTATCTTGGCAGCATGGGCCAATTCCAGAAAAAATTCGTCATTCCCATCGAAAAGGATGAGAAAAAGGAAAAGGTACAGCAGCTGCAATCATTGATTCGGCCGTTCCTGCTCCGGAGGACGAAAAAGGATGAAGAAGTCGCCCTGAATCTCCCTGATAAGCTGGAGCAAAAGGAGTACTGCCCATTGACCGCCGAACAGGCGTCGCTGTACGAGCAGTTGATCCACGATACATTTGCTGAAATTGAAAAATTATCGGGCTTTGAGCGCAAGGGGTTAATTTTGCAAATGCTCGGCCGCTTGAAGCAGCTTTGCAATCATCCAGCGCTTTATTTAAAAGAGCGGGCCGCGTCACGCGATCTTCTCGATCGTTCAAATAAGATGGAGAAGCTTGTCGAGCTGGTGGATGCGGTGTTGGAGCAGGGTGAAAGCTGTCTGATTTTCACACAATATATCGAGATGGGTGAAATGATCCGGACGACAGTGAAGAAAAAATTTGGCGTTGAGGTGCCATTTTTGAATGGAAGTGTACCAAAGGCGCAGCGTGATCGCATGATTGAGCGGTTCCAGGCCGGCGAGTTCCCGGTGTTCCTGCTGTCGTTGAAGGCGGGCGGAACCGGTTTGAATCTGACGGCGGCGAATCACGTCATTCACTATGACCGCTGGTGGAATCCGGCCGTTGAGAACCAGGCCACTGACCGCGCCTACCGGATTGGCCAGTCCAGGTTCGTCCACGTGCATAAGCTGATTTGCACCGGAACACTCGAGGAGAAAATTGACGCCATGCTCGAGAAAAAGCAGCATTTAAATGATCAAATTATTACAAGTGAAAACTGGATCACCGAGCTGTCGACTGATGAACTGAAGGACCTAGTTTATTTAGGGTGATGGCACCACTAAAAAATGAAATGGCCCAGTACTGTACTGGGCCATTCCTCCATTATGACTTGCCTAAATATTTTTCTTTAAAGATTGGACTAAGTTCACTCCACACATCAAATTTATTCCCATCTACATCATAAAAAACAAAGTTTCTCCCGGAATGTCCTCTGTCTTCAATCTCTCCCACTCTTACATCTTTTTCCTTAAAGTTCGTATGTATTTCTTCTAGAGCCTTTAATCCATTGACCTCGAATGTGATAGAAAAACGCTCTTCCCCATGCACATCATAGAAATTTGCACTTTGATTTTCTCTTGATTTAACGAGGAAAATACTTTGGTTCGCCAAATCAACAATGGCCTTTTCTTCATCTTTATAGTTTAACTCTGCCCCCAATTTGCTTACATACCATTCAGCAGAACGTTCTACATTTGAAACGGGGATATACGTAGTGCCTACCCGCAATAATTTTTCATTCACCCTATTTCTCCTCCTGTATTACCGATTAATCTATTTACCTAATCAGCCCCATTTTATCAAAAGTTAGTTTGAATAGGTGTGAATTTTTAGGAGGAATTCCATTGCAAAAGCAGGAACGGTATAACCTCAAGCATAAAGAAAACTCGCCGATTGGCGAGGACAGAGGCGAAGTTGCACTTATGCACGATAGGAAAGTTTATACTTTCCTATCTGCAAAAAAAGTAGAGAGTATTTCTCTCCTTGTTACTGAGGTTCATGTCCGTTAATAGGCGAACCAGTTGACGTATGTTCATTTACCCAATCAAGAGATACCTTCGAAACGGCTGACCAATCAGGGATTTGGTTGCTATGCTGCTCGACCCAACTCATACAATATTGTGGGTCAATGCTCTTTTCTAGGCATTGTGCTAAGAAAGACTGAATGTTTTTCTCCGTACAATTTTCCCATGAACCACACGTTTCAGCCCAAATACGTTCCATTTCCTGTTTAAAATCGTGTACCATCGTTCATTCCTCCTTGATTAAATCTACAAAATAAGTTTGTCCAAGGAGAAGAAATATATTTACAGAAGAGGTTCATAGCAATACAAATTCAAATCTATCCCATCATTTGCTGTGCCCCTTTGTAACCTAATTGGATTAAAAGTTGAATAATTAACTTCTTTATATAATTAATTATTGAATTCAGACACTTGTCCATTCAATATTTTTCCTACCATCATATAGTATTGCAATAATGGCAAAGATTCTCGTGATCGATTTGATAATTATGATTATTTTTTAGCCTTGAATACTTAATCAAAAGGAGGAGTAAGGAATGGAACCTGTAGTCACAGGTAATGATGATCAAGATCCATCGGAACTTGTAGCCCAAACAACTCGTATTAATGAACTAGTAGCTAACATGGTTAAACAAGAAATTTATTTAAAAGAGGAACTGGCAACCAAAAAAGATATAGCTTCACTTATTGCAGGCCTTGATAACAGCAATAAAGAAATAGCGGAATTCCAAGAGCAAATAGCCGCAATGCGAAAAACAAATGAAAATAATCAAACATTGATTGGCGAGTTAAGAAGTCTAGTAGCTGAGCAAGAATTGCAGCTTAAGAATCTAAAAGAAGTTATTGGCATTAAAGAACAAGTAATTACGTCATTTGCTGTAAGTCTAGAAAATAGCAAAAAGGAAATGGCAAAACTTCATAAACAACTAAACGAAATGAAATTTCCCAATAAAAATAAAAAATCATTAATTGGAGAGTCCAAAGAAAAAATGGATTCGTTAAGCGAGGTTGTATCTGTATTATCCGACGGTCAAAGTGAGCCAAAAACTAAGGAAGAAAAATCGGTGCAGAAAGCAGAGCGGAAATCTCAAAAGAAAATGCTTAAACAATTGCTGAAACAGCACCCAAAAGCGAATGACAAAGAATTAGCGGATCTATTAGGAGTAGACATTTCATATATGATCCAGCTTCGAAAAGAATTTGATAGTTGAATTATGTATGTCGCCATATGATGAGATGATCCAAAAGAAATTAAAGGGCTTCTAAAAGCCCTTTTTATCATTGTTACCACCGTTTTATCTTTCACCTTTACTCACTGGAAGCTCACCCCATAAAAAGGGTTTTCCCATACGTTCAGAAGTTTGGAGACCATCCCATCACTTTTTTACTTTTATTTTCTCGGGTATGGTCGTCCAGTACACGGGGTCTTCTAAGCCGAGCCGCCAAATCCCGATCCCCCGTAAGTTATATTTTTCTACAAGGTTGAGTTTAAACTCCAGACTATCGCTATTTTCAAACCATACCTCGTGGCTATGTTGTTCTTGATCTACGTAACTGAAATGAGGGGTTTGCGAACGGGAGTCCCATTGAACTTTCGCTTTGTATTTTTTCTTCTGATCCATTAACTCTTTATAGGAGCTATACTTGGCCTTGCCTGCTGTTGTATCCCAGTCCCATCCATAACTTGCGATACCGAGTAAAATTTTTGAAGATGGTACTTTATTTTTCAAAGCATAACGAATCGTTGCTTCAGTCCAATCGACTGATGCAGATGGACCGGGTTTTGTTCTAGGGTTGTGTTCATCGTATGTCATAATCATTAACCCATCTGAATATTGACCAAGTTTTTCGTAATCAAACCACGGCGACCAGGGATTTGCACGGGAATCACCTGTGTTTGCCGGGACTGAAACCGTCACTGCTTTTCCATCCTCGTGCAGTGCCTCAGTCAATTTTTTAATGAACAGACTAAAGGAATCTCGGTCCGTCAAATACAAATTTTCCATATCAATATTCATCCCGTCATATTGAAACTGCTTCATTTCATTGCGTAAGTTCTGAATGAAAACATTACGGTTGTTCTCGTTATCGAGTACAGTACTCGCTACCTGCTTGCCCTTCTCCACAGTTTCATAAAAGAGATTATGTACAACCATATATACCTTCATGTCTTTTTCATGAGCACGCTGAATAACCTTTTTCTTATGATCTGCGGTAACGGAATCGATCAGACTGCCCGGTCGTTTATCATCAAGCTTATACCAAAAGGGGGCAATAATGCTTAAACGGGCCGATTGCGAGTCAACGGTAGGTTGAGACCCTGGATACGTTCCTTCCTTTTCCGTATAGAACCCTAAAACCTCACGAGGCGTTTTATCCTTTTTGGGTTCCTTTTTTGATTGTACCTGACTGCAGGATGACAGTAGCAATAAGGCCATGCTTAAAGAAATGATCGTGAATGGCCGATAACATTTTTTCACTATAATACACCTTCTTCCTATTTCTTAAGTTGATTAGAAAAGGTGCATCTTATTCACGAATTGATTTTCCCATCAAAGGGCTGGTTTTTTTCATACACGAAATCCATTGAAATAAAAAATGGCTATCACCTTGATAGCCATTTTCGTAATTTATCTATTTTTTAATTTATACAGGAGTGTGGCGAACACGTTGGCGCCGATAAATATAAAGTTTCCTTGTGCGTTAAAACTCAACTGCTGCTCCTCAAAACTCATTTTATCATACATTTCATCCTGCCTGATTCCTTGCTCCCGCCGCTTTTTATCCATCTTTTTCAATTCCTTAATATAGGAATACTGCATTGGCAGCAACAATAACGATAATAGAACGTAGCCGCCAAGCGCCCATAACGTCACCGATAAACCCATTCAGTTCAACCCCTTTTTATTTTTTTGAAAAAGTAATACATGCGACGCAACGATTTACTGGATTATATGTCCCTCTCGCGTATTTTTTCCGAAAGTAATTGATAAAATTGCTGCGGCTCATCGAGGCGGAGGTGTGCCTTGCTCACTTTTTTCTTGATTCCGTACATAAAGCTGGCCTCGAGCGGTTGATGAAACTCGATTTCAAACGTAGGCTTTTCTTTTATAAAATCCGCTGCGGTTGCATCGAAAACATGTCTTGCTTCCGCTTTTGTTAATTTTTCAGGGCCTTGATAATAGTGAAAACTTTTAATTTCCTCAAGAGGAACGGTTACCTGCCTCGTGATGCCGACCTGCAAATAGACATGCTGATCGGTAATCCTAATGGGGCACAGCCTGATTGCCTGAATTTCTGCCACGAAGAAAAATAAGGTGTACAAGTTTAATACTAATGCAATGATGGCTACAGTGGGATTCCACGAATGAAGCAAGAAGTGAAACCCTACCGATTCCAATACAATTGCGTGAATCAGCATGACGTAGACGGCGATGGCTCCGGTTTTTTTATGATACGTGAACGTTTGCGCATCATTTACCGGCTTTTTTCTCCACGAAAATAAGCTGTAATAATACATCGCCATTTCTGAAAAAAGGATCTCGCGCATCCTCGATGATTCCAGATGCTGATTCCATGCTTCCGCCATGCGATGATGAAAAGTTGGATTGGCGGTTGCGGCATTAAGGTAGCTTTTCAAGATTGCCGGTATTCTCACGATTAGTTGATAGACAATGTAAAGTTCAATTAGGAGGAATGCTCCCTCACCGGCAAATACGATATATTTTACAAACGAATAGTCTGACATGTGGCCTTGTGGAATAATTAGTACCGCGGCGCCATACCCCGCAAGCATGACGGGCAGTAGAGTTTTAAGGGAGTACCGCTTTCGGATGATAAAAAGGTAAACGAGTAAAGGGGTGGTAATGATGAAGTCGAATAAGGAGCCCAAGGCCATTCCTGATGGAAGCGGGGCCGCCCACTCAACCCGGTAAACTATCACATTTGAACCTAACACCAAGGACAGTAATAAGCCGAACCAAAGCCACTTCTTTTTCGGAATCGTTAGCATGTTTTCCTCCTGGGAACCGATCTGTTTATAGTTCCATTTTAACATAAATATCCAATTGACAAAAACAAAAAAGACAAATAAAAAAAGACATCCACAGCCCAAAACCACCTTAACCACCTAAAACCACCTTTTCACCGTCAAAACATTAGAATGGGTGTCAGGCACCGTTTCTCATATATTGATGTTTTAAAGGTGGGAAATGAGGGTATAGGAGGGAAAAGGGATAAAAAAAGAGACCTAACGCTTTTTTGAAGTGTTAGATCTCTTTTTGGAACTTTTCGTTTCTCGAAGTAACGTTCTATTCTAGAATGGTGATTTTTACGGTTTTTCTGCCCCAAGCATACGCGGCTGCCTTTGTTGGCATTAACACGTCGATTTTGTGGCCTTTAATTGCGCCGCCAGTATCGCCGGCAACAGCCACGCCGTAGCCTTCTACCCATACTTTACTGCCCATAGGGATAACCGATGGATCGACGGCAATCAATTTCATATTCGGATTGGCGGCAATATCGTAGCCTGCTGCCGTAATCGTTCCTCCGTCAAATGGAGTATAAGCAGTCGCCGTCACGTACATTTCTTTTCCTTTTATCGCCACACCAATATTATTCTGAGACGATGAAGCTGGCGCTGCTGATGCAGTCCGTGCTTTTGCCGCTGCCTGCTCCATGCTGATTTTTGCTTGAATATCTTTCATTTGGCCTTCGATGCCGGCCTTTTCTTGCTCGGCAAGTGCCACTTGCTGTGCGATTTGAGTATACTTTTCTTGCATGACAGTCAGCGATTGCTGTCTTTTTTGCATGTTTTGATCAAGTACGGTCTGCTGTGCAGCCAGCGCCTCTTGTCCTTCTTCTAATACTCTTTCTTGACGATCGATCTCTTCTTTATCTTTTTCAATCTGTTTCAAGTCAGCCTTTTGTGCTGTCAAAATATCTTTATCCGCATCCATTAATGTGGACGCAGCACTGGCCCGCTGGATAAAGTCTGAGATACTGTCAGATTCAAAGAATAGGTTGACAATGAGATTGACATTGCTATTTTGCTGCATCGCAACCGCACGTTTTTTCATAATATCTTGTCGGCCAAGCATTTTGTCCTCAAGCACAACGATCTCTTCTTTTTTCGCTTCAATGAGTTTGTTCGTTTCATCGATTTTCGCTTGAGTCTTTGTCATTTCGTCTTTGTTCTTTGTAATCTCACTGTAAAGAGATTCTAATTCTTGTTGAATATTTTGTATTTCTTTATTTACCGATTGCTTTTCTTGTTCCTTTTGCTCTACTAATCTACTTTTTTCTTGTAGCTGCTGCTGTGCATTATGTAGGGCATCGCTGTTTGTTTGTGCATATGTAACCATTGAACCTGATACACATAACATCAATGTAAGTAACACGAGAGTGATACGCTTGCTAGTCGTTTGCATACACTTTCTCCTTTCCTTAGTAACCTAGTTATATCAAAACAATGTACCAGTTATGTTACAAAAATATTAAAAGTGTATCACAATTTGTCTTATTTCACGAAAAAGTGTCTAAACTGTGGCATAACAGCGTCTATCTTTGGGACAAATAAATCAGTACTTTTATCACGGTGCAAATAGTACAAAGGGTGTCAGGCACCATCCGTGGACAGTGTCCATCTTGGGTGGACATGGTACACAAAAAAGGTTCAGGATGCATCAACCATCCGGAACCTTTTCTTTAGATTTAGATATATTACTGTTTTTGTAGACGATGGAGCGAGGTGATGGTCGTCTTCTCGATCCCGTTCAAGTATTTTCTTGTTGTTTGAATTTCCTAGAATGTATATATTATTCCTCCCCTAGTTCCTCCTCCAGTTTCTTCCTCTCCTCCAGGACGCGCTCATTCTTCCGCTTTCTTGGCCGGGTTTTCCGATGAGGGGGAAGTGCCAGGAAGGAAACCTTTGTTCCTTCTTTCATAATAAAATGGGACAGTTCTTCGTAGGCCTCTTCTTCCGTTAGAGTGCCGCCGTCTTTGGAAATACTTATTGTTCGGTTTTCAAGGCTAGCCTCGAATGTATAATCAGAGTAATGCAAAGAAATATGAGTGCCGTCTTCCAGAGGAAAAGATTGATAGGAAGAGTCCTTTGATGATGTGGGTGACTGATGTGTAAGTTGGAGTGCATCATGAAAGCTCGGTTTAGATGTAATGGGTGAATCCCGGCTGTCGACCTGCTTTCCCAGGACGATTATAGAATTTATTTTTCTCAAAAAAATACCCCCAATATTTACAGTAATCGATTAATTTTTACAATAATCGCCCATTATTATTCGACAATAATTTTTCTTTCCCCTGCCAACCAAACTTCTAAAATATGTATTTTTTATGACCGTGCATATTTCCCACATTTAAAAATGTGCGTAACTGGCACAATTGCGCCCTACAGACCGTTAAACCGCTAAGTTTAAAACATCAATGGTTTTGACGGCGGTGAAAAAGATGGCTTTATCGGAAAAATTAAAGGAACTTCGCGAGAAGCAAAACTGGTCGCAGGAAACACTTGCAAGCATGATGAATATGCACCGTTCAACGGTTAGTCGCTATGAAAATGCCAAAGCAATTCCTAATTATCAAACGGTCATTCGTTTTGCAGAAGTATACAAGGTAGACAAGGAGTATTTGGTCGAGGAGCTTGATCGACTGCTGCCAAACGTCGAGGCGCCGGGCTACGTACTGAAGGAAAACCCGGAGGATCCCGATATGGGCAGGATCCTTCAGCTTTTGGAAAATGAACCGGAACTAAAAAAGGCCCTCGTCGATCTTTCCCTCGTCGGACCGAAACGCAGGCGCTTTTTTTCAGATGCTATTACAAGCTTTATTAAGTTAGAAAAGAGACATAAAGACAAATTCTAAAGAAAACTCGCCGATTGGCGAGCCGTTAGGCGCTGACAGATGCGTAGTTGCTCTTATGCGCAGGATGAAAGTTTATACTTTCTTCCCAGCTAAAACAAAGAAGCCGCTGACACAAGTTCAGCGGCTTCATAAAAAAAAACAGGGGGGTTTTTCTAATAGTTTTCCCCACTGGCTGATTTTTAAACATGGAAATTTATATTTTTTTGAAAATAATCTCCGCGGCCGCTTCGCATGTTTGCAACCAGCCTGTGATTTGGTACCCTTTATTTTAAATCTGCCCCTATTATTTGCAAATTCAAAAACCCCCTGTTCGCGCCAGCATTTTAACGAAAAAAAATCCGGCAGCTAACCTGCCGGAAATTTGGAGATGATGACGGAGGGATGTTTGATTTTCTCTAACAACCGAAACCGTTGCGGGGATGTTTTTTCCAAAAATAAAGCAACTCATGAAGTAGATCTGTGGTGTAAATTGTCGAATACTGTACTTTTTCAAAGATGTATAGGAAATTTGTTTGCATGTTCGTGTGGGTGTCTGGAGTAAATTTGGGTGGGGCCTCGTTGCTTGAATTCTAGTTCCTGCTCTCTTATTAGCCATTCCAACTGATTGACGCGCTTTTGCAAGCTGTCGACGTTTTTATTTGCTTTTCCAACCATTTTTATTAAGCTTTCCAGCAGTTGCTCCAGGTTTCTGGCGGCTTCATCTTTCATTTCCAATTGGCACTTCCTCCTTCTTTGGCTCAGGAGGAGAATTGTTCGGTTTGGCACTCAGGAAGCGAACCGCATCCGCAATTACCTCGGTGACGTACACCCTCTTGCCCTCACGATTATCATAATAGCGGGTTTGCAGCCTGCCGGTAATTCCAACAATCGACCCCTTTCGACAATATTGGCATGTATTCTCCGCTGCCTTTCGCCATATCGTACATTGAACGAAATCGGCTTCAATTTCTCCATTATGGTTGCGAAAATGGCGGTTTACTGCCACCGTTATTTGGGTGACAGCCGTCCCATCCGGCGTCTTGTTTAACTCGGGATCACGGGTTAATCGGCCGACAAGTGTAACCTGATTGATCATGTCTTCAACTCCTTTCGGTGATGGCTTAATCATAGCCCCTCGATGGAATTGTTGTAAAATCGCGATAAAGCCATTATCAGGGAGGTTTTTGTCGGAATTTTTGCAGTTTCGAGGAGTTTTTTGTCAATATAAGGGGTCCTTTTTCCATTTATCGCATATTATCGAAATATGGCCAGATATTTTTCGACATTTGCTTTTTCCCGCTGTATGTTATAATTTAGGAAAAATGAACAGGAGGATCGCATGAAAACTTTTAAGTTATACTCATTGGATGTTGTGGAAGAAGACGCTGCGGTTGAGGTTCCGTTGGTCGACGGTTTGATTTTGAATAAAGAAGATGATCGCTCCACTTGGCTGATTGAGGCTTATACCGACCTGTCCCTTTATGATTATTTCAAAAAAATTTCCGAGCAAAACCGCGACATCATTGTCGAAGCGGTGATTACAAAAAAAGAAAACGCCCCTGCCTATTTTCAAACGAAGATTTGCAACTTGCTAAAATTCGAAAACTATATAAGTGTGTTATTTCAAGGCCATTTACGCCGCAATAAAAGTGATTATTCCGAGCTCCTGCTCGACAACCTGATGCAAAAAGGGCTTTCAGGAGCAGAACTTCTCACTGAATTTAAAGAAAAAATGAAGAGTAAGCCAAAAATTAAAGTAAAAAATCCGTAATCGATTTGCCACAAACCAGTCCTCGCGCTGGTTTTTATTGTGGCGAAAAAGAGGGAGGATTTACATTTTTGTTGATTTTTTGACAAATCCTAGCGATACTATTAGTATTGTTCAAATATTGTAAAAGGAGGTAATAAAGTGGAAAGTTCTATTGGAATTATTATCAGTTTAATTATGGCTATTTATTTATTTATTGACGCGCCGAAGCATAATAAGAGCCGCTGGCTATGGGCGATTTTAGGATTAATCTTCGGTCCAATTGCTGTAGGGATTTACTTGATCAAAACTGGACGGAAAGTCCTCGGGTGGATTATAACCATCGTGGCAATCTTGCTATATATCTTATTCATCTTCCTAATCGTTGTCGCAGCATTCCTATTCTCCACCGGCGGAGCATTCTAACCTCAGTGTGTTAGAAAGGGTGTCAGGCACCATTAATGGAGTAGTCACTATCCTTATGTTGGTAAGGGTGTCAGGCACCGGAGTCGGTGCCTGACTTTTTTTGTTTTTTTTGTTCTTTGTCCGGTTGTTTGTCTTTGTTCGGTTTTACTCGTCTTTGTTGTCTCGGTCGTTGCGGTCGATGTCATCCTCGATGATATCTTCCCTTGGTGTGTTGTTGTCCTTCCCAGGGTCTTTGTCTGTAGGTGTGTTTTTGTCCTCTGACTCTGGATAGTGACGGTTGTTGTCTAGGTTGTTATTTAAGTTGTTATCCAGGTTGTTATTCCTGTTGTTATTCATATTATCATTTAAATCGTTATCTGCCGGTGTGTTAACATTATTATTCGTTGGCGGTGGCGGATTTTGATTATCATTGTTACAGCCAACTAGCAATACAGCCGAGAAGAGTGATCCGGCAAGCATTAAGAATAACTTTTTCTTCAAGCGAAAAGCCCCTTTCACCACAAAATTGACCTAAAATGGTCTTTTTTTAGCATCCCCACTGCTTTATAAATGTTTACAGGAATCTTTATCCAATGGCTAAAGGGGCATTGTCTTCATTCATTCCTGCGCTTGTCTGCCCAATAGATCCCTTCTAATGGACATTTCCTCAATTCCAACGCTATTTTGTCCAATAGATCTCTTCCAAAAACAAAAAAACACAAGATTTCCTATGGGAAATCTTGTGTTTAACGGTTAGTCTACTTACTGTTCACTTATCCAACTAGCACGCTTCGGCGCGGAATTATTCCTTTTTCTCGCCTAATGCAAAGGTGATGTCGGCTTCGCAGGCAATCTCGCCGTCAACGGTTGCAACAGCTTTGCCCTTGCCGATTGGTCCGCGCAGGCGCACCATTTCGACCTCAAGGCGCAGCTGGTCGCCGGGCTTGACTTGCTTTTTAAAGCGGCAATTGTCGATGCCTGCAAAAAAGGCTAAGCGGCCGCGGTTTTCTTCTTTTTTCAAAACAGCGACAGCGCCGACCTGCGCAAGTGCTTCTACGATTAAAACGCCAGGCATCACCGGATAGTCGGGAAAATGCCCATTGAAAAATTCTTCGTTGGCGGAAACATTTTTAATGCCGACGGCTCTTTTTCCTTCTTCCACTTCCAAAATGCGATCGACCAGCAAAAAGGGATAGCGGTGGGGAATAATTTCTTTGATTTGTTCGATATCGAGCATAGAATTAGTACCTCCTACTAGTATTTACTCCCTATTTTACTATTAAAGGCATACAAAAGGGAAGGGCAATCGCAAGGCCCTTCCCGATTATTTCTTCTCGACTAAATCGAGTATATGTGTCCAAGTTGATTGTTTAAAAACATCTGCCATTTTCCCGCCGCCAAGCATCCCGTATCCGACGGCTGCACCAGACGTCACACTGGCAAAAATCAAGACAACTAAAAGAAGCAGACGAAGCCAAATCGGGATTAAGCGAATCCGGACCCGCCTATTTGAATGCGGCGCGGCCGCGGCCTTTTCCCCATCCGCCTGCAACTTTTCGCTCTTGCTCTTTTGATCCTCATCGAGCTTTGCCTTTTTATATTCTTCCCTCGTTCGTGCTTGTTGGTGATTCAGATTATCTACAGACATTCCTAATTCCCCTTTAACCGGATTCCGTTCATTCCGCGAGTTATTACATATTATAACCGATTTATTTTATAAAAATTGCTAATCTAAAAAGTTCATTATCTCTATTATAAAAAATTATACAGCATTAGACATTAATTTTTTACAGAAAAAAGTCATTTCTTGCAAAAATGGCTCAAAATTTGACGATTGGAGCGGGATTTTGGGGTTCGGGGAAATTTGGAAACCCGAGCAAAAAAATAAAAAAGCCCAATGATTGAGGCCAGCCCAGCCTGCTTCATTAGACTTTTCGAAGGAATTGTCTTCCAAATATTGTTAGGTAGAACTTACACACTGTGGTAAGATGTCATACCACGTAAGACCATTATTTTCCCCGATGAAATCAACCGATTTGGATGGGAAAGTATTTTTCTTAAAAATCCCCATTTAGATGAAGCACTTTTTCCAAAAAATTACCCTAACTTGCGATTTGGAATGCGGTCGATGTTGTCTAGCATAATGCCCGTCCCGATTGCAACGCAATCCATTGGGTTTTCGGCAACTAATACAGGGACCTTCAGCTCTTCCGCAAGCAGCATGTCGATGCCGTGCAGCAATGCTCCGCCGCCTGTTAAGATGACGCCGCGGTCGATGATGTCAGCAGAAAGCTCTGGTGGTGTGCGCTCAAGGACACTTTTTGCAGCTTGAACGATCACGGCAACCGATTCACGAAGGGCACCTTCGATTTCTTCAGACCGAACGGTAATCGTACGCGGCAGACCGCTCACCATGTCACGGCCACGAATTTCCATTTCCTCTGAACGAGACCCTGGGAAGACTGTGCCGATGTTGATTTTAATATTTTCTGATGTACGCTCACCGATCAAGAGCTTGTACTCGCGCTTGATGTAGCTTAGGATTTCCGCGTCGAACTTGTCGCCGGCCATTTTGATAGAGGAAGAAGTCACGATATCGCCCATTGAAAGCACTGCAACATCTGTCGTTCCTCCCCCGATGTCCACTACCATGTTCCCGCTTGGCTGGAAGATGTCCATTCCGGCGCCGATTGCCGCCACCTTCGGCTCTTCTTCCAAATAAATCTTCTTGCCGCCGCTCTTTTCGGCAGCTTCCCTGATAGCCTTTTGCTCAACACTTGTAATGTTTGTTGGGCAGCAGATCAGGATACGCGGCTTCGATAAAAAGCCCTTTACGTTTAACTTATTAATAAAATGCTTTAACATCGCTTCTGTTACATCAAAATCCGCAATCACGCCGTCTTTCAGCGGTCTGATGGCCACGATGTTCCCTGGTGTCCGGCCGACCATGCGGCGGGCTTCCTCACCAACTGCTAAAACACGATTTGTATTTTTGTCTATTGCCACGACGGAAGGTTCATTCAGTACAATTCCACGGCCTTTTACGTGAATCAGCACGTTGGCCGTTCCTAGGTCAATTCCAATATCCCTTGCAAACATTCTCTTTTCTTTCCTCCTTGGAAACCAAATCCACATACTTTTCCTAATTGTATATTGTATCATATTCATTAAAATTTCCATAACGATAACTTAAAAATTCGAAGACTTTTGTGGAAATGTGTCGGTATAGGAGGATTTTTTTTAAAAAGGGTCTATTGAACGACTCCCGGTAGAAAAAAAGGCTGCTTATTTAACAGCCTCTCCTTCCGCTTCTTCTTTTTGATATTTCATTTTTGTCGCCTCGCCGCCCCTGAGATGACGGATGGATTTATGATAATCTAATATTTCCTTAACCTCGTTTGCCAGCTCTGGATTAATTTCAGGCAGCCTCTCTGTCAAATCCTTATGGACTGTACTTTTGGATACGCCAAACTCCTTCGCAATCACGCGAACCGTTTTCCTCGTCTCCACGATATACTTTCCAATCTTGATAGTTCTCTCTTTGATGTAATCGTGCACACTCTCGCCCTCCCTAATATGGATGTGAGAAATGTGAAATGAGACCCGCTTATCACTTCGACGAATACTGCATCCGCACAATACAAATAATGTTATAGGTGCCTGACACCGTTTACACTATTACCACCATGCGGCAGAAAGTAATGTACTTTCTGATTATACTATGACTAATCATGTCCCCGACTGAATGTCCGTTAACTTCAAACGACTCTTCACCTCAAACACTCTCTTTGTAAAGGTTTGTAACCATTTTATTAGCTTGGATACGGGTTTATGCACAAAATCCACAAACAGGACAAGGCGTTCAGAAAGTTTTTTGAAAATAGGACAATTTTGCTTTTTTCGACATTCGGGGAAATCCAGGAATACCAAGGGTTTGCACATGGAAATAGTAATTGGCTGTGCTTATTTCCCGAGAAATTTGTCGAGCGAAAGATTGCGAATGAACGTTATTCTAACCAACTAATCATCACTTTTACTGCCTAAAGCAGGCCGCAATCTGACCATGACGGGCTCTCTTTGTTATCAGATTGGCATGGTTCTCCCCTTGTCTTTTTTTAAAATTATATATAATGTTCTTATGATGAATTCTATTGCAACGTTTGCAAGCTCATTCGCCAATTGCACATTTAGAAAGGACTGGTGACCGTGACGCCATTTACTGAAAAGGTCATTGAAATTATTCGCACGATCCCCGAGGGCAAGGTCATGACCTATGGCCAGATTGCCGGGCTCGCCGGAAGTCCCCGAGCTGCCAGGCAGGTCGTCCGGATTCTTCATTCGATGAGCCGGAAGCATCGCCTTCCGTGGCATCGTGTGATTAACGCGAAGGGGCAAATCGCCATCCAAGAGGATGAATCCTACAATGAGCAGTGGATGTCGCTTGAAGCAGAAGGGGTTCAAGTCGGTTTGAACGGGGTCATCGATTTGAAGAAATACAAATGGGAGCCTGAGTATTTTGGAAAATAGTTAGGAGTGCCGGTGTGTGTGGCATAGGCGTGGGAGTGGGCCTGGATTCACTTTAAGTGGTGTAAGTGGAGAGTTTTATATCGGAGTGATTCCAATCAGCGGATAACTCGCTTCAATCAGCGGATACGCTTCCCTTATCAACGCATAACGCTTTTCTTTTAGCAAAAGTGATTCCAATCAGCGGATAACTCGCTTCAATTAGCGGATACGGTTTCCTTATCAGCGCATAACGCTTTTCTATTAGCGAAAGTGGAGTCCAATCAGCGGATAGCTCGCTTCAATTAGCGGATACGCTTTCCTTATCAGCGCATAACGCTTTTCTATTAGCGAAAGTGAGTCCAATCAGCGGATAACTCGCTTCAATCAGCGGAAACGCTTTGCTTATCAGCGCATAACGCTCTTTCTATTAGCGAAAGTGGAGTCCAATCAGCGGATAGCTCGCTTCAATTAGCGGATAACATTCTTCCACCAGCGAACGTGAAATCCCGCTCCCTCTCTTCCCCCTCCGACACGCACTCTCTTTTAAATGAATGAGGTCTATAATTTCCCTAAAAAGAAAAAGCTTTACTTGTATCCCAAGCAAAGCTCACGGTTTACCATTACTATTTTTAACCCACACACCTAAAACCAGACACTACACTTCTATTTGATTTTCTCAAAAATATTTTTGACGAGTTTAACGGGGATTCCGGAACCGCCGCGGCCTTGGACGCCTTCCACCATCATAGCGACCATCAGGCTTGGCGACTCCGTGTTGTAGGCGATGAACCAGCCGTTTTCCACTCCGGCTTCGCCCTGCTTCTGCTTCATCTCCGCCGTCCCCGTCTTGCCCGCCAACGGATAGCCTGCTATTTCCGCGGCATGTGCCGTCCCAGCCGCGTCACCGACAACCTTTCGCAAATCCGCCGCAATCAACTCGGCATTCGCAGGAGATACTACCGCTTCCTTCCACACTTGGCCTTTCTCTTCATCCGCCAATAACACAGGCTTCATCATATTCCCGCCATTTCCGCTCACAAACGGCGTATACGACGCCAGCAAGTGCACAATGCTCATCTGAACCTGTCCCTGCCCATATCCCGAATCTGCCAGCGCAATGTCATTGCCAAGGGCACCGGTCACCGATTTCTCAAGCGGATACGTATACGCAATCTCCTCCTCAAAGCCAAACTTCTTCAGCCCGTCGGCAAACGGCCCCTTTCCCATTTTCAACGCCGCTTGGGCAAAATAAATATTGTCCGAGTAAACGAGGGCCCGCTCCAGATTCACCGGCTCTGTCCCCACATGCACCCGGGTCACGAAGTAGCCGCCCCACGATTGATCCTTTTGCCATTGCTTCCCAAGGATCGGCACGGCCTCCTCAGGCTTGATTGCCCCATTCGCCAGTCCAATTGCCGCCGTCAGCGGCTTCATCACCGAGCCCGGCGCATAGGCCTGCTTAAACCGCGTCAGCAGCGGCTGCTGCTTATCCTCCTGGAGCGCCTTCCACTCGTCTGCGGACATCCCAAGCGCCGCTTGATTTGGATCAAACGACGGGCTGCTGACAAGCGCCAGCGTCTCGCCAGTCACAGGATTCATCACGGCCGCTGTTCCAGTTTCAGCAGTACCTCCAGTTTCACCAGCACCAGCCGCCGTTCCGTCCGCGCCTCCTTCGCCTGCAGCACTAGCACCAGAACCACCTGAAATCTCGGCATACACTGCCGCCTGCACATCGGCGTCAATCGTCAGCTTGACATCCTTCCCATCTGCCACCGGCTTCTCCGCCAGCACCACATCTTTCTGAGACGCAGCCGTTTCACCAGTCTCCGATTCCGATCCGCCCGTTTCACCAGCCGCGCCCGTTTCCGCTGCCTTCTTCTTAATCACAATCTTCACGCCGCTCGTGCCCTTCAGCTGCTCATCCAGCACCTGCTCAAGCCCGCGCTTGCCAATCACATCCTGACTCGTATAGCCCTTGTCCTTCCGCTTCTCCAGCTCATCCGCTGTAATCGGCCCGACATAGCCCACAAGCGATGCCGCCGCCTCGCCGTAAGGATACACCCGCGCCTCGACCTTCCGCGTCTGCACCGGCTCAAGCGCAATCAACTGCGCAATCCGCTCCTGCTCGTCCATCGACACCTTCCGCAGCGGCACAAACAGCCCCGGCTTCACCCAGCTCGCCCCGAGCGCCTTATTAATCTGCTCCTTCGGTATCTTCAAAAGCGACGACAACGACTCCAGCACCGCCGCATCCAGCTCTCCGGCCACGACTCCAACCTCATACACCTGGCCATTCACCGCCAGCCCGTCCCCGTCGCGGTCGAGAATCTCCCCGCGTTTCGGCGCCACCGTACTCAGGCCGATCGTATCGCCCTCTTTCAATTCTGGAAAAATATACTCCGTATCCCAGTCGACATACCAGTTCTTCTTTTTGTCTCTTTCTTCCTCTTGCAACCTTGCTTTATGGGTAAATTGAATAGCTCCTGCGATACTGCTCATTTTTGCAGTAAAAGAATAGCTGGCTTCTTTCTCAGCCTTTTTATCCTTTTTTGGTTTTTTGAAGTTAATCTTGAGGTCATTAATCTGTAGGTCTTCGTAGATTTTTTGATAGCGGGTGGTAAATTCTTCTTCGGTGATCGTCTGTTTCGCATCTTTAGAAAGGTAATCATACATCTTATCAAACTTTTGCTTGTTCCAAAGGGCTATGTATTCGGACAATCGCTCCTCCGGCGTCGGTTCCTTGCTGCAGCCGGCAACCACCAATAGCAGGAACAGAATCGCTAGTATTTTTTTCAAAAAAATCCCTCCCTTTCTCCCCATTATAAACGTTTATGCTAGAAACAGGAAAAAATCCAGTCTATTTACTGGATTTATATAGAAATAATCGGATAGTCCTATTCTAGTGATTTTACAAAAACATTCACCATTTATTCATATTTTGTTCATAGATACGGGGTACAATATGTGTATTCACACTTAAAACCCCCTTTTAACATATCCGGCCTCTAGCCGGATATTTTTTTTCCAAAAAAAAAAGAGGAAAAGTATTCCCCTTCCCCTTTGGTACGATATTAAGAGTTTTTGTTTTCTTTAGAATTTGAAGAGTTGTCTTCCTTGTCGGTTGACTGTTCGTCATCCGTCGACTTCTCGATGTCTTCAAGCTTTTTTTGTTCTTTTTGGCTTGGAGTTTCGATAGATTTTTTGTCGTCAGTAACGTTTTCTTCCTGTAATGTGCTTAGCGGCTTGTCAAAGTAGCTTGTTGGATTAACCGCTACGCCGTCTTTGCGAATTTCAAAATGTACATGTGTTCCAGCTTTTTCATTGAACAAGCTTTGCCCAGCCTTGGCAATGACTTGGTTCTGTTTTACTTCTTCGCCAACCTTCACTTTTATCTCATTGACGGATTGATATTGTGTTACAATACCTTTGTCGTGTTCGATTTCGATGACATTCCCGAGGACTGCATCTTCTTCCACACGTGTAACGGTTCCGCTGAGTGATGCAAGAACATCAAACGTTTCGCCGTTTTTCGCTGTGATGTCGATCCCTTGGTTCGGCTCGTATCGGTTGTTATAGAATACTAATGCCGCTTCCTGATCTTCTGCTTTGCCTTGGAAATCATAGAATTTCACTTTTACGACAGCATCGTCTGCCGAAGCCACTGGCATTTTGAAGTTTTCGAATGGTTTGTTGACTTCAACTGCTGGTGTTTGGTTCTTTTTACCGGTAAGGTCCGTAGACTTGTAGTCGTACTTATCGGTGTTGCTGCTGCTCGCCTGATACCAAAGAACCCCGGTTAAAATGATTGCTGCACTTGCGATATAGATGGCTGGAAATACCCAACGCTTTTTGAAAAAGCGTTTTACGCTGGAACTTTGAGAAGATCGTTTGTTTTCTTCCTCTCTCATTTTCATCACCTCAGCAATCATTCTGAACAGATAAGTAGAATTATATACACTAGTCAAAAAATTTTTTTAAAACTTATTTTTCGACAGTGTGAATGATTTTATGCATGCTGGGTAAAAAAATTTTTTCAGGCGTGGAATAACAGGGGTTTTTCCCCATACTTATAGGAGGGACTTTTTATGAAAATTACGAAATGGGTGCTGCGTGTGCTGCCCGTTCTCTATATGGCTGCGATTTGGACGATGTCGAGCCTGCCCGCGGACCACTTTGTCCGGCTCCCGGATTCTACGATCGACCATACAATCAAGGAATCACTTCATTTAATAGAGTTCGCCATCTTGTATGTCCTGCTCGTACTCGCGTTTTTAACCCGGCGCCATTCGTTCACACCCGCGCTGAACATGGCCTGTGCCCTGATAGCCGCCCTTTACGGCGTAAGCGACGAAATCCACCAATCCTTCTATTCCTACCGCTCTGCCTCATGGTTTGACCTAGTAAAGGACTTTACCGGAATAGCCGTGTGCTACTATTTTATACGCGGGGCATTGTTTAAAAGGAAATTTGCGCGGCTGGCGGGAGTACTTAGGCGGTTTCGGGCGAATTAACTTTGTTTTTGCGCAATGACGAAGTTGGGTAAGGGAACTCGTTTTTGCGCTGCTTCGAAGAATTCAGCCGGAGTTCATTCGTGAATCCTAAGTCAGCACGATTGGGCGTTAAACCCAAAGAGAATGGTTTGGCGTATAAATTCTACTTTTATACTCTCCTGTAGCGGTTAAGTCCATGTTCTGGAGAAGGTAGTTTGCTACTCTAGGTGATGAAATATGTAAAAATTGCCGCAGCTCAGAGTTGGTAATTGTGGGCTTTATTAATAGAAAATGGTCGTTAACGGCGGGGATGTGTGCGGTTTTAGACTTGCAGCCACATTCGGGGCAATTCCAGGTGCCATATATATAGGTAATTGGTAAATGATCACATCTTGGACAAAAGACACCAGGAAGGATTTCGTGCTCCATGAGGTTGAAATGGTTCAGTATGTCAAGAATGTCAGGAGTATGATTGGTTAAAAGCAGCCGTTTTATTTTGCGCAAATCTTTCTGAACTAGTATCTCCTTCTTATTAAAATTCGCCGTTTGAGTGATTTTTTCTATCAATCCTTCACTATTGCATATGTATCGAAGAATTTGTTCGTTCCCATGTTCAATTTTGATCGTTGCTTTTTCGTTGCTGTTGACGAAAAGATAGTGGATCGGAAATGCTGGAAGATGATATTTTTGCAGCCACATATTTAATTTTAGCGCTTGAACTCTTGCCTGTAGGACCGGATTACTAATCCGTTGATTTTTAAGGGTGGTTTGATTGAGGTATTTTTGAAAAAAGTACTCTCCTGTTCGATTTTTCACTTCAACTACAAGCCCAAATGCGGTACATAATAGTAAAATATCTATTTGAAAAAAATAGCTGCCTAATTGAAGGCGAAGGTTGTGGAAGATATGATACTTTTCCTCGGGCAGCATGCTTAGATAGAAGATGAGTGATTTCTCTCCTTTGTATCCTGCCATCCAGTTGTTATATTCGGTTAATAGTGTCGGTCGGATGGGATGTGAGGGATCCAGGCGTGGGTCAAGTGCTTCGTACTGGTGAATTCTTACTGGAGGTAAACATTCTTTAGCTATCAACTCTGCATCATTCCTTTCTTTTTACTAAAAATTCCCCCTTCACCGCTAAAAACCTTCAAACATCGACACTATTCTTTGACTAATCTGTGAACATTATAACGGCTCACCCTTTTCAGATCCCCCTTGGGTAGAGTCCCGTCTCTTTATCGACGACTTTGAACCTTTTATCGACCACTTCCGACGGTTTATCGACGACTTTTCGAATTTTATCAACAACTTTGAAGCTTTTATCAACAACTTCTACACTTTTATCATCAACTCCACCATGTCCCCACCAAAAAGCCAGGCGATTAGCCTGGCATGGTCATTGTTTTCCTGATCCAATCCTCTTGCCATGCCCTTTTCAGATACCTCTTTTTAAGCTCCTAGCTCTTTATCGACGACTTTGAACCTTTTATCGACCACTTCCGACGGTTTATCGACGACTTTTCGAACTTTATCAACAACTTCTACACTTTTATCAACAACTCCACACTCCCCCCACCAAAAAGCCAGGCCCTCAAAAACCTGGCCTGGCTCAACTAGCTTATTTCTGTGCTGTTATCGTTGCGAGCATTGACTCCGCTGAAGTAATTTCGACACCTTGATAGTAGTGCTTCACAATTTCCTGATAATCCGAGCCTTCCTCCGCCATGCCGTTTGCGCCGTATTGGCTCATGCCAACGCCGTGACCGAAGCCTTTTGTTGTGACGACAATCGAGTCTCCCTTACGCTCCCAAGCAAAGTCGGACGACCTCAAATCAAGTTTTGTCCGGATATCCGGCCCTGATAAGACTTTTCCATTGAAGTCTACTTTTCCAACCCGCTTTCCGGTCGTGCGCTCAACAATTTTTCCAATTGTTGACCCCGCTCCTATTTTCACACCAAGCTTGGCTTCGAACTCTTTAACGGTCAATACTTTTTGACTCGAAAACTTCGGTGACTTTTTATCCCATGGACTTGATACGCTTCGTAGATAAGGGATATTGCCGGACCAGTAATCTTCAGAGTTCTCCGTGTAGCCGTTACCGGTGGAGAAAAACAGAGCATCGATCGGCTTTCCATCGTAGGTCAAGATTTGTCCGCTCGTCGCCCGGACGGCCTCTATTATTTTCCCCTTTTTCCAGCTGTAGTCCTTGCCCCAGTCTCTCCTCATTTCCTCATCGTTCTTATATACCTGATGGATTTGAGTATCCGTGACCTGAGCACCCTTTGGCACGCCCATCGTATCCTTACTTATTAATTTGTTCACGATATACGTCCTTGCCGCCAGCGCCTGAGCCTTTAGGGCTTCCTCCTTAAATTCTGCAGGCATTTCTGCCGCTACAACCCCAACAAGGTAATCTTCAAATGGGACTTTTTCAATGACTTTCTTTGAGGAACGGAACACAGCCACATCTACTGCTGTCTCTGAGTCTGCGGTAGAGGCCGCCTTCGCATCTTTCGTTTTAGCAGAGGCTTTCGTTATATCCTCTCCTAATTTTCCGCTCGCCTGATGCTTATCCGCAAACGGCAGCACGAGCACAGTGGGTACAATGAGGGTTAGGGCAAAAAGAATTGATGCTAGTAGGATGAGTGGTTTGATTTTATTCATGATTGTGCCTCCAGTTTGTAAATTCGCACCCGGCACCGACCCGCGCCGAGATGCGTCTCCATTCATACATATGGAAGCGGACAAGCATTTATTACAGATTTTTTTAATCGTAAATAAAGGAACAATTTATTAGTTATGGTGGTGTTTAAATTCATCAAACAGCATAGTTTTGTTAAATAAGACATAAAAAATCATCCATTTAATAATAAATAGATGATTGCTTTTTTAAGAATTATTATTTATGATTTTTCTAAAAATAAATCCGATTATTACCCCTGGAAAGACAAACAAAATTAGATTGTATATTTATCAAAAATTCAAGCATCAAAAAAACAGTGCCTTTAAAATACTTTCCGTTTAAATATTGTCCAAATCCAGGAAGTGCGATGCTCCATATTAGTTCACTCAAGATTCCCCAGCAATTGTTTTTACTGCACTTCTTTTGCAATTTCCTTTCTATTAGGAGCAAGTGGTGGTTGTTCTAACCATTTATTTTGTACCATTAAATTAAACCATTTCTTTGTCACCAGTAGATTTTGTAGAATAGTGCTTTCATAAGCAGCTACAAGGTCTGTCCGCATGGATGCTGCTAACCCTGCTCCATGATAGTTTTGTGCAGCTTGAAACAAGAATCCAATATGATACAGCATTAATTTATCAGAAAAAGGGGAGTCCGTTGATGTTGTCACTTCTGTTTCCCACGATTTCGGAACAGGCAAATTATCGGTTTGCATGATTTTTGTAAATGCTTTAATTTGACCATCAGCCGTATTTTCAGAATCAGTTAAAAACTTTCTTACTTCTTTGGTTTGAGCGACTTGGCTGAATGCGATGGAGAGGGTTTTAGCCATAATACTTTTTTTAATGTTGAGAGAAATACTAATGATTTCTGTTGCTGCTAATTTTCTTCCCTTTCCGAAAAAACCATCGATAAAATCTTGTCCAGATATATATTCAGGAGTTTTGGCAGGATAAAACAAAGGGTCTCTCTGAAAACTTCCCTTCTCAAGCAATAACTCAATGGTTTGATGATACATTTTTTTCGCATCGTTATCGCATGAGTCATAAAAATCCCTCAAGTCTTTTCGAACAGAAACAGCTAATGCAGTGCTGTGCCCTAACAATCCATGTAGGGTCATGATATGTAAATAATTCAGGCAAAAGATATCGGTGAATAATCTCGGTTTATCTTTAAAGAGATCTGATTCAGTAAAACCAATGGGAACGGGAAATCCCTCATTCTCTATAAAGATTACGATTTGCTGCTTTTGTTTACTGAATGTCTTTATTGCATCCTCAAAAATAGCTTTAATTGCCGCGTCTTCAATAATTGAGACCATATATCTATTTACCACATCTGTCATTGTACCGTTCACATACTCTTCCCACAGAGTTCCTATTTCGGAGGAAGTGAGCTTTAATTTATTCTCATCCACACTATCACCTCTTGGATATTATTTACTAATTCAATAAGAGATATGATTAACAAAAAAAGGCAAACATATTCCTATGCTCACCTTTTTCTATATGTGTTTTAGTTTTTTGCACCTTACAAGTAAAAACCCGATAGAATGCAATTAGGTTGGTCTGATATCAGACCACCTATTACCGCATCGTATCGGGATTCTTTCTTAAATATTTATTAGGCATTCATGTCCGAAACATATTTGTCGACTTTAACAAAGATTTCGTCTGCTTCCTTCACACGTTCGATGTCGGCGCCTAACCCTGCCAACTTGCCGTGGAAGTTCACGTAACCGCGGTCCAAGTGTTTCAACTCCGTCACGCGTGTCACACCTTCAGACACTAAACCAGTTAAAATCAACGCTGCCGCTGCGCGAAGGTCTGTCGCAGACACTTCAGCACCTTGCATATTTGAAGGACCATGTAAAATAACGGAACGGCCTTCAATCTTAATATCCGCATTCATGCGGCGGAATTCCTCGACGTGCATGAAACGGTTCTCGAATACCGTCTCCGTTATCATCGAAGTTCCATCAGCACGAAGCAAGAGCGCCATCATTTGCGACTGCATATCCGTCGGGAAGCCTGGATGCGGCATCGTTTTAATGTCGACCGCCTTCAACCGCTCAGGACCGATGACGCGAACGCCATCCTCTTCCTCAGAAATCTCTACACCCATCTCTTCCATTTTTGCAATCAAAGAAGATAAGTGTTCCGGAACCGCACCCTGCACCAACACATTTCCGCCGGTGATCGCTGCAGCTACCATAAACGTACCTGCCTCGATGCGGTCAGGAATAATCGCATGATCCGCGCCAAATAATACATCCACGCCCTCAATTCGAAGAGTACCCGTGCCGGCACCTTTCACGCGAGCGCCCATTTTATTCAAGAAATTTGCCAAATCTACAATCTCTGGTTCTTTTGCGACGTTCTCGATGATTGTCGTACCCTGTGCAAGGGTCGCAGCCATCATAATGTTTTCGGTTGCACCAACACTCGGGAAATCCAAGTAAATCTTGGCACCTTTCAAGCGGCCATCAACCTCCGCTTCAATAAAGCCATTTCCTACCTTCACCTTTGCACCCATGGCCTCAAAGCCCTTTAGATGCTGGTCAATCGGACGAGATCCAATCGCACAACCGCCAGGCAAAGCAACACGAGCCCGGCCGTTACGTGCAAGTAACGATCCCATGACAAGAACAGACGCACGCATTTTGCGAACGTATTCGAATGGCGCTTCATCTTTCAACACTCTAGATGCATCAACAACAACTGTATTATTGTCAAATACCACTTCAGCATTTAAGTTGCGTAAAACTTCATTAATTGTAAATACATCGGAGAGTGTAGGTACATCACGAATTACACTTTTTCCATCACTTGCTAATAATGTTGCAGCGAGTACAGGCAGCACGGCATTTTTTGCACCTTCAACTTTTACCGTTCCATAAAGCCTTTGTCCGCCGCGGACGATGATCTTTTCCAAGAGTATTCCCCTCCGCGTCCATTTTCTCTATATTAATATTCAATCGTAATGATTGGTGTGCCAACTACAACAGTAGTCTTTGCGCCCAATCCTTCGGAGCGTATGCCAATTTGCAAATTCATGTTATTTTTTTGATTATCTATGAAGCCTGTAAACATAGGCGATGTCGCCGAAACAGACATGAATGTCTCCTCTTTTAACGCTTCGATTTCTTCAGCATTAAAACCAGACAGTAAACTTTCTACTGCTATGGGTAAAGCCGTATCAATCTTATCACTGAAAACGCCCTTCATACAAGAGAAAACTGTTGGTTTTCCTCGAAATATGTCGGATAGCCTACTTTTCAATTCATTACTAGTAAAATAAGCCTCTTCCGCCTTATTCCACTCGTTGCCACTGACACTATATACTATATACGCACTAACAGGTTGTTTTGTGTGGGTTGCCATGATTTGAAGCATTTCTTTGTGGTGTTTAGTTGGAGAAACTGCTGTCACTTCCCATTTTTGGCTCGTGTTCGTTTCAGACCACTCCCAATCGGGAAACTTTTCCTGAAGCCTGCGTGCGTATTCCTGTACTTCCTGCACACTTTTCAACTCGGTCACATGCTCCCGTGCATAAAAAGACCAATCCGTGAGCAAAATATCATCGGCTTGCAATACAGCACCAATTTTCGCCAAGTCGCCAGTACCTTTTGGAAAAATCGACAAGCTGCCGCCCGCATTTTTTTTCGCATCCACCGGAATTGAGCCAACATCCGTTTTGGAAAAAAGGCCTTTGCCGGCTGTTTCAGCGCGAGTTGCTTCAGTCGTACGGCTTCCAATAACAACCAGGATCAAACATAAAAGTGAAATCATATAAAAATGAGTCGTGCCATTTCTTTTCATCTCTCTACTCCCCCTTACTACCATTGTTGCCAGGCAGAGAGAGAGCAATACTTGGGAAATGTCGTCACTTTTAGACAAGTTTCAAACTTTAAGCTTACATCAGTAAAAATCTTTGCTATTCAGTTCCAAATTTGGGACACCCTTAGCTTTCCACATAAACTCGATTGTACTCAAAATATCCGCAAAAGGAAACATGCACGAAGACCTAAATTTTTACCAATTTTAGAACCATGGGGACGGGTCTCCTGAATCTAAAAGCCAAGGAAAAGCCATGAGGACGGGTCTTCTGGTCGCATTTTTCAACTAAATATCAGTGGCAGTTGTCTAGACCATTGGAGGTAATCAAGGAAAAAGTTACTAACAGATGATCCGATGAAAATTGCTAATAATATGTACAGTAGTCGCGCCTGCATCACATGGTTTGGCTTTAGCAGCTTATCCAGGCGAATCGCCTGCAATGCCCACCAGGAAATCGCAATAAACACCAAATGTGACATGATGCTGACTAGCGCAATCTGACCAAAGTCATTTATCATTCTGCTGCCTCCTTTTTGGCACAGCTCCTCGTAAACTGCCTAACGGCAAGTTTTCATTAATTCCAATGACCATTCTACCACATAGACGGATAAAAGTCCTGAAAGTTTCCTTTTTGGTAAAATTTTGGAAAATTCAAATAAAGTACGCCTGCCTATGCCCCATTATAAGCAATTAGCTGCCTAAACACCGTTCGCAACCCCGTTAACGGTGTTTAGGCAGCTAAGAAACGCACCATTATGCTTCATTCCAAACCCTATATAAATTTAGCGGCACATACACTTTGTCCCCATGGATTTCGCGGTGAATGATCGGTTCCACGAATTGCTGCTCCTGGCTGGAATGCCGTCCCACTTTATGTCTCACGGTTGCACGAACCCCCAATATTTTTTCCATACTTAACTTTGAATACTTCATCTTGTTTCTCCTCCTTTTATTTTGGTTGTACCGACGGGGCTTCCGCCAACTTGATCCGGATTTCCGCCAACTTTTCCATTCATTCCGCCAAGCTCATCACTATTTCCGCCAAACCCTTTTTATCTAACGAGCCCCCAAGGCGGGGGCCCGTTGTTAGTTTGTTAACAGCCACGTTTCAGACTAGGCGGATTTTGATGCGACGACTACGACTCTACCTTGGTCTAATTCTTCTTCATAGCGCTCGGCTTCCGCTTTGGATAATCCCAGTGATTCCAGCTTCGAGCGCAGTTCATCGCCCCGGGTTCGGAAGACATTAGCAACTGCGTCCAATACACCTTGTTCAGAGACCCCAATGTCTTGAATGTCCAGCGAATCCGTCAGATCCTCGGAGCGGCCTTTGTCGTGTGCCAATAAATAAATCTCATCCTTTGTGAACCCCTGCATAATGAATTGGTCAATTTCCCGTCTTGCTTCTACACCATTTTCAACAACTTTTACATGTTCCATTTTCATTCCTCCTCATTTTGTTTCTCGTTCTATTGGGTATATAACCGCTTCTTGAAAAACTAAAACATAAAAAATGAAAAAGGGTGTTTTATATGAAAGACAACGTTTTTAAGGTTACTAACTTGCGCGACGTGGGTATATAAAAAAATATTATTAATCGGAGGTGTTTATTTATATGAAGAAACTGGTTTGTAAATATTGTGGGAATGCTGAATTTTATGTATTAAATGTAAATGAAACGCTTTGTAAATGCGGAGTACGCTTGACTAAGCTGAGTGATTATCGCAGTGCACCCAAACCGAATAAAGAGCAAAAACGTCAAGCAGACGCCATCTCAAGAGTCAGTTTATTAAAAAGGGAAATTGACAAATGCCTCGACGAACGTGATGAAGAACGATTTAATAAGTTAACTTATGAATTACGCGTGCACCAGCATTATTTAAGCGACCCGAAGGAACACTTGAAAAAGCGACTTGAAACCGGTGGACAGACCCCCGGCGAAGTAACGCGGTAATGCAGCGGAGATCTTCCCCCGGATAAGCGAGGTTTATTTTTCGCAAGACCGGGTAATCAAACAATATAGTTACTAAAAAAAAGGAGAGATTGATTATGGGATTTATTTGGTCATTAATTATTGGAGGAGTCATCGGCTGGCTGGCCGGAATGATTATTGGGCGTGACGTACCTGGAGGCATTATCGGTAATATTATCGCTGGTTTTATCGGCGCATGGCTTGGATCGTTATTATTGGGCGGCTGGGGACCTGTCATCGGCGGATTCTACTTTATTCCGGCCCTCATTGGTGCGATTGCCCTCGTCTTCATCCTAAGCCTCATCCTCAAAGGGTTTAAACGCACAGCCTAACAGATTCATATCTTGTCACTAAAAAATGGCTCAGTTCCAAATTTGAACTGAGCCATTTTTTTATATTCAATTTCCTTGAGGGGCTTCATGCTTCAATGGGTTCCCGCCCGCCTCTTTTCTTTCCACTTCAGACCCTTCCCTCCTGAATTCGCTTGCGAAACTGGACGGCTGACAGTAACTTAAATCCTCTTAGCGTGGGAATCATAGCTTCTAGCATCGCGACCGCCTCTTCCTTTTTTCCGTCACAAACGGCTTGATCCACTTCAAGCATTTTCAATAGGAATGGATCCTTTATCTTTTCCCGATATTGCTTGAGGGCCGCGGCGTCGTCTTCATACATTGCGATATTGGCCAAGACATACCACTTTGATTTATTTTCGCCCATTTGCCCCGACAGTTCTTTTGCTTTTCCAAATTGCTTTTGCTCCATGAGCAGCATGGTTTCAGCGAGCCTTTTCATTTTTCCTGAGCGGATGTTCCCTATTGCTTTCTCCGCTGTCGGCAAATCATTATTCAGCAGATAATAAAGAAATTGCATATACGGCCGTTTCGACTTCTTTAAAAAATTCATCATTTTTTCCGTGTCCCTGCCGAATAAAAGCGGGATTCGAAACAGGAAAAAGACAATTACGACAACCACGACGCTGTACATAATCCAGATCGAAACCTGGAAAAATCCCATCAAAAAGGCAAAAATCAAAACGAACAGCAATAACCAAATCATAAAATCCTCCACCAACAAGCTTTTATTCTTACTTTACCACACCCCAATGAAACCACGCTAAAAAAAAATGCCATCCCCCGCGCCGGAAACCGCGGGAAATGACCCCTTACCATAGTATGGGTGAGCTACTTCACGATAAATCCCTTCGTGCAACCGAACTTCCTCTACCTTACCCCTTCCGATAAATCCGCTCCTGCGGATGAAATTCCTCGTAGTGCATGCCTTTTGGCATAAACAGAATGGATTCCTTGCTGCCGAGTCCGATGAAACCGCCCTCGGCCAGGCTGTTGTACATTAACGCGTGGACTTGCTGCTGCAGGTCATTATCAAAATAGATCATGACGTTGCGGCAGAGAATCACGTGAAATTCATTAAACGAGCCGTCCGTTACCAGATTATGCTGGGCGAAGATCAGATTTTCTTCCAAAATCGGATGAAAATAGGCAAATTGATGGTCGGTCGTGTAGTACTCGGAAAAAGCCTTTTTGCCGCCGGCTTTCAAGTAATTTTTCGTATATTGCTGCATTTTTTTGAGCGGAAATGCCCTCGTTTGCGCTGCAGTCAGCGCCTTTTCATTCATATCGGTTGCATAAATCGTCGTCCGGTCCGCCAGCCCTTCCTCATGCAACAAGATGGCCATCGAATAGACCTCCTCGCCTGTCGCGCAGCCGGCGTGCCAAATGCGAATCTGCGGCAGTTCTCTCAATAAAGGCACGACATCGTTGCGAAAGGCGGAAAAGAAATCCGGGTCGCGGTACATTTCTGTCATCCGGATGGACAAATCATTCAGCAAGCGTTCCAAGTAACCTGGTTCGTGAAGTACTTTATCCAATAAAGCTGTAATCGTCGGCAGCTGCTCGGCCTTCATGCGATTCATAATCCGTCTGCGTAAGGATGCGCGTACGTAGCCGCGGAAGTCGTAGCCATACTTTTGATAAAGCCCCTCAATCAGTAAATTAATTTCAATCTCTTGAAGTTCATCCAGCACCAACGGCTCTGTTTCTGTAATTAATTCTGACTGAGGATGGGTAAAGATGTTGTTCACTTTGCCTCCTCCTGCACTGTCAGCCAAACCCGCATCAATGAGAAGAGCTGATCGATATTTAACGGCTTCATGATATAATCGGAAGCCCCTGCTTCCATACACTTGTCCCGTTCGCCCTTCATCGCCTTAGCGGTTAAGGCGATAATCGGCAGATGCTGCATTCCGAGATCGCCCCGGATGAGCTGCATCGCCTCATAGCCGCCCATCACCGGCATCATGATATCCATAAAAACCAGGTCAAAATCGGCTTGTTCCTGGAGCATATCAATGGCCCGCTTCCCGTTTTCTGCTACTTGAACGACCATTCCTTTTCGCTCAAGCGCCGTTACCAGCGCGAAGACATTGCGGCCGTCGTCCTCTACCAGGAGCACCTTTTTTCCATTAAATAATTGGTCATCTGAGCTATTCATTACAGACTGTTCGACCTTAGGCGATTCCTCCGCCCATTCTTTTTCGACCAAAGCGACGCTTGCGCTTGCGGCCACTTCATCCCGTGCCAGGCCATAATCAGCCACAATGCCCGGTTCCAATCTGCTCGGAATATATAATGTAAACGTACTGCCCTTAGCCACTTCGCTCGCCACCTCAAGCGCGCCGCCAAGCAGCCGCGTAAATTCACGGCAAATCGATAGCCCGAGGCCCGTTCCGCCGTATTGACGATTCGTCGTGCCGTCCACCTGTTGAAAGGCTTCAAAAATAATTTGCTGCTTTTCGCGTGGAATCCCGATCCCGGTATCGGTGACAGAAATCGCCAGTACCGTCTCGTTCTCGTCCGCTTGGATAGCCGCCGCTTTTTCCGGTGGCGCCAAGTCAATTTGAACAGATACCGAGCCTCTTTCCGTAAATTTGAAAGCATTGGATAGCAGGTTTTTCCAAATTTGCTGCAATCGTTGCCCATCCGTCGAGATAACTGCCGGAACACACGGATCAATCACCACGTCAAACGCCAGATTCTTATTGGCCGCTACAGGAGCGAATAAATTCCGCATCATTTGTGGAATTTCGGTCACATTGACTTCATCTGTCATGATTTCAATTTTTCCTGCTTCAATCTTCGATAAATCGAGAATATCATCGATCAGCCGCAGCAAATCTGCACCGGACGTATTGACGACGCGGGCGTACTCACCGACTTCCGCCCTGTCCATTTCCTTATTATTCTCCATCATCATTTGCGAGAGTATGAGAATGCTATTCAGCGGCGTCCGCAGCTCATGCGACATATTTGCAAGAAAATCCGTCTTGTATTGCGAACTCGCTTGGAGTTTGACTGAATAATCTTCGAGCTCATCCTTCGCAATCTTGAGTTCATGTGCCCGCTGCTCGGCATATTGCTTTTGTTCCTCCAAAAAGTCGTTGGAAATTCTGAGCTGCTCTTGCTGCATTTGCAATTCTTCCGATTGGGCCTGAAGTTCTTCCGATTGCGCCTGCAATTCTTCTGTTAACATTTGCGATTCGCCAAGCAGCCTTTCCACTTCCATCCGCCCATTCACACTGGAAATGGCCGAACCAAACTTGTCCTGAAGCTGGTCGAGCAATGTCAGATGCTGCGAAAGGAACGGCTGCAGTGCAGCGAATTCCACCACCGCTTCTACCCGGCCCTCAAAAAGAATCGGCGCAACTAATAAATTCGTCGGGGCAGAATCCCCTAATCCTGACGTCACCTTAAAGTGATCTTCCGGAAGCTGATCAATCAGAAAGATTCTTTGATCAAGGGCCGCCTGACCGATCAGCCCTTCTCCCAGACGGAAGCTCGTCGCCGCGCGGTCCTCATCGGCAATCGCATAGCCGGCTACTTTCACAAAGTCGACATTACCGCCTTGCGTTCTGCGCAGATAAACAACCCCAAAAGCCGCGTTAAGCAATGGGGCGAGCTTGGTCACAAACGCCTTCGACAGTTCGCTAATATCGGTCATTCCTTGATACATCATCGAAATCTCTGTCATGCTGTTTTGTACCCAGCTCTGTTTTTCAAGGCTGCTCAAAAGATTGTTCATCGCCTCGGCCAACTCGCGGGTCTCGTCGCGTGTGTTCACTTTTATTCTTGTGGTCAGGTCGACCTCTGAATCTGAATCGGTAATGCCCTTAATCGTCTTAATGACTTGTTTAATCGTATTCACGATAGAATTCGACAGGAACAAAGCAGTGGCAAGCGTAATCACCGTCACCAAAAGGATAATGGTATACAACGTTATTTTTAAATTGGTATTGTTTTGATTCAGCTTTTCAATCCGTTCAGCCGATAATTTTTTCTCAATGGCGAGGAAGGAATCCAATTGTGTACGCAGCTGGTCGGTTATTTTCTTCCCAATGTTTTTATCAAAGTGTTCATTCAGTGCTTTCGTATTGTCCGCCTTTTTTAGATTAATGACGTTCTCTCCGGCATTCGCCTGCCAGTTCATAATCAGCGGTTTAATCTCCTCCAGATTCCGCTGCTGCCGGCCATTGTCCGCTAACATGGAATGGAGTTTATTGTAATTGTCAAGCCAGCTGCGGCTCGCCAGATTGTATGGCTCGAGATAGTCGGCATTGCCTGTGATCACGTAGCCTCGCATGCCGGTTTCCATTTCCAGCACATTTTTTTGAATTAGATTCGCAAGGTCGTGGACTTCAATATCATGCTGTGATACAAAATCAACCTCATTCTGCAAATCTGTCATTCTATTCATCACGATTAGCAAGGATACCACCAAGCAAATCAGAATCGTTAAATATCCGATAATAATTTTGGAATGGATACTGTACTTCCAACCCTTGATTGTCATCGCCCCCCCGTTATGGCTCTAGTAAATAACCTTATTCTACCATAACCCTATATCCTTTTGAATGTAGGGGACAGCTTTACCTACTATTTACCCATTTTTATAGAATTCCAGAAAACAGGCGGGCAAATGATTCCTTGCTTTTCACCGCCATGTTGCGTTTATAGAACTCCACAGGGCGGATCCGCCGGCAATCCTTTAGGTCCTCCTCAAATTGGTCCACTAAATCACCAATCGAAGTTGTTCCCGTTAAAAACAAATTCACTTCAAAGTTTAAGTGAAAGCTGCGCATATCAACATTCGCCGTTCCAATCGAGGCAAGATCTCCGTCAACAATCACGACTTTTTTATGCAAAAAGCCTTTTTCATAGGAATATACTTCAATTCCCGCCCGAAGCAACTCTGGAAAATAGGACTGGGTCGCATATTGCGTGAGAAAACCGTCATTGGTTTCAGGCACCATCAAACGAACTTGAATTCCTTTCCGGGCGGCAACGCGCAGCGCTGTTTGTATCGCTTGATCCGGGATAAAATAGGGGGTAGCAATCCAAATCGACTTTGTGGCACAGGTGCACAGCGCATAATAATGGTCACTCATGTTATCACTTGTTTCCGGGCCTGTCGCCACCACATGAACCAAGCCATCACCGTCAGCGGGATGTTCTTTGATATAGCGTTCCTGGTCAAACAATGTCTCGCCGCTCACGTACTTCCAATCCAATATAAATATCGCATGGAGGGTCTGCACCGCTTCCCCTTCAAGAACGACATGGGTATCACACCAATAGCCGTAGTCATCATCCTCCCCAAGATATTCAATCCCCACATTGAGGCCGCCGACAAACCCCACTTTGCCGTCAATAATAATAATTTTTCGATGATTGCGGAAGTTAAATTTCTGATTATACCAAGCGGTTTTGATCGGTAAAAAGGGGTAAACCTGAATGCCTGCTGCTTCCATTTCTTTCGTGACGGCACGTGATAAAGAATAACTGCCGACTGCATCCACCATTAGCCGAACCTCAACGCCTTCTTGTACCTTGGCAAGTAAAATGTCAATTATCTCCTGCCCAAGACGGTCAGAGCGGAAAATATAATATTCCAAATGGATAAAATCCTTCGCGGCCATCAGGCGCCGCTTAATTTCCTCAAAGGTTTCCGTTCCGTTATGTAACACGGTGGTCGTCGTGTTCTGATTTTGATCAGTTAAGGTCACCCGGTCTAAATATTCGGCAAAACAGCGCTGGTGGTCATTCAGCTGCGACACATCCAGTGCGCGCTGTTTATTACTGAGGGCCTCTAATAATTCCCGGTCACTCCTCCGCTTTGATTTGAACAATTCCCCCTTCACGAGCAGCTGACCGGAGTAGACATAGAAAATATAGCCAATTACCGGCAATAACACTAAGATATAGGTCCATAGTAATGTGTTTTGCGGCGGCCGGTTTTCGAGCCATAACGCCTGCACGGTGGATAGAATAATCAAGCCATAAAGGCCGATCAACAACCCTTTCCATTTAAACGGCAGGCCGGTAAACAAAACCACGCAGCATAAAATAAGCATGACGATAACAAAGAAAAATTCCAGGCGTTTACGTTTCATCACGACGTTCTCCCTACATCTTTTTTAAGATGAAATACCCTTTGTTTAGCATGATGAAACAAAAGGGCCTGACCCCCGATGCATTTTCATTCACATCAGGGGTCAGGCACCATTCTTTATTTTTTCCGATAGATTCGTTCCGGCCCATTAAATTCTTCGTAGTTCAATCCTTGTGGCATAAACAGAATCGATTCTTTGCTGCCGAGGGCCATGAAGCCGTGGTCAGCCAAGCTGTTGTACAGTAAGCGATGGACCTGCTGCTGCAGCTCATTATCAAAATAAATCAGCACATTGCGGCAGAGAATCACATGAAATTCATTAAACGAGCCGTCCGTCACCAGATTATGCTGGGCAAAAATCAGCCGTTCCACCAAACACGGCCGAAAATAGGCAGATTGATGATCGGCCGTGTAATATTCTGAAAAGGCCTTTTCCCCGCCGGCTTTCAAATAATTCTTTGTATATTGCTGCATTTTCTTCAGCGGAAATGCTCCCTTTTGGGCAGCCTCCACTGCCTTTTCATTCATATCGGTCGCATAAATCGTCGTTTTGTCCGCCAGTCCCTCCTCCAGCATCAGGATGGCCATCGAATAAACCTCCTCGCCGGTCGCACAGCCGGCATGCCAAATACGAATTTCCGGCAGCTCCCGTAACAGCGGCACGACCTCCTTGCGGAAGGCAGCGAAAAAGCCGGGGTCCCGGTACATTTCCGTCATTCGAATCGACAAATCATTCAATAAGCGTTCCAAATAGCCTTTCTCGTGCAGCACTTTATCCAATAGGGCCGTGATGGTTGGCAGCCGCTCCGCCCGCAGCCGATTCAGAATCCGTCTGCCGAGAGAAGCACGCACGTACCCGCGGAAATCATAGCCATATGCCTGATATAAACCTTCAAGCAGCAGATTGATTTCCATTTCCTGCAGCTCGCTCAAGCCTTCTTCCTCTATTCCATAGGTAAAGATTTTGTTCACTGTGCTTTCACCTGCTCTGTCAGCCATACCCGCATTAAGGAGAACAACTGATCAATATTTAATGGTTTCATAATATAATCCGACGCACCCGCTTCCATACATTTATCGCGTTCGCCCTTCATCGCTTTCGCAGTCAAGGCGATAATTGGCAGATCATGCATACCAAGGTTATCACGGATTGCCCGCATCGCCTCATAACCGCCCATAACCGGCATCATAATATCCATAAACACCAAGTCATAATCGGCCTCTTGAAGCATGCGAAGGGCCTGCTTTCCGTTTGCGGCCACTTCCACGACGATTCCTTTACTCACAAGTGCTGTTTCAATGGCAAAAACATTTCGGCCATCGTCCTCCACTAAAAGCACTTTCTTACCTTTAAATATGTGATCACCGGAAACTTCCATTTCGCTTTCTCCGAACTCGACTAAAGTCCCCTCTGTTTCCGTTTCTTCTAGCATGTCCTCCACACTTGCGGCTACTTCATCAAAGGCCAAATAGTCGGTTACACGTCCATAATCATCCGACTTCTGTCTACTTGGAATATAGACTGTAAACGTGCTTCCCTTATTTGGCTTACTTTGCACCTCAATCGCGCCGCCGAGCAGTTGTGTAAATTCACGGCAAATCGATAATCCTAAGCCGGTTCCGCCAAATTGACGGTTCGTTTTGCCATCCACCTGTTGGAAGGCATCGAAGATAATTTGCTGTTTATCATGTGGAATTCCAATACCCGTATCGGTTACTTCAATGGCCAACACCACTTCCTCTGTTCCCGGGCCGGCAATTTTTTCAGCAGGCGCCTGGATCACACGAACGGTCACCCCGCCTGTTTCCGTAAATTTAAAGGCATTGGACAGAAGATTCTTCCATATTTGCTGCAATCGCTGTCCATCGGTAAAAATCACCGCTGGCAGACCTTGATCCAAACGGACATCGAAGGTCAAATTCTTATTTTTTGCCACCGGGTCAAACAGACTGTGCATCATTTGCGGAATTTCTGTCACATTGACCTCATCAATGAGGATTTCAATTTTTCCAGCTTCCACCTTTGACAAATCAAGGATATCATCAATCAACCGCAGTAAATCGCCGCCAGAGCTGTTAACCACTCGTGCATAATCCGCCACTTCCGTTTTGTCCATTTCTTCAATATTCTCCGTCATCATTTGCGAAAGAATGAGGATACTGTTCAATGGTGTCCGCAGCTCATGCGACATATTTGCCAGAAAATCGGTTTTGTATTGTGAACTCAATTTCAGTTTCTCTGAATAATCTTCGAGTTCATCCTTTGCTTGTTTCAGATCAAAGGCACGTTGCTCCGCATATTTCTTTTGCTCTTCCAAAATTTCATTGGAGATCCGCAGCTGTTCTTGCTGCATTTGCAATTCTTCTGATTGCGCTTGGAGTTCTTCTGATTGTGCCTGCAGCTCCTCGGTTAACATTTGCGATTCGCCGAGCAGCCTTTCGACCTCCATTCGTCCTTTCACACTGGTAATCGCTAAGCCAAACTTGTCCTGAAGCTGATTGATTAAGATCACGTGCTCGGGCAAGTTCGGCTGAAAAGAAGCCAGTTCCACTACCGCTTCCACTTGACCTTCAAAAGAAAACGGGGCAATTAAAAGGTTCGTTGGTGAAGAGGCACCAAAGCCTGAGGTCACTTTATAATGCTCCTCCGGTACCTGATCAAGCTGAAGCAATCGTTGATTCAGTGCTGCCTGGCCAATCAATCCTTCACCTAAGCCAAAACTTTTTTTCACAGAATCTTCATCTGCTATCGCATATCCGGCCACTTTCACAAAATCTGTCACCCCTTCTTTCGTGCGGCGAAGATAGACGACACCGTAAGATGCACCAAACAGCTGCGCCAGCCTTGTCACAAACGATTGCGCGAGGACATTGATATCCGTTATTCCCTGAAACATCATCGAGATCTCAATCCGGCTTTTTTGCACCCAGTTGTGTTTCTCAAGCGTGCCTAAAAGATCGTTCATCGCCTCCGCAAGCTCCCTTGTTTCATCCCGGGTATGGACATGGATCCTTGCCGTCAGGTCCACCTCGGATTCGGAATCAGAATCCGTAATATTTTTGATCGCCCCAATGACTTCTTTAATCGTTTTAACGATGGAATTGGAGAGAATAATCGCTGTTGCAAGCGTAATGATTGTCACCAATACAATGAGGGCATATAAGGTGATTTTTAAATTATTGTTACTTGCGTCTAATTGCCCAATCCGATCAGCTGTTACTTTCTTTTCAGTTGCTAGAAAGGATTCTAGCAGTGTGCGCAGCTGATCGGTTACTTTTTTTCCGGTGTTTTTGTCAAAGTGCTCGTTCAAAGCAGCTGTGTTATCCGCCTTTTTGTGATTGATGACATATTCACCGGAATTCGCCAACCAGCTTATAATTAGCGGTTTCATCTCTTCTAAATTCCGTTGCTGTGCACTGTTAGCGTCTAACATCGAGTGCAGTTTATTGTAATTGTCAAGCCAGGTACGGCTTGCTAGATTATACGGCTCCAAATAAGATTCATCGCCGGTAAGGGCGTACCCCCGCATCCCCGTTTCCATATCGAGAATGTTTCTCTGAATTTGATTAGCCAAATCATGGACTTCAATATCGTGCTTAGAGACGAAATCGACCTCATCCTGCAAAGCTGTCATTCTATTAAGGACGATGAGCAAGGCGAGCACCAAGCAAACCAAGATTGTTAAATAACCTGTAATGATTTTTGCATGAATATTGAATTTAAACCCTTTGATCGCGACCGCCCCCCTAGTTTAATAAGTCTAGTAAATATACCTTATTCTACCATACCCTTTCACTAGTAACCCAACTTTTCCCTTTTGATTGTTCATTTTGGGAAAAAATTCCTAGGTTTCAACCCGGGCAGATGCGGGTACATATTACATATCAAACGATTTTGATGGAGGTATTTACATGGCAAAAACGAAGGAAAAAGAAAAAACCGTTTCATCGTCCGAGCTTCTTGACAAGCAGGTGGCCAATTTCTCTGTATTGTATATGAAGCTGCACCATTTTCATTGGTATGTGAAAGGTGAGAACTTCTTCACGCTGCATGTGAAATTTGAGGAATTGTATACAGAAGCAGGCCTGCATCTGGATACCATCGCGGAACGAATGCTGTCCATTGGCGCCAAACCAACGGCCACGTTGAAGAATCATTTAGAAATGGCCTCAATTCAAGAGGCAGAGGGAGATGAATCGGCACGGGAGATGGTCCAAGCATTGGCGGATGACTTTGAGACGGTCTGTAACGAATTGACAGATGGCATTACGACAGCCGAGGACAATGACGATCAGCCAACGGCCGATATGTTTATTGCCATTCGGACGTCATTAGAAAAACACAGATGGATGCTGAAAGCGTATTTGGCGGAGTAATCGTTAAGATAAAAGTACCAGCAGCGATGCTGCTGGTACTTTTTTGTACGTTTTCCAGTGGACACGAAAAAAAGCACGCAGAATCGATTCTACGCTACCTTTTTTGTGCCCCATCACTTCGTCGTAATCATTACTAAACAAATATCATCCTTTTGTGCATCAAGACGTTCCGTACTCAGCTTAAGATTTTGGAATAACACTCCAGGGTCGTCCATCCCGTCCTCGCGCATACAGTTCACAAGCATCCCTTCCACATCCTCATACTCTTCTTCCAGGGATTCTGATAACCCATCGGTATATAGCAATATCCGAGCATCCTTTTTATAAGGAATAACCCCTTTCGTTACTTCAATTTCATCAAAAAAGCCAACCGCACAGCAGCCTTCCTCGAGCAGCTTCACTTCATCATCGACAATGACAATTCCCGGCGGATGTCCGGCATTCACATACTCGATCGTCTGCTTTTCGGTATCGAGCACCATATAAATCGCCGTAAAATAATAATTAATTAAACTATCAATATGAAGCTGATCCATCCGCCGGTTCAGTTCTTTCAGAACGGCCTCCGGATCACCTATTTCGGTAATTGAATCCTTTAACGCAGAATATATGTACATACAGACAAGGGAAGAAGAAATCCCGTGGCCCATCATATCCAACAAAATAATCCCATAGCGGTGCGGACTAATCTTATACCAGGCATACAAATCCCCCGCCAGCTCAAACGAAGGCTTATAGACGGCAGAAATGGTCACATCCTCTTCCTTAAGCGGATCAGACAGCACACTTAACTGCACCTGCTTGGCCAAATCCATCTCATATTGAATCCGCTTATCCCGTTCCTTCCGCATATCCTTCTCCAATTTTAAGCGCAAAACAGAGCGGATTCGGGCCAGCAGTTCAATCTTATTAATCGGTTTCATCACATAATCAAGGGCACCGGCATCCATCGCCTCGGCCATTTTATTGGAATCACCCATGGCGGTGACAAAAATAATCGGAAGATCTTTATAATGCTCATGAGAAAGGATCCTTCGACAAGCCTCCATGCCATCAATTTCCGGCATCATCAAATCCATGAGGATTAAATCAATGTCATGTTCTGGAGGATTCGGATTATCAAGCTGCAAATAGTCATATAACTCCATGGCGGATGTCATCGGCACCAATCGTTTATAGCCAGCCATTTGCAGGATTTTCCCCACAATCATTAGATTCGTTTTATTATCATCGACAATGATAATTTTCATAGCCATCCTAAATGCCAACCCCTTTTATTGAAAAGGCGCAAGCGCCCTTGTTCCAAGAGCCAGACCCCCACTGTGTTAACGTAATAACGCATTAGTTGCCTAACCGCCAATGTATTTCCTCAGGTAAGGCATCATTGGCCTACCTGCCAATTGATTAACGCAATAACGCATCGGGGGTCTGACCCCTGATTGCTTTCCTCAGCTTTTCAATCGCTTTCTTCTGCAGCCTTGAAACATGCATCTGCGAGATTCCCAGTTTCTCCCCTGTTTCCTTTTGACTTTTATTCGCGATAAACGTGCAATGGATGATTTCCCTCTCTTTATCTGATAAAACATGAAGGGCGCTCTCCAGCAACAGTTTTTGATCGACTTTTTCAAAGCCCTCATCATAGGTTCCCACGATATCTAACGTGGTTACTGTGCTACCCTCAGAACCTGTTTCAATCGGAAGATCGACCGATGCAGCCTGATAGCTTTTCCCCATCTCCATCGCTTCCAATACTTCTTCTTCGGAAATGTCCATATAATCGGCAATTTCATGAATTTGAGGTGACCGCTGCAATTGATTCGTCAGCTCGTCGACAACCGTTTTGATCTTTGGCCATGTCTCCTTGATCCGCCTTGGTACATGGACACTCCACGTTTTATCCCGCAAAAACCGCTTGATTTCCCCGATGACAGTCGGAATTAAATACGATTCAAACGACTTCCCCATGCCGGCATCATACCTTCTAATCGCCGACAATAAGCCAATCATCGCGACCTGCATGATATCCTCGTGGAAACTTTTCCCCTTCGAATATTTTCGCGCCAGACTCCCAACCAGAGCAGTGTAATGCTCGACCAGGGCCGTTTGCGCTTCCTCGTTCTCATCCTGCTGGAACGCGTTAATCAGGGCATCAATTTCTTCCTTAGTTCGCTTCACGGTTTGAGATGGTTGTGTCATGATTTTCACGCTCCCCACTTCGATTCTTCACCATGAAGACCGTTACTCCGGATTGATTTAACACCCGGACTTCATCCATTAGCGTTTCTATTAAATATAAACCTAACCCTCCCTCTGAAAGCTGCTCCACCGTACTAGATTCCGTATAAGGGCCTAATTCTTCTTTTGTTTGGTAAAAATTAAAGCTTTTTCCGTTGTCGGCAACAACGATTTCCAGCTTGTCCTGATAAACCCCAAAGCCGATAACCACTTCGCCGCCCTCGTCCTTGTTGTAGGCGTGCTGGACAGCGTTGGTGCACGCCTCACTTACAGCGATTTTCATATCCTCAATTTCCTCATATGTATACCCCATGCGGCTGGCCACACCTGATAACGTCAATCTGATGACACCGACATAATCCGGCTTGGCCGGAATCTTCATTTCAATATAATCCATCACTTTGCTCATCTTCCCCCACCCTCTGCATTTACAGAAATATTCATGATATGACTTAAACCGGTAATTTGAAACAGCCGCTTCAGCCGATCCGATAACTCTACCAACTGTAATTCGCCGCCATTCTTCTTCATCTGTTTGAACACGCCGACAAAGACACCCAGTCCGGTACTGTCTAAATAGGACACATCCTTCAGATTGACGATGATTGTTTGATTTTCCCCTTCAGCAAGCGAAGCCAATTCGTCTCTTAGCTTCGGCGCCGTAAAGGCATCGATTTCGCCGCCAACCCGCACCACGATTTCCTCACCATTCTGCTGTTTATCTATTTTAATATTCATATCCTCACACCTTTGACATTTTAATTTGTACATACCCACACTATTGAAGTGTTAAACCTCTTTTTAAAAAAAAAAGAATTATATAAGTTCCTACTTTGAGAAATGTCTAGCTCCAGGGCGCTTGCGCTTTTCTATTAAAAAATATTTTCTCTATTATACCAAAATATGCTAGTTGGCCGAATAGATCTTATGTCCCACTCGGAAACGAGGTTTTATTTTTCAATAAATAGGGTACTTCCATAGAAAGAATCATCCTAAAGGAGTGAGGTTCAATGGATAAAAAGCAGTTTGAGGCGTTAAAAAAGAGCAGTGGTTCAACGAAAGCCGACCGCGAGCTCGATGTGAAGGTGGCGACGTCTGACAATAGCTCGATGGCCCAGAATTTAGATGAAGTAAAAGAACTCGGCAAGCAAATGAAAAAGGCCAAAACCGGCACCGAATTGAAGGAAGAACGAAACAAAACGCAGGATCCGCTGCAATAACTAGAAAGTGACCCGCCAGGCTATTTGCCTGGTTTTTTAGTGGGGAAGGGGGAAGTTGTTGATAGAGGTGGAAAAGTTGTTGATAAAGTTTAAAAAGTCGTCGATAGACAAGCGGAAGTCGTCGATAAAAGTACAAAACCGGTTGATAAAAATGTAAGAAAGAAGCTTGCGCTGTTGGCGCAAGCTTCTTCTTTTAAAAGTATATAGCTGAATCGTCAACCTTAATCATCCTTACGTTGTTTACTTCTTGCTTCTCCGCCTTTTTCGCCGATCTCTTGATAAAATTCTTTATCATGATTTTTAGATGTGGCCTCTCCGCCTTTGCGGCCAATCTCTTGATAAAACTCTTTATCATGATTCTCGGCTGTGGCCTCTCCGCCCTTTTGGCCGATCTCTTGATAAAACTCTTTATCATGATTCTCGGCTGTTGCCTCTCCGCCCTTTTGGCCGATCTCTTGATAAAATTCTTTATCATGATTTTCGGCTGTGGCCTCTCCGCCTTTTCGGCCGATTTCTTGATAAAAATCCTTATCATGATTCTTAGCTGTGGCTTCGCCGCCTTTTCGTCCTGCTTCTTCCAAAGTCATTTTCCCGTCATTTTTGTTGTTAGCCATGTCAAATTCCTCCCTAAATTTTTTTTGTGCATGCCTGTCCAACTCGTGACTACACTTTGATTGGCATCATGGTTACGTGTCTCCCATTATAGTATAGGTCGACTCGTTGTAACCTTAGTTATGTAGTACCACCATCCTGTGCCGCTAAAACTTCTTTTTGCCCATTTAATCGTTTTGAAATAGTTGTAATATTAATCACAAAAAAACGCGGCAGGCAGCCTAATAAGCTGACGCCCCGTTTCTAATGACTGTTGGTTGTACCCATCACTCTAAAGCCGGCTGCTCCTCGTACATTCTAAATAGCAAAACATATAACAAAATACTGATTAGTGCAAATGCTAAAATGATACTGAAGACCCCCATTGGCGGCACCCACCCCGACAGGAACACCATCAATGGTGCCAAAAATTTGCCGATTGTGTACTGCAGGCTGTCAGCCCCCATGTACTGTCCTCTGGCATGGTCCGGGGCATAGCGGCTGATGAAGCTCTGTGTCACCGGCGAGCGGACCATTTCGCCAAAGGTGAAGATGATGGTGATAAAAAACAAATACCATATATTCGTGTTCAATCCGACGAAAAAGGTGCCAAATCCGGAAAGCAGCGAGGAAAGGATGAAGACATTGCGCTCCTTCCATTTGCCGAACCATTTCGTGACGGGCAAAACGAACAAGACAAACAACAGACCATTAAATCCGACGAGCCAGCCAAATACTTCCTTGCTGGACAGCATCAAAGGAGAACCATTCCATGTAAATAGCGCTTGTGTTGGAACATGATTGATGACGAACACCGGCAAATAGAGATCCAGCTGCATAATTGGAATTAGCGCACAGATGCCTGCCAAAATGTAGACAAGGAACACTTTATCACGAAAAATAATGCCATATCCCTTCCATTGTTCCTTGAATACTCCGGTCATTTTTATCGTTGTCCCTTTCGCCGAATTGGGCAATGTTTCATGAACCATGAAATAAATGGCGATGAAATAGACCAGCAGGACCCCTGCACAGGTCCACAGCAACTCCTGACGGTAATGGAAAAAGAATATCGCTCCCAGTGCCGGTCCAAGCACCGCCCCAATGTTATTGGCCGTCGTGAAGGTGGCGAATACCTCGCGAAGGCTCTGTGCCGGAACGAGGTCGGCCACCATCGCTGAGCTTGCGGGCCGGTAGATGGCACCACCAATTCCAATCCCAATAAAGGCGGCGTAATCCATCCAAGGGGATGGCGACACCGCAAACATTACAAACATCAACGTTTGGAGCGAAGCCCCCATGAGCATGACGGGCCGCCGTCCTAACCGGTCCGTTAAAGCTCCCCCTAGCAAACTCCCAAACATACTGAAGATCGGTGGGACCGTCATCAAGAGACCGGCCATCCCGCTGCCCAACGCCTCACTAAAATAAACCGTAATAAACGGGAAATACATCCAAAACAACATGTTATACAGACCCTCGCCGATTAACCGCACCTTCAAATTGGTATCCCATAAACGAACCTGCATCTGATCCCCCCTTTTTCACTGCGCTTTGTCCCGGCCGGGTATAAAAACTATAAAACAAATTTTCCAAAATATATAGACTTATAATTTCGAATAGTTTATACTAATAATATGAAGGTCAAGTATAGACCCGTCTATTTGAATTGTCCCACAAAACGAACACATGTTCTGAAACAGTAATAAAGACGCTCCCAATGGAAGCGTCTTTTTGGTATATAACTATTAGGGACAAATGATCGCCCAACCATTAATGGCTGGCCCGTCATCCTTCTACCCCTTCACCAAATCCTCACGGTCATCTGCCTGCGGCGGCTCCTCCAGCCAGCCGTGTTTGATCATGATATTGGCTCCATCCTCCGCGTAAAGGGAAATTTCCGGGATTAATGACGCATATTTCGTACCTAAATCCCTTCTAGGACTTGCAGCCATTGCCATGCCAAAATTTCCGATCCCTGCTGCAACCATTGCTGATACATGAAACATGATCAGCTTGTCGGAAAAAACACGTGTTGTACTATCTGTGACAGCCGAATCCCAACTCATTGGCGCCGGTAAGTCCTCTTTACCCGTGGATTGACATTCTCCTCTGTAAATCCAATCGGTATAGGGAACTTTTCCTTTGTAAAAATGTCTCTCATAATGGAAAGATTGTTATTTGCTGTATCTTTCTTGGATTCGCTCACTGAATGGCAAAATCCGCTCATTAAACATTGAAATGCGCCCATTGAAACTGTAAATTCGCTCATTGAACACCACAATTCGCTCATAGACCGGTTTGACCGTTAAATATATAATGGTTAAAGTATAAATTTACATCGAAAACGAAACATTTATGAGTTTGAATTTGTAAAATGACAACAATGTTTACGAAAACAGCCTTTCTAATAAGCTTTTCTATGCACCATAATAATAAAACGTATGATACAATACCGCAGCTAGTGCTGCAATTTCTTCTGTTATTGCGTTTACTATCATTGTATCCATTTTTGTCTGAATTTTTGTCTCGATCGGCATTGACACAGTGGCAACCTGTTTATTATTACATTTTAAGTAGCCCGCATTTGTATAATCTTTCTCAAAATAATATTCTTGGTTACCCAACGAAAACGAATACGCTTTTTCGATTAATTGGACTCTATGCGATACAATTTTGACTGTACGTTGTGATGTATGTTCAATCAATTTATAACGAACGCCAGGAAACGCACAGTCCATACTGTAAAGGCGCTGCCCGTTCATCTTGGAAATTCGATAACAATAGGGTAAACCATAACGTAATGACGAGTCGATGATGTTGGCAAGAAAACGATGCGGCTGTTTTTGTATCTCAAAAACAGGGTCACCCTGTTTGTTTATCATTGGTATTTTTGTTGTCTTAGCTACCGTGAACGGTACTTGGTAAGTAAACTGTTGCAAAGAAATCCTCCTACATATTTCATCCTTCAAATATTTTGTTATATACTGTGATTTATATACTCCTATTGCGCCGAAGTCACTTTCTACCCTGCGCCTACAGATCCCCCACTCTATTTTTTACTAATTAAGAGCCAACCTGGGAAAAATAAAAAAATAAAACTCCCAAAAGGCCGTTGATTAGATGAAATTAAAGTGCTGTTTCTCCGTCATTATTTTGCTATTGATTACCGTTGTTCCTGTTACTTTTGCTGCGGCTCCTTTCAAGGTATTTGTCAATGGACAGCCGATTTTCGGCACTTCCATATCCGATACTTCTTCCATTGTTCGAATCATCGGCGGGTCGCCCTTTGTTGCCCTTGAATCGATCAGCAGCGAGCTGAAACTGGATGTAGAATATGATGAGAAAAACAAGACGCTGCATATCTCAAACAAAGGAGAACCGCAATCGGAAGTGGTCGCCACGCTAAAGAAAGCAAAAGCGGCTCTTTATGCAACAAAAAGAGAAGGACACTTAGAAAAATTCCGGCTGCAGACGGATGAAGGAATCAGATGGTTCCCTTACTGGAGAAGTTCCGATGCTCCTTCCTATGGTCCGAGATTTTTTTTCGAAGATATCAACCAGGACGGAAAAGAAGAGTTAGTGGTCATCCTAACCACTGGTCATGGCACAGGAATACTCGTTACCGAAGCACACGTCCTGCAGAAAACGAAAACAAATGCGGGAGAAGTATATGAGGAAATTTTAATTGATCATCCAGAGGCGATCATCAAAAAGAATGTACATATGAAAAAAGTATCCAATGACCAAGTCGAAATCACCATTGGCAGGAAGAAAACCATTGATACTTTTTATGGCTATTTGAAACATGAGATCATTGATTTTTCTGTCTATCAAAACGAATTAGTGGTTTTTATGAGCGGCCAGCTTTCTCCCCCAACCGAAGGCGGCATCCTTATAACCTATCAGTTCAAGGATCAAATGTACCAGGCGAAAAAGATTGAATACCTGAAAAAACGGCCGGATTTTATCATGGAGAGCTCGTTTCAATAACATGCACGGAGGAAACTTGAACACGAAAAATCAACGCCCAGAAAACTCCGGGCGTTGATTTATTATTTTAAATTATGATCCATCGAGACGAACCAGCTTTCAGCTTCATTCCCTGTCTACTTCTTGCCGTTCTCTTTCTTCATGTTTGGCGGGGAATTCTTTCTCCCGATGTCCATATAATTGTTCGATTTCACGTTCCATTGGGATGCCCTCGGGATCCTTTTGCTGCTGACGCTTTATATCGCCCTGCATGGATGTGCCGTCTTCGAACCCTTGCCCGTTTTGCTGCTCAAGCTCAGCTTCACGCTGCCTATCTTGCTGCAGCTCCGGGTCAGCATTCTTAGAAATTTCGTCCCCGTATCTTTGTCCGTCCTGCTGCGTATCATCTCTGTTCCTGGAAGGACCATCCTCTTTGGCTTGCCTATCACGTTCTTTGTCGTTACTTTTGGAAAATGGCTCTTCTCTTTTCAGCTGTTCTTCCATTTCCTTCTGGTCTGCAACATTCTTAGCCATGATTGTTTCCTCCTCCTGAGATTGCTGTCTTTCATCCTTTGCCTAAACACAGGTTTATCGAACAGGCAACCACATATTTACACCACCCTCTTTCTAGTAAAAAGCTGGATTCTTCAGTCAGGTTATCTAATTTATAACCTTACTAGTGTTATACCACGCCCCCCTCCTTCTAAACCCCTATTTGAAAAATGAGCCCTTCTTTTTCCCTTTCAACAGGTCGCCGGTCCAGCCCTTGTATCTTAAATAGCCATATAAAAGCAGCGTGGAGATGATGATCATTACAATCGAAAAAATATAGCCGAACCGCCAACCAAGCTCCGGCATATTTTTGAAATTCATCCCCCATAACGCCCCAAAGGCCATAACCGGGGTAAAGATCGTCGTCATCACCGTCAAGGTTTTCATAATCTCGTTGCCGCGATGGGAAGAAATGACCTCCTCTAAATTAATAATCGAATCGAGCTCATGTTCATACTCGTTCAGCAGCACCCTCGCCCGCTCAATCCGTTTAGAAGTACTATTATAAATTTCCTCACTGCCGCTGCCGTGCAGATTGATTTCCTCAATCGCCATTTTGACCTCCTTAATCGGAATCAGAAGATTTTTACACACCAAAAGCTCATGCCTTCGTGTATAGACAAGTTCAAGAATGCTCGTTTCATTCCGCTTACGCACGCTCCAAATCAGCGTTTTGAGGGCCTTCTCAAACTGATCAATCTCCACTAGCATCTCATTCATCAGCTCCCCGAGGAAAAATAAAAAGCCGTCAACGGCATTTTTCGTTCTGGCTAATTGTTGGGCAAGCACTTGCTGATCCGTTTCCAATTCAAGATTAATCGTCACCAGCTTATGGGTCGTCAAATAAAAATGAAATATTTTATTATCGTCCTCCCTGGCAAAATGTTGTTTATAGATAATTGACCCTTTTACCGCCTTTTCCCCATTTTCCAAGCAGTCCACCCGGAGGCAGTTGGTCGTATTCTCCTGAACCTGCTCAAGCCAGGATTCCGTATAGCCATCCCGCTCAACCTCCCGCTCGAGATGGTTCATGTCCGTTTGGTTCAGCTGCACCCATTTCCACTTGTTCGTCCCAATCCATTTTTCCATTCCTATCTCTCCCTCTTGTTTACTAGCTGATTCCCCAAAAATAATGAAATTGAAACGTTTAATGACAATGTGGGCAGGGTATTTATAGGGTTAAGGAGGGATTGTGATGAAAGTTTTAAGTATGAACACCTTGTTAGCTGTAGGTGTTGGCGCATCAGCTGCCATGTGGTTATCAAAAAAACCGAATCGCATCAAGGCGGAAAGCTTTTTAAGAGACTTAAAAAGCAAAGTAAAACCGACTGTTTTTGAAAAAAGCGAGGAGCTTCCGATTGAAAAGGGCGGCCATCCCCACCCTCACGACTTAGAAGACAACAACATGGTCAGCGAGGGCGCGGGCTATTCTGTTCAGTTTTATAATGAAAAAATGCAATAATGGTTGGGGCACTTTTGCCCCGGCTATTTTTTTGAAGAGGTGAAATATGCTTCTCTTTTTAAGCATCTATTCGGTTATCATTTGGGCCGTGATTGAAATTTTTGTGATTTTATTTCGTCTAACAGGGCTGAAAGTGGAGGTCTCCCGCTTCCAGGTCATTTCGTTGATGACCGGAACCGGCTTTACGACCGGTGAATCCGAGCTGATCTTGGGTCACCCGGTTCGCCGAAGGCTGGCGAGCTTTCTGATTCTGTTTGGCGCCTTTTCCCTCGCGGTAATCATCTCGTCGATTAGTCAGTTTCTTTCCGAAGGGCTTCGGACGAAGGAAATTTTATCAGCCGCCGCCATTGCCATCGCTGTTTTTGGCATTCTAAAGCTGCACGGCGTCCAACGATTGTTAGAGCGGGGTTTTACAGGAAAAATCACGCGAAAGATCGAGCTTGCCGACCTGCCAATGCGGGATGTTTTTTTGAAAAATAAAGAAGATACCTTAGTCGATTTGCATATATATGAAGATTCGGAGCTTGCTAATCGTACATTAAATGAAGTCGCTGAGGATCATGACAACCTGGGGCTAATCGCCTTGTTGATCAAACGCGGCGATGTGAGAATTGTGAAAAATATCTATGACACCCCCATCCAGGAAGGCGATCAGATTTTGTTATTTGGACCTGAAAAGGTCATATCCAAAACGTTTGTGCACGATATTCAGCTAATGGAGGAAAAACAGAAAAAGCTGCATAATTCTTCCGAGGAACTGCCTTAGGATGCAGTTTAAAAGGGGTTATCAACTACTTCGGAGGCTTTATCGACGACTTTTAATTGTTTATCGACAACTCTCATCATCTTATCAACCTCATCCCCTCCCCCCTAACCAAAATGCGTATCTACGCACAGAAACAAGCCCCATCGTGAGGCTTGTTTTCAATCTTTTTTAATTTCCAGATACATAATGTGATAGCCGTCCGCTTCATGGATTTTGAAGGAATACCCTTCCGCATCCACTAACTCCCCCAATTGACTTGCGGTGTTTTGTGTCAGGAACCAGCCGCCGATGGTATCGACATCATCGGCAGTTAACTGCGTGCCGAGCAGCTCATTTACCTCCGAAATGCTCACTTTCGCATCAACGATATAGTTCTTACCCGCTTCTCCAGTCCCAGATCCGGCAGTGGAAACCTTGCGAATCTCAGGCACTTCATCGGCATCAAATTCATCCCGCACCTCGCCGACGATTTCTTCGATGATATCTTCGACTGTCACCAGCCCGGATGTGCCGCCATATTCATCGAGCAGGATCGCCATATGGGTCCGCTCCATTTGCATTCGGATCAACAGGTCGTGAATCGGGATGGTTTCAATAACCCGAATGACAGGCTGGATATAGGATTTTATTTTCCAATTTTGATAGGCACCCTTGTTCATCAGTTTAGAAGTTAAAAACATTTTCACGTTCATTACGCCTATAATATGATCTTTATCCCCCTCCATCACCGGATAGCGGGTGAATTTTTCCTCCTTCATCGTTTGCACGACGTCCTGAATCGAATCTTCAACTGAGAGGCAGCTCATTTCCGTGCGCGGCACCATGATTTCTTTAGCGACACGCTCGTCAAATTCAAAAATATTGTTGACATATTTCCACTCATTTTTGTTAATCTCCCCGCTTTGATAGCTTTCTGCCAGAAGAATCCGCAGCTCTTCCTCCGAGTGCGCCAATTCATGCTCAGACGCCGGCTTTATACCAAACAGACCGACGAGCACGCGGGCCGAATTGTTTAACGCCCAAATAAACGGATACATGATTTTATAAAAGAAGATGATTGGTTTGGCGAACAGCAGCGTAATCATTTCCGCTCGCTGGATCGCTACCGTTTTTGGCGCCAATTCTCCGGCGACGACATGGATAAAGGTCACGATGGCGAAGGCCAGTAAAAATGAGACAAGATGTGTCACCGCTTCATTCATGCGCAGTGCTGCGAGCAGCGGATGGAACAATTTTTCCACTGTCGGCTCCCCAAGCCAGCCAAGCCCCAATGCTGTCACCGTGATGCCAAGCTGGCAGGCCGATAAATATTCATCAAGGTGGGTCACGACCTTTTTCGCCGCGGCAGCGCCTTTCTTCCCTTCCATAATCAGTTGGTCAATCCGCGATGTCCGCACTTTGACAATCGCAAATTCTATCGCAACAAAGAAACCCGTAAAGACAATCAACAATGCAATCGCCAATAAATTGATTAAGAGCAACCTGACAACCTCCTTTCTAAAAATAACAATCCGAAATCGAGTGAGGATTTCGGATTGCTTAGTCTATCAATTTTCCTCTTCTATTTTCTCGTCTAATTTCCCTAAATATTTTCGGGCAAACTCTGTTCCGCCGAGACCGAATGCCAGACCAAATGCCAGGGTCAGTCCGCCAAGGACGAGGACGAAGGCTGCATTCACGATCGAATGGGCAACACCCAATTGATCTAATGCCATGAATAGCGTAATCGTAAAGATCGCATATTTTGCAATCGCCGCCAAGGTCCGGGAGTAGCGCTGTTTTAAGATATTTTGCAGCATGCGCTCCACTAATTGCCCTAAATATAAGCCAATTCCGAGAATGACAATTGCCGCTAACAGCATTGGCAGGTATGCGATTACCCCTGTTGCTAACGTAACTAAGAAGTGTAAATGAACAATCTGTAAGGCTTCTGCGGTAAATAAAAGTACCACAATGATTTTTGCCAGCAAGCCGACTAGCTGTGACAGACTGTATTTCGATTGCTCCGGCGTTAAGGATCCGATTCCCATGTGGTGGAAAATATTATCGAATCGTAGACGCCATAGCATTTGCGTGACCATTTTTTCAATCCATTTTCCAAGCCATACCCCTGCTAAAATGAATAGAATCGCAGCGATGATGTTTGGAATCAGTGTGACAATTTGCTGAAGCATCGCAATTGCCGGCTCCGAAATGCCTTTTAAGTCTAATTTTTCTAATGCGGTAATAATGGTTGGAATTAAAATCAAGATGAATACGATATTTCCAATCATCGCGGAAATATTGGCTCCTTCAGCCGATTTCATCAGGCCAACGCGTTCACCGAGCCGGTCTGTCCCAATGCTTTTTAAAAAGTTGGTTAAAATATCGCGGACGATTTTTGCAATCAGCCAGCCGATAAACACAATAAGTGCGGCGGCAAATAGCTTCGGAATGAAGCCAATCATCGTTGTTAAGGCATGTGTGAACGGTTCTGAAATTCCTTCTAGCTGCAGTGCCCCCAATACCGCCGGTAAAAACAGCAGAAGTACCAGATAGAAGATGGCTTGAGCCATGCTGTTCACCGTGCTTGTTGTATTCGCTTCACTGCTCGAGATGTTCCATTTTGCGAGGCGTTGATCTAAATGGAGCATGGCTGCTCCCTTTTTAAAGGCCATTCTTGCTAGGTAAGCAACGACCCATGCTAATAGGAGAATGAGAGCTGCTTTTAATAGATTAGGAATCGCTGCAGTCAATGTCGAAACCATTTGAACAAGCGGTTCGGCAATTAAGCTGAGGTGAAGCATGTTGAAAAAGATAATCCAGACGACCACCAATAACATATAGTAGACAATTTTTCCGACGATTACTTCTGATGGGTATCTTCTTCTTCCAACATTTGAAAACAGCTTATTATCGAGGTTTGTTTTTGATAAAGCCTTTTCGACTGCCTTACCAATTGCTTTCGCCACCAGCCAGCCGACGAGTAATACAAGAAGCGCCAGCAGCAGATGAGGAATTTGGTCGGTATATATGTACCAGCCTCTCAGCATATTGTTGAATGTCATGTAACATCTCTCCTTTTCAGTAAGTTTGATAGATGGTTTCCCTCGTTCCTTTCCGTTCAAACATTTTTTATAGATTGTTATTTTGTTAGATTCGCTCATTGAATGGGGAAATTCGCTCGTTAATCGTCGGAATTCGCTCATTAACTTATGAAATTCGCTCATTGGAGCAAGAAATTCGCTCATTGAATGAAGAAGTCCGTAATGATAGAAGAATTCGCTGATGTATAAGAGGTGATTTTTCATTAGATTAAGTTTTCTTGTGGAAAAATAAGTTTCAGCTACCTATTTGGCGGGAATACAGTCACCAGATCGAATCACAAAAAAGGAGGAGTTAACATGAATAAGAAAACACTTCTAACAGGCGGTTTGGCGGCGATTCTGACATTTGGCGGTTTGGCCGGCTGCGGTGACGGAGTCGATCAGGATAACGGCATTAGCGATGGCGAGCAAAAAGATCAGGTTGATAATGATACAAAAAAGGAAGCGAATGACAGCTTTAAAGACGCAAAAGACAATATGGAAGATATCAAGAATGATGTCGAGGATAAATTGAAAGATGAAGGTGTCGGCGATGGTGTCGATCAGGATAACGGTGTCAATGATGGTGAAAACAAGGATGCACCGGATAATCCTTAAAAAGAAGTTTAGCTTGCTATAAATAGGGAAAATACAAAAGTAGAACAAACATTCATAGATTGATAGGAGGAACTAGACATGAACGAGGACAAATTAAAAGGCAGCGTGGACCAGGTGAAAGGCGAAGCGAAAGAGCAATGGGGCAAATTAACGGACGACCGTTCAACAGAAGCGGAAGGTAAGTGGGATAAAGCAAAGGGTAAAGTGAAGGAAGGCGTCGGCGAAGTAAAGGAAAAAGTGAAGGATAAACTCGACTAATCCCACCCTAAACACATAAAAACAATGACCTTGCCAGGCTATTCGCCTGGCTTTTAAGCTTAAAAATGGGAAGTTGTTGATAAAGGCGGAAAAGTCGTTGATAAACCATCCAAAGTTGTTGATACGACGTCGGAAGTCGTTGATAAACCATCCAAAGTTGTCGATAAACCATCTAAAGTCGTCGATTAACGACAAAAAGACGAGGCTCCCCCAAGCCTCGTCTTTTTTAAAATTACCCCTTTAAATTGACCGCGGATTTTTCCCCCAATAAATCACTTCAAATTGTTCAAGAAGTCCAGCGCTATGTTTGGCATGATGCCGAACAGCACGGAGCCGACGACTGCGACGAGCAGGACGACGACGATGCCGAATGGAATGTTCAGCTTGCGGTCATCAGTTGCCGGACGGAAGAACATTTGCGTCATGACGCCGAAATAATAGAAGTAGGACACAACGGTGGTGGCGATCATGATTGATGCCAGCACATAGTGCGGCGTGCCGTAAAAGGCGCCGACAAAGATGTTTAATTTGCCAATGAATCCGGCTGTGCCCGGGAAGCCCGCTAAGGAAACAAGCAGGATGCCCATCAGCACGGCAAGGATCGGTGAGCGGCGGTAAAGACCGGCAAAGTCTGCAATCTTCGCCCCGCCGGATTGCTCGGATACCACTTGGATGATTGCGAATGCGCCAAGGTTCATTAACATGTAAGCGAGCAGGTAGAACCAGATGGAATACACCATGTTCGAACTCATCGTCGTCAATGCGACAAGGATGTACCCGGCATGGGCGATGCTGGAGTACGCGAACATTCGCTTAATATTCGATTGCTTCAGGGCAACGACGTTACCGACAATCATTGTCACCGCGGCAATAACCGCAAGATAATCATGCATTTTGAACAGGATGCCCTGTCCAGTAGCCTCTGGTGCCGCATTGTAAAAAACAGCAACAAGGATACGGATGACGATGACAAAGCCGGCTGTCTTCGAAATGACACTTAAGAAAGCCGTCACCGGTGTCGGCGCTCCTTGGTAGACGTCAGGCGCCCACATGTGGAACGGTGCCGCTGCCAATTTGAATGACAAGCCGACGAAAATCATCAAGAACGCAAGGCCGATCAAGTAAGACTGCTGCCCGTCGGTAATTGCCGCTAAGGTAGTCGCGATTTCGAATAAGTTGGTTGAGCCGGTTAAGCCGTACACATAGCTCATCCCAAACAAAGTGATCGCTGTGGCAATACTGCCGTTAATGACGTATTTCATCGCGGATTCGTTCGATTGTAAGTTGTGCTTGCGGATCCCCGCTAATATATAAGAAGAAATAGATAACAATTCTAAGCCGATAAATAACGTGATTAAGTCGCCGCTTGACGTCATAATCATTGCACCCAGCAAGGCGGTTAAGAACAAGTAATAAAACTCGCCGCGGTACTCTTCAAGTCCATCCTTTGCCTTATAGCTGATGGCTAAAAACAGGACCAGCCCCGAGCCGGCAAGCAAGATCACTTTAAACGCCTTCCCAAACGCATCAAGCGTGAAGGTATCTTCTAAAATCGACGTCGGCTCCGTGCCAAGCAGGCTGAATACTGCAACGATCGCTGCAGCAACCCCGGCAATGGCGATCCACCCAAGGATGCGGCGATCTGTTTTTTTCGGCAAAAATAAATCTAACAATGTCAGTAGTGCGGTGACACCAAGGATGATGAACTCTGGTGTCATGACACTCCAGTTAAATGATGTCAATGTCTTTAAATCCATCCTTCATCACCCTCCTAACCCTAGCATGATGGTTTCCAGTGTAGTTTGCAGCGGAGAGCTTAGAACACTTGGATAAACACCGATTAACACGATTAAAGCCATAAGAACAACGACAGGCACGAATTCCACACCTTTTAAGTCAAGCACGCCGGTGAATTCACGGTGCGACTTGCCATAAGTGATGCCGAGAACGGCGCGCAGCAAGTAGGCAGCTGTCATAATAATTCCAATCGTTCCGACAGCAGCAATCCACGGCAATCCCTGGAACAGGCCAAGGAAGGCCATAAATTCGCTGACGAATCCGGACATACCAGGAAGTCCGAGTGACGCCATCCCGCCTGCAAGCAGGAAGCCTGCGGCAATCGGCATCCCCTTCGCCATACCGCCGAGATTTTCGATTAAAGATGTATCGGTCCGCTCGTACAGGACGCCGACGAGGAAGAACAATAACGCCGAAATCAAGCCGTGCGACACTACTTGGAAAATCGCTCCCTGCACCCCGGCCTCGTTTAACGCCGCAAGTCCGATGAGCACAATGCCCATGTGGGAAATCGATGAATAAGCCAAAACCATTTTAAAATCTGTTTGAATGAACGCCAGGAATGCCCCGTAGAGGAGGTTGATGACCCCAAGAATCGCGATCAGCGTCGCAAGGGTTCCAAACTGCTCGGGAAAAATCCCCATTCCAAAACGAATTAAGCCGTACGCACCAATTTTTAATAGAATCCCAGAGTGGATCATAACAACGGATGGCGGTGCTTGAACGTGCACCTTCAGCATCCAGCTGTGCAATGGGAAAATTGGCAGTTTAACACCAAACGCAATCAATAGGCCAATAAGAAGTCCCATTTTCAGGTCGCTCGAAAGCGGTGCGCTTGGGTCGGCCATCATTTGTGTCAATAAGTCGATATTTGTTGTACCTGTTTTTGCGAACAGAATCATGATGACGATCAGGAGCACGGCTGATCCTAAACCGTTATAAATTAAGAAGCTGTAAGCCGCTTTTTCTTTTTCAAAATAGCCCCATTTTCCGATTAAGAAGAACGTTGGGATGAGGGTCACCTCGAAAAAGATGAAGAACAGGATTAAGTTCTCAGCGGTAAAGACGCCAAGCATGCCGATTTCTAAAAGAAGGAACAGCATGAAGTAGCCTTTCCATTCCTTTTTCACAAACCGTGCAGCGGCAATCGCTGATAGTGTCGCGACGATGGCAGTCAGGACCACGAGCAGCAGTTGAAAGCCGCTGAGGCCTAGCTCATAATTCACCGCAAAAAACGGCTCTTGAACGCCTAGTCCGCGAAATTGGATCCACGCTTTTGAGACCGCAAAGTCAGCGAGGTCCTTGCCCCATTGAAAATGGAGATAGGCCGCGAGCGCCAAGAATAATGCCGGCAGCGTCGCTAAGAAACCGACTAGTTTGATTGCTTTTTCTGATTGTTTCGGCATGAAGGCCAAAACGATGATTCCGAGTATTGGGGAGAATACTAGGATTGATAGAACGGAATGTAAATTCATCGTAAGTACCCCCCTGTTAACGCAAAGATGACGGCGAGCAGTGCAAGTCCGATGAAGGCGACTGCCCCATATGTTTGAACCTGGCCGCTCTGCATTTTCGAACCAGTTTGGCCAAGCCCTTGAACAATGCCGACAACGCCTTTGACAAGTCCTTCAACAATGAAGACATCGATGAATTTAGCCAAATAGCTGATCGCAGTTGTTGCGGCGATGACGGTCATTTTATAAAACTCGTCGACATAATATTTGTTCAGTAAAATCGTGTGCAGCGTGTCCCCCGTGCCGCTAATGGCGTTGCGGGCGATGCTGCGTTTGTTGTACATCAAGTAAGCAAGGTAGATTCCCGCTAAGGAAACAACGGTTGCCGCGATCATAATCCAAGCTGGTCCTTCGATATGGCCGTGACCGAGTGCAGGGTTGCCATCGACAAGCCAGTCGCCAAGGAACGAACCGAACCATGGTGTGTTCACATAACCGGCGATGACAGCTAAGATGCCGAGCAGAATCATCGGGTAGGTCATGTTGCTTGGTGATTCGTGTACATTTTTGTGCGTGCCTCGTGCTTCACCGGTGAAGACCATGAAGAACAAGCGGAACATATAGAATGCTGTCATGAATGCTGCGATCAGTGCGAGCAGGAAGAGAACAGGATGTCCGCCTTCCCAGGCAGCGATTAAAATTTCATCTTTACTGAAGAATCCGGAAAGCCCCGGCACACCGCTGATGGCGAGTGTTCCGATTAAGAATAGCGGCCCGGTCAGTTTTAATTTTTTCCAAAGTCCGCCCATTTCCTCGATGTTCTGCGTATGGACCGCATGGATCACGGAACCGGCAGCAAGGAACAGGAGCGCCTTAAAGAATGCGTGTGTCATTAAGTGGAACACACCGGCAACGTATCCGGCGGAACCGAGTGCCAGCATCATGTAGCCGAGCTGTGAAACTGTTGAGTAAGCGAGTACTCGTTTGATATCCGTTTGCACAAGGCCGATGCTTGCAGCAAAGATGGCGGTGACCGCGCCGATGACGGCAATGGTTAACAGCGCCGTTTTGCTCGCTGCGAACAGCGGGAATAAGGCAGCGACTAAATATACCCCGGCAGCAACCATTGTGGCGGCGTGGATGAGGGCCGAAACAGGTGTCGGACCTTCCATCGCATCTGGAAGCCATGTGTGGAGCGGGAACTGACCTGATTTTCCGACAGCTCCGATGAAAATTAAGATGGCCGTTAAGGTAATCATTGTTTGCGATACAGCACCAGCGTCAACCGCTGCAAAAATTTCGCTGTATTCAAATGATTTTGTTTCCCAGAAGAGCAGGATCATGCCGATGAAGAGGCCCACGTCCCCGATACGGGTCATGATGAACGCCTTTTTGGCAGCAGCCTTTGCTTCTTCTTTGTAATAATAAAAACCGATTAATAGGAAGGAACCAACACCAACAAGCTCCCAGAAAATGTAGGTTTGCAAAAGGTTTGGCGAAATCACCAGGCCGAGCATTGCAAACGTAAATAATCCTAAATAAGCATAGAATACTGGGAACCGCTCATCTCCATGCATGTACCCTTTGGAGTAGGTATGTACTAAGAAACTTACGAGCGATACGATAAACAGCATCAATGCATTTAATTGATTCACTTCAAAGCCCGCTGTTAGATGCAGATCTCCTATCGTGAGCCAGTCAAACTTTATACTGTATGTTGGCTCTGAAAAGCGCTCAAATAACACCAAAATCGAATAGATAAGCGATGCCAGCGTGAGAAGAATCCCCACATAAGCACTCGCCTCCTTCAGTCGCTTACCGAATAGAAGAAGGATCAAAAACGATAATAGCGGGAAAAGCGGTATGAGCCATGCATTCTCCATCATTATCACTATCCCCTTTATCCAGGAGGTGACATGGGTGGCAGCGAAGAAGCATGCCTGTCACGACCCGAATTTTGTCGATTATGGTGCCTGACACCCTTTACCACTCTCGCGTAGGAGTAATGGTGCCTGACACCCAAAGTTGTCTGTCTACGTTTAGTTTTTCATTGTGTTCATTTCGTCGATGTTGACGGTTTTCTTGCTGCGATAAAGCGAAATTAAGATCGCAAGTCCGACAGCTGCTTCGGCTGCTGCCACACAGATGGCAAACAGGGCGAAGATTTGACCTGTGATTGACGGGTTCAACCCGTATTTGCTGAAGGTCACCAAGTTAATGTTAACGGCGTTCAGCATCAATTCGACCGAAATCAAGATGATGACGGTGTTTTTTTTCGTCAACGCACCGTACAACCCGATGCAGAATAATATCAGTGCAAGTGCCAGGAAGGCTGAAGCGGGAACTGAACTCATTCCTCATCCGCCTCCTTCTTCTTCTCATTTTTAGCTAAGATAATCGAACCAACTAGTGCGACTAAGAGTAATACCGATGTTAACTCAAACGGAATCACATATTTTGAGTAAAGGACCTCTCCAATTTGGAAGGTATTGTTTTCATGCAGCTGGGTCGGTACTTGTTCAATATTGAAATTGTAAATGCCGATGTAGACGGCAAAAGCAAAGCCTAAGATTCCTAAAAACACCAGGATCTTCCGCCATTTGCCTGTCTTTGGTTCACTTTCATCATCATGCTTCGTTAACATGATTCCGAATAGCATGATGATCGTGATCGCACCTGAATAAATCAGAATTTGCACGGCTGCCACAAACTCGGCAGACAGCAGTACATAAATGCCGGCGATGGCGACGAAAGTGAAGATGAGGGCAACGACCATATGAACAACCTTATTAAGGTTCAACAGAAGCACGCCCCCGATGATCGCAACAAGTGCGATTCCCATAAAAGCGAGGAATTCGCCTGAAAATGTCATGCTTTATTCACCTGCCGTATGTTTTCGTCGTTTTCATCTAACCATTCCAGGTTCTTAAATAACATGTCCCGGCTGTATTCGGCGAGCTCAAAGTTATTCGTCATGATGATGGCTTCTGTTGGGCACACCTCTGTACACAGGTCACAAAGGATGCAGATTTCAAAGTTAATGTCGTACGTGTCAATGATTTTCCCTTTTTTCGTCGGGTCCGGGTGCTTTTTACCCGTTAATTGAATACAATCCGTCGGGCAAATCTGTGCACACTGATTACATACGATACATTTCTCCGGATAAAACTTTTGGATCCCGCGAAAGCGGTCTGGCAGCGGAAGCGGCTTATTTGGATAATCGTACGTAACCTTCTCCCGCGATAATTGTTTCAGGGTATATTTCAAGCCTTTAAATACTCCAAGCACGTTTTTCACCCCTTTTACAGTTTAAAAATTGTTATCGGTGTCAGGCACCATTCTTACCACTTACACAGTGGGAATGCTTGTATTGGTGTGAGGCACCATTTTGATGGTTCTAGTTGTTCACCTATTAGAAGAATAGTGATTTGAGTATGGCGGTTAGGAAGATGTTGGCCAAGGCGATTGGCAGCAATACTTTCCAGCCAAATTCCATGAGTCTGTCAGCGCGGAAACGCGGCAGCGTGCTGCGGATCCAGAAATACATAAAGACGACGGCACAGAATTTAAGAGCAAACCATACGGCCCCAGGAATAAAGCCAAGGAATGCGAATGGCGGCAGCCAGCCTCCAAGGAACACAACCGTTGTCAGAGCCGACATTCCAAATACATACACATACTCGGAAAGCATGAAGAATGCCCAGCGGAATCCGGCATATTCAACGAAGTAGCCGGCAACAAGTTCGTTCTCCGACTCCGGCAAGTCAAACGGTGTCCGGTTTAATTCCGCAATCGATGCGATAAAAAAGACGATAAAGCCAATTGGCTGCAATAAAATAAACCAGCCATGCTCTTGTTGTGCGACTATTGTATTTAGATTTAAACTTCCGGACAACAGAATAACTCCAATAACGGACATCACAAGCGGGATTTCATAGGAAATCATCTGTGCCGCTGCCCGCATGCCGCCTAAAAGGGCGTACTTGTTATTCGAAGCCCAGCCGCCGAGCACCATTCCAAAGACGGTTAACCCGGATACGGAAATGTAATAAAGCAAGCCGACACCAATATCGGCAAACTGAAACTTATCGGTAAACGGCAATGTTGCCAATACCATGAATGATGGCGCAAACGCAACAATCGGTGCCAGAATAAATAATGGCCGGTCAGCTGCCTTCGGAATAATATCCTCTTTTAGTAAAAGCTTCAAAACGTCGGCAACGGTTTGCAGCAAACCGAATCTACCGCCCAATTGGTTTGGACCGTGGCGGAGCTGCATGTACCCCATAACCTTCCGCTCTGCTAAAATTCCGTAGGTAACGAAGCCTAATACGACTAAAAGCAAGACCACTCCCATTAAAAAGAAGATCCCAAAATTCACCCAGCCGGGACTTGAATGGAGCAACTCTTCCATCATTAGCCGTCCACCTCCCCAAGGACAATATCAATTGCCCCTAAAATAGCAATCAGATTTGCAATATTTTCGCCTACTAGTAGTTTCGGGAGAATTTGCAGATTATAGAATGATGGTCTTCTAAACTTTAAGCGATACGGTTCCTTTTTGCCGTCACTGGCAATATAGCAGCCAATTTCGCCGCGCGGTGATTCAATGCGGACAAAAGCTTCCCCTTTTGGCGCCTTAATGATTTTCGGCACCTTCGCCAAAATTTCTCCTTCTGCTGGAAACTGTTCCACTGCCTGCTCCAGGATTCTCAGCGATTGTTCAATCTCAGCTAGACGAAGATTATAACGGGCCAGGCAATCCCCTTCCTCCGCTGTCGGAACATCAAACTCAAAGCGATCATAAATCGAATAAGGCTCATCTTTCCTTAGGTCCCATTTCACGCCGGTACAGCGCAGATTCGGTCCGCTCAGGGAGTATTGAAGCGCCTCTTCTTTCGTATAGCGGCCAATCCCTTTTACCCTGTCCAAAAAGATTTCGTTGCCGCTGACAAGCTCATGATAGCCTGCAAGCTGCTCACGCATATATGGGATAAAATCTCTCAGCCTGTCAATCCAGCCTTCAGGTGCATCCCACTTCACGCCGCCGACACGCATATAGTTGAACGTCAACCGTGCGCCTGATAACTCGTTCAGCATATTGATAATCATTTCACGATCACGGAAAGCATAGATGAACGGACTAGTCGCCCCAAGGTCAAGGATGTATGTGCCCCAGGCCACAAGATGGCTCGCAACGCGTCCAAGCTCCATCGCAATTACACGCAGATACTCTGCCCGTTCCGGCACTTGAGTCCCCATCATTGTTTCAACCGCATGACAAATCACATAGTTATTGGTCATCGCTGACAAATAATCCATCCGGTCAGTATAAGGAATAATCTGTGTATACTGCAGATTCTCAGCCAATTTTTCAGTTCCGCGGTGCAGATACCCGATAACTGGTGTTGCCTCGGTAATGATTTCTCCATCAATTTTAATGACAAGCCGGAATACTCCGTGCGTACTAGGGTGCTGAGGACCGACGTTTAGTAACATTTCTTCTGTTCTGATCACCCTCTACACCTCCACATCGTACTGTTCATAATCTTTGCGCAGTGGATGGCCAACCCAATCTTCGCCCAGCAGAATCCGATGCAAGTTCGGATGTCCTGTAAACTTAATTCCCAGTAAATCATAAGCTTCACATTCAGGCCAGTTTGCTCCTGCCCAAATTGGCTGCAAGGACTCGATTGTTGGTTCATCGCGGTCAATCTTCACTTTTAACGCCACTGTTTGACGATTTTTGTATGAGTATAAGTGAACATAGACTTCCATGTGTGTTTCAAAATCCGTCCCATGCAGCTCAGATAGATAGTCAAACCCTAGCAGCTCATTGTATTTTAAAAATTGAGCCACTTTAAAATATGTATCACGCTTTGCCACAAGTGTCGGAACATCTTTGGATAGTTTATTAATATAAGAGTCTTCTAAAACATCTGCACCCAGGTTTTCAGCAATCACCTTTACATACTTATCTAAATAAGGCTGATTGGGTGATGGCGCTGCCGCCGTTTCCGCTGCTGCTGTGTCGGCTGCTTTGCCGCCGGCTGCTGCTTTCGCTTTGGCCGCTGCCGCTGCCTTCGCCTTGGCTTTCGCCGCCGCAATGGCCTTCGCTTTCTCATCATCGCCGCCTGCCGCTGCATCCGACCCAGCTCCCGCTCCGGCCGCTTTGGCCTTGGCCGCCGCTGCTGCCTTTGCCTTTGCTGCCGCCGCTGCTTTTGCTTTGGCTGCTGCCGCTGCTTTCGCTTTCGCATCGTCACCTGCTGGCGCACTTTCTTCTGCTGGTGCGTCGCCTCCGGCTAATTCCATCGCTTTGCGCTTTGCCGCTGCCGCCGCTTTTGCTTTGGCGACCGCTGCTGCTTTTTTCTTCGCTAAATCGTCGGCATCGCCGCTGCTGTCTGCCGCACTGCTTGCCTCTGCAGCCTGGGCTTCATCGCCAGCCTGTGCAGGCGCGCTGCCTCCTGCCAGTTCCATTGCCTTCCGCTTTGCTGCTGCTGCCGCTTTTGCCTTTGCAACCGCTGCTGCCTTTTTCTTTGCCAGGTCATCCGCATCGCCCGCTGCCGGTACTTCGTCAGCTGGTGGTGCAGATTCCGCCGCAGTTACTTCTTCAGCTGCAGTTACAGGTTCATCGGCAATGCCTTCGCGTTTCTTTTTCGCCAGCGCCGCAGCCTTCGCCTTCGCGGCCGCTGCTGCTTTTTTCTTTGCTAAATCAGCATCATCGCCAGCTGCTGCTGGTGTTTCTGCCGCTTTCGGTTCGGACGGCTTCGGCTTCGGTTCCGCAACTCCCGCTTCCTTCGCCTTACGCTTCGCTAACGCCGCAGCTTTAGCCTTCTCAGCGGCTTCTCTCTTTAATTGATCGAGATCTTTTTCCCCGCTCATTGCTTAAATCACCTTCTTCCCAGTCTTCGCTTCGTAACGAATTTTTCCTTTTAATTTATTAATCCCATAAATTAATGCGGCCGGGTTTGGCGGGCATCCAGGAATATAGACATCAACAGGTACAATTTGATCGACACCCTTTACTACCGAATACGACTTGACATACGGTCCGCCGGCAGTCGCGCAGGAACCCATGGCAATTACCCATTTCGGCTCCGGCATTTGGTCATATAACCGGCGCAGGATTGGCGCCATTTTTTTCGTAACCGTACCGGAAACAATCATACAATCCGACTGCCGCGGTGACGTACGGAAAATCGTCCCAAAACGGTCAAGGTCATAGTTTGCGCCACCGGTACCCATCATTTCAATCGCACAACAAGCCAGACCAAATGTCATTGGCCACAAGGAATTACTCCGTGCCCAACCCTTAATTTGCTCCAGCGTGGCAAAAAATACATTTCTTTCTAACTCTTTGATTTCCGCAGGTGATAAGTTTTCTAGTTTTAAATCCATCGTAGCACCTTCTTTTTCCAAGCATACACTAGGCCAATTAACAGCATCGCTACGAAAATTAGCATTTCGACGAGCGCAAAAATGCCCAGTTTATCATAAGCGACCGCCCATGGATATAAAAACACCGTTTCTACATCAAAAATAACAAACATCAGGGCAAAAATATAATAGCGGACATTGAACTGCACACGGGAATCGTGAAATGGCTCAATACCGCTCTCATATGTGGTATACTTCGCATCACTCGGATTAAACGGACGCAGAAGTTTACCCAAATATAACGCCACCACAGGCAGCAGCACCCCAAGACATAGAAACACAAAAACTATCAGATAGTTATTCTGATATACATTTAGAAGTTCCATGTCTATCCCCTCCAATGTTGTAAATTTTCATACTAATGAATATTGTAACCGAATTCATTATAGCATTGTTACAAACCCCTGTCGACAAGCCAATCTAATATAAATTGGAAATTCCATCGCCGCGAAAATCTTGGTAAAAAGCCGCTGGAGAGCTCGCTCTCCAAAGTGGCTTTTTACCAAGATTTTCGCAAGCTTCGGTGATCTTCCGAAGCGCAGGTGCGACAGCACCGGCGATGGATTTCCAAATTACAGCTGCACCGGTCCGTCGACAAGGGGTCCCCTCCTATGAGCTTTTGCGTGATCTCGCTGAAAGGCTTCCTGAATTCACTTCAGAGATGCCGCAAAAGCGAACCGGCAATACCCATTCCAGAGAACGGGTACAGGTGCACGTGATCTGGAGCGTCAGCGGAAGAGACGTGCCTGGATAACCGCCAAGCTACATTAAAAATTCGACAACAACCCCTATTTAATATCATAATCCTACCAATGTCAGTGAGATTTGTCATTAATTGTTCACTTTCCATCCTCCCATTAAAAAAATAACAGGGCATCATCACACCATTACTACACTCAATATGTATCAGCACTCATGTTAACTTATATCAAAATACTAATCGACTGGTATTAAGTTATTTACCCTACCATCATATGCAGAATTGTCCTTATCATGCCGTTTACAGATAAACTAGCCCTTTCCTACCATTAAATAGCCAGACAAAAGGCTGGCAGTGGGGTAATTGTTGGACCTTTTCACACAAAATTCCTCTTATCAACGACTTTGAACCATTTATCGACGACTTTTGCTCTTCTATCAACAACTTTCCGCTTCTTATCAACAACTTTTACACTTTTATCAACAAATTTGAACACTTAATCAACCACTCACTACTGCTACACCTTTCTTACTTTCCATTTCGAACAATTTACTTTCCGCTTTGCAACATTTACTTTCCACTTTGACCAGTTTACTGTCCGCTTGCCTCCATTTACTTTCCACTTTTACTATATTACTTTCCATCTCCCCTCAAACCACCTTTTTCAGGCACTTAAACATATTGAATATGGTAAAAACCACACCAAACCACAAAAAAACCCCTCCAACTTTACCGGGAGGGGTTCTGCTTTTATATAAATTCTAAAATCTATGTTCCGATACGGCGAGGCGGTTGATGGCACGGCGCATCGCAAGCTCTGCACGTTTGAAATCAATATGCTCAAGCTTCTGATCTCTCATCCGCTGCTCTGCACGTTCCTTCGCTCTCGTGGCACGTTCCACATCAATATCAGATGCTTTCTCTGCCGATTGGGCAAGAATCGTCACTTGATCAGGACGAACCTCTAAAAATCCGCCGCTGACGGCAACAAATTCAGTTTTGCCGCCATTCTTCAGACGCACAGCACCAATTTCGAGCGGAGCCACCATCGGAATGTGTCCAGGTAAAATGCCCAGCTCACCACTTTGAGCCTTCGTACTAACCATTTCCACATCTGATTCATACACCGGGCCATCGGGAGTAACAACATTGACTTTAATCGTCTTCATTTTTTACCCTCCTGGCGCCCTTAGGCTTCTACGCCCATGCGTTTTGCGGACTCAACAACCTCTTCAATACGTCCAACAAGACGGAACGCATCTTCTGGAAGATGGTCATATTTACCTTCAAGGATTTCCTTGAACCCTTTAACCGTTTCTTTAACTGGTACGTATGATCCCGGCTGACCAGTGAACTGTTCAGCAACGTGGAAGTTTTGTGATAAGAAGAACTGGATACGGCGCGCACGTTGAACGATTAACTTGTCCTCATCGGAAAGTTCGTCCATACCAAGAATCGCGATGATATCCTGTAATTCACGATATTTTTGCAATGTTTGCTGTACTTGACGAGCAACATCGTAATGCTCTTCGCCAACAATCTCAGGTGACAAGGCACGAGAAGTTGAAGCAAGTGGATCCACCGCAGGATAAATACCCATTTCAGAAAGCTTACGCTCAAGGTTTGTTGTCGCATCTAAGTGAGCGAAAGTTGTTGCCGGAGCCGGGTCAGTGTAGTCATCGGCTGGAACGTAAATCGCTTGGATCGATGTAACAGAACCTCTATTAGTTGAAGTGATACGCTCTTGTAATTTACCCATTTCCGTAGCAAGTGTCGGCTGGTAACCAACAGCAGATGGCATACGGCCAAGAAGCGCTGAAACCTCAGAACCTGCTTGCGTGAAACGGAAGATATTGTCGATGAACAATAACACGTCTTGTCCTTGCTCATCACGGAAATATTCAGCCATCGTCAAACCAGTCAAGGCAACACGCATACGTGCACCTGGCGGCTCGTTCATTTGTCCGAATACCATCGCTGTTTGCTTGATAACGCCGGAATCCGTCATTTCGTGGAAAAGGTCGTTCCCCTCACGAGTACGCTCCCCAACACCAGCGAAAACGGAAATACCGCTGTGCTCTTGCGCGATGTTATTGATTAATTCCTGGATTAATACGGTTTTACCTACACCGGCACCACCGAACAGACCAATCTTACCACCCTTAATATATGGAGCTAAGAGGTCAACTACCTTAATACCAGTCTCTAAAATTTCTACCTCAGTTGAAAGATTTTCATACGTTGGTGCTTCGCGGTGAATCGAATCACGGCGGGCACTAGCAGGAATGTCCTCTTTCAAGTCAATTGCTTCACCTAGTACGTTAAACACACGGCCTAACGTTGGCTCGCCTACCGGTACGGAAATTGGCTTACCAGTATCTTCTACTTCCAAACCGCGGGTCACACCATCAGTAGATGCCATCGCGATTGTACGAACTGTATCATCACCTAAATGAAGGGCTACTTCAAGGGTTAAGTTGATATCCACTTCAGATGCATTTTGCGCTTTTCTTACGACTTTCAGCGCATTGTAAATCTCAGGAAGCTGGCCATTATCGAACTTAACGTCAACAACCGGACCCATAACCTGAAGAATATGTCCTTTGCTCATCATTTTTCCCTCCTTACATACTGTTCCGAAACAAGCATAGTTGGTTCATTTTTTTGCAAAATGAACCTTGTCTTAAGACACTATACCCGTATCTGTTTTAGGAATAGAGTCTCAACTGCTGACCCGCATCCGTAAACAAAACTTATCAAGCACCCGTAAACGGGGTTCATTTTTAAAAAATAATCTTACTCCAGCGCTGCGGCACCGCCGACGATTTCGGTGATTTCCTGTGTAATCGCAGCTTGACGCGCACGGTTGTAGATTAGTGTGTAGGAATTGATTAATTCCTTGGCATTGTCGGTTGCGTTCTTCATTGCGGTCATCCGCGCCGCATGTTCACTTGATTTGCTGTCTAATAGCGCACCGTAAATCAAGCTTTCTGCGTATTGCGGGAGAAGAACTTCTAGTATTTCTTCTGCATTTGGCTCAAATTCATAGGAAATAAGCTTGTGGGAAGTCGTTAAATCCGTTAACGGAAGCAGCTTCTTCTCCGTTACCTCCTGCGAAATGGCACTGATATAGTGACTGTAAGTTAAATATATTTCATCTATTGTTCCGTCTGTAAACATGCCTACTGTAGCGTTTGCGATATCCTTGATATCTGCAAAGCTCGGCTGGTCAGAAACACCAGCGATTTCAAGGACAACGTTATACCCGCGTTTCGCAAAAAAGTCACGCCCTACCCGGCCAATCGCAATAATCGCAAATTCATCATTGGATTTATGACGGCTTAGGATGGTTTGATGGACACGGCGGATGACGTTACTATTGAATGCACCTGCAAGACCACGGTCAGAGGTCATGACGATATAACCCGTTTTCTTTACCGGACGATGTGTCAGCATCGGATGGATCACGCCGCCTGCACCTAATGCAATCGATGTTGTTACCTCTTGGATTTTTTCCATATAAGGAACGAACGCTTTCGCATTCATAACACCGCGGTTCCACTTTGCTGCAGATGTCATTTCCATCGCTTTTGTAATTTGACTCGTCTTTTTCGTCGAATTAATCCGCGTTTTAATATCGCGTAATGAAGCCATTGGTTCTCACCACCCTCATTCAAAGAATGTTCTTTTTCAAGGGGTCTGACCCTTCAATCCCATTTCAATTACAATTGAATGGTGAAAGAGGGGTCAGGCACCTTCGAACTATATTAGACCTTATTGTTCAGAAGCGGCAAACGTCTTTTTGAAGGCGTTGATGGCTGATGCCATATCTTCGTCAGCTGGAAGATCCTTCGTTGTTACGATTTGGTCTAACAAGTCTTTGCGGTTGTGGTCTAACCAGTTATGGAATTCTCCTTCAAAACGGCGGATATCCTGTACTGGAACATCATCAAGGAAGCCGCGTGTTAATGCGTAAAGAATCATAACTTGCTTTTCTACTGAAAGCGGCTTGTTAAGATCTTGTTTTAATACCTCAACTGTACGCGCACCACGGGCAAGCTTTGCTTGTGTTGCTTTATCAAGGTCTGAACCGAACTGAGCAAATGCTTCTAATTCACGGTAGGAAGCAAGGTCAAGACGCAGTGTACCTGCAACCTTTTTCATTGCTTTGATTTGGGCAGAGCCCCCTACACGGGATACTGAAAGACCTGCGTTGATCGCCGGACGAACACCGGAGAAGAATAGGTCGGATTGTAAGAAAATCTGTCCATCTGTGATGGAGATAACGTTTGTTGGGATATAAGCAGAAACGTCCCCTGCTTGTGTTTCGATAAATGGCAGCGCAGTGATCGAACCGGCACCAAGTGAATCATTTAATTTCGCTGCACGCTCTAATAAACGGCTGTGCAAGTAGAATACATCCCCTGGATAGGCTTCACGGCCTGGAGGACGGCGAAGTAACAAGGAAAGCTCACGGTAAGCAGATGCCTGCTTTGTTAAATCATCGTATACGATTAATACGTGTTTGCCGTTGAACATAAATTCTTCACCCATCGCAACACCTGCATATGGTGCTAAGAATAGCATTGGCGCAGGCTGTGATGCAGATGCAGATACAACGATTGAGTATTCTAATGCGCCATTTTTACGAAGTGTTTCAACAGCGTTACGTACTGTTGATTCTTTTTGTCCAATGGCAACATAGATACAAATCATGTCTTGGCCTTTTTGGTTAATGATTGTATCGATGGCAACAGATGTTTTACCTGTTTGACGGTCACCGATGATTAACTCACGCTGTCCGCGTCCGATTGGCACAAGTGCGTCAATCGCTTTGATACCAGTTTGTAATGGCTCATGAACGGATTTACGAGCCATAACGCCTGTAGCAACTTGCTCAACAGGGCGGGTTTTTGTTGCATTGATTGGTCCCATGCCGTCAATTGGCTGACCTAGTGAGTTTACCACTCGTCCAATTAGTTCCTCACCAACGGGAACCTCCATGATGCGGCCTGTACGGCGAACCTCGTCACCCTCACGAATTTCAGTGAAAGGTCCAAGGATGATAATACCGACGTTATTTTCTTCAAGGTTTTGTGCCATACCCATAACGCCGTTTGAAAATTCAACAAGTTCTCCAGCCATGACATTGTCAAGGCCGTGAACACGAGCGATACCGTCACCAACGGAGATAACTGTACCGACATCAGTCACTTGAATTTCCGCCTGATAGTTTTCAATCTGCTTTTTTATCAGGGCACTGATTTCTTCAGCTTTGATGCTCATGAGTTTCACCCCTATCTACAATACTTCCATATAATTTTCGCAACATGCGACTTCGATAATTGTCCAGCTCCGGCTCCCAGCGACTAGTGTACTTCGGTCTTCTCCCTACGATAAGTCAACATCGAATCACTATCGCTCTTCGTGTTTCCTTTATCTCAGTCGAAGCCCTCCAGTCCTGTCGTGCGCTTAACGGTCGCCTCCGCTTTTCGTCTTAACTTAACAATTTACGTTCTAAACGATCTAGTTTGCCGCGCAAACTGCCGTCATATATACGATTTCCAATGCGAAGCTTCACGCCTCCGAGCAAATTGGAATCAACGATATTTTCAATTCTAAGTGATTTCTTGCCAATTTTCGCAGCAAATACGGAAGAGATGGCGCTGCGCTCAGCATCTGTCAATGCACGTGTGCTTGTGACTACCGCTTCGGCAATTCCCATTTCCTCATTTGCCAATTGTAAAAATTCATTTGCCACGTTCACGATTTCATCTTCGCGGTGGCGATCGATTAAGATCAACAGTGTATTGCGTACATTTACATTGACTGAAGCGAAAGCCTGAGTGACAATCTCCTTCTTCTTCTCAAGTGAAAGCTTAGAAGATTTCAAAACAGCCTTTATTTCAGGGTTGTATTGTACAACTTCCTTCACTACACGAAGTTCCTCTTCTATTACTCCAAGAAGCTGTTGTTCTCTTGCAATTTGCAGAAGAGCCAGCGCGTAGCGTTTTGCTACCATAGAGCTGCTCATCGGCTTTCTCCTGCCTCTTGAATGTATTCGTTAATAAGTTTTTCTTGATCGGCTGCACTCAATTCCTTCTCAATTACTTTAGAAGCAATTAAGACTGATAGGCTTGCAACCTGTTCACGAATAGCGGCAACCGCTTTTTCTTTTTGCTGCTCGATTTCAAGCTTGGCTGATTCTTTAATGCGCTCAGCTTCGCCGCGGGCTGTAGAGATGATTTCCTCACGCTGCAAATCACCTTGCTTTTTCGCTGATTCAATCAAACCTTGTGCATCCGTACGAGCTTCTTTTAATAGTGTACGTTGTTCTTCTAATAGTTTCTTCGCTTCCTGACGGCTGTTTTCCGCTGCAGCAATTTCATTTGCAACGTGTGTTTCCCGTTCTTTCATAATGCCCATTAATGGACCCCATGCGAACTTCTTCAGCAATGCCATCAAGACGATAAACATGATCAATTGGAATATAATATCACCAGTATTAATAAACTGATGTCCAGCCGCTGCGCCTAGTACAAGACTGCTTGTTAACACCTCGCACTTCACTCCCTTCAAGAGTCGTCCAAAACAAATATATCAATCAAATAAATTTCAACATCATCACGGTGCAAACCCACTAAATGGTGCCTGACACCCTTACTGCTATTGCCATAATGTTAATATGCATAAGCATAAGCATAAACTTAATAATCATAGGCATAAACGAATGGCGAAGGTTCTCATGGAAATGATCTTCGCCATTTTGGAACGTTTATTGGTTGGAAACTAAAATTATTTACCTTGAACCATGAACGCGATAACAACCGCGATGATAGGAATCGCCTCAACTAACGCAACCCCGATGAACATTGTTGTTTGAAGCATACCACGAGCTTCTGGTTGACGAGCGATACCCTCAACTGTACGAGATACGATAAGACCGTTACCGATACCGGCACCTAATGCCGCTAAACCGATTGCAATTGCTGCTGCTAAAAGACCCATTTGAAATTTTCCTCCTTGGAATGTATAAAAATTTTTATTTTTTGTTCAATAAATGAACGGTTATTATATTAATGGTCGCTGCTCACTTTGTGAGACAAGTACACCATTGTTAACATGGTAAAGATAAATGCCTGGATGGCGCCGACAAAGACTGAGAAGCCTTGCCATGCGAGCATCGGTAAGATAGCGGCTAAGTGACCGCCGACACCAGTTGCCAGCCCGCCTGCGAGCAATCCTAAAAGAATTTCACCCGCGTAAATGTTTCCGTAAAGACGGAGACCAAGAGTCAGAGTATTGGCAAACTCTTCGATAATTTTGATTGGGAACATGAACCAGAACGGTTTAAAGAATTCCTTCCCGTATGCAGCTGTTCCCCGCATTTTTACCCCATAAAAATGTGATAAACCTACTACTAAAATGGCTAATGTTAATGTGACAGCCGGATCGGCAGTTGGTGATTTCCACCAAAGCTCACCATTGATAACGACTGAAAACGGCAATCCCACCATATTGGCTACAAAGACATACATCATAATGGTAATCCCGAGAACATGGAATCGTCCGCCGTCTTTCCAATCCATCGTGCTATTAATAATATTCTTAACAAAGTCCATGACCCATTCCATAAAGTTCTGGATGCCTGTCGGCTTCATGGCAAGCTTACGAGTAGATAGGACCGCAATGAGAAAAACTATGACAGAGGCAACAGTGATCATCAACACGTTCCCCATGTTAAAATACAGCCCCATAAATTCAACTATATGTGCTCCGTGTTCCAACAATTTTCACCTCGCTTCCCCGTTACTTATGTATTTGCAAAGAGTGTATAAAAAAATCTATCATAATGACAATATAGGATGTCATTAACCCTATAACTACGCTGATGAGGTTGAGATGTTCCGGGTACCTCATCGAAACCACGACAGCTAGCGCCGCCGTCGCAAACCTTGAAAAAGATCCGAGCGATCGTACCCTTCTCCCTTGTGAGAGCGAATGATCAAACTGCTTCATCTTTCGGACCATTAACCACAAATTAAAAAGGCTCAAACTCGTCCCAAAAACCAATCCCATAAAGATAGATTGGTAAGACGTGAACCCCCAGCCGAGTACATAAATAGCTAATAAAAAGAACATCCATCTTTTCTGTCTTGCAAATAGTAATTGAAATTCCGGCATGGTTGGCTAATCTCCTGAAAAGAAATGACGGATCCGAGTACATCATCGAATAAACACCTTCAGCACGTCCTGCGAACAATCCGAGTATTAAGAAAATTGGTTCTGTGTCCCAATCATGATCCAACCATCTTCCTGAATAAATAGTGACTGAGTGGCTCCCACAAAGACTGTGAGAAAATTGCGGACATTTGGGCCAAGAGCCTTAAATGAATTGCGGTCTATTTCTCTCCTTGTTTACCGAGAGAAACTGCACCGGACTTGAGGTATTTTGGGAAAGTGATAGAGGTCTTTTATTACTACTAAATTCTATTTGAAAATAATGAAAACCCTACCATCCACACCCTTTGTTAGCATACAATAGGCACCAGTCAATGTCAATGAGTTTACGTGAATTAATCCACAAACAAGCTCCGAAATTTCTTCCATATAAAATTTTTAGTTTACACTATCATTGTAGTGGAAATTTTGAACGATTTTAGACAACTTTGTGTCAATTTTGTGAACTTTCGTACAAAATTGGCAGATCGTACCAATTGGCATAGAGGGGGCATGAGGCCCCCGCACCTTACTCCGTTTTCCCTTCAATCATAATCATCGTTTCAATAAAATCTTCCTTACCAGCCATTTTAGCAAAAACCTTCACGAGATACCTGCCTTCAGCCGGCAGCTTCTCAGCAGCAAGGGTCTGGCGGAGCATCCCCTTTTTCACATTTGTTAACGTGTCCAAAAAGCCGACAAAACGATAATCCTCCGGATGAAACAAAGCGATGCCAAATTCCTCCGCCCCGCCTGGTAAATACACCTCATAGCGATACTCACCCGGCCTGTCCCCCGGCTGAAAATCAAATCCCATCACCCGTGGATACCCCGGCTCCTCAAGTACATACAAATACGGAATCTGAATCGTCTTCGCACCAGCCTGTAATTGTAAAAAGCCGTCATGAATCTTGCCCTTAAAAACAAGGGGATCGACCATAAGCTCCACCGTCATCTCCTTTGACTGCTTCGGTTCCAAAGTAAACGATAGCGGGAACCGCCACGTGAGCCCATCCGTCCGTTTCGGAATCGAAAAAGAATACCGCTGCGCTTTATCACCCGTATTTTCAACATGCAACTGTACTTTATGACTGCCACCCGTACCGGTATACTTGCCAAACCGGATACTGCTCGGCGACACAAGCGATGTCGCTTGTATCGCCTCGTTCACCTGGATTCTCCCGGCACCCTGCTCATACGTGCGGTAAAACGACGACGCGGCGCTGTTCCTGTTCACAAAAGCGGGATTGCCGTCGGAATTACCAGCCGTACGGTTCGAATTCCCCGCCCCCTCGCCAGGAGTGCCGTTCACCAGCGGTTTCGCCGTATTCATCAACGCCGCCTTAATCTGCTCCGGCGTCCAATCCGGATGGGCCTGCTTGATCAGCGCACACGCACCCGCCACATGCGGCGCCGCCATACTCGTCCCCTGCAGACTCAAGTATCCGCCCGGAATCGTCGAATGAATCGCCACCCCCGGCGCCACAAGGTCCGGCTTAATCTCCCACGTCCCCGTCACCGGCCCCCGCGAACTAAAATCCGCAAGCCGGTCCCGCTCCGCGCGCACCGAGACCCGTGCCGTCACACTTCGCTTTTTTAATTCTTTTTGTAAAATCACTCCGTCACTCTTCGAGAGCGAGCTAACAGGGATGTTCATTTGGTGATCGAGGTTTCCCATGAACCCGCCGCTCATATTATTGTAGATCAGCACCGCTTTAGCGCCCGCTTCCAGTGCATTTTTCGCCTTTTCCGAAAAGGTCAATGTTCCCCTTTGCATCAGCACGATTTTCCCTTGAACCTGCTTTAGCTCACTTTTCCTGCCGATGCCGCCATCCACCAGCTCCAGAGAGCGGTCAATCGCCCATTGATCAGAGCCTTCCATCGGCTGGAGCTGAATTTTTTCCCGCGTTCCTTCTATTAATAATGAGGGAATTGCCATCGTCGGGGTGGAGGCGCCGACGGAAATGGCCTTCGAGGCTGTGCCGGGTGAGCCGACTGTCCAGATATTCGGCCCGGAATTGCCGGAAGCCGCCACCGCGACCACTCCTTTATCGACAGCACGGTTGAGGGCAAGGCTGATCGGCAGGTCCGGCCCGTTAATACTATTCCCAAGTGACAAATTGACAATATCAACCTTGTCTTTAATGGCCTGGTCAATGGCCGCGAGCACCTGCTCGGTTGTTCCACCGCCGCCGGGACCTAGTGCGCGGTAGGCGACAATTTTGGCCTCCGGTGCAACGCCTTTTATTTTTCCATTCGCCGCAATGATGCCGGCGACATGGGTGCCATGAATGGTCGCCTTTCCTTTAGCAAGAGTTTCCATCGGATCGCGGTCGTTATCGACAAGGTCATGGCCGCCGGCATAATTCCTTTGCAGGTCGGGATGGGTATAATCGACGCCGGTATCGATAACCCCAACCGTCACGCCCTTCCCGGTAAGCCGTTCATTTTTTTGATCAAAAAAACCGCGGACCTCTTCTCCGCCAATGATTTTAACACTTTCCTCTGTTTGCACCTGGTATTGGTTAACCGGCGAGACGTTGAGAATGTGCTTTTGCTTGGCGAGCCGCGCGATTGCTTCCGGGCTGCCTTCAATCGAAAAGCCATCAATCGCCTCCTGGAACACCCGGCGCAGCTTCACATCTTTATAGGGGGAGAGGAGCTGTTGGATTTCCTGTTCTGTCTGCTGCTTTTCGAGGACAACAATCGCGACATCAGGCGTATGAATCGGCGGGTGGACCAGTATTTTGGGCGTTTGAATTGCGAGAAGAATGGCAAGCAGTAATTTCATGTAAGAATTCCCCTTTTTCTAATACAAGAATTTATAAGTTTCGACTTTGAGAAATGTCTAGCTCCAGCGCGCTTGCGCTTTTCTAACTAGCGTTTTCCTTTGACGGGGAAAGTATACAAAAACGGGCAGCCCCTTTGATTAGGGCCGCCCGCCATCAACCATATTATTTAATCCATGCTCCATCCTTACCTAATTTATAGCCGTCAACAATTGTGCTGTACGCCATTTTACCAGATGTTGGATTCAGGTAATACCATTTGCCGCCGATGAGTTTCCAGCCGGTATCCATCGCACCGCTATTGCTTAAGTGGTACCATTCGCCGCCAGTCTTCACCCAGCCCGTTTGCATCGCACCGCTAGTGTTCAGGAAGTACCATTTACCACTATCAAGCACCCAGCCGGTTTGCATTGCACCGCTTTTATTCAAGTAGTACCATTTGCCGGCATCAAGCACCCAGCCAGTCTTCATCGAACCGTCTTTATTCAGGTAATACCATTTCGTGCCGTCAAGAAGCCAGCCGGTCTTTTTCACATCTTTTACATAGTAGAACCATGTGTTGTTTTCCCATTTCCATCCATTTTTCACGACTGGAGCCGGTGTTGGATCCACTGGATCTGGAGTTGGATCAACTGGATCCGGATCCTTTGTTTCCGAACGGACAATCACAATATCCTTCTTCGTTACATTGCCGCCAAAGTCAGAAAGACTTACGCTTACCTTGTTTTCACCATGCTTTAAGGCAACATCAAACTCATATGGAGTATTTGCCGGTGTCATGATGTCCACTGGGCTTGTGTATGGCTGCAGGAACACTGGCTCGCCATTAACGGATAAGGATAAATAGTTAAAGTTATCCTTCAATGTTAATTTAACTTTTGCCGTATCCACATCGTAGCCCACTTTTTCAGGCGCATCGACAACGATTTCACCTGCTGTTGTGTCGACATAAACAATTCTTGAAATACTGAATTCCTTCCCAGCAACGTCTGTTACCGAAATTGGAATTTTGTACTTGCCGTCTTGTTCAAACTTAACAGTTGTCGAGAATTTGTATTGCTTTTTCGCTTCATCATACGTAAGAGCAACATCTTTGCCATTTACTTGAACTTTGTCCACGCCAAGGTCATCGGTTGCATAGCCTGAAACCGGTACCTCAAGACTTCTGTATGTTGCATTGGCAGATGGAGCGCTCATGTACACAAGTGGAAGCTCGTTGTCGCCAGCCGCCGTTTTAGAACCGCCCACGTTCGAAGCGTAATCAACCGCAAATACTTCAACAGATGTTTTTGCAGCCAGCGCCGTGTCAAATTTATAGCTTGTTGCATTAGCTGCCACTTTATCGGTTACTAATTTCCCATCGACATAGATCGCATAATTGCTTACGCCTACACCATTTTCTTCTGTTGTCCAGCTGACAGTAGAAGTGGCATTATCATAGGCTGCCTTCACTTTTGGAGCCGTTGTATCCACGTATACCGGAATTTTCTTCGATTGATATTCGGCACCTTTGTAATCTGCGACAGATTTAATTTCGTAGTAGTACAAGCCGTCTTCAACCTTCTTAGAATTAACCGTACCGTCCCATGCACGGGTAGATTTTAATGAATACGTACTAGAACCGGAATTGCCGGAATTGAAGTAACTCTTCCGTACATCCTTTTCCAATGCCACACGGCGAAGCAGCTTTCCGTCCTTATCAAGAACGTTAAATTGAGCTTCTGCTGCATTTCGCAAGAATGTTGGCAGCGGGAACGCATTATCATACAGACCATCGCCATTTGGCGAAACCGCATAGTATCCCTTTCCAGGAACCGGTGCTTGTGTGTAGATTGATGCCCCTCTGGTAAACAGCATTTCGTTCAGGCCATGGTTGTAGAACTTCGTTTCGCCTAAATCCTTAAAGCCATCCAGGATGCTTGGACGATCCCATTTGCCGTAGAATCCAACATACGGAATATTTAACGTTGGCTCTACCTTGTTGTTCACGTCGGTAAGTGTAACGAACCCTTCAACGAAAATATCTTCCTTCAGGTCAAGGGCAATCTTTTTGCCAGCATTGTCGAGACCAGGAATTTTCGCATTTGTCAAATCAACTTTTACTGAAAAATCAACAGCTTGTCCCGCAGGCACTTTCAGTGTTTTCGGCGCATCGATGACTGCACCTTCCATATTACCGGCAATTAACGCGTTCGTATCCGGTTTGCCAGTCTTTTGCTGAATGGTGTCTGTTAACACGTCTGTATTTACTGTATACGTTACTTCTTTCGTTGAAATATTTTTAGCCGTAAAGTTCATGGTAAATTGCTTGCTTTGGAAATCTTTTAACGCCACTTTGCCTTCGTTTGATACCTTATCCACTACTAAAACAGGTGTGGAAACCGCATTGAACGTCTGCATCATCCCTGCACCTTGACGGCGTGGAGAGAATGGCTGGCCATTCAAATCAACAATTTTGCTCGACGTATTCATTAAAAGAAGCTTCGCAAGATGTGTACGCTCACCGGCTGTTAAGCCTTTGAAACGGTCATCCTTTTTCAAGTACTGCTGTACAAGTGCGGAACCGCCTGCTACGTGCGGAGCTGCCATTGATGTACCGCTCATGACTTCGTATTGATCGTTATTTACTGTTGAATAAATTTTTCCACCCGGAGCTGTGATTTCCGGTTTGAAATCTAAGGATGGCGTCACACCCCAAGAAGTGAAGTCAGTCATCCGGCCCATTTCAGGATCATCTGTTTTCTTCGTTTGGGCCACGTGAAGTGTCGTATGACCAGCTTTGATTGCTTCTTCAAGCGCTAACCCTTGCGCGCGTTGAATCTTCATGAACGGAATTTGCCAGCCGCCTTGGTTTTCGTAGAATACAGGATTGTCACTGTTATAGACGATGATGCCGGCTGCACCTGCTGCTGCTGCGTTCTTTGTTTTATCAGCAAACGCTAATTCCCCGCGCGGCATAACAACGACCTTGCCTTTTACATCAAGGCCCGCATAGTCAGCCGGTGCCCCAAGCTTGCCGCCGAGGCTCACAAGCTCCAATGTTTGCGATTTTGCCAGCTCCATCCAATCATCAATACCAAATCCAGTGGCAGTGAACCCTTCCGCACCATCCACTGTGATGCCGTGCTGATACAGATAGCTTTCGTTACCAGCTGCAGCCACTTGAATCGTATCCGCATTTAATCCAGGGGCGCCAACTACCCCGATATCCGGGTTGCTTGCATATGGATTTGGATTTGCTCCATAGCCGTATGCGATATGTCCGGAGTTACCGGCAGAAACAGCGCAGACAATGCCGTTTTCCACAGCACGGGTAATCGCTAAGTCTTCAGCACTTTTTTCATCATAGAAGGAAGCCGTTGAGCCCAAGCTCATGTTTAATACATCTGCACCAAGCTTGATGGAGTCATCAATGGCCGCCAAGTATACATCGGAAGAAGTGGAAGCATAGTTTGGATCATTACTGAATACCTTCATGCCCAGCACCTGTGCTTCAGGAGCTACCCCTTTAATTCCGCCTTTTGCCTCATCACCGTTCGCCGCTACTGTACCGGCAACGTGCATACCGTGCATCGAAGCGCCTGGTCCAAGGTCAAGAATCGTGCTGTTTTCATCATAGTAGTTGTAGCCATAAGGAACTTTATCTGTGAAAAATTTACCTTTCAACCCTGCTTCACTTACAGCTTTGTTCACTTTATCTTTCGTTAATGAATCCTTTGAAGCATCCGTGATCTTGAAGTCGCGGTGCGATGGGTCAACACCCGTATCGATCACTGCAACAACCATGCCTTCACCTTTAAGGTGGGCATCGCCCCATGATTTCTGGGATTGAATGAAGTTGTGACTTGTCTTCATATCAGGTGTTTCTTCCGGACGATTGTATTCGTTTGCAATATAGACATTTTTTACGCCTGAAACTGCTTCAATTTTTGCGATCTGGCCATACTCAACATCACCGCTGAAGCCGTTAAAGGCAGTGGTGAAGTTCTTTTTATATGCTAGTTTCACGCCATTGGCGGAAATCTTTTCTTTTACGCTTGTTTGCTGTTTTACTAGAGTTGCTGCCAGCGAGCTCTTCTTGCTATCAGATAATTCTTTGTACAGTTTCCCTTGCTCGGTTGCATATTCAACCGGAGTTTGTCCATCCAGTTCCACGATGACACGGACCTTGTCAGATGCCTTTAGGTTCGCTGTTGCTTTAATATCCTTGGAGTCAATCTCCTTTAAATCCTTGCCAGCCAAGTCTTGAAGCTGTTTTACCTTTGCTTCGAAATCATTTTGCGGTGTGCTGCCTTCTGCTGAAACTGCCCCTGCGAATCCAAGATTGGATAGGACTAATGCAGACGCCAGCGCATATGTAGCCGTCTTTTTCTGTCTCTTTTTCTTCACTTTTGTTTCCCCCTCCTATTTATCTAGCAAATTTTGATTTCCATAAATTTTCAAAAAAATCAAAATAGGTAAAATATATAATAACTTTACAAATTCATTTGGTCAATATAGTTTTTCAATTATCAGAAAAATATTTTTCGACACATACGACTCAGGAATTCCATTGGCATTAAAAGGAAGTCTTTCCCTTATTCGACAAACTGAATATTATTATATTTTTAGGCAAACAAAAAAGCCGAGTAGGGTTCTACTCGACTTTTTCAAAAACTGATTTTTTTCCAACCTGCCGGCTGCCTCACCCAACAAGGTCCTATTTCGTTCCAAATAACCGGTCGCCGGCATCGCCTAGGCCCGGTACGATGTAGCCATGGTCATTCAATTTCTCATCCAAGGCAGCGATGTAAATATCGACATCCGGATGCTCGGCCTTTACTGCTTCAACGCCCTCTGGTGCGGCAATCAAGCACATGAATTTGATATGCTTCGCGCCGCGCCTTTTCAAGGCATGAATCGCATCAATCGCGGAACCGCCTGTTGCCAGCATCGGATCGACCACGATAAAATCGCGCTCCTCCACATCCGTTGGAAGCTTCACATAGTATTCCACCGGCTTTAAGGTTTCCGGGTCACGGTATAAGCCGACGTGGCCTACCTTCGCCGCCGGCATGAGCTTCAACACTCCATCAACCATGCCGATCCCTGCCCGTAAAATTGGTACCAAGCCAATTTTCTTCCCTGACAACACCTTCGATTTTGTCTTGCATACCGGTGTTTCAATCTCGATATCTTCAAGCGGCATATCCCTTGTGATTTCAAACGCCATCAATGTTGCCACTTCGTCAACGAGCTCGCGGAACTCCTTCGTTCCCGTATTTATATCACGTATGTAAGTCAGCTTGTGTTGGATTAGTGGATGGTCGAAGACGTATACTTTTGCCACAATAATCGCCCCTTTTTTTAAAATTTATCATGCATTCGTCTCATTTTACAGAAAAAATAGCCATAGAGCAACTCACGGCCCAGCCAAGATATAAAAAACTTGCCGACCATGCCGGCAAGTTTCATTTATGCGGCCCGAACGGGACCAATCAGCTTAACGCCTTTAACACTAAATTTTTCCAAGTTCCTCATGCCTCTTATACTGTCTGTCGTATTCCTGTAAATTGGCTTGGGCCCGAGTGAAGCGATTGTACGCATAGGAGCCAAAATCTTCTCCGCCTGTTTCCTTCATCAGCGCCCAGATCGTCCAGAGGAAATCAAGGAAGATCTTATTTAGTAACAACTGCTGCAGGTTCTCACGCGTCACCATTCCGTTGAAGTACTGCAGTAAGAACAGCTTTTCCTCTTCCGGCGACAATTCGGCCTCAATAATATAGGCGGCGACATCCCATAGCGGGTCGTTCATGCCGGAAAATTCCCAGTCAATCAGGAACATTTTCTCTTCACCGCTTTTGACGAAGTTTTCAGCCAGCGGATCATTATGGCAAGGAACGAGCGGTACGTTTAACGATTTGTAGTAGGACTCAAGCTCAAGAACCTGCTGTTTTACAGCCTCGTGGCCATCAAACACTTCCCCGTTTAAATCCGCTAAAATCGTTTCATATTCAGTAATTTTTTCAAACACATTAAACCTGGCATTGAAGGTTTCACCAGATGTATGGAGACGGTTAAATATTCCGGCAACCTGGATTAGATTATCTTCCCTTGTCCCCGTCTTCGAATTCAGCGTTTCGGCATCCGGGATAAATCGAACAATCTTCAGGCCGGTATGTTCATTAAAATAAATGACCTCCGGATTAATCCCAAGCCGGCTGGTGATTTCCGAGTTGATTTTTTCATCGTGACGATTGATGTAATGTTCCGTGCCTTTCCCCGGGATCCTTGCAGCGAATTCTTGACTGCCGATAGTGACTTTAAAGTTGCGGTTCGTCAGGCCGCCAAGTGCTTCAATCGATGTAATCTCATCGATCGGTATCTCCAAGGCGGTTGCGATTACCTGCTTTAATTCACGTTCCTTAAAGTCCGCTTCTTTCCTCATCAGCATCGGGTAGAACCTATCGACTACTTTAAAGTGATGCTCATAGCTATCAATTTCCGCCCACACTAAGTCAGGAATTTTATAAAAACCAACATTGATAATCCTGGATACATCGAGGAGGACATATTCGTAATTTACATACGGGTTTTTATTTTTCGCAAATAATTGCAGCATTTCCTTATACATATCGTAAGAAAATTTCGTGATACCTGTCATTTCTCCGTCAATTCGATTGAGTTGATGAATATCCTTGGAGATTTTATAAATATAATTGTTTTGAAGTTCAATTAAGGCTTCATCGCCTGAGCCGCTTTCTTTTGTTATCAGCAGGCAGTCGCGGTTCTCATGGTTCAGCAACTCAGTGATCGCTCTTTCCTCTACGAGAATATCATCCTCTACCAGAATAAAATCATCGGTGATTAGTTGCGACGCGGCCGCAAGAGAAGCCATGCTTCCGGTCCAAAGGTATTTAGGATTTTCTACAAAATGAATGGTCTTGTTTTCCTTGAGAGACTTCATCTCGTCAAATGCCTCTTTTTTATAGCCGGTAACGATGATTATTTTTTCAATCCCATTGTTTTCAAGGATGCTGATGGTTCTTTCCAAAAGGGTCGTGTCCTTGATTGGCAGCAAACAAACGGGAGTATCAAATTCCGTTTTTGCCCCAGCTGCGAGAATAACAGCCTGCTTCACTACTTTTCTTTCATGGTTATGAAGAATTACTTTTGATTCATGAAGTTGGTCCAGTTCCTCTTTTAAGAATTCCCTGCCCTTTTCGGTTACTTCATAATGATAGGTTCTTCCTTCTTTTTTTATGATAATCATATTTTCATCTGCTAGTTGATTGAGGGTGTAATTTACTTTTCCCACGGAAAGATGACTAATTTCCGCCAAAGATCTTTGGGAGATGGTTGGATTTTGTGTCAATACCTCTATTAATTGAAATCGATCCATAATTCGCCGCAGCTCCTCACCGTTCAATTATTGAACAGTCGAATCGTACCATATCGCCACCATTCTGTATAGTGGGAATTTTTTAAAAATAATGCTCAGGGGGCGCACCACACTTCATCTTTTTCAAAAAAAATCGACCCCATGTTGGACAGGAGGTCGATTTGCTTGAATTAATATTCTGGATATAGTGTAAATTTGCTTGTTAATGCTTCAACGCGTCCACGGGCTTCTTCAAGTTTCGCTTCGTCTTCGTGATTCTTCAATGTGAAAGCGATGATGGATGCGATTTCGTCCATATCTTCCAAACCGAAGCCGCGGCTTGTAACAGCTGCCGTTCCGATCCGGACACCGCTAGTGACAAACGGGCTTAGTGTTTCGTATGGAATCGTATTTTTATTAACCGTAATGCCGACTTCATCAAGTACCTTCTCAGCCACTTTTCCTGTAAGGCCAAGCGGCGTTACATCCACAAGCAATAAGTGGTTGTCCGTTCCGCCGGAAACAAGCTTAAGTCCTTCTTTTTGCAAACCTTCTGCAAGGCGCTTGGCATTGTCAATAATATGCCCGGCATATACTTTAAAGTCATCCTGCAATGCTTCACCAAAGGCAACTGCTTTTGCAGCAATCACGTGCATTAATGGACCGCCTTGAATACCAGGGAAGATCGATTTATCAATTTTCTTGCCGAATTCCTCTTTACACAGGATCATCCCGCCGCGAGGACCGCGCAATGTTTTATGTGTTGTTGTTGTGACAAAATGTGCATATGGTACTGGATTTGGATGCAGTCCAGCCGCAACAAGTCCAGCGATGTGTGCCATATCGACCATAAAGTAGGCACCGACTTCATCTGCAATTTCGCGGAATTTCGCAAAATCAATTTCACGCGGGTAGGCGCTGGCACCTGCAACGATTAACTTCGGCTTGTGTGTGAGTGCTTTTTCGCGAACATCTTCATAATTAATGCGGTGGGTCGTTTCATCGACACCATATTCAACAAAGTTATATTGAATACCGCTGAAGTTGACTGGGCTGCCGTGTGTTAAATGGCCGCCATGGGAGAGGTTCATACCGAGAACGGTATCGCCTTGCTCAAGGATGGTGAAGTAGACAGCCATATTTGCTTGTGCCCCTGAATGCGGCTGCACGTTCACATATTCCGCACCGAAAATTTCCTTCGCACGGTCGCGAGCGAGGTCTTCAACGATATCGACATATTCACAGCCGCCATAATAACGGCGTCCTGGATAGCCTTCTGCATATTTATTGGTTAACACAGATCCTTGTGCTTCCATTACTGCTTCACTGACAAAGTTCTCTGAGGCAATCAATTCGATTTTCGAGCGCTGACGACCTAATTCTTTCTGAATCGCTTTAAAAACGAGCTCGTCCGCTTGAGACAAATGCTTCATAATTCCTTCCCCCTTTTTATGTATGAAAAAGCAAGATTTTAGAAAATTCCCTTTTCATTTTAGCACGAAACAGATAGAAAAGGTATCGTTTTTCGTATTTTCCAGAACAAACAATAAAAATCGGTTTGCCAATCGGTTAATGGCCATTGATTTACGAACAATAATCTATTTGTTGGTCATAATGTTCGTATATAACCCAAAGCCAACTCTCACCTTGAAATGGTGCCTGACACCCTTTGCAACCCTCAGATAGGAGTAATGGTGCCTGACACCCTTTCCACTATGTGCAGCTGAGATTCTCGGTGTCTTTTTCGTAGATGGCTCTGGCGCCGCCGATTAGTTTGGGCCGTACTTTTGCTAAGGTGACATAGGCATGGCCGACGGTTTTTTGCTTGACGCGGACCGGCACAGCGACATGCTTCAAGTGCATGCCGATTAAGGTGTGGCCGATATCAATTCCCGCGTCCGCCTTCACGAACTCTACTACGACGGCATCGTCCATATTCGCGAAAGCGAAGGTTGCCATGGCTCCGCCCGCTTTGCGGACAGGCACGACAGAAACTTCATCAAAACCGCGCTGTACAGCGACGGAGCGTTCGACAACCAATGCCCTGTTTAAGTGCTCACAGCATTGGAAGGCCAAATGGATGCCTGTTTCTGCTTGTAGTTTTTTCAATTGGCGGAAAATCATTTCGGCTACCTCAAGAGTGCCAGAGGTTCCGATTCGTTCACCCATAACCTCGCTTGTACTGCAGCCGACGACCAGCAGCTGCCCCGGCTTCAACGCTGCCTGCTCTTGAAAGTCTGATAAAATTGCCTCAAGTTCATTTTTCCAGTCTTGAATCATAAGCTTTGCCCTTCTTTCAAAGATGCTTATTCTCGTACTCCGTTACTTTTCCAACACGGCCGGCATGTCGTCCGCCTTCAAATTCCCCTTTTAGCCAAATTTCTGCGATATCACGAGCCAGCCCAGGTCCGATGACACGCTCGCCCAGTGCAAGCATATTTGAATCATTGTGCGCACGCGTTGCTTTGGCACTAAATGTATCATGGACAAGAGCACAGCGGATGCCTTTCACTTTGTTAGCGGCAATACTCATGCCGATTCCCGTTCCACAAACCAAAATGCCGCGATCAAACTCACCGCTTGCTACCTTTTCAGCAACCGGCAGTGCGTAATCCGGAAAATCCACGGATGTTTCGCAATCACAACCGAAATCCACATATTCAATCTGTAATTCATCTAATAATTCAGCGATAACTTTGCGAATATTGATACCGCCATGGTCTGAAGCTAATGCAACTTTCATTCTAAAATCCTCCTAATCTGTTCAGTAAATTCTGCTTTCATTTTGACACATTGGCAAAAAGTTTTAAAGCTTTAAAGCAAAAGAAATGCTCCCTTTTTGAAGAGAGCTTGGATCGTTCAAAGATTTATTTTTTTGCCGTTTTACCTCAATGTTTGAAGGACCTTCCGCATTAGATCTCTTCCTACGATTTTAGTTTTTCAATTGCCTTCTCAATTAATTCATTTAATTCGCGGTATGTGGCCTCATACATCCCAAGACTCCCGCCGTATGGATCGACGACATCAGGATTGAACGTTTCATCACCGCTGCCGTATTCCTTTAACGTATAAACCTTCACGACTGCCTGTGGGAATTGCTGCTGAATCGCGAACTTATGGGAGGCAGTCATCGTTAAAATCAGATCAGCCCATTCGACCTCAACATCCGTTAACAGGCTCGAACGATGGTTGTGTGAAAGCTTGTTACGCTCTAGCACCTGTTTCGCATGCTGCGATGCCTCATTGCCGGCTGCAGCATAAATCCCAGCCGATTTTACTTCGATTCCGTCGAGGTGCTTATTTTTCAAAATTGCCTCAGCCATTGGACTCCTACACGTATTTCCTGTACAAACAAACAAAACGCGCGGCACTTGTATGCCCCCTTTCCCTTACTTCCGAATTAACAGGTGCAAGCCCTGATGATAACCTTCACTATACTACAGAGATCTCCCACATTCAAAAAAAAGCCTCCCCCCGAACAAGTCGATAGAAAGCAAAAACTTGGTGCCTGACACCGTTAACCACACAGCGATAGGAGTATTGGTGCCTGACACCGTTAACCACTCCTCGATAGGAATAATGGTGTCAGGCACCGTCTACAAAAGTACCATCTACAAGGGCACGGTTTACCATTTAGCGATAGGTGATCGCTTGTTTACCCATTTGTTCCCAGCCGCGTTTGAAGGCGCTGATGGCTACTTTGCGGTTTTTGGTGGACAGTGGATCGTTAAAGTAAATATATTGGCTGTCATAGCCAGTGATCAGGACACTGTGTTCTTTATACGTAATGGAAATTTTCCCAGTCGGAGTGTTCCATGTCTGCCAATACTGTGATGGCACGGTATCATACCATGAAGTGACAATCACCCATACCGGTTTTCCGTTATTTAAATGTTTGTAAATCTCTTCAAAGTTCGAGCCGGTCAAATCCACCATCCGATTCGGCAAGTACTTTTCCCCCAGTTCCGCAATCGGACCGTGATAAACGCCGAGCCCCGGGCGGCTAAAGGAATACATATCGCCAACAAAGCCCGTATACGGATTGCCGAAGTAAATTTGTCCATTTGTATTTGAATAAGGTGTCGGGTCTCTCCGCACCTGAGAAGCCAACGTCATTTTATTAGCCTTCACACCGGCATCCTGCAGCAGCATCGCAAGCGACGTCACTTCACAGCCGCGCGGCAGCTCCGGCATTTGCGCGATATGCGGTGCATCCAGTTCTACTGCTGAAACAGCCCCGCTACCGCCAAGGTAGTACCAATCCCAGCCGCTCTTCATCCAGCCGGTTTTCATGGAACCGTCAGCATTCAAGTAGTACCAATTTCCCCGGTCAAGTACCCAGCCGGTGGCCATATCCCCGTTCTGATTCAGGAAATACCATTTACCTCCAGACCAAATCCAGCCCGTCTGCATCGCCCCGCTGCCGTTTAAGTAATACCAGCGATTCGAGCTTTTCACCCACCCGGTCTGCATCGCGCCTGAACCATCAAGATAATACCACTTGCCTCCATCCAGCGCCCAACCAGTGGCCATGACGCCATTCTGCTGAAGATAATACCATTTGCCGCCGGACCAAACCCAACCCGTCTGCATCGCCCCGCTATTTTTTAAAAAATACCACTTGCCTTGATAAAAGAGCCAGCCTGTCTGCATTGCTCCTGTTTGATCAAGAAAATAGCGGCTGCCGTTATCGGTGATCCAGCCTGTTTGCATGTCGCCATTTTGTCCATAGTAAAACCAACGGCCATTATCCCAAACCCAGCCTGTTACGGCAACGGTTACCTCTATTGCATATGTATTTCCTGCCCCATCATCTGCCGTTATTTTCAGGATGGTGTTTGCAGGCTGCTTGGCAATCTCCGCCTCAAATCTGCCTTCCGCATCGGCTTGTGTTGAACTGAGAAGGGCGCCTATTTTGTTTTCCACCACGACACTTGCATTCGGGAATGTAATCCCTTTGATGACTGTCGTTTGATTGGTAACCTTTTCCACCAACTGAATTTGGACTTGATCATTCGCCGTCACAGAAGCGCCGGTTTCATCAGCTAATGCCAGTTTTGGAAAAATAGCTTGAGAGATTGCGATTAAAAAGATAAATAGCATCGTCGGTACTTTCCACTGCACCTGGTTTCCCTCCCCTAAATACTTTTTACGATTTTCATAGATTGGTATTATCAAATATTACCAGTTCTATTCTACCATATTTAGGAATAGTTTTTGAAAGATTCAGACTCCTCTTACCAAAATGGTGCCAGCAGCTTCAAGCCAAAGCCAAGTAAAATCGCGCCGCCTAGTGCCTCGCTGTAGGTCCCAAGCCAGCCTTGCACCTTTCTTCCAAGCAGCAGCCCGGCCCATGTTTGCACGGTGGCCACGATTCCAAAGCATAAAAGCACCATTATGGTTTTTGCTCCGTATATGCCTAGGGTTAAGCCCACGGAAAAGCTATCGAGGCTCACGCTTAAAGCAAATAACAATAAGCCGAAGCCAACGGGTGTAATGACTTTTTCGTCGCCCTTTTTTAGCGTCGACCATACCATTTGGATCCCCAATACAATCAGAAGTAAACCGCCGATAAAGGTGGCAAATGCACCAAATTTCTCCGATAAAAACTTACCCGCAATTAAACCAACGAGCGGCATCCAAACGTGGAATAAACCAATCGTAAGGCCAATATGGAAAATTTTCTTCAGCCTCAGGTTGTACATCCCCATTCCAAGCCCGACCGAGAATGCATCCATCCCCAGAGCAAATGCCATAATTACAAGTGTAACCACTTCACCAACCATCCCCGAAATCAACCTCCGCCCCCTTGGACTAACTAACCTAAGCATATGCACGTCCAAACCAATTTAGAAGTCACAAGCGGTGCCTGACACCATAAACCACCTAACGACACTAGAAAGATTAAAAATGGTGCCTGACACCGTTAACCATCTATCTAAAGTAGATAGGGGATAAACGGTGTCAGGCACCAGTGGTTATTCTGTAATGAGTTTGTGTCCGGCTGCTTTTTGCAGGCGGTTCATGATGGCGTAGCCTACGCCGTCAGCGGGGAAGGTTTCGCTAAAGATGATGTCGACGTTTTCTTGGTTGAATCTGCGAAGCGTATCGTAAAGCGCGGCAGCAACCGTTTCAAGCTCCGCACGCCTTCCGCAGGCAAGTACTAGATCCGCATCATACCCGGATACATTCTCCTCCGTCGTTAGTACCCCGACCCGGAGTCCGGCCGAACGCTTTTCAGCTACCAGACTTTGAAGAAATTCCGCAGTCCCTGACACCATAAAAAGCGGGGCATTCGGCGCGTAGTGACGATATTTCATTCCCGGAGCCTTTGGCCGGGCGGCTTCGTCCGACAAAGCGGCATCGACGCGAACCTCTCCGATTACGGCTTCAAGCTGCTCCTTTGTCACCCCGCCCGGCCTTAAAATCACCGGCACTGCCTCCGTGCAATCCACAACGGTTGATTCGACGCCGACCCCCGTTGCGCCACCGTCAAGCACACCGGCAATTTTTCCGTTTAAATCATCCAATACATGCGCGGCGTTCGTTGGGCTTGGTTTGCCCGAGCTGTTGGCACTTGGCGCAGCAATCGGCAGTCCGCAGACCTTCAACAGCGCCAGCGCCAGCGGATGGTCCGGCATGCGCACCGCAACCGTATCGAGTCCAGCTGTGGCTTTTTCCGACAGAACGCCCTCTTTTCTTTTAAAAATAATCGTCAGCGGGCCAGGCCAAAATGCGTTCATCAGCGTTTCGGCCTTCGCAGGAACCTCGGCTGTAAATCTAGCAAGCTGCTTCCGTTCCGCGATGTGAATAATTAACGGATTATCTCCAGGCCGCCCCTTTGCCGAAAAAATTTTCGCAACCGCTTCGTCACTTTCCGCATTGCCGCCAAGTCCGTAAACCGTCTCTGTCGGCAAGGCCACCACTTCATTTTTTCGTAAAAAATCCGCTGCATCCACAACTTGTGGATTATTTTCAAGATTATCCACATATTTATCCACTTTCCAAACCTTTGTGTTCATAGTTATCCACCTTTATCTACGATGGGCCTTTTATCGAAATTTGGCGAAATTAGACGGAAAGGCCCATATTTTTCAGCTAATACGTTTGAAAGTATAAAAGAAGGTGGGGATAAAAACAAGTTTTATCCACAAATTGTGCATAACTTCTTTGAAAAAGTGGATAACTTTGTGGATATATCCACAATTAGATAGAAAATTTTAAAAATAACGAGTTATCCACATTTAAAACGTGTCGAATATGTTCTGACTCAAAAAATTCAACGGGCAACTCTTCCTGCCCTGTCCTTTGAAAGCCCATTAATTCAAAAAACGGCAGGGCCACGCTTTTATTAGTTGCCAAAAACAAGCTTTTCATCCCTTTTTCTTTCGCCAATTGAACCATTTGATCAAACAGCACGACAATTTCCTTATCCGCTTGTCCGGGTGAGACCACAAGTGAACGCAGGAGCCCGTTTTCCCCAAACACCTCCATCCCTAGCGACCCTCGAAGCGAACCGTCTGCATTCTCTAGCAGCAGAAAGTAGTCAACCGTTTCGTCCGTTAGGCCATCTGTCCCAAGGTTTGCCCTTGATAGAAACTCTCGTAAACTGCTCAAATCCTGTTTATTTGCCTTGCGAATCAACGCCTGCATTCCATCCACCTCTTTTTAAGATTCTACTCTATTACTATGAGAAAATAGGAAAAATAGAACAGTGGGGCTTTTGAAATCTATTAAAAATATTTTTCAGCCCCTCTTCGCGTGGATTTTAAAATGGAAGAGGGCGATCCGCTGATTGAAGCGGTGCATCCGCTGATTGAAGTGAAGTATCCGCTGATTGAAGCGGCGCATCCGCTGATTGAAGCGGCGTATCCGCTGATTGAAGCGGCGTATCCGCTGATTGAAGCGGCGTATCCGCTGATTGAAGCGGCGTATCCGCTGATTGAAGCGGCGTATCCGCTGATTGAAGCGGCGTATCCGCTGATTGAAGCGGCGTATCCGCTGATTGAAGCGGCGTATCCGCTGATTGAAGCGGCGTATCCGCTGATTGAAGCGGTGCATCCGCTGATTGAAGTGAAGTATCCGCTGATTGAAGCGGCGCATCCGCTGATTGAAGCGGCGTATCCGCTGATTGAAGCGGCGTATCCGCTGATTGAAGCGGCGTATCCGCTGATTGAAGCGGCGTATCCGCTGATTGAAGCGGCGTATCCGCTGATTGAAGCGGCGTATCCGCTGATTGAAGCGGTGCATCTGCTGATTGAAGTGAAGTATCCGCTGATTGAAGTGAAGTATCCGCTGATTGGCTAGCAATAACTTTTTTAATCGAGAAAGCTGTCCATTTAAAAGGTGAAAAACCAGCCCGCTCGGGAACTGGTTTTTAATGAAAGATTTTCTCCCACATATCCACAACGAAGAATTTCACTTTCACTGGCTCTTCATCTTCGGCCGTGTACACAGGAGCATCCGTGCCGGACTTCTTCTTCGACTTTTTCACTTCACTTTTTTTAGCCGGCATAGCTTGTTCATCCATGACCGGACTGTTTTTACTGATTTTACGATGATCGTTTTCTTCGCTTTCTGCCTTTTCCCCATCCGTATCCTCAGCCGTTGTCTCTTCCTTCAACGTTTTCTCTTTCGCTGGCTCGACCTCTTTTTCCGACAGTTTCACGTCGCCCTTCACCGGCTTTACGTCCTCATCCCCTGACTTCACGTCTTTATTCACCGGCTCCACACCCTCATTCGCCGGCTTCACGTCTTCCTTGGGCTCCGATTTATCTGCCTTCAACTCCGCCACAGCCTCTTTCCCACTCACCGTTTCAGCCTTCGCCACCTGCTTTTCTTCTTCAAACCCCTCACTTACCGCAACACCATTTGAAAAATCAAGGAAACATAACGGCGGGTAGAGCACACACCACCAGTTCGCGCCTTCCCCTTTACCCAAAGTAATCAAAATCGCTTGATACTCACCAGCCGGGTATAAAAATTGACCATATAATTTCGTTGGAAACTGTACTTTACCGAACTCGACCTTCACTGACTGATTCGAGCCTTGTTCGCGCACTACTTTTTCCGCAATCGCCTGAATCTCAGGGAGCCTCGTCGTCATAACTGTTTTCGCTTCCTGCATCGAGGTTAAATCCTGTACCCAAAGGGTAATCTGCGCATTCACTGCATCGCGCACCTTGCGTTTAATCGCTTGATCCTTTTCAAAATCACTATTGGCAAGAATCCGAAGGCGAATCGCTTCCCCCGGAATCACAATTGACTCCTTCGCCGCCGCTTCCGTCTTTGGCATATATAAATTCAACATTGTCCCCAATGATAACACCACTAAATATCCCCACACTGCTAATCTGCTTCTCATCTTGAGCACCGTCCCTTCGCTATCAACATTGTGGACAAAATGCCAAAATCTTAAACTAGCAAATTTTAATATTTTTGCTAAAACGCTAAACAATCCAAAAAAATTAAAAAAAATAATAATTAGAAGAGAAATGGCAAAAACTTACCTATATGCAGGAAAACTTAACATGATCAGCAAAAGGGGTATGAGAAGGATGGCATTTACAGAGGGTATTAAACAAGTAAAAGAGGGAATTCAACTCAATATCGAAGGAAGTAAGCTCATGTCTGATGCAGTCGTAAATCACTTTCTATTTACATGGCAATGGTGGTTTGGGATTGCGTTATTCATTGTCCCTTGGATTATTTGGCTGCTGTATAGAAAAAAGGACAGCACCGGAAGGCTACTTCTTGGCGGGCTGATCACGATTATTTTATCACTAATCATTGATCTTATTGCGGTTACATTAGGATTATGGAGTTACCCGATGAAATTTTCGCCCATTGCCCCCCTATTATTGCTGCCTTATCATTTTTCGTTAGCCCCAGTGGCCATCATGTTTACAATTCAAATAAAGCCAAAAGCGAATTCACTTATAAAAGGTGCTATATTTTCGGCATTTTCTGCTTTTGTGGCCATGAAATTTTTTGTCATGATTCATTTTTACGATCCAAAAAATTGGTTATCCATATATGATTTTTGCATTTATTTATTTCTATTCTATGTTGCTTATTGGTTCAGTAAGATTGGCGGCGATCGCCCTATATCTAAATCATAAATATTCTAAGAACCGGAAAAAGGCCACGGGACGCTACACCCCGAAGCCGATTTCCGCAAACACCATCCGGTCCCTGCCGTTGATATCATTGACAATTTCTACTTTTACATCTGTGAATGTTTTTTGAAAAAGCTCCGCTACCGCTTCGCCCTGACCTGCCCCAATTTCGAAACATACGAGCCCGTGCGGCGCGAGTACCTGCGGCAGCTCGACCATAAAACGGCGGTAAAAATCCAAGCCATCCACACCCGCAAACAGGGCCCTGTGCGGCTCATGCTCTGTGACAACCTCAGACATCGTCGTCTGGTCACCAAGCGGAATATACGGCGGATTCGAGATGACCACATCAAACTCGCCGCCCATAAATGGCTGTAACAAATCACCTTGAACAAATTCAACCTCAGCCTGAAGGCGCCGGGCATTTTCCTTCGCCACCTTCAAAGATTCTTCAGCAATATCAGAAGCATAAACCGTCAGCGACGGCCATTCAGAATTGGTGCCTGTCACCCTTTCCACTGCCTCTGTAGTAGAATTGGTGCCTGTCACCATTTTCACTACCTCCGCGGTAGTATTGGTGTCAGGCACCCCACTTTCAGCCCATTCGAGCTGCAAGCTGATGGCGATGGCGCCGCTGCCTGTGCCGATGTCAGCTACTTTCAGGTTACGCTTGTTCAGCCGTTTCATCCGTTTTAGCGCACCTTCGACAAGCTCTTCTGTTTCCGGCCTCGGAATCAGCACCGCTTCATTCACGATAAATGTCCGCCCATAAAACTCCTCTGACCCGATGATATACTGGACCGGCACACCCTTCACGTGCTCCAATACCGCACGCTCAAAATCCTCCCAAATCGCCAAAGGTAACTCTTCACGTGCCTCAGCAAACAGCTGTGCCCGCGACCACCCGGTGAAATGACGCAGCAGCAGCTCCCCGGCATTTTCGTCCCGATTCGCTTCGATTAAAAAAGAAGAAGCCCATTTCAGAGCTTCGAATACTTTTTTACTCATTAGATGCCTCTTCCAGTCTGCGAGCCTGGTCATCCATCACCAATGCATCGATGATTTCATCCAGCTTGCCCTCAATGATTTGATCCAATTTTTGAATCGTTAACCCGATCCGGTGGTCCGTTACCCGGTTCTGAGGGAAGTTGTACGTCCGAATCCGCTCCGAGCGGTCACCGGTACCAACAGCCGATTTACGAACCGAATCATACTCCGCCTGCGCTTCCTGCTGGAACTTATCATACACACGCGCACGCAATACCTTCATCGCCTTATCCTTATTCTTATGCTGCGACTTCTCATCCTGAATCGATACAACGATTCCAGTTGGAATATGGGTCAACCGTACAGCCGACATCGTCGTGTTAACAGACTGCCCGCCGGCACCGCTGGACGCAAACGTATCAAAGCGGATATCCTTATCGTGGATTTCAACCTCCACATCCTCCGCTTCCGGCAAACAAACCACCGTTGCTGTCGACGTATGAATCCGCCCGCCAGATTCCGTTTCCGGCACACGCTGCACCCGGTGCGCTCCGTTCTCAAATTTCAACTTCGAGTAAGCACCGGCACCATTAATCATAAAACTAATTTCCTTGTAGCCGCCAAGACCCGTCGGACTGGCATCAATCAAATCCGTCTTCCAGCCCTGTGCTTCCGCATAGCGGCTGTACATACGGTAAAGCGTCCCGGCAAATAGCGCCGCCTCATCTCCGCCGGCAGCACCGCGGATTTCAAAAATAACGTTTTTGTCATCATTTGGATCCTTTGGCACAAGAAGAATCTTCATCCGCGCCTCTAATTCCTCGATTTGCGCCTCCAGCTCATGAACCTCTTCCTTCACCATTTCGCGCATTTCGGCATCCAGCTTATCATCCAGCATTGCCTTCGCATCCTGAAGCTGCTCGCGCGCCTCTTTATATTGACGGTACGTTTGTACAGTCTCTTGTATATCAGCTTGTTCCTTTGAAAAATCACGAAGTTTCTTTGTATCATTGATAATTTCGGGGTCGCTCAAAAGCTCATTCAACTTCTCATAGCGATCCTCCACCGATTGAAGACGATCAAACAAGTCTATTCACCTCAATTTTAGTCCATAACATTCTAATTATAGTATAGGTGAAAACCAGCGTCAAAACCAAATTGTGAGGAAATTTTTTGATGGGATATATTGGAGGCATTTCTCAAAAGGCTGCGTTAAAAAAGAGAATGTTGATTTCCGTTCCAGGCGCTTCGCTTTCCGCGGGGCGTGCGGTGAGCCTCCTCGGCGCTAAAGCGCCTGTGGGGTCTCACCTGTCCCGCTGCTCCCGCAGGAGTCTCGCGCCTTCCACTCCAATCAACATTGTATTCAAAATCAACAATGTTCTTTAACACAGCCTATTAAAAAACATGCCCTAGAAATCAGAGCATGTTAACGACGGTCTTCTTTTACTCGTACTTCGATATTGTATCTTGGCAAGGCCTTGACTAATTTCTTATGCAGGCGTGCTTCTGCCGCCACTTTGCCGCGGTCGGACATCATCCCTTTTTTATAAACGGACACCCACATCCGGTCGCCATTGATCCAAACAGAATCTGCCGTAAATTCATTTGATGCGTCAATAACTTGTTTCGCCTTGTTGATGTCGTTGCCATGATTTCCTGCACCAGCCTCACCGCCGCTTCCCGAGTGCTTTAGATCCAGGAAGTTGGGATTTTGATTGGTGATATCATCTTCGACGAGATGCTGCTCATTTTTCCCACGATCACGGTTGGTCATATTATCAGGAATAGTACGATTATCCCCGCGGTTTGACATATAATTAGGGGCTGTGCGGTCATTCCTTAGGTCATAAGCTTCCTCATTGGCACCACGATTACTTTGACACCCGCTTACGGATAGAACAACTAACGAGATGAACGAGAAAAACATCCACTTTTTCAGCATATTGCACCTCCTGTTACTATCATGCCCGTCAGGAGGCCATGCTGACCGAGAGAAATCTTACCAAAGCAAACCGTGTCAACAAACGGTGTCAGGCACCAATCACCACTTCACAACCTTGTTTATATTGTTAACGGTGTCAGGCACCAATTACCACTTTACAACCTTGTTTATATCGTTAACGGTGTCAGGCACCACAAAAGGCAGGTAAAGCAAAAGCGCCCTCTATTAGAAGGGGCGCTTTTTGTTACACCTATCGAGCGGTGACGGGTGCGGTTTTTGGGACTTCGTGGTGGTGGCGGCAGCGTGGCTCGTAGGCCTCGGATGCCCCAACCAGGATAACTGGATCGTGATAGGATGCTGGACGGCCGTCAATCAGGCGCTGCGTCCTGCTTGATGGTGAGCCGCACACAGTGCAAACCGCCTGAAGCTTCGTCACCGACTCAGCGATCGCCATCAAAGCCGGCATTTGCCCGAACGGCTCGCCGCGGAAATCCATATCCAGACCAGCACAAACGACGCGGTGTCCGCGGTCTGCCAGCTGTTGAACCACACGGACTACCCCTTCATCAAAAAACTGAACTTCATCAATCGCAACAATATCCATATCTGCTTCAACATGATGCAAAATCTCAATTGAATGGGAAATTGGTGTCGCATGAAAAGAAGAGCCATTATGAGAAACTACAGATTGTTCACTGTAGCGATTATCAATTTTCGGTTTAAACACAGCTATTTTTTGTTTTGCAAATTGAGCTCGTCTGACGCGGCGAATCAATTCCTCCGACTTACCAGAAAACATACTGCCACAGATAACCTCAACCCATCCGCTTTGCTTCATTACATACATAAACGGCGTCTCCTTCCTCTAACGAACCCTTGAACGATCTCATTTATAGTAAGATTCAAACTGCACGAGCACCGGCAGCCTCATTTTGTAAGTATTTATCAAAAAAATCTATGTCAACAGTACATTTTTTACAATAAAAAACAGGCAAGTCAAAGTTCCTCTTGCCTGTTCCTAAGCAATTACTGTTGTTGTTGCTTAAGGCCGTATTTTTTGTTGAAACGGTCAACACGTCCGCCAGCTTCAGCAAATTTTTGACGACCAGTATAGAATGGATGACATTCAGAACAAGTTTCAACACGGATCTCTTTCTTAACAGAACCAGTTTCAAACGTGTTACCGCATGCACATGTCACCGTAACTGTTTTATAATTTGGATGAATTCCTGCTTTCATTCTTTTCATCTCCTTCCGCCCTGAATCATTCGAAACAGAGTTAACTAAAAGTGCTTGTCTAAAACAGGCACTGAAAATACTTAAAGCACACTGCAACAATTATAACAAGGTGAATCTGTTTTTGCAAGTTGGGATTTGTTGGTTTCCTGCAGTTTTTTTAAGACCATTTTTTGAAAAAGGAACTCCATTCAGACCCGCTGACAAGGCTTGTCCGGAACCTAATTTTTCATATAAGAATGGTAATTTATTCCTTGAGAAATATCCAGCTCCAGCGCCCTAGCGGCTAGTGTCCTTCGCTTTTCTTTCTACGAACGTCTCGATTTCAACTCTTCTCCCAGCTGGGCGAAAAATTCTTCATTGGACTTCGTTTGACGAAGTTTTTTCAAGAAGCGCTCGGCAAAATCTGGTGAGTCTGACATCGATTTGCGAATTGCCCATAATTTATCCAAATGATCCTTCGGAATGAGCAATTCTTCCTTACGTGTACCGGAACGGCGAATATCAAGCGCAGGGAAAATCCGGCGCTCAGCAAGCTGGCGGTCAAGATGCAGCTCCATGTTGCCTGTTCCTTTAAATTCCTCATAAATGACATCATCCATCCGTGAACCGGTATCGACCAAGGCCGTCGCAAGAATCGTCAAGCTGCCGCCCTCTTCAATATTCCGGGCCGCACCGAAGAAGCGCTTTGGACGGTGGAATGCCGCCGGGTCAATCCCCCCGGAAAGCGTCCGGCCGCTTGGCGGTATCACAAGGTTATAGGCACGCGCAAGACGAGTAATGCTGTCCATCAAAATGACAACGTCGCGTTTGTGTTCGACGAGGCGCATCGCCCGGTCAAGCACAAGCTCGGCCACTTTAATATGGTTTTCAGGCACCTCATCAAACGTCGAGCTGACGACATCACCGGCAACAGAGCGCTCGATGTCGGTCACCTCTTCCGGACGTTCATCGATAAGGAGCACGATAAGCTCAACATCAGGGTGATTCGTCGTAACGCTGTTGGCAATTTCTTTTAACAGCATCGTTTTACCGGCTTTCGGCGGTGCGACGATCAGGCCCCTTTGACCAAATCCAACCGGCGCGACCACATCCATAATTCTTGTGGAAAGATGTTTTGGCGTTGTCTCCAGCTTCATTTGTCTATTCGGATACAGCGGTGTTAACGCCGGGAAATAGACGCGTTCCTTCGCTGATTCAGGATCTTCACCGTTTACCGCTTCCACATGAAGCAGTCCGTAATAGCGTTCGTTTTCCTTCGGAGGGCGTACCTTACCGGAAACCTTGTCCCCATTTCGAAGGTCAAAACGGCGGATTTGCGATGCCGAAATGTAAATATCCTCTGAACTTGGCGAGTAGTTAATCGGTCTTAAGAAGCCGAAACCTTCCGACTGGATAATCTCCAGGACACCTTCCATGAAGAAATACCCTTGCTGTTCAGCACGAGATTTTAAAATGGCAAAAATTAATTCTTTTTTTGTTAATTTGCTGTAATAAGTTACTTTATATTCGCGAGCAAGCTCATAAAGTTCCTTTAGCTTCATATTTTCTAAACTTGAAATTGTTAAGTCCATTTGTACACCACACTTTAAAATTTTTCCATCAAACCGCTAATTTTTAAAGCAGCGGGAGATTGTGAGTAATATAAAAATTAAGAGATTAGAGGAATTGAATTGGAAGTAGAAAGAAATGAATAGAATTGCAGAAATTTTGCATACTAAAATCAAATACTATTTTACCCTCTGTACAAAAAAATAATCAACTACATTTAGATAAATCATTCGTTGGAAATATTTTCTGGCAGGAGATTCATTCACAAATTCCTCTAGAAGTAACCGGAGCTTTGATGCTGTCACCCTTTACACTGTCCACATATTATTAGGTGCCTGTCACCCTTTGCACTATCTATGTGCAGTTATGGGTGTCAGGCACCATATTTTTGGTGCTTCTGCTTTTCTTGTTATTTAATTACTAAGTTTGGTTTTTTCTTTAGGCTGTGGCGGCCTTCGATGAAGCGGACGGTGCCTGATTTTGCGCGCATGACGACGGAATGGGTTGAGCCGTATGAGCCTTTGAATTGCACACCGCGCAGAAGTTCTCCGTCGGTGACGCCGGTTGCTGCAAAAATGGCGTCGTCGCCTTTAACAAGGTCTTCCATCCTTAAAACACGATTCACATCTAAGCCCATTTTGATACAGCGCTCAAGTTCAGCGTCACTTTGCGGCAATAATTTCCCCATGATTTCTCCGCCGAGACATTTGAGGGCAACAGCCGAAAGAACACCCTCCGGCGCACCGCCTGATCCAAAAAGAATATCCACACCGGTGTTATCAAAAGCGGTATTGATGGCGCCGGCCACATCGCCGTCGTTGATGAGCTTAATCCGAGCTCCTGCTTCACGAAGCTGGGCAATAATATGTTCATGGCGCGGACGATTTAACACGGTTGCCACGACATCCCCGATGTCTTTGTTTTTCGCTTTTGCCACTGCTTTAAGATTGTCCAAAACAGAAGCATTAATATCGACACAGCCAACCGCTTCCGGACCGACAGCGATTTTCTCCATATACATATCCGGTGCATGCAAGAGGTTCCCATGGTCGGCAACCGCAAGAACTGCTAAGGCATTCCAGCCGCCCGATGCTAAAATATTGGTCCCTTCAAGCGGGTCAACGGCCACATCGACGCGTGGGCCGTAGCCTGTTCCAAGCTTCTCTCCAATATAAAGCATTGGTGCTTCGTCCATTTCCCCTTCACCGATCACAACGGTTCCTTTCATCGGGACCGTGTCAAACACATCTCGCATGGCTGACGTAGCCGCTCCATCTGCCTCATCCTTTTTCCCGCGGCCCATCCAGCGCGCTGAAGCAAGGGCAGCCCCTTCCGTGACACGGACAAGTTCCATCGATAAACTTCTTTCCATCGTTTCCATCTCCCATTTTCCTCGTTTGTTGATCTAAGCAGAACTGCCAGCTTTCTATCTGTTAAAAAATCCAGGTCGGCACGAACGCAGCGGTTCAACGCCAACAATTAAGAGCACCTATCTTTATGTGTTCTTTAATTGTTCTACTTCTTCCTTTGTCAGCGCTTCCCGCCAAGCCGTTGCACCGAGGCCGTTTAATTTTTCAACAAGATTGCTGTAGCCGCGATCGATATGCTCAAGACCGGTGACTTCCGTAATTCCTTCGGCCATCAGCCCGGCGATCACAAGCGCTGCTCCTGCCCGAAGGTCGCTTGCCTTTACCTTGGCACCTTGCAGCTGTATAGGGCCATTGATAATGGCGGAACGCCCTTCCACTTTAATCGTTGCATTCATTCTTCTTAGTTCATCAATATGTTTAAAGCGAGCACCATAGATCGTATCGGTGACAACACTTGAACCAGTGGCTTTTGTTAAGAGAGTCGTAAATGGCTGCTGCAGGTCGGTTGGGAATCCCGGATAAACAAGTGTTTTAATATCAACCGCTTTCAAATTGGCCGATCCGCTGACAAACACCTGGTCATCGCCCGATTCAATGGAAACGCCCATCTCTCGGAGTTTCGCAATCAGCGATTCTAAGTGCTGCGGAATCACATTATCAATTAAGACCCCTTCACCAACAGCGGCTCCTAAAATCAAATAGGTTCCTGCTTCAATCCGGTCAGGGATAATGGTATGGCGGCAGCCGTGAAGCGTTTCCACACCGTCAATCCGAATCACATCTGTTCCTGCGCCTTTAATTTTCGCACCCATGTTTGTTAACAGTGTGGCAACGTCAATGATTTCCGGCTCTTTAGCGGCGTTTTCAATGATCGTCCGCCCTTTTGCCCGTACCGCCGCCAGCATAATATTAATGGTTGCACCGACGCTGACAACGTCAAGGTAGATACGGGCACCGCGAAGTTCATCCGCACGCAAATAGATCGCACCTTGCTCATTTGTAATTTGCGCCCCAAGTGCTTCAAAACCTTTAATATGCTGATCGATTGGTCTTGGTCCCAGATGGCAGCCGCCCGGCAGGCCGATGACTGCCTTTTTAAAGCGGCCAAGCATGGCGCCCATTAAGTAATAGGAGGCACGCAGCTTTTTGACTTTACCGTTTGGCAGCGGCATGGAAATCATCTTCGAAGGGTCGACCGTCATTTCATCTTCAGAAATCTCGACGCTCCCGCCAATCTCTTCCAGCAGGTCTTTCAAGATATCCACGTCTGAAATATGCGGCAGTCCTTCGATTGTTACTGGTGATTCTGCTAAAATGGTTGCAGGAATTAAGGCAACGGCACTATTTTTTGCTCCACTGATGCGAACAGTTCCCTTTAACGGATACCCGCCCGCAATTTTAAGTTTTTCCATTTTCGACTCCCTTCTAAGCCTATGTATATCATGACTGGTGATGGAACGGTCCTTTATTTTAGTGCAAGCTTGATGCGACAGTCAAAAGACAGTGTCGACCAAGCTTACACGGATAGTAAACAGACCCCTTGTCCCAAAAACGGCTTTAGGTATATTTTTCCAACACTAAAAGTCAAATTCCGACAGTTTGTCTATCCTTTAGTTTACACGAAAATTTGATTTTCATGTATGCAAATTAAAAAAATTTACACGGAAATGGAAAAACGTGGGCTTTTAAGCGTTTGTATGGTTATTCCAATCTTTAAGGAAGCCTTCCATTCCTTTGTCTGTTAATGGGTGCTTGGTTAGCTGTTCAATCACTTTGTAAGGAATTGTTGCAATGTGGGCACCGGCCATCGCTACACGCGTTACATGGTCTGGATGTCTAACGGATGCGGCAATGATTTGGGCATCTAAGTTATGAATGCGGAATAATTCTGCGATTTTCGATACTAATAGGACACCATCTTCAGAGATATCATCTAGACGGCCTAAGAATGGTGAAACATAGGTAGCACCTGCACGCGCTGCTAAAAGCGCTTGGTTCACGGTGAAGATCAGTGTTACATTAACTTTGACACCTTTTTGGGAAAGGTAACGGGTAGTCTCTAAGCCTGCAATGTTCATTGGAACTTTGATCGTGACTTTTTCATCGCCGCCGTTGATTTTGATTAATTCTTCCGCTTCTGCAATCATTTGTTCCGCTGTTTCGGCATATGGTGATACTTCTGCAGAGACAGATTCTACTTCAGGTACTGCTTGAAGAATTTCTTCGATTCGATCTTCAAATTTCACACCTTCTTTGGCAACTAACGAAGGATTGGTTGTAACACCGGATAAAACACCAATTTTATAAGCTTTTTGAATATCAGCCAGGTTTGCAGTATCAATGAAAAATTTCATTTTATTTTCCCCTCCAACTTTCGACTAAATTTTCAGTTTTCTACTTACAGATTGAAACCGCCCTCGAGTTTAAGGACGGTTCAATTTATAAAAAATACCAAGCGTCTTTTGCTTACGCTTTGTTGGAAGAACCGAATTCGCGCATTTTGCCGATAACCGTTTCTTTGATCGCGTCGCGAGCTGGTCCTAAATATTTACGTGGATCGTATTCATTTGGTTTAGCCGCTAACACTTCACGGACAACCTTCGCAGAAGCGATTTGGTTTTCTGTGTTTACGTTAATCTTAGCTGTACCAAGAGATACAGATCTCTGGATATCTTTTAATGGAATTCCTGTTCCGCCATGAAGAACGAGCGGCATGCCAGTAATCTTGCCGATTTCTTCCATTTCAGCAAAACCAAGATTTGGTTCGCCTTTGTAAGGGCCGTGAACAGAGCCTAATGCAGGAGCAAGACAGTCGATGCCTGTACGTTTCACAAGCTCTTCACATTCTTTTGGATCTGCATAGATGACGCCTTCAGCGACAACATCGTCCTCTTGACCGCCAACTGTTCCTAATTCTGCTTCAACAGACACACCTTTTGAGTGCGCATACTCAACCACTTTTGAAGTAATTTCGATGTTCTCTTCAAATGGGTGGTGGGAAGCATCAATCATAACAGATGTAAAGCCGGCATCAATCGCTTCTTTACATTTGTCAAAGCTTGAACCGTGGTCAAGGTGGATTGCAACCGGAACGGTAATTTTATAATCTTCTAATAGACCTTCTACCATTTTTACAACGGTTTTGAAACCGCCGATATAACGGCCTGCGCCTTCAGAAACACCAAGAATAACTGGTGAATTTTCTTCCTGTGCAGCTTGAAGAATCGCTTGCGTAAATTCTAAGTTATTAATGTTAAATTGCCCAACAGCGTAGCCTTCTGCTTTCGCTTTATTAAGCATGTCTTTCATCGATACTAAAGGCATTTCTCTTCCTCCTTAAATTAGGTTGATCCCATTTCGAAACAGGGTCTCCCCTATCAGGTTTTCCCTCTGATTTGACGATTATGTATGCACCCGAAATGATCATCAGCCTGTGAAAAGTTCATATGTATCATAACAAAACAAAGGAGGAATTACCAATAATCCAACACAGTTTTTTAAACTGTCATAATGAAAGCGCACCCATTTGCGCCGATTGAAATTCAGCTGAATAATGGCTGTTTTTTTTTAAAAAATGATGCGGTCAGGCTGGTCATTTCAGAGGAAATCACACCTGAAACCAGGCTGATTGCACGCTCTATTTAATTCGCCTTTTGCGGAATATGTTTGCGGACGGCCGCTCGGATATCATCAATATCGAAAGGCTTGGCAAAATGGGTAATTGCACCAAGGTCTTTGGCTTCTTGAATCATGTCCAATTCACCGTAGGCAGTCATGATAATCACACGAATATCCGGGTCGATGACTTTCATTCGTTTTAAAATTTCAATTCCATCCATCCCCGGTATTTTCATGTCTAGCAGGACAAGATCGGGATCATGCTTTGTGACAATCTCCAGCGCCTGAACTCCATTCGCAGCTTGGAAGGTTTGATAGCCCTCTTTTTGGAACACCTCATTTAGCAAAATACGAATACCAAATTGATCATCCACAATTAAAATCTTCTCTTTCATTTACTCCACCTCTTCCTTGTTATTATTCAATTAATTATCCCATTCCATATCATTTCTATTAATTCTACTAAGGGAGGCAAATTTCCTGCCTGTTTTCTTCACACAAACCTGTTATTTTGTGGAAATTGATTTTTATTTTTGAATGGTTGGGAAAAGGTTTATAATAAGAATGCGTATAAGGAGGGTTATGATGTTAAAAATGTTTACGACTCAGTTAACCGGCGTTTTGAAAAGAATAGATGAAAAAGAGGAATTTTCGCTGGAGGATGGCGCCCGCCTGCTTGCCCAGGCCCCTGTCGGCGATGGTTCGGTTTATATATGGGGCACGAAGGAAATGAAGGCTGTTGAATTTGAGGCACTAGAAGGCGCGGAGCCGTTTACGGGGGCAAAGCGGCTGACGGCTGAAGATGTGTGCGTCCTTAACGATGCGGATCGGGTGTTAATGTTCACGCGCACTTCCCGCGATGAGGAGGCTGTAGCTGTTGCCGGGCAGCTCCGGGAAACTGGGATTCCCTTTGTGGCTGTTTCGACGGTAATGGAGGAGGCTAGTGAAGACGACTTGACACAGCTTGCGGACGTCCATATTGATTTGCGGTTAAAAAAAGCCTTACTTCCCGATGATTTCGGCAACCGCTATGGGTATCCTTCCTCGATGGCCGCATTATTTGTTTATTTTGGGTTAAAATTCACGATGGATGAGATGCTCGCGGAATATGAAGAGTAAAACGGCCCGGAAATGGGTCGTTTTTTATTTTTTGGACTTCTTTTTTTAAACTATTCCTGATTACTTTCCGATTTTGCAGATTTACTTTCCACTTTTGGTATTTTACTGTCCAGTTTTCCTCGTTTACTTTCCACTTTCGGCACTTTACTGTCCACCTTACCTCAATTACTTTCCGCTTACATTCCCCCCCAAAACCCTTCGCTCAAAAAAAGACCAGTCCCCCACAAACGGAGAACTGGCCTTCGTCACACTCTATTAATTTTGAATCGATGCCTGAATGAAGTCTCTGAACAGGGCTTGAGGGCGCGTTGGTCTTGAGACAAATTCCGGATGGAACTGGGACGCTACGAACCAAGGATGATCCGCAAGCTCGATGATTTCAACCAGACGGCCGTCCGGGCTTGTTCCTGAGAAAATAAATCCAGCCGCTTCCATCTGCTGACGATAATGGTTATTAAACTCATAACGGTGGCGGTGGCGTTCGTAAATCACTTTTTCTTCGTAAGCTCTAAATGCTTTCGTGCCTTCTACCAAACGGCATGGGTACAAACCTAAGCGCAATGTGCCGCCTAAATCCTCCACATCCTTTTGCTCCGGAAGCAAGTCAATAATCGGGTGCTTCGTCTCTGGAACAAATTCAGCAGAATGGGCATCCGCTAAACCAAGCACGTTGCGGGCAAATTCAATCGTTGCCAGCTGCATTCCTAAACAAATGCCAAGGAATGGCTTTTTCTGCTCGCGGGCATAGCGGGTCGCCTCGATTTTCCCTTCAATTCCGCGATCACCGAAGCCGCCTGGTACAAGGATACCATCGACATCGCCAAGAAGCTCCGCTACATTTTCACGGGTCACTTCATCCGAATTAATCCATTTAATTTCCACATCCGTATCAAATGCATAACCGGCATGCTTCATCGCTTCGACAACGGAAATATAGGCATCCTGCAGCTCTACATATTTCCCGACAAGACCGATGCGCGTCTTGTTCGAAAGGTTAAGAACGCGGTCCACTAACGCCTTCCACTCTGTCATCTCCGCTTTTTCTGTATCTAATTTCAAATGGTCGCAGACAATTTGATCCATATTTTGCTCTTGAAGCGCAAGCGGAATGGAATAAAGCGTATCCGCATCCTGACATTCAATGACCGCTTTCGCATCGATATCGCAGAACAATGCCAGCTTGTCCTTCATGTCTTGCGATACCGGCATTTCCGTCCGGACGACGATGATATTTGGCTGAATGCCAAGGCTGCGCAGTTCTTTTACACTGTGCTGCGTCGGCTTTGTTTTCATCTCACCCGCTGCTTTAATATACGGGATCAAGGTACAGTGGATGTACATTACATTGTCACGGCCGGCATCACTTTTGATTTGACGAATGGCTTCCAAGAATGGCAGCGACTCAATATCGCCAACGGTTCCGCCGATTTCCGTGATCACGACATCGGCATTGGTTTCCTTGCCGGCGCGGAAGACGCGGTCTTTGATTTCATTGGTAATGTGCGGAATTACCTGCACGGTTGCCCCTAGGTAATCACCGCGGCGCTCTTTTCTAAGGACCGATGAGTAAATTTTTCCGGTCGTAACGTTCGAATACTTGTTTAAGTTAATATCGATAAAGCGCTCATAGTGCCCTAAATCTAAATCGGTTTCCGCACCATCATCGGTTACGAATACTTCCCCATGCTGATAAGGGCTCATCGTTCCCGGGTCAACGTTGATGTACGGGTCAAATTTCTGAATCGTTACATTCAAGCCCCGATTTTTCAAGAGGCGTCCAAGCGAGGACGCGGTAATTCCTTTTCCGAGTGAGGATACAACCCCACCTGTTACAAAAATATACTTTGTCATAAATATTCCCCCTTCAATTACAGTTTGTACATTATTCAGGTGATTTAAGGACTTTTTGCAAAAATTATTTTCCCTATTGCTCCAAAAACGAAAAAACTCCTATGTACGGGAGTTTTTTTAAATAAGCTGTGGTAAACTTGCCTGTTGATTTCCGCTCCAGGTGCTTCGCTTTCCGCGGGCGGTCCGGTGAGCCTCCTCGGCGCTTAAGCGCCTGTGGGGTCTCACCTGTACCGTGCTCCCGCAGGAGTCTCGCACCTTCCGCTCCAATCAACATAGTTCATATCCACAATAATTTTTAACACAGCTTAAAAATAAAAAGCGCTCCATCTCGCGTTTGCAAGGGAGCGCATAGAAATAAATAGTCATTCGTCCTTTTTTAAGGAGCCCAAAAAAGATATTACAAGGGGTTGAGGTAAAAGTCAAGCTGTTTTCCCCTTCGAGATCAAATGGAAACAATGAAAAGGATTACAAGTCCTCGTCTTCTTCCTCTTCCTCAAATTCTTCCTCTTCTTCTTCCAGTTCCTCGTCTTCAAGCTCTTCATCCAGCTCGAATTCTTCATCGTCTTCTAGAACTTCTTCATCGTCGTCATCGTCAAACTCATCGACTTCATCAAGGTCAAGGTCCTCTTCATCATCTAAAAGATCGTCCTCATCTTCGAAATCGTCAAGCTCGTCGTAATCTTCCTCTTCAATTTCATCGAATTCCTCTTCGTCGACAACCTTCTTCGCCTTTTTCTTCTTCGGTTTAACGGCTGTTACCACTTCTTCTTCCGCCGTATCGACAGGATACCAAACGCGCAGTCCCCAACGGTTTTCTCCTAATGAGCGAAAGCGCCCATCAATGTTGATGTCCGTATAAAATTGTGCCAGGCGAGATCTGATTTCCTGTTCGGAAATCCCAGCAGCCGTTTGAATCTCTTTTAATAAATCATTAAAGGAGATTGGCTGTTTGCTATTTTTTAAAAATTCATAAGCCATTTCGATGAGGGATAATTCTTGCAATTCCTCTTTTGAGTATTGTGCTAAACTCACTATTGGCACTTCCTTTCTCTATTTAACACTCGAAAATGAGTAGTTAAGGGCATTTCTCCCAAAATACATATTCTTCATTATAAACAAATTCTTATTGTTTATGCTAGTTCTAGTTGGACAATCACTTGATTTTTTCCTTTGGCGATTCCTTTTCCTGCTGTGCCTTCTGTTTTTTCATCTCCTTAATAGCAATAACCAAGAAGAAGATGGCCAGCAAAAGAAACGAAACAGCACCCAATTGACGTTGATAGAGATAGTTTAATGGCCAGGCAAAAATGATTAAAACAATAATTATGTGACTAACTTTCATCAGTACCCACCTGCCCGAAATCCCATAGAAGTTTGAACGTTATTTAGATTATATAAGATAAATGTTTTTTTTAATATCTCCTTAAAATATTTTTTTACTAAAAGAGGAAAATGGTGTCAGGCACCATTTCCCTCTTTTTACAAGTTCTTGATTTTCGACTTAGAGATTGGTACAGCTCCAGGCCATACGCCGCTAACCAGGGCGCTTCCGCATTTCGTTACATATTCCGGCGATACTGACCGCCGACTTCGTAAAGGGCTCGGGTGATTTGGCCGAGGCTTGCGACTTTGACGGTTTCCATCAGCTCGGCAAAAATATTGCCGCCGCTCGTCGCCGCTTCTTTCAAGCGCTTTAGTGCCGCCGCCGACTCCCCGGCGTGTGCTTCCCAGAAGGCGTGCAAATGTTGAATCTGCAGCTCCTTTTCCTCCTTTGTTGCCCGGGCGATTTCCATATTATTCACGTCTTCCACTGAAGGCGGATTCGGATTCAAATACGTATTGACCCCAATAATCGGCAGCTCACCAGTATGCTTTAACATTTCATAATGCATCGACTCATCCTGAATCTTGCCGCGCTGGTACTGTGTCTCCATCGAGCCAAGCACCCCGCCGCGGTCGTTCAAACGTTCGAACTCCTGTAACACGGCCTCTTCTACCAATTCAGTTAATTCCTCGACGATAAACGAACCCTGGAGCGGATTTTCATTTTTCGTCAACCCGTGCTCCTTCGTGATAATCATCTGAATCGCCATCGCCCGGCGCACCGATTCCTCGGTCGGCGTCGTGATCGCCTCATCATAGGCATTCGTGTGCAGCGAATTACAATTATCATGCAAGGCCATCAACGCCTGCAGGGTCGTGCGGATATCATTGAAGTCAATTTCCTGGGCATGCAGTGAACGTCCCGAAGTCTGCACATGGTATTTCAATTTCTGACTGCGTTCGTTGGCACCATATTTATCACGCATCACTGTTGCCCAAATCCGGCGCGCCACCCGGCCAATCACCGTGTACTCCGGATCCAAGCCATTCGAGAAAAAGAACGACAAGTTCGGCGCGAAATCATCAATCTTCATCCCCCTGCTCAAGTAATACTCGACATAGGTAAAGCCGTTTGACAGCGTGAACGCCAGCTGCGAAATCGGATTCGCACCCGCTTCGGCAATATGATAGCCGGAAATCGATACCGAATAGTAATTGCGCACCTGATGATCAATAAAATACTGCTGGATATCGCCCATCATTCGTAAGGCGAATTCCGTTGAAAAAATACACGTATTCTGGCCTTGGTCTTCTTTTAATATATCAGCCTGCACCGTGCCGCGCACCGTCCTTAGTGTAAAGCTGCGAATCTCCGCAAACTCCTCGACGGTCAACACACGGCCAAGCTCGGCTTCTTTCTGCTGCACCTGCTGGTCAATCGCGGTATTCATAAACATCGCCAAAATAATCGGTGCCGGACCGTTGATCGTCATCGAAACCGATGTGGACGGATGGCAGAGGTCAAAGCCGTCATACAGCTTTTTCATGTCATCAAGCGTACAAATGCTAACACCACTCTCGCCGACCTTCCCGTAAATATCCGGACGATAATCGGGATCCTCGCCATATAGCGTCACCGAATCAAACGCTGTACTTAAGCGCTTCGCATCATCATCCTTCGATAAATAATGGAAGCGGCGGTTCGTCCGCTCCGGTGTGCCTTCGCCGGCAAACTGCCGTTTCGGATCCTCTCCTTCGCGTTTGAACGGGAACACTCCAGCGGTATAAGGGAACGAACCCGGCACATTTTCCTGATACACCCAGCGGATGATTTCCCCGTAATCCTTATACCGCGGCAAAGCCACCTTCGGAATATTGAGACCTGATAAGCTTTTCGTTTTTAACACGGTGATAATCTCTTTATCACGAATCCGTGTGACAAATTGGTCACCGGCATAGGCAGCCTTCGTTTGCTCCCATGTCGAGAGGATTTTCCGCGATTCCGCTGTCAGCCCCGCTTCTGTTTCCTGCTTCACCGCTTCTAAAGCGGCCACCACTTCCGGCTGGTCCTTCACCGCTTCCAATGCTCCCTCGAGCTGGAATAATTTCCGGGCAATATTAGCCTGTTCTTCCGCCTTCTTATGATAACTGCGCACCGTTTCCGAGATTTCCCGTAAATAATACCGGCGGTCCGTCGGAATGATCACATTCTGCTTCTCCACAATGGCATGTTTGCTAAAGGACGTCACCCAATCCGTCCCCATGGCACGATTTACTTTTTCCACCAGTGCCGCAAACAAAGCGTTCGTGCCCGGGTCATGGAACTGACTGGCAATCGTGCCGTACACAGGCATCTCTTCAATAGCCTGCTCAAACAGCATATGATTGCGCTGGTATTGCTTTTGCACCTGACGCTTCGCATCCTCCGAACCCTTGCGCTCAAATTTATTAATGACAATGAGGTCAGCAAAATCAAGCATATCAATCTTCTCAAGCTGCGATGGCGCCCCGAATTCACTCGTCATCACGTACATCGACACATCACAGATTTCCGTGATTTCCGCATCCCCCTGGCCGATGCCGCTCGTCTCGACGATCACTAAATCAAATCCCGCCGCCTTCGTCACCGCTACCGCATCTTTAATCGCCAGCGACAATTCGTTTTTCGATTTCCGGGTCGCGAGACTGCGCATATACACATTCGGCGAGAAAATCGCATTCATGCGAATCCGGTCCCCAAGCAATGCCCCGCCCGTTTTTTGCTTCGTCGGGTCAACCGATAGAATTGCCACCCGTTTCTCTGGGAATTCATTGATAAACCGGCGGATCAATTCATCCGTCAGCGAGCTTTTTCCGGCACCGCCCGTACCGGTGATTCCAACAACCGGAATCCTTTTCTCCAGCGACTTCACTTGTTCGAGCACCTGCTCCGCTGCTGCTGCCGCCTCATTCCGTTTATCGACATGAAGCTCTGCTAACGTAATCAACTTTGCAATGCTGTTCACATCGCCAGACGGCAATTTTTCAATCTGCTCGGTTACATCTGTTGTCACCGTGGAAAAGTCACATTCCCGGATCATTTGCTCAATCATGCCCTGAAGGCCAAACGTCCGGCCATCATCCGGTGAGAAGATTCTGGCGATCCCGTATTGGTGCAGCTCATCGATTTCGCGGGGAATAATCACCCCGCCGCCGCCGCCATAAATCCGAACATGCGGCGCGCCTTTTTCCTTCAATAGGTCATACATATATTTAAAATACTCCACGTGCCCGCCTTGATACGAAGAAATCGCAATCCCCTGCACATCCTCCTGAATCGCCGCGTTCACCACCTCTTCCACCGAGCGATTATGCCCGAGGTGAATAACCTCCGCCCCGCTCGCCTGAAGAATCCGGCGCATAATATTAATTGAAGCATCATGGCCATCAAACAAACTCGACGCCGTCACAAAACGGATATGATGCTTTGGCTGATATTTCTCCATCGTGCTCCCCCTTTTTGTCATTCTCCTTTTTGGAAAATGAACTCTATTCACCGTTCGCTGCCATTGCTAGTTTTCCGGAAATTTTGCAGCAGGCGTACTTCGTTGCAATCCCCGTCTATCTAATTATTGCTCCGGAACTTTTCCAGGTGCCGTTACCTCGTGGCTGATCCCCGATAATAACAGGTCTGTCTGTAATTCAATATATTCTTCCAATGTAAATAACTTCCGTAAGGCCCAGCGGCGGAAGCCCCACATTTGTCCTTGGACAAAAATGTTATGGGCAATGATGGCCACTTGTTTCTCTGACAGGTGCAGCTCCCCGTTTTCAACGCATCTCGACAAGAGGTTCTCAAACATGCCGACCATTTCCATTTCTTTTTTCAACACATAGGGAAGAGCGTCCTTTGACAGTGACTTTACCTCCTGGTACATCACGAGCACCTCCGCCTGCATCTCATCCATTACCTGGAAGAAGTTAGCGATCCCAAGCTTCAAGCTGTCTAATGTCCCTTTTTTCAAGGCAAGATCTTGCTGCAGACGCTCACTGACATGGTCATAAATGCTGTCACAGACAAGATAGAGGACGTCCTCCTTTGTGCGAATGTATTCATACAGCGTTCCGATACTAAACCCGGCTGCTTTGGCAATTTCCCTTGTCGTCGTCCGGTGAAACCCCTTTTGTTTAAAAAGTGCTACGGCCCCTTTGATCATTTGATCACGCCTTTTTTGCACAAGGCGCTCATCCTTGACCGAAGCCTGTACTTCCCGCTTATTCATCCCCTAACCGCCTTTATTCAAATTAGGCGATCCCAAATTGCCGCCTTTCTGCTTGTCATACCTGCTGATTATTTTGTTAGCGTTCGTGAAATCACGAGGCGCTTGTTTTAACATCCGTGATCTCACGAGGCCTTGTTTATTTTGTTAACATCCGGGAAATCACGAGGCGCTGAATTTCCTGCGTTCCTTCGTAAATTTGGGTGATTTTTGCATCGCGCATGAATCGCTCTACTGGATAGTCCTTCGTATAGCCATAGCCGCCAAATACTTGAACGGCCTCGGTTGTCACCTTCATAGCGGTGTCGCCGGCAAATAATTTCGACATCGCCGATTCTTTTCCGTACGGTAAGCCGTTTGACTCGAGCCATGCCGCCTGATAGGTTAATAATCTGGAAGCCTCAATATTTGTTGCCATATCTGCAAGCTTGAAACTGATTCCTTGGTTCGCCGCGATTGGTTTGCCAAACTGGTGGCGTTCCTTCGCATAATCAACTGCCGCATCAAGCGCACCCTGAGCAATTCCAACCGCCTGCGCTGCGATCCCGTTGCGGCCGCCGTCAAGGGTCATCATTGCGACTTTAAAGCCGTCGCCTTCTTCACCGAGCCGGTTGGCAACAGGAACCTTGCAGTCTTCAAAAATAATTTCCGTCGTCGGCGATGAGCGGATGCCGAGTTTCTTTTCCTTTTTTCCAACAGAGAAGCCAGGGAAATCGCTCTCGATGATAAAGGCCGTCGTCCCTTTATGCTTGCTGGTTGGATCAGTTACAGCAAAGACAACGTAAATTTCGGCCACGCCGCCGTTGGTGATAAAAATTTTCGAACCGTTTAAGACGTAATGGTCGCCTTCTAAACGTGCTGTCGTTTTCATTCCGCCCGCATCCGAGCCGCTGCCGGGCTCTGTTAAGCCATAGGCACCAATTTTTGTTCCTTCTGCCATCGGACGCAGGTATCTTTGCTTTTGCTCCTCACTGCCAAATTTGTAGATTGGCCAGCAGGCTAGCGAGGTATGCGCAGAAAGCATGACACCCGTTGACGCGTCCACACGGGACAGCTCCTCTACGGCAATGCAATAAGCAAGATAATCACTGCCGATGCCGCCATACTCCTCCGGCCACGGAATACCCGTCAAGCCAAGCTCCGCCATTTTGTCAAAAATCTCTCTATCGAAGCGTTCTTCCTCATCGCGCTCGGCTGCCGTCGGTGCCACTTCATTTCGCGCAAAATCGCGCACCATTTTGCGAATCATTTCATGCTCTTCGGATAATTTAAATTGCATTTTTCTCGTCCTCCTCTATTAATCCAGTCCGACTATGACGGTTTATTTGACTTTTATGACCTCTTTTTTGACCTTTACGACCTAATTTTCATTACTTACGACGTTTGCCAGAAACTTTACGACGTATTTTTGAAGCTTTATGACATGTTTCTGGGAAATCATGGGGAATTAGTGCGTTTTTCCTTTTTAAAGGTACTTACTAATCACAATCCGCTGAATTTCGCTTGTGCCTTCGTAAATTTCGGTTACTTTGGCATCGCGGAAGTACCGTTCGACCGGGTAATCCTTGGTATAGCCGTAGCCGCCAAATACTTGAATCGCTTCCGTTGTGACCTCAACCGCTGTCCTTGTCGCGAACAGCTTCGCCATTGAGGCTTCCATACCGCATTTTATCCCTTGACTGCGCATATTAGCAGCACGATAGACTAGTAGTTTCGCCGCTTCCACACTTGTGGCCATATCAGCGAGCTTAAAGCCAATCCCTTGCTGGGCCGCAATTGGTTTGCCAAATTGCTGGCGCTCCTTCGCGTAGGCGGTTGCGGCCGTTAGTGCAGCTTCTGCTATTCCAAGTGCCTGTGTCGCAATCCCGATACGGCCGACTTCAAGGTTCGCCATCGCAATTTTAAAACCATCACCTTCGTTGCCAAGCAGGTTCTCCACCGGTACCTGCATATCTTCAAATGTCAGCTGAACCGTTCGTGAGCCGTGCAAGCCCATCTTCTTCTCATCCTTGCCGATAATGAGCCCGGGGGTATTTTTTTCAACAATAAATGCAGCAATTCCCTTTGTGCCCAGGCTTGGGTCGGTAGTCGCAAAAACAATATAAATATCGGCCTCGCCGCCATTGGTAATAAACATTTTGGAGCCATTGAGTACATAATGACCGTCCTTCTTGACCGCCCGCGTCTTTAAGCTCGCGGCATCTGAACCGGAGCTTGGCTCGGTTAGGCAGAAAGCACCCAAATATTCCCCTGAAGCAAGCTTCGGAACATATTTTTGCTTTTGCTCTTCGTTCCCAAAGTAAACTATTGGGTTTGTGCCCACAGATGTATGGACAGAAAGAATCACACCGAGTGCGGCACTCACCTTCGAGATTTCATGAATCGCAATGATGTAGGAGGTGAAGTCCATTTCGGCCCCGCCGTATTGTTCCGGCACAGGAATCCCCATCAGACCCAATTCACCCATTTTGCGGAGGATTTCACGCGGAAATTCACCTTTTTCCATATTTTCAACAAATGGGGCAATTTCGTTCACTGCAAAATCGCGCACCATTTTCCGCATCATTTCTTGTTCTTCCGTAAATGTAAGATTCACGTTGATTTCCCCTTCCAGAGGATATTAATCTGAAAAATTGCAGCCAGTTGCTGCATTATATGAGTGCCCGTCTTGGACGTATTTTTCCTAGTTCGGGCACTGTGATGGGCCAACTATTCGTACGTGTAAAACCCGCGCCCTGTTTTCTTGCCGAGCCAGCCTGCTTTGACGTACTTTCGGAGCAGCGGGCATGGTCGGTATTTGTCATCGCCGAAGCCTTCGTGAAGTGTTTCCATGATGTACAAGCATGTATCCAAACCGATAAAATCAGCCAAAGTTAACGGGCCCATCGGGTGGTTCATGCCTAGCTTCATCACCTCGTCAATCGCTTCCTTCGTGGCGACACCCTCGTACAGGGTAAAAATAGCCTCATTAATCATCGGCATCAACACACGGTTAGATACGAATCCAGGAAAGTCATTGACCTCGACCGGCACCTTGCTCAAGGTTTTTGTCATATCTTCAATCACCTGGTATACTTCATCGGCTGTAGCCAGGCCGCGGATTATTTCCACAAGCTTCATTACCGGCACCGGATTCATAAAGTGCATGCCGATGACCTTTTCCGGACGCTTCGTGGCTGCGGCAATTTCAGTGATCGGCAATGATGAGGTGTTGCTCGCCAAAATCGCATGCTCTGGAGCAATATCATCCAGCTGGGCAAAAATTTTCGTCTTGATATCCATATTTTCAACAGCAGCTTCGATGACAAGGTCCACACCACCCACATCGTTCAAGTCGGTCGATGCAGTCAGCTTTGCGAGCACTTCCTGCTTTTGCTCCTCTGTCATTCGGCCTTTATCCACGTTGCGTGAAAGATTTTTGTTGATGACTCCCAAGCCGCGCTCGACAAATTCGGGCTTTAAATCGTTTAGTAACACCTTGTATCCTGCTTGTGCACAAACTTGGGCGATCCCTGAGCCCATCTGCCCTGCACCAATGACCATTACAGTTGAAACCTGCATGTTTTCCCCTCCAATTTTTCCTTACTTTTTATAAAAATCATCCTTAAACAGCTCTAAACGACAGTAAAAGCCACTTATGCGACAGTTACGCTGCCCCATACGACAGTAATAATCCGTTATCCGACAGTTACGCTGCCCCATGCGACAGTAACAATTCTCTATCCGACAGTAAGCCACGCTTCAGCTGACAACCTTACCCTAAGCTTTAGGCACTTCGATCATTATGGCATCACCCTGGCCGCCGCCTGAGCAAATCGCGGCAATACCGATTCCGCCGCCGCGCCGCTTCAATTCGTTCATCAACGTAATGATAATCCGGGCGCCGCTTGCCCCGATTGGGTGGCCTAATGCGACCGCACCGCCATTCACATTGACCTTTTCCGGGTCAAGTCCGGCAATTTTTCCGCTCGCCAATGCCACTGCAGCAAAGGCTTCATTAATTTCAAACAAATCAATTTCGTCCAAGTTCCGGCCCGTTTTTCGTAAAAGCTCATTAATTACGAGTCCAGGTGTTTGCGGGAAGTCCTTTGCTTCTACAGCAATCGCAGCGTGGCCGAGGATAACTGCCCCTACCTCACGTCCTTCTCGAACAGCACGCTCCTCGCTCATCAGCACGAGGGCCGCCGCACCGTCATTCACACCAGGGGCATTCCCTGCGGTAATCGTTCCTGTTGAATTGAAGACAGGCGCTAGTTTAGCCAGCCGTTCCAAAGACGTATCTTTCCGCGGCCCCTCATCTGCTGAGACCACAACAGGGGCGCCTTTTCGCTGCGGCACTTCGACTGGAACAATTTCTTCCGCCAATTTACCGTTCTCAATGGCTGCAATGGCCCGGGCATGGCTGCGCAATGCCCATTCATCCTGTGACTCGCGGGTAATCTCCATTTCTTCAGCCGTAGAGTTGCCGTATGTCCCCATGTGAACACCGGTAAAGCTGCAGCTTAAGCCGTCATGGATCATTAAATCCTTTACAGGCGAATCGCCCATTCTTATGCCCCATCTTGCTTTTGGCAAAAGATAGGGAGCGTTGCTCATCGATTCCATGCCGCCTGCGACGATGACCTCTTCATCGCCAGCGCGGATGATTTGGTCGGCCATTGTGACACTGCGCATGCCTGAAGCACACACTTTATTAATCGTTTCTGTTTTGACTTCCCATGGGATGCCGGCGTGGCGGGCTGCCTGACGCGACGGGATTTGTCCCTGTCCTCCTTGTAAAACCGTTCCAAGGATGACTTCACCCACCTCTTCCGGCTTCACCCCAGCTCGTACTAATGCCTCTTTCACAGCCATTCCCCCAAGCTGTGATGCCGTAAAGCTGCTCAATCCCCCTCCTAATTTTCCAAATGGTGTTCGAACACCGCTTAAAATAACCGTTTTCCCCATTCAAAACACTCCCCCTTTTCCTAATATTCAGTCATGTCTTTTAAAAAAAATTTTGCATTGACTGAACGCTCGCTCAATAATTACTGAAAAATGTAACGTCAGCTTCATCGCCAACGCCCGATATAATGAAAAGAAAAATGTAAGCGTTTTATCCCTGATTCTATTTTACATAAAAAATAGCAGAAGTTGAAATGTTTTACACGAATTTTTAAAAATTTCTAACTCCTGCTATTTTCATTTTTTGTTTACAGTTTAAGAAGCTGCAGCCTCTGGAACACCGCACACGGCTTTTTCAAGCAATTCAGCGACATCGTACGTTGATACTTTTTCTTCAACTTCCTTCGCCTTTGTTCCGTCGGAGAGCATGGTTAAGCAGTATGGACAGGCTGAGCTGATGATTCCGGAGTTCGTTTCAAGCGCCTGTTCTGTACGGGCGACATTGATCCGGGAACCCGTGTCTTCTTCCATCCACATCAAACCGCCACCGGCACCGCAGCACATCGCCTTGTCACGGTTCCGTTCCATCTCTACCAGCTTCACGCCTGGAATCGCCTTTAAAATCTCCCGCGGCGGATCGTAGACGTCATTGTAACGGCCTAAGTAACAAGAATCGTGGAAGGTGATCGTTTCGTTGACCGCATGCTTTGGAACAAGCTTGCCATCACGAACCAACTCATAAAGAATTTCTGTATGGTGGAATACTTCCACATCCTCCAAACCGAAATCCGGGTATTCATTTTTAAAAATATTGTAGGCATGGGGATCGGTCGTAATTATTTTCTTCACGCCGGCTTTTTCGAATTCCTCAATATTTTTCACTGCTAACTCCTGGAACAAGAATTCGTTTCCGAGACGGCGGGCCGTATCTCCGGAGTTCTTTTCCTTGTTGCCAAGAATGGCAAATTTCACGCCGGCTTCGTTCAGTAATTTTGCAAACGAAAGGGCAATCTTCTGACTGCGGTTGTCGTAAGAACCCATCGCGCCGACCCAGAACAGGTATTCAAACTCTTCGCCTGCTTTATTCATTTCCTTCACGGTTGGCACATGAACGTCCTCACGAAGCTCACGCCAGTTCTCGCGCTCCTTGCGGTTTAAGCCCCACGGATTGCCTTGGCGTTCGATATTGGTCATCGCCCGCTGCGCATCCGGATTCATTTTACCTTCTGTTAACACAAGGTAACGGCGCAGGTCGATGATTTTCTCAACGTGCTCATTCATTACCGGACATTGGTCTTCACAGTTGCGGCATGTCGTACACGCCCAAATTTCCTCTTCGGTAATGACGTCGCCAATGAGGCTTGGACTGTAAGCAGACGCTGCGGCAGATTCTTGTGCACCCTGCCCTGCAGCAGCTAAAGCAATTTGATTTCCTTTTGTATTAGCAAATGCAAATGTCGGCACCCATGGCTGCTTCGAGGTAACCGAAGCGCCATAATTGGTGAGGTGATCACGCATTTTTACGATTAGATCCATCGGTGACAGCATTTTTCCTGTTCCGGAAGCCGGACACATGTTGGTACAGCGGCCGCATTCCACACAGGCGTAAAAATCGACCATTTGCAGCTGGGTAAAGTCTTCAATTTTTCCAACCCCAAAGGATTCTTGTGACTCATCTTCAAAATCAATTTTCGTCAGCTTGCCGGGATTCCCCAAACGATTTAAGTAGACGTTGGCCGGACCGGCAATTAAGTGCGCATGCTTTCCTTGCGGCACATAGACTAAGAACGACAGCAGGAATAGTAAGTGGAACCACCAAGCAACGTAGAACACTACAATGGAGGCGGTTTCATTTATCCCCGAAAAGATCAGTGAAATGACCGAAGCGACCGGCTCCGACCATGTCGGGTCCTCCCCATGCCAAATGATGCCCATCCCATTTCCGACAAGGACAGAAAGCATTAAACCGCCGATAAAGATGAGCACGAGGCCTGATTTAAAGCCGCGCTTTAAGCGGACAAGCTTTTCGATGTAACGGCGATAGAAGGCCCAGACCACCGCTACTAAAATCATTAAGGTAACAAGCTCTTGGAAAAAAGTAAACGCAGGATAGAGCGGGCCAAGCGGCAGGTGTGCCCCCGGTTTAATCCCTTTGATGATAAAATCAATAGCGCCAAACTGAACGAGCAGGAATCCGTAAAAAAACATGACGTGGATGGCGCCGCTCTTTTTATCCTTCATCAGCTTCTTTTGCCCAAATACCATCACCCAAATTTTTTGCATCCGCTCTTTGACATTGTTGTCAAACTCGGCTTTTTTGCCAAGCTTAATAAATTCAATCCGCGTTTTAACGACATAAATGAACAGACTGACAGAGTAAGCGGTTACAGCTAAAAATGCAATGAGATTCACCCATAATAGACCATTCATGTAAGAACGCCCCTTTCCACTTCATTTGGAAGTTGTAGAAAATAGATAATTTTCTGACAGATACTTATCTCTATTATATAATGAATGAGCATTCAGTCAACCAATTTTTTTAGAAAAAGAGGCAGAGCGGCGCAAATATGGAGCAATTGATCCATTTTACGTGCGAAAATGGATTTTTTTTAAAGTGATGGAATTGGGCTTAGCTTTGCTCTGCTCACACCACCTTTACAACTCATAGAAATGGCCGTTCTCGGAAACACTAACATCACGAATTGGGGGAAAGATTGCCAATGAAATTTGTACTCATATTGAGCGGACTTGTCCTTTTCATCATTATATGGCTTGTGCTTGATTTTAAATTAGGTCGAAAGAAGCATCTTTCCGTTGCGGTCAGAACGGAAACCTCCATCCTTCACGGCGATTTTGACATTTTTACGCATGGAAGGGAATTATTCCACGATTATTTTACGGCTATTCGCCAGGCAAAAAAGCAAATTCATGTCCTCTTTTACATTGTGAAGGACGATGCCATCAGCCAGGAATTTTTCATGATTTTAAAAGAAAAGGCACAGGAAGGCGTGGAAGTCAGACTGCTGCTTGACCGGCTCGGCAGCTGGAAAGTGAAGAGGAAAGTGGTAACGGCACTAAAGGAAGCGGGGATCCAATTTGCTTTTAGTAATCGGATTAAGCTTCCTTACTTGTTTTATTCCACACAGGTCCGCAATCACCGCAAAATCACGATTATTGACGGGGAAATTGGCTATCTCGGCGGCTATAATATTGGCAAGGAATACATTGATGAGGACCCGAAACTTAGCCCGTGGCGGGACTATCATGTGAAAATCACCGGTGAAAGCGTCAATTTTTTGCAGAGTGAGTTTTTGATTGATTGGAACGAGTACTTCGGTGAGGATTTATTGCGTCAGCCCGCTTATTTCCCGGTTTTGCCGAGGGGTGTGGTGCGGCATCAGTTCATTCCGACAGAGGCCGGCCAGCTTGAGGAGAATTTTCTTCGGCTGATTCGGAAGGCGGAGGAATCTATTATCATTGGCACCCCCTATTTTATTCCAAGTGCAGCAATTTTTGCAGAACTGCTGGAATCACGGCGGCGCGGCGTTGGGCTCACGGTGATTGTTCCATTTACTGCGGATCATCTGCTTGTCCAGGAGGCTTCCTATCGCTATTTACGGCAGCTCCTTGCGGCGGGTTCTAGGGTTTATCAATATAAAAATGGTTTTTATCATGCTAAAACGATTGTGATTGATAACAAAATCTGCGATATCGGCACCGCAAATTTCGATCAGCGCAGCCTGTTTTTAAACAAAGAAATCAATTGCTTCTTCTATGACCCTGCCTTTATTGAACGCTTAAAGGCCATTATTCAAAAAGACATTCACGACTCAAAGCCCCTGACACTGGCAGAACTCAATAAACCGAATTTCATTAGAACACAAAAAGAACGCCTCGCTGCCGCCCTATCCTACTTTCTATAGAGATCGGGTGTCCGCTTGGGATGGACACTGTCCACGAAGGGTGTCAGGCACCATGTGAAAATTTCACATGGTGCCTGACACCCAAACACACTCAAATGACACACGCAAATGGAAAAGTCCCCGATTTTTGGTTCGGGGACTTGTTTCTATTCTTCAATTAAGTTTAGTACGGGTACGTCGCGTTCGTTGTCGGGGTCTTTTCTGGAATAGATTCTCGCCATTTTTGTGGATTCATCGACGTGTTGTATGATCACGGGCATACCGTCATAGGTCACATTGATCATATCAGCGGATTCAGCTATTTCCTTTGCTCTTCCTACATTCATGCGTTCGGCTCACTCCTCACTCAAAATCTATCTTTAATATTTGTATTTTTTTGGGAAATATTCGTTTTCAAGTGAGATTTCCGGTTATAAAAAATATCCAAAGCAAAAACCCCCTAATCATTGACAGGGGGTCTCACAGACATAAACGTTACATTTTTTCCGGAGCAGAGACGCCAATCAACGCCAATGCGTTCTTTAACGTAATCTGTACGGTCTTCACTAATCCTAGGCGGGCCTTGGTCCGTTCCAGCTGCTCGAGATCAAGCACCTTTTCCGCATTATAAAAACTGTGGAAGGTTGAGGCTAACTCGAAGATATAGTTCGTAATCCGGTGCGGCACACGCTTCACTGCGGCCTCGCCAACTGCAGACGGGAATTCGCCCAATTTTTTCAACAAATCAATTTCTTTTTCAGATGATGCCACCAATGAAAAATCGGCATCAGCCGCAACCGTCACACCCTGTTCCACACCCGAGCGTAAAATACTGCAAATCCGGGCATGGGCATATTGTGCGTAATAAACCGGGTTTTCGTTTGATTCCGACACCGCTAAGTCCAAATCGAAGTCCATATGGGTATCCGAAGAACGCATCGCAAAGAAATAACGCGTCGCATCGAGGCCGACCTCATCGACCAAATCCCGCATTGTGACAGCCTTTCCAGTCCGTTTACTCATCTTCATCTTCTCGCCGTTTTTATAAAGGTGAACCAACTGAATAATTTCAACCTCAAGTGCCTCGCGGTCATAACCGAGCGATTGGATCGCCGCCTTCATTCTTGGGATATAGCCGTGGTGGTCAGCCCCCCAAATATTAATCAATTTTTCAAAGCCGCGTGCAAGCTTGTCCTTGTGGTAGGCGATATCCGGTGTTAAATACGTGTAGGACCCATCCTGCTTAATCAGCACACGGTCCTTATCGTCGCCAAAATCAGTCGAACGCAGCCATGTCGCGCCATCCTGCTCATATACATAGCCGCTTTCACGCAATGCCGCTAAGGCTTCGTCAATTTTTCCATTTTTATAAAGCGAGGTTTCCGAGTACCAGACATCAAAGCCGACGCGGAAATCTTCAAGATCCTTTTTCAACTTCGCCATCTCATATTTCAAGCCATACTCGCGGAAAAATTCAAACCGCTCCTCGGCCGAAACGTTCACATACTTGTCGCCGTACTCCTCCGCCAGCGCCTTCCCGATACCGATAATATCGGCCCCATGGTAGCCGTCCTCCGGCATCTCTTTGTCCATGCCCAGCGCTTGGAAATAACGCGCCTCAACGGACAGTGCCAAATTATTGATCTGATTGCCGGCATCATTAATGTAATATTCGCGGGAAACATCATAGCCCGCCTTCGCTAAAATATTGCACAGCGAATCACCGACCGCCGCACCGCGCGCATGACCAAGGTGCAGGTCACCCGTTGGATTGGCTGATACGAACTCCACCTGAATTTTCTGGCCGCCGCCAACGGTAGTCGAGCCGTACTGATCCCCCGCTTCGAGAATGGTCGGAATTAAGTCCGTTAAGTAGCTATTATTCATATAAAAATTAATGAACCCCGGTCCTGCCAGCTCGATTTTTTCAATCGATGCCTTTGAGCGGTCAAAATGTGCCACTAATTCGTCTGCGATCATCCGCGGTGCCTTCTTCGCTACCCGTGCCAGCTGCATCGCCATATTCGTCGAGTAGTCGCCATGCGCCTTTTCCTTCGGCGTCTCTAAGATAACATCGGGAATCTGCTCCTCCGTTGCGAGCCCAGCCTTCAGCACCGCAGCTCGAATCTCTTCCTTTATTTTACTTTGAACCTGTTCCACTATATTCATTTTTTGTCCTCCTGAAAGCTAATTTCTAAATGGTATGTACCGGCGGGTGAGCCCTGCATCGTGAAATCATAAAGAATATCGATCAGTCCCTCCGAATGCTCGATGCGTTTCGCCATTGTCAACGTTTCAAACGTGCCAAACGGCATCTCATAGCTGCCGCGCAACTTCTTATGTAACTGAAATGGCAGCCGCATTTTCACCGCGCCACCCCGTAATATCAGCGCTTCATCCTGCGCCACCTTCACAATTGTGCGGACAGTCCCTTCCTCATGAGCTTCCTCATACTGCAGGAACGAAGCTTGATCCTTTTGATAGTATCGGCCAAACACCATTAATTCAAAAGTTTCTTCCTCATCTATCGTTGTCTTTACCTTAATTTTCACAGGTATTTCATTATTTGGCAAACGTAACTGCACTTCCTTTTTCTATTTTATCCCGCGTTTAGGTCATGAAACGCTGTTGGTTTTACCGTTTCAACTTACTTTTTCGCTTTTCGGTCAATGTAACGGCTTTTCTTTTACCGTTCGACCCCACTTTTTCGCCTTTCGGTCAATGTAACGGCTTTTCTTTTACCGTTCGACCCCACTTTTTCTCTTTTCGGTCAATGTAACGGCTTTTCTTTTACCGTTCGACCCCACTTTTTCTCTTTTCGGTCAATGTAACGGCTTTTCTTTTACCGTTCGACCCCACTTTTTCTCTTTTCGGTCAATGTAACGGCTTTTCATTTACTTCTAATTCCTTTTCGTGCGGTCAACGCATCACTTTTCCTATTATAAACATAGTTACAATGCAAATCAAAAGATGCCTGCCCCGAAAATGGGACAGGCACCAACCTCATTCATCCTCATGTGAACCTAGTGAAACCTCACCCAGAGCATAGCAACAATTTCATGCTCGAAATACAACAAAGGGTGTCAGGCACCCATTTCCTATTTTACCCAGCCCAACAGCATTTCACGTAGGAGTTTGCTTGCGGTATTGGCTGTTTGTTCGGATGGGTCGTAAATTGGTGCGACTTCGACTAGGTCGCCGCCGACTACGTTTACTTCGGAACGAGCAATCGCATGGATCGATGCTAGCAGCTCTTTCGAAGTGATTCCGCCGCAATCGACCGTGCCTGTTCCTGGTGCATGTGCAGGATCTAGAACATCGATATCGATTGTGACATATACCGGGCGGCCGGCAAGTGTTGGCAGAATTTCCTTTAACGGCTCAAGCACTTCAAATTTGGAAATGTGCATGCCATTTTCCTTTGCCCAGACAAATTCTTCCTTCATTCCGGAACGAATGCCGAAGGAGTAAACATTTTTCGGGCCAATATGCTCCGCAATTTTACGAATCGGAGTCGAGTGCGACAACGGCTCGCCTTCATAATTCTCACGCAAATCAGTATGCGCATCAAAGTGGATAATCGCTAAATCTGGATATTTTTTATAAACAGCCCGCATCACCGGCCATGAAACTAAGTGCTCGCCGCCCATACCAAGCGGAAACTTCCCCGCTGCAAGAATCTGATCAACAAATTCTTCAATTATATCAAGGCTGCGCTGGGCATTCCCAAATGGCAGCGGAATATCGCCGGCATCAAAATATTTAACCTCTTCTAGTTCGCGGTCGAGGTATGCACTGTACTCCTCAAGACCAATCGATACCTCGCGAATTCGGGCCGGACCGAAGCGTGATCCCGGGCGGTAACTCACCGTCCAGTCCATCGGCATCCCGTATAATACAACCTGACTCTCTTCAAAATTCGGGTGGCTCTTAATAAACACATTCCCCGAATAGGCCTCATCAAAACGCATCAAAGCATCCCACACTTTCTCACATGATTCGGTCACCTAGAACCTCTCTACATGACCATTTCCTCTGTTTCCCACGGTCACGTAGAACCTCCCTACATGACCGTTAACTCTGTTTTCCAGCCAATAAAGTCATATAGACTAGACTTACTTCACTAAATCGCCTACAAACTTCGGCAGGACAAACGCTGCTTTGTGAAGTTCTTTCGTATAATATTTTGTTTCAATTTCATGGAACCGATCTTCAGTTACCTCTAATGGATCGTATTTTTTCGAACCAATGGTGAAAGCCCATAGACCGCTTGGATAGGTTGGGATGTTGGCCACGTACAAACGGGTGATTGGGAAAATTTCGCGGACATCGCGCTGTACGTTGCGGATTAAGTCCGCTTTAAACCAAGGGTTGTCAGATTGCGCAACGAAAATGCCATCCTCTTTCAACGCCTTCGAAATGCCTGCATAGAAGCCTTTTGTAAAAAGATTAACCGCTGGGCCAACCGGTTCAGTCGAATCAACCATAATCACATCATACTGATTGTCGCTTTCCGCAATATGCATAAAGCCATCGCCCACTTGAACGTCAACGCGCTCGTCCTCAAGCCAGCCGGCAATTTCCGGTAAAAATTTCTTTGAATACTCGATTACTTTGCCATCAATATCGACAAGGGTAGCTTTCTTCACACTTGGATGCTTTAACACCTCTCGAATGACGCCGCCGTCACCGCCGCCGACAACAAGGACATTTTCAGGGTTTGGGTGCGTGAATAACGGTACATGGGCCACCATTTCATGGTAGACAAACTCATCCTTCACCGACGTCATCACCATATCATCAAGAAGCAGCATATTGCCCCATTCTTCTGTCTCGATCATATCTAGCTTTTGAAATTCTGTTTGCTCTGTATGTAAGGTTTTATTAACTTTCATTGTGATTCCAAAGTTTTCAGTTTGTTTTTCAGTAAACCAAATTGACATGTTCATCTTCCTTTCGTTTTTTAGTCAATTTTTCAGCTTCCGTTTCGAGCGTATCCAGGCTTCGCGAGCATTCGCCGGCCATTTAATTTTATCGTACCCAACCTATTGAATTACAAACAGAAAAAAAAGTCTAGCAAAATTTTTTCATGACGTTTAAAAAGACTCTATTTTTTCAATACTATTACTATCTATTTTTTTAAAATCTGGAAAAACGGGTGGTGAAGATGTTGGAAATCATGACTGATCAAGGGTTTCGGAAGACGGTTAAATATTTGCGCGCGATTATTATCATCAGTTTGATAGGCATGATTTGCATGCTCATTCTCCTCCTTGGCATCCTTGGCTATGCCAAAATTTTAGGGGCGCCGCCGCTTGCCGTTCCGCAATCGACGTTGTTTTTCGCAGACGATGGGACGTTGATTGGTGAGAGTCATAGCGGACAAAAGCGTTATTGGGTCGGACTTAAGGAGATTTCGCCGGATTTAGTGAACGCGACCGTTTCAATTGAGGATAAAAATTTTTTCGATCATCATGGTTTTGATTATAAACGGATTGCCGGTGCTGTCCTGGCCGATATGAAAGCCTTTGCCAAGGTGCAGGGGGCCAGTACCATTACGCAGCAGTATGCACGGAACCTGTTTCTCGAGCACGACAAAACGTGGAAACGGAAGCTGACGGAGGCGTTTTATACGATCCGCCTCGAGATGAACTATACCAAACAGGATATTCTCGAAGGTTATTTAAATACTATTTACTATGGTAACGGTGCCTATGGCGTTGAAGCGGCGAGCCAATATTATTATGGAAAAAAAGCAGCTGACTTAACCCTTGCCGAAGCTAGTATGCTGGCAGGCATTCCGAAGGGGCCGGGCATTTACTCACCGCTTGCGTCGATGGAAAAGGCCAAAACCCGCCAGTCGATTATTTTACAAACGATGGTGAAAAACGGCTATATCAGCAAAAAGGCTGCCCAAACCGCATCCCTTACGCCGCTCACCTTAACGGGCGTCCACACGACCCAAAAGGTGAAGATCGCGCCGTATTTTCAGGATGCGGTAAAAAATGCCCTAAAAAACCAGCTGCATTTAGATGACCGCACGATTGCCCTCGGCGGTTTAAAGGTTTTTACAACACTTAATAGAAAACAGCAGGAAGCCGCTGAAAATCAAGTCAACCGATTTGTCGCCAACTCTTCGGAAATTCAAGTCGGCTTGGTTGCGATGGATCCGAAAAACGGCTATGTACACGCCATGGTCGGCGGCCGGGACTATGAAAAAAGTCCATTTAACCGCGCTGTTCAAGCGATAAGGCAGCCGGGTTCGGCAATCAAACCGCTGTTGTATTACGCTGCACTTGAGCATGGCTTTACCCCGTCATCGACGATGCGCAGCGAGTTTACGACCTTCCATTTCGATAATGGTCAGGCTGACTATACGCCGCATAACTTTAACAATAAGTATGCCGACGGCGAGGTCACCCTTGCCCAGGCACTAGCTGTATCCGATAATATTTTCGCCGTCAAAACGCATTTATTTTTAGGGGAAGAGACGTTAATCGAGACAGCGAAGAAATTTGGCCTTTCCACCAAGATGGCCAAGGTGCCGTCGCTGGCACTCGGAACTTCCGGTGTACGGGTCATTGAAATGGCGGGTGCCTACAGCCTCTTGGCCAACGGCGGAAAACGGGTCAACCCGATCTTGATTACAAAAGTAGAAGACTATAACGGAAATGTTATTTTTGAACGAAAAGATCTGACGGAAAAAGTGCTGGACCCGGCCAAGGCGTTTGTCCTTACGCAAATGTTGACGGGGGTTTTCGATTCCAAACTAAACGGCTATGCCAAGGTAACCGGGAGCACGGTGATCAAGGACATTACCCGTCCATACGCCGGTAAATCGGGCTCTACGGAAACGGACAGCTGGATGATCGGCTACTCGCCGCAACTCGTGACGGCGGTCTGGGCCGGATATGATATGGGAAAACCGCTGGAAGTAACGGCGGAAAAAACGTACGCGAAGAATGTCTGGGCAAACTTTATGGAAGAAGCATTAGAAGGGAAGCCGGTAAAGGCGTTTAAACCACCGAAAGACGGCGTCATCGGCGTTTATGTGAACCCGGTAAATGGCAAGCTGGCAACAAAGGACTGTCCTGTCCGCCGCTTCACTTATTTCGTCGCCGGCACAGAGCCTGCTGAATATTGCACCGATCACTTACACCATTCGGATAAAGCTCCGGCGAAAAAGCACGGGCAGAAAAAAGTACCTTGGTATAAGAAGATTATGCCGTGGGGTCATTAAAATGGAAAAGCTCCGGATCTCTCCGGAGCTTTTCCTGTCCTAGTTTTACAGTGTTTTCACACTGATTATAATACTACCTATTTTTGAAAAAAACTACAAGCAATTCCCCGTTTTATTTTTTTAAAAAAATTTTACCCTACGTAGATAGTGGAATCACTTCTTGGATTTCCCGGTCGGAAGATTGGCAGTTATTCCGAAAGTAATCCCTTTTTCAATTCCTCCGTGGAATTGTTCCATAATGCTTCATTATGACCGCGCAAGAAAGCGGCTAATACCTTTTTCGATGGTGCATCCATTTCATCGACCATAATATGGCGCTTGAGCGACTTATCCATGCGGTTGACGTGCTCCGGCAGTGATTTGTAGCCGCGGCGGATTTCGCGGTCAACCGTCATATAACAAGCCGTCACACCGGCATAATACGGGCCCTCCGGATTGCGGTCAATCGTTACCCACACGAGCCAGTATGGTTTCCCGTTCGGCACCTCTTCTTTAGTTTTCAAAAATTTAATTCCTTTTTCGACGACGCTGCGGGCATGCATCGCCCCGACATCGATTTCAGCTTCTCCGGCTTCGACGTCAATAATGACCGGTGAGACATTATCCAGGCTGAGCGCGCCCTTGCCAAAGCCCTTGTGGCCGTCAGTTGGATCACTTTTTATGATATTAAAACCGAGTTTTTTCTTTTTCTCTTCCATTGGTGGTGCAGGCCTCCTTCTAGAAAAACGTAGTGTTCGCAATGTATTTTTGCGTGATGGGAAAGTATAAATTTAGACTTTGAACATGATCCAGTCCGTTAAAAAAATAAGCGGTTGGTGAAGTGCCCAAGCGTGTCCCATACCCAGGGAATGACGGCTTGGAAAATAGGCTGAATCGTGAAGCGGTCTAATGGTGTAATTACTAAAATAAGAAATATTAAGATACCGTATTGTTCATATTGCGTCATTTTTGCCCGGAGATGATTCGGTGCCAAGTCTTCAAGAATCCGATAACCGTCAAGCGGCGGGAGCGGCAACAGGTTGAAAACAAATAAGACAATGTTAAGACCGATAAAAATATTGAGAAAATCATAAAAATTCTCTGATGCATTCAGTCCGAAACGGGCTAATCCAATAGCAACGCAGAAGCCGATGAAGGCCAACACGAGATTGCTCAGCGGCCCTGCGACGGTGACAAGAATCCCTGCCAGGCGCGGTTTTTTAAAAAAGAAGCGATTAACCGGAACTGGACGGGCCCAGCCAAAGCCGGCGATTAGAATTAAGAGTGTTCCAAACGGATCCAAATGCTTGAGTGGATTTAACGTCAGCCGTCCCTGGTTTTTCGCTGTCATGTCACCGAATTTATAGGCTACGTAGGCATGGGCTAATTCGTGAAATGTAAAAGCGAAGATCAGCGTGATGACTACATAAGGAATCTCCCTGAACGAATAGGCTAGAAATTGTTCCAAACGCGTTTCTCCTTCCATGGAAATACCATGTTCTTTTTCCTATTAGTATACATGAAACTCGTTTGAAAAAGGAAATTTATGAGGCGACAGTAGTTGCACTTTTTCGATAATTGTGGAACACTACTATCAGTTACGTAAAAAGGAGGAATATCCATGCCATATGTTACAGTAAAAATGCTTGAGGGACGCACAGATGAACAAAAGCGGGCGCTAGCGGAGAAAGTCACCGAAGCGGTCAGCGAAACAACAGGCGCACCAAAAGAAAACATCACCGTCTTCATCGAAGAAATGAGCAAAAACCACTACGCCGTTGCCGGCGTCCGTTTCAGCGACAAGTAATATAGTTAAGTTGTTCATGTAATTAAGGGTGTCAGGCACCATGTGGAAAATTCACATGGTTTCTTACACCCTTTTTACGTTTTCCATGTTAGAATCTGATTTCATCTTTAGGCTGGTTAAGCGCGATCTTTTCCAGTTCTAGTTTCATTTTTTCAGTTTCGATCAAATAGTTTTGGTGTTTTAGTTTTTCGAGCTCCAATTCATCTTTTATCATTTCTGCCTTCATTTTTGTTTGCTTTTGGAAATGACTCGTTAAAATGGCGATAATCGGAATTCCAAATATCATAATGACAGATATTACTGGAACGATCATGGCGAAAACCTCCCTTACCTTCTCGATAGACAAATAATAGCAAATTTTCATAAAAATGGATATTAATTCACTAATAATTCCACAATTTAAAAACCGCCTGGGTCTTCTTAACTTCCCAAGCGGCTAATGAATTATTGAATTATTGAATTTTCGCTTTCAAGGTTTCGATATATTGGTAGGCCTCGTCAATTTCTGCTTCTGTATAGCGCTGGCTGCTTTTTAACGTAAATACCTTGTTTACCACTTCCTCTTTAGGAAGATTATCAAAATATAAAACCGTCGAAACCAGTTCGAGGAATCTAGCATTTTGCTCATTCATATCAGTCAAGCAATCAGTCAAAAAGGGCATATCTACTTCGTTCAAGCTGAGAAACTCTTTGCCGGAGTCTGTCAGCGTGTAGCGATATTGAAAATATCCACCCTTTTTTTCCTTCACTTCATTCAGAAATCCCATATTGCACAGCTCTTCCACCCGTGTCGTCAATTCCTCCGAATACGGCCCGTAAAAATGAAACTGGAACCGGTCGTGAAAGGGAAACTCAATCTTCTTCGCAATATATATCATCTTTTGCAGCTTCTTCCTCCCGGTAATCTCACCGGAAACCAGAATCGCCTGCATCAGCTTCGCATGATCTTTTAACAACGCTCGTCATCTCCTACTCCATTGCATTCGGTGTCAGTCACCATTTACAATATTTACACCATTCACAGGTTACAAAGGGTGTCAGGCACCAATACTACTATTTTCACCTGATTTATATCTCTAAAAGGGCACGTATTTGTTGTTTTATTTCTTTTTCGGTTGATTCATCTGCGAGAAAATCAGCCGGATAGTAGAGTTTATGGTCGGTTCTTCTTTTTCCCGATATTGCATCGACAATTTCTGACTCACGTGAGAGCTCACGCAGTTCCCCATTCTTCATTAACAAATGAATCGGCAGCCGTTCCTCTTCCTCGCCTGGACGGTAAAAGTCATATGGCAAATCCGACGATGAATCAACCACCAAATAATAGTTAGGATCGATTCCGGCTTTTTCAAATAACGCCGTCAATTCCGCCAGTTTCTTGTATTCCTTCGCAGGATCAAACTCTGCGTACTTAAAGAGATTCCGATTGACAAAACGCCGGCACAGATCGCTTAAAACGGGATCCGCTTCTTCCTGCCAGCTTTGAAAATAGTATAAAATAACGGATTCATCCAATTTTAAGTAGTCTTCTAATGTCACTTTCTCATGAAACAGCGACGTAAAGTGAATGGGCTCATATTTAAACTGATAGTTCTCTTTAAAAAGCTGCTTCGCTCGGTGAAGAATCTTGCTCAATATCACCTCAGCACTGCGTGAGACAGGATGAAAGTAGACCTGCCAATACATCTGGTAGCGGCTCATAATATAATCTTCCACCGCATGCATCCCGCTCTTTTTGATAACGACCTGGTCTTCCCGGGGCCGCATCACCCGTAAAATACGCTCCATATCAAATTGTCCGTAGCTGACGCCGGTAAAATAAGCATCTCGCTGCAAATAATCCATCCTGTCAGCGTCTATTTGGCTGGAAATCAAGCTGACAACTAACTTTTTCGCTGATGTCTTGGCAATGACTTCGGCAACTTGCGAAGGAAAATCAGTGCTCACCCTTAAGAGGATTTTATTTACTTCGGTATCACCTAAAATAATCGCGCGGGTTAAGTCTTCGTGGTCAAAATCAAATACCTTTTCAAAAGAATGGGAAAACGGGCCGTGCCCAAGATCGTGGAGAAGTGCTGCGCAAAGCGTCAGCAGGCGTTCATCATTATTCCACTCCGGCCTTCCCGCAAACACATCATCGATGATACGGCGGACAATTTCATATACGCCGAGCGAATGATTGAAACGGCTGTGCTCAGCACCATGAAAGGTTAAAAAGGTTGTCCCAAGCTGCTTGATACGGCGCAGACGCTGAAACTCTTTTGTTCCGATTAAATCCCAAATCGCCCGGTCCCGGACATGGACATAGCGGTGGACAGGATCTTTAAACACTTTTTCTTCATTCAACTTTTCCGCCGAATAATGCATGGACTTCCCTCTTCCTTATATTTGCTACTATTATATCCCAATATCACCCATTTTTCAGCAAAATTCCGCAGGAGTTTTCGACAATTTGGGTGCCTGACACCCTTTGCATTATCCATAGGTTAGAAAGGGTGTCAGGCACCATTAACTGCATCTTTAGATTGGAAAAGGTGTCAGGCACCGTTTCCTTTAAAATAAAAAATCACCTAAGTTATCGACGACTGAGGTGATTATTTGATCTTTTTATTTACTTTCTCCATTAATTCCTCTTCCGTTAAGGCGGCGACTGGGCGGTTGTTAACGAAGGCGAAGGTCTTTTTCCGGCCGGGTCCGCAATAGGACTGGCAGCCGATTTTGATTTCGGCATCCGGATCGATTTCTTTCAAACGAGGGATTAATGTCTTTAAATTCACGGCCTGACAATCATCGCAAACGCGAAATTCATTGGACATTATCTACAACCCTTTCTACGGTCAATCTACTATATATACATTATTTTACCCAAGAAGCTTCGAGATAAGCTATGGGAAAATCGACAATTTTAGCTAATCGATAACATTTTAACTCCATAGGTATTTTACAGTTTCTTTTTTCCCATTGCAAGTTGCAATCTTTAGCAACACTTGCCATCCTGCCAAATCTTTTAGTTAAAAAATCTACTATCCTTTTAATCATTTTGGTATAAAGCTTGAAAAACTTGTCCATCCTATGACTAGAGCTTTTACAAAAATCGCCAGAAATATGACTGGCAACGTTAAAGGTATATTATTTTAGGGAGTTGAACCATATGAAAGTACGTCAAGACGCATGGACAGATGAGAATGATCTGCTATTGGCTGAAACGGTGCTTCGCCATGTGAGAGAAGGCAGTACACAGCTGAATGCCTTTGAAGAGGTAGGGGACAAGCTGAACCGAACCTCTGCCGCCTGTGGATTCCGATGGAACGCCGTCGTCCGCCACACCTATGAAAAAGCATTACAATTAGCCAAAAAGCAGCGAAAACAAAGACAAAGAGTGTTAGGGAAGGATCAAGGCGGCAAGAAAAAGCTGCTTTACAATCCACCAGTCACGGCTTCGGAGGAATTCGAAACCATGCCGCAGCTGCAGGTTGACATGCCGCTGGAAACCACAATGGAAATGCCTGATTTATCAGTTGAGGCAGCTCAAGAAACCTATGTGAAGCCGCCAGTCCAAGTCCAGGCCCAAAGCCAGCCGCAAAGCCAAACATACAGAGCTACAGCCGCCAGCGGACTGACCCTTGATGCTGTTATCTCTTACTTACAAAACTTTCATCATTCCAATCTGCAAAATGAAGCATTAAAAAGTGAGAATGAAAGATTGAAGCGGGAGATGGCAGAGTTACGAAAGCAAAATGAGGAAATGTCAGCAAAGATTTCCGGGCTCGAGGAGAATTCCGAAACAATTCAAGAAGATTACGAGACCCTTATGAAAATTATGAACCGCGCCCGCAAGCTTGTACTATTTGAAGAAGAAGAAAGACCTGCTACAAAATTCAAAATGGACCGCAACGGGAACCTTGAAAAGGTAGCAGAGTAAGAAAAGCGGAAGCGCCCTGTTCAGCGGCGTATGGCCTCCTCGAAAAAGCTAACGCTTTTCCTTCGTGCGATGTCTATGCTGCCGTAGCTTTCCTTCTGGAGCACTCCAACTGAGATAAAGGAAACACGAAGAGCCGGAGGCGATTAGATGTTGACTTATCGTAGGGCGGAGAGCGAAGGCGTCTCGCCGCTTGGGCGCTGAAGCTGGACAATTCTCGAAGTAGAAAATTTATTCTTTTTTTAATAAAAGGCATTGGGAGAAGAGACAGGAGCAGCATCTTACTATAGAAAGGCCGCGGACCAAGTAAAAGGTCCGCGGCCTTTTTAGCTAAAAAGGAAAGGGCTACATGCCTGAATGCCTGTAGCTCGCCAATCAGTGAGTTTTCTTTAGCGGCCGGCAATCGTTTCATTCCGGTCAATCACCCGTTGATAATAACCGGGAAATAATCCAAGCTCGTATTCGTTCAGCTGCCCCGCATACAAAAACTCACTATGTGCCTTTAACTGATTTAACAAACGCAGCATGACATCGCCGACGGAAAAAGGTGTCCCGAGCAATTCTGACAGCGAGGCCATCACCTCCGGAACAATGTCCGGGAAGGCAAATTTCGTTTCTTCCCCCTGTTTGGCCCGCTCGTAAAAATGCTTCACAAGTTCGGCCCGTTTCGCACCGCTGCCATTGACACAGAGATAGATCTGGACAGCGACTCCTTTTTTCAGACGGCGCTGCGAGATGCCGGCAAACTTTTTGCCGCCGATGCTCAGATCGTAACTTCCCGGGCAATAAGAGCCCACAATTTCCCGTGCCTCGATTTGCTGCGGGAAATCGGCAAACATCTGTTGGATCAGTTCCCACATAACATCATAGCCGCGGTTGATATCGATTCCTTTTTCAGCCTCGGGGAAAATTAACGAGATATTTAGGACGCCTTCATCAAGGACAACCGCCAACCCGCCGGAATTTCGGACAATCACCTGATACCCCTCTTGCTTTAAAAATTGAATACCTTCCTGCAAAAATGGCAATCTCGTATCCTGGATGCCGAGGACCACCGTATTGTGATGCACCCATGTCCGCGCTGTCGCCGGCGCTTCGCCTGCTCCGACTGCGGCACATAACGTATCATCGGTGCCAAATGATTGTGTTGCCTGAAAATGAATGCCGACAGCAGACTGGTCAATGATCCGCCACTGTGACTGGCGCAGTAAACCTTCCATCTTGAAAACCCCTTAACATTAATACATCCATTTTATCATAAAAAAGGAGCCAGCCCTACACGACGGACCAGCCCCAAAACTTGAAATTATAACCCTTGCGCCGCCGTAATTAACGCGAGCTTGTACACATCTTCTTCGTTACAGCCGCGAGATAGATCGTTCACTGGTGCATTCAACCCTTGCAGGATCGGGCCGACTGCTTCAAAACCGCCTAAACGCTGCGCGATTTTATAGCCAATGTTGCCTGCTTCTAGGCTAGGGAAGATAAACACATTCGCATCCCCTTGCAGGACAGAACCTGGTGCCTTACTTTTGGCCACAGATGGCACAAACGCGGCGTCAAATTGGAATTCCCCGTCTAACACAAGTGAAGCATCGCGGCGTTTCGCCTCAGCCACAGCCTCAACAATTCGTTCTGTCTCAGGAGATTTCGCCGAACCCTTTGTTGAAAAGCTCAGCATCGCAATCCGCGGCTCGATATCAAACATTTCCGCTGTTTTCGCGCTTTCAATCGCAATCTCCGCTAAATCATTGCTATCCGGAGCAATGTTAATCGCACAATCGGCGAACACATATTTTTCATCCTCACGAACCATGATGAACACGCCGGACGTCTTCTTTACGCCTGCTTTTGTTTTAATAATTTGCAGTGCCGGACGAACCGTATCTGCCGTCGAATGCGCTGCACCGCTCACCAAGCCATGTGCTTTTTTCAAGTAAACGAGCATCGTGCCGAAATAGTTTTCATCAAGCAGGATTTTGCGGGCATCCTCTTCGGTTGCCTTCCCTTTGCGGCGCTCGACAAATGCGGCGACCAACTCATCCATGCCTGCATAGGCTGCCGGATCATAGATTTCTGCAGATTCTAAAGAAACGCCAAGCTCTGCCGCTTTTGCCTGCACCTTTTCGATATTGCCAATCAAAATCGGCGTGATTAATTTTTCCGCAGCCAAACGGCCTGCTGCACGGACAATTCGCTCATCCAATCCTTCTGGAAAAACAATTCTCAAATCACGTCCGGAAACTTTCTGCTTTAAACCTTCAAATAAATCACTCACATTAAAATCCTCCCTTAAAAAGAACATCTTCTTCTAGCATACTTTACCAAGGTGAAATTTCAAGCAATGTCCATCACAGACAGCGGTTTCAGTAAGATGTTTTTTTTTTCAAAAAATTACACTCATACTTTTACTATTTACCCTTTTTTGCAAAAATATCCACTTCCCCGCTTTCAAGTGTTTAGAAAGGCGTCCCTTGGTCAAACTATGATATAGTTATGGATGAATGACTATCTAGGAGTGATTATAATGAGTGAAGCAGCACAAACGCTTGATGGCTGGTATTGCCTGCATGATTTCCGTACCGTGGATTGGACTATATGGAAAATGCTTTCTAGCGACGAACGCCAAACCGCCATCCACGAGTTTTTAAGTCTGGTTGAAAAATGGAACCAAACGGGAGAACGCAAAGAAGGCAGCCATGCCTTATATACAATTGTTGGGCAAAAGGCTGATTTTATGATGATGATCCTTCGTCCAACAATGGAAGAGTTAAATGAAATTGAAACCGAATTCAATAAAACAAAGCTTGCAGAATACACCATTCCTGCGCATTCATATGTGTCAGTAGTAGAACTTAGCAACTACCTCCCAGCGGGTGAAGATCCCTATCAAAATCCGCAAATTCTGGCACGCCTTTACCCGGCACTGCCTAAAACAAAGCATGTCTGCTTCTATCCAATGGATAAGCGCCGCCAGGGGAATGATAACTGGTACATGCTGCCGATGGAAGAGCGCCGCAGCATGATGCGCAGCCACGGGATGATTGGCCGTACCTATGCGGGTAAAGTAAAACAAATTATCACCGGCTCCGTCGGCTTCGATGATTACGAATGGGGCGTTACCCTGTTCGCAGACGATGTTCTTCAATTCAAAAAGCTCATTTATGAAATGCGCTTTGATGAAGTGAGTGCGCGCTACGGCGAATTTGGCGCCTTCTTTGTCGGCAATCTTTTAGAAGAAGAACGGGTAGCAAAATTTCTTCACGTATAATTACGAAAAGCGGAAGCGCCCTGGTCAGCGGCGTATGTCCTCCTCGAAAAAGCTCTCATCCGGGAGCTTTTTTTGCTTCCTAAAACTATCTGATCCAAGTCATATTTCCCCCTCTATACTCATACTATTTAAACAGCGAGTCTCAAATTAGCTCCAATTGTCTTAATGAAGAAGAGGTGAGAAAAAACCTTTTTAAACTGTAACCAATCTAGGTGCAATGGAGTATGAATAGAATGTTGGGCCAGTCGTCAATCCCCTATAAAAAAGGGATGGCGCCGTACTGCCAGAAAGTTTCATTCACTTATTTCTAGGAGGGAAAAAGATGAGCCAATACTACAATCCTCAAGGATTTCAGCCTTATACAGGGGCAGCAGGACAACAGGGGGCACAGCCAGTCGCTGGCGGCGGGCAAGGATTTATGCCCACTCAAGGATTTCCGCAATTTCCGCCAGCTGGAGCTGGAACACCGCCACGGCCGCCTGTAAACGGGGGGCAGGTACCGGGCATGCTGCCAATTGAGCAGTCATACATCGAAAACATTTTGCGTTTGAACAAAGGGAAATTAGTCAGCGTATTTGCCACATTTGAAGGCAACACCCAGTGGAATGCCAAGGAATTTAAAGGCATCATTGAAGCAGCAGGAAGAGACCATGTAATCCTCAGCGACCCGCAGGCAGGCACCCGGTTCCTCATCCCGATGGTGGCTGTCGACTACATTACCTTTGCCGAGGAAATCGAATATGAATATCCGTTGGGAAGCGGTCCGTCACTAGGAACTTACCCACCGAGATGAGCAAATATAAGCGGGGCCCCAAAATATAAAGGAGGCCCCGCTTTTTTTATTAAAAATTCTTCACGGCACCGACAATCATGAGCACCCACGCAGCTAAGAAGCAAACCCCGCCAATCGGAGTAATGGCGCCTAAGACGCCAACCTTTGTCAGGCTTAACAAGTACAAGCTGCCGCTGAATATAATGATCCCGGCGAACATTAACCATCCGGACCAGCTAAAAACGGAGCTTGCTCCGACTTTCCCGAGGAGCAGACCGATTATTAAGATCCCGGTTGCGTGGAACATTTGATAGGTAACGCCGGTTTTCCAAATCTCCAAGTAATGAGCGTCAAGCCGGTCCTTTAGTCCGTGTGCACCGAAGGCCCCAAGCGCCACGGCTATAAAGGCATTGATGGCCCCCACAATAATAAATGCTTTCATTAAAAATCCCCCTCCATTTTGCTAGCTTCAGCGCCCATCCCTTCGATTAAAAATCAAATAACGAATCGCCGTTTGCTTCGTCCATCTCTATTTTTTTCGCCTGCGGCATCAATGCCGGCTGCTGAAAAACTTGTTGATTCACCGCTGATTGTTGAAATGCCTGTTGGTTCACTGCCGGCTGCCCGCTGACGCGGTTTGTCATAACAGGAACAGGCTGGGCCACTGGCCGCTCTGCTTTTTCATCTAAAATCAATTCGCATAATATTTTAATAGAGTACACTTTTTCCCGCAAGCTTTCTTGCTTGCTACTCGTTTTCGCCAGCTGCAATTCTTCTTCGATTTTTGCTAATAGTTTCTCGATAGATACATTCACTTCTTACACCTCTGCTAACAGTCTCGTACCTATTTTACATGAGTATCGCCTATTTTACGAAAAAATAACCTTCATCCGGCGTTCGACATGTTTCACGTGAAACAAGCGAAATTTGTCCTTTTTTCCCCATCCTTTCTGAACTTTCGGTAATTATTCATACAATAACGATGGATAACTCGTTATAATACATTTAAAGGAGCGTGCTGATTTGAAAAAAGGATCTCTACCATTATTATTGATAAGCCTATGCGTCCTTGTCATGTCAGGATGTTCGGCGAATCAGGATAAAAAAACACCCACATCATCACCTGAACAGAATGTTGAATTGACGATTTCCGCTGCGGCAAGCTTACAAGATGCATTGACAGAAATTACGGCAAATTTTTCAAAAAAATATCGCCAGATCAAAATCAACTACAATTTCGGTGCTTCCGGGGCATTGCAGCAGCAAATTTCACAAGGTGCACCTGTCGACCTCTTTTTCTCCGCTGCAGAAGATAAGTTTGATCAATTGGTCGCAGATGGCTTAATCGAAAAGGATCAGGGTATTGACCTTGTCGGCAATGAGTTGGTGCTCGTCGTTCCTAAGGATTCTACAAAGGGCATCAAAACGTTCGAAGACCTTCCAAAAGCAGACAAGCTTTCGATCGGTACCCCTGAATCTGTCCCCGCAGGCAATTATGCGAAAGAGACTCTTGGCAGCCTGAAGCTTTGGGGATCAGTTGAGGGGAAAGTTGTTTTTGCGAAGGACGTACGCCAAGTGCTTACATATGTAGAAACCGGGAATGTCGATGCCGGAATGGTCTATAAAACCGATGCGCTAACGTCGAAAAAAGTAGAAATCGCCGCTGCTGCAGACGAAAAGACCCATACCCCCATTGTCTACCCAGTCGGAGTGATCAAGACAAGTAGCCATCCAAAGGAAGCCATGTTATTCTATGACTATCTGCAAACACCAGAAGCAATGAAAGTGTTTGAAAAATACGGATTTAAAGGACTGTAAAAAACAACCATGACAGACCAGTTTTGGGATCCTGTAAAACTATCGCTAGAGATTGCGGTTGTTTCAGGATGCATTGTGTTGCTTTTAGGATTATTTATCGGAAAGTGGATGGCGAAGGCACGATTCAAAGGGAAAGCCGTGCTCGAAACGATTTTCCTTTTACCGTTAGTGCTGCCGCCAACGGTTGTCGGCTTTTTACTGCTGGTGGTCTTTGGAAAGCAGAGTCCAGTCGGGCAATTTATCGAATGGCTCTTCCATCAGCCCGTCATTTTCACCTGGTGGGCGGCGGTGATCGCCGCATTAATTGTCGCCTTCCCTCTTATGTACCAATCGGTTAAGACCGGATTTGAAGGAGTCGATCGGGATGTGGAGGACGCCGCACGGGTTGACGGGGCGAATCGTTTTCAGCTATTTCTATTCGTTTCCATCCCGCTTGCAGGAAAGTCGATTATTTCAGGCGGAATTTTAAGCTTTGCCCGCGCTTTAGGTGAGTTTGGCGCCACATTGATGTTTGCCGGCAATATCCCCGGGAAAACACAAACCATTCCGACAGCCATCTATGTCGCCATTGATTCAGGCAACATGCGGATGGCCTGGTTATGGGTCTTGTGCATGATCAGCATCTCTTTTCTGATGCTTGTCTGCGTTCAGCTCTCGAGGGGGAAAGGTTAAAAAGAAAAGCGGAAGCGCCCTGGTCAGCGGCGTATGGCCTCCTCGAAAAAGCTAACGCTTTTTCTTCGTGCGATGCCTATGCTGCCGAAGCGTTCCTTGTGGAGCGCTCCAACTGAGATAAAGGAAACACGGTGAGCCGGAGGCGAATCGATGTTGACTTATCGTAGGGCGGAGAGCGAAGGACACTAGCCGCTAGGGCGCTGGAGCTAGACATTTCTAAAAGTCGAAACTTATAAATTCTTATAATAAAGAAACCCGTACCAGCAGTTGAGTGGTACGGGTTTACTTTTTTAATAGCCAGCCTAATTCACCCCAAAATCCGCTGATAAAGCGATTTAGCATGGGTTAAATCCTTTGTTCCATGAATGAGCGCGCGGCCGTCTTGAAAAATAACCATCCGCTCCCCGCCGATTTCTACCGACAACAAATATGGATTCCCTTTAACGGCATATCCAAGCCCGTTAAGCTGGCCCGCAAGCTGCTCCAGCGAGATCTGCCCAGCGGTGGATGGGCGGATTTGCACCGTATCGCGGCCGCACAGCACTGTCGTCTTTGTCATATTCTCATGATCTAAATACGGATATGTCCGTTCCTCGCCGCAGGATAAGCAGCCGGCAAACTTTGCTTTCGACATTTTCAAGCTTGTATATTGATTCCGCCACACATCAAAGCTGACAAACGTGGTGCGGACCGCCTCCCAATCCTCAACAAGCATTTTTAGCGCCTCTGCTGTTTGGTGTGCAATCACCATTTGCACAGCAGGCGATATTATTCCGCCGGTATCACAGGTCATTCCTTGAAGCGGGATCGTGCGTAATAGGCAATTTAAGCAAGGTGTTCTTCCAGGAATGATGGAAAAACTCATCCCAAAGCTGCCGACACAGGCACCGTAAATCCAGGGAATCTTGTATTTTTGGGAAATATCATTCATCAACATCCTAGTTTCGAAATTGTCGGTGGCGTCCAGCATTAAATCGACACCGGCCGCAAGCTCCTCCATCATCTCAGGCGTTGCATCGCCGATGATTGCCCGAATTTCAACATCAGCATTAATCGCCCGCAAGCGTTTCTCCGCCGCCGCCGCCTTTGGGAGTTTCTCGGCAACGTCCTCTTCCGTGTAAAGCTGCTGGCGCTGCAGATTACTGGCTTCTACGTAATCGCGATCAACGATGGTAATTTTGCCAACTCCTGCGCGCGTGAGAATTTCGGAACTGCCTGAGCCGAGGGCACCGGCACCAATGATCAGGACGTGCTTTTCCCTCATTTTCGCCTGCCCCTCTTTGCCGATTCCCGGAAAAAGAACTTGCCTTGAATATCGTTCATTCATTTATGTTTGACCCCTTTCGAAAGAAAACCCGCCGGCCGGCGAGCTTTTAGGGTAAGGATTTTTTTTAAAAAGTATCTGCAAGGCACTGCGAGCAATCGAGAGTGCCCGTGACTGTTGTTTTTCTACTCTCGCGGGCACTGTGAACCTCTCTGAGTGCCCGTGTCTGTTGTTTTTCTACTCTCGCGGGCACTGTGAACCTCTTTTTATGACCGTTCGCCCAATTTCCTCGCTCCCACGGGCACAATCACCCGCCGCTGACCGGAGGAATGAAGGCAATTTCGTCGCCGTCGCTGATCACTTCATCATTTGAGGCAAATTCCTCATTAATCGCGGTCATCACGGTTTCTAAGCGCGGCAGGTCATATCTCTCTGCTAACTCGGCCTTCAATTCAGCCACTGTTTTCCCGCTTGCGTCCAATGACAAGGATTCTTCCCCCACGGCATCACGCAAATGAGCAAAAAATAATACTTTATTCATCTAAATCACCTGCCTCAGGCTTGCCGCTTGGATAGGCGACCTTTTCAAGCTGGTCTCCAATCCACGATTCGCCGTCTTCCCAATGCTCCTTCTTCCAGATTGGAACGATTTCCTTAATTCGTTCAATCGCATAGCGGTTCGCTTCATAGGAGTCAGCGCGGTGTGGCGTCGAAACTGCAATCACCACGGCAATATCGGTAATATCTAAACGCCCGACGCGATGGGTAATCGCCACCTTCGAACCGGCCCAGCGCTGTTCAATTTCCGCACCAATCTGCGAAAGTTTTTTCACTGCCATTGCTTCATACGCATCATAGATTAAAAACAAGGTCTTCTTGCCATGCGTTAATTCGCGGACCGTGCCGATGAAGGTGGTAATCGCACCTGCCTCGCGCTGGACCACCTTATCAATCACTGCTTGAATATCGATTGGTTCCTTTGAAATCTCGTAGTACTTCAATTATTTCACCTCATCAGTCAAGCTCTTAGGCTCTGCATTTTCAACCACTTGGTAACCGCCGATTTTTTCAACCTGCTTACGGAAGGCTTCCGACTGAATAATCGCCAAAAGCAGCCTGCCGCTTTCACTTTCGTAAAAATCGCGTGTCATCACTAAGTCATATTCTTCATCGGCGACCGGAACAAAGTCCAAACCCATGGCCTTGGCCGCAGGGTAGATCCCGAGCCCGGCGCTGCACGCATCGCCGTTCACTTCTGCCGCTACGGCTAAGTGGGAGAACATTTCCCGATCATAGCCGGTAATCCCCTCCGGCACCAGGGCCGCCTCTTGCAACAGCAAATCAAACAGGATTCGCGTTCCTGCTCCTTTTTGACGGTTGACGAAGTTCGCCCCCGCCCGGACCAGGTCAGTCACGCCAGCGATTTCCAGGGGATTGCCTTTTGGCAGGATCCAGCCTTGCTTCCTTTTTAAAAAGGGATAAAGGATCACGTCTTTTCCCGCTAACATTTTCTTTACGTATGAAACATTATATTGCTTTGTACTTGGGTCCAGCAAATGGATCCCCGCTACATGGGCCTCGCCTTTCCTAATTGCCATGATGCCGGCCATGCTGCCGACGTGGGAGGAGACGATTTTCATGTCGGTCCGTGCGCGTTTCAGCTCCGAAAATAATAGGTCAATCGTTAAATCGTGGCTGCCGCAAAAGACGATTGCCTGTTTGATTTCCTCCAGCGGGCGCAGCAGTTCGACTTCTGCTGTATCTCCCTGCTCATAGCCGATTACACTTGGCGGTACGATTAACAGGCCGTCTGCCCTGACATAGGACATCGTGACCCCGGCCGCCCTTGTCAGCGGGTTGGCGACAAATTGTCCATTCACCCAGCCGATATTCATTCGCACAAAGTCTTCGGCACCCATTGATGAGACAATGCGGCGGCCAAGTTTCACCTGAACCGTCTGTCTTTGCGGTTCAGGAATCCCCAAGTATTGACATACTAACGGACGGACAAACCATTCCATCGCCAAATAGGCGGAAACCGGGTACCCCGGAACACCAACGACCATTTTTCCGTTTATTTTTCCTAAAACGGTTGGTTTCCCTGGCCGTGCGGCGACCCCATGAGTATAAACCTCGCCGATTTCTGCGATGATGTGGACCGTGAAGTCCTTCCTGCCTGCCGATGAGCCGGCATTGATGACAATAATATCCGAGGTTTCGGCGGCTTCCAGCAGCGCCGCTTTAATCTTTTCCGGTTCGTCCTTCACAATCGGATGGAGCTTCGGCTCACCGCCCCATTCCTTGATAAAACCGGAAAACACCGTACCATTAAATTCAATGATGTTTCCGGAAGACAGCTCCGCATTTGCTTCGACAAGCTCATTACCTGTCGGGATAATTGTCACCACCGGTCTTTTGACAACCGGAACCACGAGCTGCTGTGCGGCGAGCAGCACGCCTAAATCCGCCGGACGCAGCGTATGTCCTTGAGGGAAGAGCATTTCCTCTTGGACGATATCCTCGCCAATCGGCCGGATATGCTGCCAAGGGGTGGCCGGCTCAATGATTTCAATCGTATCGTCATCCACCATATGTACATGTTCAATCATAATCACGGCGTTGAATGGGGAGGGAATGGCATTCCCCGTATCAACAAAACAAAACTCCGTGCCTTTTTTGAGAAAAAGCGGATTTTGCTCATGCGCCTTGTAGGTGCTTTCAGCGATCACGGCAATTCCGTCCATTGCTGAGGCGTGGTAATGCGGCATCGAGACGCGTGCAAAGATCGGTTCAGCGGTCACACGTCCCAGTGCTTCAACGGCTGAAAGATACTCGATTTCAGGAGTTAGCTCAGAGGCTGCCAGTATTTCTTCACGTGCTTCCGCTCGGGGTTTGTCCTCTAAATAAATTTTTCGCTTATATTGTGTATGTTCCATAACTCTCGGCGCCCCCTTACCTTGATGGAATCACAGGCACCCATTCACCCTGTGAAACTCCTTCTTTTTCTGAACTAATCTCAACCATGCCATCGCTTTTTACCAGTGTGGTAATTAAGCCGGATTTTCCGATAATCGGCTCGGCCCACCATTCGCCCTCGATTTCAAACAGCCGGACGCGGATATAATCCGCTCGTCCCATGGAAGAAGGAATATTTTTTGTGATTTTTGCAAAAATCCGCTCTGGTTTGCGCTCAAGCTTTTCACCCTTCAGCTTTCGCAGAATCCGCTCGCCGAACAGTTTGAAAATAATCATCGCACTTGCCGGATGTCCTGGAAGGCCGATGACAGGCTTGCCGTTTGCCATGGCGAGAATCGTAGGTTTCCCCGGCTTAATTGAAATACCATGCACAAAAACCCCCGGCTCCCCTAAGGACTGAATCACATCTGTTGTGTAATCCTTCGCCCCGACAGAGCTGCCGCCGGAAAGGATTAAACAATCGACCTGTTCATAGAGCTCGGCAGCTTTTTGGCGAAATTCCTCAAAATCATCGCGGACAATCCCGCCGTATATCACTTCCACATTCCATTCATTTGCAAGTCCGGCAATCGTTAAATAGTTGATGTCGCGAATTTGCCCTTCTTGGAGAGTTTCCGTTTGATACGGAACGATTTCATCCCCGGACGAGAGGTACCCGACCTTCAATTTGCGGTAGACGGGCACCTCGGCAATCCCTAACGAGGCGAGTGCTCCTAATTCCTGCGGCCTCAGCTTCGTCCCGGCCTCAAGGAGGGTTTCCCCTTCCTTAATATCTTCTCCCTTGCTGATCACATTTTCCCCAGGCGCAATTTGTTTATAGGTATTTAGCAAGCCGTCTAATTCCTCGCAATGTTCAATCATGATGACACTGTCACTGCCCTTTGGCATCATCCCGCCCGTAGGCACGTAAACGGCCGTTCCGTGACCCGCTTCGACCGCTGGGACTTCACCCATTTTTACTTCTCCAACAACGTTTAAGAAGCCTGGCATGGATTCAGAGGAACCATACGTATCCTTCGCACGGACGGCATACCCGTCCACAGTTGAGCGATCAAAACTTGGCACATTTTCCTTTGCCTCCACAGGAGCCGCTAAAATAAAATGTAAGGCATCACCAAGTTCCTTAACCACTGTTTGTTCGATTGCCGGTATGTTTTCCTCGATTAAGGCAAATGTTTCTTCAACTGTTTTTACTTTGAAAAATCGCATGGCTCCCATTTCCCCCTTGTAAAATCAATCTGCCTCTGCCCACTTTTTCGCATCTTCATATTCATTTGGGTGATTCATATTGAAAAAGACCCGTTCGAGATCAAGATGGCTGTAAGACTGCAGCTCTGTTTCTGTTACGTATCGGACATTTAGTTGATCTAGTAAATGTTTCATTCGCAGCCGGCCAGCCTCAATACAGACAAGGGCTTCTGCTGCCGCATTTTTGTGAAAAACAGCAAATAACGGGTGCTGCTTTCCATTGATGACAGGAACGACGGCATCATAATGGCCGCAGCTGGTGACAAGCACCTCGGCAAGCTCCGTGGAAACAAATGGCATATCACAGGCAACAATCACATTCACATCGTAGTCGGATGCAAGCAGACCGGCATGCACACCTGCAAGCGGCCCCATCCCCGGATACTGGTCGGCCACCATTTTGAGTCCTAAAAATTCATATTGTTCAGAATCATTCGTTACTAGAATTATATCATCAAAGAGGAGTTTTAGCTTGTCTGCCATACTTTCAATAGTGGTTTTCTCATTAATTTTTAGCAGCGCCTTATTTGTGCCCATCCGGCTTGATTTTCCGCCTGCTAAAATAATCGCTGCAGCTTTCATGTTTTTAACGCTCCTTACTGTTCCGTTTTCTTCTCTCCAACCGCAGTATACCCATTCTCTTGGGCAACAAAATCTAGATGAATAGAGTTTAAATCCAGTAATGCCGCTGAAGGTTTCGCGATATATTGGCGTGTATCAATAATTTTAATATAGCCGTTGCACTCTTCGCAAACTTGAATTTGGGAGGTGACATCCCCTTCAATCGTAAAAAATTGAATCGTTTTATGGTCCTCATTGCCGCAGTGCGAGCATTCTAAGCGCTTTGCATGCCAGTGGGCAAGGCAGCGCGGACAATGGATAACCTTTTTCCCTTCCTCCTCAAGAGATGCCAATCTTACCGGCTCGCCGCAAACAGGGCATCCAGCCCCTGGCACGGCACGGTGGATCCCAGCCTGAACCTTTTCTGCTGTCAATTGCAGGTATGGACGAAGCGCGGTTTCAGCAAGAAATTGCGGGATCCATTCTTGCAGGCTATGTTCTTCTGCAAAACTTGCAAAATAAAGGTGGTTGAACGAGCTTGCCTCTTCGATCCAGCGAATTGCCGTTTCTTCATTAAGAAGGCTATGAATGTCTGCTAGTTTTGCCTCAAGTTCCGGATTATATTTCACAAGTAAGTCATTTATTTCCTCTATCCACTGTAAAAATAGTGAAATTTCAAAATCGATCGCCGTTAACGCGGCGGCCGGCACCCCTGCTCCCATTGCAGCCTGATCAAGATTCGGTCTAATGGTTTCCGGGTCAAGCTGCAGCTTCCACTTTTCCTGAAGCCTGACGATTTCCTTGTGCAGTTCCTGATATTCTTTTGAAACAACAGATTTAATCATCGTTGTCGCACCTCATTCTATTGGTTTTTAAAAGGAATGGCTGTCAATTTGTTCGACAGCCATCCTTTTTTACATTATAAGAATTTATAAGTTTCGTCTTTGAGAAATGTCCAGCTCCAGCGCCCTAGCGGCTAGTGTCCTTCGCTCTCCGCCCTACGATAAGTCAACATCGGTTTGCTCCGCTCACCGTGTTTCCTTTATCTCAGTTGGAGCGCTCCAGGCCATACGCCGCTAACCAGGGCGCTTGCGCTTTTCTTAATATAAAATTTACTTGAATGGATGTATATCTATTAAGCACCTTTTTTATGTTTTGGATCGTCCAAGTCAGGGAAGTTGCCCTTTTTGACTTCTTCATCATACCAGTCGCCGTAGTGGCCTTTTGCCCACCAGGCTGGAACCTTTCCGGTAACGACGCCGGAGTATCCTGGTCTTGAATGTTTATGAACAACAGATAGGTAAATATGTCCGACAATCACAGCGATTCCTAATCCAAAACCAACGTTATGAAGGAAGTAGCCCCATTGAACAAACGCTCTTGAGAAGTACTCAGGGAACCACATGGTGACTCCTGAAACAATAACCAAGATGGCACAGAAAATCTGAAGAATCGAGTTAATTTTTTCCCCAGCGTTAAAGAAGGTTTGTTTAATATGTTTAAACTTGAAGCCGAATAATTCTTTAACGAATTCACTGAAGAATTGAAGGTCACGCTTCTTCCAGGTGATTAATTCCTTCATCCAATGAATAAAGAATTTGGGACTAAAAATCAATAAGATGAAGGTAGGCGTGACGAACGCTACTGCAAAAATTCGGTGCAGCAGCCGGGCCATGGCCGGGCCGCCAAACACCGGATACAGCCAGTCAAAGAATTCGGTATACATTGGCAGGGCCGTGATGTATAGGGCAAAGAAGGCAATTCCATTAATTGCGTGCGCCCAAACAAATGCCTTTGGAAAGCGGCGAATCTTTACATCAGCTTTTGGGTGCTTCTGATGATTACTCATCACTGCCACCTCCATCTTCTGTTTCGTTATTCTCTTTTTTACTGAAAAACTTATTGGCCACAAATGCACCGACAACCGCCATTGTCGTTGCCCCAATCATCGCCTTGCCGATTGGCTGGGCATAGTCTTTCCATAAGACAGCAGATGTTGGCACCTTCGGATTTTCAGGCAGGCCGTACACACTTGGCCTTTCTGCAAGCACATAAACGGTATGAGTGCCGCCAACGCCCTCCGGATTGTAGACCATTGCGTTCGGGTAACGACCTTTGATCTCCTTGACGCGCTGCTCCGCCTTTTTAATCATTGCATCCCTGTCGCCAAACTCCATTGCTCCGGTATGACAGGTAGTAACGCAGGCAGGCTGTAAGCCCTCATCAATTCGGTCGGTACACATCGTACACTTATGGGCCTTGCGATACTCCTTGCCGTTTTTATCCTTATATTCCTTCAAGGAAATGACCTCAAACGGACAGTTTTGCACGCAATAGCCGCAGCCTACGCATGTCTCCTGGTCAATCACAACAGTTCCATACTTCGTATAGCTGATCGCATTTTCCGGACAAACCTTTTCACAGGCAGCATCTGTACAATGGAAGCAGGAGGAATGCCGGAAAAGGTAATCAAGACCGCCGCTGGCATTCTCGTGTTCAATGTACTGCAGGACATTCCATGTATCGGCTGTTGTCTTTGGATGGGATTGGACACTGCCAAGGAAATCGGTCGGTTCCGCCGGCAGGTCATTCCAGTTTTTACACGCTACCATACAGGCACGGCAGCCGTCACACTTCGTTACATCCACATATTTTACATACTTACTCATGCTTCAGCCCTCCTTACGTTGCAGAGGAATGCTTTGTATTCTGGAATCGTTGTATTTGCATCACCAATGTGCGGCGTCAGACGATTCGCTGTATCCCCAGTGGCAAAGCCTTTATAGCCGAAGTGCCATGGCATGCCAATTTGATGAACCTTTTTGCCATTCACCTTGTACGGCTTAAAGCGTTTTGTCACCATCGCATAAGCGTTGATTTCTCCGCGTGCCGAGCTGACAATGATTTTGTCTTTATTCTTGATGCCCTTTTCTTTGGCAAGTTCTTCACTTAATTCCACAAACATATGGCCGGCAAGCTCTGAGAGCCATTCTTGATTCCGAGTCATCGATCCTGACTGCCAGTGTTCACTTACCCTGTAGGTGGTTGCGACAATTGGGTAATCCTTCTTATCGCCCTTCTTGTTAAAATCGCCCTCAATCACGACCGCGGCCGGATTCAATTGTTGACTGGAGAACGGGTTGGGAACAGGGCTTTCAAATGGCTCGTAATGTTCAGGGAACGGTCCATCGTTCAATGTCGGCGCAAATAGTAAGCCAACGCCGTCCTTGTTCATGATAAACGGACCTGCGCCCCCTGGTTCTGTTGGGGCCGTCACTGGTTTGAAGTCTGGGACGTCATTGCCGGTCCATTTCTTCTGGACAGCATCCCACTGAATGACGGCTTTTTCCTTGCTCCATGGCTGTCCGCTTGGATCCGCGGAGGCACGGTTGTAAAGAATCCGGCGGTTCATTGGCCATGCGTATGACCAGTTTAAGTAATGGTGTCCGCCTGTGTCTTTATTGTCACGGTTTTTCGATTTATTCTTGCCTTCTTCAGGATAGAAGCCGGAATAAATCCAGTTGCCGCTTGAGGTTGTACCATCGTCCAGCAAGGCCCCGAAGCCCGCAATTAATTTACCTGTTTTCAGGTCATAGCCATTGATTTCTTTAGCCACAAGGTCAATATCCGGTTCATCGCCATTGCCATAATTCCAATCTAGCGCTAAGAATGGCTTGTCAGCTGACTTTGGACTGTTCGCATAAAGATGTTTCAGTTTTAATGCCAGTTCATGGATGATATCAAGGTCCGGTCTTGCCTCGCCTCTTGAATCAATCGCCTTCCAGCGATATTGCATCCAGCGTGAGCTGTTGGAAATACTGCCCTCTTTTTCAAAAGAAGCACTCGCCGGCAGAAGGAATACTTCTGTATTAATCTTAGACGGGTCACTGCCTGCTTCTTTTTGCCAAAATGACGATGTTTCCGTTTCCCACAGGTCGATGGCTACAAGCCACTTCAGGTTTCCAAGCGCCTCTTTTTCTTTCCCGGCGTTCGGTCCGCCGACAACCGGGTTTGTGCCGAACAGGAATGTTCCTTCTAGTTCACCCTTGTACATCGCATTAAATAGATTGATGTGGGAGTAGTTTTTATTTCCCTTTGGCAAGTAATGGTAGCCGAACTCGTTTTCAGCCGTAGCGTTCGCACCGTACCAGGCTTTGAGTAAGCTGACAACAAATTTGGGTTTATTGCTCCAATAGCCTGTCTTCGGTGTTTCTTTTTCCAAATAGCCTTTCAATGTCGCATGCTCTGGAACAGTTGCTTTCGGTGTGCCTAGATATCCTGTCAAGTTGTCATATAATAGACCAAAGTCTGTCGACCCTTGTACGTTTGATTCACCGCGCATCGCATTGATGCCGCCGCCAGGGATGCCGATGTTTCCTAAAAGCAGCTGCAGCATCGCATAAATCCGGACGTTTTGTGAGCCGACGGTATGCTGGGTTGTACCCATTGCATACATGATGGTTCCGGATTTGCCGACTTTCCCTGTTTCACAGAAGGTTTGGCAAACTTTCAGGTAATCTTCTTTCGGTGTACCGGTTACAGCTGTAACGGTATCCACATCGTAACGGGAATAATGTTTCTTCATTAATTGGAACACGGAACGCGGGTGCTGCAATGTTGCATCTGTAACCGGCTTGCCGTCTTCCGTTGTTTCTATTGCCCATTTTGTTTTATCATACGCTCGTTTTGCTGCGTCATAGCCTGAGAAAAGACCATCATTAAAGTCAAAGCCTTCTTTCACGATGAAGGACGCATTTGTATAGTTAGCAACATACTCTTTGTGGATGAGATTGTTTTCGATTGCATACTTAATCATCCCGCCGATAAACGGAATATCCGTACCGGAACGAAGGGCAGCATACACGTCCGCCTGCGACGATGTCCTTGTAAAACGCGGATCAACAGAAACGATTTTCCCGCCGTTTTCCTTTGCCTTCGTTAACCATCTAAAGCTGATGGGGTGATTTTCTGCAGGGTTTGCGCCAATAATCAACGCACAATCAGTATGCTGCAGATCATTCCAATGGTTAGTCATTGCTCCACGACCAAATGTAGGTGCCAGACCGGCAACCGTAGAACTATGTCATATTCGTGCCTGGTGCTCTAAGTAGGTGACACCAAGCCCTCTCATTAGTTTCGAGAGCAAATAAGTTTCTTCATTATCAAGTGCCGCGCCTCCAAGGCTGGCAATCTTTTCGGTTTTGTTAACGGTGATTCCGTTTTCTACTTCAACAAATGAATTGTCACGTGTTTCTTTTGTACGTTTGGCAATGGTGTCGAGCATCCATTCCCAGTCCTTTTCCTCCCACTTATTACTGCCGGGAGCACGATAAAGCGGTTTTGTTAAGCGCTTTTCCGATGTGTATAACTGTCTTAATGTTGTTCCTTTACTGCAAAGCTTTCCTTCGTTAATTGGGTTATCCGGATCCCCCTCCGTATAAACCACCGTATTATTCTTGGTGTGAACGAGGATTCCGCATCCAACACCACAGTAGCAGCAAATGGTTGGTGTTACAGTAGCTTTGGCAATTTTGAATTCTTTTGTTTTGGCATAAGCCTTATGCTCGTTAAAGCCAAGTTCAACAACCGCAAGTGTTGCCGCAGTTGCGCCAGATAGCTTTAAAAATTGCCGGCGATTGAGGTTCATTTCAACCATCATCATTCTCCTTCCCAAATATTGATTAGAACATCCCTTTATCTCTCTATATCTCTATTAATTGATTCACCCCTTTCAATGCATCTCTACTGCCAGTTCAATATTTAAGTCGTTTTCGACTCGGCCGGCTGAGGTATAGATGGTGGCCATTTTCCCTCTTAAATAGCCAATCACCTCAATATTTAAGTATTTTGCCAGCTGCACTGCCTGCTTTGTGGCGGCCGTGCGCGAACCGATCACAGGAAAGCCAAATTTCGCAGCCTTTGAGAGCATTTCATATGAAACCCGTCCGGTTGTCAGCAATAACAGCTTTTCGGGTTGTAAACGTTTTCTAAGTGCGTGGCCGATAATTTTATCGACAGCATTGTGGCGGCCAATATCTTCACGAATCGTGATCGTGCCGTCCTCCTCGACAATACAGGCTCCATGCATCCCGCCGGTTTCCAGGTAAAAGCGGGAGTTTTGCGCGAATTCACTTCTCTTTTTTAATAGATAACTTAATTGGAAGGTTTCGTTTGATGCCACTTTGGCAAAATTCTTCACATCTGTCATCGAAAAGAAGGTGACGCCCCTGCCGCAGCCTGCGGTGTAATGCTTCTTTTTTGAAAAAACTTGCTCTTCGTCAAAATGGGCTCGAAGCGCGACATGAATGCTGCCCATTTCTTCGTTGATGAGGAGGGACTCGATATCATTTGCATCCTGAATAAAGCCTTCAGAAAACAAATAACCAACTGTCCAGTCCTCAAGGTCGAATTTTGTCAGCTGAAAAACAGCCATTTCATAACCATTTATTATCAAGGAAATTGGATATTCATCAGGACACCCTTTACGGTTCATTGTTTTCACTTCCCCCTAGGAACTTTTCCTTATTTATTCATTGTAAAAATAGTACCAATTGCACTCAGCGACATTTGTCACATTGTCGAAAAATGGTAGCTAATGAAACAGGACGATTTGCTGCACGGAACGCATTTCTACTGATAAAAGGTGGGTGATTGCTAACCTTTTTCAAGTTTGTGTCAAATTTCCAACAATTTTGCGAAACTGAAAGATCCCATAAGTAATCGAATCATTGATCGGCCCATGGTAAGCGGTTACACTCCAAAGAAGCATCCTATTTATGTTCATCGTACGATTCTTCACGTTTTCTGAAAGTAATATTTATCACGCAAAATGCTTGGAAATAGTAAAAATAGGGGAATTGTCATTTTTCTGTCAACTATTATCGATTGCCCTCTTTATTTCTGTTAATTTCCTAAAAATGTTTTATAATAATAAGGAGGTTTTTTAGAAGGAGGGCTACATAATGACGATTAATAAAGTAATGACGATTGCCGGCTCTGATACGAGCGGCGGGGCTGGAATTCAAGCAGATTTAAAAACGTTCCAGGAGCTTGGTGTCTATGGGATGACTGCCCTTACAACGATTGTAACAATGGATCCAAAGGATTGGCACCACAGCGTGTTTCCACTTGAAGTGAGTACACTTGAAACGCAAATCAACACCATCCTGTCCGTCGGCATTGACGCGATGAAAACCGGGATGCTTGGGACTGTTGAAATCATTGAACTGGCAGCTCGAAAAATCGATGAGAATAAACTGGAGCGAGTGGTCATTGACCCGGTAATGGTGTGTAAGGGCGAAGATGAGGCCTTGCATCCGGAAACAACGGACGCGATGCGTGAATTCCTTTTACCGCGCGCCCTCGTGGTTACGCCAAATCTGTTTGAAGCAGGACAGCTTGCGGGAATGAAAACACCGCATACGGTTGCAGAAATGAAAGAAGCTGCGGTCAAAATTTTCGACCAAGGTGCAAAATTTGTGTTAATCAAAGGCGGCGGCAAGCTTCATTCTGAAGATAAAGCCATTGACCTCCTTTATGATGGAAAAGAATTCAGAATTTACGAATCGGAAAAGCTCGAAACCACCTATACTCATGGTGCTGGCTGTACGTATTCGTCAGCGATTACCGCTGAACTTGCCAAAGGAAAATCCGTTTATGAAGCGGTTGATGTCGCGAAGGGCTTTATTACTGCGGCCATCCAGCAAGGCTTCCGTTTAAATGAATTTGTCGGACCAACTTGGCATGGCGCTTACCGCGGCCTTAAAAAGGCAACCGAGTATTGCGAGGATTGTGAATAAATAATGAGAAAAGAGCCAATCAATGGATTTGGCTCTTTTTCCATCAGGCATACCGGCATTTTCTGCAAGCAATGATTTCGCATTTTTTTACTAATTTTAGTATGATAGATACATTATTAAATAAGAATAGTTTATAGATTGTTTTGTGGGAAAGGAGTTGTCCGATTTGCAGTTAATTGAGACTAGCCGTGTCCAAGAAGCCATCAACGGCTTTGCGAATAAAGATGTCTATATTCACCTGGAAACAACCAATGGTGCCTATGCCTCCCATCATGACCAAGCTTTCTTCTCTGCCGGAGCCTACATCCGGAATGCGCTTGTCCGCTATGAACTAGGGAAAATCACCGGAAACGGTCCTTTCCGTGTCGGTCTGAAAATAAACCTTGGCTGGATCTACGCCGAGGGCCTTACGCACTTCGAAATTGATGAAGAGAACCATCTATTATTAGCCGGCCACGATTATAATGGAAAATTGGCGGTTGCATTGGAGATTAGCAGTACGCCTTTTGAATAAAGCTGGGAAGGAGAATGGTCGATGAAGAAAGAACGCCATGTTTTGGTTGTGTTCCCGCATCCTGATGATGAAGCTTTTGGTGTATCCGGAACGATTGCGACCCATGTTAACAATGGAACCCCTGTTACATATGCTTGTTTAACCTTAGGGGAAATGGGACGCAACATGGGAAATCCCCCGTTTACCAATCGGGAAAACCTTCCAAAAATTAGAAAAGAAGAATTAAAGGAAGCGGCACGGGTCTTAGGCATCCAGGATCTCCGCATGCTTGGCTTCCGCGATAAAACGATTGAATTTGAAGATGAAGATTTCATGACAAATACGATATCAGCGCTGATCGATGAGGTGAATCCATCCCTAATCATCACGTTTTATCCCGGCTACTCGGTCCATCCTGACCATGACGCCACCGGTGCGGCGGTCGTAAGGGCTGTTGGGAAAATACCTGCCGCCGCAAGGCCGACCTTACACTGTGTAGCCTTCTCCAATAATTGTGTCGAGGAGCTTGGAGAGGCGGACATCATCAACGATATTACCCCTGTCAACCAAACAAAGCTCGCTGCCATTCAAGCACACCGCTCACAGACAGAGCAGATGTTCAAAGACATGGAAGAGAAGTTGAAAAATCAAGACCCGCAAGTCATGGTATGGATCAATAACGAACGGTTTTGGACATATCAGTTTACAGAGTAGAAGCCCTTCACTTGCGAAGGGCCTTTTTTCTTTTTTAGCTATTTAAACTAACTAGCTTTTTGAATAATAATAGGCTAGTTGACAGTAATTACTTTGTATCCGACAGTAATGCCCTCTTATACGACAGTGAACACGGCTTATCCGACAGTAACGTCAACCTATCCGACAGTAAATACGATGTATCCGACAGTAACGTCCAACTTTAAAATTCAGTATTCCCGATGCAGCAGGGTACACAGCGAGCACAAATCAAGAATAACGATTTTCCTCGACTTCAAATCAATAATGCCATCTTTTTTCAATTTCGAAAACACGCGGCTGACGCTTTCTCTCGTGGTTCCGACAACGGTCGCAAATTCTTGCACCGTTAAAGGAATTTCAATTTCCCAGCGGTTTTTTCCGGTATTAAATTTATTCCCTAGCCGCTCCAGATTCTTCACAGTCTTCGCATACACATCCAGCAGGGCAACATCCCGCAGCTGGGACGTCATTTCCCTCAAAGCATCACTCATATAACAAATCATTTGCATCGCAAGCTCAGGATGGTTAAATAAATCCTGTTCCAGTTCATGCTTATCCAAATAAAGAATCTCCCCGTCCTGCAGCATCACCGCTGTCGCCGGATAGTACTCTGTCTTTCTGGTAAATAAGCAGGCCTCCGCGAAGATATCCCCTTTTTGCTTGATACAGACAATGATTTCATTTCCGTTCTCATCCTGCTTTGTCAGTTTTACCGTCCCGGAAGCGACAAAGTACACCCCTTTGGCTGCTTCGTCCTCCGCAATAATCTGTTTCCCCTTTTTGAACTCGAATGTCTGGATGCGCTTTTCAATCACACGAAGTGACTTATCGGATAAGTCCTTGAAGATGACAATCTTTTTTAGTAAGTCTCTATGTTTTGCCCCCTTATAGACGGCAAAGTTTGGATCATTCAGGTAATCCGCTTGATTCATCATTTCCACCACCCCATTCTCACATTTGCGTTTGGCATTTCCCAAATAGACGATAGTTACCATCAATTGTAAACCACTTTATCCGGTGATGAAGTGATGAGATTCACAAAACGTTCAATTTTTCAAACCCCGCAATTATCTAATGTCTCCCATCTCCCTTCACAGAACGTTCAAAAATTGCTAAAAAAGTGTGCGGAACATCACAAATTTCCCATTGTCAAGCATTTAGGATGAAGGTGTTCATTAGACAAAAAGGAGGGGCAACATTGCAAAAAGTATTGATTAGCTTTGTTATCAGTGCCTTGCTTGGCTTTGGTATTGGTTATGTAGTGTTTGATGTCATGATGGGAAAATCCGGAAACGATCCGCAAGTGGCTCAGACAGAATCAAGCGAACCAACTCAAGCGAAAGAAGAAACGAAGGATTCGGAGAAGGCAGAATCCACGACGGCTTCAGTCAGCGATGACAATATCCTTAATCAAAAGGGATGCCTTGGCTGCCACAGCGTTGAAGCACTTAATTTAAAAGGCGGTGCAACAGGACCTGACCTATCTAAGGCATTTGAAAATGTCGAAGGAAAGCATGGGAAACCGATTGAAGAATTCTTAAAAGAACCGACATCAGCGGTTATGTCAGGTGTAATTGGCGGAAACCCATTAACAGATGACGAACTTCAGCAAGTATTAGACATGCTTAAACAAGCATCTGAAAAATAAGCACATAGGGTGGTGTAAATGGAATGAAAAAATGGATTCCAATCGCTTCTGGCTTACTGGCCGGCTTTGTTGCCGCCACAATCTCGTTTGCAGATTTTTCCGCAAAAACGGGCACAGAAGCAGCTTCTAGCAACAAGAGCGACGCAGAAAAGGTATATGTGCCATTCGGGCAAAAGGATGATTACTATTTATTCGCTTCCGGCGGTCACTCCGGACAAATGTTTATTTACGGTGTTCCGTCGATGCGTCACATACGGACAGTGCCTGTATTCTCGCCTGATTCTGCGACCGGTTACGGTTTTGATGAGCACTCGAAGAAATTGATGGGTGATTACACATGGGGCGACCTGCACCATCCGGCCTTCTCGGAAACAAAAGGCGATTATGACGGAAAATACATGTTTGCAACAGATGTCGGCAACAGCCGGGCAGCGGCCATGGATTTAAAAACCTTTACCGTCAAAGACATAATTAAAGTGCCAAATACAAGCGGCCCGCACTGCGCGGCGTTCGTCACAGAAAATACGGAGTATATGTTCCTGCCTACCCGATTCGCTGTGCCGCTCGAGCAAAAATATGAATCACTTGACGACTACAGCACAAAATACCGCGGTGTAATGAGTGCCGTCACATTTGACCAAAACAATCAAAAACTCAATATCGCCTACCAGGTTGCCCTTCCGCCATGGTCCTATGACCTTTCCGATGCCGGGAAAAAAGGCTCTGCAGACTGGGCAGTTATGACGACTTACAACACAGAAGAAGCGACAACCAACCTTGAAATCAACGCTTCACAGGCTGACCGTGACTATATTGTTCTTTTTAACTGGAAAGAGCTTGAGCAAATGGTCAAGGAAGGCAAGTACGAGGATGTTGGCGGTCAAAAGATGATTTTCCCTGAAAAACAAAAGGGCGGCATTTATTTAGTACCGGTTGCAAAATCACCGCATGGCGTGGATGTCGCACCGGACGGTAAACACTTCATCGCTTCCGGTAAGCTTGCCCCTTCAATGACGGTCTTCTCATTTGAAAAGGCATTTAAGGCAGTGGAAAAACAAGACTTTGCCGGTGACCGCAATGGGATTCCGATATTAAAATATGAATCTGTCATGGAACGAGAAGTCAACCCTGAAAATGCCCTTGGACCGCTTCATACCCAGTTTGATGACAAAGGAATGGCTTACACAACGATGTTCATTTCTTCTGAAATTGTGAAATGGGATCCGAAAACAGGTAAAACTTTAGACCGTGTTCCTGTTCAATATTCCCCGGGACACTCTGTCGCAGCTGAAGGCGACACGGTTGCACCTGATGGAAAATGGCTGATTGCTTTAAATAAAATTGCCAAGGACAGCTACTTATCTGTTGGCCCCTCACACCCTGAATCGATGCAGTTAATTGATATCAGCGGCAAGATGAAGGTGATTCAATCGGCACCGGTGAACCCTGAGCCACACTATGCGCAGATCATTAAAGCCGATAAGCTGAACCCGATTGAGGTCTATCCGAAAGATGAAAAGAACAAAGAAGCCGTCTACAAGAAAGACGACGCGCGGATTGTCCGGAATGGCAACAAAGTCGATGTCTACGGCATTGCGATGCGGTCAAAATTTATCTTTGACGCCAAAGCGAAGCGCCCTGACGTGATTGAAGTCAATGAGGGCGATGAAGTCACAATCCATTTAACCAATATTGACTTCGATGAGGATATCACGCACGGATTTGCCATCAACAGCTATAACTTAAACATGGAAGTACAGCCTGGACAGACGAACACATTGAAATTTATTGCCGATAAGGCCGGAACCTATCCGATGTATTGTACAAACTTCTGCTCTGCCCTGCATCAGGAAATGACCGGTTACTTCCTGGTTAAACCTAAGAATTAATATGTTGGCAGGCGATGGGTATCAATTTCACAAACTTGATACCCATCTCTCTTATCAAATGTTTTCACTATAAAAGGAGTGGTTAACTTGAATGCCAAGAGAAACAAATTATCTGCTGTCTCTTCTATACTTATTGCCCTTTCAGCCATCCTGATGGTGGTGTCGATTTTCTTCCCGTGGTGGAAAATGATTTTCTTTGCCCCGCAATATCCGGAGGGGTTAAATATCATTGTGTATCCGAATAAACTCGAAGGCGAAATTGACATTGTCAACGGCCTGAACCACTACATCGGCATGGCAAACTTTAGTGAAGAGAACTTCCCTGAACTGGGTTATTTAATCTATCTTGTCGGGGGATTAGTCGTGCTTACGCTAATCACCGCCATTCTAAGAAAAAAATCCGTTCTCTATGGGTTGATTGGCTTGCTCACCATTGGCGGGATCATCGGCGTTCTCGATCTCAGAAAAGCGCTACATGATTTCGGAACGAATTTAAGCCCGGATGCACCGATTAAGATTGACCCATTTGTACCGCCGATTATCGGGCATAATACAGTCGCCAACTTTGTCACAAACAGTGTTCTCGGCATCGGGGCCTATCTCCTGATTGCCGCGTTTATACTATTACTGATTCCGCTATGGAAGGATCGAAAGTAACATGAAAAAATTAACGCTCCTAATCTTTCTTTTTTCTCTTTTTATCTTGGTAAAACCAGAAAAATATATGGCAGCCGAAAGCTTGCAGGCACTGATCGACTCCATGAAAGAGGGGGCGGTCTTACAGCTTGAAAATAAAACATATGAGGGCAATATTGTCATTCATAAACCGCTGACGATGATTGGCTCGGAGAAAACCGTGATTAAAGGAGACGGAACCGGGAACGTCATTTCCGTTAAAGCGCCAAATGTGAAGCTGAGCAAGCTGACAGTGACCCATGGAAGTATGAACCGGAACTCGGCCGAGGAATATGCCGCTATCAAGATTTACACAAACAACAATACCGTTGAACACATCAGGATCCGCCATTCCTTTCACGGGATTTATCTAAGCCAGGCACACCATAATAAAATCCGCTACAACGATATTAAAGGGCTGGGCAAAGGCGAAATTGCCGCCCAGGGAAATGGGCTTCACATTTATTACGCAAATGATAACCTGCTGGAACACAATACAATTGATGGCACCCGTGACGGGATGTTCTTTGATTATGCCAACAACAACCACAGCTATGAAAATAATATCAGTAACACCCGGTATGGCTTACATTACATGTATTCTGATGAGAATATTTTTAAACGAAATATTTTCACCATGAATCAAGGCGGTGCAGCCATCATGAACTCGAATCAGCTGAAGCTGGAAGATAATCAATTTATCGTTAACTATGGAAATCAATCATTCGGCCTACTGCTCCTGCAGGCCAATGATAATTATATAGCTCATAATACGTTCTACATGAACCAGCGCGGCCTGTACATCGACCAGGCAACCAGAAACACGATTAAGGGCAACCGCATGATCCAAAACCAGATTGGGATTGAGCTTTGGGCCAGTTCCAATGACCAAAGCTTTACCATGAATAAGCTATCGGAAAACACGATTCCGGCCGTTACCCTTGGCGGACAGGGGGAACGAAATACCTGGAGCAAGAACGGCAAGGGCAATGACTGGGGCGGCGCGTTCCCGCTCACCGATTTAAATCAGGACGGTATCGGGGATTTCCCAGTCATCTATCACTCTTCGCTCCATCAGCTGATTGAGGAGCAAGAATTAACCAGCTTTTTTTTAAAAAGCCCTGCCATCACCATCTATGAAAAAATAAACGCAACACTGAATAACGATGAAATCATGTTTAAGGATCCGCACCCGCTGGCAGCCGCGAAAGGCAGCTCAAAAGTCATTTGGTTTGTTGTGGCAGGGCTTGCTGCGGGATTGATTTTACTAAAGGGGAGACATCAACTATGCATTACATTTGGAAGGAATGGAAGGAAAACATAAGAGGAAAAGGACTATGGCTTAGCGTCAGCATCATTGTTCTCATTTCAATCAGTATACTATTTCGTTCCTCTGTCCTTTCATTTGATAAAGGCTTTTATGTTCTCTTAATCAATCTTTTCGACACAATCATTTATTTTATCCCGATTCTCTGCTTATTTATCGGCGCCTTTTCGATCTTTCAGGAAAAGGAACAAAAAACATTAATCATGCTGTTAACGAAAAAAGACAATTATGCCAGCTTCCTGGTGCGGAAAAGCCTTGGCCTGTATGTCGTTGTACTCGTTCCGCTATTGATCTGGTTTTTCTTCTATCTCTTCCTGCTAAAATTTAATTTTGCGATCGATTTCAAAAGCTATCTGATCTTTGTCGCATCGATCATCTGCCTGAGCCTTGTCTTCTTGCAAATGGGAGCAGCGATCGGGAGCTTTAGCCGCTCAAGGATGCAGATTATCGGCTATACGATTTTTGTCTGGTTTTACTTTTTCTTCTTGCATGATTTTATCCTGCTGTCGTTTTTACCGGATGTCACCCATGAAAATGTGAAACTATTTTCAGCGGCCTACTTTTTAAATCCGCTTCAGGCCGTCAGGATGTTCTTAGAAACCGGGATGGGCGTGTACTCCTTCGGCCATATGTCAAGGCTATTGGAGAAGTTCATGTGGACGAAGCCGGTGTTCTTTTTACTGGGAAATCTCATCATCTGGCTCGCCGTTTCCTTTGGCACAGCGATTGCCTTTAACCGGAAGGAGGGGTATGAATGATTAAAGTAACGGGGTTAAACCAATCCTTCGGGAAAAAGAAGGTCCTAGATTCAGTCACGATTGAGATCGGCAAACATGAAATTTGCGCGCTGGTCGGCCGCAACGGCGCAGGCAAATCGACGTTTATTAATAGTTTGCTTGGGTTGTTGCCCTTGAAGCAAGGCTCGATTGCGATTAACGGAGCGGAAGTTAGCAAAAAAAATGATGCATGGAAAAAGGCGATTGCCTATTTGCCCGAAAAATTTATGCTCTATCCGATGCTGACTGGCTTAGAGAATATGACCTTTTTTGCAGAGGCGGTTTCCGGAATGGCAGATGCGGCGCGAATGGAACAGGTGTTGCGTTCAGTCAGCCTGTGGGACGACCGCCTCGTGCAGGTTAAATCGTATTCAAAAGGGATGCTGCAGCGCCTCGGCCTCGCGATTACCCTTTATCAGGATTCAAGTATTTTGATTTTGGATGAACCGACAAGCGGCATTGACCCGATGGGAAGAAAGGAAATCCTGGAGGTACTTCGTTCCCTGCATGATAAAACGATTTTACTCTCCTCACACCATCTGGATGAAATCCGCCAGATCTGTACCCATGTCGTCTATTTAAATGAGGGAAAAATGGAGAAATACACGGTTGAAGAATTTTTAGAGACACATCATTTAGGGGGTATGAGACCATGAAAAAACGACTGTTGTTCGCGGTGCTGCTGGTGATTGCGATGCTGGCCGGCTGTGGGTCAGGGCCTGATTACACGGTTAAAGTAACAAAAGAGCTTTACTACCAAAAGGATACAGCGGCACCATTTGAAATTAAAGTAACCGAAGGGAAAAAGTCCGTTAAAGGGCTCGATGTTTCTGCAGAATTTTCGATGGCCAATATGGATCATGGTACAACCGATGTGAAATTAGCAGAGGGGAAAGACGGCAGCTATTCCGGTGAGGTGGCGCTTCCGATGAACGGGAAGTACGAAGTTGCCTTTACACTGGAAAAAGACGGTGAAAAGGCTGAAACGATCATGGACATCAACGTAGTGAAGGCGAAGGGGGTCGCCACCATTAACGGTGAGTGGATCACCAATGAAGATGTTGCCTTTTATAAGTTCATTAACCAGCTACAGCTGGCGATTAATAAAGAATCCGCTCAGCAAAAGTATACTGGTGAACAGCTTCGCGAAGAACTTGCTTATTTAGAATCACAGGAAAAAGCAGCCGATGATAAAAATCAGCTGCTCACACAAATTATCCGCCTCCGCTCGATGGCGATGCTGGCAGAAGAAAAGGGCCATAAAGCAGCTCCTGCCGAAGTGGATGCCGCTTTAGAGAAAGCCCGAGAGCAATACAACGGCTACGAATCAGCAAAAAAGCTAATCAGCGAGTACGGCGAGGATTCGTTTTGGGCAACCGAAAAGCAGCAGTATGAGTTGATTGTATTATCGCAAAAGGTGCAAAAAGATATGATTGAAAAGGTGAAAAAGGAAAATCCCACGATGGGTGAGCAGGAAGTCTACTTCCAGGCACAAAAACAATACGAAGAACTCCTCGTCTCCCAAGTCAACTCCTTAAAGATTGAAATTCTTTAGGGAGTTTCTTTTGTTTGCAGGTTAATTAGCGGATAGCGGCCGCCTATCAGCGGAAAAGCTGTTTTAATCAGCGCTTAGCTGGCGTCTATCAGCGGATAAGTTATTTTAATCAGCGCTTAGCTGGCTCCTATCAGCGGATAAGTTATTTTAATCAGCGCTTAGCTGGCTCCTATCAGCGGATAACGTGTTTCTATCAGCGTTTTGCCATTCTATCCGCCTTACCTAAGACTAATTTTTTAAATCCCCCAGCAGCACCCGATACAGCTTATCGTCTGTTTCATCCGGATTCCCCCGGCCGTCGGTGTTGTTGCTGATAAAATATAAATAATCGCCCTCAACGAACACGTCCCGGATTCTGCCCAAACCACTAATCACCGCCCGAGTCTCATTCTTTTCCAAATCAAACTCGCGGACCGCATTTCCTCTTAACGTCGCCACATAGAGCTTTCCGCCGGCTTCCGCCATGCCCGAGGGCGCCCATGTTTCCACATCACCGGATTCAAACAAAGGCATCACCATTCCTGCCTTCCGCTCCTTACCTTGAATCACCGGCCAGCCATAGTTCATGCCGGCCGAAATCCGGTTGATTTCATCATGGGCCGACTGCCCGTGCTCACTCGCATACAACTTACCGTCAACCCACACCAGCCCCTGGGGATTACGGTGGCCATAGCTGTACACATAGGAATTCGGAAACGGGTTATCTGCCGGAATCGACCCGTCCAGATTCATCCTTAAAATTTTTCCATTTATCGAATTCAGCTCTTGCGCCACAGAAGGCGTCGTTGCATCACCTGTCGTAATATACAATTTTCCATCTGGTCCAATCTTCATCCGACCGCCATGGTGGTAGGCGGCACTTGGGATGCGGTCGAGAAGAATCTGCTCCTCCGTCCACATACCGCCGCTAAACCGCAACACAACAACACGGTTAAATTGCCCGTCGCCGCCGTCATCCGCATCGGAATATGTATAATAAGCAAACGCCCGTTGGTTACCGGCAAAGTCAGGATCCAGCACAAAACCTAATAATCCGGCCTCAGCCGCCTGCGCCAACGGCTTTTCCAACCGTACACGCTGGCGTTCCATTTTACCATTCTCAATCTTGACGATGCTCCCAGTTCGTTCACTGAGATAGAAGGTTTCCCCTAACCTTTCAATTGACCACGGTACAGAGAGCTTTTCAGCCAGCACTTCCACATTCGGATGATCAACAACCGCCTCATCCGCCTTCTCTTCTTTTTCAAAAAAAGAACAGCCCGAAACCAGCAGCATCAACACGAGTATAACGGAGCCAACCCGGTACATAAACGCCTACCCCTCCTATAACACTTCTAAAATTGCCTTTGCCACACCATGTTCGTTATTTGTATCGGTAATGTCGTCACATAATGCCTTGATTTCAAAGCTGGCATTTCCCATGGCAATCGCTCTGCCTGCACGTTCAAACATGGATACATCATTAAAATTGTCACCGATTGCCATCGTCTCGGAAATATCAATTCCGCTAGCCTCAGCCAAGTATTCAAGGGCAATCCCTTTTTGCGCCTGCTTATGGGTAATTTCCAAATTTTCATCCCCTGATGCCGCAACAGCGAGATCCTCAAAAGCAGCGAGTGCGGTATTGGCAGCAGCCAATTTTTCCGCATCAAAGGAGAAGACCAGCATCTTATAGAGTTGAATATGTTCGTCAGCAAACAGAATTTCATAATCATCGATGACTTCGACCAAGCCGTCACGCAATCTTGCCCCGGCTACATAGGTGATTTCATCGCGGTCAGCCTCAGGATTGGCACTCATCACAATATCGACAAGGACATTAACCGCCTTATTCGCATCGACCGTACGGGCCCCTTGATCCGTATAGACCTCAAAATACACATCCAAATCGCGTAGCGTTGCGGCCACCTCACGCGCCAATTGTTTCGAGATCGGCGTGGCAGATAGAATTTCTCCTTCCTTCGAACGAACCTCCGCACCGTTCACACAAATAATCGGGCACTTCAGACCTGCCTCTCCTAAAACATAGGTAGCCTCCTGATAGGACCGGCCCGTTGCCACAACAAATTCGACACCTTGTGCCTGTGCTTTTAAAATGGCCGCTTTATTTTCCTCACTAATTTGTTGAACTGAATTTAATAATGTTCCATCCATGTCAGATGCAATCATTTTAATCATGCTGCTCACCTCTACGAAATTTGATAACTGTCTAGCGAAAGCGCCTAGGCGCTTTCGCTTTTATCGTTAGTGCCATTCTACCATGAACTGGCAAACATTATTAGCATGAAGCTCAATCCAAGTACTTGCTGCCTTCGCGGACACTTAGTGGTGCAAGGGCCTGTCCCTCGATAAACTCCTTCACCGACGCCGGATTTGTCTTTGAGTATTCACGCAGGGCCCAGCCAATTGCCTTTTGGATAAAAAATTCCTTACTTTCGGTGTTTTGCCGTATGTAGTGATAGAGCCGCTCCTCGTTCGTCCTCTGTTTATACCTTAATTGAAAAAGCAGCGCCGCCCGTCTAAGCCACATATTGTCATGAACTGCCCAGCCGTCAATGGTTTCCGCCACCACCTCGGGAAACTTCTCAGCAATTTTCCCGACTGGCTTTGGAGAAATTGCATCAACGGTGTCCCACCATGATTTTGTCGTAATCAGCTCCTCCATGAAGGGCAAATCTTCCTTTCGCAGCTTGTTCATCATTTTTTCCAAATAAGTCAGGGCCGTGTATTGGAATTCTCTTTCATTTTTCCCCCAAAGCTCTTTTACTAACTCCCTGTTAAACGGCTCCTTTAAAATCCCCGTTGCCTTAAAAAATTGCTTTTCACATTCCTTTCGTAAAGGGGACTTGATTCCTAAGAATGGAAAATGGTCTTTCATATATCTCTGCATGGGTTCGGCATCTGCCTGATTGCGATTTTCCATAAACAGCTTTGTTAAAAAATCAATGCTGGATGTCATCATCATTCATCCTCTCAACAAGTCTTACATACTTAGTTCTACTTTCTTCCATTTTCTCCTTTAAATAGACCGTATAAACAAAATCCCTGTTGCCACACTAACATTAGCGCAAAAAGGAGGGAAACACGATGACCAAGAAATTCAATAAAGGCAGCCGCAATCAAAACTCACCAGGGGCAGGGCATGCTGAGGCAGAATTTGCGACAGAATTTGTCAGCGGCGATAACAGCAAAGGGAACCAAAATAATCACACCCAGAAAAAGAAGCAAAAATAAATTAGGGGCGCCGGATCATTTCCGGCACCCCTTTTATTAACCCTTGGCATTCGCCAATTCTTTTATTTCCGCGGCAATCCTGCCCTGAATCTTTTCCACGACGGAAAAGTCCATCGCCGCCACATAAATTTCCTCCAGCTCATCATGCAGCGCTTTTGCCTTGGCAAGGTAGCCTGTTGCTTCGGTCATTTTGCTTTTATATTTCGCGGCAATTTTACTAATAATCTCGGCAAAAATGTCGTCCGTTCCCGGCTCAATCAGAATCTCATACATATCAATAATTTCGTCCCCATCCCGGCTTGGGAAATATTCATGCGGCGCGGTACTATCGAAAATCGCAATTCCAAGCTCGCGTAAAATCAACATATCGAGGCTGTGCGGGTCAAAGCCGCAATGGTAGATTTCGAGATCGACACCGCGCTGTTCAGCGGCGGCCGCCAGCTTCTTTAACATCGTTGATTTCCCAGAACCGGGGCGCCCTTTAATGAAGTAGCGCTTCGGAATCTCCTCCGTCAAATTGGGAACGAAATCGACCGCACCCATCGGCGTTGCTGCCCCCAAGAAGCGATGGCGCACATCCGAGGTCTTATTCAATTTCATCTTTCCAAAAAAGCTGTCAATTAATTTGTTCGTTAATTGATCGGCCTTTTTAAAATCCATACTGTTAATATAAATTTTTTCCCAATCATCATGGACTTCCAACGCTTCCTTAAAGGTCGCATATGCCTTTTGGTATGACTCACTGATTTGATCGGTTAACTTTTGAATGACATTTTTTTGTACACTTAGGGCGCGGGCATTCCAGGCTTCACCCAGGTTAATATATTCTTCCACGGCACCGGGCGCCTTCGGTTCAATCACATGCGGGGCTGTACCGTCGACAATTCCCACCTTTAAACTTGGGATCAGCACACCATCAATGGAATTATTATCAGAAGCACAATGAAGGAATTCGATATTAAACCCGAGCTCGATCCACTCCTGGCCAATTTTCTTCATCAGTGATGATTTGCCTGTTCCAGGGCCGCCCTTTAGAATAAATATGCGGTCGAATCCTTGAAGGTTGGATTCATACAGACTATGAAAGCCTCTTGCCGTATTCCCGCCGGCAAAATAATTTTTCACTTTCCCTGCCACTTTTCAACACTCCCTTTTAGCTAAACACTTTCTAATTTGATTACTGTCTAGCTCCAGCGCCCAGCGGCTAGTGTACTTCGCTAAACGGGCGCTTCCGCTTTTCTAATCTTATCTTATGCGTTTGCCATTTATGGGTGAGTGCCTAGGGGAATTTCCTATTTCACGACATCGATAATATCCGCTTTCGTTAGTTCCTGTAAACTCTTTGGTGCGAGCACAATTTGCACGCCAATTTTTCCGGCGCTGACAACAATGGAGTCAATCTGCCGGCAGCTTTCATCGATAAAGGTTTTATATTCCTTTTTCATGCCAATTGGTGAGCAGCCGCCGCGGATGTAGCCTGTCCATTTTTGAATGTCCTTCACCGGAATCATCTCGAGATTTTTTTCACCTGCCGCCTTAGCCGCCTTTTTTAGGTCCAGTTCTTCGGCAACAGGGATCACAAAGACATAGATTGTCTTGCTATGCCCCTGTGCGACGAGTGTTTTATATACCTCCTTCACATTTCTTCCAATTTTCTCCGCAACGGAAATTCCGTCAATTTTTCCATCTTTATTTTCATATGTAAGCATTTCATAGCTGACCTTTTTTGCCTCCAAAGTACGCATTGCATTTGTTTTTGCTTGTGCCATTTTGACCATCCCTCTTTTTCAGGCGTTATTTTCAATAATTGTACCAAAATTTACCCCCTTTTTACGTGTTCATCCGATTTACTTTCCGGTTATCTTACTTTACTGTCCGCTTCTGGGCATTTACTTTCCGGTTTTTCTGTTTTACTTTCCACTTATCTTGTTTTACTATCCACTTTCACCTCTTTACTTTCCATCCAGCCCAAGTGCTGAAAGTTATACACAAATTCACCCAAAATTTGTCACCCGTTTGTCACTCTCTTAATCGATGATTATAGTAAACTTAAACTATCTTAAAATACTTTCCAACATTTTCATAATAATTGTGAAATATATCACAAATCTAATTTGAGGTGATTTTATGAAGTACGACCTGGTTCTGTTACATGCACCGAGTGTATATGACTTTCGAAAAAATTCCTTGCTTGCCGGTCCGATCAGCGATGTGGTCCCGTCATCGCCCGTGTTTGAAATGTATCCAATTGGCTTGACGAGTATTGCTGATTATTTGGAGCGGTACGGGCTGCGGGTGAAGATTATCAATATTGCCAACCGGATGCTGATGAGTGAAACCTTCAATGTCGAGGCAAAACTGAAAAACATCAAAACGAAGGCCTTCGGGATTGACCTGCATTGGCTGCCACATGCCCATGGCAGCATTGAGCTTGCCAAAATAGTTAAACGTCTCCATCCGGAAACACCAATCATTTTCGGAGGCCTGTCCGCAACCTATTATCATAAAGAGCTAATTGAATACCCGTTTATTGATTTCGTCATGCGCGGCGACTCTACCGAAAAATTGATGCTCCTGTTGATGAACAAAATCGAGGCCGGCAATACCCATTATGCTGATATCCCTAACCTCACGTGGAAAAAGGGCAGCGAAGTGGGCTGCAACCCGATTACGTATGTACCAAAGGATTTGGATGATATTGACGTGCCGGGGTATCGCTACACGATCCGCTCCGTGTTTAAATACCGGAACTTCCTTGACCCGCTTCCATACAATGGCTGGCTGCAATATCCGAACACGGCCCTCTTAACCGCACGCGGCTGTACGCAAAATTGCCTGATTTGCGGCGGTTCAAGAGATGCCTATGACCAAAACTGCAACCGCAATTCACTGGCCTTACGGTCTCCGAAGAAGCTTGTCGAGGACATTCAGTTTATTTCCCGCTTCAGCCGGGCACCGATTTTCATCCTTCATGATCTAAGGCAGGGGGGACGTGAATATGTAAGTGAATTCTTTAGCCGCCTTAAAAAACTTAATCTCAAAAATGAAATCGTGTTTGAATTATTCCAATATGCCGATGAAGAATTTTTCAAACAGATGAATGACAGTGTGCCAAAATACAGCATTGAAATTACCCTTGAAACACATGATGAGAAGATCAGACGCTATAACGGCAAGTTTAGCTGTACGAACGAAAAGGTCATCAATACACTTAATTTCGCGTTGAAAAATGGCTGTAAAAAGATTGACCTGTTCTTTATGGTCGGCATTCCGGGGCAGACGTACGAAAGTGCCATTGAAAATATTGACTTTTGCGAAACGATTCATCTTGCCTGTCATAAGGATCCAAGAATCTATTACTTCGTTGCACCGCTGGCACCATTCCTTGATCCGGCAAGCCCGGCTTTTGAACATCCGGAAATCCATGGCTATAAAAAATACTGCCATACCTTGGAGGACCACCGCAAGGCCATCACCCAGCCATCGTGGAAGCATATGCTCAGCTATGAAACGAAGGATATGACGCGCGATGATATTGTCAACTCCACCTACGAGGCAGCCGAAAAGCTCAATGACTTTAAACTAAAATACAATCTGATCGACCAGAAAGGCTATCAAGAAATCAAAGCAAAAATTAAGAAGTCGATGGACTATATTGAAAAGATCGACCATGTCCTGGCACTTCCTGAGGCGGAACAAGCTATTGAACTGGCAAACATCCAAAAGGAAATAGAGGAATTAAATAAATATAGTATTTGCGGAAAGAACGAGTTAAAGTGGGAGGTTCAAAAGAATTATGCGAACTTCTTTTCACTTGCCATGGTAGGCATCGAGCAGCTTTATGAAGATTACATGATCAAAATCAGACATCGCTTAAGCCCGCAAAGGCGGCAGCAATTCCAATTGGATCCGGAACGAAGGAAAATAAAAATATAGGCAGATGTGAAAAGGTGTTGGGGCCATTCCCCAACACCTTTTTAATGCCCTCCCAAATAGGCAGCTCTGATTTGATCGCTTTGACTCAGTTCTTCCGCCGTACCGGCAGCGACGATTTTTCCGGTCTCAATGACATAGGCCCGGTCGGCAATCGATAGCGCCATATTGGCATTTTGCTCGACTAATAGAATCGTTGTTCCTGTTTTATTGATTTCCTCAATAATTTGGAAGATGGTCTTTACTAATAACGGCGCCAAACCCATAGAAGGCTCGTCTAACAGCAATAACCGCGGTCTGGCCATCAATGCCCTGCCCATGGCGAGCATCTGCTGCTCACCCCCTGAAAGCGTTCCTGACAACTGCTTACGGCGCTCGTAAAGGCGGGGGAACAGCCCATACACCTTTTCAAAGTCTTCACGGATGCCTTTTTTATCCTTCCGTAAATAGGCACCTAGCTCAAGGTTTTCCTCCACTGACATGTTGGCAAACACCCTGCGGCCTTCCGGTACCTGTGATATCCCTCTTTTCACAATCGCTTGCGCCACCTTGCCGGCAACATGCTCATTTTCAAAAAGAATGTCCCCATTTTTCGGCTTCAGCAAACCGGAAATTGTTTTTAACAATGTACTTTTCCCAGCACCATTTGCACCAATCAAGGTCACAATTTCCCCTTGATTGATCTCGAGGGAAACGCCCTTCAATGCATGAATATTTCCATAGAAGACATTGATATCATTTATTTTCAGCATATTAGGAAACCTCCTCGCCGAGGTACGCCTCGATGACTTTCGGGTTATTTCTGATTTGCTCAGGTGTCCCTTCGGCAATCAACTGGCCGTGGTCAAGGACATAGATTCGTTCACATACACCCATGACGAGGAGCATGTCATGTTCAATTAAAAGAATCGTCAGGTCAAACTTTTCACGAATCAAGGAAATTAAATTCATCAATTCTTCCGTTTCCTGCGGATTCATCCCTGCAGCCGGTTCATCGAGCAGCAATAATTTAGGATTGGCTGCCAGCGCCCGGGCAATTTCGAGGCGGCGCTGCTGACCGTACGGCAGATTCTTTGCCTGTTCATGCATCACCCCATCAAGCTTGAAGATTTTCAAAAATTCAATCGCCTTTTCCTCCATTTCCTTCTCACCGGAAAAATGGGAGGGAAGGCGGAAAATCGAGCTAAGGATCGAATGCTTTGCGAGCGAATGGTAGGCGACCTTTACATTATCGAGCACCGATAAATCACTGAACAAGCGAATGTTTTGAAACGTTCGGCTAATTCCTTTTTGATTAATTTTATAGGGAGCCTGGCCGTTTAATTTTTCACCATCTAAGGAAATACTGCCCTCGGTCGGGACATAAACGCCGGTTAACAGGTTAAAGAAGGTCGTTTTTCCTGCGCCATTAGGCCCAATTAAACCGACCAGCTCACCCTGGTTTAATTCTACATTCACATCGGAAACTGCCTTCAAACCGCCAAAACGGATTCCGGCATTTTCTACCTTAAGCAACGGTGTTTTTGCCGTCATGCTGCACTCCTCCCTTTACCAGATTTGCCGATTTTCAAGAAAGAGGTGATTTCTTTCGTTCCCATCAATCCCTGCGGGCGGAAAAGCATCATCACAACCAGCACAAGGCTGTAAATAACCATCCGCACCTCCGGATAATTGGAGAGGAAGGTTGAAATAATCGTTAACAGAATCGCCGCAATAACAGAGCCGGACATACTTCCCAAACCGCCAATAACCACCAGGATTAAAATATCAAATGATTTTAAGAATCCAAAGTTTGTCGGCTGAATGATATAAAAGTTATGGGCATGCAAGGCACCGGCAACACCGGCAAAGAAAGCACCAATCACAAAGGCCATTACTTTATAAAACGTCGTATTGATCCCCATTGCATCTGCAGCAATCTCATTTTCACGAATCGAAATACAGGCTCGTCCGTGCGTCGAGTTGGTGAAGTTGACAATCACGACAATCGTGATCACCACACAGGCAATCAGCCATGGCCAGGTTGTCAGGTGGGAAACGGTCATACCGCTCGCACCGCCTACATAATCAATATTTAAAAAGACAATCCTGACAATTTCTCCAAAGCCGAGCGTGGCAATGGCAAGATAGTCACCCCGGAGCCTAAGTGTCGGAATCCCGATCATCAATCCGGTAATCGCTGCGGTTATACCGGCAGCAACGATCGCAACCGGGAAAGGCAGCCCCAATTTCATTGTCACAATCGCTGAGGCATACGCACCAACTGCAAGGAAGCCGGCATGTCCAATCGAAAACTGCCCGGTAATCCCAATGATTAAATGAAGTGAAGCGGCAAGGATAATATTGATGCCGATAGAAAACATGGCATTGACATAAAAGGAGTTTAATGTTCCACCGTTAATAAGGAATTGGGTGACTACGGAAAAGATAATGACTACCGCCATTGTGCCCCAAAACCCTTTTGCTTTTTTTACACTATTCATCGCGTCATGCACCCCCCTAAACCTTTTCCCTGACATTTTTACCAAAAAGGCCAGCAGGGCGGAAAATTAGAATCAGAATCAGAACAATAAAGGCCACGGCATCGCGCCATAGGGAGCCGCCAGTCGCACTGACAAGGGCTTCAATCACACCCAATAATAATCCGCCGGCCATTGCCCCCGGGATAATCCCAATTCCGCCAAGGACAGCGGCAACGAAGGCCTTTAGTCCCGGTATAATTCCCATCAAGGGCTCAATTTTTGTATAGTACATCCCGAAAACCACACCGGCTGCACCTGCAAGCGCTGAACCAATGGCAAAAGTAGCAGAGATCGTGTTATTCACGTTAATCCCCATCAATTTAGCGGCATCCATATCGTGGGATACGGCACGCATCGCTTTGCCAATCTTGGTTTTATGAACGATAAACTGCAGGACAATCATTAAGAAAATCGATACGGCTAAAATTAAAATGGACTGACCGCTAATTTTCACACCGAAAATCTCCAAACTTTTTAAAGGAACAATCCCGCTTGGATAAGCTTCCGGCTGGGCGCCGCGGATATAGATTGTGCCGTACTCAATAAAAAGTGATACACCAATCGCCGTAATAAGTGCGGCAATTCTTGTGGCATTTCGTAATGGCTTGTAGGCAATCCGCTCAATTAACACGCCAAAGATGGCACAGGCAGCCATGGAAATTAGTAATGCCGGGAAAAATCCTAAATCTAGTATAGTAATAGAATAAAAGCCAATAAATGCACCGACCATGAAGACATCCCCATGGGCAAAATTAATTAATTTAACAATTCCGTAAACCATCGTGTACCCAAGGGCGATCAACGCATAAATACTCCCAAGGGAAATCCCGTTAACCAGCTGCTGGATAAATTGTTCCATGTTAGACACTCCTTAGAAAGGGACTTCGACTATCTTTAAAAAAACAGAATAGGGAGACATCTCATCTCCCTATTCACTTAGTATTTTATTCAGGGCTTACCTTCGTTTTAAATGATTGCTCGCCATCTTTGTACTCTAGAATAACAGCGGATTTGATTGGGTTGTGGTTCTTGTCAAGCTTCATTTTCCCTGTTACAAGCTCAAGTCCGTCTGTTTCAGCCAAGGCCTTTTGGATTTTCTTTGAATCACTGCTGCCGGCACGCTTAATGGCGTCAGCAATAAAATAAGCAGAGTCATAACCTAATGCGTTGAACGCATCCGGAGACTTGTCTTTGTATTTTGCTTTAAATGCTTTTACGAAATCTTGCACCTTTTGGTCATCGTCACCTGAAGAATAGTGGTTTGTAATGAACGTATTGTTTAAGGCATCCTTGCCGGCAAGTTCAATTAGTTTAGGAGAATCCCAGCCGTCAGCACCCATCATTGGAACCGTAATGCCTAATTCACGAGCCTGCTTTACAATTAGACCAACCTCTTCATAATAGCCAGGAACGAAGATGAAATCAGGGCTTTTCCCTTTAATGTTTGTTAATTGGGCATGGAAGTCCGTATCCTTCGCTACATAAGCCTCTTCCTTAACAATTTTTCCGCCCTTCTTCTCAAACAATTCTTTGAAGGAAGCAGCTAGACCCTTAGAGTAGTCACTTGCACTGTCAATGAAGATCGCTGCTGTCTTTGCCTGTAGGTCTTTCGTCGCAAAGTTTGCTGCCACTGTCCCTTGGAATGGGTCGATGAAGCAAGTACGGAAGACGAAGTCACTTAATTTGCCGTCTTTCACTGTCACGTCTTCAGCCGTTCCTGTCGGTGTCAAAAGTGGAATGCCGTTACTTTGAGCAATTTCAATCTGTGCTTTTGTATTACCGCTTGTAGCTGCACCGATAATGGCGACAACCTTATCTTGGCTGATCAGCTTCGTTGCACCGTTAATCGCTTCCGGAGCCTCAGACTTATTATCAAATGGAACAAGCTGTAACTTCTTGCCGTCAATGCCTTCTTTGTTAATTTCCTCTAGCGCTAGATCAATCCCCTCTTTAATCGATTGACCGTAGGATGCTACACCACCGGAAAGCTCAAGGTTAGCACCAATCTTAATCGTACCGCCTTTGTCCGAGTCCCCCCCATTACTAGAAGAAGATGATGATGATGTTGAACCACATCCTGCCATCACACCTGCCGCTAACATAAACGACATGAAAATACCAGCTACTTTTTTCTTTCTCATGGCAATACCCCCTGTTTTTCTAAAAATTTTCCCAAAAAGAATTATGCTACTGTTTTAAAAAAAGATAATATTCTGAAAACATTGTACATAATATTTTCAAGTTCGTCTAGTCTAATTACGAGTTATTTTAAAATAATTTAGAAAATAACAAAAAATGCTATTTTCCTAGTCTTTTACGCTTTATACCAGTAAAGAGAATAAGAATTTACTTTTACAGTAAAAATGATTCTCCCTTTCATTTATTTTGTCTAAATAAAATTCTCCCGCCCGCAACAAAAAAAGGAGACCCCCGATTCAGAGGTCTCCCACTTCCACTATTTACACTAATTCCTTATTTTTCGTTTCCTTTCCCAAAAAGAAGACAGCGAATGCACCAATTAGGACAGAAATACAAAAGATGAGAAAAATGGCCGAAATGTCTACCTTTTGGGCAACAAGATTCCCAACTAATAATGGCCCTAAAATCCCGCCAACCCTGCCAATTGCGGCAGCCGTACCCGTTCCTGTTCCGCGGATGATTGTCGGATATTGTTCCGGTGAATAGGCGTAAAGACCACCCCAGGCGCCTAGATTAAAGAATGATAACAGAATGCCTGCAGTCATCAACATGGCAGTAGATTCTGCCACTCCAAAGAAGTAGGCACTAACGGCCGTACCAATTAGGTAGACGACTAAAACAAACTTACGGCCCAATTTTTCAATAAACCATGCTGCAGTAAAATAGCCCGGCAACTGAGCAAGTGTCATTATCAACACATATTCAAAACTTTTGATTAAGCTGAATCCTTTCATAATCATGACACTTGGCAGCCATAAGAACATACCGTAATAAGAAAAGACCACACAAAACCACACAATCCACAGCATCGCCGTTGGGCGCCTGTATTCTTTAGACCACAATTTCTTCATGCTTTCAATGGCGGAAATTTTATTCTTATCCTTGACCGCCGTAAAACGCGGTGAGTCTGGCAGTCCCATCCGTAAGTACAAGGCATAGAGCGCCGGAAGCGCGCTGATTACTAAGGCAATCTGCCAGCCAAATCTCGGGATAATAAAGTATGAAATAACAGCCGCCGTTAACCAGCCGACAGCCCAAAAGCTTTCAAGCAGGACAACAATCCTGCCGCGCTTTTCAGCAGAAACACTTTCTGATACGAGTGTGGAGGCAACAGGCAGTTCGCCGCCTAAGCCCGCTCCAATGAAAAATCGCAACACCAAAAAGGCTGCTAATGATGTCGTTAATGCCGATGCACCACTGCCCAATGAAAATAAAAGTAATGTAATAATAAAGACATGTTTCCTGCCAATTCTGTCTGCCATGAGGCCAAAAACCAGTGCCCCGACTGCCATGCCAATCGAATTGATACTGCCGATCCAGCCCATCTGTCCCGGCGTTAAATCCCATTCTACCTTTAAGGCAGCAATGATGAAGCTTAGCATTCCGACATCCATCGCATCAAACATCCAGCCCATTCCGGCAATACCAAGCAGCTTCCGCTCTGATAGCTCCTTTTTATTTCCCATCCTGACTCCCCCTATGCTGTAACAGTTATTAACATTATTCCCCAATATTTATTCTTTTAAGTAAAGGGATGAAAACTATTAAACATAAAGTATTCTATCAGGTGTCTTTACACTTGTCACTACGCTTTTGAAAAATAATAAAAAAAGAGAGAATACACGAGGCATTCTCTCATTCTATCATTATTGGATCCAAGCTCCATCTGCACCAATACGGTATGTGCCGATTTTTGTATTAGCTGCCATTTGACCGCTGTTGTATAGGTAGTACCACTTGCCGCCAACGAATACCCAGCCAGTCTTCATTGCACCGCTGTTATCAAGATAGTACCACTTGCCGCCAACAGATGCCCAGCCAGTTGCCATTTCACCATTTCCTTTTAAGAAGTACCATTTACCGCCAACCTTCGCCCAGCCAGTCTTCATCGCACCACTGTTATCAAGGAAATACCATTTGCCGCCAACAAATGCCCAGCCTGTTTTCATTGCACCATTGTTATCAAGGAAGTACCATTTACCGCCAAGATATTGCCAGCCTGTTTGCATTGCACCTGATGCATTAAGGAAGTACCATTTGCCGCCGACATACTGCCAGCCAGTTTTCATGATAGTATCCGCACCAATTAAGTACCATTTACCATCGATTAATCCCCAGCCAGTTAAATATTGTCCGGCGTCATCAATGAATTTCCAATTGTTTCCTACTTTCACCCAATCTTGCGTCGTAACTTTTAAAGTCGCAGTAGACTCATTGCCATCTTTATCAGCTAAAAACCCAGTGAATGAGTAGCCTGTTTTATACTCTGTGTCTGAATAATCTTCAGACGCTAAAGGTACAAAGAACGTCTTGACTAAATCAAGCGTAAACGGATAGTCCTCGCCCTCTGTCTCAAATAACCCGTTCATCCAATTGTTAAATTTAGTAACGTCAATTACTGCTTCACCATTGACAAATTGAAGATCCAATTCATCTGTGTAATCCTCATCATCTTGAGGAAGAACTGCAATCGTTTTTGCTGTAGGAGATTTCACAACGACCTTTTTGATGGTTTGCTGGCCAAACGCCACGTCGCCAACTAAATTTGCAGTAAAGCTGTTGTCGCCAACCTTCATTGCGTCGATTGTTTTGCCGTTTTCTAAAACGACAGAGATTCCCGTTAACTGAACAGCTGCTGTTGCCGCGTGTGAAACGCCTGCTGGAAGCACTGTCATCAGTAAAAGGAATAAAAAGCCGGATAGTGCAATAATTCTTTTCACGATAATCCTCCTAGAAAGTATGTAATGAACCTCTGACTAGATAAACTAGATTGCTAGCTTACAATTAAGAAGTAGTAATCTCATTTTACATAAAACTACCATTTTCCACAATATTTTCATGCATTTTTCTACAAACTATTTTCATAGGAACTATTTCCTACTCATCAAGTGCCCGTTCGACATTTTTAAACTGATTAAAAAACATGTGATAATATCGGCCTTGTTTGTCCATCAGCACATCATGGCTGCCTTTTTCGATTATTTTCCCGTGATCTATCACCATGATGGCATCGGCATCGCGGATCGTGTTTAAACGGTGGGCGATGATGAAGCTCGTACGCTCGGCCATCAATGTTAGCAGCGCTTCTTGAATATGAAGCTCTGTTCTAGTATCAATGCTGCTTGTAGCCTCGTCTAAGATCAGCAGGGCGGGTCTAGCCAAAATGACCCTGGCAATCGCCAGCAGCTGCCGCTGTCCCTGACTTAAATTGCCGCCATTTTCAGAGAGGATCGTTTCATATTGGTTTGGAAGCCGTTTAATGAACCCATCAGCATTCGCCATCTTCGCTGCCTGTTCCACTTCTCTATCACTGGCCTCCGGATTGCCATATTTGATGTTCTCTTTGATTGTCCCTGTAAATAAATACGTATCCTGAAGGACAAAGCCAAAGCACTTCCTTAAACTATCCCTTGTGTATTCACGAATGTCCCGGTCATCAAGCAGAATTCTGCCTTCTGTCACATCGTAGAATCGTGTCAGCAGGTTAACAATGGTCGTTTTTCCCGCACCTGTTGGTCCGACAAGGGCGGTACTGCTGCCAATATCAGCCTCGAAGCTGACATTTTTTAAAATTAAGACATCCGGACGGTAGCCGAAGCTGACATTTTCAAAAACGACATGACCTTTCGGGTTTTCCAAAGCAATCGCTTCTGGCCGATCTTTGGGTTCTTCCTGTTCATCAATGATTTCGAAGACACGCTCCGCACCGGCAACGCCTGACTGGAGAATATTAAAAATGTTGGCAAGATCATTCAGCGGCCTGACAAACTGCCTTGAGTAAGTAATAAAGCTGGCAATCGCACCAACGGTAATCAAGCTCTTAACGGCAAGGATGCCGCCAATGACCGCCACAATCGCGAACCCCAGATTATTAATCACGTTCATGATCGGCATTAGAAAGCCTGACCAAATTTGCGCCTTAAGGCCGACCTCACGAAGCTTACTGTTCACTGTATTGAACTCATCGATGACCATATCTTCATGATTAAAAGCCTTCACAACCTCAATCCCCGAAATCGTTTCCTCGATATGACCATTTAGTTTGCCAAGCTCGACCTGTTGATTTTTAAAGAGGACGCTTGTTCTTTTGGCAATCGTCCGCGTCAATAGAAAAACGAGCGGTACGGTAATCAGGCTCGCCAGCGTCAACACAGGACTTATGATCAACATCATGATTAATGACCCTGCTATGACCATCACCCCGGACATTAATTGCGTTGTCGACTGGGAAATTGTGTTACTGACATTATCGATATCATTGGACAGCCGGCTCATCAGCTCCCCATGTGTGCGTGAGTCGAAAAAGGAAACCGGCATCTTTTGCAGCTTGGTAAACAGGGCATCCCGCAGACGTTTGACAACCCGTCCAGCGACACCAGCCATCAGCCATCCTTGTAAAAAGGTAAGGACAGCATCTGCGGCATAGGCACAGATGAGAACGATGATGAAGATTTCCAGTAGGTGAAATTGAACCCCATTAGGATTAAGACTCATCGCATCCACGGCTTTCCCAATTAAAAACGGGGCGAGGAGCATGAGGCCCGCATCGATCACAATAAAGAAAAAGATTAACGCCAGCATTTTTCGCTCGTTGCCAAAATAGTGCCAAAGACGCTTCAAGGTGCCTTTAAAGTTTTTCGGTTTGACAACCGGACCTCGCAGCCGATGGGCTCCGCCAGGCCTTAGCGGCGGTGGAGTGGGGGGATTGTTCGACGTTTCTTTCGACATTTACAAAACCTCCTTGCCCATCTGGGATCGGTAAATTTCTTGATAGACCTTACAATGTACGAGTAATTCCTGATGGGTTCCCACTCCAGCGAGTTCCCCCTCATCAAGGACGACAATCTTATTGGCATCCATGATGGAGGTAATCCGCTGGGCAATCAAGAGGCACGTCAGCCCCTTGGCATATTTCTTCAATCCCGCTTTAATTTTTGCTTCGGTGGCCACATCAACCGCGCTTGTGCTATCATCTAAAATCAAAATTTCCGGTTGTTTCACTAATGCTCTCGCAATCGAAATCCGCTGCTTCTGGCCGCCGGAAAAATTAACTCCGCCCTGGCCAATGGCCGTTTGATAGCCTTCCGGTGAGGCCGCTATAAAGTCATGGGCACCGGCAATGGCCGCCGCAGTGTGTACTTCCTCCTCGGTGGCTTCTTCTTTTCCCCAGCGGATATTGTCAGCGACACTGCCGGTAAATAAAATATTCTTTTGCGGCACCATGGCGATTCTTTCCCGCAGTTTTTTCGGATGAACTTCTTTAATATCTTGACCATCTACTTTAATCGTGCCGCTCACGGCATCATAGAAGCGGGGAATCAGTCCGACTAACGTGCTTTTCCCTGAACCGGTTGAACCGATAATGCCGACGGTTTCCCCGGGGAGAATGGTAAGATTAATATTTTTTAAGATGGGCTCGCCGCTCATACCTTCATAAGAAAAAGAGACTTGTTCAAACTCAATTCTTCCCTTTCCAGCGTGAGGCGGCGGTGAGGTCTCCTGGTTCCAGCTAAGCAAATCCTCTTGTGAAAATACTTCGTCAATTCTTCCAGCAGAGGCTTTTGCCCTGACAAACATATTAAAAACCATCGAGATCATCATCAGGGAAAAAAGGATTTGCGTCATATAGTTGATAAAGGCAATGATATGGCCCACCTGAATCGTACCGTTATCAACCCCTAAGCCGCCCATCCACAAGACAACGACAATGCCAAGATTCACCGTAAGCATAATTAACGGGCTAAAGGTGGCCATCAGGCGCCCCGCGGCGATCGATTGATCCTTAAAGTGATGATTTGCCTCACTAAACTTGCCAATTTCCACATCAAAGCGATTGAATGCTTTGACGACACGGACACCTGACAGGTATTCACGCATAACACCGTTTACCCGGTCTAATGCCTTCTGTACCTTGGAGAAGAGGGGAAATCCCAAGCGTAAATTAAGGACGATAAACAGGGCGACGATCGGTACAACAACCGCTAATACGATCGATAAGTGCAGGTTTAACCGCACCGCCATAACAAGACCGCCAATCGCGAGCAGCGGCGCTTTCACAAATATCCGCATCAGCCCGTTCACAAACACCTGCACCTGGGTGACATCGTTTGTCAGGCGGGTAATTAACGATGCGCGGTCAAACCGGTCAAGTTGTTTAAATGAAAGGGTTTGTACCTTTTTAAATAAATCTGCCCTAAGCTCTGTGCCGAAATTTTGTGAGACAATACTGGCCATTACACTTCTGGTACTGGCGCTCAGTGCCCCGAAGGCCGTAATGGCTAGCATCAGGCCGCCTAGTTTTAAGACCGTATGAATATCGCGGCGCGCTACACCTTCATCAATAATTTTCGCCATAATCGTGGGCTGCATCAAATCACTAATCGCCTCAAAGGTAAGAAACAGGACGGCAATGCTAAAGGATTTCCAGTATTTCTTTATGTATTTTGCTAAGAACTTCATATCTAGCCCACCACCTCAAACTGTCAGCCAATTCTTTTATAAATATTATAAAATTGTTTAACTCAATGAACAATTATTTCGGTTGTTGAAATAAAAAAATGGCCCATCGCAAAATGGACCATTAGCTATACTTCTTATTAGTCTTGGACAGGGCGGAATTCGTGAACCCAGACACGCATTTGCGGCAGCCAAGGCATTCCCGGGTGGATGCTTAAAATTGATTGCTTATAGTCTTCCACCGTTTCAAAGCCCTCGCGGCGGGCATCCTCATCTGTCAGCTCACCTAAGCTTTGTGAATACACCTTTTCCACTTCGAACTGGCGGCCTTCAAGTGTCATGATTTCGCCTGGATCAGCATATCTGCCATTTCGGCGCGTAGCTGTTTTTTCTCCGGCAAGGACTTTCTTTACATCCTCTTCCATTGTTACTAATCGCTCAACCGAGCAAGTTTTTGGCGGTAATGTATTGTTTTCATTTTGAATTGTCATTTTGGTTTCTCCCCCACTTCGGTTTATTTTTCCATATTAACACTTTTATAATGGTAAAATCCAATTTAAACGTAACGCTTACACAACCTGTCCGCCTTTTTCATGGTACTTCAAAATCCCTTCGGCTGCACGGTAGGCCAGCGCACCAACTGTATCTGTCGGATTATAGCCGGAGTTGTGCGGGAATGCCGATGCTCCGATGACAAACAAGTTATCGTGATCCCACATTTGCAAATAATTATTAACTGCAGATGTATCAGGATCAGCACCCATGATAACGCCGCCGGTATTATGTGTCGATTGATAGCTTGTAATTTCATATGGTCCGAGCTCTTTTAGTGAATCGATGTGGTCTGCACCCATTTCCTTTAAGATGCCGGCACATTTATCTGCAAGAAACTTAGCCAGCTGGCGGTCTTGTTCTTCAAAGTCAAAGGTAATGCGCATTAACGGGTCGCCATATGCATCCTTGTATGTTGGATCAAGGTCCAGGAAATGCCGTTTAAATGGCATGGAAGACCCTTGGGAAGCGACAGATAAATAGCGGTTGGCATATTTGATGGACTTCTCCTTGAAGTCCTTCCCCCAAGTTGGTGTTCCTCCAGGAACCGCGTTATTTTGAATTGGCCGCAGTCCTGTTTGGGTAAGTGAAATCATTCCGCCATGAATAAAATTAAGGTTGGTATGGTCAAAATTATCCCCATTGTAGTCATCAATCACCATTCCAAGTGCCCCGGCACCAGCAAATGTATTAAATTCTTTATCATTGAAAAATCCTGTTGCGGCTCCTTTGATGACCTGATAGGCATAATTTTTCCCAATAACACCTGTTCCCGTATCAGGGTCGTACGGTCTCCCTACACCTGATGTTAACAGCAGGCGGGTATTATTGAATACATAGCTTGTTAATACAACAATATCTGCAGGCTGCTCAATCTCTTCACCAGTCGTGACATCGGTATACATCACACCGGTTACTTGGTTTCCAGTCTTTAAAACCCTTCGTACATTCGAATGAGTTCTAATTTCAAAATTACCTGTTTTATTGGCAACAGGAATAACCGTAACGACAGGGTCAGCCTTCGCTCCAAACTCGCAGCCAAAGCGCTCGCAGTAACCGCAATATTGGCAGGCAGCCCGTTTGATTCCGTCCGGATTCGTATACGATTCTGACAAATTGGCAGACGGCAGCATATACGGATGGAGCTTTAGTTTTTTCGTCGCCTTTTCAAACATCTCCAGCGGAGGTGACTTTTTCATCGGCGGTGTTGGGTACTTACTCGAGCGTTTTCCACCAAGCGGATTCTCTTCCCCTGATATCCCAGCCGTTTTTTCAAATTTATCAAAATAGGGCTCCAACTGATCATAGGTGATCCCCCAATCCTGCAGGGCCATGTCGGCTGGAATCTTATCTTTTCCATATTTCTCAACTGTTTTGCTATAGATTTCAAAATCGTACGGCAAAAAGCGGAATGTCTGCCCATTCCAGTGGACTCCGGAGCCGCCTAATCCATCACCAAGCAGGAATGAGCCATATGACCGCATCGGCAGGGCACGGATTTTTTCATTTCCTCTAAACGTTATCGTATCCTTCGAAAGGTCCTGCATCATCTCGTAACGCAGGGCATAGCGCAGTTCATCATGGACCATAAAGTAATCTTCTGTCTTTCTTTCTTTTCCTCTCTCCAAGCCCACTACTTTTAGACCCTGTTTCGTCAGCTCTGAGGCAATAATTCCGCCAGCCCAGCCAACACCTACAATGACCACATCAACTTTAGGCAACTTTCTCGCCATACTTTCACCTTCTTATTAAAAAATAATTTAGCTTCCGCTTTTCTATGTCTAGCTCCAGCGCCTAGGGGCTCTGAGGTCTACAGCCAATCCGTCAAGAAGGTTAAAAAGCAACCTTCTCGCCGGCTCGTCTTATGCCTGTCGCCCCTGTGCATCAAGGAAAGCTCCTTGAATAATCCTCGCAGGAACAAGCTGGCTTGTTCCGAAGGCGCTTCCGCTTTTCTAATGATTCATATGATTTTGCAGACTTTGCGGCTTAACCTTCTTAAATTTCTTATCAATAATATCCGCATAGGCCATTTGGCTGCCCGGATAGTTTTTCATCTTCCAGCCATCCATATTTTTATTTCCGCCGTAGAGCGGGTCACTGTATGCACCTTCTATCGTGACACTCCGCAGCATTTGGAAAAACCCGCTTGGGGAAATCGTCGTGATGTTTACCTTATCCCCTTCAAAGTCTGTCAGGACAGCATCCTTTTCCTTCCCTTTTAGTTCAGTGAAATCCTTCTTATAGACGGCCTTACTATGGTTCTGAAGTTCACGGATGCCGATATCAAAAATATCCCGCCGAGTGAGCCTGCCTTGGAAGCCCTGTGTTTTTTCTCCTTGAAAAAAGGGCGGCTGCATATAATCACGGGCATTCGTCCCCCAGTTTCCAGCTAATTGATGGTCAATAAAAAAGGCGACACCCAATTCTTTTGCCCCTGGGCCATGATCGTCCTTTGGAAAAATCCGTTCCGATGCTGCCTCGACTACCCGAAATTGTTCAGGTGTAAAATACATAAGGGCTTGATTAAAATTAGCAGCCTTTTCTTCTTTTTTCTTCTTTGCACTCCCTAAGGGGATAATGCTTCCCAGTACCCCGCCGATTGCGAGACCTCCTACTGTATAGCTGGTGTTACGAATAAATTTCCTTCGTGATAACTTCTCTTTTTCTGGATTTTCTTTGTTCTCTTCAACCACTGTGTGCACCTCCAGATGTTTTTAACCATAATGGAAAAATTACTTCGCCTTATTATGTTCCCAAAATAAACCACTCATACTTCTAAAATAAAAGGAGACACTGACAGTAGAAAAGGAGGAAAAAATATGAAAATAAAATGGAAAATCTGTGGTGCACCAATATTAACGGCATTACTTATTCTTTCTGCATGCTCAGCTCAGCAAGGGGAAAATAGGGTGGGGGCGGCAGAAAACTTACATGAAAAGTCGCTCAATACGAAGGGAAATGGCCAAGTACATGGTACAAAAACAAGCTCACCAGACGTCATTCCAAGTGTTGATCGTGCGAAGAAACAAACAACAAATGCAAAGAATCAAACCACAAATGGCGTGGGAACGAATGTCTACAGCATGATTGGCAGCTCAAGCCTCCATGATGGAGGAATTTCCTCCCATCTGGAATCACGACTTTCTGGAGAAGGGATTCCGGGGATCAAAGTATTTGTTCTGGATGACACCATTATCTTAGCAAGAGCACAGCCGGAAACGACCTCCACCCGTTACGATGAGATGCAAAACAAAGTGTTATCCAATACAGCCGGACTCTCAGGCAAAGGGGAGCAAAAAGGGGTAGACCCATCCAAATTGAATACGGATGATAATTTGGACCACGCTAAAGAATTGATGAACAAAGCTTTTAACGGCCAGGTTCAAATTTTAACGATCACAAACCCAAAGGCATTGCCGCTTATTGACGGCATTAAATCCAATATCAAATCAGATGCGCCAAACTATTCCTCGTTATCAAGCGATATTCTTACACTTATCAAAATGTCCAGAGAAAAATAAAAGACCGAGCAGCTGCCCGGTCTTTTTTACACGTTTAAATCTCTTTTTTGATAAGAAGCGTACGTTACATAGGTCAGAGCTGCAATCAATACAACTGAAATACCCACAAAAACACCATCGAGACCGCCTCCGTACATGACATTTTTTGCTTCAAAATATTTAAACGGGGTTACATACTTCAATCCTTCTATATGTCCATTTAAATCAATCGCAACAGAAAGCACGTACGTGAACAAAAGGATGGCCGTTGCTTGTGAAGCCGCTTTTTTTGGTTTCTTTTTTACGGCAGCAAGGGCACTGCCGATAACCATAAACAATACCTGTAAAATGAACATTCCCGCCATCGTAATGGCGACATCGCTAGTTACCTCCTCGCCACCTGAGTATTTCCCCATTAAAATGACGGACGAGGCAAAGGTTACCAGATTAAAAATGACAATGTTTACAAACGCAGCCGCTAGTTTGGCGCTAATAATTTGATTCCGTGACACAGGCTTAACGAATAAAAACTCCGATGTTTTGTCTCGCTCTTCTTTCGCAATGACGGTGGCCCCAAGCATCGTTGCATGAATGGTGGCCATGAGCAGTAAATAAAGAAACAATAATCCAAAATAGCCGCTCGCCGTCGATACATCCAGATCATTAAAACCCAGTACTGCCGCTAATGACTTGGGCATATCTGCGAGCAGCTCCTTCATCGATTGACCCGAAGACCTATATGCTTCATATTTCCCCATTCCCGATGCCACCATAAGAAAGACGCCAATACACCAAAAGATGAGCGATTTACGGTGTGACTTCCATTCTTTTAAAAAAACGTTCATGTCTAAACCCCCTTAGCTTAAACCGCATGAATATCCTTCTTGGTATAGACGAAATAACTGGCGAGAATGGCACCACAGACAATTACCGCTCCTGCTAGCAAAAACGGTGTTTCAAAGCCTGAGTGTTTCATAATATAGGCGGTATCAAAATATTTAAATGGTGATAGATATCTCTTCGCTTCCTCACCAGATGTGCTACTCAGCATGCCCAAAAAGTAAAAACCAAAGACGGTTGCAAGCGACACGGTTAACACCGATTTAATCCGGGGAACAATGACTGAAATGATGATTCCTATTGCCAGAAACATCACCTGCACCAACAGCAGCGTCAGCGATAATAAGAAGAAGATTTCCATGCTAAAGTCCTCTGTCTTGACCACGGAAGCGGTTATTCCTGCCGCCGCAAAATAAACAATAAACGTGATGACAATGGAGACGAGGGCTGCCAACAGCTTTGCCGTTAAGATTTGCGTGCGCGTAACTGGCTTCGTTAACAGAAAATCCGCTGTTTTTTCCAGCACCTCTTTACTGACGATTCCTGTACCCAGATTCATCGCTTGAATGGCCCCGCAAAGAGTAATGATCGAAAGCGGATAGCAGTAGAAGCCAAGAATCGAAAAGAATTGATCAAGATTGATTCCGAATGCTTGCCTAATTGCCTCCGGATAGCTAGTTAGTATTTTAGTAAACTCCGCTGCATCCTTTGAAAAAGAAACATAGAACGACATAAAAAGAATGATCAGCATGATTAAGGAAATGGACCAAACAATCGTCGATTTCCGATATGCCTTCATTTCATGAATAAAGATATTCATCATTTCCCAGGCTCCTTTTCATAATAATGCAAAAAGATCTCCTCAAGGTCCGGCTCTTCAATCCACAGATTGGCGATTTCAATCTCCGCAATTCGTTTCATCATATCATTTATATCTCCTTTAAAAATAAAGCTCGTCGTATTGCCGTTCACGGTTAGATTGTTGACGCCGCTGTGATCGAAGTAGCCCGGGGCAAGCGGTGATTTCGTTTCGATTTTAAACTTTTTATAGTTGTTTTCTTGCAACGTACTAATCTTTTCAACAGTCACAATCTTGCCTTCTTTAATGATGGCCACGCGGTTGCACAGTCTTTGCACCTCACTGAGAATATGCGACGAAAAGAGAATGGTCGCCCCTTTCTGATTCTCCTGCTCTAGTAATTCAAAGAATTTTTGCTGCATCAGCGGATCAAGCCCGCTCGTCGGTTCATCGAGGATGATGAGTTTCGGCTCATGAAGCAGCCCCTGAACAATCCCGACCTTCTTTTTATTTCCCAGTGAAAGGTCATCGATTTTTTTATTGAGGTCGAGGTCCATAATTTCTGCTAATTCTTTGATTCTTTTACTGCAATCCTTTTTATAAAAACTAGCTGTGTATTTTAATAGGTCCTTTACCTTCATATTGTCATAATAAAAAACTTCCGATGGCAGGTAGCCAATTTCCTTCTTTATTTCCGGGGCAAATTGAATGCAATCCTTGCCAAAAATCGCGGCACTGCCGCTGGTAGGATAGATCAGCGATAACAGTGTTCGGATGGTTGTTGATTTACCGGCACCGTTTGGCCCAATAAAGCCAAAAATCTCTCCCTCCTCGACATGGAAGCTGATATCGGTGATTCCTCTTGCCTTGCCGTACGTTTTTGTTAGGTTTTTAATTTCGATCACATTCATCGCGGCGAACCCCCTTATTTATAAAAAGCTTTAGTTAAAATTTCAAAGTAGTCTTCTGCTTCTTCAAATACGTTTTGATAATCAATATGATGTGCCGGCGATAGCTTTGCCTTCAAAAACTCCTCTTCACTCATTTTTTCAAAGGTCCACGTAATAATTTTTATGGCCTTTTTAACATCCATATCATCACGGAATTTTGAAAAATCAATGCCCTCATAGACTTTTCCAATATTGATATCATTTAGTTCCTTTATCTTTTTGTCTACTTCTATTTTCACTGCGGCTGAATCTTCTAGATAAGCCCCTTCAATAAATCTAAAGAGATCCGGATGGGTCGTCAGCAGTTCCATTTTGATGATAACCGCCTGCCGTATTCTTGCGAAGAAATCTTTTTCAGTTAGGTTGATTTTTCGATAAAACTCTTCGGCAATCAGTTCATAACAATAGTCAAACAGAAAAAGGAACATCTGCTTCTTATTTCCAAAATAATGAAACAGCAATCCCTTTGAAATCCCCGCTTCTTTCACCATTTCATTTGTCGATGCCTGATCATATCCCTTCTGGGCAAATTCCTTGATTGCGGCATTGATGATTCGATCTTGTTTTTCCTTATCTAAGTTGAGAAACTTTGCGAACACCGAGACAGGCCTCCCTCTTGATTTTGACCACCACGGTCAATGTTTATGGCGTTATTATATTCCCGTTGACCCCATCGGTCAATAGTGGTCAATCTATATTTTTTACAATAATTTGAACAGTGTAGTCGTGCGGCTTGGAGTGTGCTACGATGCAGGAAGAAGGTTATATTTTATGGAGGTGGAAGAACATTAATACGTTGAAAAACAGAGATTACTCATTGAAGTTAGCCGGATTACAAGCGGCAGGGCCGCGGTTATCAAGCGGACACCCGATTCAGTCTGTACTTGCAGCCAAGCAAGCGCAAATAGAGGCTGGAATTGGCGGTGAAGAAAGGGTCGCAGAAGTCCTCAGAAATAAAACATTACTGTTTGACAACCACATTCTCCACGATGTGTCCCCCTCATCGGACGAAAAGTTCCAAATGGACACTAATGTGTTGACGCCCTGGTATGTTGTTATATTAGAGGTTAAAAATATTGGCGGCGTCCTAGAGTTTAAAGAAAATCCTCATCAGTTAATCCGCACGCGGGAGGACGGACATAAAGATGGCTTTGAAAGCCCCATCGTCCAGTTAGAACGAAATGACGAATGCTTGGAAGTTTGGTTACAGAGCCGTAACATTCGGATTCCCATTTACGGAGCAGTTGTCCTTGCTTATCCGAAGCAAATTGTCGCCGTTCCTCCTCTTAAGACAACACTGTTATACCCTTACTTGATTCCCTCTTTTATTAAAGGTATCCCCCGTACAGAGAAAAAGTTGGATGATGAAACTTTCAACTGGCTTTCTGCTGAACTTCTCAACAGCCACCAGTCTTTTATTCCGAAACCGATTTGTGAGACATATAAGATACCATTTAGGGATTTTCAACCTGGGGTGCAGTGCAAGACATGCGGACGTTTCGGGATGATCAAGCTCCCACGAACCTGGGAATGCCAATATTGCAAGGCGACCGATCACCTCGCACATCAGCAAGCTTTGCTGGAATGGTTTTTGATCTTTAAGCAAACGATTACAAATCGAGAGTGCCGGTGGTTTTTACAGGTGGATGATATTCATACCGCTAAACGAATTATGCAAAGTCTGAATTTGATAGAGGAAGGTGAATACCGCTACAGGGAATATAAAATGGATTTAGCTAAAGTCATTCTCAATCAAAATAAGGGTTTTATCTTAAATAGGTAATTGCTTCTTAGTTTTCGATGATTGGCGTGCGTTATCCGCTGATTGTTTTGCTTTTCGCTGATTGAAACGCGTTATCCGCCAATTGAAGATTGTTATCCGCTAATTAAATTCCCTTATCCGCTGATTGGCGTACGTTATCCGCTAATTGTATTGCTTTTCGCTGATTGAAACGCGTTATCCGCCAATTGAAGATTGTTATCCGCTAATTAAATTCCCTTATCCGCTGATTGGCGTACGTTATCCGCTAATTGTATTGCCTTTCGCTGATTGAAACGCGTTATCCGCCAATTGAAGATCGTTATCCGCTGATTGAATTCCCTTATCCGCTAATTGGCGTTCGTTATCCGCTGATTAACATCAATCACTTTTGAAAAACGTGTAACCGCTCTCTCATAGTGATATGATATTTATGTAAGTAAAACAAAAAGGGGAGTGCAGTGAATTGAAAAATGAGCTCATTGAAAGATTTACTTCCTATGTGAGAGTGGATACGCAGTCGGATGAAAGCAGCGAGACTTGTCCATCGACTGAAGGACAGTGGACGCTGCTGCGCATGCTGGAAACAGAATTAAAGCAAATTGGCATGGAGGAAGTCACACTGGATGACAATGGGTATTTGATGGCGACACTGCCGTCCAACACCAACAAATCCGTACCCACCATCGGCTTCCTTTCCCACGTTGACACCGCCACCGATTTCACCGGCAAAAACGTCAACCCGCAACTTGTCGAAAACTATGATGGCGGTGAAGTTGTCCTTAACGAAGCACTGAAGGTTATTCTGTCGCCAAAAGACTTTCCAAGTCTGCCCGACTACAAAGGACATACGCTAATCACAACTGACGGCACGACGCTGCTTGGCGCCGACAACAAGGCCGGTGTCACTGAAATCATGACCGCGATGGCCTACCTGATCCAACATCCGGAAATTCAGCACGGTAAGGTCCGCGTTGCGTTCACGCCGGATGAGGAAATTGGCCGCGGGCCACATAAGTTCGACGTTGCGGCCTTCAACGCCAGCTATGCCTACACCGTTGACGGAGGTCCGCTAGGGGAACTGGAATACGAAAGCTTTAACGCAGCAGGAGCCAAAATTACCATTAAAGGCAACAATATTCACCCAGGCTCTGCAAAAGACAAAATGGTCAATTCTATGACGATTGCAATGGGATTACATAGCAAACTGCCAGCACAAGAGGTACCGGAGCACACCGAAGGATATGAAGGCTTCTATCATTTGCTTTCCTTCAATGGTGATGTCGAACAAACAAATCTAAACTATATCATCAGGGACCATGACAGGGAGAAATTCAATGCCCGCAAGGCCAACCTCGAGGCCATCGTGAACGGCCTCAAAGAAAAATATGGCGATGACAACATCCTGCTTGATCTAAATGACCAATATTACAACATGAAGGAAAAAATCGAGCCGGTGAAGGAAATTGTTGACATTGCCCACGAAGCAATGGTAAGCCTGGACATCGAGCCAATTACCAAGCCCATCCGCGGCGGCACCGACGGCTCTCAGCTTTCATACATGGGACTGCCCACACCGAATATTTTTACCGGCGGCGAGAACTTCCACGGTAAATTTGAATTTATTTCCGTTGATAATATGATTAAAGCAACGAATACAATTATTGAAATTATCAAGTTAACCGAACAAAAGGCATAAAAAATGCTAACCCCAGTTCCAAACGACAGGGGTTAGCTTTTTCCAAATAGTGACGCCACACACTGCTTAAGACTCGCGGCCGTCTCCTCAAACTGTACTCGCAGCTGATCAACAGACCATTTTCCGCCATTTCCCTGTAAATCCTTTTGAATCAGCAGGAGCATCCACATCGAAAACACTGCTGCGAATAAATAATACTCTTTTACGAACACATCCCTATCAACCTCATATTCTACCTGATCAAGATACACGGACAAAATCCGCTCGCGAAATGGGGCAGTTATTTTTTTCGGAAAAAGGGGGTGTAACATATCAATCAAATGGTACAAATCCCAGTAGGGTGTATTTAAATGGGCATGCTCCCAGTCCAAAATCATTAGCTTATCCTTCGCGACTGCAAAATTCCCAGCATGTAAGTCACCGTGAGATAACACCAGCTTCTCCGTCAAAACCGCTTGATCAAGCAGGGCATAGAGCTCATCGATCCCATCTTGTTCAAGCCCAAGCATTGGCAATAATTGCAGGATTTCCTTCTTCCTAACACAAATATCGGCCGCAACGTCTGGAAAGGGCGGTTTCAGGCCAGCGCTCGGAACATTGCCCCATTTTTCAATCGGCAGGGAATGCCACCAGGCCATCCATTTCACCACACCTATTACACTATCCACATGAAAATCATGCACCAATGGGCCAAGATCCTCAAGAATCATCCAATTAAGTTCAGGAACATCATTTAGCGAATAGGAGATTATTTTTGGAAAAATAGCTGGGAAGGAGGATAAGATGTGTTCATGGACCCACACCTCTTTACCTAATTGGCGATTATTTGTTAACGGTTTAAAAATAAAACTTGCAGTGGGGGACAAATAGAATCGTTCAATCAGCCTGCCGTTCATCCCCTTATAGAGGATTTCCCTTTTTACAAGACACGCTTCATTTAATATGCCGTCGGCAAGGACAATATTTGTTGGCAGCTTCGTAAAACCTCACCACCTATTCCTATCTTACTAATTTCATATAGTTTCCCCTATGAATATAATGCTAATTAACCATTCTCGCAAGTTAGTCACGCTCTTCCGATTTATGCCACTGGGACTCCACGGTCGAATCAGGCTGGGGAAATAGTTCCGAGAGCCTTTTCATCTGGCCATCTGCCGTTTTAAAAACAATATGGTCGCGGGTAAATTTACGGGGAGAATCCAGCCCGCAAGCAGCCGCCAGAGCAAAAAGCCCTTGCCGGACATTAATGATGTAATTCATAACCCGCCATTTCTTTTCCTCAGGCACGAGCGCCTCTTGATGTTTTGGATCAGTGGTCGTCACTCCCGCCGGGCATTTGCCTGTATGGCACTGCAATGCCATGATGCAGCCGCCCGCAATCATAAAGCCTCGTGCGGAGTTGACCGCATCGGCGCCGAGGGCGAGGGCAATCGCAATTTTATCTGCTGAAATTAATTTCCCCGAGGCAAAGATCCGGATCTTGCTGCGAACCCCGTACTCATGAGCCTTATCCACAGCGGCAATTAACGCAGGATATAGAGGAAGCCCCATCGTATCTGCCATGGCCTTATAGGTTGCGCCCGAGCCGCCCTCAGAGCCATCAACCGTAATAAAGTCGGGATAGATTTGGAGCCTTCTGATTGCCGTGAAAAGGTCATCCAATTGGCTTTGACCGCCGACAACGATTTTGATGCCAACCGGTTTACCGCCCACATCCTGCAGCCGCTTGATAAACATTAACGTGTCATCGGCATTTCGCAAAAAGGAAAATCGATTAGGCGAAATAATTGTTTGACCCTCTTTTACCTTGCGAATACTCGCGACCTTTGCCGTGACCTTCGCACCTTCAAGATGTCCGCCTTGAATTTTTGCCCCTTGCCCGAACTTAAGCTCGAACGCCTTGATGGCAGGCTGCCCCGCTTTTTGCCTAAATTCCTCAAGTGAAAAATTCCCTTCATGGTCACGAAAGCCAAAAAGACCGGGTCCGATTTGCGCCACTACATCTGCCCCGCTATGTAAATGCTCCGGTGCAATGCCGCCTTCTCCTGTATTTAGCCAGGAGCCGCCAGCCATTTGACAGCCACTTCCGGTGGCGAGAATAAAGTTTTCACCTACCGAGCCATAGGAGGTGGCCGATGCCCCAAAAGGTCCCTTGAGCCTCCACGGTTCCTTTCTTTCCGGCCCGACGACAATGCTGTCTTCCTCGGGAAATAACCACCGGGAAATCTGGTCCTCTACAAGCTGTTCCCTTCGGGTAAACAGGCCTTCGTGGTCAATTTTATACTTTGCTGCATGGACCTTCTCTTGATTTTCGACCTTCAATTCCTCTGCCAAAAGAGGAAACAAGCTATTTGCAATATAATAGCCCGGCTGCTCAAAGTCCCGCTTAGAACCAAAGCTAATCAAATCAGTGCGGTATTTTGCTGAAAAAACAATCCCTAAATAATCGGAACGTGAAAATGGCCTTGCCCCATTATCATCGTCAAACCAGTATTGTCTGAGTTTTGGACCCATCATTTCTAGAACATAGCGAATCCAGCCAAAATAGGGATAGGCTCGAATAATGGAATGCTGCGGCTTTTTGGCTAAATTCCGCAGCCAGAGAAAAAAGCAAAGCGGGCCACCAATAAAGACAATCAATAGAATGATCAGAATCGTCGATAACATCGCGAATCCTCCCTATTACGAGGGCAGGCCCCCATCATTTGACCAAACAGGTGTGCAATCAATTGGTTCGCCCTGATTGCATCCTCTTCATTAATACTTATGTATGATGGGGATGTTTATATCCTATTAATTTACACTCTCGTCATCTTGTTTTCCTACAGCTGGTCCTACCGTCAAACGAAAGGAACCAGCCCTCACCAGCTTTCTTCAAACTGATAACGGTCGAGAATACTGAAAAATTCCCCGAGGAACTCGAAAAACAGCTTCTCCGTCGGCAGCAGCTCGCGCTCATTTGGGATGATCACACCGACTGTCCTCGTTACTTCCGGTTCTGTAATCGGAATTTTTACCGTCGACCGCGGCAGGCTGTCTATTAAGGTAATTTCCGGAATAAGCGTCACGCCAAGACCTGCAGACACCAAGCCTTTAATGGCATCAATGTCCTCCCCCTCAAACGACACCTGCGGTTCAAAGCCAAGCTGGCTGCAGGCATCGACAATAATTTCCCTTAAGATGAAGCCTTTTGGAAAAAGAACAAAGGAATCTTCCCGTAATTCAGCTAATGTTATTACCCGCTTTTTAGCAAGGGGATGGGTGGCAGGCAATAAGGCAACGATTTTTTCAGTAAATAATGTTCTTCCACGGATTTTCTTCTCCTTTTTCGGCACCGGACCAAGGAGGGCAAGGTTAAATTCTCCCTTTATCACACCATCAATTAAGGATTGGTAGGAACCTTGATTGAGCTGAAATTTCACATGAGGATAGCGCTCACGGAAGGCTGAAACGGCCGTCGGCAAGGTGTATGCCGCCAGGCTGCTGGGGAAGCCAATCCGAATCGTTCCCTTCTCAGGATCTAAAAATTCCTCCACCTCCCGTTTCGCATTATCAATCAGCTTCATCGCCTGCTGCATCTGTTCTAAAAACAAACTGCCGATTGGTGTCAATTTGACATTCCGGCCTTCGCGGATAAACAAATCAACCCCTAATTCCGCCTCCAAATTAACAATCTGCCTGCTCACTGCCGATTGGGCCACATGCAGGGCATGGGCAGCCTCCGTTACATGCTCCCTTTTTGCAACCTCAATAAAATAATGAATCTGTCTTAACTCCACCCATTTCCACCTCGTTTTTTATTCATCTATTTCCGGCATCAATCTTATCTATTTTTCGTATTGCTTAGATTATTTATCAATTATAAAATAAAACAATACTAAGGTGAAGAAATATTCAGTCTATATATACTGTTCATTTAGCTTATTTTTCAAAAGGAGTGAATTCCATGCAAACAATTGAAGATGTAAAACAATCAGGATCAAAGGCAGCAAGGGATTATGTAAATACTGTGTTCGAGACGGTGAAAAACCGCAATGCGTTTGAAAGTGAATTTCATCAAGCAGTGAAGGAAATTTTTGATTCACTTGTGCCCGTTTTCGCGAAACACCCATCATATATCGAGCAGGGGATCCTTGAAAGAATCGTTGAACCAGAAAGAGTTATCACCTTCCGTGTTCCCTGGGTGGATGATTCCGGTAAGGTGCAGGTAAACCGCGGCTTCCGCGTGCAATTCAACAGCGCCATCGGACCTTATAAAGGCGGCTTGCGCTTCCATCCGTCGGTAAATGCCAGCATTATCAAATTTTTAGGATTTGAGCAGATTTTTAAAAACTCTTTAACTGGTCAGCCAATTGGCGGCGGAAAAGGCGGCTCCGATTTCGATCCAAAGGGAAAATCAGACAACGAAATCATGCGCTTCTGCCAAAGTTTTATGACAGAGCTTTACCGTCATATTGGTCCAGATGTCGATGTGCCGGCAGGGGATATCGGTGTTGGTGCCAGAGAAATCGGCTTCATGTTTGGCCAGTATAAAAAAATCCGCGGCGGATTCGAAGCAGGGGTATTAACAGGTAAAGGACTAGGCTACGGCGGCAGCTTAGCCCGCACCGAGGCAACCGGTTACGGTACAGTTTACTTTGTTGAGGAAATGTTAAAGGACCAAGGACTGAGCTTCTGCGGCAGTACGGTCGTTGTATCCGGTTCAGGTAATGTGTCTATTTATGCGATGGAAAAAGCAACCCAGTTCGGCGCCAAGGTTGTGGCCTGCAGTGATTCCAACGGGTATATCTATGATGATAACGGCATTAATTTAGAGACCGTTAAACAAATTAAAGAAGTTGAGCGGAAAAGAATCAGCGAGTATGTTAATTACCACCCGCAAGCCCAATATTTCGAAGGATGCTCAGGGATTTGGTCGATTCCGTGTGACATCGCCTTACCTTGTGCAACCCAAAATGAAATTGATGAAACGTCAGCAAAGATTCTTGTATCCAACGGCGTAAAAGCGGTTGGCGAAGGTGCCAACATGCCTTCAACCTTAGCAGCTGTCGATATTTTCCTTAACAGCGAAGTGTTGTTTGGCCCTGGTAAAGCGGCAAATGCCGGCGGTGTAGCTGTTTCAGCTCTAGAAATGGCTCAAAACAGCCAACGCTTGTCTTGGACATTTGAGGAAGTGGACGCCAAACTCCACCAAATCATGATTAATATTTACCAAAACAGCGTAAAAGCTTCTGAAGAATACGGCTTCCCTGGCAACCTGGTAGTCGGTGCCAACATCGCCGGATTCACAAAAGTAGCTAACGCCATGATCGCACAAGGCGTTATATAAATTTGAAAAGCGCTAGGGCGCTAGAGCTGGACAATTCTTAAAGTTGAATTTATTAAAAAATCTCCTTCTATGGAGATTTTTTTATTTCTGCATGTTTTCTAAACCCACAGGTTACATTAACATTGGTTTCACTTATCAAGGAGGTTTTGCGAAATGGACAACAAAAGCACCCACGAATATGTAGAAAAACTGAAGGAAAACCAAGAAAAGGACAGGAAAAATCGGGAACATCAGGGAGACAATCACCCTGGCAAAAAATTGCCGAATCATAAGCATTAAACTCGATAAGGAAAAAACAAAATTTCTCCATTAGAAAGTAATCGCAACGAACCCCGTCTTTTATCAGACGGGGTTCGTTTTTTATTTATTCATCTTCGCCAAAAATCCGCCCAGCAGGTCGTCGATATCCAGTTCTTCTTCCTGATTTTCTTCCACTGCGGGCTCATCTTTCTGCCTCACGCTTTCCCAATCAAACCCGTCGAGATCGTCTTCGCCATCCACATCGATTTTAAGCGTCTCAGCTGGCTCCTGCCGGCTGCCTATTTCCTCATCGAGGGATACAGCCAGTTCCGCGGGAAATACTTCCTCCTGGAGATATAACGCCTCATCGATATCGACCGAGTTGCTGTTCATTGCTGCCAGTAATGCGGTGGAACGGACAGGGTCGGAAATCAGTTGATAGACAATACTTCCTAACAATGCCTCTGAGTGTTCATGCTTGAGCCAGTCCCGCTGGGCTTTTGTTAAATTTTGAGGAAGCGGAATGGTGATCGATTCTTTCTCCCTGGAAAAAGAATGGTTCACCCCCTGCAGCACAAACTCGGCAATTTTACTGGAGAAATTTCGCCGTTCTGTTTCTTTTAATTTTTGCAGCTGTTTTATAATATGGTCCGGAGTATCTGATGGGACACGAAAGGATAGGGCTTGGCCTCTTTTAATTTCATTTGCTGCAGGCTTCATCATCACACATCACCTTAATTTAACTTTTAACCGGTGCAGTCGCTTTTGGTTTCTCCGTTCGTCTGACAAAATCTGTGACGAGTTTATAATAAGCATTAGCCATCATCCAAATACTTTCCTTATCATCCTCAAAGAATTCGATATTATAGCCATCCAAATTGTTATTGATTGTTTTAAGATAATCCTTTAGGACATGGGCACCGCCGCCAACAAAATAACAAATTTCCGTTTGCGAGTTCCTCTGCCATACATTGCGTAGTAATCGATATTGTTTTTTCGCTAAATCTAAGAGAATGCGGTCGGTAATATCGTGAACGCTTGTCCTGCTTCCTTTTACCATGATGTGGTTGCGATCATTTTTTCTGGTAATAATTTCGACTACATCGCGGCGGCTGTCCAGTTCCACGCCGTGCTTCGTTCTAATTTCTTCGCGAATGGCCTCTAACGATTCCGAGACACCAAGGTTAAATCCTTGGGCCTTATCATCATCGACATTGCGATTTTTAATAACCGCAATATCAGTTGATAAACCGCCGATATCTTGAATTAAGATACGCTTATCAATTAAATCCTTATTGATGATTTTTAGATTATTGTCCATCACCAAATTTATGTAAGCGGCGAAACCTTCAGGATACACCTTTACTTCATTAAATTTAATATTTACTTTCAAGCCCTGGTATTTTGGCGTCACCAAAAATTCAACTTGATGGACAGATCCGACTAATTTCGAGCGATATCCCGCATCCTTGCCTTCCTTTACCTCACGAAGGGGGAGGCCAGTTCCAAGTGTGTAGCTGGCATCAATGACATTTTTGGCGCGCGGGAAACTTTTTTGTTTAACCGCATCCAATGCCAGTGTTGTAAAAAGCATAATGAGTGTTTGGTCTTCCTCAGATTTGCTGCTGCCAGGGTCTAATTCAGTGGCATTATTGCTTTTGGTGGCTAAGTTGCCGACACGGTAAATCACATTATTTTCTTTCAAGGCAGGGGAGTGTACCTTAACATGGATGCCGTCCAATGGATTCTTATCATCGAGCTCTTCAATCCCGATTACCGGTCGGTCCTCGGTGTCTCTTGCGATAATGTTAGGAATATTCAATTCATACTCTAATTCTCCGAAAATGGCCTTAATAGAGTCATTCCCTACATCAATTGCGGCAACTCTGGATTTAGTCATAAACATCATTCCTTTTCATTTAATAGATTTATTTTTAAAGTAGATTATTAAGTCCCTTTATTAAAGGCTATAGGAGATTAGTAGATTGTTCAATGAGGCAAATAGAAAAGATATGAAAGTGTAAAACAGTAAACATTTTGTAAACTTCGACCATAATGTTTACATTTATGTATACATCGATGACAAGCTCGTAAACATGCTGTTGTGACGGGATGTACACATTTTTGTAAACATGTAAACGCATTTGTAGACAAGAAGTATACGAAATGTAAACAAGTGTACAATAATGTTTACATCTCTGATATATTACAAATGTTTCATAAATATTCGCTTCAATCAGCACTGCAAAAAAAGAGAGACACCCTTTTTTAGATGTCTCTATTTACTATGTTACTAGTTATTTATTCACCTATTTCATGACCTTCCAGAACTCACCAGCTACTGCCTGATATCCTGTTAAGCTTAAGTGGATATTAGCCGGGTTTGGAAGATACTCTTGGAACTTGCTTGCAATTAGTGTATCTGTAGCGACAAATGTATCGCCATGTTGAGCTGCCTGTGCTTGAATCTGGGCGTTAAATCCTTGTAATAATTGGTCTAATTGAACTTTCTGCCCCGCATCTTGAATATATGGGTATGGGTTATAGTAGCCCATCACATACACCTTGACCGTTGGATTTAATTGATCAATGGTGCCTAAAATTATGTTTATGTTTTTCGCTGCCTCAGCAATCGCTGCCGGTGCTTGTGCTGCATTCGTTTGGATCACAGGGAGCAGATCATTTGCACCAATATCAATCGTTAAATGTGTAGCTTCTTTAATTTCCTTTTGTACTTCAACGTTTTTCAGCTGTTCAATTACATGAGTAGTTGTAAAGCCTGAAACTCCAAAGTTATCAAAATCCCTTAAATCATAGGTTTCGTTGGATTCTTTGAATTTTTCAGCTATAAAATCAGGGTAACCTGGACCATCTCCCCCTAGAGGAGTCATCCCGGCTGCTAAAGAATCACCTAAAGCAACATATTCAACTGGATCTGTAACTGGAGCAGGGACTGGAACAATCCATACGCCATCTGGACCGACTTCCCAGCCGTCAATGACTGTATTTACAGCCATAGAGCCGCTTGGATAGAAGTAATACCATTTTCCATCAATTGCTGCCCAGCCGGTTTTCATGGCTCCACTGTTATCTAGGAAATATTTTTTCTCTCCATCGTTTAGCCAGCCTGTTTTCATCGCGCCGCTGTTATCTAGGAAATACCATTTGCCTCCATTTGCTAACCAACCGGTTTTCATCGCGCCGCTGTTTTCAAGGAAGTACCATTTGCCTCCATTTGCTAACCAGCCCGTTTTCATTGCGCCACTATTGTCTAGGAAGTACCATTTACCTCCGTTGAAAAGCCAGCCGGTTTTCATTGTGCCTGATTTTTCAAGATAGTACCATTTTCCGCCGGTTAACAACCAGCCGGTTTTCATCGCACCGCTTTTTTCAAGATAATACCATTTACCATTATCTAATACCCAGCCGGTTTTCATGACACCGGAGCCATCAAGGTAATACCATACTCCACCAGTAGAAAGCCAGCCTGTTTTCGCTACACCATTGGCATAAAAATACCATTTCCCGTCAGCCAGTACCCAGCCGTTTGTGCTGACCGAATATCCATTTGCTTTGGCAATTGCATCAAAGCTGCTATCAGACCAGGTAATGATAACTGGTGTGTACACCTGGATTTGGCTGTAAAGCCAGCGTACTTCTTCGTTGTGCATGCGTACACAACCTGAACTAATATATTTACCTATGGAACTTTCATTCGCATTTCCATGTATTCCATATGTGGTACCATATGTACCTCTTGCCTCGAGCCCCATCCATCTGTCACCTAATGGGTTACGCGGATCACCGCCGGGAATCTTACCCGTATAATACGGACGATTGACAATCTTATTCACAATTCTAAATGTGCCTTCCGGGGTTAGATCTCTAGATCTGCCCGTTGCCACCTTAAAGGTTTTAATCAACTTCCCGCCATCATAATAAGCGAGTGTATTGATTTTTTTGTTGATGACTAGTAATTGTGAACTACCAGCTGCATCCGTTGGTACATTAAAGAAAAAGATGCTAAATATTAGGACAAAAACAATCGTTAATTTTTTCATATTCATCTCCCCATTATGTAATTATCATTACAGTAACATGACAGAGCGACTTTTTTTGTCACAATTTGGAGAAAATCTTGTAATATTTTTATATTCTTTTAAAAATATAGTTTAAAAGAACTAATTTTTTTCGACAACTCCAATCTTTCGTATGTCTTTACGTTTAAGGCATTTGTACCCCCACTTGAAATATAGGAGGCGGTTGCGGTATTCTAAAATGTAAGATTCTCCACGTAAGGTTGTGGTTACCATTAGGATAAATAAATTTATTAGTGAGTCGGGTAAGGCCTCAAGACGCGGGGCAGATAAATTAATAAGTGAAGGCAGGGTTACGATCAACGGGAAAGCGGCGCAAATAGGCAGCCAGGTTGAGCCCGGTGACCAGGTCTGCATTGATGGCAGTGCGGTCAATGTTTCACATAACTATGTCTATATTGCCTTAAATAAACCCGTTGGTATTACTAGCACAACGGAAAGACATATAAAAGGAAACATTGTTGATTTCGTCAACCATCCATTACGTATTTTCCATATTGGCCGCTTAGACAAGGATTCGGATGGCTTAATATTGCTGACAAATGACGGGGATATTGTGAACGAAATTCTTCGAGCAGAAAACAAGCATGAGAAGGAATATATTGTCACCGTGGCCAAACCGATAACGCCTGAGTTTCTCAAACGAATGTCCGCCGGGGTAGAGATATTAGATACGAAAACACTCCCTTGCAAAGTAACACAGTTATCCAAATATGTCTTTAAAATTATCTTAACTCAGGGTCTGAACCGACAAATCCGCAGGATGTGTGCGGCACTTGGTTACGAGGTAGTCAGGCTGCAGCGGATTAGGATTATGAATATTGAATTAGGCAGCATGCCAATTGGACAATGGCGGGACCTCACGAAAAAAGAACGCCAGCAGCTATTTACAGACCTAAACTATGAGCCGAAAGAATGGTAAAGAAAAGAGAGGCTGAGTCGAAACATACACTGTTTCTGCTCAGCCTCTCTTTCTTTCATTGTACAACGAAGGCCCTTTCCTTACATGACCTTTTTCCTTGTACGCATGCCGTTTTAGGGCACGTAAACCCTTTTCATTTACCATTCTGATTGCCAACCGGCTCATTCGGTCAATGTAATCACCTTTCATTTACCATTCTGAATCCAAACAGGCTCATTCGGTCAATGTAATCACCTTTCATTTACCATTCTGAATCCAAACAGGCTCATTCGGTCAATGTAATCACCTTTCATTTACCATTCTGAATCCAAACAGGCTCATTCGGTCAATGTAATCCCTTTTCAAGATCTAAACCTGCTCTGCTTCCCACTTCGCGACTTCTTCCCGAACCAGCGGTGCCACTTCTGTTCCCAGCAGCTCAATCGCCTTCAATACATCCTCGTGCGGCATGGAGCCAACCGGTACATGCAGCATAAAGCGGGTAATGCCTACGTGTTTGCGAAGATGAATAATTTTTGCCGCAACCGTTTCCGGATCTCCGACGTACAGTGCACCCTCAAAGCTTCGGGCAGCATCAAAACTTGAGCGGTCATAATGCCCCCAGCCGCGTTCCCGTCCAAGTACGTTCATGGCTTGCTGCGTTGAAGGGAAAAATTTATCTGCTGCCGTCATGGTATCCTCAGCAACGAAACCATGCGAATGTGAGGCAACTGGCAGCTTAGTCACATCATGGCCTGCCTGGGCAGCCGCTCTTTTATAGAGATTTACATGCTGGGCAAACTGCAGCGGACTGCCTCCAATAATCGCTAAAACAAGCGGCAGGCCAAGCATGCCCGCACGAATGACAGATTGTGGTGTGCCCCCGCTGCCAATCCATACAGGTAATGGATCCTGAACCGGTCTAGGATACACGCCCAGGTTGTTGATTGCCGGCCGGTGCCCGCCCCTCCAGCTCACTTTCTCAGACTCGCGGATTTTCAATAATAACTCCAGCTTCTCATCAAACAGCTCATTATAGTCATTTAAATCATACCCAAACAACGGAAAGGATTCGATAAACGAACCCCTGCCTGCCATAATCTCTGCACGGCCATTCGAAATGGCATCAAGTGTAGCGAAATCTTGGAATACCCGTACAGGATCGGCGGAGGAAAGCACTGTAACGGCACTCGTCAGCCGAATTTGCTTCGTTTGCGACGCAGCTGCAGCCAGCACAATTGCTGGTGAGGAAGCCGCATAATCTTTACGGTGATGCTCACCAACACCAAAGATATCTAAACCAATCTTGTCAGCAAGAACAATTTCTTCAACCACCTCACGCAGCCGCTCGGCATGACTTTTCACCTCACCCGTTTGAACATCCGGCGTTGTCTCTACAAACGTACTTACCCCTATTTCCACTGACAATCCCTCCATTTTATGTAACCTTATCTTCCAACAATAGCAAAAATGAATCTCAATGGCCAATATCTTTAATTTGAGATATTTTTCCGCCCATTTAAAATTCAGGAATAGAATTAGCAGCAATGTATAAGTTTCTCCACTTTTTACTTAAATTCCAATTTGTCCAAGCTTATTTTAGCAGAAACGCATACCATATTTGGAAACAAAACGATTTTGTTTACCAAGATGGAAAGGAGTAGTTTTATTTGCGTACAGTCATGCATCTAAATTTAAGGGTTGACCCGACCCAATATATATCACAGATTCGGAATGTTCCTAACTATGATTATATCCATACCGTCCGCCAGCCTAAATATATGATTGATCTCTCGCTTCTTAATGAAAAGGTACACTATTTAAATGAGATCTTCTCGCCAACTGAATTTATTAAGAAACATCAGCTGTCACTCTTACACGCCCACCACGGTCAATTAGGGGTATTATTACTCCCATTTAAGAATGCAACAAAGCTTCCGTTAGTCACTAGTATCCGCGGGAGGGATGCAACCCTTGCCAATCAGCCAGTTGGATACTTAGAGAACATGAAAAAGCTGTTCGAGCAAGGAGATCGCTTTTTCCCAGTCTGTCAATATTTAGCTGATAGGATCATTGCATGGGGGTGCCCTCCAGAGAAAATCAGAGTGTTATATGGCGGTGTCGACCTTAGTCAATACACCTACCGCACACCTAAGAGGAACGGCTCCCAAAACATTATCTCAATCGGCAGGTTAGTAGAGAAAAAGGGCCACCATATTCTCATGAAAGCTTTTCATAAAATAAAGGATAGATTCCCAAATGCGACATTGACAATCATCGGCAAAGGGGAATTAGAAGAAGAGCTGAAGGCCTTGGCTAAACAGTTAGAATTAGGGGATTCATTTCGTCTCTTACACCATCTCCCTAAAGAACAAGTCCGGGAACACTTAAGAAATGCAGATTTATTTTGCGCTGCCAGCTTAGAAGCCGCGAACGGAGATGTAGAAGGGATTCCGAATACCTTAAAAGAAGCAATGGCAACAGGCGTCCCAGTCATCTCAACCCGGCATGCCGGCATCCCTGAATTAGTTAGACATAAGCAAAATGGCTTTTTAGTGCAGGAAAACAACGTTGAACAACTTGCCGCTGCTCTTGAGTTTATGTTAAAGAATCGGCAGGTATGGGGGAAATATTCCATTGCAGCCCGCAAAAAAATTGAACAAGCCTTTGATCTTCAGAAACAGCTCTTACAGCAGGCAAATTATTATGATGAACTGTTAGGAGGATCGAAATGAAGGATTTTAAATCAATTAAAGTAACGAAAGGCGTCAAAACCTTACAGATTGAAAACCCTACTAAGTATCCGCTGATCGGTATGGGTGCACAAGGCGCCGTTTTTAAATTATCAGAAGAAAAGTGTGTGAAGATTTATACAGACCCGCTGCAAGCAAAAATGGAAGCCGATGCACTAAGCGCTGGCAAACATCTATCATTTTTCCCAAAGGTCTACGAAACAGGTTCAAACTTTATCGTGATGGAATACTTTAATGCCCCAACATTAAAGGAATACCTCAGAAATTGCACGTATATCCCTGAATCCATCGCCAGCAAACTGCTGACTATTTTAAAAGAATTAAAAGAGGCAAAATTCACGATGGTTGATGCCCCGCTGCGACATATTTTTGTCCTTGAAAATGAAGAGTTGAAAGTAATTGACCATGTGAATGCCTTCAAACGGATTCACCCTGTCCCATTAAAACTATTGAGGGATTTAAATATCATTCTATTAAAAGAGTCCTTCTTAGAAGTAGTAAAAAGGCTGGAACCGGAGACATTACAAGAGTGGGAAAAGTATTTTAACAAAAATAGTTTGGATTATAAAAATATTCCCGTCACCTCTGGGGGATCAGGGGAGGGAGTCAAGGTGGACAGCGCCGTCACGCAGCCACTTATCGGAAAAGGGCATCAGGGTGCAGTCTACCGGGTTGCTGAAGATACCTGTGTAAAGATTTATGGGAAACCGGAAAATGCCAAGCAGGAACAAGAGGTTCTATTATCTTGTCAAAACTTATCCTTTATCCCTAAAGTCTATGAAAAAGGAACCAATTATGTTCTAATGGAATACCTGGTAGGGCCTGACTTAAATACTTTTCTAAAAAAACAATCTACCTTATCAGAAGAGATTACTAAAAAACTGCTCGATATTTTAACAACCCAGAAGCAATCAGGTTTTAAGCAAATCGATGCTCCCTTACGGCATATCATTGTCACCAATACCGGGTTTAAAATGGTCGATCATGTCTATTCGTTCTCGCGTGTTCAAGAGCGGCCGCTGGAGTTATTCCAGAACCTTCATGAAAGAAATTTCTTAGATTCCTTCCTGGAACAAGTAAAGGCGATTGACCCAAAAACACATGCGGAATGGACCAAAACACCGATCCCGCTCACAAATCCGGAGGACGGTAATAAAGGAACAAATGAAACCAAGAAAACTAGCACAAAAAAGCGATCCAAGCGAAAAAAGGAACACCATCATAGACATGGGCATAGTCACAAAAAAGAACATGATCGAAAAAAAGGACATGGCAGAAAAAAATGACCATATTAGTGACGGGTGCAGCGGGTTTTATTGGTTTCCATCTGGCAAAGCAATTGTTAGCCAAAGGCTATCAGGTTATTGGGATTGATAATCTAAATGACTATTATGATGTTTCATTAAAAAAGGATCGTCTAAAAATTATAGAAAAACATCCTAAGTTTGAATTTTATAAAATCGATTTAACTGAGCGGAACAAAATAAATCAGCTATTTGTTGATCAATCCATCCATCGGGTAATTCATTTGGCTGCCCAGGCCGGTGTCCGGTACAGTTTAACCGCCCCCCATACCTATGTTGATTCCAACCTGGCCGGGTTTATGTCGATTTTAGAGGCATGCAGGCATCATAAAATAGAGCACCTGATCTATGCCTCATCCAGTTCTGTTTATGGCGCCAATACAAGAATTCCATTTTCCACTAATGATAGTGTCGATCACCCCTTAAGCCTTTATGCTGCGACAAAAAAGGCAAATGAATTGATGGCCCATACGTACAGCCATTTATTTCAGATCCCAACAACCGGACTCCGATTCTTTACGGTTTATGGTCCATGGGGAAGACCGGATATGGCTTACTATTCTTTTACCCGGGATATCATTGCAGGGAATACAATAAAGGTATTTAATCATGGGGATATGAGCAGAGACTTTACCTACATTGATGATATTGTGGATGGAATCATCGCATTACTCGATCATCCCCCTGCATACAATTCTAACTGGAATGGCAAAAATCCTGACCCGGGTACTAGCTTTGCTCCTTACCGGATTTATAATATCGGCAATCATAATCCCGTCAAGTTGCTGGACTTTATTAAACAATTAGAAAGACTCGTTGGGAAAAAGGCAAAAATAAAATTTCTGCCGATGCAGCCGGGTGATGTGAAGGAAACTTATGCAGACATAACAAATTTACAAAAGGAAACAGGATACTATCCGAAAACAACCTTAGAAACAGGCTTAGCACAATTCGTCGATTGGTATAAGAAATATCATTGAAGCAGAGGGGAGAACTCATCTGCTTCTTTCGTTTTTCTTGAAACAGCTGCTCATTATTTAATTTAGGTTCCAAGGGGCGAGAAATCTAATGTAATTGAGAATGCTGAGATTAATTGAAAATTTGAGTTTTTCAATTCAATCATATTTATCCTATCTTTTAAAATAGTACTCTATTTCACTTGACAAATTTACAAGAGTTATATGATAATAGATTTTGAATTAGAATTATTTTAAATAACTAATTATAATTAAAAGAGAATTGCAATTAGCTGTTTATTATTTAGACTATTTGTCTAAACTAGCTTTTTAAACATTCTCAAAAAACACTAGGAGGAAAATTATTATGTCTCTAATTGGAAAAGAAGTACAACCATTCAAAGCACAAGCATACAGAAATGGAGAATTTTTGGAAGTTTCAGATGCAGACTTCAGAGGTCAGTGGAGCGTAGTTTGCTTCTATCCAGCTGACTTTACATTCGTTTGCCCAACAGAGTTAGAAGATCTTCAAGATCAGTACCCAGCACTGCAAGAACTTGGCGTTGAAGTATTCTCTGTTTCTAGAGATTCTCATTTTACACATAAAGCATGGCACGATTCATCAGAAACCATTGGTAAAATTACGTATACAATGATCGGTGACCCTGCCCATGTCCTTTCCCGTAACTTTGATGTATTGATTGAAGAAGAAGGTGCTGCAGACCGCGGTACATTCATCATTGATCCAGACGGCGTGATCCAAGCTGTTGAAATTAACGCTGGCGGCATTGGCCGTGATGCTAGCACACTTATTAACAAAATTAAAGCAGCACAATATGTTCGCCAAAATCCTGGTGAAGTTTGCCCTGCAAAATGGAAAGAAGGCTCTGCAACACTTAAGCCAAGCCTTGACCTTGTAGGAAAAATTTAAGGAGCAGATCAAATGATACTAGATGCAGATATAAAAGCACAATTAGCCCAATATCTTCAAATGATGGAAGGCGATGTGCTGCTCAAAGTTAGCGCAGGATCTGATGACGTTTCTCGTGACATGGTGGCTCTAGTGGATGAATTAGCCACCATGTCATCCAATATTAAGATTGAACATGCACAATTACAGCGGACACCGAGCTTCAGTGTGAATCGGATCGGAGAAGATACCGGGATCACTTTTGCCGGCATCCCGCTTGGCCATGAATTTACCTCATTAGTTCTGGCTCTCTTGCAAGTAAGCGGAAGAGCTCCGAAGGTTGAACAAAAGGTCATTGATCAAATTAAAACGATTAAAGGTGAATTTCACTTTGAATCTTATATTAGCCTGAGCTGCCACAACTGTCCTGATGTGGTACAAGCACTGAACGTAATGAGTCTTGTTAATCCTGGCATTACTCATACCATGATTGATGGCGCAGCGTTTAATGAAGAAGTAGAAAGCAAACAGGTTATGGCCGTCCCAACGGTGTTCCTAAATGGAGAATCGTTTGGCAGCGGCCGGATGTCACTAGAGGAAATCCTTGCAAAAGTCGGCAGCGCTCCAGATGCTTCAGAGTTTGCTGATAAGGATCCTTTCGATGTCCTCGTTGTCGGCGGCGGGCCAGCGGGTGCAAGTGCGGCCATCTATGCGGCACGTAAAGGCATTCGTACAGGCATTGTTGCTGAACGATTTGGCGGTCAGATTATGGATACTCTCGGCATCGAGAACTTTATTAGCGTAAAGCAGACAGAAGGTCCAAAACTTGCAGCAAGCCTTGAAGAGCATGTGAAAGAATACGACGTTGATGTCATGAATTTGCAGCGGGCAAAAAGCTTAGAAAAGAAAGATTTCATCGAGGTTGAGCTGGAAAACGGCGCTGTTCTAAAAAGCAAAACCGTCATCCTCTCAACAGGTGCCCGTTGGCGCAATGTCGGTGTCCCAGGTGAAGCAGAGTTTAAGAACAAAGGTGTAGCTTACTGCCCTCATTGCGACGGCCCGCTATTTGCAGGAAAACACGTTGCGGTTATTGGCGGCGGTAATTCCGGTATTGAAGCAGCCATTGATCTTGCGGGTATTGTAAAGCATGTAACAGTTATTGAATTTGCACCAGAGTTGAAAGCTGATTCTGTATTGCAAGATCGACTTTACAGCCTTCCAAATGCAACGGTCATCAAAAATGCTCAAACAAAGGAAATTACCGGTATCGACAAGGTAAACGGTATTACCTACATTGACCGTGGAACGGGAGCAGAGCACCATATTGAATTACAAGGTGTATTTGTTCAGATTGGTCTCGTCCCAAATACCGATTGGTTAGACGAAACGATTGAACGCACCAGAATGGGCGAAATCATCGTTGATAAGCATGGAGCTACCACCATCCCTGGTGTCTTTGCTGCAGGCGACTGTACAGATAGCGCATATAAACAAATCATCATTTCGATGGGTTCAGGTGCTACTGCTGCCCTAGGTGCATTCGATTATCTTATCCGAAATTAATCCAAAATTAATAGGTAAATAGAAAAGAGCTAAGCCGGTTTATATCTGGCTTAGCTCTTTTCATTCTTTATCTAGCGGTCTCTTTCTGTACCTTCAAGTTTTCACTTAGACCAAGCGTCCGCGCTGTTGACGTATGAATTTCGTGGAAAAGCTCTGAGTTTTCAACTAGTGACACGCCATAAGAAGGAATCATTTCTTTTATTTTCGGCTCCCACGCCTCTAAATGTTGCGGGAAGCATTTTTTTAATACCTCGAGCATGACATGAACGGCGGTAGAAGCACCCGGAGAAGCACCGAGCAATGCAGCGATCGACCCATCGGCCCCACTAACAACTTCCGTACCAAATTGAAGCGTTCCTTTGCCGCCCGCATCGGTATCCTTAATCACTTGCACACGTTGGCCTGCTACGACGATATCCCAATCTTCGCTTTTCGCGTTCGGAATAAATTCGCGTAACTCTTCCACTCGCTTTTCTTTTGATAACATCACTTGCTGAATTAAATATTTTGTTAACGGAATGTTTTTTGCACCTGCCGCTAACATGGTGAGGACATTATTCGGTTTTACGGAACCTAATAAATCCATATTTGAACCTGTTTTTAAGAACTTGGGCGAGAATCCGGCAAACGGTCCAAATAACAAAGACTTTTTGTTGTCGATGTATCGTGTATCAAGATGCGGCACAGACATCGGAGGCGCACCAACTTTAGCTTTGCCATATACTTTTGCATGGTGCTGCGCTACAATCTCCGGATTGTTACATACCAGGAATAGTCCGCTTACAGGGAATCCTCCAATATGCTTACTTTCAGGAATACCGGATTTTTGCAGTAACGGCAAGGACCCGCCCCCGCCGCCGATAAAGACGAATTTCGCCGTATGGCGTTCAATGGCGCCGGTATCCATATTCCACACTTTCAATTCCCATAAGCCGTCGCTCGTACGTTTTATATCCTCAACTTGATGCTTATATTTAATATCAACGTTTTGATTCTTTAAGTGGTCAAACAGCTTGTGCGTTAAAGCGCCAAAGTTAACATCCGTTCCAGAGTCGACTTTTGTAGCTGCTATTGGTTCCTTCAATAAACGGCCTTCCATGATAAGCGGAATCCATTGCGTCAGTTTGTCATGGTCATCGGAAAATTCCATTCCTTCAAACAATGGGTTGTTCGAAAGCGCTTCAAAACGTTTTTTCAAAAAAGTAACATTCTTTTCACCTTCAACTAAACTCATATGTGGCAATGGTCTGATAAAGTCCTGTGGATTACCGATCAGATTGCTGTTTACAAGATACGACCAAAACTGTCTTGAAACCTGAAACTGTTCATTAATTTTTATCGCTTTGCTAATATCTATCGATCCGTCCGATTTTTCGACGGTGTAATTAAGCTCGCATAGTGCAGAATGCCCCGTACCTGCATTATTCCATTCGTTAGAGCTTTCCTCTCCTGCGTTTTCGAGCTTCTCAAAAACTGTCATTTTCCAGCCCGGTACTAATTCTTTCAAAAGTGTTCCCAAAGTCGCACTCATGATTCCGGCACCAATTAAGATAACGTCTGTTCTAGTTTGTCTGTTACTCATTTTTACCGTCCGTCCCTTACCTTAAAATTTGCAGAAAGGATGCAGGCGCTCTCCCTTAAGTCTCACAGCAGGCCAGCACGCGACTATTCATACACCTTTTCTGGATCAATAATAACCTACTAATAGTGTATCACTATTATTAATAGATTTAAAATATTTATTATTATAAGATAGTTTGTAAACTTGTTAAATCGTGGTAATATGACTGACATCTTTATTTTCTATTAGTATTTTGCCAGAACTTATAAACACCAAATGCTCTAGCAAATTATTATTTGCATGATTATTCCATACTTGAGTTTGTAATATCGGCTTCTATCCTGCTCATGAACTCTTCTGCTGCGCTGTATCCTTGCTGCTTCAAATACCAATTATTTGCCGCTGCCTCAATTAACCCCGCTACATCACGTCCAGGCTGGAGTTGGATTTCGATAGACGGAATTTTCACACCCATATAATCTGTATAGTGAAATTTCTGGTCCAAATCATTATACAAGGCATCTTTTTCCCATTTTGTTAAATTAATATCAAGCGCAATTCGTGATTCATCTTGAAAAGCCTTGCGGCCGTATAAGCGGACCACATTCAATAAGCCAATACTGCGAAGAGCCAGAAACTCCTTGGTTTTCTCATCATGAGTCCCCAGAATGGTCTGCGGGCTAAGCTTCTTAAGGATAACGATATCGTCCGCAACCAGCCGGTGCCCCCGGCGAATTAACGTGTGCGCCGTCTCACTTTTTCCTACCCCTGAATGACCGCGAAGCAAGATTCCAATCCCAGAAACATTCACACAAACTCCATGCACAGCCATTTCCGGTGCTAATTCCTTCACCAAATACGCATCCAATTTGGTGATAAACTCTGATGTGACCTCTGGCTTGTTTGTTACCAGCAAGGGAATCCCCTGTTCAATACAATGGTGGGTTAAATAAGTAAGACCCTCTTCACCAGCGGTTACGATAAAACATGGCGGGTGATATTGGACAATATTTCCGATTCGGATTTTACGTTCCTCTTTGCTTAATTTATGTAAATAGGTAATTTCTTTTTTTCCTAATATTTGAACTCGCTCTGTCGGGAAAAAGTCAAAATGGCCAACAAATTCCAGGCCTGGACGATGCACCCGTGATTGCGTAATGACATTTTGCAGTTGCCCCTCACCGGCCACTACTTTCAATGAAAACTTCTGAACTAAGCTTTCGACTGCTATTTTTTTCACCTTATTCTCACCGTCCTAATAGCCTTTTTATAATTGAATTATACTTAAGAAAACTGGAATCGTCATCCATTTTTGAATTGTTTCCTAAAAGGCTTGACCAACACCGAAACAATATAAAAAAAGCGGGACTATTTAAAGGGTGAACATTTCCACCCCTTTAAACAGTCCCACGCTGCTAATTAGTTTTAACTAAGACAATTTCGTCAATAATTGGTATTTCCTTTTTTAATAAAGTTAATAGAGTGTCATCCATTTTATTATCGATTTCGCAAATCGTGATCGCCGGACCATTGATTTTTGAACGTTCATTCGCCATTCGGGCGATGTTAAAGCCGTTTCGATAAAGGATTCCAGATAATTCAGCAATCGCTCCCTTCCGGTCACTATGGCGAATCACGAATGTGGGCCGTTCACCGGAAAATTTTAACGGATAATCATCCAATTCCTGAACCTCCACTTTACCGCCGCCTAAAGAGCTGGCCAAGAGCTTTACCGTACGTGAAGCCCCAGATAATTCTACGAGAACCGTATTCGGGTGATAGCTTCCAAGCACCCGTTTCGTGAACTCGTATTGTAAGCCGTTTTCTTCAGCAAGAGTTTTTGCATTGGGAATGCCTGCATCCATGGTAGACAGCCCAAGTACACCTGCTATTAGAGCTAAGTCGGTTCCATGTCCTTGATAGGTTTCGGCGAAGGAACCCATCAGCGAGAATTTAACATATGATGGTCTTTCGTTTAACAGCTGGCTGGCAATATTGCCAATCCGGACTGCCCCGGCTGTATGAGAACTTGATGGTCCAACCATAACCGGTCCAATAATCTCATAAGCACTTTCGTATTTGGCCGGCCCGCAGCCACTCGTTTTTTCTCTGAAAATCTGCGCTTTTAATTTTTGACCCGTCGGGGTGCCGGCTAGACCGCCGATACCGGTTTCCCTCAACGATTCAGGCATTTGCTGCCCCACTTCATGCATCACATGGATTACTTCATCCGGGGGGATGATGCTGACTACCCCTGCCAAAGCCATATCTGCTGCTGCTTGGGCGGTAATCGCATGTAATCCGTTGCGAAGGATGCACGGGATTTCCACCAACCCGGCAACAGGGTCACAAACCAACCCAAGAGAATTCTTCAACGCAATTCCAACGGCGTTTCCAACCTGCGCCGGGGTACCGCCGGCAAGTTCAACGAGAGTGCCGGCTGCCATTGCAGTGGCTGATCCAACCTCTGCCTGACAGCCGCCTGCAGCACCTGATATGGAAGCCCTATTCGCAATGACCAAGCCGAGGGCAGAGGCAGTGAACATGGACTGTACAATCTCTTCACGTGTAAATTTCCCGCTATCAAGGGCATGAACAAGGACAGCTGGCAAAATTCCCGCTGAACCCGCTGTTGGCGTGGCCACAATCCGCCCCATTGCCGCATTTACTTCCGATACACCGAGGGCATTTGCTGCGGCCTTTAGTGTCTTAGAATTAACAAAGGAATTCCCGTTTTCAGCATATTGGTGAAGGCGGTATCCATCACCTCCCGTCAAGCCGGTACGGGACATAACGGAGCTCGTCGTCCCTTCACGGACAGCCTCCTCCATTACAGTAAATTGCTTCGCCATTTTCTCGATTATCGTTTTTCTATCATACCCCTTTTGCTCGATCTCTGCGTTTATCATTAACTCATAAATGGTTGTTTTTTCTGTTTTGGCAAGCTCAATCAATTCTTTTAAACTTGAAAAAGACATGTCATCACTCCCCTTATATTATATGGAAGTGCCTGGGGCACTGTTCTCACAGCCTTTTTGTGCTGCTAGAGCCGTTCTCCTGGTTCCGAGCTCCTTTTAATTATACGATCAGCTTGATTAATTCATCTTTTGCTTGAACCTTCCCATCTATCGCTGGGACAACATCCATATATTGATTGGTATTAGTAATGACTACAGGAGTTTTTACATCAAAGCCTGCAGCTTTAATTTTTTCAAGGTCAAATTGAATAAGCAAGTCGCCTTTCTTCACTGCATCCCATTGCTTTACTTGAGAATGGAAAAACTGACCTTTTAAATTAATCGTATCAACCCCAATACAAATTAAGATTTCAGCCCCCCCTTCTGATGTAATACCGATGGCATGCTCCGTCGGAAATAGAGTGGTAACCGTTCCGTCAACGGGTGAAATCACTTCGCCGTTTTCGGGTTCAATCGCAATTCCTTTTCCTACCGTCTCAGTTGAAAAAAGAGGATCGCTTATTTCGCCTAATGGAACAATTTCCCCGCTCAATGGACTTAAGATGGTTTCTCTACTTACATTCGCCAGTCCAAATTCTTTTACCGTTTTAGCTGGCACTGCATTATTTTTTCCTTCATATCCAAATACAAGTGTCAGAACCATAGCTAATACCAAAGCAGTTAACACACCGATGATAAAGAATCCTATCGGTGAAAAAACAGGAATAGATAAGAAGCTTGGAAGAGCAAATGCCGTTGCTCTTGTGCCAAGTGCCCCATTAATCGCTCCACCAATTGCTCCTGCAATTGCGACAATGACCATCGTTTGTTTATAACGTACAAGGACACCATAAGTGATAAGTTCTGTTGTGCCAGCTAATGCACCTGGAACAATTCCTGATCCAGTGACCGTTTTTAAGTCCTTATCCTTCGTTTTCAAAAAGACCCCTATCGCCATCCCTATTTGAGCAAAAGGTGCAGCAGCTGCCATCGCAATAATCGGATCGCCGCCTTTGGCAAGATTGGCAATCGCTAATGGAATGACTGCCCAGTGAAGGCCTAATATCGTTAGGAAAGTCCATCCTGCACCCAGTACAGCCCCAGTTAAAAGCCCGCTTTTTGAACTTAAAAACTCGATAACCATTCCGATCGCTTCACCGACATATGTACCAAAAGGACCAAAAATAAGGATAGTTAAAGGAACAATAACAACTAATGAAATTAGTGGGTTAATAAACATTTGTAAGTCTTTGTAAATGACTTTATTCAAAAGTTTATTTAAAATGGCATAAATTGAAACAGCAATTAAGATAGGAAAAACAGTGGAGGAATAGCTGGCGAGTATAACCGGAATCCCTAAGAAATTTGCATCTTGAGCACCAGAATGAACTAAATCCGTATAATGCGGTTCCAAAAGTGCCGCACCAATCGCACCGCCAACATAGCCATTGGCTCCGAGTTTTATCGCTAATGTAATCCCGAGAAAAACGGGAAAGAAGTAAAATATAGCATGTCCAGCTGCGGCCAGAATGGCATAGGTTGCACTTTTAGCAGATAACCATCCCAATGTCGTTAAAATAGATAATAACGCTGAAATTAATCCAGATCCGGCAAGTACCCCTAAAATAGGTGCAAAACTACCACTGATTGCTCCTAAAATTTTATTCATAACCGTTTCCTTTTGTTCTACAGAAGATTCACTCGTATTAATCGCATTCATCTTTTTTCTCCTAATTTGAATTTAGTTAGATAAACTGTCTTGTTGAGTAGGAATATTTCTTATGATTTCCATTTACTTAATAAATATCATTCACCGTGGTGTTATAATAAAGTAGTCTGAGAGATGTAAGTAGCAGGTCAGATTGTGCCATAGTCGACTTGAAATAATTTGAATTTTCGTGGGTGATAATATGAAAATTTCAATAGAAAAGATAAACAAAGAACTGGGCGAAGAGATCCTCATTAGGTGTCATGAGGTGGATGACGAAATAAACGAAATCGTAAACAAGCTGAAAACAGACGACCTCACTATACTCGGATATCAAAATGAGAGAGTTCACCGAATTAAGCTTAGTGATATTTATTATTTCGAGGCAGTTGACGGAAAGGTGTTTATTTACTGTAAGGACAACGTCTTTCAAGTAAAACAAAAGCTTTATGAGATCGAGGAATTATGTAAAAATAAGAACTGTTTTCGGGCATCGAAATCGACTATTTTAAACATCGCTAAAATTTCATCTATTTATCCGTCCATAAGCGGCCGATTTGAAGCGATACTTGATAATGGGGAACGTGCTGTTGTATCAAGGCAGTATGTGCCTGTCCTTAAAAATAGGCTTGGCTTGTAAAAGGAGCGATACATATGAAGATGTCCAAATTTGTACAAAAGCTTATGAAGGATTTCCTGCTAATCTTCGCTTCGATCATCATTATGATGACAATTTTGCGTCAAATATATAATCCCGATTTGGCCTTTGATTTAAAGTCCATTTATATCATTATGGCATTTTCATTTTTTAGTGCATTCATTGGATTTATTTTGTATTCTCCTCATGATCTAAGTGAGAAGAAAAGGCGTATTCGAATGGCCATTCATTTTCTCACCTTGGAGATTCTATTGATTGCCCTTGCCAGCATTTTTGATGTAGTGAATAACGTAGTGGATGGAATCATTCTTGCCTTGCAAATTGCAGGAATCTATATCCTGGTTCGTCTGCTGTCATGGAAACACGATAAAAAAGAAGCCCAAGAAATTAACGAAAAACTAAAGGCGTTTAAGAGTAGTCAATGATTTTATCAAGCAGCAGGTGTCTGCAACTTTGATGCGGTAAGCTATAAAGCTTGCCGCTTTTTTTACATCTTATTTGCCTGTGGATGCAACTTACAGTTTTTCTATATACATCCTTTTCGCATTTTTTTATGATGAGTTCATAAAAAATACTTCAAAAAAGAAGGGGTTACTACAATGGGCACTTTACTATTATTGATCGCATTGACTTTCGAGATTGCCTTTGCCATCTACTGTATGGTAACGAAGCAAAACCATAAAAAAATAAAGAATTGGATGAGGATTGCTGTTTTTTGTGCATTTATTATTCTCACACTTTCATCGGTGATTGTGTGGAGTTTGCGCTGGGTACTGCCTGCTATACTGCTCCTCATATTAGCCGTCACGGGAACAGTTTCTCTGATCCGTAACAAAACAAATACTAAACAATACAAAACCTCTAAACTTGTGTGGAAATCGATCATCATGCTATTGGCTTTCGTTTTTGCACTTGTTCCGGCAATTGTTTTTCCACAGCATCCATCGCCAAAAGTGACAGGTGAATATGAAGTTGCAACCGCCACTTACACATATGTTGACAAAAACCGTAAGGAGGAATTTACCGATAATGGAGACAACAGGTTTGTAAATGTGGAATTTTGGTATCCAAAAAATGCAGATGAGAAATACCCGCTTTTGGTGTTCTCACATGGAGCCTATGGTATTAAGGCAAGCAATACCTCTACCTATACCGAGCTGGCAAGCCACGGCTATATAGTCGTTTCAATCGATCATCCCTATCATTCCTTTTATACTCGTTCAGAGGATGGAACGAATGTCTTGATCAATACAGATTATAACCGCGAAGTCGACAATCTCAATAAAGAAGGCATTTACACGAGGGATGAAGAATATGGACTCATTCAAAAATGGATGAAGCTGCGAACAGACGATATGAATTTTGTCATAGATACGATCCTTCAAAAAGCCAAAAGTGACAAAACCTCTGTATATCAACATATCAATACAGAGAAAATTGGTGTGTTCGGACATTCAATGGGCGGGGCATCAAGTGTTTGGCTGGGCAGGGAACGTGATGATATAGATGCAGTTGTAAATATTGATGCCCCGTTCTTTAGTGATCTTGTTTATAAGAAAGAAATCGGAGATTATGCTGCACGTGACGAAGCCTTCAAGACTCCGCTTCTTAACATTTATTCTGACGATGTTTGGGGCCAGCTCGACAGCAACTCCACTTATGTAGCGAATAAGCTCAATAATAAAAACTTTAAAGACGCATATACTGTCCATTTCCAAGGAGCAAAGCATTTAAGCTTGACGGATTTACCGCTTTTCTCTCCTATACTTGCAAATTATATTCAAGGCGGAAGTGCAGACATTGATCCCTATTACTGTGTTGAAACTGAAAATAGCCTCATTTTAAAGTTTTCTGACGACAAATTAAAGGGCATTGGCCATTTTACACCTAAAAAGACGTATTAATTTTGATTATTCATTCGTTTCGGAAATATTATTGCAATATAAATGCCACAGATGTAAACGATTTAACACCTCCCTGTTCTTTGTATTAGAAAAATCTATGATATTCTTAATAAAAATTAGCAGCCAAAGAACATGGAGGGTGAAAGAATGCTTAAAAAAATGATAACAATTATAGCAGTTGCTGTACTCTCAGTAACTGTAAGTGCTAATGTACAAGCGGCAACGATAACTGTACAAAAAGGGGATACCCTTTGGGGACTATCACGCGAAAATAATACATCTGTGGAACAAATCGAAAAGTGGAATCAGCTTACAACGGACCTAATCCACCCTGGAGATATACTAACCATTGCACCGGAAAAACAATATACGGTTAAACAAGGTGACACATTATGGGACATCGCCATGGATCATCATGTAACGGTTTCACAGCTGCAAGAGTGGAACGAAATACATACCGATCTCATCCATCCCGGATTAAATCTATTAATCTTTGAAAGTATAAAAACTACTAATACAGCTAGAACAGAAAAACCAATACAGCCGGCAGTACAAGCGCCAAAGGAAACTGCACCAGCCGTACCTGCTGCATCAACAGGTAATACAAATACAAAAGAAATTACAGTGAAAGCTACAGCCTATACAGCTTCATGCCAAGGATGTTCCGGTATAACAGCTACCGGTATTAACCTTATTGAAAATCCAAATCAAAAGGTAATTTCAGTTGACCCGGCTGTCATACCGCTTGGCAGTAAAGTTTATGTCGAAGGCTATGGGGAAGCCATTGCCGGGGATACTGGCGGAGCCATTAAAGGAAATCGAATTGATGTCTTTATCCCATCTAAACAAGATGCTATTAATTTTGGTGTAAAACAATTAAAGGTTACAATAATTGACTAAGTTACAAAAATAGCCTTTCATTCACTATTTACCAATAAAACTGAAACCCCAGGCATTCACATAACAAAACAGCACCTCTCTATTAAATCAGAGGTGCTGTTACTTTTTTCCGAGCAAAGCTAGAATTATTTATTACTAGGAAACGCAAACGACAACCCGCTATTTTCACTAGATGCTACCCATCGCTCCGAAATCATTTTCGTCTTAGTATAGAAACGTGCCTGATCCGGGCCAAACATCTGCCCTTCACCAAATCTTGAGCCCTTGAAACCAGCGAAATTGTGGTAACCTACCGGAATCGGAATCGGAACATTGACACCGACCATTCCTACATCAATTTCTGTGGTAAACTTCCTGGCTGCCAGCCCATTATTCGTAAAAATTGTAACGCCATTTGCCAGTTGTTGCTGGTTAATTAATTTGATGGCTTCCTCTAAAGTATCAACACGTACAACATTCCGAACAGGTCCAAAAACTTCTTCTTCAAAAATTTGCATTTCCGGATTTACATGGTCAAGCAAAGTTGGTGCCACGAAGAATCCTTTGCTATTCTTGGTAACATCTTGATTACGTCCATCGCACACGATTGTGGCGCCTTCTGCTTCACTGCGGTCAATTGCTTTTAGGATACTTTCTTTCGCCTGCTTAGAAATAACCGGGCCATAATCTGCGCCTTCGGTATAAGCGCCTACTTTTAAGCGATCAATCTTTTCTTTTAAAATTGCTACCAGGCGATCAGCCGTTTCCTGCCCGACTGGCATTAAAGTAGAAATTGCCATACAACGTTGTGAGGCCGCTCCATACCCCGCGCTGATGAAAGCATTCGCAACTTGTTCCAAATCAGCATCCGGCATCACGACCATATTGTTTTTTCCGCCTCCTAAGGCAACAACACGTTTGCCATATTTAGCGCTGGTTTCATAAATATAGTGAGCAACCGGCGTAGATCCTACGAACGAAATAGCCTGCACAGCAGGATTTTCAAGCAGTTCATTTACCGCCTCTTTATCGCCATTGATGACGGTCCAAATACCATCCGGGAGGCCAGCTTCTTTCCATAATTCACTTATATACAAAGCTGTCATTGGCACGCGCTCGGAAGCTTTTAAAATAACAGCATTTCCAACAGCCACTGCCATGCTTGTTTGCGCCAATGGCACCATGATTGGAAAATTAAATGGAGAAATTGCCGCCACGACACCAAGTGGATATTTAGCTGAATACGCATTAATTTGTCCGCCTACATTGACTGAGTATTCACCCTTCATCAAATGCGGCGCATTAATTGCTAAATCCACCGATTCTAATCCGCGTGTAATTTCGCCCATAGCGTCTTCTTCCGTTTTACCGCTTTCGGCGCAGATTAATTCGATTACTTTATCTTGATTTTTCTTTAGCAGGCTTCGGAAATTCATGACAATTTCAGCCCGCTTTGCTACAGAGAGATCGCGCCATTTCGGAAAGGCGGCTTCTGCCTTTTTTATGGCCGCTTTCACTTCATTTGCCGAAGCTAATGGCACGTTCGCAATGACTTCACCTGTCGCCGGATTGAATACGTCTGAAAAACGGCCGCTTTCACCGGGAACCATTTTTCCATCAATAAAATGTGTAAGTTCTTTCACTTCAGTAATATTTGTCATCTGCCTATTCTCCCTTCAATTTTCAATGCTGCCGCTTTATAATGATTCAATCGCTTGCACCAATGTTGCCACAATAAAATCCTTTTCCTCCAACGTAATATTCAGCGGTGGGGATAATGTCAATACATTGTTATATCCTGCAACGGTTACGCCATTTTTTCCAATAATGAGTCGCTGTTCTTTGCACTTGGCAATCACTTGATTAACCTTCTCAACAGACAAAGGTTTTTTTGTATCACGGTCTTCTACCAGCTCAATTCCAACAAGTAATCCTTTTCCGCGGATATCGCCAACATTGGGATGATCTGAAATCCTGGTTTTTAATTCTTCTAGCAATATTGCGCCCATTTCGGCAGATTGTTCCACTAAATTTTCTCGCTCCAAAATTTCGAGGTTTTTCAATGCAACCGCGCACGCCGCTGGAGAGCCCCCAAATGTATTGACATGGCGGAAAAAGTCATAATTGCCGCTTTTCGTAAACTCCTCATAAACTTCTCTCTTTACCGCAGTTGCTGAAAGCGGCATGTAGGCGCTGGTAAGTCCTTTTGCCATTGTGATAATGTCCGGCTTCACTCCATAATTTTGGTGCCCAAACGTTTTTCCAGTGCGTCCGAATCCGCAAATTACTTCATCTACAATTAATAATGCACCATGCTTCTCACACACTTCTTTAACACCTTTTAAGTAACCATCCTGAGGCATAATAACCCCGCCGCCAGTAATAATCGGTTCCATAATCATCGCTGCAATGGTTTCTGAATGTTCCCATGTCATAATTTCGTCCACTGCCGTAACGGAAGGCAGCTCGCTTAATCCATCCTCATTATTACGATATTGATCCGGTGCTTTCACATGAATAAAACCTGGTGCTAATGGTTCGTATTTATACTTCCGCTCTGCTTGCCCTGTTGCTGCAAGTGACCCCATTGAATTCCCGTGATAGGACCGGTACCGTGAGACAATTTTATAACGCGTGCCCTGCCCTTTTTGCTGGTGATACTGCCGGGCAATTTTAAAAGCGGTTTCATTTGCTTCAGAGCCGCTGTTGGAAAAAAAGACAACATAATCTCCGCCTAATAGATCACTGATTTTTTCAGCAAGTAAAATCGCTGAAGGATGACCGCTTGTTAATGGTGTATAGTTGTTCTCCAGAAGCTGGTCGTAGGCAGCTTTGGCCATTTCTTCTCTTCCATAACCAATATTTACACACCATAATCCCGACATAGCATCCAAATAACGATTGCCCTCGATATCTGTCAGCCAAGCTCCCTCTGCTTTTTGAATAATGGCAGTCGCTTGCGGGTTATACGGCTTCATTGCATGCCAAAGATATTTCTCATCCTTCGTGACTAAATTTTCAGTGATTCGAACATTTTCCATTTGAGTCTCTCCTTTACAATTTGTTTTCTTACTCTCTATTTTGAAGGGTAAGGAACCAATAATCATCAGACACAATGTAAAATGTTTAGGAATGTCGTTTCACATATTGACAAGAAGAAAAGCGAAAGCGCCCTGGTCAGCGGCGTATGGCCTGGAGCGCTCCAACTGAGATAAAGGAAACACGAAGAGCCGGAGGCGATTCGATGTTGACTTATCGTAGGGCGGAGAGCGAAGGACACTAGCCGCTAGGGCGCTGTAGCTGGACATTTCTCAAAGTTGAAACTTAAAAAACCCTCTTACAAGAGGGATTCACTAATCTGCTGGCTGGAATTGAAATTGCGTAGCGAGCAGCATTAATTCAACCGCAAGACGCTTAGGTGGAAGCATATAATCACTTCCTATTAAGCTTTCAATTTTAGATAAACGATGATATAACGTTTGACGAACAATAAATAGCTTTTCCGCCGCTTCGTTTTTCTGACAATTGCATTGTAGATACACCTGCAATGTGATAATCAAATTCCCATTATTTTTAGCATCGTATTCATAGAGAGGCTCTAAATGTTTTTTGGCTAAATCCATAATGGCTTTATTTTTTTGCATCTGAAGAACTAATTGATGTAAATACAGATCTTCATAAAAATAAGATAGATGGGCAGCATTGCTTCGGATTAACAATGTATCCTGTGCCGTTTCGTAACTTTGATGGACTAATTTATAATGATTCACAATCTGCCCGACAGCGGTCGTGACAGATAGATTGATATATTGATGATCCTTTCTAAAGTTCTTGATTGTCTCAATGCAGTCAATAATACGGTGTTTTAGATCATGTCCATAAATATCCGCAATCACATAAATAAACCTTTGTTTCTCTTCTAATAAAAATACAACGAATCCTCTTTTTTCAAAAACATTCCGGGAGTATAGTTTGTAATAATTTAAATCATTTTCCTTCTTCAATTTCTTAACCTGGTCAATCAATACAAAGTAAGAGCAATTTAATAAATGGTGAAAACTCTGTTCCTGTAAGAAGGAGGTAATCACAGAATCTTCAATGGTTCCAGCTAGCCAAGATTCCAAAACCATTCGGGAGTGCATATTTTGTTTCTCCTCGATATATAAGCTGCGCAGCAAATACTGTGACAGGGCAATAACCGTTCGATCCAATACTAACAATTCAAACTCATTGATCATGCGGTCCTCTGTGAAAATGCATAATTCCCCGTACCGTTCTTCTAATATATTAACCTCACATTTCGCAAAATGCTTGGAACTCCCCGTTGTTTCATATTTTTCCCTTAAGTCCTCATAAATATGGTGTTTCACATTTGGTATAAACAATGGCTGCTGGCCGTTTATGATAAAGACAACGTTCATGTTTAAATATTTATAAAGTCTCATTAAAAGATGTTCATAGTGAGTGATCTTCAAAGTTAATTTGTTGATTTCTTGTGAATAATTCTCCAACCGTTTGATCATTTCATACTGTTGATTAATTAAAATACTATGTATTTCTTGCGTTATTTCAATATAAGGAACGATTTCGCTAAACGCTAGAATCGGGAAGTGATGATCATTGGCCAACTTGATGACATGATCAGGCACTGATTGAATATGCTCGCCATATTCAATGCATAGTCCAGCAGACCCTTTTTCAATCAGTTGTTCGACAAAATGAAAGAAAGCCTTTTCCTCAACGAGTTGAATTCCTGTTGTTAAAATTAATTCGCTGCCCTTTATTAAACTAGTGATTTCTTTTGATTCTAGTATATGAACCCATTTGACAGGGTTCGATACCCCGCTTGAACCAGCGATAATCTCCGCATTTTGGAAATGGTTTCTAGCAAATAAATCTTGAACCGTCAGCGAATAAGACATGTTGACCCACCCCCTAAATATTTTCTTTATACTGAATAATATAACATATTGTAAAACAGCACATAGAACTACTTTACATTCTGTTCATTTCGAGCAGCTAAAAAACTATGTTATATTTTTTATGTATTCTAAAAATTGTTGCAAAGGAGTGTACCGATGAATCAAACAGCTCTAGTAAATGGCGAAATCATTTCAGTAAATAGTAGAAACGAAGTCTTTGAAGCATGTTTGATAGAAGACAACAAGATTGCCGCAGTAGGCACAACGGAGGAAATCAGAAAGCGCATCTCCTCCACCACAAAAGTCATTGATTTGCACGGGAGATCTGTTTTACCTGGTCTGATTGATGCGCATATGCATCTTTTTTTATATGGCAATACGTTAATGCACCTCAACTGTAAAGAACCCGCCATACATTCCATTCAAGAGTTATTGGAGAAATTAGCTTCCATTGTTCAACAGACAAATGCCGGACAAATCATCCGCGTATTTGGATTCAATGAATTAATGGTAGAGGAACAACGATATCCCACCATCCAGGAGCTTGATCACCTGACAGAAGAACATCCGATTGTCATTACACGTACCTGCGGGCATATCGGCGTGGTGAATTCAGCTGCCTTAAAATTAGCTAGAATCGATGCCACAACACCCGATCCACAAGGCGGAACGATCGAAAAAGACAGCAGCGGCAACTTTACAGGCCGCCTCATCGAGAATGCCCTTTTTCAATTTAATCAATATGCAGCCTATAGCGAGGAAGAATTATTTAAAGCGCTCACAAAGGCGCAAGAACAATTATTTGCAAACGGCATCACAAGTGTCCACGATGCAGGGGGATTCGATGAAAACAGCTTCAGAATCATGCAGCAGGCTTCCTATAAAAAGCAATTAAAGGTCAGGACTTATGCCATGATTGGCAGTCTAACTGATTGCGAAACCTTTACGAAAAACATGTTAAAGGCCGGGGTCATGACCCATACGGGCAATGACTTTTTCAAAATCGGACCTGCCAAGCTATTCACGGATGGCAGCAGCACAGGGCCGACCATTGCGACGCGCGAGCCTCACACAAGCGATTCGGACAATTACGGTTACTTAATGTATACAGAAGAAGAACTGTATTCTATTTTTTCAAAAGCACATCAAAACGGCTATCAACTTACCGTGCATGCCCAAGGCGATAAGGCGATTGAGCAATATTTAGGAGTAATCGAACGTTTATTGCATGAACACCCGTTCGATGACCATCGCCATCGTGTTGAGCATTTGGGCATATGTCCCCCGGACTTACAAGAAAAGGCTAAAGCGCTTAACGTTATTCCGGTTCTCAATCCATCATTCCCGTATGAATTCGGCGAAAGCTATATTCGCAATTATGGTGAGCGAACCCAATATATGTATGCGGCAAGGGACTTACTGAACCAAGGCATCATCACCGCCGCCGGCTCAGATGCGCCTATCACAACCGTTAATCCATTCGTAGGCATTTACACAGCCGTTGCCCGCTTAACCAGACAAAACACAGCTTTTGGACAAGAGCAAACCGTATCACTAATGGATGCCATTCGTATGTACACGTATAACGCGGCCTACGCAAGCTTCGATGAAAAGATAAAAGGCAGCATTGAAGCAGGGAAATTGGCTGATTTAGTGATTGTAAATACTTCCCTATTAAACTGTCCAATCGAAAAAATTACCGAAGTAAAGGTGGATGTAACCATACTAGATGGTGAAATAGTTTTTGAAAAAATTGCTGATAGGATTGGAGTGTGAAGCAGGTGAGAAAGTATGCGCAATTATTACTGATTATTCCTTTCATTGGAATGGGTGCCCTTCTGCCGCTGGCAAATCGGATTGAACCGTATGTTTTAGGATTACCCTTTTTACTATTTTGGATTGTATTATGGATGATTCTATCATCGGTGGTTCTGTTAATTGTCTATAAATTGGATCCTGCAAATAAAGGAAGTGAAGTGCAATGAACAGCGCCTTAGTCATCATCTTTTTCGTTGCTGTTGTCGCTTTATACTTAGGAATTCGCGCAACCCGCGGCAAAGAAATGAATGTCAATGAATTCGCAGTTGGAAATAAAGGCTTCGGCACACTATTCATATTCCTGCTCATTGCCGGCGAAGTGTACACCACGTTCACCTTTTTAGGCGGCAGCGGATGGGCCTATTCAAAAGGTGCGGCCGCTTACTATGTTCCAGCCTATATTTGCTTGGCATATGTGCTTTCCTATTGGATCGTCCCGAAAATCTGGCGTTTTGCCAAAAAGCATGACGTCATTTCACAGCCTCAATACTTTATGAAAAATTATAACAGCAAAGCGCTGGGTGTCGTTGTCGCTTTCATCGGTTTAATCGCGCTCATACCCTATATCGTCATCCAATTAAAAGGATTGGGAATTATCGTATCGGAATCTTCCTACGGAACTATTTCCCCATTGCTGGCTTCAACAATCGGTGCCATCATCGTGACGATTTATGTGACGGTCTCCGGCATCCATGGATCTGCTTGGAATGCCGTATTAAAGGATATCATGATTTTATTTGTGATTGTATTCTTAGGAATCTATATTCCTTATCACTATTTTGGCGGCATCAAGCCATTATTCGAAGCCATTCAAACCGTTAAACCGGAAGCGTTAATATTTGCATCAGAAGGTTTAAGCCAGTCATGGTTTATTTCGACCATCATTTTAAATGCATTTGGTTTTTACCTATTGCCACAGTCGTTTAGTGTAGTACTATCAGCAAAAAGTGAACGCTCATTAAAGAAAAATGCAATCACGCTGCCGTTGTATACCGTTTTAATTTTATTTGCCTTCTTCATTGGATTTGCAGCCATTATTCAAGTACCTGGATTAGAAGGCGCTGCCGGCGACCTTTCACTGTTGCGGCTCACAATGAAAACCTTCGATCCTTGGTTTGTGGGAATTGTTGGCGGGGCAGGCTTACTTACAGCGTTAGTGCCGGTATCCGTTATGGTTATGTCCGGAGCAGTCGGGTTAATGACAGGCTTTTACAAGTTAATCAAGCCCAACTCAAGCGACCGCCAGCAACTAACCGTATCTAAAATATTTGTTTTGTTCATTATTTTAACGGCTTATATTTTCAGTATTATTGGCGGGGACGCATTGGCCATTCTAAACATCATGTCATATGGATTAATCACACAACTAGTGCCTGCGCTGATTTTTGGATTTTTTGATACAAAGTTTATGAACGCATACGGGGCGATGGCCGGGATTGTAACAGGGGTATCCATCGTATTAGTAAATGCCGTCACTTCATTTAAATTAATTGATATCTTCCCAACTATTCCAAGCGCCTTGAACGACATCAACATTGGTTTCGTAGCCATTGCCGTTAATATTTTCATTGGAGTGCTTGTAAGTTTAATAACAAACATAACGGCAGCAAGAGCAAGCTCTAAGATAGAATTGGTCAAATAAGTAAAGGAGGTCTCCCTGTGAAAAAATGTAATGCGAACCGGCTTGAAAAATTAATTGATTTATTTAGTTTGTTTGGTAAAACAGAAAACAACGGAGTAACCAGGCTTTCATTATCTGCTGAAGATCTCGCAGCTCGGAAGAAATTTCAAACATTATGCGAAGAAATAGGAATGACTGTAACCTGGGACGACATGGGAAATATGTATGCAACATTACCGGGAAAGAAGGACTTGCCTCCTATCGTTATGGGCTCTCATTTGGACTCTGTCATCAAAGGCGGACGCTTCGATGGTGTGCTTGGTGTCCTAACGGCTTTAGAGACAGTCTATACGATAATAGATGAAAAAATCGAGTTAGACTACCCAATTACCATTGTCAATTTTACAAACGAAGAAGGCGCCAGGTTCGAGCCATCCCTTATGTCTTCCGGCGTGTTATCCGGAAAATTTGATAAAACAAAAATGCTCGCTTCAACAGACAAGAACGGCATTACATTTGCTCAAGCCTTAAATGAAAGCGGTTTCGAGGGATCCGCGGCAAATCGTTTAAAAGAAGCAAGCGCTTATATCGAACTGCATATTGAACAAGGACCTGTACTGGAACGGAAAAACGTGGATATTGGCGTTGTAGCAGGCGTACTGGGAATGGTTTGCTACGAAATCTCCGTCTATGGGGAATCCAATCATGCAGGCACAACACCGATTAGCATGCGCAAAGACCCCATGTTCACGGCAGCCAATATGATTGTCAATATGCAAAATCAATTACAGCAACTCGATGCGGATCTTGTTTACACAATCGGAAGGATCAACGCCTATCCAAATATTCATACCGTTATTCCTTTAGAAGTAACCTTTACTTTAGAAGCGAGACATCAGGACCCTGAAGTCATTGCAGAAGTAAGCCGAATAGTGGAAGGATTGCCGCGCAGTTCTAACGGCTGTTCGGTCAAATCGACCCTTCTCTGGGACCGGGATACAGTTGACTTTAATGAAGATGTCGTTAGTGCGGTCGGAGCCGCTTGCAAAGAGCTGGGCTATAAAGAAAATCGAATGTACAGCGGCGCCGGACATGACGCCCAATTCATCGCCTCTTATATCCCAACTGCGATGATTTTTGTCCCAAGTGTAAATGGCTATAGCCATCGTGAAGATGAACTCACTTCATATGCAGACTGTGCGAAAGGCGCCGACGTTTTGCTTAACACTGTGTTAAAATTATGCCGTGAAAAAGTGAATAGATAAGAGTTTTTTTAAAGCTAAGCAGTTTAACAAGATGATCTCTGTATCGGGATCATCTTTTTTAATTCCGATCATTTGGCCATGGACGTCAATTACATCATTAACCCTAAATTGTTCCACAAAGTGTCTAGCTAGCTAAGAGTACCTACTATTTTCTAGTCGTATTACAAAGGCCATGTACTTATTATTTGGGTTTTAACTGGCACTGCTTATGGGCAGAATATGGATAATCTCTCTTGTAAACCTTTTAAGACTTCTTCTGGCATTTCCCTGACTTTGATATCGTTCCCTAGGAAAAGCAGCCAATTTATTATTTCGATCAATTCTTCTGAATGATGAACATTAATAAAAGTTTTTAGTATGGCTGTGGTTTGGTACGGATTCGTATAGGAAATGGAAAATTTTAAAGGATGGTATTTTTTGAACTGGGCAATCGCCTTTGGACCAAGTTCAAGGACAAGGTTGATTACTTCTCCCTGCTTACTTAATTTTTCAACCATCTTTTTCTTACTTACTCTTTTTTTCGTTGGGTATAGTTTAACATTAGCGAGATTGTCGACAGGAACAATCCGCCTCTTTTCTTCCTTTAAGTCAAAGCCTTCCATCAACCAAAGTCCTTTTTCATGATAAAGGTGCAAGAGATAAATGGGATAAGACTTTATTCCCCTCTCTTCTTTGATGGTAATCAATAAATAGCGATCCAAAAGCAGGATTTGGATGAGTTTTTCTACCATAGGATGGGGCAGGTCTGATAAATCAAGCAGGTCGGGATTATGGGGGTTGGTCCCTTCAAAAAGCAAGATTTGATTTAAAAGAACGAGTGTCTCTTGCTGGTTTTCTGAGAGGAGTCCAAGTAATTTTTCAGCTAAAGACTGACGACTCTTTAGATAAGGGAGTTGTTGATTTCTTGTGGCCATAAAGGCAATAAAAAGGGCTTTAATCTCATTATCGGTAAAGCGGACAGTGGGCAGGACAGAGTTGTTCATGACAAAATAACCCCCATCCCTGCCAACTTCAGCAACAAGCGGCATCCCCATGGCTTCAATCTCTCTTATATCGCGAATAGCGGTCGAACGAGAGATGTTAAATTCTTGCATGATTTCAGATATGGTAAAGTGGGCGCGGTTGTTGATATACCGCATGATGATATTAATCCGTTCAACTTTTTTCATCGGGGCCTCCTAAACAGTATCACTTTTTGACACGATTTAAAGATATTATAAACCCATCAAGTGAAAAGACAAATCATTTGATTAATCTAAAGGCTATGTTAAGGGTCATTGTTGATTTTGTAGCACTGTTGATTGGAGCGAAAGGCGCGAGACTCCTGCGGGATCAGCGGGACAGGTGAGACCCCACAGGCGCAAAGCGCCGAGGAGGCTCACCGCCCGCCCCGCGGAAAGCGAAGCGCCTGTAGCGGAAATCAACAGCCAAGTTTAACATAGCCAATCTAAAAAAAGGCAGGTTTTAAATATGGAAAATTATACCCTTGAAGAAAAAGACAGCTTTACCGTTTTAGGTATTGGAACTGAGCTTAAGAGCCATTACACAGACTTTGCAGGCATAACCAAGGAAAAGGCAGACTTTTGGCAGGCGGTCAAAGAAGATGGAAGGCTTGATTCACTAAAGAAAATAGCCACTAATGACTACATTTTCGTCGTGAATGAAGCGGTGAATAACAAGATGATGCATTATGCCGGCGTTATGACAGAGGAATCGCTGCCGGAAGCAGACAGGGTGATCCAATTTCCTAAGGGAGAATACCTCGTTGTTAAAGGGGAAGCGAATTCAGCTGAAGAATTAAGTAATATGGTTACTGGCATTGCCTTTGGCCAAGTATTGCCAGAAGCAAAGAATTTTGCCTATGTTGGCGGGCCTAATACAGCAGTTATAATGGGGCAGCGAAACGGCTTAGTTTATGGTGAAATGTGGATTCCTGTTGTCAGGAAATAAAGTGATAAAAGGAGGGCTGGAATTGTCCTATATCGTTGATTTTAAAAATGTGTCTACAGTTGGTTTAGAATCTTCACCTGTAGCCGAGGCGCTTGCTGGTTTACGTGCCAATGAAGCCCGTTACTTTATGAACAAATACAAGCATGAATTTACAGTTGTACCAGCTAGTGAGTCCGGGGAGACCCTTGATTATGTGAACAGAATTTTGAAAGAAGAACGTGATATTGAGTTTGCGGCTAAACCTTTAGAAACCTCACGTTTTCAAGTGGAAAATATCAAAATAGCTTATGTCTTTTATGAGGATGGTCTTTCGGTCAACGTCATGTATACGGTGGATGACCCTAAGCCGAAGCGGGCCGTTGGATTTAAGCTTTCTGAGGGGATGGAGGTACCAAAGGAGTTAGAAGGAAAGTTTAAGTTTGCCAGGCAGAAGTCTAAACTAGCTGGAACCATTCGGGGCTCGTATTTTGTCATTAAAGGAGAATATTAAAGTAAGCAAGGGTTTTAGACCTACAAATAATAAAACAGCACCTCTCCATCAAATTAGAGGGTGCTGTTACTTTTTCGCAAAAAAATTTCCTGCCTTCCCTATTTTTCAAGGTGCTACTGTAACCCCAATGTTTCAATAAAATTCACAAAGGCCTTCACGACATTCCATTCCATGGATTCCTTATGGTAATACATCCATGTTCTGCGTAAGATAGGTTTTCCATTTTGGTCAGTCAAATCTTGTTTTTCTAATTCTTTTATATCCTTAAGCATTCTGCTGGACATGATCCCATAGCCTAATCCATTTATGACCATTTCCTTACAAGTATCAACCTGGTCCACTTCTATACTGATTAATGGCGGCTGTGTATAGTTTTCGGCCCACCAATTATCAATTAATGAATTTAATAAGTAATCGCCGCTATAGTCAATTCTGGGGAGATTAGGCAAATCCGCCATATCAATCGCTTTCCGCGACGTAACAGACACGGTTTCTTCAAATAATAAATGTTTCTTTAGTCCTTTACCGCTATAGTCGCCTCGAATAAAGCCGATATGAACATCCTTATGGTGGATTAATTGAGTTACATCTTTACTCCAGCCAGTAATCACTTTAAATTCCACATAAGGATATTGGTCTTTAAATAATTTTAATATATGGGGCAGTTCATAATTGGCGAAAAAATTAGATACACCCAATTTCAATGTTCCTGCAACATCATTACCTGCCGTCATACTCATATTCCGGACATGCTCTTTTATATTGTTAAACTGAGTAAGGATATCATCGGCACAATGAACAAGATATTCTCCCTGCGGGGTAAAATGAACCCCTCTGCTTTCTCGGGTTACTATTTTGACACCCCATTCTTCCTGCATGTTCTTTAAACGGTTCGTTAATGCCGGCTGGGTAATAAACAAAAGCCGTGCTGCTTTCGATATGTTCTTCTGACTATAGAGGACCTTCAGTATTTCCCAATCACGGTAATCCACTTTTTACCCCCAAAATATGCCATATAAAAGTTTTTTATATCATATTATATTTTTTTTGCATTTTATTTAATTCCATTATTGCATTATGATTGGTCTGTAGCAATTAATCATTACTTCCTTACATCTTGGACTTGGGATCTCATGAAAACAAGGTTTAACGGGGAATTTTAATAGAAGTTTCTGTCTACAGGACAGAATAAACTTAAAAATAGGAAGAGGAATTTTTATGTGGATTATAACTTGTTATTTAGATTCAAATATTTCTATGTTCGAATTTAAAACGGAACAAGAAGCAAGAGAGACACTCAAAGATATGAAGGGCTTTAACATACTTTCTGAAGTTGTATACTTTAATGATCCGTGTTTTCAGCAGAAATTGGCTTAAGATTCCGTACACTGATACAATTGTAAACATGTAACAAAAAGGCCGATGTTTTGTGAACATCGGCTTTTCATTTACTCACTATAAGTTTCCAGAAATGAATTTTTTTAAGTTAAAACATTCCATTCTCGTTTGGGGAATTCTCAGGGATGGGTTGACCCAAATCCCATAATTCAACAATTCGATCAGCATGAAAGCGAAATATATGTACAACTGCTGCTCCACGGTCTTCTGGATTCTGTTTTATATGGGAGTGAACTGCAACAATATCTCCCTCTTCGATTGCATGTTTGACTACAAGTGTCTTGTTTGGTGTCTCCGCTGCATTCTCTTTCATTGCAGCCTTTAAAGAATCAGCATCGCCACGGAAATAGGGATTATGGTGACAAAAGCCTTGGTCTACGTATCTCTCGTATGCCTCATCTACACTTCCCGATGATACGAGTTGCAGGAACGACACGGCTTGGTCTTTAAGGCATATCATTGCCTTTGCTTTTTTTTCCATATAAAAATCGTCCTTTCCTTTTAAATGTTACTATCATTTTATACTATTGTTTAGCATTATTAATTCAGTGAGGTGGAGAAATTGAAAAACAAAGTAATTTTACTTGCTTCAGATCAGCTTGGTAAAGGAGATGCAGACCTAGGTGAAGGAGTATTAGAAACCTTTTTTACTATTCTTAAGCAAAGGGAAGATCTGCCTGTGGCTGTTTTTTGCATGAACCGCGGCGTATTTACATTAACGGAAAGCTCGCTTGTTTCTCTCCAATTAAAAGAACTGGAAGAAAAGGGGATTGACGTTCTTGCTTGTAAAACATGTGTAGATTTTTATGAGTTAAACGATAAGCTTGTAGCCGGGAAAATCAGTGGGATGGCCGACTTTATTGAGTTAGCCTCAAAATATGAAGTAATTACATTATCTTGATTTGGTGGTAAGTTTTTCCCTAATGAGTCTGTCAAAACTGCACCTACAATTATTGGGGCAGCTCCAACAATTGAGGTGCAGTTCCATTTAATAATTATTCCCTTTTATACAACAAAAACCTGTTGATTATTTATAGCAGGGAGAATCACTCACATTTACACCAACTGGCTTAGTTGATTCGTCCTTCTTCTCTTAATATTTGTTCAAATGCCGACACCACGTCCATATCATAATGGGATCCAGCGAGTCTTTTAAGTTCATCTATTGCAATCTGTTCTTTAAACGCTTTTCTATACGCCCGATCTTCTGTCATTGCATCGAATGTATCACTCACAGCAATAATTCTTGCTTCTAAAAGGATGTTATCTCCCCTTAATCCATACGGGTAGCCAGTGCCATTTATCCTTTCATGGTGCTGTTCAATAATAGGAGACAGCTCCTTATAATAGGAGTTCTTCACCATTTCTGCGCCATCGACAGGGTGTTTCTTGATTATTTCAAATTCTTCATCTGTTAAACGCCCAGTTTTATTTAATATCTCAATAGGCACATGAATTTTACCAATATCATGAAGCACTGCAGCCACTGTTAAATTCTCTAATTGTTCTTTACTTAGTTTTAATTTTTTTGCTATTTTTACAGAATACTTTGCCACTCGATCACTATGTTTATGGGTATATCTATCTTTTAATTCTACTTGTTTCATAATTTCCATAAGGGAAGATATATCCTTACTAATATGAACAAAGGTTTGTTCCGTAAACACGCATAATAAGGTTACTTTCGAAAGGGTGGTAAAGTGGATTGGATTATTAAGACCTTTTGCAGAAAAATAATCTTCGGGACCTAGTGTAAACTTTTTATGATCTAGTTCACAAACGACTTGCCCAGATAATAGATAATAAAACTCCAGAGCTTTAGCGTTCTCGCTTGGATAAACATAGAACATTCTACCTTCTTCTATTACTTGGTGGATAATTTCAACTCCATCCCCCCGGGTTAACAAACTAAATACTCCATTATTCTCGAAATCTACCTTTTCGACAAAAGACCCTTTTTTTCCAATCATAAATCCTTTCATGATATCCCCCTTAATACGAATAAAAACGAGCTCAATAAGAACTCGTTTTTATTTTACTATAAATTTTTCAGAAATGTGAAATAATATCAACATCCGACTATTCTAATCGGATCAATCCACACCCACTTATCAGCAAAACGAACTAGCTTCCAGCTGCACTCAGCTTGAACGCCCTTTCCAGCAGCCTTTTTAATCGTTTCATCCGACATTTTAAGTGTTTCTTCATATACACCAGTAATGACCTTATCTAAATCCTTTGTAAAACGTTTCGTTTTTTCATCATATTTCGCTGATTTTTCATTCAGCTTCTGATTCAGCTTATTGATTTTTTCTTCTAACTTTTGAACGTCTTTATCATCTCCGGACAACAGCTGTCCTGTAGCCTTATTAATTTCCTGATTGATCTCGGTTATTTTACTATTAATTTTGGCTTGTTCATCTTCTAACTTGGCACTAATTTCTGCTAACTTCTTATTTAATTCTTCTTGTTTTTTCACATCATTTTTAGAAGACTCTAAATTAGATAAAGTTTTTTCTCTTTCATTTTTTAACTTTACGACTTGATCTCCTTCTTCGATTTTGCGAATGTCAAGGAGGTAGTCGGCTTGCAATCGATCTGCTCTTCCTACCGCTTCTTCTATCTTTTTATCAATTTCCTTGTTTGCCTTTTCAATTAATTCAATTCCCTTTTGATAATCATCCTCAGCAGCAAAAGCTGGAGAAGCAATTCCTAAAAATACTGCAGCTGATAATAAAATCGCCAATACTTTTTTCATACTCTTGCTTCACACCCCATTTTTCTATTTTAGACGACAAAAAGACCCGAAGGATGAAAAAGGGCCTTTCTTCTTTTCGCAACTGGCTGGCATAGTAGATCCCTACTTTAGCCCCTATAGTTTTGCGTCCGTATCCTTTCAGATAAGTTGCCCTCTGAGTCTATTTTATTATCTACCATCATTATACAGGGTAGAAATACCCAATTCCATGACTACTTTTGTCATATTTTGTATTCTAGCAAAACCTATATTGTTCCACTTCCATTTGTGCCTTTGCCTTCACCAATTTCCCAACTCCCTTTCTATATCTCTTATTATTTATCATTTTTACGCACCCAGGCGGACGTTATGTCAACATAAGGACGGTACTTATTATTTCACCGTGGTCTAAGTAGATTTTTGCATACACAAAATGAGGTTGGAAATAGTAACATTATACTTACTTAATAACTGGGGGATATAGATGAATTTACAATCTGGAACCTATTATTGGCCTTCTACTTTTCCTGATGCACCATCATACCCGGTATTGGAAGAGGACCTTTCTTGTGATGTATTAATCATCGGAGGCGGGAGCTCGGGGGCACAGTGTGCATATTATCTCTCTGATACTAATTTAGATGTGGTTCTAATTGAAAAATCAACAATTGGCAGCGGCAGTACTAGTACGAATACGGCCCTCCTGCAATATTCCGGTGAAAAAATGTTCACCAATTTGATCAACACCTTTGGGGAAGATTACATCGAAAGGCATTTACAATTATTAAAGGAGGCGATTAATGAAATTGAGGCAGCCTCAAAGAACGTCACCATTGATTGTGAATTCAACAGAAGAGATACCCTCTATTCTGCAAGCTGTGCAGAAGACGTTGAAAGTCTAAAAAAGGAATATGAATTTTTAAAGCAGCATAATTGTGACCTTACTTTTTTAACGAAGGAAGAAATTGAAGCAAAATATCCTTTTAGCAGGGATGCCGCTATTTATTCATATAACGATGCAGAAATCAATCCTTTCAAATACACACATGCACTGTTGGAGTACTCCGCAAAAAAAGGAACCCGAATATATGAACATATGGAAATGAACGGTCATCATTATGATGAAGAACGGGGAAAGATGATTGTTTCTACAAAGAATGGCCATTCTATCCAAGCACGGTATATTATTTTTGCAGCAGGTTATGAAGGAATAGAAATCAAAAAAGAGAAAAAGGCCTCCTTTGTAAGTACATATACGGTAACAACCAATCCAGTCGATGATCTCTCTGAATGGTATAACAGGACACTCATTTGGGAAACCGCACGTCCTTATTTATTTATGCGGACAACTAGAGATAACCGGATTATCATAGGCGGACTTGATGATAATACTTCGTACCCTGAAGATCGCGATAGTAAATTGATTCACAAGAAGAATAAACTGATTGAGGAATTTAATAAAATGTTTCCCACTATTCAAGTACAGCCGGAATATTACTTAGCTGCATTTTATGGTGGCACATTGGACGGCATTCCGATTATCGGCAAATATGAGGCATTTCCAAATAGCTATTTCCTATTTGCCTTCGGTGATAACGGGACGGTTTACAGCCAGTTGCTGTCGAAGCTTATTGTAAAGGAGATTGTTGAAGGGAACTGTCCCGATTTAGCTCTATACTTGCAAGATCGCCCTTTGCTAAACAAGAGTGGATAAAAATGGGGTAAACCGAAACACGGAGTATTTTTTAAAGTTACAGAGGGGAATACCCATGCATTTATGAGTTTATTTTAAGAATTAATTAAGAATGGAGCCGCACGTCTTATGATAGTAGGCTCCATTTTTATTATCCTAAAAAAAGTGAAAACTGCTCACCGTGTAGGTCATTTCGCCAAACCCCTCCAAAAATCATCCCTTAGCTTCAAATACTTCTCGAATGCAATTTACTAAATAAGTGGGATTTATCCGTCTATTTATCTAATCGGGTGCTTAACCTAAACCCCAACCTTGGCTAAAACCTCATTTACTTATGATAAGGTTCACCTCATCTACTTAACTGGCAGTTTTGTTAGTCCTTTCAGTCCCCTAAATTAAAAGTAATGATCAAAAAACAACTTTTGTGATATAAATCACAATTCGCTAACATTATTACTGTTATCATTATTACTGAGGTTAGATAATAATCTGCTAAGAGTAGAGTAGAGAATTTTTCCTCACTACTATTTATACTATTACTTTTCATAAGGCTGTGTTATAGAATATTGTTGATTTATACTCCCTGTTGGCTGGAGCGGAAATCAACAGACATGTGTAATACAGCCTTTCATAAAGAGAGCTTGCATAAAGGAGTGTTATAAATGTCTGAAAATAAACTGTCAGAATTAATTAGTCCTGAAGCTATCATTAATTTTGAAACTGGTGCAATTAAAGCGAGCACTTTGGATTCAATTATCAATCTTTTACCATTTGAAATGGGTTTTTGCGATGCTAACGATATTTTCCGCTGGTATTCAAATAATCCAAACCGTGTCCATGGGCGTCGTAACGAAGCAATTGGTCGCCATGTGCTTGAACTTCACCCAAAAGTGGCTCATCATGTTGAAAAATTGTTGAATGATTTCCGTTCAGGAGCACGCGACGAATGGGAATTTTGGTTTCCAAAACGCACTGGTGAAACTGGTCAAATTTATCAAAAATTCATGGCAGTACGTGATAAAAACGGAAAATATCTTGGATGCATGGATGTGACCGTTAATATCGACCTTTTCCAAGGAAAAGAAGGTAAGCATACCCCTGAAACTATTGACGAATTTCTAGCTGTTAAGCCTAAGTAAAACAATTTTTCCATTGGAGAAGCTACTAAAAAACACACTGAATCCCCAAATTCAGTGTGTTTTTCTTTATTTATAGAGGTTTTGGTGGTTACCTATGTAAAACAATAGATGAATTTACATGCAAGAAAACATTTGGGGAAATCTCCAACTTTTGCCTCTATTTATGATACGGTTCACCGCATCAAAGTTAAATGAAGGGCACGAAGAATTAGCCAAACAATTGCTATCCTTGCACCAAACTAAAAATCCATTTTCACAGGTACCTCACTACCAATATGAGGAGCTGGTAAAGAAAATTTATTGTAAGTTTTGTTATTCCTTTTCGGTTTCCTTACAAAACCATTTTTTTGTTTGCAAAAAGTGTAAAGGGCATGAAACGACCGAAGATGCCATTTTGCGGAATGTGAAGGAATTTCAGCTACTATTCCTGAACGGAGGATTACGACTACAACTATTTATGAGTGGTGCAACGTCAATTTAACAAAAAGGACATTTTGCAGGGTATTAAACAAAAACTTTACCGCGATTGGAAAAACAAGTGATTGCTATTATATATAAATTTTATATTGGGGGAAGATCGATATTTCTTCGGAGGTAATCTCTTCCTTTTCCGAACTTGACTCGGCTTCGGACACGACCTTGCTTTTTATGCTCATCCTTGTCCGAGGTCAGCTCATCTTCGGACACCGCCTTGCTTTTTATGCTCTTCCTTGTCCGAAGTCAGCTCATCTTCGGACACCGCCTTGCTTTTTATGCTCTTCCTTGTCCAAACTTTGCCGTGCTTCGGAAACTATCTTAGTTTTTGTGCTCTTCCTTGTCCAAAGTCAGCTCATCTTCGGACACCGCCTTGCTTTTTATGCTCTTCCTTGTCCGAACTTTGCCGTGCTTCGGACACTATCTTAGTTTTTGTGCTCTTCCTTGTCCGAAGTCAGCTCATCTTCGGACACCGCCTTGCTTTTTATGCTCTTCCTTGTCCGAAGTCAGCTCATCTTCGGACACCGCCTTGCTTTTTATGCTCTTCCTTGTCCAAACTTTGCCGTGCTTCGGAAACTATCTTAGTTTTTGTGCTCTTCCTTGTCCAAAGTCAGCTCATCTTCGGACACCGCCTTGCTTTTTATGCTCTTCCTTGTCCGAGGTCAGCTCATCTTCGGACACATCCTTGCTTTTTATGCTCTTCCTTGTCCGAGGTCAGCTCATCTTCGGACACATCCTTGCTTTTTATGCTCATCCTTGTCCGAACTTTGCCGTGCTTCGGACACTATCTTAGTTTTTGTGCTCTTCCTTGTCCAAAGTCAGCTCATCTTCGGACACCGCCTTGCTTTTTATGCTCTTCCTTGTCCGAACTTAGCCCTGCTTCGGACACTCTCTTGGTTTTTATGCTCATCCTTGTCCAAAGTCAGCTCATCTTCGGACACCGCCTTGCTTTTTATGCTCTTCCTTGTCCGAACTTTGCCGTGCTTCGGACACTATCTTAGTTTTTATGCTCTTCCTTGTCCGAAGTCAGCTCATCTTCGGACACACTTTCTCTTTTTTCTCCCTTCCTTTTCCGAAGCTCCCACAGCTTCGGACAACACTCTTTGTTTTCATGCTCTTCCTTGTCCGAACTTGAACAATAATAAAGCTGCCTCTATTTATGGTACGGTTCACCGTATTGTATCTAAATGAGGATTTTTCACCCTCTTTGATTACGCAGCTACTTATCCTGTTTCCACACAGTTTATTACACCTTTTATCTCTTACAATTCAGTTCAAAAAATAGTCCATAAACTACTTTTTGTCCTTACTTCTTTGTAAAATAAGGATAAATTTTTTTTTATTTCAAATAATAAAAAGAAATTATTAAGGATTGTTCAAATGACAAACACACCAAATAAAAATAACTGCCCAAATTATAAAAAAATTAAATATATCCTCAACCAATCACCAGATTTACTTTGCAGGACAATTGAGGTCGCTGGAGGTTGTCTGGAAATTGTCTTTATGAAAAATTTAATTAAGGCTGAAACAGTTAATGAATATGTTATTAAATTCATTCAACAGCTGCCAAAAAAAGATATAACCTATTCTTATTTAATGAAAAATTTCCCTATTGACGAAGTAAAGATTGACTTTAAGGAACAAGAAATTATTTCTTCACTTTTAAATGGATTCGTTTATATTTACTTATTAAAAGAAAGTAAAGCCCTTTTAGTAAATTGTGCTAATCCAATTGAAAGATCCATCGAGAAAGCAGAAACTGAATCTTTGGTATACGGCCCTAAAATTTCGTTTACAGAATCATTGTCTTCTAATATACAAATTATTAGACAAAATCTAAATAATTCTAATTTGTGTACGGATGAATTAGAAATAGGAGAACGTGTTAAGAAGAAATTAAGAATTATATATATTAAAGATTTAACGGATGAAGACATACTAAAAACACTTAAGCAGAAGCTTGAAAATATTACAACTGATGATATAATTGACAGTTCAGTTTTGTCACAGTGTCTTGAAGATAATCATTATTCTTTTTTTCCACAGTTTATCATGACAGAGCTGCCCGATCGATTTCTCTATTCTATTTTAAATGGAAGGGTTGGTATCCTTTTAGATCGAAGCCCAGTGGCTATTATTGGGCCTGCTAATTTTTTTTCGTTTTTTGAATCAACAGAAGATATTTATTTACGCTGGTCTTTGAGTACTTTCATAAGATTTATACGGTTTTTTGCTATGGCTGGATCACTGCTCTTTACAGCATTCTATGTTGCAATCCTTACCTATCACTTTGAACTTATACCATCTAAATTGTTAATTGTCATTGGGCAATCACGTTCACAAGTTCCTTTTCCCCCTTTACTAGAAGCAATATTAATGGAATTATTAATTGAATTACTTAGAGAGGCAGGGGCACGTCTTCCATCAAAAGTAGGTCAAACAATGGGAATTGTTGGAGGAATTGTTATTGGTCAAGCAACTGTTGAGGCTGGCTTAACTAGCAATATTTTAATTATTATCGTGGCATTTAGTGCATTAGGGGCTTTTTCAGCTCCAATTTATGAGATGGGGACTGCTATAAGAATTGCCAGATTTCCTTTCATTATTCTAGCAGGTGTTTGGGGTTTTAATGGGATTATGATCGGTGTCTGTGTACTAGTTGTCCACTTGTTAAAGTTGACATCCTTAAATAGACCTTATCTTGCACCTCTATACCCGTTTAGGATAAAGGATTTAAAATACTTCCTCATACGGCTTCCACACCATTTTTATAGGAAACGTCCTGTTGTCAATCGTCCATTAAACGTATTCCGGATAGGAAGGAAATCTAAAAAAACAGAAAACGATTTAGATGAATTTTGAGGTGGATAATGAAATCAAATATTAGTTTTGTAAACGCCTATATTGCTTTCTTTATCATTCACACTTCACAAATCGGGATGGGCATACTTGGCGTCCCTAGAATTGTTTTTCTTGAAGCTAAGCAAGATGCCTGGATCAGCGTTCTACTCTCTGGACTATTCATTAGTGTTATAATTTGGATGATAATTAGCATCCTTGCTAAATATGAAAACTGTAATCTTTATGAAATACACGAGAATTTATTTGGTCGCTTTATAGGCAGTATCATCAATACCTTTATTGTTATTTACTTTATTGCAGCACTTTACTCTATCATCATCGCTTATGTTGAATTGTCCCTGACATGGGGATATGAAGGAGTTGACGAATGGGTAGGTGTTTTAGCGCTATTATTAGTAACCATTTATGCCGTATCTGGCGGATTCAGAGTAATTGCAGGGGTATGTTTCTTATCCTTATTAATGACTATATGGCTTGTATTTGTTTTTTATCAACCACTTGAATCGATAAACTTCACTAGAATTTTACCCGTCATGTCGGCAACCCCAGCACAAATAATGAAAGGAGTATTTAAAACCAGTTTTACAATGTTAGGTTTTGAAACTTTATTTTTTATTTTTCCATTTATAAAGGAGAAAAAAAAGCTGCTTTTTTTCAGTCAATTAGCAATCTGGTTTACTACACTTATTGTATTTATAACAACTGTTATTTCGATATTATTTTTTAGTCCAAAGGAATTAGAAATACATATTTGGCCTGTGGTCAGTATGATAAGCGCGGTCCATTTTCCATTTCTTGAACGGTTTGAATTTATTGCCGTTCCATTATGGATATTGGTTATTTTTCCAAATTTATGTTTATACCTGTTCATTTCTTCAAAAGGAGTAAAACAAATATTTCATTTAAAACAAAAACATGGTATATGGGTAATCTCAATAATCATTTTTATCACGAGTTTTTTTGTCACCAAAAGAGTCGACAATAACCATTTTTTTGATCAAGTTGGTCATGTCGGCTTTTACCTATGGTTTATCTATCCGATCTTGTTATATTTCATTTCAATCATTAAATCTAAAATTTTTTCACATTCTTAATGGAGTTGAAAAGATGAAAAAATGGCTTATTCTATTTTGTTGTCTTCTCTGTACTGCATGCGTGCCCCCTGGAAAAATATTAGAAAGGCAAGGGATTTCAACTATTATTGGTTATGATTTACTTGATAAAGATACATATAAAGGCTCTATTAGCTTGTTGCAATTCGACCGTAAAGAAGAAAAAACAAGTGAAACCATTTCTGCCGTCGGTACTACAAGCAAACAAATAAGACAAAGGTTAGAACAACAAACAAGCCACGACATTACATCTGGACAATTGAGGACAATACTATTTGATAAAGATATAAGTGAAATGATAGGAATTTCATCTTTTTTAGATACAATGCAACGAGACAGCAGCATTGGATCATTAATATTTTTGGCCATTACAAACAATACTGAAGAAGTCATTAAAAATAATAACTATGAAGAATACCCTGAGATGGGGTCATATATTTATCAATTATTGGATAAGCAAGAAAGGAATGAAATGTTAATAAACTCCAACCTGCATGATTTTTTCTCCACTCTATATGAAATTGGCATCGATCCTACCTTACCTATTATATCGAATAAGAATGGTGCGGCACCCTATATTGAAAAGGTGGCATTATTAAAGGATGATAAAATGGTCGGTTCTATTTCTTTGACAAAAAGCTTGTTCATAAAATTATTTACCAATCGCAGGGCTTCTTTGGGAGATATAACATTAAACATTCCTCTAGAGGTTTTAGAAAAAAAGGGAATACCACTAGTCGAAAAGCCAAAAGGAGATAAATTTAATATTACAATTCGCCCAATAAAGCACCGCGGAAAAGTTGAATTATCTAACGAAGATGACTTTTATCTAAACGCAACGATTAAGGTTTCAACTATAGAAGTACATCCTGCAATTACTCTTAACAATAAGAAATCTATAAAAAAATTGGAGCAACTGCTTGGGGAAGAACTAAGCAAAGAATTGGGGGATTTTCTTGAGGAGTTAAGAAAATTAAATACTGATCCAATTGGCATTGGAAGAAAAATAAAAAGCATCAGAAAATATTCCAATTTAAGTGATAAAGATTTGAGGGAAAAGTATTCAACATTAAAGTTAAAATCAACTATTAAGGTTGAAATAAAACGAACAGGTGCTGTTGATTAGTAAAGATAGTAGAGAAAAATACTCTACTATCTTATTCTTTCAAGTTATTTCGTTCAAGAATATTAACTAAGAAGAACCTCATTTACTTATGATACGGTTCACCGCGATTAATCCGAAATGCCCGATATATCTGTTCCACCAATATCAGTCTCATCAGCTGGTGGGGGAAGGTCATCCGTGAAAAAGACAGCTGCTCGTTTGATCGCCGTATTACTTCATCACTCAACCCCAACGATCCGCCAATAACAAAAGCAATTTTGCTTTTTCCATATGTCGCTAACTTATCTAATGAATCCGCTAATTCCTCGGATGATCCTAGCTTTCCTTGAATCGCTAAGGCAATTACATATGTATCTTGGCTTATCTTTGCAAGAATTCGTTCGCCTTCTTTTTGCTTCACCTGCAGCATTTCCAGTTCACTTAATTCTTCAGGCGCCTTTTCATCTGCCACTTCAATGACATCCACTTTTGCATAGGCGGATAATCTTTTTAAATACTCCTCAATGCCTTGTTTAAGATATTTTTCTTTTAACTTGCCAACCGATATGATCGAGATATTCACAATCCACAGCCCTTTTCATTTGATTACAAACAGCTTACAAACAACTTATCCACAGAAGTTATCCACATATACACATTTTTTATCCACATCTTGTATGGAATCATTTGTTCGCCACCATATATACAGCCTGTTTTTCGCAATATTCACATCCTGTTGATGACTTATCCACAGGTATTTGTGATAATACTGGATATGTTTGAAATTGATCCACAATATCATCTAAGGCAATTTCTATATGTTCTTCACAGCTATAAATCATTTATCTTCACCTTCCCGAACTTGATTGTCTACATTATTTTTTACGTATAAATCGCCAATCATACTTATGACCTCATTCATAATACCATAAGAAAAGGCAGGAAAGTGAACCACACATTCACTTTCCTGCCCGCCCTAAAACATCTTATTGTAATTTTTCTCCGGTTAATGTTAAGGTTGTTTCCTTGAGCTTCCCGCCGCGATAAAATTTAATCGTCATTTTCTCGCCAATTTTCTTTTTCTGATACAAATGTTTTCGTAAGTCAATGACATCATTGATTTTTTGCCCATCCATTTCAACAATGACATCGAGCTCCTGTAATCCTGCCTGTGATGCTGGTGAATTTGACACCACTTGACGAAGTGCCACACCGTAAGTCACATCACGAGGAAGCTTCAATGCTTCTTCTTGGTAATACGCAGGTATTTCCGCTACCGATTTTAAATCCACTCCCATATACGGGCGTTTCACGGTGCCGAATTTTTCAAGGTCATCGATAATCGGCTTGGCCGAATTAATCGGAATGGATAGACCAATTCCTTCAACCGCATTTTGGGCGATTTTCATGGAGTTAATCCCGATCACTTGACCGGCCATGTTGATTAACGCTCCACCGCTGTTACCTGGGTTAATTGCTGCGTCCGTTTGCAATACCTCTGATTGCCAGTCAACAATGCCATTCTGATCAATATCAACCGGAATGGTCCGCTTCAGCCCTGAGATAATTCCCTGTGTAACTGATCCAGAAAAGGTGGCTCCGAGTGGATTCCCGATCGCTATCACCGGCTCTCCCATTTTTAAACTATCGGAATTTCCGAATTCAGCCACTTTCTTTACTTTGCTTGCATCGATTTCAAGCACCGCTAAATCCGTCCAAATATCACTGCCTAGAAGCTTAGCTGGGATTTTGGTCCCATCAGACATCGTTACTTCCAGCTTTGAAGCGCCTTCGACAACATGGTGGTTGGTTACAACAAAAGCTTTATCGCCGGCCTTTTTATAAATTACACCCGATCCTGTCCCGGAGGGCTCTTCCTCATCGACATTATCCGACCAAAAGCTAGACGACTGAATGTTGTTGATACCTACAACCGCCTCACCTGATTTATCAAAGGCTTTTGTGATGTTCGTATTGACATCATATGAGACCTGCTGTTGAATGACATTTGGCTGTGTTGTATTGTTTGTTTCTTGTGCCGTATTTGGATTAATTGTATAAGGCAGAACACCTTGCTTTGACAAGGTTGGAATGGAAAAGACCACTAACATGGCGCCAATTATTGCACCAACTAAGCTGGCGAAAAAATAACCGCCTCTTTTTCCTTTTTGTCCCCGATAACGCTCCTGTGGATGCTCATCATAATAACCCATTAACACCATTCCTCTCATTCGAAAAGGTTGCTATTTTTTATTTTGGCTTATACTAACAATTATACTCATTCATCCTTAAATTACTAAAAAGTTGCATGACTTTAAAGAAAACTTCTCAATTTGTTCATAGTTTTTTCATAAAAAAAATGAAGTGCCTTCAAAAAAGGACAACTTCATTAAAAAATTCTATACAGCTGTTAGATTGGTTGGGGTTTTTGGATCTGTGTCATAGAGATCGAACTGCTCGCCGACAATGAGTCCGCGGCTCTCTAACGTTTGTGATACCGCCATCTTTGCTAAGTCCTTCATGTTATTATCCATGCTCAAATGAGCAAGGTAAATCCGCTTCGTATTGTCCCCAACGACATCACTCATTGCAAATGCCGCATCCTCATTGGAGACATGGCCGACATCACTTAAAATTCTTCGTTTGATGTTCCAAGGGTATCTGCCCATCCGCAGCATTTGCACATCATGGTTTGATTCAAAAATATACACATCGGCATTAGAGATGGTCCCTTTCATTCGGTCGCTCACGTAGCCTGTGTCGGTAATCAGAACAATCTTTTTCCCGCCCTGATGGAACACATAAAACATGGGTTCCGCAGCATCATGCGAGACACCGAATGATTCTATATCAACCGAACCAAAGCTCTTTACCGTTTCCATGTTAAAAACAAACTTTTGCTCGGTCGGAATCACACCAACTGAACTTTCCATCGCCCGCCATGTTTTTTCATTCGCATAGACGGGTAAATGATATTTACGGGCGAGCACACCAATCCCTTTAATATGATCACTGTGCTCATGCGTGACGAAAATACCGGACAGCTTGCTGATATCACGGTCAATTTGTCCAAAAAGCGACTCCATCTGCTTCCCGCTAAACCCGGCATCCACGAGAAAGGAATGTTCATCGGACTCCACATACAGGGCATTTCCTGTGCTCCCGCTTGCCAGAATGCTATATCGTAACGACATACTGTCTCACTCCACTTTACTATTTTCATCACTATTAAACTGAATAATCTGCCCTTCAAAGGCATTCACAAACAAACTTTCCTTATCATCCACAACAAAGCGCCAGGTTGGAGCTAACACTTGGGAAGCGGCTAAACCAATCAGTGTCGAATAACCAATCTCCACTTTGGTAATTTTACTCTTCGGCTTTAATATACCCTTTTGATGCAAGGTTTCAATCGCTTTTAACGGCCGGAGAATTTCCTCTTTTGCCGTTAATTTTTCAATATCCTCTAAATAAGTTTGCTCATAAGAAACAATTTGATTGTCAGCATTAAACGTAAATGTAATCATTCCCTTTATATTTTGATATAAGGGAAAACTGTCATATTGTTGAAAGTAAGTAATGGTATTTTTTTTATCATTTTTCTCCCAAAACTGATAATGCTCACCATAAAGAATATTTTCTTTAAACAAAGAAGAAAGGTCAGCCGGTTCAAACTTCGTATTTAACTGCAGCGGGTTATCAAGTGTCACCTGCAGCGTTGTACCTGGATCCTTAATTACAGCAGTCTGACCCTTTAGCTTTGCAAGATCGCTCTTGGTAAAGGTTCTCGGTTTTGCACTTAAATATTGATCCTTAATCGGTGCCTTAGGAAGCTCCACATACGTTATTTCATCCGCTTTTAGCTTTTCTTCAAAAGAAGCCTCTGTTATGACTTCATACTTATTGGCATCACGCATTTTCATGAATTGAAATAAGAGGTACACATCAAGGATCAGGAAGGTAATGATAAAAATGGTTTTTATTTTACTCCAATCCATGCTTTAGTCCTCCTAGCTCATCCATCGTAATTTGCCCCCAGTCTTTATCATAACGATAGAACCAGGCGGGCTCTAGAAGAATTAATTTATTCTCCTCCACATCCCTTTCCATGCGATAGCCCAAGATCAATTCTTCAAGCAGCTCTGGCTTAAAGTTCTTTTTATTTTGTAAATACTCCAACACGACATGTCCCGATGGACGCGTAACCTTTTGCATCTCCGTTGTCAGCGGCAGATCTAACGCAATATTCGGCCGAACATACATATTAATTTCATCCCGGCTCCAGACCTCATTAATTTCCGACAGGCCGAGATCGTTAAAAACGGGATAGCCGTCCATACTGTATAAGCGGAAGGTTACAGACCGTTTATATTCACTTTTTGAAACAAACCGGAAGGAGTCTGTCCAACCGCCGTGCTCATTGACAAAATCAATGCTTCTTTTCACTAAATCGTAGGAGCTGTCAATATAATTATCCTCTGCTGTCGGATTCACATAACGAAGGATATTGGTATCATAATTGATATTCATTTTACTTGAATCACTCGTGTACTCTTCTCCCTGAGGCACAAAGCTTTTCTGTACGAAACTTGGATCGTTAAAGAGTGCAGCCCTGAATTCTTCAGAATTCAGCGTGATCGGCAAATATTTATATGTTGTCATTTCTGTTTCGCCCTCTGGCAGAAATAACGTACGTCTATCAGATACCTTATAGGCAAAATACTGCGGGTAACGATTGGCATTTTTATAAAAATCACGATTAAACTCGGTCAAATTAGTTGATGAGATATGACTAATATAGACCTGCTGATTTTCAGAGGAAACAAAATAGACAATCCCGTTTTCCTTATTCAGCCCTTCCACGTTAATAATAATCCGATTGAAGTTAAACGACGGCACCCTTTTTCCTTCAATGTTTAAAACACTTCGATATAATTCAATCGGCACTTCTCCGGGAAAGATTACCTCAACATTCCCGCTGCCATGGAGTAACTCCTCGATATTTTCTACCTTGTCCGTATAATTTTTCACATCAAAAATGGACCACCGACTCATTTCCTTAATTACCTTCTCAAGTTCAGCCGTATTATTCGTTCCATAATGCTGTTCTTTAATATGAAACAAGACTTGGTCCGGTCTAACAATTTTTTGAACCTCTTGCTTTTCACTTACCGTAACCTCGTCAACTATATTGCTATTTTCCAACGTGTCGTAATTGGGCTGGTATGTCCAAAGATTCCATGTTAACAGAATACTAAACAAGACTAATACAGTTAAAATCCACGACTTTATATTTTCGTATCTCATGACCATTCATCCTCTTCAGAACGTTCGTATGGCAGTGAAAAGGAAATCTTCGTTCCTTTTCCTTCCTCACTCGTTGCCCAAATGGCCCCGCCATGAGCATTGACCATCTCCCTCGCAATGGCCAAACCAAGTCCCGTCCCCCCCAGCTTCCGAGCTCTTGCTTTATCAACACGATAAAAGCGGTCAAAAATCTTGCTAATATTCTCTTTTGGAATCCCTACACCTTGGTCGGAGACACTGACGATTATTTGGTCATTATTTTCTTTAACCGAAAAAGTAACTTGGCCGCCTTCTGGAGAATACTTCAAGGCATTAGAGATGATATTGTATAACACCTGCGTCATCTTATCTTCATCAATTTCAACAAAAATCTCTTGTTTCGGCAGTTTTCTTTTAAAGGTTACGTTTTGTTCCTTGGCCATCTCGAATCGGTCGATGATGCGGTGATAGAACTTAACAAAATTCACCCATTCCCGATTCAGCTTGTAATCTGTGCTATCCATTTTCGATAGCTGCAGCAGATCATTGACAAGCCGGATCATTCTTTCTGTTTCTGTCCGCGTCACCTCTAAAAAGTTGGGTGCAATTTCTTTATCCTGCCACGCCCCGTCAGCAAGGGCCTCCAGGTAACTGCGCATCGTGGTTAGCGGCGTCCGTAATTCATGAGAGACATTGGCAACAAACTCTCTTCTTTCCGCTTCAATTTTTTCCTGCTCTGTTATATCATGCAATACGGCAATCAAACCATTGACAAAGCCGGTTTCCTTTTGAATAACGGAGAAGTTCGCTCGTAAAATATAGCGTTCTGCTTTCGTACTATAGTCTAAGATTAATGAATCCTTTTCTTCGAGAAGATCTTCAAAAGTATTGGTATCATCTAAATCTAATAAAGAGACAATCGGCTGAGAAAGAACTGTTTCACGTGAAACATTCAGCATGTCAGCAGCCGGTTCGTTTATTAAAATCACCCGGCCTTTTCGGTCCGTCGCTATTACCCCATCCGTCATATATGACAGGACGGATGATAGCTTTCTTCGTTCCCCTTCCGTCATTGCCTGGGCTTCCTGAAGCTTCTTCGTTAAATGGTTAAAGGTCATAGCTAATGTACCAATTTCATCATGACCGTACACTTTAACCTTCCGCGAAAAATTCCCTTTTGCCATCGCCTGGGCTTGCTTCTTCATATCGGCAATCGGCCGTGTAATGGTTTGAGCTAACAAAATTCCTAAAACAGCCGTGATTGCTAAGGCAATACCTGTGCCGGTTGCAAAAATGCCATTAATCGTTTTCATCTGTTCAAATACACTTTCAATTTTTGCCACTAAATAGATAGCACCGATTACCTTTTTCCCTGACTTAATCGGAGTGGAGAGGACCCAAATCCTGTGACCTGACGGCTTATCAACTTTGATAACACTTTGATCCTCTTCTAACACCATTGATTGTTTCACCTGAAGCAATGTCGTCCTTTGTCCGACTACCCCTTGGTTGCCGCGATTAGAAGTTCCGAGGATTTTTAGCGATCTATTTTCAATCACCCGCACTTCCGAGATATCACCTGCTTCAAAGTCACGCAGAATTTTATTGATATCCTCCTCAAGGGTAGGGTCTTCAGGTGTTCTTTCTTTTTCCATCTCTTCGACAATATTATAGGCGAGTAAATTCACCCGTTCCTTCAATGAGGTCTGGAAGTTGGTTCGTAAGGTTTGTTCAAGCTGCTTGACAAAATAGACCCCGATAATTTGCATCGCCACTAAAATTAGGAGGACATAGATGATTACAAATTTTACGTGTATCGAGCGAAAGAAGCCAACTTTTTTCATCAAGTAAACTACTCCTGTTCAGGATTGCGTAAATAATATCCAACCCCGCGGCGGGTGACAATCCATGTTGGATGGCTCGGGCTATCCTCAATTTTTTCACGCAAGCGCCTTACGGTTACATCGACCGTTCGTACATCACCATAATAATCGTAGCCCCACACGGTTTGCAGCAAATGCTCTCTTGTCATCACTTGACCAATATGCTGTGCCAAATAGTAAAGCAGTTCAAATTCACGGTGTGTCAGCTCAATCGTTTCGCCTCGTTTGGACACTACATAGGCATCAGGATGAATGACTAGCGAGCCAATTTCAATCTCATTCGTTTCACTTTCAGCATCCGGCTGAGCGAGAATTTGATTGTGGCGGCGCAAATTTGCCTTAACGCGGGCAATTAATTCCCTTGTGCTAAATGGTTTGGTCACATAATCATCTGCCCCAAGTTCAAGCCCTAATACTTTATCAATTTCAGAATCCTTTGCTGTGAGCATTATAATTGGCATTTCATACTTCTTACGGACTTCGCGGCATACTTCCATCCCGTCTCTCTGTGGAAGCATGATATCTAAAAGAATTAAATCCGGCTGGATTTCTTCTACCAGGCGTAGTGCTTCATTTCCATCGTAGGCGCAGTAGACCACATAACCTTCTTTTTTTAAGTTAAATTGCAAAATATCTGCAATTGGCTTTTCATCATCAACAACAAGAATTTTCTTTTCCATACCATTACTCCTTCTCATTCAAATAGTATATATACAATAAAAAAAGCATCTAGAAGTCATACCCATACTAGTTTACTTTAACATTTTATTCGCTTAAATTCACCTATAAGTAGCATTTGCCAAGATTGGCAACCCAATATTTGGCGCAGCCTCCAAAAAAATGAAAAGCCCCTAGTATTTCACTAGAGACTTTCAAACGATTATTTCAGATACGAAAGGGGGTTCACTAAGCCGCCATCTTTATACACTTCAAAATGAAGGTGAATCCCTGTTGAGTCACCGGTTGATCCCATTACGCCAATGGCGGTTCCTTTTGAAACTGTTTGTCCTGCATGAACATTGAGTGATGCCATATGTCCATAAAGTGTGCGGAAACCATTTTGATGATCAATAATAATTCTATTGCCATAGCCGCCACTCCAGCCGGCAGAAACTACCACACCATTATCAGCCGCTTTGATGGTCCTGTCGCTCGGTCTGGCAATATCAATCCCTTTATGCATTTTGCCCCAGCGGTAACCCATTTGACTGGAAATATAGCCGCCGACTGCCGGCCAGGCGAAGCTGCCTTCACCGCGGGATGGAATAGCCTTTGTTCCTTTTACCACAATATGATTAACAGGCTGCTGGATAATCTGCTCGCTTGACTGGTCCTTCTTAACCGTTACCCCATTCTGTTCTGTGATGGCATATGTTACAGAACGCGAACCGTTTTGTCCTTGTTGCTTTTCTTTCGTCTCACCCTTTGGCATCGATGAGTCTTCAACGACTTCATTGGCAAATGGAATGACTTCCTGTTGATTGACTTCTTTATCAACGATTACCTCGACAAACGGTTGAAGCGCTGTTACGTTTATATCCTGACCAATTTGCAAAAGGGTGTCCTCTGTTAAATCAGGATTTAAGGCTAAAAGATCAGCTTTCGCTAATCCATGATCCTGAGCAATGGTTTCAAGCACGTCGCCCTCTTGAATCGCATATTTCTTTTCTTCCAAAGTCCCTTTTTGTAAAAAGGTAACGGCATCATCAGCAGACATCATTTGATCCGGAGCAATGTTTTCGTCTTCGATTGAAACATTTTTTGATAGACGAACGTCTACTATACGAGTTTCATTTTCTTGTAATGCCGGTAAGGATGCATCGGATTTGGCCTTTCTTGCCTCAAGTTCCGTTAATTGCTCCTCAGTTACATATTGCAGTTTCAGCTTTTTCACGACTTCTTCAGCTGTCTCCTTATTACCAAGGTAAACAACCGGCTTCCCGTCAATCACGAGAGCGGAGGCTTCAGCTTGAAGCTGGAATGTGTCCTTTATCGTTTGCACTGTATCTTGATTGGTTGTTGCTGCTCGGAAGACCTGTTCAGGTATGTATTGAACCTGTGAACCTATATTAAAATTTGCATCCTTGAAGGATTTCTTTGCTGTATCAACTTTCTCAGCTATAACTTTATTCACTACTTCTTTATCGGTAACATTACCTATGTAGGTGCTATTAAGATATACATGATAAACAGTGGTCAATTTTGATGATGTAGCAAATGCAACCGGGCCATTGCTAAAAGCGATAACAGATGCAGCCATGGCAGTGACTACAGTTGTTTTTAATAATAAGAATCTTTTGGAGCTTTTATTCGAGAATAACATTTTTTCCTCCTAAACCACGGTAAAACCCTTATAAACTTGGATTTATGCTATGTAAAGAATTTTCCAGAATTTTAGACCTCTTTTACTTTAACATAGTTTTATTTAAAAAGATTAATAGTCTTTATAATGTAACAAAAATGTATAATTGCTGACATTTTCCTACATTTCTTTGAAATATGGTAGTCGTTTTATCATATTTTGAAGCTATATTTTTCTTAAATAGTAGGGGTGAATCCCTATTAAAACAGAGATTGATGTAGTTCTAGAGTAGTAGATTTTAATTTTGGAAACTAGGACAAACTATGGAGGAGTTTTGTAAAAAAGAGGAACTATTATTACGGGTTCATTACAGTAGCTGCGGCATAGATAAAAAAAAGAAGCATGCATAGGCAAGCTTCCTTTTTTTATGGCTCAGGACGGAATCGAACCGCCGACACAAGGATTTTCAGTCCTTTGCTCTACCGACTGAGCTACTGAGCCATCTAGATGGCGGTCTGGACGGGACTCGAACCCGCGACCTCCTGCGTGACAGGCAGGCATTCTAACCAACTGAACTACCAGACCAGATTTAATTGATTGCCAGCAAGGAGACCGTCCTTGCCAGTCGCTTACTGACAATCAAAAGCCAATGACCCCTACGGGATTCGAACCCGTGTTACCGCCGTGAAAGGGCGGTGTCTTAACCGCTTGACCAAGGGGCCATAGTAAATGTAAATGGTGAGCCATGAAGGACTCGAACCTTCGACCCTCTGATTAAAAGTCAGATGCTCTACCAACTGAGCTAATGGCTCGTACTTTTTAAAAATCCACTAACAGAGCTAATGGCTCGTACGTTGTAATTTGTCGTATTGTGGCGACGCTTCTTATAATATCATGGGTGATTGTAATAACGCAATACTTTTTATAAACTTTTTTAAAAAAATTTGAAGCCCCCTGAAAGAGGGCTTCGTTCTTTGGTTTAGATCATTCTCCACGGGCTGCGGACAACATTTGTTTGATTTCGATCCGGGCCGACTGAGAAGGTGGATAACGGAATACCTGTAAGCTGTGTTACACGTTCCACGTAGTGGCGGGCATTTACAGGCAGTTCATCTAATGTTTTAACCCCTGTAATATCCTCTGTCCAGCCAGGAAGCTCCTCGTAAATAGGCTCACATTGTGCTAAAACCTTTAAGTTAGCAGGATATTCGGTAATGACTTCATCTTTGAAGCGATAAGCCGTGCAAATCTTTAATGTTTCAATCCCTGTTAACACATCGATTGAATTAAGAGAAAGGTCCGTTAATCCGCTGACACGGCGGGCATGACGAACGACAACACTGTCAAACCAGCCAACACGGCGCGGACGGCCTGTTGTTGTTCCATACTCACGACCTACTTCACGAATTTGGTTTCCGATTTCATCATTTAATTCAGTTGGGAATGGACCATCACCGACACGAGAAGTGTACGCTTTACATACACCGACTGCATGCGTGATTTTTGATGGGCCGACACCAGAACCGATTGTCACGCCTCCTGCAACTGGGTTCGAAGAAGTAACAAATGGGTAGGTACCTTGGTCGATATCAAGCATGACGCCCTGAGCACCCTCAAATAAAACACGCTTGCCCTCATCCAATGCATCATTTAATACAACAGATGTATCGCACACATATTTCTCAATTTGTTGGCCATATTCAAAGTATTCGTCGAGAATGTCTTCTTTTTTAAAGCCTTCAGTCTCATAAATACGCTCGAATAAGCGATTTTTTTCTTCAAGGTTCTGTATAAGTTTCTCTTCAAAAATTTCACGGTCAAGTAAATCAGCAATACGAATACCAACACGGGCTGCCTTATCCATATAAGCAGGGCCGATTCCCTTTTTCGTTGTTCCGATTTTATTAGCGCCTTTTCGTGTCTCTTCCACTTCATCTAATTTTAAATGGTACGGAAGGATGACGTGGGCACGGTTGCTAATCCGAAGATTCTCGGTTGTAATTCCTTTTTCATGTAAATAAGCTAATTCTTGTACAAGTGCCTTTGGATCAACAACCATTCCATTACCGATGACACTGATTTTTTCTTTATTAAATATCCCTGAAGGAATTAAATGTAATTTATAGGTTTCCCCGTTAAATTTAATGGTGTGGCCTGCATTGTTACCACCTTGGTAACGAGCGATGACCTCAGCATTTTCTGAAAGAAAATCGGTAATTTTCCCTTTTCCTTCGTCTCCCCATTGCGTACCAACAACCACTACTGATGACATGAAAGGCACCTCCGAAATTTTTACATCTATTATTAATTATTTAATTAATTATCTCACCACAATAGTTTATCAAGTTAATCCTAAAAAATCAAACAAAACACGAACATTTTATATAAAAATATCATATACGTTCGTAAAAATATGAAACTATGAATATAAAAATGGAGCCAGCTTAATGAGGGCTGACTCCACCATGACACATTACGCTCCAGGCGGAGAATCATAACGTGTCTCTATATTAACAAATTTATTATATTCCTTCACAAAGGCTAACGAAACCGTACCGGTTGGACCATTCCGTTGTTTAGCAATAATAATTTCAATGATATTCTTACTTTCAGATTCCTTATCATAATAATCATCACGATAAAGGAAGGCAACAATATCGGCGTCCTGCTCGATCGAACCTGATTCACGAATATCCGACATCATGGGACGCTTATCCTGGCGCTGCTCGACACCACGGGACAGCTGTGAAAGGGCAATAACCGGCACCTGCAACTCACGAGCCAATTGCTTAAGAGACCGGGAAATTTCCGATACTTCCTGCTGACGGTTTTCGCCGGAGCGGCCGCTGCCTAAAATAAGCTGTAAATAATCAATTAAAATCATCCCTAAACCATGCTCCTGCTTTAGGCGGCGGCATTTTGAGCGAATATCACCGACACGCACCCCAGGGGTATCATCAATATAGATCCCTGTGTTTGATAAGGCGCCCATTGCCATCGTCAGCTTACCCCAGTCTTCCTCTGTTAAGGACCCGGTACGAAGCCTTTGCGCATCGATATTTCCTTCGGCACACAAGAGACGCATGACAAGCTGCTCTGCCCCCATCTCGAGACTAAAGATGGCGATGTTTTCACCTGTCTTTTTCGCCACATTTTGCGCAATATTTAAGGCAAAGGCAGTTTTACCAACGGAAGGACGGGCACCCACAATGATTAAGTCATTGCGCTGGAAGCCTGCTGTCATCCGGTCAAGTTCGACAAACCCTGTCTCAAGACCTGTAATCTCGCCCACACGTTTATGCATTTCCTCAATATTGTCATATGTCCGAACGAGTACATCTTTAATATCGTGGAAGGCGCCGGCATTCTTTCTTTGCGCCACTTCTAAAATGCTTTTTTCTGCTTCACTTAACAGGGCTTCCACTTCGTCTTCACGCGAATAACCATCAGAGGCAATAGTGGTTGCCGTGCGGATTAATCTTCTAAGTAACGACTTTTCTTCTACGATTCTAGCATAATACTCAATATTAGCTGCCGTCGGAACAGATCCGGCCAGATCACTTAAATAACTGACACCGCCAATATCCTCAATCAGTTTAGCTGCCGCGAGTTCCTCTGTTACCGTAACGAGGTCAACCGCTTTACCCTGATCACTTAGATGGAGCATTACATGAAAGATTTTTTGGTGGGAGGCACGATAAAAATCTTCAGGAATTAAAATTTCCGAAGCCATTGTGAGAGCAGAGGGCTCAAGAAAGATTGCCCCTAGTACCGCCTGTTCTGCCTCTATATTTTGCGGCGGCATACGATCTGCATATACATCATTCATCCTATCAAAAACCTCCTGCCTTCGAAGGATTTAATTAAAAACGCAATAAAGAGTAAAGAAAAAAGTGACCAGTCAAAACCGATCACATCACATCCGATTGCTTACTTGTTCTATTCTATCATGTTTATTCTCAACTTCGTACTGGCAAATTTTCACCTATTTGATTTCTGTCACAGAAACCGTTAATGTCGCTGTCACTTCATGGTGAAGCTTGACAGGTACTTTTGTATGGCCAAGCGTGCGAATGGCATCCGCTAATTCCATTTTCCGTTTATCGATTTTAATGCCATGCTTCTTTTGCAATTCTTCAGCAACTTGTTTTGTTGTAATCGAACCAAAAAGGCGTCCGCCCTCACCGGCCTTGGCTTTTAATTCAACCGTAATCGTATCCAGTGTTTCCTTCAGTTTTTTCGCTTCAGCAAGCTCTTCAGCAGCCATTTTTTCCTGCTTCTTTTTTTGAGCATCTAATGAGCTAATGCTGGCATTATTGGCTTCAACCGCTAAACCCTGCTTAATTAAAAAGTTATGTGCATAGCCATCTGCCACATTTTTTACTTCCCCTTTTTTCCCTTTACCCTTAACATCCTTTAGAAAAATGACCTTCATTCCTTTTTCACTCCTTCTAAATATTCATCAATCGCCAGCTTTAATTGTATCTCTGTTTCTTCAATCGACAGGCCGGACAGCTGTGTTGCTGCATTTGTTAAATGGCCGCCGCCTTTTAAGCTTTCCATAATGACTTGTACATTGACGTTCCCAAGCGATCTTGCACTAATCCCAATCACGCCTTCGCTGCGTTTAGCAATCACAAAAGAGGCGAGTACCCCATCCATTGTCAACAGAGTATCGGCTGCTTGAGCAATAATCACTTGATCATGGAGCTCCTGTTCCGTTCCTTTTGCAATCGCAATTCCATCATGATAAAAAGAGACTGATTCAATGAGCTTGGACCTCTTTATATATGTATCAACATCTTCTTTTAAAAACTTCTGAACGAGAACCGTATCAGCACCATGAGCACGGAGGTAGGAGGCGGCATCAAATGTCCGTGAGCCCGTCCTTAGTGTAAAGCTTTTCGTATCTACAATGATTCCGGCTAAGAGGGCTGTTGCCTCAATCATCTCAATCTTACCGCGTTTCGGCTGATATTCCAAAAATTCCGTTACCAATTCCGCGGTAGACGAGGCATACGGTTCCATATACACAAGCAATGGATTGTCTATAAAATCTTCGCCGCGGCGATGGTGGTCAATCACGACCACATGATCAATTTTGTTTAATAACCGTTCTTCAATGACCATGGATGGCTTATGAGTATCAACAACAACAAGCAGTGTTTTTTCCGTCGCAATTTCTAATGCTTGTTCAGGACCGATAAAACGGGAAAATAATTGTTCCTGTTGACGAAGTTCACCCATCAGCCGTTTCACAGCATTATCTATTTCCTGCATATTGACGACGATATAGGCTTCCTTTTGGTTCATTTGGGCAACTTTATAAATGCCAATACTTGAACCAATTGCATCCATATCAGGGTTTTTATGTCCCATGATGATGACCTTATCACTGGCGATGATTAAATCCCGTAATGCATGGGAGATCACGCGGGCTCGGACCCGTGTCCGTTTTTCAACCGGATTTGTTTTGCCGCCAAAGAATTTCACTTTCCCATTCGGCAGTTTAATCGCCACTTGGTCGCCGCCTCTGCCTAAAGCTAAATCCAGACTTGATTGGGCTAAGACCCCTAATTCCGGCAATGAGGTCACACCTGTGCCAACCCCAATACTCAAGGTAAAAGAAACATTCTGCTTCGAAGTCATTTCCCGGATCTCATCCAGAATTGCAAACTTCTCTTTTTCAAGAATATGGAGAATTCGTTCGCTAAAAACAGCAATAAATCGTTCCGATGAAACTCTTTTTAAGAAGATGCCATTGTCTGTTGCCCACTTATTCAGAATAGAAGTGACCAAATTATTGATACTGCCGCGCATCTGATCATCCATCCCCTGGGTCAGATCATCATAATTGTCCAAAAGGATGGTCGCAATGACCGTTCTGTCATCCTGATACCTTTTCTCAATTTCCTTTTGCTCGGTTACATCGAAAAAGTACAATAGACGCTCTTCTCGTTTATGAATCACGCGAAATTTCCGCTGATGAAGGGTAATAATTTCTGTCTCTACTTCCTGTTTAATCAACGGTATCAGCGTATCTGCAATATCATACAGCGACTTGCCAACCAATGTATCCTCATCAAAATAGGATGACAGGAAAGGATTGGTCCATTCAATAAAATATTCTTCATTGATGAGCATGATCCCAATTGGCATCTCCATCAGTGCTTCTTCGCCGACTTTTTTCACCCGGTACGAAAGCGTTGAGATATATTCTTCCAATTCCGTCCGTTCCCGATGATCGATGACAAACATAAAGTAGAGGGGGATAATCATTAATAGCAGTCCGGCAACACTTAAGATCCAATTATATAATAACAGGACAATGAGCAGGATTACGGTTACGCCAATTAGCCCATAAAAAGGGTAACGAATTGACCGCTTTTCAAAAAATGCAGGCAAAGTTCTCAGCTCCTTGACGCGAGTCTTACTCTTTTTTTTCAAACTGCTTTCTAAAATCAAAGCCTAAATCTGTAATACCCAATAACATTATTATATAACGGGCAATTGGAATCGTGAAAGAAAGAATTACAACAAGTACTCCCAATCCCTTCGCAACTGACCTTTGGTGGAAAATAAAAAACACGAAGGCAAGCCCTTGAAAAATCAGGAAAAATTCTAATATGTAGCGCGCATTGACTAAAACAGAAAATAAATACGTTCCTTCCTCCGGACGAAGCAGCAGCATCGCCCCTAAAGCAATTAAATAGTACCACAACAGGCTTTTTGGCAGTGAAAGATTGCGGAAGCTTCCCCACGGCTCTACACGTACCCCAAATCTTTTTACAATCGGAAAACACACCCATTGAATAATAAAAGAAATGATAACAGCTCCCAAAATTAAAATGCTCGGAGCATAGATTTCAATTACTTTAATGAGATTGGCGTTTTGCTCTTGCAGTCCTTTAATCTGATCCTCTCTCCCCATCGCTTTCAACATCTCTTGCGTGTCGTGCAGCGATTGATTTAAGGCAGTGTGGATCTCCTGAATGATATCAATTTTCATAAAAGCAACGATCACCGCATAATTGATGACCATGCCAGCCATAAGAATCAGTGAACTGGCAATTAAAATTGCCGTCCTGCTCTTATTCTTCTGCAGCATATAGCCAATGAACACACCTGGAATCCCGTATAAAAGCATTAACCCCAGACCCGCAATTGATCCGGCTATAAACGAGATGGCAACCGCAGCGAGAAAGAAGGCGGCAACATTTTTCATGGTATTTTTTGCTGAGAAAATGATAAACGGCACAGGCAGGACTATATTTAGAATAGAGCCAATCAGCGGTACATAAATCGTTATTAATAAAAGAACAGTAAATGCAGCGAGAAGGATGGCTCCCTCTGTTAGTTTGCGTACATTTTTCACTTCAACACCCCTAAATATCTTAAGCCTATCATCCTATTTTAGCAGATATGGACTTTGATTCAAATAAGAAAAGCGGAGGAGCCCTGGTCAGCGGCGTATGGCCTAGAGCGCTGGAGCTGGACATTTCTCAATGTCGAAATTTATGAATTCTTATATAACAAAAAAGGCAGCGAGGACTGCGCCTCTACTGCCTTTTTGCTTTATTATTCACCTGCAACAAATGGTAGTAATGCCATTTGACGTGCACGTTTGATTGCAACTGTTAGTTTACGTTGATATTTAGCGCTTGTACCAGTTACACGACGTGGTAAAATCTTTCCACGCTCAGAGATGAATTTTTTTAGTAAATCCACATCTTTATAATCGATGCGAGTGATACCATTTGCTGTGAAATAGCACACTTTCCGGCGTTTTGCGCGACCGCCTTTACGTCCTCCTGCCATGAAAATTCCCTCCTTTATTATTTTATTTTATAACGTTCGTAGGATTTGTTTAGAATGGAAGATCGTCATCAGAGATGTCAATTTGTCCATTTCCGGCAAACGGATCTTCATCCATTCGCGTAAACCCTTTATTTTGGTTTTGATTCTGATTTTGATTTTGTCGTTGATTCTGATTGCTGCTGCCATATGGATTCCCTTGTGGTTCCATAGGAGGAGCACCGTAATAATCGTTGCCTCTCCCGCCGCCGCCTGACGCACTTTTAGGTTCAAGGAATTGAACACTATCAGCTACGACTTCTGTAACATACACACGTTTACCGTCTTGTCCTTCATAGTTGCGGGTTTGAATACGGCCATCAACACCTGCTAGGCTGCCTTTCTTTAAAAAGTTCGCCACATTCTCAGCTGGTTTACGCCAAACAACACAGTTAATAAAGTCTGCTTCACGTTCACCTGACTGACTAGAAAACGGACGGTTAACTGCTAAACTAAAAGTAGCTACAGCGACCCCATTTGGTGTATAACGCAAATCAGGATCTTTTGTTAAACGGCCAACAAGCACGACACGATTCATCATCAGAATCAACTCCTTTTTTCAGAATATGTTTCACGTGAAACATTTTTTACCAAAAATATTTATGTTAATCTTATGCTTCTTCTTTAATTACGATATGGCGAATGATGTCTTCGCTGATCTTTGCAAGACGAGAAAATTCTTGTACTGCATCAGCTGAAGATGTTGTTTTAGCGATTTGGTAGTATCCGTCGCGGAAATCGTTGATTTCGTATGCTAAACGGCGCTTACCCCAATCCTTTGTTTCAGCAGTTTCCGCACCATTATCAAGAAGAATTGTGTTGAAACGCTCAACAAGAGCCTTCTTCGCTTCATCTTCAATATTTGGGCGGATGATGTACATGATTTCGTACTTATTCATCACAGTCACCTCCTTTTGGTCTAAACGGCCCGAATGGGCAAGGAGCAATTATTCATTACTCACAAGTTGAAAGTATAGCACAAGTATAATAAAAATGCAATGTTGTTCACAGGAATGTGATTTTTAAGCAAACTTTTCTGTTGATTTCCGCTCTAATCAATATAGCTATAAATAGAGTAGGGTAACCTCTTTCGAGGCTACCCCCTCATCAAACCGTACGTGCCCTATTAAGGCATACGGCTTACCAATGTGTTACAGAATCAGTACGTTGCTAATCTTTGTGCATATTTCATTTTACGAACAAGGTCGGGAGTATAATACTCTTGACCTTGTTCTTTTGCTTTAAGAACTCTTTTCTCCTGTTTCTCTTGTTGCTTCTCTTTCATTCGAAGAATGTAGCTTTCTAAGGAAAAACCGTATATTTTATGATAATAATACCAATATGAAGGGATGAGACCTATCATCGCAAAGAATTTATTATTCCACTTCGTTTTCATGGCATGACCTTTTCTTTGGCTTGGATGGGCATGTATCATGGATACTCTTAGTCTTTGCCGAATATAGCCATCTATCGCTTGTAACTCTTTCCCGAATGCTTTAAAGAAACATGAACTTGCAAATCCATGTTCTTCATTCGCTTTAATCGCTTTATATATGGTTAGAAAATAGTTAACCTTACCTCGTATTACAGGATTTACTTGGTCAATCCATTTTTCCTTGCTTAGGGTTAGAGTTTTCCTGGTTTTATCTTTGATTTTCTGTCGAAAATCCTTCCAAGTAGCTTCTTTTGGTTTGGCGATATAGTATGGCTTACCATCCTTTTTACGTTTTCTCCAGTGTTCAAACGTAAATCCCATAAAGTCGAAGTCATCGTCATCAAAATTTACAATCTTTGTTTTCTCCGATGCAAGCTCCAGACCGAGTTCGGCTAATTTATCTTCCGTAATCTCAGCCGCCTTTTTAATATCTTCTTCTGATTTAGCAAATATCAAGAAGTCGTCAGCGAATCTTACAAATCGAAATTTATGTTCTGCCCAAGTCCAGTCAAGTTCATTTAGATAAACGTTCGCAAGTAGTGGCGAGATGACTCCTCCTTGCGGAGTCCCAGAATCAGTTAAATGATATTTTCCTTCTTCCATATATCCCGCCTTTAACCACAGCCATATCATATCTAACACAGTTCCATCTGCAATGTATTTGTTTAAGACTTTTATTAGATTTTTGTGTGGAATATTATCGAAAAATCCTTTAATGTCTGCATCGAAGATGTAATTGTAACCTTGTTCGATATTTGCAAGGATTATTTGTAGAACACGCTCTGGTCCTACATTAGGTCTGTACCCACATGACCATTTGTGGAAAATACCCTTTTCAAATTTCGGCTGAAGAACGTTTACCAAAGCCTGTTGGACAATTCGGTCTTCTATATTTGGTATGCCTAGAGGTCTCTTTTTGCCATTTTTCTTGGGAATGTAGTGCCTTCTTACTGGGGAAGGTTTGTATTCTTTCTTTCTTAACTTTTGTAAAAGCGAATCTAAATTTTCTTCTAGACGGTATCTATAACTGTCAATCGTTTCGCCATCAATACCACCAGACCCTTTATTGGCTTCTACTTTTTCCCAAGCAGCTTTTAGTTTTCTGTCGAAAAGAATTTGTCCGTAAATACTATGCCATTTGAATTTTAACGCTTGATTCATTGCATATTCCGCACCCTTCATTGTGTACATTCAGCTCGTTTATACCGAAGTATCGTTTTCTGTTAGCATTACACACCTTTAAAGATGTGGAGCCACAAGGTCGTTCCCCTTCCGTTCATGTATGGTTTGGTCCATACACTACTTCCGTACTATGAGAACGTCTGACTTCTCCATCCACAGCCATCATTTCAGATTAACCTTATAGATGAATGTCCTTTCGGTAAGAATGGAGACCTCACGGGGTCATCGTACCTTCCTTTTAAACATACCCAGCACCATCACTTGGTAAGCTGTTTCTGCCCGGCTGATTCATTGAACAGAAACCATTACTGTTTGTAGCGGGCTTCCCATTATAATCGCATGGTCGCCAACTTACCCCGCCGCCGTGCTTCACACTTTTGCATTTGGGTCTGCTTATCCGACTACGGGTCTCTCGATTGTCCGCATCTCCTTCAGACACCACCTCACGGTGATGCCCTAGATTAGTCTTCACTAGTTGTATCAGCACTCTAATGGAAGGACTTCCACCTTCGAGAGAATGAGTCTTCTGGAATTCGGGAGTCGTGTTTACCGAGATAACGTACTCCAACCTTTAACAACTCATTCAGTGCAAGTAATCTGCACAAGGTACGACTGCCCGTCGCACAATCAAAAAGGACCGACAAAATATGCCAGTCCTTATTAATTACACGTTAAAGCGGAAGTGGATGACGTCGCCGTCTTTTACTTCGTATTCTTTTCCTTCTAAACGAACTTTTCCTGCTTCTTTCGCTGCCGTATGGCTGCCGGCTGCCAGCAGGTCATCATAGGAGACTGTTTCCGCCCGAATAAAACCGCGTTCGAAATCAGAGTGAATGACTCCCGCACATTGTGGAGCTTTCATTCCTTTTCTAAATGTCCATGCGCGAACTTCCTGTACACCAGCTGTGAAGTAGGTGGCTAAACCAAGCAGATGATACGCTGCACGGATTAATTGATCAAGACCGGATTCCTCGATGCCAAGTTCTTCTAAGAACATTTGCTTTTCTTCGCCTTCAAGTTCAGCAATTTCCTCTTCAATTTTTGCACAAATAACGATTACCTCGGCATTATCAGCCTTAGCAAATTCTCGCACCTTTTGCACATATTCATTTTCAGATGGATCGGCTACATCGTCTTCACTAACATTCGCTACGTATAAGACTGGCTTGATTGTTAATAGATGCAAACCTTTAACTAATTTCATTTGCTCGTCGGTAAAATCAACGGTTCGAGCAGGCTTTTCTGCTTCAAAGGCATCACGCAGCATTGCAAGAACTTCAAATTCAGCGGCAGCATCCTTATCCTTTTGCTTAGCCAATTTTTCAACGCGGCTAATCCGCTTTTCCACGGATTCCATATCAGCAAGAATTAACTCAAGGTTGATTGTTTCAATATCATCAATTGGATCGACTTTCCCGGATACGTGGGTAATGTTTTCATCAGCAAAGCAGCGAACTACTTGGCAAATTGCATCCACTTGGCGGATATGCGAAAGGAACTTGTTTCCGAGTCCTTCACCTTTACTGGCCCCTTTGACAATCCCGGCAATATCGGTAAATTCAAATGCCGTTGGCACGGTCTTTTTCGGCTGCACCAATTCAGTTAATTTTTGTAATCTGTGATCAGGAACCTCGACAATGCCGACATTCGGGTCAATCGTACAGAAGGGATAGTTTGCTGATTCCGCTCCTGCCTGTGTTATTGCATTAAAAAGAGTAGACTTACCAACGTTCGGCAACCCTACGATACCAGCTGTTAAAGCCATTCACATTCACTCCTCAAAAGAAATTCTTCTATGTTTAAACAAAAATAATTAGTCCCATAATCATGAAAAGACAAGTCTTTCACAATTATAGGCATTTATCTGCAAAAAGACAACTGCCGCAAAATAGCGGCAGTTAGTTTACTTTTTCAATATTTACAAGACAATCATATAATGTACTCCCAAGGCCATTATCGGATTCTCTGCTTGAAGTCAGCTGATTTACAGACCCGCCAAATTCACGCCAAATTCCCTCATCGATATTGATCGTGTTCGGATGGGCTTTTGCTAAAATAGAAACCACCCCTTTTATCTCTCCGCGGTCATTCCAAACCTTGACGAAATCACCATTTTTCAGTGCAAAATGTTCTGCTATATTTGGTGCAATCTCTACCTTCACTTTCGGTTTTGGAGTCAAAAGGTGATAGTTCTGCGAATGGTTCGAGCGCATAGGGTGAATCGTTAGGAGATGATAAGGATATTTTTCAGCAAGCTCAGGGTCTTCCCATTTTGATTCATCCGGAACCGCTAATGTTAGCAGGCCATTCTGACCTTTTTCCCGCGCTGTAAACTGATACTTACCGCTTGGAGTTTGGAAGGTGTGATCCCTCCATGGAATTTTTTCAACTGGAAGTTCCAATGTGTGCTCTGCCCTTAATTTTTCAAGGGTAATCCCTCTGTCTCTTAAAGGTGTAAGTGTCATCTCCAGAAACGCTTCTCTTGAAAAAGCAAAATCAGCACCAAATCCGAGCCGCTCCGCTAATTGTGTCCAGATCCATAAATCAGGCTGTGCCTCACCAGGGGCCGAGACAAGCTTTGGGCCATAGTTGACATAATGATGGTACATAGATGAATAGTAAAGGTCCTCTTCTTCAAAAGCTGTTGTTGTCGGTAAAACATAATCAGCCATCAGCGCAGTATCCGTCATGAATTGTTCAACCACAACAAGAGTGGAAACAGAGGAGAAGGCCTGTCTAACCACTTCGCTGTCAGGCACCTGTGTTAAGGGATTGCCGCAGGTCACAACGATCATCTTTATTTCCGGATCCGTTGCTTTCCGCACTTCTTCCGCCTGTTTCATGATCGAAAACTGCCTATGATGCTGCCTGCGTTCAGCGAGGGTTAACTCGTCAAATGCAAAGCTTTGTCCCACCTGGACATTGGCATAATTAGCACCGCCGCCGGTAATCCCAATATTCCCGCTGACGGCCACAAGGGCATCAATCAGGCGAATCGTATTTCCGCCATTTGTATAACGCTGCATCCCTAACCCCATAAAGGTAGCTGTCGGTTTATCTGCATAAACATATGCTAAACTTGACATAACCTCACAAGGGACTTCTGTCATTTCACTAATTTCCTCTAGGGTGATCGTATCGAGAAGCTGTTCCAAATCCCGAAACCCATAGGTGGATTGCTCAATAAACTCACGGTTCTCGAGACCTAATCTTAGCATTTCCTTGATAATGCCGGCAGCTAATAATCCATCCATCCCCGGCTTGATTGTTATATATTCATCGGCTAGTTTTGCCGTAGCGTTGTAAAGTGGATCAATAACATAAATTTTTGCGCCTTTTTTCTTCACTTCAAGCAGTTTTTCAAAAAAATGCATGTTGGTCCTGGCAACATTTCTTCCCCAGATAATAATGTTTTTACTGTTGTAAATGTCATTAGGTTCATGACTCCAGGCATTGCCGAAATCCCATTTTTGCGCTTCAATTCCTGCGCCCCAACAAAGCGACCCATAAAGCTCTGTTACCCCGCCATAGCAATTAAAAAAGCGCTGATCAAGATTTTTTAGGATTCCATTATTCGCATAATCATGGCTGTGCAGAACAGCAGTTGATCCGTATGTTTTTTTAATTTTTTTTAATTCTGCAGCAATCTCATCAAGAGCTTGTTCCCAGGAGATTTGCTGAAATGTTCCGTTTACCTTTTTTAACGGATGCAATACGCGCTCCCCGGAGTTTGTCCTTGTTTCGAGCATTCGTCCGCGTCCGCAAATTTTCCCCTGTGTGATGGGATGGGAGGGGTCACCTTCAACCTTTACAACCTGATCCTGATCAATTGTTACATGAAAACCACAGCTATCCCAGCAATTTAACGGACAAGCTGACTTTCGTATTTCTGCCAAATGCTCCACCCCCAAAACACTCTATTTCTACGTTTGTTATAAGAATAATATAGTTAGATAAGAAAAAAAAGCATGAATTTAATCCTCATGCTTCACCAATATTTTCTTCATTTTCCTTGAAAACTCTTTGCGTGGAATGAGGACACTATGGCCGCACCCCTCACATTTAATCCGAATATCCATCCCCAGACGAATGATTTTCCAGCGATTCGTCCCACAGGGATGCTGTTTCTTCATCTCAACCACATCATTTAGGGCAAATTCCTTTTCCTCCATCACTTATCCCCCATTTCTACTTCGATTGACCGGATCCGTTTTGGTACATAAAAAAATTAAGATTTGGTGCTTTAATCCCATTTTCGTCTAAAATAAGTTTTATATCCTTCCGAATTCCCCGAGTTACACCAGACTGCTTCATTGGTAATGTTTCAGCGATGATGCGCAAAACAATTTCATTCGGACCCATTGTTTGAATTCCTAATAATTCCGGTGCCTTCGTTAACTCCTCATATTGGCTTGGCATATTTACCAATGCACCGGCAATCACTTTTTCAGCCCTTTCGATATCTTCTCCATAGGAGATGGCAATATCAATGATAGCAAGGCTATTATTGATTGAAAAATTGGTCACTTGAGAAATGCTGCCGTTCGGTAAAATATGAACTTCGCCTGTCCAGCTTTTAATTTTCGTTGTTCTTAATCCAATAGTTTCGACATTGCCTTCAAATTCTCCTATTCGAACATGATCGCCAACTGAAAACTGGTCTTCAAAAATGATAAAGAAACCGGAAATAACGTCCTTTACCAAGCTCTGTGCTCCAAAACCTACTGCTAACCCGACAACTCCCGCTCCGGCAATAAGTGCCTTGACATCAATTCCTAAAACTGAAAGAACCATCATTATCGCGATAAAATAGACCACATAAGTAAGAACACTATCGAGCAGCCTAGAAAGCGTGTCTTCACGGCGTTCTGATGTATTAAGCGGTGACAAGTTTCTAATCTTAAAAACATTGTGAATGGCCACTTTGCCAATACGGATAATGATATTGGCAATAACTAAAATGGCAATAATTTTTAGCGCGCTCTCACCAAGATTCAGCCATGTATCTTCATCTTGAAATTTATTAATATCTTCTTGTATTGTCTTTGCCGTTAGACTCATTTTTACACCTTCCTTAAACCCAATTACATTCAATCTATTTTAGCAATTTTCCTATGCAGATAATAGCATTATGAATTTTGTTTTTCTACACTTCATGTATAGATTTCCTGAATTTTCCGTATAATAGTAAAACTATTTACCGTACATAACATTCAGGGAGTGGAATTAATGAATCTCAAACCAAGCTTTTTTGACAGGAGGGCCAAGACACACATTGTTCATGATGATTTTCATGCTGCCCGACATCTCGCCGAGGCGTTACTCCTGAATATTCCCAGTGTCACAAGCCGCCCCATTGTATTTATTTGCATTGGAACAGACCGTTCCACAGGAGATTCATTAGGTCCACTTGTCGGGAGCCTGCTAGAAGAGAAAAACATTGAATCGTTTTACGTATACGGAACATTGGATGATCCCATTCATGCTGTGAATCTTGTGGAAAAGCTGAAGGAAATCCGGGCCAAACATGCTGATCCATATATTATTGGCATTGATGCCTGTTTAGGGAAAATAAAAAATGTCGGGGTGATTCAGGTGGGGAATGGACCTGTTAAACCAGGCGCAGGAGTGAATAAGGATCTCCCGGCTGTAGGTGACATGCACATCACTGGCATCGTCAATGTCAGCGGATTTATGGAATTTTTCGTCTTACAAAACACACGCTTAAACCTTGTCATGAAAATGGCCAAAACGATTGCAGGCGGAATATACCAAGCAAGCGTCTCGTACCAAAAACAAAGCTGGGCAGATTTAAATTGGGTAGAAGAAGAAAAGACAAACTAAAAGGAGCAATCATTTTCCAACGTTGCTCCCTTTTAATTCCATTTATTGTAAAAAATAGTGATAAAAGTAGATAATCGTTACAATTATCCCTGTAACAACAATGGCAGGGAGCAGGTTTGCGACCTTAATTTTGACCATTCCGGTGAGATTCAAGCCAATGGCAAAAATCATAACGCCTCCGGTCGCCGTCATTTCAACAATAAACTGATCCATCAACGCTTGTGGAACAAAGCGGTCAATCTGTGTCGCAAACAAGGCAATTGACCCCTGATAGAGAACAACAGGGATGGCGGAAAAAATGACGCCTATTCCTAAAGTGGTCGTTAATATTAAGGCCGTAAAGCCGTCTATCAGTGATTTCATATAAAGGACATCATGATCTCCACGAATACCGCTGTCAAGGGCGCCAAGAATCGCCATCGCTCCAATGACGAAAATCAATGTAGCCGTGACAAAGCCTTCTGAGATACTTCCTTTTCCATTTGAGCCCACCTTACGCTCCAGCCATCCGCCAAGGTCATTTAATTTATCTTCCAGCCTAAGCAGCTCACCGATGACCGCCCCGGCAACAAGACTAATAATGACAATCAGGAAATTTTCACTCTTCAACCCCATCTGGAGGCCCAACACCATAACAGACAAGCCAATTGCATACATAACCGTCACTTTCATTCCCTCAGGGATGCGGTTGAGTAATTTCCCTATCAGTGTACCAATAATAATTAACAGTCCATTTACAAGTGTTCCTAATAAAAACATCGCAATTCCACCTATTTTTTGCCTCTCGAAATAGTATTAACTATTAAACTATCATGTTTTATTTCGATTGGAAAGGAGTTTTTTCAAAAAAATAAACCATCGATTTGATGGCTTATACATGTTCTTCTTGATCAAGTATTTCAAGGATTCGTTCAAGGTCATCCTGTGAGAAAAATTCAATTTCAATTTTCCCCTTGTTTTTGCTTTGCTTTATATGAACCTTTGTACCGAACCGTTCACGAAGGGAGTGTTCCCGCTCCTGGATAAATACATCCTTTTTCTTTTCCGGCTTTTTTGTTTCACGTGAAACATTTTCATTCAATTGCTGGATTAATTTTTCTAATTGACGGACGTTTAACCCTTCTTGAATCACCTTTTCTACTAAAGCTGGAAGGTTTGCTTTTTGTCTAAGTCCCAATAAAGCTCGGCCGTGCCCCATCGATATTTTCCCGGTTGAAATCAATTCTTGGATGATAGGAGGGAGGGAAAGCAGACGGATATGGTTGGCGACATGCGGCCGGCTTTTTCCTAAACGGTTCGCGACCTCTTCCTGTGTCAGCTTTAATTTCTCCATTAACGTTTGATAAGCCAGTCCCTCTTCAATCGGGTTTAAATCTTCTCTTTGAAGGTTTTCGAGTACAGCGAGTTCCATCATTTGCTGTTCCGACAGCTCACGGACCACCGCAGGAACGGTCGTAAGTTTTGCTTCCTTGGCCGCACGGAAACGGCGTTCACCGACAACTATTTCATAGCCTTTGATACTTTTACGAACAACGATCGGCTGCAGGATGCCATGCTCAAGGATGGAATCTTTTAATTCATCTATTGTTTCTTGTTGAAAGGTTTTACGTGGCTGATATGGGTTTGGGCGCAGTTCTTTCAGCTTAATTTCTTGAACTGTTTCTTCTTTACTGACATCACTAAAAAATGCATTCAGGCCTTTGCCTAAGCCTTTAGCCATTTGAGACCACTTCCTTTGCTAAATCTAAATACACTTCAGCACCGCGGGATCTCGAATCATAGGTAATGATTGGTTCCCCATGGCTTGGAGCCTCACTTAGACGCACATTTCTTGGAATAATGGTTTTATATACTTTATCTTGGAAATACTTTTTCACTTCTTCAATGACTTGAATGCCCAGATTTGTTCTTGCATCAAGCATCGTTAATAAAACGCCTTCAATTTTTAAATCCTGATTTAAATGCTTTTGTACGAGTCTGACTGTATTTAATAATTGACTTAACCCTTCCAGCGCATAGTACTCACATTGGACAGGGATTAACACCGCATCAGATGCTGTTAAGGCATTCAGGGTCAAAAGCCCTAACGACGGCGGACAATCAATAATAATATAATCAAATTGATCTCTCACTTCTTCAAGAGCACGTTTTAAGCGGACCTCTCTTGAAATAGTGGGAACCAGCTCAATTTCGGCTCCTGCCAGCTGGATGGTGGCTGGAATGGCGTACAAATTTTCAACAGATGTCGGTTTAATTACATCCTTTGCTTCGACATCGTCTACTAACACATCATAGATACACTGTTCAACTTCCGCCTTTTCAATTCCAATCCCGCTCGTTGCATTTCCCTGCGGGTCGATATCTACTAATAAGACCCGTTTTCCTATGTACGCTAAGCAGGCTCCTAGGTTGACAGAGGTTGTCGTTTTGCCGACTCCACCTTTTTGGTTTGCGATTGAAAGGATTTTCCCCACGATGTCACCTACCCTTTATTTCTCAAAAATTATCAATTTGCGATTCTATCAAATGTTCAGAATAGCATGATTAATTATCCCCTATCAGGGGAGGAAAGTAAAATTCCATTCCTTTATTTTATCATGAAATGGCTGGGAAGTTAGTTTTTTTCAAAAAATATTCCAGCATCCCAGTCGGCTTAATTTTTCCAATTAACTATTTCAGAGGGAAGTTAGACAAAAAAAATAACCAAACACATGGAGTGTCGGGTTACTTTTTCTTTGGAATTCGAATGGTAAATTGGTAAAATTCGTCAAATTCTTCTTCCTCAGCATTCAAATTAATGCCGCTGTCAGTTACCATTGATAACGATTGACGAATCGTATTGACCGCAATTCGCATATCTTTACTAAAAGCCTTTCGTTTTGGCTTTGGTTTTTCCCTCGTTTGATCCAGAAGCTTAACCACACGTTCCTCTGTCTGCTTTACATTCCAATTCCTCTCAATAACTTCCGCCAAAAGAGCTACCTGTTTCTCCGGATTCTTCAGCGGAATAAGTGCTCGTGCATGGCGTTCGGTAATGACTTTATTGAGTAACGCTTCTTGAACAGGCTGTGGTAATTTAAGCAGACGCAGCTTGTTGGCAACGGTCGACTGTCCTTTCCCAAGGCGCTGCGCTAAAGCCTCTTGTGTCAAATTGTGCAGCTCAAGCAGCTTCCCATAGGCAATGGCTTCTTCAATCGGTGACAATTCTTCACGTTGTAAATTTTCAATGAGGGCAACCGATGCTGTTTCTGTATCAGATAAATTTTTAATGATTGCAGGCGCTTCTGCCCAACCCAGTTTTTTCATCGCACGCCAGCGGCGCTCCCCGGCAATAATTTCATATTTATCGACAGCAAACTCTCTTACGACAATCGGCTGGATAATTCCATGTATATGAATCGTGCGTGATAATTCTTCAATTTTCTCTTCATCGAATACCGTCCGAGGCTGGAAACGGTTCGGTATAATTTGGTTAATCGGTATCTTCTTTATTTCTTCGTTTCGTTCGATATCCAGATCCTTTTCAAGCTCAACCTCTTGTTCACCTTTATCGCCGAGGCCAAAAAAGCGTGTAAATGAACTCTTCATCCCCAACACCACCTTTACGAAACTCCCTATTACTTATTCTCTATCCAAATAAATTCTTCCTGCCTAGGATACCATTTTTCCGTAAAAAATGTTATATAGATTTATCACACATAAACATAATTTATATTAATTATGCCCCGGGAATTACCTTATTCAATTGGCATTTTCCCCGGTGTTCCCGGCTTTCGCGGGTACTTCTTTGGTGTTTGCTTTTCCTTCTTAATGAGTAAAATATTCCGTTCGCTGTCTTCCATTGGCAATGTAAAAGTGTACACCTTTTCGACCTTGCCGCCAAGTGTGGTGATGGCCTTTTGACCTATTTCCAATTCATCCTTGGCATGTAACGCCTTCATCGCAATAAAGTGTCCGCCTACTTTTGCCAGCGGTAAACAAAATTCACTTAATACAGACATTCTTGCCACTGCTCTTGCTGTAACCACATCAAAGCTTTCCCGGTAAGCCGGATTGACCCCAAAGGTTTCGGCACGATCATGGACAAATTGGACATTTTCCAAATGCAAAACGGAGGCAAGATGCTGTAAAAATGAAATCCGTTTATTTAATGAATCAACAATTGTCACCTGAATCTGAGGATAAACAATTTTTAACGGAATACTCGGGAATCCTGCACCTGCGCCAACATCGCAAAGATGAAATGGCTTTGTAAAATCAAAATAGAAGGAGGCCGTAATGGAATCATAAAAATGCTTTAAATACACATCTTCCTTTTCCGTAATGGCTGTTAAATTCATTTTTTCATTCCACTCAACCAATGTCGAAAAATACGTTTCAAATTGATTAAGCTGTGTACTGCTTAAAGTTATTCCCTTTTCCTGAAGACTGGATTGAAATTGTTCAATATTCATTATTTTCCTCACTTATGTCCTTCTAATTAGTTGATATCCTAGCCACTCGTCCATGTTCCAGATAGACCAGCAGGATGGAGATATCAGCCGGATTCACACCAGAAATTCTTGATGCCTGTGCCAGCGATAATGGTTTGATTTTCTTTAACTTTTGTTTTGCTTCTGTCGCTAATCCCGAAATGGCATCGTAATCGATATTTTCAGGTATTTTCTTATCTTCCATCTTTTTGAGCTTCTCGACTTGCTGCAAGGACTTTTCAATATAGCCCTCATATTTAATTTGAATTTCCACTTGTTCTTTTATTTCATCATCTAAAGGGACTTCAGGACTTGTCAGAGTCTCCAGCAATTCGTATGACATTTCCGGCCTTTTTAGCAGGTCGGAGGCACGGATACCGTCTTTTAGCTCACTGCCGCCAATACTGCGAATTAATTCCTGTACCTTAGCGGAAGGTTTAAGGATGATCGACTGCAATCTTTGTTTTTCAGCTTCAATCGCTTCCTCTTTCACTACAAATGCTTCATAACGATCATCACGGATTAAGCCAATTTCATGTCCGATCTTTGTTAAGCGTAAGTCAGCATTGTCATGACGCAGCAAGAGGCGGTATTCCGCTCTGGATGTTAAAAGCCGGTATGGTTCAGGTGTTCCTTTTGTAATTAAATCATCAATTAACACGCCAATATAGGCATCTGAGCGGCTTAACACGATTGGTTCGCGGCCAAGTGCATGTAAACCTGCATTAATCCCAGCCATCAATCCCTGCCCGGCAGCTTCTTCATAACCGGATGTTCCATTAATTTGACCCGCTGTATATAGGTTTTTGATTACTTTTGTTTCCAATGTCGGCCAAAGTTGTGTTGGCACGATCGCATCATACTCAATCGCATAACCCGCCCGCATCATTTGGGCATTTTCCAGTCCGGGTACCGTTTTAATGATTTGCTGCTGTACATCTTCTGGAAGGCTCGTTGACAGTCCCTGTACATAGACTTCCTTCGTATTTCTTCCTTCCGGTTCAAGGAAAATTTGATGGCGCGGCTTATCGTTAAAGCGGACCACCTTATCCTCAATTGATGGACAATATCTCGGTCCAGTTCCTTTAATCATGCCGGAGAACATCGGCGACCGATGGAGGTTGGCGTCAATTAACTGATGGGTACTGTCATTTGTATAGGTCAGCCAGCATGGCAGCTGGTCGGTAATATATTTCGTTGTTTCGTAGGAAAAGGCCCTTGGAACTTCATCACCAGGCTGGATTTCCGTTTTGCTGTAATCAATGGTATTGCTATTGACTCTTGGCGGTGTTCCTGTCTTGAAACGCACCAATTCAAAGCCAAGCTCTTCTAAGTGTTCTGACAGCTTAATTGACGGCTGTTGATTATTCGGGCCGCTGGAATATTTTAATTCACCGAGGATGATCTCCCCGCGTAAGAATGTCCCTGTCGTGATTATCACCGTTTTGGAGCGATAGACTGCCCCTGTTTTCGTGATAACCCCTTGAACAGTCCCCTCTTCGACAATCAATTCCTCAACCATGCCTTGGATTAGGGTTAAATTTGCTTCTTCTTCCAATGTTTTTTTCATTTCGTGCTGATAGGCAAATTTATCGGCCTGTGCCCGTAATGCCCGCACTGCCGGACCCTTACCGGTGTTCAGCATTCTCATTTGAATATAGGTTTTATCAATATTTTTAGCCATTTCCCCGCCGAGTGCGTCAATTTCACGCACAACAATCCCCTTTGCGGGGCCGCCGACGGATGGGTTACAAGGCATAAAGGCAATCATATCTAAGTTGATCGTGATCATTAATGTTTTCGCGCCAAGTCTTGCTGCGGCAAGTCCCGCTTCACAGCCGGCATGTCCGGCACCAACGACAATGACGTCATAACTTCCTGCTTCGTATTGCATTTGTTTCCTCCTTTTCCGTATCATGACGGAAACGCTGAATCTTCAACTTTGCTTTAATAGTTTCGGCTCCTAGAGACCTATTGGATACCTTTTAACCAATTTTTTAATCCAAACGGTCTCTAATAAGTCCAATTGGAACCCTTTTTCACAATTTTTGAACCGAAACGGGCTCTTATAAGCTCTATAAGCGACCCTCTTCTCAACTTCTTGAACTAAACCGGCTCCTATAAACTCTATAAGCGCCTTTTCTCAATTTTCCAACCGAAACGGGCTCCTCTAAACTTCATTCCTCTATTTTATCCCCTCTAATACCGGGAAAAACATAAGAAGAGTCATCTTTTCTATTTCCCTAAACAAAATTGCGAGAATAGCTGATCAATAAGGCTTTCATGGACACTGTCGCCGATAATTTCTCCGAGCAGTTCCCAAGTTCTCGTTAAATCAATTTGGACAATATCAATCGGGGTGCCGATTTCCACCCCTTCAATCGCTTCCTCAATCGCCTGCAGGCTCATATTGAGCAACGCAATATGGCGGCTGTTTGACACATAGGTCATATCTCCGGCATCAATCGATCCGGCAAAGAACAATGAGGCAATAGCCTCCTCCAGTTCATCAACACCAAGGTCTTCGAGCAATGAAGTAGTAACCAGTTTATGGCCTTTCGCCAATTCCTTTACACGTTCCATATTGATTTGCTGCGGCAAATCCGTTTTATTAACAATAACAATGACATCCATCCCGTTTACCGCTTCAAAAAGATGCTCATCCTCGATTGTCAGCAAATCAGAATAATTCAACACAAGTAAAATTAAATCCGCCTCTTTTAATACTTGCCGAGAACGTTCAACGCCAATCCGTTCGACAATATCCTCTGTCTCCCTGATTCCAGCTGTATCTAACAGTCTGAGCGGCACTCCGCGGACATTGACATATTCCTCAATCACATCACGTGTCGTCCCGGGAATATCGGTAACAATTGCCTTATTTTCATGAACGAGACTGTTTAATAATGATGATTTACCGACATTTGGCCGTCCAATAATGACTGTTGATAGACCCTCACGTAAAATCTTACCCTGCTCCGATGTTTGCAGCAGCTTTTGAATTTCCTCCCGAACAAAATGAGCTTTTTCCAGCAGCATCTTATGAGTCATTTCCTCGACATCATCATACTCTGGGTAATCGATATTTACTTCGACATGGGCGAGCACTTCTAAAATCTCCTGGCGCAGCTTTTTGACAAGCTTTGATAAGCGCCCTTCCATTTGTCCAAGTGCCACGTTCATCGCCCTGTCGGTTTTTGCCCGAATTAAATCCATGACCGCTTCTGCCTGCGATAAATCAATCCGTCCATTTAAAAAGGCCCGTTTCGTAAATTCGCCGGGTTCCGCCAATCTTGCCCCGTATTTCAACACATGCTGCAGCACGCGATTCACAGACACAATCCCGCCGTGGCAGTTGATCTCGACAACATCTTCTTTTGTAAACGTCTTTGGTGCTTTCATAACCGAGACCATTACCTCTTCTACCACTTCATTGTTTTTCGGGTCGAGAAGATGGCCATAATGAATCGTATGGCTCGCCACTTCTGTCAGTTTTTTTCCTCCAATACCCTTAAACAGCTTGTCTGCGATTGGAACGGCATCATCACCGCTCAATCGAACAATCGCAATAGCTCCCTCCCCCATCGGAGTTGAGATGGCCGCAATTGTATCAAATTCCATTTCCTTCACCTCACAAGTAACAACTAACACTTACTATATAAAAAGTTATTTTTTCTCCAAAATAGTAGAATACCACATGAATTTCTGTTAAAAAAGCATCTTAACCTTATCCACAGTCCAAAATGTCTATTTATTATTTTAACTTATCCACATGTGAATAACAATAAAGTGTGAAATCTTCAAGCAATAGTTATCAACAATGTTGATTTCCGCCCCGTTCTCCAGCCTAAGTCTCGTGTTCCGCTCCAATCAACCATACTTTTATGAAAAATGACAAAAAAAACACCCTATCAATGGATAGGATGTTTTTTTTCATTATCTTTTCACTGGTGTAATGACGATAAATCGATGGGGTTCAGTTCCATCTGAAAATGTCTTTACTCGTTTGTTATCAGCTAAAGCGGTATGAATCACTTTACGCTCATAAGAAGGCATCGGTTCCAACGCTACATCTTTTCCTGACTTGACAGCCTTCCCCGCAAGCCGCTGAGCCAATTGAACGAGCGTTTCACTTCTTCTGTTTCGGTAATCTTCAGCGTCCAAAATCACGGTTAAATATTGAGTAGCATAGCGATTAATCACCAACTGGGTCAAATATTGCAGCGAATTAAGGGTTTGACCTCGTTTTCCGATTAACAGCGCAATTTTTTCCCCGGTCATGATCAAGTAAACCTGTTTGCCTTCCCGTTTGATTTCAATCTCCGCCGGTGCACCCATTTGTTCACTTACTTGAACCAGGAATTTCTTTGCTTCCTCAATTGGATCAATGACCATCGTAACCTTAACAACTGCCGGACGTGAACCAAAGATACCAAAAATCCCCTTTTTACCTTCATCAATAATATTTATATCTGCGCGGTCTTTTGTTGTTTGTAGTTGAGCTAAAGCTGATTCTACTGCTTCTTCGACAGTTTGTCCTGTAGCAGTTACTTGTTTCACTTTTTTGCTCCTCCCGCATTACCGGTGGCCTGCGCCCTTAAATCCGGTCCTTTAATAAAATAGGTTTGGACAATCATAAAAATATTTCCGACAACCCAGTACAGTGAAAGGGCTGCTGGGAAACTGAATGCAAACACAACAATCATGATCGGCATCATCCACAGCATCATAGCCATTTGCGGATTGTGCTCCTGGCCCGCCATCATCATTTTTTGCTGAATAAAGGTGGTAATTCCAGCGATGATTGGCAAGATGTAATAGGGATCTTTTTCCCCAAGGTCAAACCATAGGAAGCTGTCCGATGCAATGTCTCTTGTTCTCGAGATGGCATGGTAAAAGCCAATTAAGATTGGCATTTGCACGATTAATGGAAAACAGCCGGCCATTGGATTGACGCCATGCTTTTGAAAAAGGGCCATTGTTTCCTGCTGCAGCTTTTGCTGTGTCTTTTGATCTTTCGAGCTGTACTTTTCCCGAAGTGCCTTCATTTCCGGCTGCAATGCCTGCATCGCCTTGGAGCTTCTTGTCTGCTTAATCATCAGTGGCAACATTGCTAAACGGATAATAATAGTTACGACAATCAGTGATAAACCATAGCTTCCACCGAGTAAATGCGCTCCTTCTTTAATTAACCATGATAAAGGATAGACGATGTATTCATTCCAAAACCCTGTACTTTCCGAAGTAATCGGCTTCTTTATTTCACTGCACCCTGTTAAAAACAAGAACACAGAAAGCAGGCCGAACGAAAGTAATATTCGTTTTTTCAAGCAAATGTTCCTCCTTGCCAAATATAAAGTTAAAAAAAATGTCAGTTACCTTCTTATGTACTATTTCAAAAGTATTTTATCATTTTTTCTGTTTAATTGTCTCGACTATACAGCATTATTTAACTAAATCTGTAAACTTATTTCCTCTTCAATACTTTTCCAACCTTCAGAACATGCGTTAAACTTTTTTTTACTTCAAAAAAGTCCATTTCTGCTGCTGGCTTCCTGGCAATAATCACATAGTCATTTCCATTGGAAAGCTGATCATCCAATTCATGGATCGATTGCCTGACATATCGCTTAATTCTGTTTCTCGTAACAGCATTTCCAATCTTTTTGCTCACCGAAAGGCCGATACGAAAAAAATCCTGCCCCTCTTTCGGCAAAGAGTAAACCACAAATTGGCGATTAGCGAAGGAGTGCCCCTTCTGGAAAGCTGCCTGAAACTCTTTATTCTTCTTAATTCGGAATTCTTTTTTCATAAAAAAACTCCTTTGGTCTTTGAACTTGAGAATTGTCCAGCTTCAGTGCCCTCGCGGCTAGTCGCCTGACAAGGGCACTTCCGCTTTTCTTATTGTCTAGCTCCAGCGCCCTGACGCTTTCGCTTTTCTTATAAAAAAGACCACTGACGCTTCAGTGGTCTATGCTGATAATACTTTTCTTCCTTTTTGACGACGACGAGCTAGAACCTTACGTCCGTTTGCTGAGCTCATGCGACTGCGGAAACCGTGAACTTTGCTGTGTTTACGCTTATTTGGTTGATATGTTCTTTTCATTATATGACACCTCCCTGAGGAATAGCTATCAAATTAACTATATGACAGTCTTAACTATTATAAAGACGTCAGCATTATATTGTCAACTACTCTCCAGATATTGTTCCTTATTTCCATTATTTTTTAAACATGATAAAGCAGGTTTCCAGAAATTCTATATTCATGAGGAATTTTCTCTTGGGTGGATCCTCATCTCCTGCTTTTTCGCCTGTGGATAAAAAATCGACACATTTTTCATTATCCACACAAGATATTGACAGCTTTTGCACAAGTTATCTACCTGTGGACAATTATTATGCACATCGTGTTACGGTTGTGGATAAACTATCAAAAGGCATTGCACCTTAAGCAATTATTTGATATTATATTTGTGTTTTCACTCTGAATAACTTCATCTCAAATATTTGTTATCCACAAATTGTGGATAACGTGTGGATAGTTTATCCTAACGGTCTGTAGAAAGTTGTCCACAAGGGGTG